>NZ_JARXZC010000041.1 GCF_029894335.1 Kitasatospora sp. MAP5-34 | reverse complement strand
CATTCGCCGTGCTGCGCTTTCCGACGTCCCAAACTTTAGCCGAACCCCGCTCCATAAAGCGAATCCGGCCGCAATCCATATAAACGCGCACGACAGCCAGCCCGTACGAATACGGGAAGAGCGAAGTGGTGGTTCAGAGGATTGGCCGCCCCGGGACCGTCCGCGCCGATGCGTGTCCGGTGCTCCCTGTCGAGCGACTAGGGAACACTACGCCCGCAGGCCGCTGTGAGCAAGTCAGCCCCTGCCCGACGAAAAAAGCAGGCAGGGGCTGGCAAGCGTCAACGGCACCGGGCATGGCCCGGGCCGGGTCAGAGGCGGCCCATCTCCTCCGCGATGGCGGCGGCGAAGGCGTCGATGTCGCCCTCTGTGGTGTCGAAGGAGGCCATCCAGCGCACCTCGCCGGTGTGCTCGTTCCAGAAGTAGAAGCGGTAACGCTTCTGCAGCCGCTCGCTCACCTCGCGCGGCAGGATCGCGAAGACCGCGTTGGCCTGCACGGGACGGACCAGCGTCACGCCGTCGATGTCGCCGACCGCCTTGGCCAGGCGCTGGGCCATGGCGTTCGAGTGGGAGGCGTTCCGCAGCCAGAGGTCTCCCGACAGGAGGGCCTCGAACTGGACGGAGACGAAGCGCATCTTCGAGGCGAGCTGCATCGACATCTTGCGCAGGTACTTCAGGTTGCGCACGCGCTCGGGGTTGAGGACGACGACCGCCTCGCCCAGCAGCAGGCCGTTCTTCGTACCGCCGAAGGAGAGCACGTCCACGCCGGCGTCCGTCGTGAACGCGCGCAGCGGCAGGCCGAGGGAGGCGGCGGCGTTGGCGATGCGCGAGCCGTCCAGGTGCACGAGCATGCCGTGCTCGTGGGCGTGGTCGCAGATCGCCTTGATCTCTTCGGCGGTGTAGAGCGTGCCGAGTTCGGTGCTCTGGGTGATGGAGACGGCGAGCGGCTGCGCGCGGTGCTCGTCACCCCAGCCCCAGGCCTGCTGGTCGATCAGCTCGGGGGTGAGCTTGCCGTCCGGCGTGGGGACGGTGAGGAGCTTGATCCCGGCGATCTTCTCGGGCGCGCCGCACTCGTCCACGTTGATGTGAGCGGTGGCGGCGGTGATCACCGCGCCCCAGCGCGGGAGCAGCGCCTGCAGGGCGACCACGTTGGCGCCGGTGCCGTTGAAGACGGGGTACGCCTCCGCGCGCTCACCGAAGTGGCGGCGGAAGACGTCCTGGAGGTGGGCGGTGTAGTCGTCCTCGCCGTACGCGACCTGGTGGCCGCCGTTGGCGAGGGCGATGGCCGCCAGGATCTCCGGGTGGACACCCGCGTAGTTGTCGCTCGCGAAGCCGCGCACGGCGGGGTCGTGTCGCCGTGTCGCGTCGGTCGTTTCCGTCCCGGAGGTCGGGACCGGGGTGGAAGAGGTCATCGGGCTGTCAGCCACAACTGCTGTCCGTTCAGTTCTGCTGCCGGGCGGTCCCAGAGGCCCGCGAGGGTGTCGGCGAGGTCGGCGGTGTCGGTGAAGCCGGCGAACTTGGCGTTCGGCTTCTCGGCGCGCATCTCCGGGGAGACCAGTGCCTTGATCACCAGAATGGCAGCCGCAGCGGTCGGCGTGCCGTCGGCGGCGGTGGTCTCCTTGGCGAAGGAGTCGGCCATGGCGAGGGTCCAGGCTTCGGTGGCGGCCTTGGCCGCGGCGTATGCGGCGCCGCCTGCGGTCGGCTTGTGGGCGGCCGCGGCGGAGACCATGGCGTAGCGGCCGGCGGGGCTGCGGACCAGGGCGGGCTGGAAGGCCAGCGAGGTGTGCTGGAGGGTCCGGACGACGGTGTCGTGCAGGAAGTCCCAGTCGTCGATGCGGCTCTCGAAGAAGGTCTTGCTGCCGCGCCAGCCGCCGACCAGGTGGAGCAGGCCGTCGACGTGACCGTGCTCGGCCTCCAGGTGGTCGGCCCAGTCGTGGACCTCCTGCGGGTCGAGGAGGTCGATGACCTGGCCGCTGACCTTCGCGCCGGGTACGGCGGTACGGACGGCGGCGAGGGCGCTGTCGAGCCGCTGCTGGTCGATGTCGGCGCCGATGACGGTGGCGCCGGCGGCCGCGAGGCGGCGCAGGACGGCCTGGCCGGCCGGGCCGCTGGCTCCCGCGACGGCGATCACCTTGCCGTCGAGGCGGGTCGGGACCGAGGTGATGTTCGAGGCGGTGCTCATGCTGCGACTCCCTTTGCGCCGTTGCCGGTGATGCCGGTGGTGGCGGCGATGACGCCGCTGAGCTTCTTGTTCAGGGCCTCGTAGAACATGCTGAGCGGGAACTCGTCGGGCATCACCG
This sequence comes from Kitasatospora sp. MAP5-34, assembly GCF_029894335.1. GTDB lineage: Bacteria > Actinomycetota > Actinomycetes > Streptomycetales > Streptomycetaceae > Kitasatospora. The sequence goes on along the minus strand of NZ_JARXZC010000041.1, from coordinate 65,953 downwards.
CGTCGCACAGGGCCTTGTTGAGGGCCTTGCCGTCGGCGGTGTCGAGCGGGAGCGCCTCGGGGCCCTTGGCCCAGGTGGAGGCGGGGTGCGGCGTGAGGTAGCGGGAGACCAGCTGGTACGCGGCGATCCAGTGGGCGGTCTTGGGCCGGTCGATACCGTCGCGGTAGAGGGTCTCGATCTCGCCGCAGAGGGCGTTGGTGACGTCGGCGACCCGCTCCCAGTCGATGCTGAGGCGGTTGTCGCGCCAGCGCAGCGCGTCGTGCTTGTGCAGGTACGCGAAGAGCAGCTGGCCGCCCATGCCGTCGTAGTTGCGGACGCGGTCGCCGCTGACGGGGAAGCGGAACATCCGGTCGAAGAGGACCGCGTACTGGACGTCGCGGCCCTGCTCGTAGCCCTCGGCCTCCAGGCGGACGGCCTCCTTGAAGGCGGTCAGGTCGCAGCGGAGCTCTTCGAGGCCGTACATCCAGAACGGGCTGCGCTGCTTGATCATGAAGGGGTCGAACGGCAGGTCGCCGTGGCTGTGGGTCCGGTCGTGGACGAGGTCCCACAGGACGAAGGTCTGCTGCGAGCGGGCCTGGTCGGCCAGCAGCTCGGCGGCGTCGGCGGGGATCTCCAGGCCGAGCAGCTTGACGGCCGAGGTGGTGACGGCGCGGAAGCGGGCGGCCTCGCGGTCGCAGAAGATGCCGCCCCAGGTGAACCGTTCCGGCGCCTGGCGGACGGCCACGGTCTCCGGGAAGAGCACGGCGGAGTTGGTGTCGTACCCGGCGGTGAAGTCGGTGAAGGTGATCGGCACGAACATCGGGTTGTCGAAGCGGGTGCGCTCCAGCTCGGCCAGCCACTCGGGCCAGACGACGGTCAGGAGGACGGCTTCGAGGTTGCGGTTCGGGTTGCCGTTCTGGGTGTACATCGGGAAGACCACGAGGTGCTCGAGGCCGTCCTCGCGCTGCGCGGCGGGCTGGAAGGCGAGCAGCGAGTCGAGGAAGTCGGGCTCGCGGTAGCCGGTGTCGGCCCATTTTCTGAGGTCGCCGACGACGGCGGTGAGGTACTCGGCGTCGTGCGGGAAGAGCGGGGTGAGCTCCTCGATCGAGGCCAGCACGGTCGCGAGCAGCGGGTCGACGGCGTGCCGCTGGACGGCGGCAAGGTCGATGGAGCCGTCCTTGGACTGCAGGGGCCGGAGGGCCTCCACCGCGTCCTTGAGGCGCAGCCAGGCGGGGTGAGCCGCGTGGCCGACTGCGGGCTGTGCGGGAAGGTTGGCCGCCACAGCGAGCCCTGGCGAAAGATTCTGCATCTGAGACTCACTTAGACAGGAGTTATTTCGACAGAGACACCATAGGTTCGAAAGGTTCTCCTGTTCAAGGGGGGTTCGACCAGCAACCGGGGAACAGCCGAGGTGTCCACCATTCGGACGCTGTTCTGGATGATCTGGACAGATGTACGGATGGGGTGCGAACCTCCCGCCATGCTCCCGGCGGTGATCCAAGTGGCGGAGCGCCACATCGACCTGCTCCGGGTGTGCTCCTGTTGCCGCGCGCACGGCTGTCGCTGCCGCCACTGACGCCCGGCCCGGGAGGCACCGCGGAGACCTTGCCGTACGCCGACCATGCCCCGAGCCCCGCAGCGCCGCCACCGGGAGATCCGGTGTCCTCACCCCGCGTGCTGGGCACTCTTCCCACGGCTTCCCGTCCGCACTCCCCTGCCTCTGCGTACTCCCCTCTCTTCATCACCTCTCTCTGGAGTCCTGCCATGACCCCTGCGTCCGCCCCTGCTTCCGCCGCTGCCCCCGCGCCACGCCCCCGCCGGGCTGCGGCGCTCACCGCGCTGCTCGTCCTCGCGGCCTCGGCACTGGGCGCCTGCGCTCCGCAGAGCGCCACGACCTCCGGCGGGGGCGCCTCCGGAGCGGCGGCCGGCGGTTGTGTCAAGGGCGGGCTGGGCACCAGGACGGCGGGCGCGCTGACGGTCGGCACGGACAAGCCGGCGTACGCGCCGTGGTTCTCGGACGACAAGCCGGAGAGCGGCAAGGGCTTCGAGTCGGCCGTCGCGTACGCCGTCGCGGACCGGCTCGGTTACCCGCAGGGCAAGGTCAAGTGGGTGGTGAGCCCCTTCAACAAGGCGTTCGCGCCGGGAGCCAAGGACTTCGACTTCGACATCAACCAGGTGTCGATCAACGACGACCGCAAGAAGTCGGTGGACTTCTCCTCCGGCTACTACGACGTGCGGCAGGCCGTGGTGGCGCTGAAGAGCTCCAAACTGGCCGGCGCCAAGAACCTGGCGGACCTGAAGGGCGCCAAGCTGGGCGCACAGGTGGGGACCACGAGCCTGTCGACCATCACCGACCAGATCAAGCCCTCGACGCAGCCCGCCGTCTTCGACGACAACGACCTGGCGAAGTCCGCGCTGAAGAACGGTCAGATCGACGCCCTGGTGGTGGATCTGCCCACCGCCTTCTACATCACCGGTGCCGAGATCACCGACGCCGCCGTGGTCGGCCAGCTGGCGGGCAGCGGCATCGGGGCGGAGCAGTTCGGCCTGGTGCTGGACAAGGGCAGTTCGCTGACCGGCTGCGTCAGCCAGGCCGTGGACTCGCTGCGCGCGGACGGCACGCTGGCGAAGCTGGAGAAGCAGTGGCTGTCCGACGCCGTGTCCGCGCCGGTGCTGAAGTGACGGTCACGGACGCGACGGTGAGCGCGGAGGAGCCGTACCGCCCCTCGGCGCGGCGGCTCGCCCGGGAGGCGTACCGGCGGCAACGGGCGCGGCGGTCCGCGCTGATCGCCGCCGTCAGCACGGGTGCGACGGCGCTGGTTCTCTACCTGGTGATCGTCAACTCGCCGGGGTGGGCGGTCACCCGGAAGACGTTCTTCAGCCTGCACTTCGCGAGGCAGGCTCTGCCGGAGGTGCTCAAGGGCCTGCGGGTGAACCTCGAGCTGATGGTGGTCTGCGGGGCGCTGATCCTGGTGTTCGGGCTGCTGCTGGCGGTGGCGCGGACGCTGCGCGGGCCGGTGTTCCTGCCGGTGCGACTGCTGGCCACGGCGTACGTGGACTTCTTTCTCGGCCTGCCGATGATCATCTGCCTGCTCATCATGATCACCGGCGTACCGGCCCTCCGGCTCACCGGCGTGACCACCGACCCGATGGTGCTCGGCGGAGCGGCGCTGGTGCTGACCTACTCGGCGTACGTCTCCGAGGTGTTCCGCGCGGGCATCCAGTCGGTGCACCCGAGCCAGCGCGCGGCGGCCCGTTCGCTGGGGTTGAGCAACGCCCAGGCGATGCGGTACGTCGTGCTGCCGCAGGCGGTGCGCCGGGTGGTGCCGCCACTGCTGAACAACTTGGTCAGCCTGCAGAAGGACACCGGTCTGGTGTCCATCGGCGGGGTGATCGACGCGGTGTACGCCGCGAAGATCATCGCCGTCCAGTCGTTCAACTACACGCCGTACCTGGTCGCGGGCCTGGTCTTCATCGTGCTGACCGTCCCGATGACCAGGTTCACCGATTGGATCACCGCCCGGATGAACCGCCGCCAGTGGCAGGGAGGACTCGTATGACCACCCCCGCCACCCCCGTGCTGCGGCTGGAGTCCGTACGCAAGAGCTTCGGCGACCAGGTGGTGCTGCGCGACATCAGCATCGACGTGCCCGCGCACTCGGTCACCGCGCTGATCGGCGCCTCCGGCTCCGGCAAGTCCACGCTGATGCGCTGCACCAACCTGCTGGAGGACATCGACGACGGCGCGATCCTGCTGGACGGCGAGGACGTCACCGATCCCCGCGCCGACCAGGACGCGGTGCGGCGGCGGATCGGCGTCGTCTTCCAGGCGTACAACCTCTTCCCGCACATGACCGTGCTGGACAACATCACCCTCGCCCCGCGCCGCGTCCACGGTGTCGGCCGGGCCGAGGCCGAGGACCGGGCGCGCGAGCTCCTGGACCGGCTCGGCCTGGCCGCCAAGGCCAAGGAGTACCCGGACCGGCTCTCCGGCGGGCAGCAGCAGCGGGTGGCGATCGTCCGGGCGCTGGCGACCACGCCACGGCTGCTCCTGCTGGACGAGATCACGGCGGCGCTCGACCCGGAGTTGGTGGGCGAGGTGCTCGCGGTGGTCCGGGATCTCAAGATCCAGGGCATGACCATGGTGCTGTCGACCCACGAGATGAGCTTCGCGCGCGAAGTCGCGGACCAGGTCTGCTTCCTGGACGCCGGCGTGGTGCTCGAACAGGGGCCGCCCGAGCAGGTCTTCGGCGATCCCCGGGAGGAGCGCACCCGGCAGTTCCTCAGCCGGATCGTGGCCGCCGGGAGGCTCGCGCCACAGTAGCCCGCGTCAGAGTAGCCCGCGCCTCAGCAGCCCGCGCACCGGCGCTCGTCGGCCGGTGACAGCCCGTCAACACCTCCGTGCGCCCCCGCGCGCGCCCTGCTGTGCCGGACCGTGATCGGTGATCGTGGACGGTACTCCCGTACGCAGCGGCCGAGAGGGGCACCGATGCACGGTCCGGCCGTCGTCACCTGGCTGTTGGCGGGCCTCACCGCCGGGTCCGGTCTCTACTGCCTGACGCGGTTACGGAGCTCCGCAGCGGCCTGTGCCCTGCCCGGCGCGGGCACCGGCCGCTGGCCGGCCCGCGAGTCGGACGCGGCCGAGGCGCTGATGGGTCTCGGCATGGCGGGGATGGCCCTGTGGCCGACGGTCCTCTGGGGCTGGCTGTACGGGCTGCTCGCCGTCGCCCTGCTGGCGGCGGTGGCCGGGCCGGGTACCACCGGGCTGCGGGCGCACCGGCTGCACCACGGGATCGGGGCACTCGCGATGACGTACATGGCGCTCACGATGGCCGGCGGCTCGGAGCACCTGCACCACCACGGCGCGCCCGTCGGGCTGCCGCTGCTCACCGGAGCGCTGCTGGTCTACTTCGGCTGCTACGCCCTGTGGACCGGGAGCCGGCTGCTGACCGTCTCCGGCGGGGTGGTCGGGCCGGTGCCCGTCGGCGCGCGGGGTGCCGGGGGCGCGGGGGTTTCGCGAGCGTGCCGACTCGCGATGGGGGTCGGGATGTTCGCGATGCTCCTGACCATGTGACGGGCGGTGCCGGCGGGGCTGGCCGGCTGTGGGTGGCCGTCGAGGTGGTGTTGGTCACTGGCGGGTGGAAGGCGTTCCCCGGGCCGACGGCAGCGCGTAGGTTGAGGCGAGCGCACGCCGCGCTCCCGTGTCTCCAGGGGGAGCACCTGCCATGACGGCCCTGCTGAGCCTGCTGCTGCTCGGTCTGCTGCTGTCCACCGTCGCGCCGGGCCGGTTGGCCCGGGCCCGCTGGGCCGAGCGCGAACCCGTTCTGGCGCTGTGCGTCTGGCAGTGCCTGGTGATCGCGGTACTGCTCTGCTGCGTACTGAGCCTGCTGCTCGCCGGTACGGCCGCCCTGCCGGAGCTGCGCACGCTGGTCTTCACGGGCGCGCCGCACGGCGTCGAAGCGGCGTACGGACTCGCGGGCGGCGAGGGCTGGGGGCGGTTCTGTGCGGCGCTGCTGGCGCTCGGCGGGCTGTGGACGGCCTTCTCGCTCACCCGGGAGGTCCGGTCGGCCCGGGTGCTGCGCGGCCGACGGCACGCGCAGCTGAACCGCCGGGCCCCCGAGATCCCGGCCGAACTGACGGCCCGTCGCCCGAAGGCCCGCCGGGCCGATCGTGAGCGGCTGGTGGTCCTGGAGAACCTCCGCCCGGAGGCCTGGTCCCTGCCCGGCCCCGGCGCCCGACTGGTGGTCACCACCGGCGCGCTGCAGCAGTTGAGCGACCGTGAACTGGCCGCCGTGCTCAGCCATGAGCGCGGGCACGTACGGGCCCGGCACCACTGGCTGGCGCAGTGCGCCGAGGCGCTCGCGGCCGGCTTCCCCGGGGTGGGGGTGTTCAGCGCCTTCCGGGACCAGGTCGGCGAACTGATCGAGCTCGCCGCCGACGACCGTGCGGCGCGGCGGCACGGCAGGCTGACGACGGCCCTCGCGCTGGTCGAGCTGAACTCCGGGAACGGGGTCTTCGGCGCCTGCCACTCCGTCCCGACGGCCCGTACCCCGCAGCTCGCCGCACAGGCGCCACGCCGGGTGGACCGGCTGCTGGCGGGCGAACCCCGCCTACCGATGGACCACCGGCTACGGCTGACACTCGCCGCGCTCGCCGCACCGGCCACCGTGCTGCTGCTCGCGGCCGCACCGGGGCTGTCCGCGCTGCGTTAGGCCCTCTCCGGCAAGGCCGGGCACCGGTCCGCGCCCCCGCGCGCAGCGGCGCCCGGTTCGGGAACGTCCTGGCGCGCGAGCGGCCAGCGCGAATGCTCCGGCGTACGCGCTCGGCAGGAACGCGTGCCAGGCCGAGCTGCTGACGGGCAGCCGACCCCTCGATGCCCGGTAGGAGCCGACTCCACCAAACCCCCGTGTTGGTGGAGTCGGCTCTCCGTACGGGACTGTTGCACGCCGGAGCCCGGAGCCTCCAGCCAAGGGAGTATCCGGACACGGCCTGCACCGGTCCTGGCCACACCAGTATATTGACCGGGAGCCAACCAACGTACGGAGCAGACACGATGGCACCTCGCGGGGATTCGGTCAACGAGGAAATGCGCCAACGCTCCCGCCACCGAATCCTGCGGGCCACCGTCGAGCTGGTGGACCAGCGCGGATACGCCCGCACCACGCTCGGCGACATAGCCGAACGCGCGGGGACGGCCCGAGGCCTGGTCTCGTACTACTTCGAAGGCAAGCGGCTCCTGATGCAGGTGGCCTGCCACCGGCTGATGCACCTGGAACTGGCCGGCGCGCTCGCGAAGGTGCCCCCAGGGGCGAACCCGGACGCCCGGCTGGCCACCGGCATCGACGCGCTCCTGACGTTCGCGCTGGAGCACCCCCGGGTGATGCGTTCACACCTCGCGCTCATCCTCGACCCGGACGTCGGCGCGTTCCTGCAGGACCCGGAGCAGCAGCAGCTCGGCGCGATCCTGCGGGAGCTGCTGAGGAGTTGGGGGGCGACCGATCCGGCCGCCGAGCACGCGGTGCTGCGCAGTGCGCTGATGGGCGCCTGCATCGGCATCCTGCTACCGGGGGCGCCGATCCCGCTGGCCCCCATCCGGGCGGACCTGTTCGCCCGCTACGGCCTGGCCTGGAGCCTGGGCACACCACCCCAGCCGGACGCCCCCGCCCGCCCGCAGCCCCCGCACCGGGACTGACCGAGCGCCTCGCGGGGAGCCGCCGAGGCCCAAGCCCAGCGCCCGACGCCCAACCCCCAGCGCCGGACGTCGCGTCAGCGCTCAGCGAGGATGGCGGTGAGCAGGTCTATCGTCCGGTCCGGGGTGAGGCTGTCGACGCAGAGCCGCTCCATGACCTGCACGTAGGCGTCCACGTCGTCCCGCTTGTCCAGGTAGAGCGCGCTGGTGAGCTGCTCCAGGTAGACCACGTCCGCGAGGTCCTGCTCCGGGAAGCGCAGGATGCTGAACGCCCCGCTCTCCCCCGCGTGCATGCCGAAGCGGAACGGCATGACCTGGATCACCACGTTGGTCTGCTCGGCGACGTCGATCAGGTACTGGACCTGGGCGCGCATCACCTCGGGGCCGCCGACCGGCCGACGCAGCGCGGCCTCGTCGATGACCGCCCACAGACGGGGGCTCTGACCCTCGGTCAGCAGCTTCTGGCGGCGCATCCGGAGACCGAGTCGGCGTTCCAGCTCCTCCTCGCTGATCACCGGGCGGGTCTGGGCGAAGATCGCGCGGGCGTACTCCTCGGACTGGAGCAGGCCGGGGATGAACTGCACCTCGTAGGTGCGGATCAGCGCCGCAGCCTCCTCCAGGCCGACGTAGGTCTGGAACCAGTTCGGCAGAACGTCGTTGAAACTGTGCCACCAGCCGGACTTGTTGGCCTCGCGGACCAGGCCGAGCAGGGCCTCGCGCTCGCCGGTGTCGGTCACGCCGTAGAGGCTGAGCAGGTCGGCGACGTCGCGCTCCTTGAAGCTGACCCGGCCGAGCTCCATCCTGCTGATCTTGGACTCGGAGGCACGGATCGCGTAACCCGCGTCCTCGCGGGTGATCCCGCGGCCTTCCCTGAGCCTGCGCAACTGGGAGCCGAGGAGGATCCGGCGCACCATCGAGCCACCGCTCGGCTGAACTGTGGTCATGCCGTCCAAACCTCCGCCTCGGGCAAACAGGGCACAGTCTGCCATCAGTTGAGCGCTCAGGGTGCCGGTACTGACAGAACGATCTACCAGTTCTGCATCAGATCCCCCATGATGCACGTGCATTCGGCGCTTGCATATGCCAATAGTGCGACTGCACGTGAATCGACTCTTGCATCTGCCGTGGGCGCAGAGGACCATGGTGCACGTGCACCTGCACATCCCTGGCAATCCCGCGGGCTCCGCGTCGACCCCACGCGCGATACCGCACACCTCACCCGGTCGCGCCCCCGCGTGGCTGGGCACCCGTGTGCGTACGCGGCGGTGTCGAGGAGGCGGCCGCGCGGCCGAGCGAGTCGGAGGTGACCGGCATGACCCCGGCGGGTCCAGCCGTGTCGGCCCCCTTATGGGAGGAGCTCTTCATGAGCACAGGTACGGCTCTCGCGGTCGACCCCCACGTGGTCACCTGTACTCTCGCACCTCGGCTCGAAGCTGTGCGAACAGCAAGGGAGTTCGCCAGATCGACGCTCCAGGACTGGGGGCTCGGCGCACTCTTCGACGATGTCGCGCTGGTGGCCTCCGAACTGGTGACCAACGCACTTCGCCATGCCCTCGACCCCGGCCGGGAGAACCAGGCCGCGATCGAGCCCAGCCACTTCCCCGTGCAGCCCGGCCCCCGGCAGGCCGAGCAACGCCAGCAGCTCACCGGCCACACCCTGCCGATTCGAATAAGCCTGGTGCACCGCGCGCCGCAGGTGGTCTGTGCGGTGAGCGACCCGAGCAGCAGCGGGCCGGTGGCTCGCGAGGCCGACTTCGTCGCCGAGTCCGGCCGGGGGCTGCACCTGGTCGACTCCTTCAGCCGCTCCTGGGGCTGGCACCCGCTGGCGGGCGCCGGCAAGGTCGTCTGGGCCCTCTTCGAGGCCGAGTCCGGCGAACCCGCCGGGCGGCACCGCCGCTCGGCCTGATCCTGGCCGGCCCGACTTCCGCCCAGCCCGACCCTCGGTCAACCTGACTCTCAGTGGGCCTGACTCTCAGCCGGTCTGACTTCTGCTCAGCCTGGCCCCGGACGCGCGTCGTACGGGGCCTGAGCCGTTTGATGCACGCACACACGTACCGGGAGACCAGCCCCACCGAGGGTATCGGGGGCCCGAAGACCGGGCCCACACCGGGCCATGGCGAGGGAGTCATGGCGAGGGGGCCGGGGCGAGGGGCCCGGGCCGGGTGAACAGGTCGGGAAACAAATGGGGGGAAGCAAGTGGGGAGAACAAGACGAAGGCCGTCGCGGTGACGTGAGCCACGACGGCCTTTCCGTACCAGGGGAGAAAACAGCGGCTCAGACCGCCAGGTGGTCGAACTCCCCGTCCTTCGCGCCGAGCAGCAACGCCGCTATCTCGGCCCTGGTGTAGATCAATGCGGGCCCCGCCGGGAAGCGGGAGTTGCGCATGGCCACATCACCCCCCGGCAGCGCGGCGAACTCCACACAGTTGCCCTGCGAGTTGCTGTGCCGGCTCTTCTGCCAGACCACACCTTCGAGGTCCGCAGCCGCCATGCCGTTGTACGTGTTCTGCATTGAAATCTCCCGACCTGCCTGGCGTTCGCCTCACTTGACGTGATGATAACTCCAGTGCACGTGCATCAGCACGGGAAGTTGCGCGTGCATAAGCCACTGTCACGCACCGATATCCCCTTACCAGCCAGCACAGTTGACGCCCCGTAAGCGGACATACCAGGTCGAATCACAAGTACTTCGATGACGCCCTGTATAGACAGCGCGGCGGCGCGTTGATCTTGAGGCCGACAGGACCCGGCTCACGGTCCGTCACCTGCCGAGGTGACTGTGAGGCACGTCACGCCGCGTCACGCCGGAGTCGGCGGCGCACCGGCAGGGCCCCGGCGGAACACCGACGAGACGGAGTGTCAGCAGGTCAAGGGTGAGTTTTGGTGGCAAATGTCCCTATTTTCAAAGAACAGATCGCGCCGGAACGGGATCCGACTGCAGGCCGGGCCGCAGAATGTCCTACGATCTCCGCCATGAGCACCGCAGCCATCCCGGGCGCGCCACTGCCCGTCCGAACCCCAGGCTCCCGTGCGCGGGGGCGCCACCGCCGCCCCGAGCGCCCCGAGGTCCCGACCGGGGCCCCGGCCCTGGTGCTGGCCGTCCCGGCCACCGCCGGGCCCGAGGCGCGACCCGTTGTCGATGAACTGCTCTCCGTCGTTCGCGGCGAGCAGCCGGGCATCGAGGCCACCGCCGCGTACCTGGCGGCCCCCGGCACCGAGTACGACCCCAGCGCGCCCACCGTGGCCGCCCTGCTGGCCCAGGCGGCCGAGGCCGGGCAGCCACTGCCCGTCCTGGTGCCGCTGCTGGCCGGTCCGCACGGCTTCCTGACGGAGCTGCAGCAGCTCGCCGCCGAGGCCGGCACGACCGTCACCGACGTGCTCGGCCCGCACCCGCTGCTCGCGGAGGCGGTGCACGTCCGGCTCTCCGAGGCCGGGCTGGCCCGCGCCGACCGCGCCAGGCTGTTCGCGATCACGACGGCTGCCGACGGCGTGGTACTGACCACGGTCGGCGGCGAGGAGGCCGCCTCGGCGGCCGGGATCACCGGCGTGCTGCTGGCCGCCCGCCTCGCGGTGCCGGTCGTGGCCGCCGCCATGGACGTCCCCGGCTCGGTCGCGGCCGCCGTCGACCACCTCCGGGCCACCGGCTCGGTACGCCCCGCGCTGGCCCCGCTGGTGATCGGCCCCGAGGCCGACCCGGAGCTGCTCGCCCAGGCCGCCGAGGAGACCGGCTGCCCCAGCGCCGCGCCGATCGGCACCTACCAGGCCGTCGGCCAGCTGATCGCCTCGACCTACCTCGCCGCGCTGAACCTCCCCGCGCCCGGCGAGTCCCCGGTCGAGGCCGAGGAGCGGCCGGTCGGCTGACCTGCCAGCACTGCTCCGTACCGCTTGTACGACATCCGTACTGCTTGGACGGCACGACGAGGGGCCCCGCTGCGGGGCCCCTCTCGCGTTTCCCGGGCCCATTCCCTCACGCCGCTCTCCCGGGGTCTTCCCGCACCCGCAGGCACTCTCCTTCGACCCGGTCGGCCCGGGTCTTTCGACCCTGGCCTCGGCCGGGCCGGCATCGTCGAATGCTTCGTAGACGATCTACTAACTTGAGACCACCAATCGGGCGTCGGAATCTGAGGCATGGACAGCTCCGGCCCACGGAACGGGCAATGCTCGAAAATGACCGAATTCGATCGGGTCGGCCGACATATTTCGATCATGGAAGACCAGAAAATGATCTGTGAGCGCCATCACAGGTGTTTGCAGTTTCAACTTAAGTCTGTCTAACGTGCTCCCGTTCGTGGTCACACGGACCCAGCTCATCCGGAACGCCGAGTCCTGCCGCCGGACGAGCTGGCATCGCAGAAACGCACCATGGCAGGGGCGGGGGAACCAGGTAAGTCGCCGGTCAGCGGTCCTCGGACCGCTGGTCGGCTTGGGGTGAAGCCGTGCTCAGCACGGCCGGGCAACTCCAGCCCGAATCCGACAGCTCACCTCGCAGGCGTGGGAGAGGAACGCTTTTTCATGCTGCCCATCAATGCCACCAAGCGCACCCGTCGTCTGATCGCCGCCACCGGCGTCGTCGGCCTCGGTCTCTCGATCCCGTGCATCACCGCCGGTGTCGCCTCGGCCGCCCCGGTCTCCACCTGGGACAAGGTCGCCCAGTGCGAGAGCACCGGCAACTGGAGCATCAACACCGGTAACGGCTTCTACGGCGGCCTGCAGTTCACCTCCAGCACCTGGGCCGCCTACGGTGGCACCCAGTACGCCGCCCAGGCCAACCTGGCCACCAAGGGCCAGCAGATCGCCGTCGCCGAGAAGGTGCTCGCCGACCAGGGCCCCGGCGCCTGGCCGGTCTGCTCCATCCAGGCCGGTCTGACCAAGGGCGGCGCCGCCGCCCAGGTCGACACCAGCGGCTCCAACACCCCGGCCCCGCAGGCCGCCGCCCCCGCGCCGGTCACCCGCCACGCCGCCCCGAAGGCCGCCGCCTCGGTGGCACCGGAGGCCGCTCCCGCCGCCCCGGCCGCCGCTCCCGCCACCGACAAGTCGTACACCGTGGTCGCCGGTGACTGGCTCTCCTCCATCGCCCAGAAGAACAGCGTCCAGGGCGGCTGGCAGAAGCTGTACGACCTCAACAAGGCGCAGCTGGGCAGCGACCCGGACGTCATCTACCCGGGCCAGCAGCTCAGCCTCGGCGGCAACGTCGCCGTCGCCGCGCCGGCCCAGGAGGCCCCGGCCGCCCCCGCCGCCCCGCAGCAGAGCGCGCCGCAGGCCACCACCCGGACCACCTCGGCCCACCACAGCAGCACCATCACCGCTGCCCCCGCCGCCGCCCAGGCCCCGGCCGCGACCGGCAGCAAGGCCGCCGCGGTCGCCTTCGCCGAGTCCAAGCTCGGCCAGGCGTACGTCTACGGTGGCACCAGCGACGGTGGTTGGGACTGCTCCGGCCTGACCCAGGCCGCCTACCGCCAGGCCGGCATCACGCTCCCCCGCGTGGCCGCCGACCAGGCCGACGCCACCACCCGCGTCTCGCTGGACAGCCTGCAGCCGGGCGACCTGCTGTTCTGGTCCAACAACGGCAGCAACTCCGGCGTCTACCACGTCGCCATGTACGTCGGCGGTGGCCAGTACGTCGAGGCCGCCAACCCGAGCGCCGGTGTGAAGATGGAGTCCATCAGCAACTGGGCCCCGGACTTCGCCGGTCGCGTCTGACACGCGTAGCCGTACCTGCTGTACCCGCTGCCCCCGGAGAACTGGTCGTCTCCGGGGGCAGCGCCAGGTCCGGACCCACCACAGCACGACGATCCCGCAGAGCGAAGCTCTGCGGGATCGTGCCGTACCGGGACTACTTCGGGTTGGCGCCGGTGGAGCCGCGCATGACCAGTTCGGGCTGGAACATGAACTCCGCGCGCTGGCCCGGGCTGCCGCCGACCTCCTCGAGGAGGGCGTCCACGGCTGCGGTGGCCATCGCCTCGACGGGCTGGCGGATGGTGGTCAGCGGCGGTTCGGTGAAAGCTATCAGCGGCGAGTCGTCGAAGCCGACCACCGAGATGTCCTGCGGGACGGACAGCCCGCGCTGGCGGACCGCCCGGATCGCGCCGAGCGCCATCATGTCGGAGCCGCAGACGATCGCCGTGCAGCCCTTGTCCAGCAGCGCGCCGGCGGCCGCGTGCCCGCCCTCCACGCTGAACAGCGTGTGGTGGACCAGGCCCTCGGCCTCTTCGGGGGTCTTGTGCAGCAGGGCCTGGACGGCCGCCGTGAAGCCCTCGATCTTGCGCAGCACCGGGACGTAGCGGCGCTGGCCGACGGCCAGGCCGATCCGTTCGTGGCCCAGCTCGACCAGGTGCTGGACGGCCATCCACATCGCCGCACGGTCGTCCGGGGAGATGAACGGCGCGGCGATCTTCTCGCTATACCCGTTGATCAGCACGAACGGGACCTGACGGCCCGTCAGCTTGGCGTACCGGTCGTGGTCTGCGGTGGAGTCCGCGTGCAGGCCCGAGACGAAGACGATTCCGGCGACCCCCCGGTCCACCAGCATCTCCACCAACTCGTCCTCGGTGGAGCCGCCCGGCGTCTGGGTGCAGAGCACCGGCGTGTAGCCGTGGCGGCTCAGCACCTGCTCGATCACCTGGGCCAGCGCGGGGAAGATCGGGTTGCTCAACTCCGGGGTGATCAGCCCGATCAGGCCGGCGCTGCGCTGGCGCAGCCGGGTGGGCCGCTCGTAGCCGAGCACGTCGAGCGCCGCCAGCACGGTCTGCCGCGTGGTGGCGGAGACGCCCGCCTTGCCGTTGAGGACGCGGCTGACGGTCGCTTCACTGACCCCCGCCTGCGCCGCGATGTCCGAGAGTCGCGCCGTAGTCACGATCCCAGAGCCTATTGCACCCATGTCAGACCGCCCACCAAATGGCGCTGTCGGCCGGCAGAACGGTCTCCCCCGCCACCACCACGACCTCGGTCGAGGCGAGCAGCACCGAGCCCGGCGCGGTCGTCCGGACCGGCTCGGCGCCGGTGTTCACCGTGCAGACGAACGAGCCCTCGGCCGAGTCGCGGCGGAAGGCGAGCACGCCCTCCGGGGTGTCCAGCCAGGTCACGGCCGTGCCCGCGCCGAGCGCGGGGTGCTCGCGGCGGACGGCCAGCGCGCTGCGGTAGAGCTCCAGGGTGGAGGTCGGGTCACCGGTCTGGACGTCCACGCTGAGCGAGGCCCACTCGGCGGGCTGCGGCAGCCAGCTGGGGCCGCCGACGGTCGGGCCGAAGCCGTACGGGGCCTCGGTGCCGGACCACGGGATCGGGACGCGGCAGCCGTCGCGGAAGCCGTCCTGGCCGGCCTGGCGGAAGAAGGACGGGTCCTGGCGGACCTCGTCGGGCAGGTCGGTGACGTCCGGGAGGCCGAGTTCCTCGCCCTGGTAGACGTAGGCCGAGCCGGGCAGCGCGAGCATCAGCAGGGTGGCGGCGCGGGCCCGGCGCAGGCCGAGTTCGCGGTCGCCGGGGGTGCGGATCTGGGTCCCGCCCGGCGGGTTGGCGAAGCGGGTGGCGTGCCGGGTGACGTCGTGGTTGGACAGCACCCAGGTGGTGGGCGCGTCGACCGGGCGCATCGAGTCGAGCGAGACGTCGATGACCTCGCGCAGCGCGGCGGCGTCCCAAGCGGTGCCCAGGTACTGGAAGTTGAAGGCCTGGTGCAGCTCGTCCGGGCGGACGTAGTTGGCGGTGCGCTGGACGGTCGGGGTCCACGCCTCGGCGACGCCGATCCGCTCACCCGGGTACTCGTCGAGGATCCTGCGCCAGGTGCGGTAGATCTCGTGCACACCGTCCTGGTCGAAGAACGGCATCACGTCGTTGCCGAGCAGCTTGAGCTGGTCGCCGCCGCCGATGTCGGGCAGGCCCTCGGCCTTGACCAGGCCGTGCGCGACGTCGATCCGGAAGCCGTCCACGCCCATGTCCAGCCAGAACCGCAGGATCGAGCGGAACTCGTCGGCGACGGCCGGGTTCTCCCAGTTGAAGTCGGGCTGCTCCGGCGCGAACAGGTGCAGGTACCAGTCGCCGGGCGTACCGTCCGGGTTGGCGCTGCGCGTCCAGGCCGGGCCGCCGAAGATGGACTCCCAGTCGTTGGGCGGGAGTTCGCCGTTCGCTCCCTTGCCGGGGCGGAAGTGGTAACGCTCGCGCAGCGCGGAGCCCGGGCCCTCGCGCAGGGCGCGCTGGAACCACTCGTGCTGGTCGGAGGAGTGGTTCGGGACCAGGTCGACGATGATCCGCAGGCCCAGCTCGTGGGCGTCCCGGATCAGCGCGTCGGCGTCCAGCAGGTTGCCGAACATCGGGTCCACCGCGCGGTAGTCGGCGACGTCGTACCCGGCGTCGGCCTGCGGGGAGGCGTAGAACGGGGAGAGCCAGACGGCGTCCACGCCGAGGTCCCGCAGGTACGGGAGGCGGCTGCGGATGCCGGGCAGGTCGCCCATGCCGTCGCCGTTGGAGTCGGCGAAGCTGCGCGGGTACACCTGGTAGATGACCGCGTCACGCCACCAGCCTCTGGACCCGGACGCGTTCGCGGCGGGAACGGCGGCGGGAACGGCGGCGGGCCGGGAGGTGGCGGCCAGGTTCTGGGTCATGACAGTCATCCCTTGGGGACTAGGTGTCGTCCCGGTCGCCCGGGGAGCGGGCGGCCGGTGCGCGGTAACAGGCAGAAGATAAAGGAGAGTTGCGGACTGTGCTCGCGTCAGGACTGTGCTCGCGTCAGGACTTGGCCGCACCGGCCGTCAGACCGGAGACCAGGTGGCGCTGCACAAGGTAGAAGACCACTGCGGCGGGGATCGCGATCAGCACGGAGGTGGCGGCCATCAGGTTCCACTGGCTCTCGTACTGGCTCACGAAGCTCTGCAGGCCGACGGCGAGGGTGTACTTGCCGGAGCCGAGCATGAAGGTCGACGCGTAGGCGACCTCGGCCCAGGCGGTGAGGAAGGAGTAGAACGCCGCCACCGCCAGGCCCGGCCGCGCGAGCGGGATGATGAGGCGCCAGAAGGTGCCGAACGGGGTGAGCCCGTCGACCCGGCCGGCCTCGTCGATCTCCACCGGGATGGTGTCGAAGTAGCCCTTCATCAGCCAGGCGCAGTACGGCACGGTGGTGGTCAGGTAGACCAGGATCAGGCCGAGGTAGCTGTCCAGCAGCTTCAGCTCGGACAGGATCGTGTACAGCGGGACCATCAGCACGGTGACCGGGAACATCTGGGTCACCAGCAGGGTCCACATCAGCTGGCGGTGACCGGGGAAGCGCATCCGGGAGACCGCGTAGCCGGCGGTCGCGGCGACCAGGACGCCGAATACGGTGGTACCGCCCGCGACGACGACCGAGTTGCCGAACCAGGTGAAGAAGTCGGTGTGGAACAGCACCTTGGAGAAGTTCGACAGGGTCGCCTTGCCGAAGATCGCCCCGGGGTGCAGGTAGTCCATCTTGTCCGGGCCGAGCGAGATGTACGCGATGTACAGGACCGGGAAGAGCGCGACCAGGCTCGCGACGATCAGCGTGCCGTGCGCGAGCGCGGTGGCCAGCGGGCTGCTCTCGCCCCGGCCGCGCACCTTGGCGGGGCGGGGAGCCGGAGCCGGCTCGGTGGCGGGTCGTTCGGCGGTGGGTCGTTCGGCGGTGGGTCGTTCGGCGGTGACGGTCATCTGGCTGCCTGCCTCGTCGTGGTCACTGGGCTGGGTACGGGCGGCGGTCATCGGGTGGCCTCCTCGTTCCGGGCCAGCCAGCGGCGGTAGAAGCTGGTGAAGACGATCAGGATCGAGAGCAGCAGCACGCCGTAGGTCGCGGACTGGGCGAAGTCCCGGGGCTGCTGGCCGAAGCCGAGGTAGTAGGCCCAGGTGACCAGGATGTTCACGTCCGGAGCGTTGGTGCCGAACAGGATGAAGATGACGGTGAACTGGTTGAACGTCCAGATCACACCGAGCAGCACCACCGTGCTGCTGACGTTGCGCAGCCCCGGCAGGGTCACGTGGCGGAACCGCTGCCAGGGGGTGGCGCCGTCCATCTCGGCGGCCTCGTACAGCTCGGCCGGGATGGACTGCAGGCCGCCGAGCAGCGAGACCATCATGAACGGCACACCGCACCAGGTGTTGACGATGATCGCGGCGGCCTTCATGGCCAGCGGGTCGGAGAGCCAGGAGGGTTCGGGCAGACCGACCGAACCCAGCAGCGTGTTGACCGCGCCGCCGTCGGCGAGCATCAGCCGCCAGGAGAAGACGGTGACGAAGGTCGGCACCGCCCAGGGCAGGATCAGCAGCATCCGGTAGAGGCCCCGGGCCCGGAGCTTCTGGTTCATCAGCAGCGCCAGGCCCAGGCCGATCGCGAAGGTGACGGTGACGCAGATGACCGTCCACGCGATGGTCCAGACGAAGTGCGACCAGAACCGGTCGTAGGAGCCCGGGCCCCAGAGCACGTCGGCGTAGTTGTGCAGACCGATGAAGTGGTAGGTGGCCGGGATGTGCTTGAGGCCGATCTGGCGCGCCGAGTTGAGGCTGTTGGCGTCGGTGAGCGTCAGGTAGATGCCGTTGACCAGCGGGTAGCCGACCAGCACGCCGAGCACGATGACGACCGGCGCGACCATCGCGTAGGCGTACCAGTACTTGCTGTACGAGAGCTTGAGGCGCTGGACGAGGCCGGGGCGCGGTTCGCGCTCACGACTCCGCCGGCTGGGAGCGCCCTGCACGGCGACTGCCATTTTTGACACCTTTTCGGGAGGTCCGGCCGCCTCGCCGGCGACTGCTGCTGTTCACTGCGTTCGTGCGGGAGGCCGCCCGGCCCGCTGTCAGGCGGGGCCGGGCGGCCGGGTGGGTCTACTTCGTGAAGCCGGGGAGCAGCTTCGCGTAGTCGACGGCGGTGGCGTCCAGGCCGGCCTGGGTGCCGGCCTGGCCCTGGACGATCTTGCCCAGGTTGGTGCCGATGGAGCCGAACAGCGAGCTGTACTCGGGCAGTTCGGGGCGCGGCTGGGCGACGGGCAGGATCGCCTGGAAGCCGGCGATACCCAGGTTGGCCTTGACCTCGGCGGTGTACGCGTCGGAGCGGGTCGGCAGGGTGTCGTTCTTCAGCGCGAGGAAGGTCTGGCTCTCGGCGGAGGTCAGGAACCCGGCCAGCTTCTCGGCGGCGGCCTTGTGGGCGGCGTCCGAACCGGCGTAGACGGCGACGTTGTGACCGCCGGTCGGGGCGCCGGCCTTGCCGGTCGAGCCGGCCGGGACGGCCGCGATGCCGAGGTTGGCCTTGTCCGCGAAGGCGGAGCCCTTGTAGATGTTGGTGAGCTCCCACGGGCCGTTGATGATCGCCGCGACCTTGCCGCTGTTGAAGGCGTCCATCATGTGCGCGTATGAGTCGGTCGTCACGTCGGCCTTGACGGTGCCGGGCGCGGTGAACATCGACTTGTAGGTCTCGACGGCCTTGGCGGCCTCGGGCGAGTTGATGGTGATCTTCTTGTTGGCGGCATCCACCATGTTGGTGCCCTCGCCGTACAGGAAGGGCATCGCGTAGTAGCCGTCACCGGCGCGCATGAAGAAGCCGTCGACGCCGGCCTTGTCCTTGACCAGCGCGGCGTCGGCCTTCAGCTCGTCCCAGGTCTTGGGGGCGGCGGTGATGCCGGCCTTGGCGAACAGCGCCTTGTTGTAGAGGAAGCCGAGGGTGTCGGTGACCAGCGGCACACCGTAGAGCTTGCCGTCGTACTTGGCCTGCTGGATCAGGCTGGCCTGGAACGCGGAGGTGTCGGTGGCGGCGGGGGTGCCGTCGAGCGGCTCCAGGTAGCCGCCCTTGGCGAAGGCGGAGGTCCAGCCGACCTCGGAGCGGAAGACGTCCGGCGCGCCCGAGGCACCCATCGCGGTCTGCAGCTTGTTCTGCGCCTGGTCGAACGGCACGTTGACGAAGTTGACCTTGATGTTCGGGTTGGCGGCCTCGAACTTGCTGACCAGCGCCTGGTAGTTCGGCGCCTCGTTGGTGGCGTTCGAGGTGTCCCAGTACGTGATGGTGACCGGGCCGTCGGCGGCCTTGGTGTCCGAACCGGAGCCGCTACTGCCACAAGCCGCGAGAGAGACCGCGAGGGCCGCAACGAGGGCAGAGGCCGCGATGCCACGCCGCATGAGAACTCCTAGAAAGGTGGGGGTGCCCGAGGGAGGGGGGAGGACCGCGCATAATGGCTGTCCCGCACCGACCGCCGTTACGGCCGTCGGGCTTGGGGAGGAACGTAACAGCGATGCAATCGTCGCCGAAAGTCCTTGCAGCAAGTTTCTGCAAGATCCGGCGATCGTTACGCGCGCGTGTCCCGGGCGTTGCCACTTGGTGTTGAGATCCCGACGAGCAGGCGCCGGCCACAGACAGGGGCGCGAGGAACTGCGCGAAACCGGAAGGCGACAACCTGTGCCCTACCGCGTTCGCGCAGTTCCTCGCGCCCTGTCCGTCGCTGACCGGGTGTCTACCTCCCCGCGCAGCCGAGCCGCAGCAGCGTGGTGGAGCGGAACTCCTGCCCGGGCCGCAGCTCGGTGGAGGGGTACGAGGGCTGGTGGGGCGAGTCCGGGTGGTGCTGGGTCTCCAGCGCGATCCCCGCGTACGGCCCGTACGGCACCCCGCTCGCGCCCGTCACCGCGCCGTGGAAGGTGTTGGCGGTGTAGACCTGCAGCCCGGGCTCGGTGGTGAGCACCTCCAGGGTGCGCCCGCTGCCCGGGTCCTCCAGCAGGGCGGCCCGGGCCGGGGTGCCGTCGGCGGGGCGGGGCCGGAGCACCCAGTTGTGGTCGTAGCCGCCGGGGCCGGTCAGCTGCGGGTGGTCGTCGTGGATGGACTTGCCGACCGGGCGCGCGGTGGTGA
The DNA here is from genome assembly GCF_029894335.1 of Kitasatospora sp. MAP5-34. GTDB lineage: Bacteria > Actinomycetota > Actinomycetes > Streptomycetales > Streptomycetaceae > Kitasatospora. Next base: position 45,972 of record NZ_JARXZC010000041.1, on the reverse strand, counting down.
AGTCGAACGGGGTGCCCGCCACCGGCTCGTACGGCCCGTACGGGATCTGCCGCTCGTCGGCGGGGGTGTACTCGTCGGCGTCCAGGGTGAGCAGGTGGCCCAGGATGTCGCCGCTGCCCTCGCCGGCCAGGTTGAAGTAGGCGTGGTTGGTCAGGTTGACCACGGTGGGGCGGGTGGTGACGGCCCGGTACTCGATCGCGAGGGTGTCCGCCGCGAGGGTGTAGGAGACCCATACGTCCAGCGCGCCGGGGAAGCCCTGGTCGCCGTCCCGGCTGTGCAGGTGGAGCCGGACGCCGCCGGGGATCTCCTCGGCGGTCCAGATCCGGTTGGCGAAGCCGTCCGGGCCGCCGTGCAGGGTGACGCCGTTCCCGGTGGCGGCGAGCGGGTGGTCCTTGCCGTCCAGGGTGATCCGGCTGTCCGCGATCCGGTTGGCGTAGCGGCCGACGGTGGTGCCGTAGTGGCGGGCGCCGCCGAGGATCTGGCCCAGCTCGTCGGTGCTGAGCAGCAGCTGCCCCGGGGTGCCGGAGCGGTCCGGCGCGGTGAGGGTGTGCAGGGTCGCGCCGAGTGTCAGGACGGTGGCCTCGATCCGGCCGCCGCCCGGACGCTCCGTGCGGAGCGTCCAGCGCTCGATGGCCGCACCCGCGCCGGTCGCGTCGAAGGATTCGCGTCCGACCTCGGTGGCTGCTGCCGACCCTGCCATGGCCCGCTCCCTACTCATCCCGGTCCGGGACATGTCCGACTGTGGGGGTTCCTGTCGCCGTCGGAGGCCAGCCTAGCCCGGCCGGGCCGACCTCCGGCTCGTAGCGACGCCCGCGCGCCCTTGCTGCGCCTCACGATCCCTGCCGCACGAACCGCACTTCACCAACCGCACTTCACGAACCGTGCTTCAGGAGCCGCACTTCAGGAGCCGTGCTTCACCGTCCGACGCATCCGAACCTCACGCCCCGTCATCGCTCCCGTCATCGCTCTCGCCGTCGGGCTCCGGGGCGTCCGGCTCCGGGGCGTCGGTCAGCCCGAGCGCCGCCGCCAGGCCCTCGGGGCCGGTGCCGGCCTTGCGGTGGACGGCGGCGAGGCGCCGGTGGACCAGGCTGAGTTCGAGGTCGAGCCGCTCCGCGATCCGCTGCGGCGGGACGCCCTGGACGGCCAGCTCGGCGACGGCCCACTCGGGCTGGCTCAGCGCGTCCCGGCTGACCGTTCGGAGCCGGTTGGGCCGCAGACCCGAGGTCGACAGCTCCCTCCTGGTCCGGGCCACCAGGCTGTCGGCGCCGCAGTGCTGGGCCAGTTCCATGCCCTGGTAGAGGTGCTCGGCGGCGTCCGCCGAGCGGCCCGCCCTGCGCAGCGCCGAGCCCAGGTCGACCAGCGCCTGAGCGAGTTCGTACCCGGCCGGGGACTGGGTGAGCGAGCCGACGGCCTCCTCCAGCAGCTCGACCGTGCGCGGCCCGTCCCAGACCGCCGCCTCCTGGCGGAGCGCGGTGCCGATCGCGGAGGCCGAGCCGAAGACGCGGGCCCGTGCGACGGCGTCCGCCGCGACCTTGCGGGCCTCGTCGGGCTGGTCCGGAGCGAGGGCGAGCGCCAGGTGTCCGACCCACGGTGCCCAGACGGGGTTGTGCCAACCCCGGTCGTCCAACTGCCGGCCGACCTCCCTGAGGACCGTGACCGCACCCTCGTGGTCGCCCCGGGCCAGCAGCAGCTTGCCGTACAGCGTCGGCGCGTCGGGCAGGACCATCGCCGTCGGGTGGAACGGCGGGGCGAAGCGGTACGTCTTGCAGAGCTCCCAGGCCTCGTCCACCCGGCCCCGGGCGAGCAGGGTGTCCGCCAGCACGCCGACGATGTCCCACTGCAGCGGGATGTCCGGGGCGATCCGCTCGGAGAGCCGCAGGCCACGGCGGAGGAAGTCCTCGGCCTCGGCCAGGAAGCCGCGCCGGAACCGGACCAGGCCCATCAGGAAGTACGCGAACCCCAGGTGCGCACCGCTCCAGCCGGCGATGTCGAATTCGAGGATGGCGTCGGAGAAGAGCTTCTCCGCGCGGGCGAGTTGGTCGGTATAGGTGTACGAGAGGCCGATGATGGCAGGCAGTTCGAAGCCCCACATGGCGTTCCGCCACCCGAGTTCCTGCGGCAGCCGACCGTCGACCAGTGCCTCCTCCACCAGGCCGAGGATGCGGCAGACCGGCTCGCCGCGCAGGGTGAGGTCCCAGGCTCGCATCGCCAGTACGGCGCGCTCGGCCGACTCCTTGCCCGTGAGGCTGGCGTAGAGCTCCTTCAGCGCGCGGGAGCGGCCGGGGCCGTCCTCCTCCTCGCGCTGCCACGCCGTCCACATGAACTGGGCGGCTCGAAGCCGGAGTTGACCGAGCCCCGGCGGGGTGCGGTCGGCCTCGATCCGGCAGGTCTCGGCGGCGGCGAACAGCTCGCCCGAGTGGGCCAGCACCTCGGCGAGCCGGGTGATCGCGTCGATCCGGCGCTCCGGGTCGAGACCGTCCTCCAACTCGAGTGCCAGGCGCAGCTGGTTGACGGTGGCGGCGGGGTCGGTGAGCAGCGCGGCGCAGCCGGCCTCGTACAGCACCTCGGCGCGGTCGTCCTCGTCCGGCGGTTCGATGAGGGCGCGTTCGAGGCAACGGTAGGCGGCGTCGGGCGCGCCGATCGCCAGGTGCTCGACGGCGGCCTTGCGCAGCTTGCGGACGATCTCGTCGTCACCGTCGGGGTGGGTCTCCAACAGGTGCCGGGAGGCTTCCAGCAGTGTGCCGCCCGTGTTCTCGATGGCCATTGCGGCGATGCCGTGCATGCCGGTCCGGGTGGCGGGCGGGATGGACTGGTAGATCGAGGTGCCGATCAGCGTGTGGACGAAGTCCAGCTGGCCGTAGGGGCTGTCCTTGAGCACCCGGTGCCTGCGCAGCTGCCGGACGGACTCGGCGGCCTCGGCGGGGCCCTGGGCGCAGATGTTGGCCGCGAGGCTGTGCTTGATGTCGGTACCGAGCAGCGCGGCGGCCCAGGCGAACCGCAGCGTGTTGGGGCCGAGCTTCTCCAGCCAGTACTGATGCGTCATGCCCTTGGCCGAGGCGGCGAGATCGTGCAGCTGGGGCGAGTTCTCCTCGGTCGGCTCGAGGGCCTGCTCGCGGATCTCGCGCAGCAACGCCTCGGTGTCGTACGGGCTGCCGCCGGTGATCGCCCAGACCTGGCGACAGAACTGGTCGTCGGCCGCGCCCAGCTCGGCGCGGACCAGCTCGGCGACCGAGTCGGGGTTGAGCGGGCGCAGCACGTGCTTGCGAGCCGCCTGGCTCTCGATCTGCTGCTGGAAGCTGCGGGCCTCTTCGGCGAACTCGCCGTCGCGATAGGCGAAGACCAGCAGGACCGGCAGGTGCCGGGCCCGTACGGCGAACGAGGCGAGCCAGGTGAGCGACTCCTGGTCGGCCCAGTGCAGGTCGTCGACCACCATCACCAAGGGGGCCCGGCGCGGCGCGAGTTGGAACAGCACGTAGTCGAGACCGTCCCGGACGCCCTGCGGGTCCAGTGGCTCCATCTCGCCGGAGGGCGGGACCAGGCCGATCGCCGGGCCGACGATGCCGTACCAGTTGCCGAAGACCTCGCCGCGCTCGGTCTCGGTCAGCGCGCCGAGCACCGGGAGCAGCAACTGCCGCAGTACGTGGAAGGGTTCCTTGATCTGCCGCTCGCCACCCCGGCCGGAGAGGACGGTGCACGGCTCGCGCAGCTTGGCCAGCCGCCGGATCTGGTCCAGCACCGAGGTCTTGCCGTGCCCAGGTGGGGCGGCGAAGAGTAGCAGCTCCCCGATCTCGGTGCCACCCGCCGCGAATTCGCGGCAGAGCTTGGTGAGTGACTGTTCGCCCGAGCGGAGCTCGTCCTCACGCTCGTGCAGCGGTGTCGCGCGGGCGGTATCGTCCTGGCCGTACTCGCCCTCGCCCTGCAGCTCGCTCCGCTGTTCGGCCATGCCGCGCCTCCGCCTCGTCCGTTGTCTGCAGGCGACCTTAGCGCCGCACACGCCCCCATGTAGGGCGTTCACGCAGGCCGGAGTGCGAGTCCAGGGTTCGGAGCGGACGCCAAGGGCAAATGCCCTGGTACGCCTGACATCTGATGATCAGATCGGATAATCTTCGGCCCGCGGGATCGAAGATGATCTTTGTACGCAACACGGAACAGCGCGCACGGAAAACGACCGCGCGGGACGGTCCCGCAGCACGACGCGACTCGTCAGATCGCCTACGCACAGCAAGGAACCGCACCAACGTACAGCACCAATCCTCAGCAGCGCCGGGAGTCCGATGTCCGACGACACCTCACTTGAGCTTCCGTTCCCCTACCGCCGCAACCCCCACCAGGCCCAGGCCGCCACCCACCACCAGGAATGGCTGCAACGGCATCGCGAACTGGCCGCCGGAACAGGCGAGTTCACGTACGCGCACTGGGAGGTGGCCGAACTGGCCGCCCTGAGCTACCCCGACTCCTCCCCCACCGACCTCGGGCTGGCCACCGACCTCCTGGGCTTCTACTTCCTCTTCGACGACCAGTTCGACGGGCCGCTCGGCCGCAGACCCGAGCAGGTCGCCCGGATCTGCGAGCGGCTCGGCGCGATCATCCACGGCGCCCGCACCGACGGGAACTCGCCCGTCGAACGCGCCTTCGCCGATCTGTGGCGGCGAAGTGTCCAGGGCATGTCAGCCCGTTGGCGTGCCCGCGCAGCCTACGACTGGGAGTGGTACTTCGCCAGCCACCCATCGGAGGCGGCCGGCCGGAACTCCGGGCAACTACCGGACCGTCAGAGCTATCTGATGCTGCGTCGGGGAACTGCGGCGATGGAGACCATTTTCGACATGATCGAGCGGCTCGGCCGCTTCGAGGTGCCGCAGACCGTCCTGCACCACCCGCTCCTCCGCCAACTGCGCCAACTCGCCGCCGACATCCCGTCGCTGAGCAACGACGTCCGCTCGTACCCGCTGGAGGCACCGCGCGGCGACGTCTGCAACCTGGTGCTGATCGTCCAGCAGGAGCGCGCCTGCTCGGCCGAGGAGGCCTGTTCGGTGGTGATCGCCGAGGCGCAGCTGATGGTCGACCGCTTCGCCGACCTGACCGCCGAACTCCCCGACGTCTACCGCTGGCTGGAGCTGGACGAACCCCAGCGCCAGGCCGCCCAGCGCTACGCGGACGGACTGGCCCGCTGGCTGGCCGGCTACCTCTACTGGGAGCGCCGGACCGGGCGCTACCGAGCCGCGTAGCGGCTCCGCCGGGCCGGCGGCAGGGGCCCGGGTCGCGCGGGGAACTGTAGGGCAGGGGGCTGCAGGCCGCCGCCTTCCGGTTTCGCGCACGCGGTTCATCAAGCAGAGCCCCGCGCCCCTTGCCGGCGGCCGGCGTGAACAAGTCCTCACAGAACGTAGCGGCGGCGCGGATCGGGAGTTAGGGTGCAACGCGGGGATGACCTCACAAGCTGAGCATCTGTCAGTTCCCTTCCGCCCGCAGCGAGGAGACACCTGAGCATGACGGTCTACCAGCCTCCCGGTCAGCCCGGCAGTGTCGTCGACATCCGCCCCCGGTACGAGCACTGGATCGGCGGCGAGTGGGTCGCCCCGGTTCGCGGACAGTACTTCGAGAACCCGACCCCGGTGACCGGCCAGGTCTACTGCGAGATAGCGCGCGGCACCGCCGAGGACATCGAGGCCGCGCTCGACGCCGCGCACGCCGCCGCCCCCGCCTGGGGCCGGACGTCCCCGGCCGAGCGGGCCCAGGTGCTGCTGCGGGTGGCCGACCGGATGGCCGAGCACCTGGAGGAGCTGGCGGTCGCCGAGAGCTGGGACAACGGCAAGCCGGTGCGTGAGGCGCTCGCCGCCGACCTGCCGCTGGCCATCGACCACCTGCGCTACTTCGCCGGCGCGCTGCGGGCCCAGGAGGGCGGCCTGACGCAGCTCGACGACGACACCGTGGCGTACCACTTCCACGAGCCGCTGGGCGTGGTCGGGCAGATCATCCCGTGGAACTTCCCGCTGCTGATGGCGATCTGGAAGCTCGCACCGGCGCTGGCGGCCGGCAACGCGGTGGTGCTCAAGCCCGCCGAACAGACGCCGGTCTCGATCCTGCTGCTGATGGAGCTGACGGCCGACCTGCTGCCGCCGGGCGTGCTGAACGTGGTGAACGGCTTCGGGGTGGAGGCCGGCAAGCCGCTGGCCTCCAGCCCCCGGATCCGCAAGATCGCCTTCACCGGCGAGACCACCACCGGGCGCCTGATCATGCAGTACGCCAGCGCCAACCTGATCCCGGTCAGCCTGGAGCTGGGCGGCAAGAGCCCCAACCTGTTCTTCGCCGACATCGCCGCCGAGCAGGACGCCTTCTACGACAAGGCGTTGGAGGGCTTCGCGATGTTCGCCCTGAACCAGGGCGAGGTCTGCACCTGTCCGAGCCGGGCGCTGATCCAGTCCTCGATCTACGACCGCTTCCTCGGCGACGGCCTGGCCCGGGTCCGCGCGATGCGGCAGGGCAACCCGCTGGACACCGACACCATGGTCGGCGCGCAGGCCAGCAACGACCAGCTGGAGAAGATCCTCTCCTACATCGACATCGGCCAGGCCGAGGGCGCCAAGGTGCTCGCGGGCGGCGAGCGGGTGGACCTCGGCGGCGAGCTGTCCGGCGGGTACTACGTCGCGCCGACCGTCTTCGAGGGCGACAACAGCATGCGGATCTTCCAGGAGGAGATCTTCGGCCCGGTCGTCGCGGTGACCCGTTTCGACGGCTTCCAGGACGGCATCGACATCGCCAACGACACCCTGTACGGGCTGGGCGCGGGCGTCTGGAGCCGGGACGGGGGCGTGGCGTACCGGGCGGGTCGCGCGATCCAGGCCGGACGGGTCTGGACCAACTGCTACCACGCCTACCCCGCCGGCGCGGCGTTCGGCGGTTACAAGAACTCCGGGATCGGCCGGGAGACCCACAAGGCGGTGCTGGAGCACTACCAGCAGACCAAGAACCTGCTGGTCAGCTACTCGCCGCAGGCGCTGGGGTTCTTCTAGGATGCCGCTCCCACAGCCGCAGCCACCTGCCGAACCGCTCTCCCAGGTCGCGGTGACGCCCGAGGCGGCGGAGCTGCTGCGCCGCCTCGCCGCCGAGCACGGGCCGCTGATGTTCCACCAGTCCGGCGGCTGCTGCGACGGCTCCGCGCCGATGTGCTACCCGGCCGGCGAGTTCCTCACCTCCGAGGCCGACCACCTGCTCGGCGAGCTGACAGTGGACGGGCTCGGATCCGTCCCGGTCTGGATGGCCCGGGACCAGTACGCGTACTGGTCCCACACCCACCTGACCATCGACGTGGTGCCGGGCCGGGGCAGCGGCTTCTCCCTGGAGACACCGACGGGCCTGCGCTTCCTCACCCGGTCCCGGTTGCTGACGGACGAGGAGGCAGCGGCGCTGCAAGGCTCCGCCAAGAGGTAACCGGTCAGCCAAAATCAGGGGCGCGGGGCTCTGTCGGTGGCTGAGCAAGTGCCTATTAGGCCCTGCGGAGCAGCAGGGCGTGCAGCGCCAAACGCATCGTGCGACGGTGCGAGAGGCCGCAGCCCTGCGCCGCCCCTCAGGAGGAGGACAGTAGATGACCATCGCCAACGACCGACTCTCCGACCCGACCGTCCGCTCGCTGGTAGCCGCGATCAACGCCAACGACCGGGAGGCCTTCATGGCTCTGCTCACCCCGGACGCGACGATGTCCGACGACGGTACCGAGCGCGAGTTGAAGAGCTGGGTCGACCGCGAGATCTTCTCCTCGCACGGGCACCTCGAGGTGCAGTCCGAGTCGGACGGCGGGCGGGCCCTGGTCGCCGACTACCGCAACGACACCTGGGGCGAGATGCGCACTGCCTGGCGATTCACCGTCGTCGGCGACCGGATCAGCCACTTCGCGACCGGCCAGGCCTGACGGTTCGTCAGAAATGCTGCAGGCAGCGCCGGACGGCCGCGATCAGCGTGCGGGACCGGATGTCCCCCGTCACGCCCGGCTGCATCCCGTTGGTCACGTAGCCGAAGCCGATGCCCAGGTCCGGGTCGGCGAAGCCCAGTGAACCGCCGCGACCCGGGTGGCCGAACGCGGCCGGGGAGGACATCGGCGAGGTCGGGCCGTGGCGGAAGAAGCCCAGGCCGAACGAGGTGTTGACGATCAGGACCCGGTCCGGGCCGCTGACGGCCGGCCCGACCGCCTCGCGCAGCAGCTCGGGGCCGAGCAGCGGCTCGCCGGGCGCGCCTCCGTGGCTACCGGCTGCGCCGATCAGCGCCGCGTAGAAACGGGCGACCGAGCGGGCGGTGCCGATACCGCCCGCTCCGGGGATCTCGACGGCCTGCACGGCCGGGTCGTTGAGGTCCAGGGCGGGCCGCACGGCGGCGAACGAACGGGCCGTCAGCGAGCTGTGGTCCTGGTAGGCGTTGACCACGGCCGGGCGGGGGCGCACCTTCATCCCGTTCGGGCCGAGCTGGGCGGCCTCGGGCGCGGGCAGGTCGACCAGGCGGCCGACCCTGGGCCGGGCTGCGGCCGGGAGGCCGATCCACAGGTCCAGGCCGAGCGGGCGGGCGATCTCCTCGTCGAAGTACCGGCCGACGCTGCGCCCGCCCGCCCGGCGGACCACCTCGCCGACCAGCCAGCCGAAGGTGTACGGGTGGTAGCCGTGCGCCGTGCCGGGCTCCCAGGCGGGGGTCTGGGCGGCGACGGCGGCTGCGGCCGGCTCCCAGGCGATCACGTCCTCGACCCGGAGCGGTACGTCCAGCGCGGGCAGTCCGGCCTGGTGCGAGAGCAGCCACCGGACGGGCACCCGCTCCTTCCCCGCCGCCTTGAACTCGGGCCAGTAGGAGGCCACCGGCGCGTCCAGGTCGAGCTGCCCGCGCTGGACCAGGTGCAGCGCGGCGGCGGCCGTCAGGCCCTTGGTGACGGAGCGCAGCACCTGCGCGGTGTCGGCCGTCCAGCCGACGGCGGGCGCGGGCCGCCCACCGACCTCCGGCCGGGCGTCGCCGCCCCACAGGTCGACCACCTTGCGGCCGTCCAGGTAGAGCGCGAAGGCCGCGCCGAGTTCGCCGTGGTCGCGGAAGTTCTGCGCGAAGGCCGCTCGTACGGGCTCGAAGCCCTCGGCCGTCCCGCCCCGGATCTCCACCACGTCATGCCGCCCTCTTGCTCGCCCGTACACCCCTTGGAACGATAGTCGGCTCATCAGACCGATGCCGATTGGGTAATCGCTCAGGTGCCGCTTGGGTAGCGTCTACTGCATGACGAACCCCGCCGAAGAGCTGCTGGACGTGGTGGACGCGCAGGACCGGGTACTCGGCACGGCCACCCGTGGCGAGGTGTACCGGCAGGGTCTGACCCACCGTTGCGTCTTCATCCTGGTCCGCGACCCGCACGGCCGGATCTTCACCCACCGCCGCTCCGACACCAAGCTCTTCGCGCCGGGCGCCTACGACTGCTTCGTCGGCGGCGTGGTCGGCGCCGGGGAGACGTACGCGAGCGCGGCGGTGCGGGAGGCCGAGGAGGAGCTCGGGGTGAGCGGCGTCGAGCCCGTCCGGCTGTTCAAGTTCCTCTTCGAGGAGGAGGGGCTCTCCTGGTGGTGCGACGTGTACGAGGCCGTCTGGGACGGCCCGGTCTCGCCGCAGGTCGAGGAAGTCGGCTGGCACGACTGGCTGACGGAGACCGAACTCGCGCAGCGGCTCACGGAGTGGGAGTTCGTCGCGGACGGCCGTGAGGCGTACCGGCGTTACTCGGAGTCCCGGTAGGGCTCCCAGTTCGGGTGCTCGCGGGCCGCCCAGGTCTCGTCCACGCTGCCGGTGCGCAGCCCGCGCCGGGACTCCGGGTCGTTCATCGCCATCCGGATGTGACCCACGATCACCACGGCCAGCGCGAGCGTCAGCCAGTCGTGGACGAAGGTCGCGCCGGTGCGCCAGACCAGCGGGGCGAGGTGGGTGAACCACATCAGCAGCCCGGTGCCGATCATCACCAGCACCGCCCCCGCCGTCCACGAGGCGTAGAGCTTCTGGCCCGCGTTGAACTTGCCCGCCGGGCGGCGGTACGAGCGGCGGCGCACCGCGCGCAGCCACTCGCGGTCGTAGGGGGCGAAACGGTTCAGCCGGGAGAGGTCGGCCCGGAACGCGCGGGAGGCCAGCCCGAGCAGCACCGGCACCGGCAGGGCCAGCCCGCACCACTCGTGCACCGTCACCACCAGCCTGCGCCGGCCCACCAGTTCGGAGAGCGGCGGGTAGTAGAGACAGGCGGCCGTCACCAGGCAGACCAGCATCAGCGCGCCGGTGACCCGGTGGATCCAGCGCTCGGCCGGGGTGAACCGGGGGACGCGCCCCGAGGTGTCAGCCGGTCGGGGCATCGTCGCGCCCGTTCGAGCGGCCGACCCAGGCGTCGACGTCATAGCCGTAGTTCTCCCAGTAGCCGGTCTGGACGGTGGGGGTGAGGGTGATGCCCGAGAGCCACTTCGCGGACTTGTAGAAGTACATCGGCGCGACATACAGCCGCACCGGGCCGCCGTGCGCGTGGTTGACCGGCGCGTCCTGCATCTTCAGCGCGACCAGCACGCCGTCCTGCCGCGCCTGGTCGAGGGTGAGGCTCTCGGTGTAGGAGCCGTCGAAGCAGCTGAACCGGACGGCCGTCGCGCCGGACTGCACCCCGGCGGCGTCCAGCAGGTCGGCCAGCGGCACCCCTTCGAACGGGGTGGCCGGCACCCGCCACCCCGTGACGCACTGCACGTCGTGGACGATCCGGCGCTGCCGCATCGCCTGTAGGTCGGCCAGCCGGTAGGTGACCGGGTGGTCGACCAGGCCGTCGACGGTGAGCGTGTAGTTCGCCGCCGTCCGGGCCGGCACCGAGTCCACGATCGAGTAGTACCGGAACCCGCCGCCACCCGGCAGCAGCCCGGTCAAGCCCGTCGGGTCCTGGCTCGTCACGCTCTCCACGCCGCGTTGCAGATACGGCCCGGCGGCCACTCCCGCCGCACCCAGCCCCAGCATGCCGAGCACCACCCGGCGCCCCACGGGTGGTCCGGCCGGTCTTCCAGCTGAATTGCTCACACCGTGATTCGACCAGCTCAGCGCCGCCGTGACCAGGCCCGGGGGGCCACCGTCAGACTTTCGTCATCTTCGCCACCCTGGTCCGGCCGGGGAGCCCGATAGGGTGACGCCATGGCTTCCCGTACGCCGCCGGTCACGGACCGCCCCGAGGACGACCGAGCCCGTACCGGACGGGCACCCCGGCGCAGACTGAGTGTGGACGAGCGGCGGGAGCAGCTGATCGCGGTCGCGCTGGACCTCTTCGCCCGCCGCCCGCCGGAGGAGGTGTCGATCGACGACATCGCGGCCGCCGCCGGTGCCTCCCGGCCGCTGGTGTACCACTACTTCCCGGGCAAGCAGGCGATCTACGAGGAGTCGCTCCGCCGCGCCGGGCAGGAGCTGGCGGGGCGGTTCGAGGAGCCGGCCGAGGGTCCGCTCTCCGAACGGCTGTACCGGGTGATGGGCCGCTACCTGGACTTCGTGGACAGCCACGGGCCCGGCTTCGCGGCGCTGCTGCGCGGCGGGTCGGTCGCGGCGAGCCCCGGCACGACTGCGGTGATCGACGAGGTGCGGCGCGCCGCGTACGAGCAGATCCTGCTGCACCTGGCCCTGGCCGAGCCCGGCATCGGGGTGCGGCGCACCGTCCGGGCCTGGATCGCCAACGCCGAGATCACCTCGCTGGAGTGGCTCGGCGAGCGCGGTGTCCCCCGCGCGGAGCTGCAGCTCCAGCTGGTGCAGGAGTTCGTCGCGGCACTGACCCTGACCGCCGCCCGGGAGCCCGCGCTCGCGCTCGAGCTCGCGGACTTCTTCGCGGCGGAGAGCCCGGACGGCCCGACCGGACGGCTGGTCCGCGAGCTGAGCGGCCTGCTCACGGTCCCCGGGCTGGTGGAGACGGTCGGGCGGCTGGCCGCCGGGTAGCCTCTGGTGTGCCGGGGTGTCGCTTGTTTCTGATAGAAAATGGACAGCATTTCAGCACTTCAGGCTATGACAGCACTGCAGGCTTCGGAGCGAGGGGGGCTCAGCACACCATGACTCAGGACAGTTTCGCGGGCGCGGAGCGGATCGGGGCCACGCTCGACGTGCTGGCCGACGCACTGCTCGACGAGCGGGCGTCGCACTACCCCGCCGGCTCGCTGAGCGCATTCCGCCGGCCGGGCCACCCGGCGGCCGACGCGCTCTTCGGCCTGCGGATCAGCTCCCTCGGCCCCGGTCTGCTGACGGTGCGTGGACTCGGTACCGTCATCGAGGGCAGCACCCTCCGACAGGCCGACAGCGGTACCGGCGACGGCGCTGCGGCCGAGCTGCTGGCCCGCTACGGCGGCGGCGCGGTGCTCGGCGTGGCCGGAGCCGCGGCGGCCCGGCAGTTCCAGCTCCCCGTCGTGCCGGAGACCTCCGCCGCCGGGCTGCGCCCGTCCTTCCCCGCCGTACTCGCCGAGCTGGCCTCCGGGCGCGACACCGTCGCACCCGACGAGTTGGCCACCGGAGCCGGTGTCGAGGCGCGCCTGGTGGTACCCCCCGTCTTCCACCCGCTCACCACCCGGGGCTCCGGCGCCGCGCGCACCGAACACCTCGCGGAGGTCGCCGAGGAGTTGTTCGCCGGCGGCGACGCGCAGTCCCGCAAGGACTGGGCCGTGCTCTCCGCCCTGCTGGCCGAGCCGTCCGGCTCCGCCGGCGTGGTCTTCGCCGGGATCGCGGCACTGTCGGTGGACGGCCGGCCGAGCCACGCCTCGCTGGTCGTCTCGCTGGCTTCCTCCCGCACTCCCATCACGCAGCTCGCCACCGAACTGGCGGACGCCCGCGCCGAGGCGGAGGTGTGGACGGTGCTGCTGCCGTCGGGCCCGGCCGTGGTGCTGGTCGAGGGGCGGACGTCCCCGGTGCCGGCCGCGCTGAGCCACGACGGTACGCGGCGCTGGGCCGTGAGTTCGGTGGCGCAGGCGTTCCTGCCGCTGCCGGACGGCGCCTCGGTGCTGACCGTCCAGCTCGGCACCCTCCAGTCGGAGGACTGGGAGCTGTACACGGGGGCGTTCGCCGAGATCCTCAAGAGCGTCCAGCTCGCGTGGGACGGCGTGACCGCCACCGAACCTGCCGCCGCACCGGCGCCCGTCGAACCGTATGCGGAGCCGTACGCAGCACCGCCGATCCCGGTACAGCCGATCCCCGTCCAGCCGGTGGCGGCACCGCCCGTGCCGTCGTTCCCACCCGCGCCGCCGGTCGCCGCCGCGCCGCCGCAGCAGCAGCAGCCGAAGGGCACGCCGGTCGCGGTCCCGCCGGCGGACTTCAACCCGTTCGCGCCCCCGGCCGCTCCCGTACCCGCCCAGGCCGCCCAGGCTGTGCCGCAGCAGCTCAAGGGCACGCCGGTCGCGGTGCCGCCGGCGGACTTCAACCCCTTCGCCCCCCCGGCACCGCCGGCCGCCGGGACGACCGCCGGCAAGGGCACCCCGGTCGCGGTGCCCCCGGCGGACTTCAACCCCTTCGCGGCCAGTTCTGCCCCGGCCGCGCCCGCCGCCCCCGCCGCTCCGGCGGCACCCGCCCCCCAGCAGGCCGTCGTCGACCCGTTCGGCACCGTGACCAAGGACGTCCCGAAGGACCCGTTCGGCACGGTGGCGGCACCCACCGCCGGCACCCCCGCCTTCGCCCCCGCCCCGGTGGCGGCCCCGCCCGCCCCGGCGCAGCCCCCGACTGCGGGCAAGGGCACCCCGGTCCGGGTACCCCCGGCGGACTTCAACCCCTTCGCGCCCCCGGCACCACCGGCCGCCGCAGCCGCCGAAGAGGCGCCCCCGGCTGCGGGCAAGGGCACCCCCGTCCGGGTACCCCCGGCGGACTTCAACCCCTTCGCCGCCAGCTCCGCCCCGCCCGCTCCTGCCGCACCCGCTGCCCCGCCGGCCGCCGCCGAGCCGGCCCGGAACAACCCGTTCGGGTGACCGTGCGCTGCGCCTGACGGTCCGTCAGGCGCAGCGGCGGGCCAGGTGCACCACGTCCGGCACGCCGCGCAGGACGGGGATCTCCAGGGTGCGCACGTCGCGGAAGCCCCCTGCGCGGAGCGCCTCCTCGAAGGCGGCGGACGGCTGAGCACTCCAGACCGCCAGCACCCCACCGGGCGTCAGGCGCCGCTGCGCGGCGGCCAGTCCGTCCGCGCCGTAGAGGCCGGCGTTGGAGTCGGTGACCGTCCAGTCCGGGCCGTTGTCGATGTCGAGGCAGAGCGCGTCGTAGGTCTTGGTACCGGTCGCCAGGTACTCGACCAGGTCGGTGTGCAGGACCGTCACCCGGGGGTCGTCCAGGGCGTTCGCCGAGAAGGCCGCCAGCGGACCGTCCCGGTGCCAGTCGATGATCGCGCCCTCGCGCTCGACCACCGCGATCCGGCCCCAGCGCGGCTCCGCTGCGGCGTACGCGAGCGAGAAGCCGACGCCCAGTCCGCCGATCAGCACCGACGGGCGTCCGGCGCCGAGTTCGTCCAGGGCGGCCTGGATCAGCAGCCGCTCCGAGCGCCCGTCGGCAGTGTCCATCAGGAAGCACCCGTTGGCGATGATCTCGAAGTGCCCACCCCGCTGCCGGAGCACCACCTCACCGTACGGTCCGTCACGCCGGTCGAGTGCGACGGGCGCGTCGGACCCGTCCCGGCCGGGCAGTCCGTACTGCTCGAACTGTGCGGGCATCGCGGTCCTTCAGGGCGGTGTCGTTGCGGTGTCGTTGCGGCGTAGGTGCGGTGTCGGTCCTGTCCGAGCCACCCTAGTACACCCCGCCCGACACCTGACACTCACTCAGAAACCCCGGGCTCAGGCCGGCCTAGCAGCCCATCCGGGCCGCCGCCGCCCTCCGCAGCTCGTCCAGCACCAGCGCGGTGGCCGGCACCCGCAGGTGCTCGCGCAGGACGTACGCGGAGACCTTCCGGCGCAGGTGCGGCTCCACCAGGCGGCCGGTGACCTTGCGGTGGCTCATGAACGACAGCACCAGGGCCGGCATCAGGGCGATGCCGACGCCGGCCGCCACCAGGCTCTGCACGGCGAGGTTGTCGTCGGTGGTGAAGACCACGTCGGGGGCGAAGCCCTCCTCCGCGCAGACCTGCAGGAAGTTGGCCCGGCAGCGCGGGCAGCCCGCGATCCAGCGCTCCTCCATGAGGTCCGAGAGCCGGACCGCGTGCCGCCGGGCGAGCGGGTGTCCGACCGGCAGCAGGACCGTCAGCTGATCCTCCAGCAGCGGGATCTCCACCAGCTCGGGCGGCGTCTCGCCCGCCGGGCCGACCACCCCCGACGTGCCCTGCGAGCCGGGGGAACCCGGGTAGCTGAAGGCGAGCGCGATGTCGCACTCACCGCGCAGCAGACGCTGCACGGACTCGGGCGGCTCGGCCTCCAGCAGCTCGACCCGGACCCCGGGATGCTCGGCGAGCAGCCGGGCCATCGCCTCGGGGATCAGGGTGGCGTTGGCGCTCGGGAAGGCGCAGATCCGTACCCGCCCGGCGCGCAGCCGGGAGAGCGCGGTGAGCTGCTGCTGAGCGGCGCTCAGGCTGTCGAGGATCACCTCGGCGTGCCGGGCCAGTGCCTCACCGGCCTCGGTGAGCCGCAGCCCCCGGCCCGCTCTGCTGAACAGCGGAACGCCGACGGAGCGCTCCAGCGCCTTCATCTGCTGGGTGATCGCGGGCTGGGTGTAGCCGAGCACCCGGGCGGCCGCCGAGTACGAACCCGAGCGGACCACCTCGTGGAAAGTCCTGATGTGCCGTGAGTCGAACACCCGGGAATCATAA
The DNA here is from genome assembly GCF_029894335.1 of Kitasatospora sp. MAP5-34. Lineage (GTDB taxonomy): Bacteria > Actinomycetota > Actinomycetes > Streptomycetales > Streptomycetaceae > Kitasatospora. Next base: position 30,218 of record NZ_JARXZC010000041.1, on the reverse strand, counting down.
GCAGAATTTGGGGTGGCGACCACATCCCCACCCGCCTCTTGGGTCCCGCAGACCTCACCGCCCCGAGCCCACCGACAGCGGGAAGACAGCGCCCCCGGGGCACCGGCTACCTGCTGCGCCGCCCCTTGAACAGCCAGCCGAGGACGGCACCGGCGACCAGGGTGGCCAGCAGCGCGATCCAGAGCGGGGCGGTGACGGTGAAGACCCAGAACTGGATCTTCACCCGCTCCAGGTTGGCGAACAGGAACCAGACCGCCAGGATCACGATGGCACCGATCGCGATCACCCTGGTGGGGATGCCCGCGATCTCGCCCTTGTTCCTGGTACCCGGGGATGACGAGCCATCTGAAAACTTGGTCACCCGGGCAGTCTGCGCCGCCCCCGCCCGCTCCGGCGGCGGACAGCGCCCGGCATGACCCGAGCGGCGTAGCAGAGTGCACCCGTTCGGGTCATGCCGGTGTAAGGACCACCCGACCCCCGGATCGGTCACACGGTTTCCGGGTGACGTACACAACAGAATTTTCGGGCTCCCGCCGCACCCGTCCCTCGTTATGGCCTCACGGAGGGTCAGGGCGACCGCGAATTCACCGATTCCGGTGAATTCCTCCGTAACGGGAACAACTCGTTCCCATCTGTGGTTGCTCCCCACCGGCACATTGGACGATCCGGAAGGTTCCCCTTCTAGTGAGCACCATCCCGAGCATCACCCTGAACAACGGCACCACGATCCCGCAGCTCGGCTACGGGGTCTGGCAGGTCCCGGACGACGAGGCCGCGTCGGCGGTCCGCACCGCCATCGAGGCCGGTTACCGGAGCATCGACACGGCGGCGATCTACGAGAACGAGGTCGGCACCGGCCGGGCGATCGCGGCGGCGGGCGTGCCCCGCGAAGAGCTGTACATCACCACCAAGCTGTGGAACTCGGGCACCCTCGACTGGTCCGGTCAGCAGGGTCAGGACGCGGTGCTCCGGGCGTTCGACGAGTCACTGGCCAAGCTCGGCCTGGACTACGTGGACCTCTACCTGATCCACTGGCCGCGCCCGATGCACGGCACCTTCCCGAACGTCTGGAAGGCCTTCGAGAAGCTCTACCAGGACGGCCGGGTCAAGTCGGTCGGCGTCTCCAACTTCGGCACCGAGCAGCTGGACACGCTGCTGCGGGAGTCCTCGGTGGTGCCCGTCCTGAACCAGGTCGAGCTGCACCCGCACTTCCCGCAGGCCGAACTGCGCGAGTACCACGCCGCGCACGGCATCGCCACGGAGGCCTGGAGCCCGCTCGGGCAGGGCAAGGAGCTGCTCGCCGAGCCCACCCTGGTGAAGATCGCGGAGAAGCAGGGCCGCACGGTCGCCCAGGTGATGCTGCGCTGGCACCTGCAGAGCGGCGTGATCGCGATCCCCAAGTCCGTGACGCCGTCCCGGATCAGGGAGAACCTGGACGTGGCCGGCTTCGAGCTGGACGCCGAGGACCTGGCCGCGATCGCCACGCTGGAGACGGGCAAGCGCCTCGGCCCCGACCCGCAGGGCTTCGACTGGAACTGAAGTACCACGCTGCACTGACGTACCGCGATGCGCTGAAGTACACCGTGACGCGCCGAGGGGGCCGTCGGCCCATGAGCTGACGGTCCCCTCGGTAGCGTGCGCACCCGTACGTGCGCAGGCCGGTTCGGCGAATCAGGCAAATCGTTACTGCGGCTTCAGGCGTTCGGCGAATCGTTACAGCCGGGCTGCCTTCGCGAGCAGCGCGAGCGCCGTCTCGTGCTCGTGCTCCTCCAGTGGGGCGAGCAACAGCTCCTGGACCTCGCGCACTCCGGCGGTCGCCCAGTGCAACAGGTCCTGACCGGCCGGCGAGAGCGAGAGCAGGTTGCGCCGCCCGTCCGAGGGGTCGCGACGACGGAGTACCAGGCCACGCCGGACCAGCCGGCTCACCATCTCCGCCATCGTCGCCTTGTCGAGCGAGGCCAGCTCGCCGACGGTGCGCTGGTCCGCGCCGGGCTCCGACTCCAGTGCGTCCAGTACCGCGTACTGCGGCGCGGTCAGGTCGGAACCGACCTTCTCGGACCACAGCTTGGTGTGCACCTGCTGGCTGACCCGGATCAGGTAGCCGATCGCGCGCTGTGCGTCCAGGACCGGGCGCGCATCGCTCATGACGGCGACCGCTGCGGGCTCCAACCTGGCTATCTTCGCCATCACCCGGACGATTTCGGTCTGCTCGTCGGGGTTGAGCGGTTCGAAGAGCGTCCGCTGGACGCGGACGACTCCGCCGGTCGCCTCGCGGACGGCCTGTGCGCCGTTCTGCGAGAGGGCCAGCAGCTTGCGTCGGCCGTCGGCGGGGTCGCGGCGCCGCAGCACCAGACCGCGCCGGACCAGGCGGGCGACCATTTCCGCCATCGTCGCCTTGTCCAGTGAGGCCCGCTCGCCGACCGTGCGCTGGTCGGCGCCCGGTTCGAGGGCGAGCACCAGGAGCACGGCGAACTGCGGAGCCGTCAGCTCGGTTCCGACGTGTTCGGACCACAAGCGGGTGTGTACCTGCTGGGCCACGCGGATGAGGTGACCGGGCGACTGCTGCAGTCGACCGGGCACGCGGGTCGTCGGGATCTCCCCCAGCACCATGAAATCCGTCCCGATGTCACACCCGGAGTGTGTGGGACACCCGGGCGGGGCAGTAACGGCGAGTGAGCGTCCCGCTGTGAAGGTAGGCGCGCCAGCCGTGCAGCCGGTGGCTGCTGGCGCACACTATACAAACGGTCGGCCCGAACCGGCAGGCGGGGTCGAATAGTAGACGCCCGTTCGGTGAAGTTGGCATATTTCCGCAGTCTGTCGCGGTCACGTCGAGTCGGCGCCGTGACGACCGCCGACCGACCCCCCTCACCCTCTGTCACCTGCGACTCTGCACTCTGGTCCGGAACGCTACCCGCCGGTAGGGTGTCCGCGCAGCGCTCTCCGCACCACCCTTCCGGGTAGAGCCGCGAATCAGCGGCGCCTCCGGCCGTCACCCCACCGAGAGAGACGAGTACGAGCATGACCGAGCAGAGCAGCACTCCCCGGGTCGCGATCGTCACCGGCGCCGCGCGCGGCATCGGCGCGGCCACCGCCCTGCGGTTGGCCGCCGACGGGTACGCCGTCGCCGTGGTCGACCTGGAGGAGTCGGCGGGCAAGTCCACCGTGGACGCGATCGTCGCGGCGGGCGGCCGGGCACTGGCCGTGGGCGCCGACGTCTCCGACCCCGCGCAGGTCCAGGCGGCCGTGGACCGGATCGCCGCCGAGCTGGGCGCACCCGTCGTCCTGGTCAACAACGCCGGGGTGCTCCGGGACAACCTGCTCTTCAAGATGTCCGAGTCCGACTGGGACACGGTCATGAACGTGCATCTCAAGGGCGCCTTCCTGATGACCCGGGCGGTCCAGAAGCACATGGTGGCGGCCGGCTTCGGCCGGATCGTGAACCTGTCCTCCTCCTCGGCCCAGGGCAACCGGGGCCAGGCCAACTACTCGGCGGCCAAGGCCGGCCTCCAGGGCTTCACCAAGACCCTGGCCATCGAGCTCGGCAAGTTCGGCATCACCGCCAACGCGGTCGCGCCCGGGTTCATCGCGACCGACATGACGGCCGCCACCGCCGCCCGGGTCGGCATGGACTTCGAGGAGTTCAAGCAGGCCGCCGCGACCCAGATCCCGGTCAACCGGGTGGGTGTGCCGGAGGACATCGCCAACACCATCTCCTTCCTCGCGGGCGAGGGCGCCGGATTCGTCTCCGGTCAGGTCATCTACGTCGCCGGCGGGCCGCTCGACTAACGGTCTCCGCCCGTCGTACCGGGCACCGGGGTAACCCGGTGCCCGGTAAAGGGCTTGTCCCCTTATTACCCAGGGGCCGAGGGCACCTCGCATTGCAAAAGACCGGCCACCCGGGTTTTCCAGTTGTAAAGGGCGGGCCAACTGCTGGTGGTGGTAGCGGGATCACGGGCCCGCTCGGCCGCACTCGCGATGCGCGCGGGGCGGCGCTGGTGGACACTCGGGGTGCGGACGCCTGCTGCGCGGCAGGCACGGCGACCGGCCGGGTCAGGCCCGGGCGGCGCCCGGAAACCGGGAGGCACTCATGAGCGAGCCCACCGACGTCGATTCCCACCCCACCCCGGACCACCTGCTGCACACGGGCGGTGAGCACCCGGTCGACCCCGTGGACCTGGTGATGGCCTCGGGGCGCACACCCACCCCCGCGCTCATCGAGAAGGCCCGGCTCGATCTCGAGAAGTACGGCGCCGCCGCCGTCGAGCGCCTGCTCCCCTGAGCCGCCCCCTCAGCACCTCTCAGGCCCCGCCACCGTGCGGGGCCTGAGCCGTTCCGGTCGGTCCCGGCCAAGGGACGCAAAACCCGAATACCAGCACGATCACCCAAACGGCGCATCGGAACGCGCGGGGTGCCGGACGCCCCGACAGGGTGACGGATTCTGAGACCCTGAGAGACCTCGCAGGTCGACCGGGTACTGTCGAGGGCGTGCGAGCTCAGACCCTACCCTCCGACGCCCGGATTCTGCCCTCCCCCAACGAGGGACCGCGTGACCCCGGGTGGCCGCCGATGAGCCGCCGCCACACGATGCTGTTCGGCCTGACCGCGCTCGTCTATCTGCTGGTGGTGGCCGCGGTGATCTGCGACACCTCACTTGTCGACCTCGACTGGTCACTGCACCTCCTCAGACCGTACAAACGCTGGCCGCAGATCGAGCCGCTGCTGAACGTCTGGATCCTGGCGGGCCAGCGCGGACCGTCCGCGATCGTCGCCTGCATATGGCTGGGCTGGCGCTCGTACCGGCTGCGGACGTTGCGACCGTTGCTGGTGATGGGCGCGGCGCTGCTGCTGCTGAACGTCACGGTCGGCGGTGTGAAGATCGTCACCGGTCGGCTCGGACCGCACTACGCCCACTACGTCGGCTCCCCCGAACTCTTCTCCGGCGGCACGATATTCCCCTCCGGGCACACCGCCAACGCGGTGGTGACCTGGGGGGTGCTGGCCTACCTGGCCGTCCGCTGGCGACGCTCGGGTGCGGTGCTGGCGGGCCTGACGGCAATCTCGATCGGGCTGACCACCGTCTATCTCGGTACCCACTGGATGTCGGACGTGCTCGCCGGCTGGGCGGCCGGCGCGCTGGTCCTGCTGTCCCTGCCACTGGTGGAACCGCTGGTCACAGCCGCCGATCGACGGATCATCGCACTCTGGCGGCCACCCGCCCCCGAATGATCCCGCGCGCCCCTGGCGCCGCCCGGACACGGACGTAGGCTGAAGAGCGGGCCGACAGGGCGGCGGCCGGGTGGAGGTGATCGGCGATGCGTCCGGCGAAGACTCCCAGCTCCTGGAGGAGCGGCACCGAACCGGCGACGGCGCGCAGCGATCTGCGGCTGCGCTTCCTGCTGTCCGTCACCTTCACCCCCTTCTTCGCCCTGCTGACCGCAGGCTTCGCGATCTGGGCGGCGCTGTCGTCCGCCGCCTCGGTACCGACCCAGGGCACCCTGACCATGTTCGCGGTGCTCTGCGGCGCCCTCACCCTCTTCGCCCTGATCGACCTCTACGTGGTGATCCGGCGCCGCCGGACCGAACTCTGACCCCGCCCGGGCTCAGCGGTTCCCGGCCACCGCCTGCTTGACCAGCGTGCGGCCGAAGTCCCACATCAGGCCGCTGCCCTTGTGTGCGTCGTCCATCACATCGGTGAAGGCGGCCATGAAACGGTCCACCTCGCGTTCGGTGATGATCAGCGGCGGGATCAGCTTGATGACCTCCAGGTGGTCACCTGAGACCTGGGTGAGAATCCGGTGACGCTGGAGCAGCGGTACCACCACCATCTGGGCGAACAGGCCCTTGCGCGCGGTCTGCAGCGCCGCCCACCCGGTCCGCAGTTTCAGCGACCTGGGCCGCCCGAACTCGATGCCGATCATCAGGCCGCGCCCGCGCACCTCCGCCAGCAGCTCGTACCGGTCGACCAGCGCGGCCAGCTGTTCGCGGAACAGGTCGCCCACCTTGCGGGCGTTCTCGACCACCTGCTCGTCCTGCATCACCCTGAGCGTCGCCAGCCCGGCCGCCATCGCCTGGGCGTTGGAGCCGAAGCTCGCCGAGTGCACCAGGACGCGGTCCATCGAGGAGTACACCTTCTCGAAGATCCAGCTCTTGCCGAGCGTCGCGCCGATCGGCACGTAGCCGCCGGAGAGCGCCTTGGCCGCGCAGACCAGGTCGGGCAGGACGCCGTCCTCGTGCTGGTAGGCGAAGAAGTCGCCGGTCCGGCCGATCCCGGTCTGCACCTCGTCGCAGATCAGCAGCGCCTTGTGGTCGTGCAGCAGCTGCTGGGCCGCGAGCAGCCAGCCGGGCGGCGTGGCCTGCACGCCCTTGCCCTGGATCGGCTCCACGATGAGCGCCGCTACGTCGCCCTTCTTCAGCTCCCGGGCGAGCGCGTCCAGATCGCCGAGCGGGATGGCGGTGTCGGGCAGCAGCGGGTCGAAGCCCTTGCGGAAGCCGTTCTCGCCGTTGACCGAGAGCGAGCCGGTGGTGAGCCCGTGGAAGGCGTGGTCGCAGTAGAGGACGCGCTGCCGCCCGGTGGCGTAGCGGGCGAACTTGAGCGCGGTCTCGACCGCCTCCGTCCCGCTGTTGCCGAAGAAGACCCGGTCCAGCCCCGGCGCGAACGACAGCAGCTGCTCGGCGAGCAGGCCGGGCAGGGTCGGGCAGTCGAAGCGGGTGAGGTCGGGCAGGTCGAGGTCCATCACCTGCTGGACGGCGTCCCGGACGACGGGGTGGTGCCGGCCGAGCGCGAAGATGCCGAAGCCGGCCAGCATGTCCAGGTACTCGTGGCCCTCGGCGTCGTAGAAGTACGGGCCCTCGGCGCGCTCGTAGTACTTGTCGAAGCCGATCGTGCGCAGCATCCGGGGCAGCTGCGGGTTGAGGTACTTGCTGTGCAACTCGTAGCGTTCGGCGCCGCGTTCGGCGAGCAGGGCGGCGAGGTCGAGACGGTGGACGGTCGGGACGGTGGGGTCAGCCGGCATGGCGCGGGTCCGCTCCTCGGATCGGTAGGAGTTGCTTGGCGAAGACGGCGGTCTGGGCGGCCACCCCGGTGCCGGTGAGGCCGATCTCCTCCAGGATCTCCCCGCGCGAGGCGTGGGCGAGGAACTCCTGCGGAATGCCCAGATCGCGCAGCGGGACCTCGACGTCCGCGTCCCGCATGGCCTGGGCGATCGCCGCGCCGACTCCGCCGACCCGGCCGTTGTCCTCGACCGTGACGACCAGCCGGTGACCGGCGGCCAGCCCGACCAGCGCCGGGTCCACCGGCTTGACCCAGCGCGGGTCGACCACCGTGGCCGTGAACCCCTCGGCGAGCAGCAGCGCGGCGGCGTCCAGGCAGGCGGGGGCCATCGCGCCGACGGCGACCAGCAGGATCTCCGGCTCGGGCCCGGTGCGCTGCAGCACGTCGACGCCGCCGATCCGCTCCAGCGCGGGGACGGCCGGGCCGAGCTCGCCCTTGGGGAAGCGCAGCACGGTCGGCGCGTCGCAGACCCCGACGGCCTCGCGCAGCTGGGCGCGGAGCTGGTCGGCGTCACGCGGGGCGGCGAGCCGCAGGCCGGGGACGAGCTGCAGCATCGACATGTCCCACATGCCGTTGTGCGAGGCGCCGTCGTTCCCGGTGATCCCGGCGCGGTCCAGCACGAAGGTCACGCCGAGGCGGTGCAGGGCGACGTCCATCAGCACCTGGTCGAAGGCCCGGTTCAGGAAGGTGGCGTAGACCGCGACCACCGGGTGCAGCCCGCCGGTGGCGAGACCGGCGGCGCTGGCGACCGCGTGCTGCTCGGCGATGCCTACGTCGAAAGTCCGGTCGGGGTACTCCTGGGCGAACTTCGCCAGCCCGACGGGCTGCAGCATCGCGGCGGTGATCGCCACCAGGTCAGGGCGCTCGGCGCCCAACGCGACCAGTTCGCTGCCGAAGACCGAGGTCCAGGAGACGCCGGCGGAGGGCGAGACGGGCAGGCAGGTGTACGGGTCCATCGCGTTCACGGCGTGGAAGCGGTCAGCCTCGTCCTGCTCGGCGGGCCGGTAGCCACGGCCCTTCACGGTGAGGCAGTGCACGATGACCGGGCCGCCGTAGTTACGGGCCTGGCGGAGCGCCTGCTCGACGGCGCCGATGTCGTGCCCGTCGATCGGGCCGAGGTACTTGAGCCCGAGGTCCTCGAACAGGCCCTGCGGGGTGAAGGCGTCCTTGAACCCCTTCTTCGCGCCGTGCAGCGCGTCGAAGATCGGCTGGCCGACCAGCGGGGTGCGCTGCAGCGCGCCCTTGCCGAGCGCGAGGAAGCGCTCGTACCCCTGGGTGGTGCGCAGGGTGGCCAGGTGGTGGGCCAGGCCGCCGATGGTACGGGCGTACGAACGCTCGTTGTCGTTGACGACGATCACCAGCGGGCGGGTGGTGGCCTCGGCGATGTTGTTGAGCGCCTCCCAGGCGAGGCCGCCGGTGAGCGCGCCGTCGCCGATCACGGCGACCGTCCGGCGGCCGGTCTGGCCGAGCAGCTGGTGCGCCTTGGCGAGGCCGTCCGCGTAGCCGAGGGCGGTGGAGGCGTGCGAGTTCTCGATCAGGTCGTGCTCGGACTCGGCCCGGGACGGGTACCCGGAGAGGCCGTCCTTGGCGCGCAGCCGGGAGAAGTCCTGACGGCCGGTGAGCAGCTTGTGCACGTAGGCCTGGTGGCCGGTGTCCCAGAGGATGCGGTCGGTCGGGGAGTCGAAGACCCGGTGCAGCGCGATGGTCAGCTCGACGACGCCCAGGTTGGGCCCGAGGTGTCCGCCGGTCCGCGTGACGGCGTCGATCAGGAAGTCGCGGATCTCCTCGGCCAGCAGGGGCAGGTCCACCGTGGCGATGCTTCTGAGATCGGCGGGCCCCTTGATGGTGGGCAGGAGTGACATGGCTTCACCTCGCGGCTCGGTTCACAGCGATGACTGTCTGTACTCAGCCTGCGGCCGCGGGGGGCCGCGCGCCTGTTTTGCAGGACCCCCGGGGGCGCGGGGAGCGGTACGACCAGGGCACGACGAAGGTGCGTGGTTGGCAGCGCACGCGGTTGATTAAGCAGAGCCCCGCGCCCCTGAAAAACTGCTCAGCCGCCGAGGGTCTCGCGGGCCGCGCGGATGGTCTCCTTGAGCGAGCTCATGGTGGCGAGGACGGCGGTGGGCTCGTAGCCGCAGTGCGCCATGCAGTTCTCGCAGCGCGGGTCCTTGCCACGGCCGTACTTGGCCCAGTCGGTCTTCTCGATCAGCTCGCGGTAGGTGGGGACGTAGCCGTCGGCCATCAGGTAGCAGGGCCGCTGCCAGCCGAACAGCGAGTAGTTGGGGATGCCCCAGGCGGTGCACTCGAAGTCGACCTTGCCCTCCAGGAAGTCCAGGAAGAGCGGGCTGTGGTTGAGGCGCCAGCGGCTCCGGTTGCCGCCGGAGAAAGCTTTCCTGAAGAGCTCCCTGGTCTGCTCCACGCCGAGGAAGTGCTCCTGGTCGGGTGCCTTCTCGTACGCGTAGGCCGGGGAGATCATCATCTCGTCGACCTGCAGCTCGTCGTTGAGGTAGTCGAGCACCTCGATGATGGTCTGCGGGGTGTCGGTGTTGAAGAAGGTGCTGTTGGTGGTGACCCGGAAGCCGCGCCGCTTGGCCTCCTTGATCGCCGCCACCGCCTCGTCGAAGGTGCCCTCCTTGGCCACCGACTCGTCGTGCCGCTCGCGCAGCCCGTCGATGTGCACGGTGAAGGTGAAGTAGGGCGAGGGCGTGAACTTGTCCAGCTTCTTGCGCATCAGCAGCGCGTTGGTGCAGAGGAAGACGTACTTGCGGCGGGCGACCAGCTGGCGGACGATCTCGTCGATCTGCGGGTGCATCAGCGGCTCGCCACCGGCGATCGAGACCATCGGCGCACCGGACTCAAGCACCGCGCCGACCGCCTGGGCGACCGGCATCCGCTGCTTCAGCACCCCCGCCGGGTGCTGGATCTTGCCACAGCCCTCACAGGCGAGGTTGCAGGCGAACAGTGGCTCCAGCTCGACGATCAGCGGGAACTTCTCCCGGCGCTTGAGCTTCTGCTGCATGAGATACGTGCTGACGCGTACGGTCTGGCGCAGCGGCATGGCCATGACTAGCTCGCCTCCTGAGGGAGCGTCGAGGGCTGGGGTTCGGGCGCAGAAGCGGTGAAAGGGGTGACGGAGGGGACGGACACCGCGTGCCGGTGCCAGGCGACCAGCGCCGGGACGGCGGCGCGCAGGGCCCGCCAGGCGTGCAGGCCGGCCGGGAGGGTGCCCGGGCGCAGCAGCTCGCGCTCGGGGGTGTCGACCACCACCCGCAGGACGGCGGTGGGGAGGGCGGGGCGGAGTTCGGCCCGGGCGGCGAGGACGGCGGCGGCCTCCATGTCCACGGCCAGCGCGCCCTGGGCGTACAGGGCACGGCGTTCGAAGCCGCGTACCACGTGGTCGGCGGTGTGGTGCAGGCCGAGGCGGGTGGTCAGGCCGCACGCCCGCAGCGCATCGGCGAGCGGGGCGGCGGAGTCGAGCGGGTGGTGGCCGCCCTCGCCGTCGCGTACCGCGTCCGCCACGATGACGTCTCCCGGCCGCACCCCGGGGCCGACTGCGGCGCCGAAGCCGGCCACCACCAGCGCGCCGTACCCGTCCCTGGCCAGCAGGTTCGCCACGCTGCGCCGGGCCCGGGCGCGTCCCATGCCCGTCCGGGCGAGCACCGGCGAGCCGCCCACGGCGCCCGTCCAGTCCCCGCCGCGCAGCGCCCAGACCTCGGGACCGAGCGCGCAGACCACCAGCAGCGGAGCAGGGCTCATCGCACGCCCCCGCCCAGCGGCGTGCCGTGCAGGTACCGCCCGAGCGCGGTGACCGGGAAGACCAACCGGTAGAGGTGGTAGTTGATGGAGAAGTCCCACGGGAACCCCGTCCCGGTGAACTGCGGCTCGTCCCAGGTGCCCTCGGGCAGCTGGGTGGCGACCAGCCACCGCACGCCGCGCTCCACGGCCTCACTGCGCCCCTCACCCGCCGCGAGCAGCGCCATCAGCGCCCAGGCGGTCTGCGAGGCGGTGGACTCGCCGCGCCCGGACCACTGGGCCGGGTCCTCGTACGAGCGCATGTCCTCGCCCCAGCCGCCGTCCGGGTTCTGCCGGTCCTCCAACCAGCTGACGGCCCGCCGGATCGCCGGGTGCGCCGGGGACATGCCGACCGCGACCAGTGCGGGGAGGACGGAGCCGGTGCCGTAGATGTAGTTGGTGCCCCAGCGGCCGAACCAGGAGCCGTCGGCCTCCTGGTTCGCCAGCAGCCAGTCCACCCCGCGCCTGGTGCGGGGGTCGTCGGCCCGGCCGACCTCGGCGAGCATCTCGACCACGTGCGCGGTGACGTCCGCCGAGGGCGGGTCCACCACCTCGCCGAAGTCGCAGAACGGCAGCTTGTTGGGCAGGGTGCTGGTGTTGTCGACGTCGAAGGCGGCCCAGGCGCCGTTCTTCGACTGCATGCCGAGGCTCCACTCGACCGCCCGCCGGACGGCGCCGTCGACCCGGGGCTGCTCCGGATGGGTGACGCGGCGCAGGGCGAGCACCACTTCGGCGGTGTCGTCGATGTCGGGGTAATTGTCGTTCTCGAACTCGAAGGCCCAGCCGCCGGGCGCGAGGCGCGGGCGCTGGACGGCCCAGTCGCCGGTGGTGGTGATCTCCTCGTCGAGCATCCAGTCGACGGCGGCGAGCAACCCGGGGTGGTCGGCGGGCAGTCCGGCGTCGCGCAGCGCGATGGCGGCGAGGCAGGTATCCCAGACCGGGGACTGGCAGGCCTCCATCCAGCGGCCGCCGTCCTCGGTGTGCACGGTGAAGCGGTCGAAGGAGGCCAGCCCGGCCTTCATCACCGGGTGATCGAGGTCGTAGCCGAGCAGCTGAAGGGCGATCAGCGAGTAGACGGCGGGCGGCTGGATGCCGCCCCAGCAGCCGTCCGCCTCCTGCCGTTCGATGATCCACCGGCCGGCCTTGGCGAGCGCCGCGCGGCGCAGCGGCCGGGCGGCGTACCGGCGGTAGACGTGCAGTACCCGGTCCAGCCGCTCGAACAGGCCGTCCCAGCTGGTCGGGGCGGCGAGTGGGCGCTGTGGGTACGGGTCTGCGGGGTCGGTGTGCAGCTCGGTGAGGGTGAAGGGGGCCGGGCGGACCGGGCGGTGAGCGGACACCACGGTGAGCGGTACGATGGTCTGCCTGGCCCAGCAGCCGAACGCGTAGATGTTCAGCGGCAGCCACTTGGGCAGGAACATGATCTCCGGCGGCATCTCCGGCAGCCGGTCCCAGGGCCACCAGCCGAACAGGGCCAGCCAGATCCGGGTGAAGACGCGCGCGGCGGCGATACCGCCCCCGGCGCGGACGAAGGCGGACGCGGCCCGCATGTGCGGGTCCTGCGGGTCGTCACCGGCGAGTCTGAGCGCGACGTACGCCTCGACGGTGGTGGAGAGTTCGGGCGGGCCGTCGTGAAATGTGGACCAGGTGCCGTCCTCGCGCTGCTGCGAGCGGATCCAGGCGGCGGTGGCCGCCGTCTGCTCCGCCGTCCTGATACCGAGGAACTGACGCAGTAAAAGGTCCTCGGCGTCCATCGTGACGTTGGTCTCCAGGTCACCCTTCCACCAGCCGTCGGGGTGTTGCAGCGACAGCAGATGGGCGGTGGCCCGGTCCAGCGTCTCGGCGACTGCGGCCGCACTGGACAGGGTTTCGTCAGATTGTCGTACCGCCATTGGTCCGGCTGGTCCGTCAGGCTCCCACCGCCGTGACCCGAACGGCGAGCGGGCGTCCACCGCGACCGGCTCGGAATCGTACTCAGGGTCGAGCCGGCCGTCCGCGGTTGCTGTCAACTTGACGTCACCTCTCTCGTACCACCACGAATTCGGCGAGTGCGACGAAGTGCTCGCGCACGTCGTCGGCCATCGGCACCTCGTCCAGGGCGGCGAGGGCGGTCTTGTGCTGACGGCGGGCCTCGTCCTGGGTCCAGGACCGGCCGCCGGCCTGCTCGATCAGGGCCGCGCGGGCGGCGAGCACCGGCTCGCTCTCCTCGCCCCGGCCCACCGGGTCGGCCAGCTGCTCGGCCAGCCGGCGGGAGGCGGCGCCACCCTCGGCCAGCGCGGCGCACACCGGCAGCGACTTCTTGCGCTGGCGCAGGTCGCCCCAGTGCGGCTTGCCCGTCACCTCGGTGGCGCCCCAGATGCCGAGCAGGTCGTCGACGGCCTGGAAGGCCAACCCGAGGTGGTGCCCGTAACGCTGCAAGGCGTCGGAGGTACGGTCGTCGGCACCGGCCAGCACCGCGCCGATCGCGGCGGCGGCGGCGAGCAGGGCGCCGGTCTTGCCGCCCTCCATCTCCAGGCACTCCGCGACCGTCACCGTGTCGCGCTGCTCGAAGGCGACGTCCATGGCCTGCCCGTCGATCAGCTTACGGGTGGCGGTGGTGATCAGCCGGACGGCGCGGGCGGCGTCCGCCGCGCTGGCTCCACCGGTGACGGCCGCGTCGAGCAGCACCTCGGTGCCCAGGGTGGCCAGCGCGTCGCCGACCAGGATCGCCTGGGCCGGGCCGAAGACCGTCCAGGCCGTCGCCCGGTGCCGCCGAGTCTCGTCGCCGTCCATCAGATCATCATGGAGCAGGGAGAAGTTGTGCACCAGTTCAACGGAGACCCCGCCCGGCACACCGGCCTCGGCCGGGGCCCCGACGGCCTGGGCGGAGAGCAGCGCGAGCGCCGGACGGACGGCCTTGCCGCTGTCCCCCGCGGCCGGCGTGCCGTCACGGTCGATCCAGCCGAAGTGGTAAGCGGCCACGGTGTCCATCGGCGCCGCCAGCCGGGCCACCGCCGCACGCAGCGGCGGGGTGCAGAGCGTCCGGCCGCGAGCCAGCAGCTCGGGCACCGAAGCGGCGTCCTTGACAGCCGAGGCATTACCGCTGCGAGGCTCCACGTACGTTCCCTCTTCCTGAGGCCGCCGGGCCGCCACGGGCGTCCGGTCGGTTCTGATTCCAGTGCTGCCGGTGTCGCGAATGCCGCTGTCGGGACTGCCGGTGTCGGTGCTGATGATGGGGCCCGAGGTCATCGGGGCCACCTCCCGTCGCCTCGGTCGACCGGTAGCCGGCCGGAGTTCGGGAGTGCGGCGTCCGCCGCCGCGTGACCGCTGCGGACTGCGCTCTCCATGGTCGCGGGCCACCCGGTGGCCGTCCACGACCCGGCGAGCAGCAGGCCCGGGATGTCGGTACGGGCCTGCGGGCGCAGGGCGGCCGTGCCCGGGGCCGGGTCGAAGGTCGCGGTGCGCTCCCGGGTCACGAAGAAGTCCAGCACCTCGGCCTCCCGGGCGGCCGGCAGCAGCCGCTCCAGCTCGGGCAGGTAACGGCGGCGCAGCTCGGCGACCGGGAGGTCGATCTCGTCCTGGACGGCGGACTGCGAGAGCGCCAGGTACTGCGCACCGGGTACCGCGAGCCCCGAATGAGCCGTACGGTCGAAGACCCACTGCACCGGCGAGCCGAGCGCCGCGAAGAACGGGCGGCGCAGCAGCTTGCGGTCGTAGACCACGTGCACGTTCAGGATCGGCGCGGTGCCGAACTCGCCCAGCCGCTCCTGGCGCTCGATCGCGCCGGGCGGCAGCAGGGCGGCGGCGCTGTCCTGCGCGCCGGCGAGCACCACCGTGTCGGCGGTGAGCAGCTCGCCGCTCTCCAGCCGTACGGCGTGCTGGGCGGCGGGCTTGAGCTCGACGGCGCGGGCGCGCAGCAGGACGCGTACGCCGGCGCGCTCCAGCTCCACGCGGGCGGCGTCGTGGTGGATCGCGCCGAGCGGGACGTTGGCCATCCCGATGTCGGAGGCGCCCGGGTCGGAGAGCAGACCGGTCTTGAAGACCATCGCGGCCAGCGCCAGCGAGGTCTGGTCGGCGGTGGCGTTGAGCGTGGCGACCCCGACCAGGTCCCACATCGCCGCCAGGGTGGCCCGGTTCTGGCCCTGCTTGCGCAGCCAGTCGCCGAACGAGATCTCGTCCAGCCGAGGGTCGGCCAGGTCGAGCGCCTTGAGCGCGAGCGCGGCCCGGACCACCCGGAGGCGGTCGAGCGGCTTCAGGTGCGGGTAGGTGGCCAGGCTGCCGGCCAGGTGCAGCGGGACGGGCAGGCCCGCGCGGCGCAGCCGGCCCAGGGTGCGGCGGCCGTCGGCGGCGACGCCGAGGACGGGCACGTCCAGGCGCGGCTGAAGATCGACCAGACGGCCCGCGCCCAAGCGGTCGATCAGGCCCCGGTAGGCGGTGCAGCAGCGCAGGAAGACGTGCTGGCCGTTGTCGACCGTCAGCTCGCCGCGCTGGAAGGAGAATGCCAGGCCGCCGAGCCGGGGCCTGGTCTCCAGCAGGGTGACCCGGTGGTCGGCCTCGGCGAGGCGCAGCGCGGCGGTGATCCCGGCCAGGCCGCCGCCGATCACCACGGCGGTGGGTCCGGCCGGACGCGGTCGTGCCGCCATCAGCTTTCCCCCCTACCGTTTCGCTGCTCACTCGTGGACAGGGCGCGGCCACCCGGCTGTGATTCCGCGCTGACACAGCGTGACATAACTGGCGAGAGAATCAAGAACGCCCTCCGGCGAGCCCGGACAGTGCCACGTATGCCTTCTCCCAGCCCGGCAGGGACACGCGTCCGCGCAGCACCGACTCCGGTTCGGCGGCGATCCGGGCGAGCAGCCGGTGGTAGATGCCCGCCATCGCGGCGGTGCAGGCGCGGCTGCGGCGGTCCAGCATCGGCAGCAGGCGCAGGCCCTCCTCGAAGCAGCGCTGGGCGCGCTCGGCCTCGAAGGCGACCAGACCGGTGAAGTCGGCGCCCGTCGCGGGCTTGGACAGGGCGAAGCCCTGCTCGCAGCCGAACCGGACCAGGTCCTCGGTCGGGAGGTAGGTACGGCCGTTCTCGGCGTCCTCGCGCAGGTCGCGCAGGATGTTGGTGAGCTGCAGGGCGAGGCCGAGCGTGTCGGCGTACTCGGCGCCGAGCTTGGTGTCCTCGCAGCCGTACACACCGAGCGAGAGCCGCCCGATCGAGCCCGCCACGCAGCGGCAGTAGACCTTGAGGTCCTCGAAGGTCCGGTACTCGGCGCCCTGGAGGTCCATCTGCACGCCGTCGATCAGCTCGTCGAAGCCTTCGAGCGGGATCGGGAAGCGCCGGGCGGTGTCGGCCAGGGCCACCTTGATCGGGTCGGTGTCGTCCTCGCTGACGGCGCCCGCGCGGATCTCGTCGAGCAGGTCGCGGGTACGGAGCAGCTGCTCGGCCTTGCGATCGGGCGGGAGGTCTCCGTCGCCGATGTCGTCGACCCGGCGGGCCAGGGCGTACAGCGCGGACATGCCGAGCCGCTTGGCCTCCGGGAGCAGGCGGATGCCGTAGCTGAAGTTGCGGGCCTGGAGGGCGGTGACCGCCTCGCAGTACCGGTACGCCGCCATGACCTGCGCCGACGCCAGTGGTGATGCCGCCACTCGGGCGTTCACCTTCCCTTCGCGAAGAGTGTCGCCGCCTTCACTGCGAGGCGGCGCTTGTCGGGCTTCGGCTGCTGGGCCAGGACGTCGTACCCGGCGGCCTCGATGGCCGCCAGGGCCGCGTACCCACCTGCGGTGAATCCCGCGAGGAGCAGTCGGAGCCTCCCCCGAACCGTACCCACCAGCGGAGCGCCGTGATCGAGCAGGGTGCGGGCCCGGTCCACCTCGAAGGCGATCAGCTCGCGCACCCGGGGCCCCGCGGTGGGCTCGGCGAGGTCCGCCTCGGTGACGCCGAAGCGCTCCAGGTCCTCGCCGGGCAGGTAGATCCGGCCGTGGCCGAGGTCCTCGGCGACGTCCTGGAGGTGCTCGACGACCTGCAGCGCGCTGCAGACCGCGTCGGAGTACGCGACCCGCTCCGGGGTCGAGACGCCGGCGATCGAGAGCACCAGCCGGCCGACCGGATCGGCGGACAACGTGCAGTAGCCGATGAGGTCTTGGTAGGTCGGGTAGCGCGTGGTGCGCTGGTCGACCCGGTTCGCCTCGATCAGCCGGCGGAACGGCTCGGGGGTCAGTCCGTGCTTGCCGACCAGCGGTACCAGGGCGCGCATCAGCGGGTGGCGCGGCTGCTCGGCGGCGCCGGCGGGGAGCGCCGCCTCGAAGGCCCGTTCGAGATCCCGCTCCAGCCCGTCGAGCAGGGCGAGCCGGAACTCGGTCTCGGCGGGACTCGGCGGGCCGTCCTGCGCCGGAGGAGTGACGGGCGTCCCTCCGGCGCCCAGCAACGCGGCCACGGCGCCCGGGTCGGCGAGGTCGCCGTCACCGGCGTCGTCGATCAGCCGGGCGAAGCCGTAGACCGCCATCAGGTCCGTCCGCCAGGCTGCGGGCAGGAAGGACGGGGCGACCGGGAAGTTCTCCAGGTCGGCCTTGCCGAGGGTCTGGTCCGGCGCCGGGCCGGCCGGTGCTGGATCCGGTGCTGGATCCGGCGTCGGGTTCATGGTCGGGTTCAGAGCGCTGCCGTCTGTCTGATTGTCGGATTGGTCCGAAGCTGCCACTGCCGTCACTCCCCCGTTCTACACCGGACGGACCCACCGGCCCGTCTCGGACACGCGTTGGACTCGAACACCAGGCAGGGCCGGTACCGGGCATCCGCCCGGCACCGGCCCCCGCATGACGATCACGCCGGTGATCAGCCGCCGTGGTTGAACTTCTCGTACGCCTTGACGACCTCGTCGGTCTCGCCGTCCATGATCATCTCGCCCTTTTCGATCCAGATGGTCCGCTCGCAGGTGTCCCGGATCGCGTTGTTGTTGTGGCTGACCAGGAAGACCGTACCGGCCTCGCCGCGCAGCTCGCGGATGCGAGCCTCGCTGCGCTTCTGGAACTTCTGGTCACCCGTGGCGAGCGCCTCGTCGATCAGCAGCACGTCGTGGGTCTTGGCCGCCGCGATCGAGAAGCGCAGACGGGCCGACATGCCGGAGGAGTACGCGCGCATCGGGAGCGAGATGAAGTCGCCCTTGTCGTTGATGCCCGAGAACTCGACGATGTCGTCGTAGCGCGCCTTCACCTCGGCCGGGGACATGCCCATGGCCAGGCAGCCCAGGATGACGTTCCGGTCACCGGTCAGGTCGTCCATCAGCGCGGCGTTGACACCCAGCAGGGACGGCTGGCCGTTGGTGTAGATGCCGCCCTTCTCGGTCGGCAGCAGGCCGGCGATGGCCGCCAGCATGGTCGACTTGCCGGAGCCGTTGGACCCGATCAGGCCGACGGCCTCGCCACGGTACGCAGTGAAACTGATGCCCCGGACGGCGTGCACCTCGCGGATGGCGGGCGAGCGCTTCTTGGAGATCAGGCGGCTCAGCGCGGAGGTGGCGCTGCCCTTGCCGGCGCCGGCGCCGTGCACCTTGTAGACGATGTGCACGTCGTCCACGACGACGGTGGGAACGCGTTCGTGCTTGACCTGGCCTGCCATGGTGGGCGCCACTCCTCGGTCCTCGGTGGTTGCGGTCTCAGCCACGGCCGTACTCCTCTTCGTTCTTCCAGAAGAAGACGAAACCGAAGGCGAAGGCGACGACGGCCCAGGCCGCGGCGATCAGCCAGACGTGGTGCGGCAGCGACAGGTAGTGCGGGCCCCAGTGACCGTCCGGGGCCTGGAGACCGGGGTAGACCTTCTTGCTGAAGCTGTCGGGCATGAAGGCGTAGCGCATCAGGTCCATGTAGATGCTCGCCGGGTTCAGCTCGGCGATCGTCTTGACCCAGTGGGGGGCGGTGTTCAGCTGCCCCTGGATGCTGTACATGACGCCGGAGAGGTACATCCAGGTCCGGAGCACGAACGGCATCAGCTGCGAGATGTCGGACGCCTTGGAGCCGATCCGCGCCATGATCAGGGCCAGGCCGGTGTTGAACAGCGCCTGCAGCACCAGGGCCGGGATGATCAGCAGCCAGGTGACACCCGGCGTGATCCCGTTCGTCAGGACGATCACGACCAGGACGACCATCGAGATCAGCAGCTGCTGCAGCTGGATGACCGTGAAGGCGACCGGCATGCAGGCTCGGGGGAAGTGCAGCGCCCGGATCAGCCCGAGGTTGTCGGAGATGGAGCGGGTGCCGGACTGGATCGCGCTCTGCGAGAACTGGAACACGAAGACGCCGACACAGAGCCAGGCGATGTAGACCGGGACGCTGTCCCGGCTCTTCAGGATCACACCGAAGACCAGGTAGAAGACCGCACAGTTGAGCAGCGGCGTCAGTACCTGCCACAGCTGGCCGAGCTTGGCCGTCGTGTACTGGGCGACCAGCCTGGCCGTGGCGAAGGCCAGGATGAAGTGGCGGCGCTGCCAGAGCTGCCGCACGTACATGGGCAGGCTCGGCCGTTTGCCACTCACCGTCAGGCCGTACTTGGCCGCGAGCTGCTGCTGGGTCAGGCCCGCGTCAACTCCCGACGGAGCTGAGAGGCTGACGGAGTCACTCACTGTCGACACATTCGTCCTTCACGGGATCGGAGATCCGGTTCGACTCGGGGGAGAGGCCGGGAACCGGGCGGACCCACAGGGTTCACGGGGGGATTGTCCGGTCGGCGGCAAGCCGCCGACTGCTGCGATCAAATGATTGGCGGTCTGCCCAACCTGGTCAATCGCCATACAGTACGCCATTTCATCGGCCGTCGCGGACCGCAGGGTTCGCTCCAGCCGGCCCGGAAACCGCCTGTCCAAGCCTTGATCGCGTCGCCGGAGGGGCGGCGGGCCAAGGTGAGGAACAGCCAGGTCCCCAGATAGAGAGGCACCAACGGGCCCGGAAGGTTCCGTCGTGCCAGCCACACCCTGTTCCGGGCCACGTTGTGGAAGTACGTGGCGTGCCGGGCCGGGGAGGTGGTCGGGTGATGCAGCACCACGTCCGCGCGGTAGTCGATCGACCAGCCGGCGTCCAGGGCGCGCCAGGCGAGGTCGGTCTCCTCGTGCGCGTAGAAGAACTCGCCCGGAAGCTGACCGGCCTGGGTGAACACCTTGCTCCGCACGGCGCTGGCCCCGCCGAGGAAGGTGGTGACCCGGGACGAGTGCAGCGGATCGCTCGCGCGCAGCCGGGGGACATGCCGGCGCGCGGTGACGCCGGTGTCCGGGTCGGCGATCCGGAAGGAGACGATGCCGAGCCCCGGGTCGGCGGTGAACGCCTCGCGGAGCAGCCGGGCCGAGTCCAGACGCGGGAGCAGGCCGTCGTCGTCCAGGAAGAGGACCGCGTCGACCTCCTCGCCGTCCTTGCCGAACAGCTCGATGCCGACGTTGCGACCGCCCGGGATGCCGAGGTTCTCCGGCAGCTCGACGCTCCGCACGCCCGCCGGGAGCGGCGGCAGCGGCGCGCCGTTGCCGACCACGGCGAGTTCGACCGCCGGGCCCTCCTGGTTCAGCACGGAGTCGATCAGGGCGCTCAGCTCGGCGGGGCGGTTGCCCATCGTGATGATGACCGCGCCCAGGCGGAAGTCGTCGGCGCTCATCGGGGCCTGCTCCATCGGGGCCTGCTTCATCGGAGCCTGCTGGAGAGCACGATGCTGAGCAGGTGCAGGACGGTCTGCAGCATGGCGATGGCGGCCAGCACGACGACCGCGAGGCGGGTGAAGAACAGCCCGCCGTGCACGTGGTCGGCGATCCCGGCGGCCAGGATGAAGAGCGAGGCCTCGACCGCGCCGACCAGGCGGTGGAACTTGAGGAAGGCCGCCGCCTTGCGGGCCTTGGCGACACCCGAGGAGCGCGGCACCGCCGCGCTGTCCTCGACGGCGGTCAGGCCGCTGCGGGCCCGGGCCACGTCGACCAGGTCGGTCTCGGACTTGATCAGGATCGCGCCGAGCGCCGCGAGGGTGCCGAGGAAGGCCCACTCCCAGTGCGAGGTGGTGCCGTGGCGGTGCAGCAGGTCGGCGGCGCGCAGGCCGAGGCCGGTGAGCAGCGCGGCCTCGGACATGTAGTGCCCGACCCGGTCGAGGTAGACACCGGTCAGCGAGGTCTGCCGGCGCCAACGGGCGACCTCGCCGTCCACGCAGTCCAGCAGCAGGTAGAGCTGGATCAGGAACGCCCCGAGGACGGCACCCGCGAGCCCGGGGATCACCAGCGCCGCGCCGGCCAGGATGCCGGTCAGCATCATCAGGTAGGTCAGGCCGTTGGGTGTGATCACCGTCATGGTGGAGAGGACGCGGGTGATCCGGAGCGAGATGCTCCGCATGTACCAGCGGCCCGCCCAGTGCTCCGCGCTGCGGCGCTGGAGCATGCCCTCCGGGTGGATGACGGCCCGCAGCTCCTCGATCGAGGGGCGGAGCGTGAGGTCGACGGCCGGGCTCTGGGCCTGGCGGTCAGCTGTTGACGGCTTGGACATAGTCGGCGTACGCGTCCCTGATGTCTGATGGAGAGAGGTCGAGGTGCTCAAGGATAGTGAAGCGACCCGGACGGGTGTTCGGAGCGTAGTGCACCGCCTCGGTGAACTCCGCCTCGGTGAAGTCGATCTGAGCGGCGGTCACCGGCAGCCCGTGGAACCGCAGGCGGTCCACGATCAGGCCGGTGAGCTCGCGCTCGCCCCGCAGGTAGGTGGCGAAGGCCGCGCCGAGGCCGACCTGCTCGCCGTGCTGGGCGGATCGCTTGGGGTACAGCACGTCCAGGGCATGCGAGATCTCGTGGCAGGCACCCGACGAGGGCCGGGTACTGCCGGCGATGTTCATCGCGATGCCGGACAGTACCAGGGCTTCCGCGAGCGTCGTCAGGAGGTCCTGGTCCTCAAGGCTGCCGGGGTGGCGGAGCAGGTTCTCACCGGCCGAGCGGGCCATCGCGACGGCCAGGCCGTCCACCTTCTCGCCGGTGACGGAGTGGGAGAGCTCCCAGTCCGCGCAGGCCGAGATGTTGGAGACGACGTCACCGATGCCGGCCGCCACGAAGCGCTTCGGGGCCTGCCGGATCACGTCGAGGTCGACCACGATCCCGATCGGGCTGGGCACCCCGTAGGAGCCCCGTCCGGCGTCGTTGTCGAGGGTCGAGACGGGCGAGCAGATGCCGTCGTGCGCGAGGTTGGTCGCCACGGCGACCAACGGCAGGCCGACCCGGGCGGCGGCGTACTTGGCCGCGTCGATGATCTTGCCCCCGCCGAGACCGACCAGGGCGTCGAAGTGGCCCGCGCGGATCTGGTCCGCGAGCCGTACGGCGGCGTCCAGGGTGCCGTCGATCACCTCGTACCACTCGGCGCCCGGGAGCAGCGGTTCCAGCCGCTCCCGGAGCACCGCGCCGGAGCCGCCGCTGATCGCCACCGCTATCCGGCCGGAGGTGGACAGGCGCTGGTCGGCGAGGATGCCGCCGAGCGCGTCCAGGGCCCCGGGGCGGATCTCGACGAAGACCGGCGACGGCACCATCCGGGTCAGTACTGGCACGCGATCTCCCGCGCCTTGGTGAGGTCCGCGTGGTTGTCGACCTCGACCCAGGAGACCTCGCCGATCGGCTGCACGTCGATCCGCAGGCCCCGGTTCACCATCTCCTGGTAGCCGTCCTCGTAGTACAGCTGCGGGTCGCGCTCGTAGGTGGCCTTCAGGGCGTCGGAGAGGTCCGCGGCCGCCGAGGGGTTGATGATCGTGACGCCAATGTACTCGCCGGTCGCGTCGGCCGGGTCCATCAGCTTGGTGATCTTCCGCATGCCGGTCGCGGGGTCGACGACGACCTTCATCTCCTCGTCGGCGAGCTTCTTCACCGTGTCGAGGGCGAGCAGGATCCCGGGGGCGTTGCCCTCCTTGATCCGGCGGTCGTTGCCGTCCAGCATGGTGCGCTGCACCGAGGCCGGGTGCACGGTGTCGCCATTGGCGAGCAGCAGGCCCTCGGCGAAGAGGTCACGGGCGCACCAGAGCGAGTAGGCGTTGTTCCACTCCTCGGCCTTGTCGTTCTCGACCAGGTGGAGCTTGACGCCGTACTTCTGCTCCAGGGCGTCCTTGCGGTCGTACACCGCCTCCTTGCGGTACCCCACCACGATGGCGGCCTCGCGCAGGCCGACCTCGGCGAAGTTGCCGAGGGTGAGGTCCAGGACGGTCCGCTCCCCGTCGACCGGCACCAGCGCCTTGGGCAGAGTGTCGGTGTACGGGCGCAGTCGGCGGCCGGCGCCGGCTGCCAGAACGAGGCCGATCATGCGGTGTCTCCTGATTCGTCGTGTTCAGCTGCGGCGTCTGGGAGGACCCAGAAACTGGATGCTCTCGGCGACCACAACCAGAGCCGGTACGGCTGCGAGGGCCACCAGCACGCCCTTCGTCAAGCCGCTCCGGCACCCTGGTGCCCGACGGGTCCGACGGGCTGCCGTTGTACGCGAGCGCCACGACGAGGGTGCCGAGCAGAGCCCGGCCCACCTGCCCGCCGGTCGCCCGTACCAGCCATCGGGCCGGCGCTCCGGTGCCCCCGCGAAGGCGGTACACCGTGTCGTAGTGATGGTAGGCGACGGCAGCGACCAGCCCGAACGCGGCCGGGAGGGCCGCGACGTCCCGACGCAGGGCCGGCGCCACCCCGGTCAGGTACTCACCGGCCCGGAAGAATGCGGGCGCCGACAGGTCCGGCGAGCCGTGAGCCAGCGGGCCGTTGAGCTGGCGGGCCGGTACGAGGGACGAGCGCGGCTCGTGCCCGCCGACGGCGGCAGCGACCGCCTCCAGGGTCCGGCGGTCGAACCACCCACCGGTCGCGGCCGGACCGCGATCCGGCGCTCGAACCGACAACAGCTGAACCGAAGACGGCCAACCCGATCATAAATCGAACAGGTTGCCGACCCGTTCGAGCTTTCAAGCCCTGGTGAACGTCACGTCACCCGGGGTCGCGAGCCATACGGCAGACTGGTCCCCCGACGCCACCTGGTGCCTCCCGACGAGCGCGGGAGCCCGGGCGGCGACGTGAAGCCGACCGCCGGACCGGGTGGGCGGGTCCGGGCCCGGATGCCCGGGTTGCGGCACCGGTCCTCGTGCCGAAAGAGGCCACATGCCCGAGAGTCGATCGACCAGCCAGACCCAGTCCGCGACGCAGGTCGGAGCGGGGGTCGGATCGGGGGTCGATGCGGGGGTCGATGCGGGGGTCGGTTCGGGGGTCGATGCGGGAAGCGGAGCGGAGCTCGAGATCCTCCTCGAACTCGTCGACGACGAAGGCGTGACCATCGGCACCGCCGAGAAGCTGTCGGCCCACCAGCAGCCGGGCCGGCTGCACCGGGCCTTCTCGGTCTTCCTCTTCGACCGTCAGGGCCGGCTGCTGCTCCAGCGCCGCGCGCTCGGCAAGTACCACTCCCCCGGTGTCTGGTCGAACACCTGCTGCGGCCACCCGTACCCCGGCGAAGCCCCGTTCGTCGCCGCCGCCCGCCGCACCACCGAGGAGCTCGGCGCCGCACCCGCCCTGCTGTGCGAGGCCGGTACGGTCCGGTACGACCTCCCGGACGAAGCCTCGGGGCTGATCGAGCGGGAGTGGAACCACCTGTTCGTCGGCCTGGTCACCGCACCGCTGGACCCGGACCCCTCGGAGGTCGACGACACTCTGTTCGTCACGGCCGACGAGCTGAGGGCCCTGGAGGCCGAGCGCCCGTTCTCGGTCTGGTTCCGGACGGTCTTCGAGGCCGCGCTCCCCGGAATCCGCGAGATCGCCGGACGGGACTGGTAGGCACCCCGGTCCCGGTCCCTGCTCCGGTCCCTGTTCCAGCTTCCGGCTTCCGCCTTTCGCCGGGATCAGAGCGGCCAGGCGCCGCCGCCGCTCTCCTTGTCCTTTCCCCTGGCCGCTCTGTCCCCGGCCACAGTGTCCGTACAGTCGTCGAGATCGGCCTCCGGGTCGGCCTCGCGCTGTGCGGGGAGGGGGAGCGAGGCCCAGACCACCTTGCCGCCCTCCCCGGTGCGCTCGACATCGCAGACGCCCCCGGCCTGCAGGGTGACGCTCTTGACCAGCAACAGCCCCCGGCCGCCCAACTGCCCGAGGTCGCTCTCCAGCGCACGGGGGCGGTACGGGTGCCCGTCCTCGACCGAGACCCGCACCCAACCACCGCCGATCGCCAGCTCCGTGGTGAGGTACGGCGACAGCACGGCGGCGTGGGTCACGGCATTGCTGACCAGCTCGGAGACGATCAGCAACAGGTCGTCGATCAACTCCTGGTAGCGCTGCTCCGCCATGCCCTGAGCCAGCAGCCGGTCGCGCACCGCGTGGCGGGTCTGCGGCACCGAAGCCTCCTGCGCCACCGCCGAGAACCGCCACACCCCCTCGACGGGCTCCGTACCGAGCCGTCTGGTGGCCGGCCCGGCCGCCCCGCTCATCTGTTCCACGTCAAGCCGCCCCTTCGCGCTGGTGACGGGAGGCACCCCGGCGGCCCCGGCACGCGGCCTGCCAGACGGCCCGGCACGCGGCCCGACCGGCGGGCGGTCTGTCGGGAATCGGGCGTTCCGCTCAAGGCTCCCTCGGTCCTCCGAGGCTAGGAGAGCGCCAGGGGCCTTCGTGGGAGCGACTGCAACTTGGCGCCAGGCGACCTGTTTCTGTCCGACAGTGGTCGATTCCCTGCCGATCCTGTGCTTTTTCCGCCCACCGATCAGCCGAAACATTCACCGCACCAGGGACTCCGCCAACCCAACCCCTCCCAACCAGAGCCTCCGCCGCGACCTCCCCCGCAGCGGCCCCCTGCGCTCCGACCACCCCGGCTCGACCCCCAGGCCGTAACCGCCTCCGGCGACTCCCGGTGCTGCGCACACTCGCCAAATGTCCTACTTGCGCATATTTATACCCATGCGCCCCAAAGCCTCCTCGCCGAACCACCCCTGGGCGGAAGAAACGCAGGTGAGAAGCACTCCCAGGGCCTGGTAGTGTTCTCTCTGTCGCCAAGGGAAACAGCAAGAAAAGCCCAAGGCACACACCCTGTCCGGGTGGCGGAATGGCAGACGCGCTAGCTTGAGGTGCTAGTGCCCTTTATCGGGCGTGGGGGTTCAAGTCCCCCCTCGGACACCGACTGATACCCCACGGGGATCAGGAAAGTGCTGGTTGAGATTCATCTCAACCAGCACTTTTTGTTTTCCGGAGTCGTACGTGAGCACCAAACCCAACTTCTGGTAGAGGTCAGCGCGTTCCACCGACTCGGTGCGGGTGAGGACGGTGACGAGGTCGCTGTTGGCTCGGACGAGTGAAGCGATGTCGTCGCGAGTGGGCTGGGCACGACGTGCGGATCGCGCGGTGCGGAGTTCGGCCTCGGCTCGGGCGCGGGTTGCCTGGGTTTCGGCGATCCAGCCGGCGACCAGTACCGGGTCGGCGCCTGCTTCGAGGGCGGCACGGTGAGTGGTGAGTTTCGTGTCACATTCCTTGATCGTCTTCTTGGCGTGTTCGGTGCTGAGCGTGTGTTCGGCGGTCGGGGTGAGGCCGCCGACGGTGGTCAGGAAGTCGATGGTGTCGTCGATCCGGTGCGGGGCGAAGATCTTGGCGAGCCAGTGGTCGAGCGGGCCGAGGATGTCCTTCTCGCGCAAGTACACGTTGCGAGGATGCTCGATGCGGTTGGCGAGGGCGTACTGCTCGGGGAAGCGGCAGCGGTAGTACGCCTCGTCGTGGGCCCAGTGGCTCTCCATCTTTCGGTCCTCGCCGTGTGGGTCGACGACCGACGTCCAGGCCGAGGCCGGGAGATCACGGCTCGGACAGCACTGCTCGTGAGAACACGAGGTCAGGAGAACGTATTGTTCTGGATGTTTCGATCGCCGACCTGGACACCCTTGGCCTCGCGCGCGTCCACCTGGTACGCAACGGGCAGAGCTCCTTGGGACTCGAGCAACGCAAGCAGGTGGCGGGCGGCGGTCAGGATCTCCGTGTCCCCCGCCGCGCCCGAGAGCGACAGCTCGGTGGCCATGCGGGTCCGCCACGCGTCGGCTTCGGCCTGGTGGATCCCTGGAACGGTGTCGACGTCCGGGACCAGGTCACCCGCCACTGCCGGGGTGGCGGAACCATGCCCCATCCTGCGGGCCAGCAACTCCTTCAGGCCCTGGTAGGCATCCACAACGGCAGTGTTCGCCGTGGTCGTGACACCCGCACCGGCGCCAGCCGTCAACGCTGCAAGGATCACCTCGACTCCGGTCACCAGCATCCCCTCCCCGTCTTGAACTCCACGCCTGCGAAAGCAAGATGCTAGACCATCATGGCTCTCCGAGAGACTATGTCCGCCGGACTCCGACCGCATTGATCGCGGCTTCCCCTGGTCGTGAGTCCACCCGGCGCCGTCTCCGCCACCTTGGATGCCCGGGGGCCTCCGCGTGTCACCCGGAATGCCGGTTTCTATTTTCCGACACCATGTCACATCTTCATACCAGCGCGGGAGTTCATCTTTCGCGAGCTCGTCCGACGGTCTCATGCTGTGGCCATGCTGTCACGCGTCCGCACGGGCCTGCCCGGTCGCGCTCCCCTCGCCTCCTCAGCAAGATCTCCTCCCAGAGCTGTGAACACCCTCGCCCTGCCTGCCAACACGAATGCCCCCGCCACTGCGGCCGTGACTCCTGGGCGCCTGCTGCGAGGGGCACTCGGCACCGCCGTGCCGGGTGTGACCGCTGGAGCCCGAGGCTCGGCGAAAGCGGCTGGTCCACCACCGAGCGCCGCGCCGCCCACCTACACGATCCGGTAGCCATGACGACCGACTGCGCCAAGGGGGGACCATGCGTGCTGTGGTGTTCGATCTCGACGGTGTACTGGTGGACAGCTTCGCCGTGATGCGCGAGGCGTTCGCGGTTGCGTATGCCGAGGCGGTGGGGGACGGACCGCCCCCATTTACTGAGTACGTCAAGCACCAAGGCAGGTTCTTCCCAGACATCATGCGGCTGATGGGACTTCCTCTGACGATGCAGGCCCCGTTCGTCCGCGAGAGCGAGCGCCTCGCATCCCGGGTGACCGTGTACGACGGCGTCGTCGACCTGCTCGTCGGCCTGCGGGCCCGCGGCCTGTGTAGCGCGGTCGCGACCGGGAAGAGCGGCGGCAGGGCTCGGTCGCTCTTGGGCACCGTGGGGCTGCTCCCGCTGCTCGACGGGGTCGTCGGCTCCGATGAGGTGAGACGGCCCAAACCCGCTCCGGACATCGTGTTGAGCGCCCTCGCCCTTGTGGGAGTGGAGGCAACGGAGGCGGTCATGGTCGGAGACGCACCCACCGACATCCTCAGTGCGCGCGCGGCCGGCGTGACGTCGATTGCCGCTCTATGGGCGGGAACGGACGAGCAGGCCGTGCTCTCCGCTGCGCCGGATCACGTCATTCGCCAGCCGCCGGAGCTGCTGGAACTCCTGCAGGGCTGCGACGAACGTTCCATCCGTTGAGTTCCGGGCAGGCCCACCTCCCCATGGACTCGAACGCCCTAATGACTAGTCAACGCAGGTCCCGGGTAGAGGCACCACATGGTCATGGATGAGTCACCTGCATCACCGGTGGACGCGCGTGCGGGACAAGGCATCCAGATCGGCGACCACGGGATTCAGATCAACTACTTCGCCCGGCGGTCCATGACCGGGCGGCCGTGGATGGCACCCCTTGTGACCCCCGCACTCATCCACCGGCCCGACCTCTACGCGCCCGCACTCGATGGAGTCCTGCGCGAGGATCCGACAGCCGCGCCCTCAATCACCGTCATCGAAGGCGCCGGCGGTTTCGGCAAGACCACCCTGGCCGCTCAACTCTGCCACGACCCGAGAGTGCGGGAGCAGTTCACCGGGGGCCTACTGTGGCTCACAGTCGGCGAAGACGCCAGCGGACCGCGACTTGCGGAATTCGTCGGTGGTTTGTGCTCGATGCTCTCCGGGGATGATGGGTACACGGCAGACCCCGAGCTGGCTGGTGGCCGACTCGGCAAGGCCCTCGACCAACGCGGGCCTACCCTCCTGATAGTTGACGATGTATGGAGATCGGAACAGCTGAATCCGTTCACCATCGGAGGTCGGCTCTGTCGAAGATTGGTCACGACTCGCAATGCGGGTGTCGCACCTCGCGGGAGCACGACTGTAGTGGTGGACGTGATGACTGCCGGCCAGGCCATGGCAGCGCTGACCCAGGGCGTCGCCGGCGTTCCCCCTGGCCTGGCCCACAAGCTCGTCGCCCGCACAGGGCGCTGGCCCCTGCTGATCGGACTGGTCAACGCCGCGCTCGCCGAGCAGATCCGCGCAGGAGCGGATGCGACCCAGGCCGCGAGCTGGGTCCTCGGCCAACTGGCCCGCGGCGGACCGGCCGTACTCGACCTCGATCCCACCCACGACCGCCAATCCGCCGTCACGGCCACCGTTAACGCGAGTCTGTCACTCCTGTCGGCAGACCAGCGAGAGCGCTACCTCGACCTCACGATCCTCCCCGAGGACACCTTCATGCCGGCCGACCTGCTGGCCGCTCTGTGGGGCACGGCCGGTGGACTGTCGGAGACGCAGGCCGAACGACTGCGCTCCCGGCTGGCGCGGTTGCGACTCGTACTGCCCGCTTGGGAGCACGGCGTCCCCGGCGTCCGCCTCCATGACGTCCTCTCCGCATACCTGCGACACACGCTCACGGATGACGAGCTACTGACGAAGCACCAGCACCTGGTGCGAGCAGCAGAACGCTATCTGCCCGACGCATCAGCCGCCGACTGGTGGCTGATGCCGCCCGAACCGACGTACCTGTGGCATCACCTCCCCCACCACCTCACCCATGCCGGCCGTCTCCAGGAGCGAGACGTCCTCCTGAGCGATCTCAGGTGGGCGCGATCGAAGATCGTGAACCTCGGTTCCTGCGCCGCGTTCGAAGCCGACCTGGCCATGCCGTCGACCGACGCTGCCCGAAACATGCGGCGCGCCGTGGGGGCGATCGCCCAGGTGCTCGCTCCCACGGACCCGCCAACGTCCTTGGACGCCTCGCTCTATAGCTACCTGAGCGCGATCCCGTCGCTTGAACCTGTAACCGCCGACTATCGGCGCCATCTGCCTTCGCCCCACCTCACTCCCGCCTGGTCGATGCCGGACCAGCCCAGTGATCAGGTCGTCCGCACCCTCCGTGGTCACACGAGCGGAGTCCGTGCCTGCGCCTTCTCCCCGGACGGAAGTCATCTGGCCACCGCCAGCGGCGACGCAACGGTCAGAATCTGGGACGCCACCACCGGCGCCCAACTCCACGAACTCCTCGGCCACCGCGGCACCGTATCCGACTGCGTCTTCTCCCCGGACGGAACCCTCCTGGCCACCGCGGGCTACGACCTGACAGCACGCCTGTGGGACACCACGACAGGCCGACAACAAGCCACCCTCACCGGCCACCGCGAACTCCTGACCGCCTGCGCCTTCTCC
>NZ_JARXZC010000040.1 GCF_029894335.1 Kitasatospora sp. MAP5-34 | reverse complement strand
CAGGGGGGACCCTGTGGGAGAGTAGGACGCCGCCGAACAATCATTCACAGAGAGCCCCCATCCGGGAACGGATGGGGGCTCTCTGCATTTCCGGACGGAAATTGACCCGATCTGGCGCGCGCGAATGAAGGCGACAGGTACAGGCCAGTGGGTGGTCCTAGCTCCACCCCAAGTTGGGTCCAGGGGCTACTGCTTCGAACGGCCGGCCCGGACAGACTGATGTCCGGCGAGAGCGACCGCGAGTTGAAGTAGAAGAGGTGCACATGGTGAGTCAGAGCCTGCCGGCCGCTGCCCGTTGGGCGGGGCAGTACCGAGAGCGGGCAGCGGCGGGCCTGCTGGCCCAACGACGATGCCTTCAGGTTGTGCTGCAGGCCGGGCTGGGGCCTGTTGTTCTGTTCTTCTTGGCCGTGGTGTCCGTGCTGATGCTGACGAGGCCGGGCGGAGGGCCGGCCGTTACCCTGCTTGGCCTCGGCGCCGCGATCGCCTGGCCGATTGCCTTCTTCTGGTGGAGCCGGGCCCACTCCGCCAGGTCGCGGCGGTGGGCGAGGGACTGGTTCGGGCTGGTCATCCCGGAGCGGTACCGAGTGATCCCCGCGCCGACGCAGGACGAGCGAGGGCACTGGTGGACGGGGCACTCGTACTACCGTCAGAAGCGGACGGCCGAATCGGCGCTCTTCGTGCGGGAGGTGACAGCCGACCCGGAGACCTGGCGGGATGTCAGGTGGCTGGTGGGCAACGCTGTTGCGGCGGCACTGCTGGCTCTCCCCACCCTCGGGCTGCTGGCCTTCGGCGCGGCGATGTCAGCTGCCCAACTGCTGGCGATTTACGCCCACGGTGGCATGTTCTTCGTCCAACTTCCCGTGATCTTCGGACAGTTCGTGCAGCTCCTCTTCGCACTGGGCCTCGCAGCCGGTGGGCTGGCGGTCGCACCGTACGCGCTCCGGACCTACGGGGAGTGGATGCACCGGGCGCTCGACCCCCAGGCTTCGGGCAAGCTGGAGAAGGTCCGGCTGACTCAGCGGGTGGAACACCTCACCACCACCCGCGCCGAGGCGGTCGGTAGCCAGGTCGCCGAGCTCCGGCGGATCGAGCGGGATCTTCACGATGGTGCCCAGGCCCGCCTGGTGGCGATCGGGATGACGCTGGGGACGATCGAACACCTGATGGACAGTGACCCATCGTCCGCCCGCCGGCTGTTGGCCGAGGCACGGGAGTCGTCGGCGAAGGCGCTCCAGGAGTTGCGTGATCTGGTCCGAGGTATCCACCCGCCGGTCCTGGCCGAGCGCGGGCTCGGTGACGCGGTACGGGAGCTGGCGCTGGACAGTGCGCTGAACACAGAGGTGACGGTGAGTCTGCCGGCGCGGCCGGAGGCTCCGGTGGAGTCGGCTGCGTACTTCTGCGTCAGCGAGCTGCTGGCCAATGTCGCCAAGCACTCCGGAGCACAGCTGGCCTGGGTCGACATCCTGTTCCGCGCGGGGCAGTTGCGGATCACGGTCACGGATGACGGGCGCGGCGGGGCAGTGCCCGAGCGAGGCAGTGGCCTGCGCGGTATCGAACGTAGGCTGGGTACCTTCGACGGTGTCCTCTCGCTCAGCAGCCCGCCGGGCGGCCCGACGACCATCACCATGGAGTTGCCGTGCGCGTTGTCCTCGCCGAGGACCTCTACCTCCTCCGAGAAGGCTTGATCCGTCTGCTGGAGGCGCACGGATTCACCATCGCGGCTGCGGTCGAGACCGGCCCCGAACTGTTGGAGGCCCTCCTTGAGCACCGACCCGATGTGGCTGTGGTGGATGTCCGGCTGCCACCGACGTTGACGGACGAAGGTCTGCAGGCGGCGCTGGCCGCACGTCGACAGATCCCCGGCCTGCCCGTCCTGGTGCTGTCGCAGCACGTCCAGCAGCTGTACGCGCGCGAGTTGTTGGCGGACGGGACGGGCGGAGTCGGGTATCTGTTGAAGGACAGGGTGTTCAACGCGGACCAGTTCATCGACGCGGTTCGCCGAGTGGCGGCCGGTGGTACGGCGATGGACCCGGACGTCATCGCCAAGTTGATGCAGAGCCGCGCCCGTTCGCAGCCTCTCCGGCGCCTCTCACCCCGCGAGCGGGAGGTGCTGGAGCTGATGGCCGAGGGATGTTCCAACTCGGCCATCACGACCCGACTGTCCATCAGTGACGGTGCAGTCGCCAAACATATTGCCAATATCTTCACGAAGTTGGAGCTGATCCCCGCCGATGATGCCAACCGCCGCGTTCTGGCGGTGTTGGCGCACCTCAACGGTGCTCCGGCGTAGTCCGGCAACCCCAGGCTGACGCAGTACTCAAACCGGTGTGCGAGTAATATCCGGTGGGCCGAGACGGTCGATGGTGCGGTGATCCCGCGCTTCGGCAAGGGTGGACCCGGCAGCACAACGGTCGCGTACGGCAGCAGCCGAAACCCAGGGGTTGATCAACGAATGGCACGTCCATCCCTTACCCGCGCCCACCGAGTCCTGCTCGGCCTGGTCGCAGCCGGCGCCTGCCTCATCTCAGGCATCGGTTTCGCGGGTTCCTACAACGCCGTGCGCGAGCTTGCCCTGCACAAGGGCTTCGGCACCTTCGCCTACGCCTTCCCGATCGGGGTGGACGCGGGCATCGTGGTGCTGCTCGCGCTGGACCTGGTCCTGACCTGGCTCCGGATACCCTTCCCGCTGCTGCGGCAGACCGCATGGCTCCTCACGGCCTCCACCATCGCATTCAACGCGGCGGCCTCCTGGGGCGACGCGCTCGGGATGGCGATGCACGCGGTCATCCCCGTGCTCTTCGTCGTCGTGGTCGAGGCGTCCCGGCACGCCGTCGGCCGGATCGCGGCGATCACCGCCGACCGGCACA
Organism: Kitasatospora sp. MAP5-34; assembly: GCF_029894335.1. Classification (GTDB taxonomy): domain Bacteria; phylum Actinomycetota; class Actinomycetes; order Streptomycetales; family Streptomycetaceae; genus Kitasatospora. The sequence goes on along the minus strand of NZ_JARXZC010000040.1, from coordinate 67,771 downwards.
TGGAGTCGGTGCGGATGATGCGCTGGCTGCTCTCGCCGGTGCCGACATTCCGGCTCTGGCGCCGGATGAAGCTCTGGGAGCTGCGGTCGTACGACGAGACCGTGCGGCTGGAGCAGAACCGCCTCGTCTACCGGGCCCAGCTGCGCTTCCGCTACGGGCGCGGCTGGCGTCGCTCGGCTCCGTTCCAGGCCCTCCTGCCGCTGAAGCTCGCCAAGTACGGCGTGCCGCTCGACCCGACGATTCTGGACCGGATCGACGGCCCCCTGGAGACCGTGCAACTCGCTCAGTCCGTGGCCCAGCCGGTCGCGCAGCCACTCGCGCAGAGCAGCGCCCAGCCGCTGGTGCAGCCCGTCGCCCAAGCCGTCGCGCAGGTCGGCCCCGCAGTACAGGTGCAGGCGCAGGCACAGGTGCAGGCGCAGGCGCCGGTGGCTGCGGCGGTCGACGTGGCCGTGGCGGTGCCGACGCTCGCGAAGTTGGCGGCTGTCCGGCGGCGTGACGCCCAGGAGCCGGCCCACGAGGAAGAGACTGCCCCGACACCGTCGGAGCCCGAGCTGAATGTGTGGCTGGCCCGGGCCGTCCCGGCTCATTCCCCGCAGGCGCAGGCGGCCAACACGGCGCGAGTTCCCGGCCAGGCGTCCCCCTGGTTCAAGCCGCCGCGCGTCCCGAGGCCGGCTCCCGCCGAAATGGCCCCGGTCCCGACCCCGGCCCGTGCGCAGGCAGCGCCGAAGCCTGTACCGGTCGCGGCGGCGGTACAGACGCAGATCGGCCTGCGGCCGGTCCGGCTCGAACAGCTCGGACACTCTGACGATGCGTCAGTTCGTACGGTGGCCGGGCCGGACGGCAGCGACGTGATCGACGTGATCGGCGAGGGTGGCGAGGAAGGCGTGCCGGTTCGCCAGAACGGCAGGCCGGAGGTGGATCGCCGCGCGGCTGTCGAGCCGCTCGACGCGGACGTCTGCTTCGAGGCGCTGCTCGGCTACATCGACCAGTACGGTGGCCAGCCCGATGTGCAGCGTCTCGCCGAACACCTCACCAGGGACTTCGGGATGGTCGGCTCCCGCCCCGACGGCTCGGTCAACCCGGCCGAGCTGGAGAAGATCTGGCCGAAGCTGCAGGAGCGATACGCCGCCTCCGGGCGGGACTGAGTCGCCCTGAGGCGGGGCTGAGGCGGGACTGCGGTTGGGCGGACCGGGGACCCATGCCCGGGCCCTGCTGACCGGTCCGGCCCGTGGGCGGGCATTGACGCCTCCCGACCGCCGCGACTACCTTCACATCAACAATCTGTTGAATAGCTGCACCGTGGAGGAGTCCGGATGTCGCAGGTCGAGGTGGGCGGTAGCAAGTCCGAGGGCGGAGCATCGTTCTCGAGTGCCGCCCGGACCGCCGTGGACGCGCTGCTCGCGCCGGTCGACGCCGAGCTGGCCCGCCGGTACCCGGGTGAGCCGAGCACCCGGCAGCCGGTCCACACCGTCTACGTCCCGGCCGACGCCTTCGACGCCGACACCGTGCGGACCTGGGGCCGTGAAGCCCTGGCGGCCTTCGACACCCACGCGGGTACCCCGGCGGAGCTGGCCCTCGCCCTCGGTGTCCCGGTGGACGAGCTGCTCACCGACGTCCACGCCCGGGTCCGCGCCAAGCTGGAGCGTGAGCCGATCGAGGACCTGCGGATCGACTTCGAGGACGGTTACGGCCCGCGCCCGGACGCGGAGGAGGACGCCGCCGCCGTCCGTGCGGCCCGCCTGGTGTCCACCGCTGTGGCGGACGGTACCGCGCCGCCGTACATCGGCATCCGGATCAAGTGCATGGAGGCGGCGGTCCGCGACCGAGGTATCCGCACTCTCGAACTCTTCCTCTCCACCCTGGTGGCGGCGGGCGGCCTGCCCGACGGCCTGGTCCTCACGCTCCCCAAGGTGACGTATGTCGAGCAGGTCACCGCGCTGGTCCGGCTGCTGGAGGACTTCGAGCAGCGGGCCGGGCTACCGGCGAAGCGGATCGGCTTCGAGATCCAGATCGAGACCACCCAGGCGATCCTCGGCCCCGACGGCCGGGCGACCGTGGCCCGGATGATCGAGGCCGCCGACGGCCGGGCCACCGGCCTGCACTACGGCACCTTCGACTACAGCGCCTCCTGCGGCGTCAGCGCCGCGTACCAGAGCATGGACCACCCCGTCGCGGATCACGCGAAGGCCGTGATGCAGGTGGCTGCGGCCGGTACCGGAGTACGACTGTCGGACGGCTCGACCAACGTGATCCCGACCGGTTCGACCCAGCAGGTGCACGCTGCCTGGAAGCTGCACCACGACCTGGTCCGCCGCTCGCTGGCCCGCGCGTACTACCAGGGCTGGGACATGCACCCGGCGCACATGCCGACCCGGTACGTCGCCGTGTACACCTTCTACCGGGAGGGTCTGCGGGCCGCCGCCGCCCGGTTGGCCGCATACGTCGCCAAGGCCGGCGGTGACGTGATGGACGAGCCCGCGACCGCCAAGGCGCTCAGCGGTTACCTGCTGCGCGGCCTCGACTGCGGAGCGGTCGACCCGGCCGAGGTCACCGAGCTCACCGGCCTGGACCGCAAGCAGCTCGACGCCCTGGCCGGCCGCTGACGAAAGCCTCGCCGGGCGCCCGTGGGCGGCCGGTCTAAGCTGGCGGGGTCGATCAAGACCCCGCCAGCTTTTCCTGTTTGGAGAGTCACAGCGCCATGTCGGAGCCGAGCGCGAAGCCGTACCTGACCATTCGGGGCTCCGGCAGCCACGAGATCGAGATCAAGAAGTCGCGGTTCATCTGTCATCTCGCCCGGGTCGCCGACGAGGAGGAGGCGCAGGTCTTCATCGCGAGCACCCGGAAGCAGTACTGGGACGCCCGGCACAACTGCACCGCCTTCGTGGTCGGCGGTGCGAACCCGCGCGAACGTTCGAACGACGACGGCGAACCCGGTGGTACGGCGGGGGTCCCGATGCTGGAGGTGCTGCGGCGCCGTGGGCTGACCGACACCGTCGCGGTGGTCACCCGGTACTTCGGTGGTATCAAGCTGGGCGCGGGCGGGCTGGTCCGGGCGTACGGGAGCGCGGTGTCCGAGGCGGTGGACGCCGTAGGGTTGCTGGAGCGCCGGCCGGTCGCGCTGTTGGCGGTGTCCGCCGACCACACCAAGGCCGGACGGTTGGAGAATGATCTGCGGGCGGCGGGCTACGTGGTGCGAGGGCTGGCGTACGAGCCCGCCGGGGTCCGGATCGAGGTCGGGGTGCCGGAGCCGGAGGTGACGGCGTTTCACACCTGGCTGGCCGAGGCGACCGGCGGTGGCGCCGAGGCGGTGGCGGCGGGCCGCACGTACGTCGAGGTGCCCGTCTGAGTACGGGCAGGCAGGGTGCAGCGGCGAATTTTAGCCGCAAGGCCGACAGGTCGGGCAATGTTCCGGCCAGTTCACCTGAAGTATTTCGAGCGTATTCCGGTGCGCCCGGGTGGCTCGATACCCTTGGGCCGCCGTCGACCCAGGAGCCGGAAGCCCGAGATGCCCGTAGTCCAGACCATCACGCTCGCACCAGGTGCCAGCACTGGCTGGCACTACCACCCCGGACGGGTCCAGGTGATGGTCCTCTCCGGCACGCTGACCCGCACGCTGGCGGACGGATCGGTCGTGGTCAGCAGTCCCGGTGACGGCCTGGTCGAGGAGGCCGGACCGGAGCACGTGCACATCGGGCGCAACCTGGGGACCGTGCCGGTGGTGCTGGCGGCGTCGTACGACGTGCCCGAAGGCAGTCAGCTCGCCGTGGACGCCCCCGCACCGCAGTGGAGCCGTTGACTCCCAGGTCCGTCCACTCCCGAGCTCATCGACTCCGTGGTCCGCTGCGCCCGTAGTCCGCCGCAGCCGTACTCCGCTGCGCCCGTACTCGGCTGCGCCCATACTCCGTACCGCCGTACTTGCGGTTGTGCGAAGCCTGGATGACACTCGAACGAATTAACCATGCCCGGAGTTGGAACTTCCACTCCGGGCTCTTGCGTTTTCCCGTCAAGGATCCACACCCGGCAGCTGCCGGGCGGAGCCGGACGACCGACCCATCGATGGAGGAATCCAGACCCCACCGCCGCACCACGGGAGGTACCTCGCATGACTCCGGAGCACACCCCGTTCAAAGAGCAACCACACGACGCCCTGGCCAGGTTCGGCCCATCGGCGCCCTACCGGATGACGGTTGCCACCACCGGGCCGCACCAGGACGTGGTCGCCCTCGCAGATCAACTGCTGACCGCCTGGCTGAAGCAGGAGGGCTGCGAGGAGCCCCCGTCCGCCGCCCAGACCCCTGGTGCGGAGCGGCTCCGCCTCGGCGCACGCGTCCTGCTCGACCGTGACAGCGGCCCACTGGCCGAAGTCCCCTCGCAGGAGAGCCCGGCCCGGGCCGGGCATTACACCCGCCGCCGCCTCCGGACTCCGGTCCCGCACGGCACCCACCAGCTGACAGTCACGATCGCCACCGCACAGTCCGTGGCTCCCACCCTCCCCGGCACGCCATCGAGCACCTCCTCCAGCACGCCCGCCGCACCGGACGAGCGGACCTGGGTCCGTCTGGAGGCCGAACACCTCCCTGCCGGCTCCGGCGTCCGACCGTCCGGCCGGGTCCCCGTGCCCGATCTGGCCCGCACCCTGCTCGCCCTGCTCGACGCCACCGACGGGCCCGCCGTCGTTAGTCCGGTGCCCCGGCTCGTCACTCCGGCCGGGGTGGACGCGCTGATCGACGAGTTGTGCGACCCCGAGCGCCGCCTCCCGACGGTGGTGGCGAGCGTGCCGCCCGCCGCTTCGCTCGAAACCTGGCTGGCCGACCTGGCCCACCCGCTGATGCGCCACCTCACCGGGCTGGCCATGCTGTACGTGCTGGATCACGCGGCGCTGCCGCTGTTCAACGTCGCGCTGGAGTATCACAAGGTGTACGGCGGCGCCGTCCGCACCTACCTGCCCGAGGTCGACCCGGCCTCCCGTTACGACGGCACCAGGCATCCGGTGATGCCCCGTCACCGGATCGAGGAGGATGTCCGCCGGGCGGCATCCCTGATCGCCCGTGAGCCCCGCCGCGCGGCGGCTGAACTCCCGCTGCCGCCGCTGCTCGCCGCCGTCCCGGTCCTGCAGGTGCCGCCCGAGCCCAAGCGCGGCCCCGGAACCGGCCCCGGGCTTGCCGCGCAGCGGAGCCGGCCCGAGGCCACCGATCTGGCCGACCACCAGCTCCGGGCGGACGAGCTCCAGCGGGTCCGGCACAGTCTCTACCGCTCGCGCCGCCGCGAGTACCGGCTGCTGGCCGAGAACGACGAGCAGTACGCGGCGCTGCGACACGTCAGCGCTCAGGTCCGGGTGCTGACCGGCCGGCTCTGCACCGTGGCCGGCCCAGAGGCGGTGGACCGGACGCGGCTGGCGGCCGAGGCCCGGGCGGACGAGGACGGCGCGCCCGCCAACTTCGGTGAGCTGGTCGGCCGCTTCCGCGAGTTCCCGCTGCTGGAGTTCACCGGAGATCAGAAGGAGGCGCTCGCGCTGGACGGCCAGTGCTCGGGTGCCGGCTGGGCCCGGCTGGCCTGGGAGGGGCTGACGGCTCTTCAGGAGTACGCGGCTGCCGCCGTGCGCGGCGAGGCCCACGGCGACTTCAAGCAGTGGTGCGAGCACACCCCGCCCGGGTGCCACCGCTTCCCGCCGCGCAAGGCGGTCCGGGGTGAGTCCCGTACGGTCGAGAGCCACACCAAGTGGAAGCGCGAGCGGATGCTCCCGGTGCCGGAGTGCGTCGACTCCTCGCGGCGCGCGTTCATGGGCGCGCACCTGCGGATCGGCGGTGGGCGGACAGCTCCCCGGCTGCACTACCTGGACGACTGCTCCGGCAGCGGCCGGATCTACGTCGGATACATCGGGCTGCACCTGACCAACACCAGGACGAACTGACGGGCGAACCGACACCTGAACTGACACGGGAGCTGACGGACAGCCAAGCTGATCAACATACTGCCTGGTTGACGGTTGGTCCGACCATGGCCAACTAGAGAGCTTGGCTGACCCCGGCGCCGTTACGGTGGACAATGCTGGGCAGGGCCCGCTGTGTCACGGCTTCCCGAGGGGGTCACGGCCTCCCGTGGGGGAGCGCCGCCGAGCGGGCCCGCCGAGCACACCGGACGAGCATGGGGGAACGACCGCCGATGCAGTACTCACCCGAGGGCCAGCCGGACGGTACTGCCACGACTGTCACGACGGCGATGACCGCGACGACTGCCACAGTCCTCCAGCCGGGCTTTCTGGCCGCGGTCTTCCGCGACCTCGGGGCGGATGCCCCCGAGCAGCACGTCGTCCCCGAGCAGCGACTCACGGACGACGAGAGCGCGGACAGCGACAGCGACAGCGACAGGGACAGCGGCAGGGACAAGAACGAGGACACCGGTGCGGACGCCAGTGCCGCCGCCCATGGCCGGGCGGCGGCACTGACGCACCATCGGACGCTGACCGTCCAGGCCGAGCACGAGCGGCTCGCCGACCTGCTGCGGCGATCTGCGTTGCCCGTCTCCGCGATGGACTTCGAGAGCCAGCTGCGCAGCTACGAGCCCCGCCCCTACCCGGCGGGCGAGCCGGAGTCCACCGGCGGTGCCGAGCCGCGCTGGACGGACTACGCCCCGCCCCAGGCGCCCGGTGCCGACCCGGCGGAGACGCCGTCGCGGCGGCTGCTGGACTCCGGGTACCAGCGCGAGCTGGCGCAGGCGCGGCTGCGTCACCAGCGTGACCTGCGGGCGTGGCGCACCCGGCAGACCGAGGCGGCCGACTCCGGCCAGGTGGCGGCCCGGGAGGCGCACGAGCAAGCGGAGCAGGCCCGGGCCCGGGCCGTCCGTGAGTACAACGAGAGCTTGGAGGAGTGCCGCCGGGCGTACCGGCTGGCCGAGCCCGCCGCCGTCGAGTCGCTGCTCGAACGGGCTCTGGCGGCGGCGGAGGGTTCCACCCAGGACCTCCCGGCACCCTGCCGCGCGGTCTTCCGCCCGCTCACCCGCACCGCGATCCTCGACCTCGAACTGCCGCCGCTCGCCCTGGTGCCCTCGCTCGCCGGGTACCGGCTGACGACCGAGGGCGAGATCGAACCGGTGCCGCGCCCGACGGCCGACCGGGCGTCCGACTACCTCCGGCTGGCGGCCCGCCTCGCGCTGCGGGCGTTGCAGGCGGCGGATGCGGTGGACACCGACGAGATACTGACCGGCGTCGTCCTCAACGGCTGGCTGCGGCCGACCCCCGAGGACGAGCCGGTCTGCCTGCTCAGCGTGGACGCCGACCGGGACGCGCTCGGCCGCACCCGGCTGCTCCCGCCCGATCCCTCGCACCCGTCGTATGCCTCCCACGAGGCCCCCCCGCAGGTTCCGGGCGAGGGCATCTACACCGATGCCGAGCAGGACGAGGCACTGGTCCGGCTGCGCGAGCTGGCCGCCGTGGTCACCCCCGACCCGTACGCGCTCGCCGGTGTGGAGCCCAGCGGTATCGCCGGTCTCACCGTCCCCTCGGCGGCCGACCTCTCGTCGAACGAGTTCGCTCACCTGGTCAGGGAGCTGCTCACCCGGGGTGGTCTCGCCGAGTGGAGCGTACGGCTGCGCGGACCGGCCGGGCTGGTCGCCACGGGTGAGGGCGGCCCGCGCAGCGGGCTGCCGGGCCGCTGGGTGGTCTGGGCGTCCCGGGGGGCGTCACCGGTGGAGAAGGAGGAGTTGCGGACCTTGGTGGACGCCGTGCGCGAGGAGGGGGCCGACCGGGGCCTGCGGCTCACCTGTGGGCGGTTCGCGGAGGCGGCCCTCGACCTGGCGGGCAGCGCGGAGTACCAGCAGATCCACCTGGTCGACGGCGACGGCGTACGAGAACTCACCAGTACCCACCTCGGCCTGCCGCTCTCGACCGGGGACTGAGACCGACCGGCAAGACCGACCGGCAAGACCGACCGGAAAGACCGGCAAAGACCGGCAAAGACCGACCGGTCCAAGCACCTCGCCCCCGACCTGGCCACGGGTCGTCACCCCGACGGCCCAGCCCGCGCGCGGGGCTCCGCCGGGCCGCACAGGCTGGGCTCGGGTGGGTTCTGTCGGGAGGCTTTGGATGACTGCGATACTCGTCGCCGCCGGCGCCTTCCTGATGACCCTGATCGGCGGTTACGTCGCCCAGCGCACCGGGGACCGGCGGCACCTGGTCCTCGGTCTGGCGGCCGGGCTGATGCTCGGGGTGGTGGCCTTCGACCTGCTTCCCGAGGCGATCCACGCCGCGCCGGGCGAGCTGCACGGTGTACCGAAGTCGCTGCTGATGTTCGCGGCGGGGTTCCTCTCGATCCACATAGTGGAGCGCGCCGTGGCCATCCACCGAGGGCACGAGGGCGAGTACGCCGCCCACACCCATGGCCACCAGCACGGCCACGGCCGAAGACAGGGGGTCGGTCTCGTTGCGGCCGGGGCGCTGGTCGGGCACAGTCTGATGGACGGTTTCGCGATCGGCGCTGCCTTCCAGGCCGGCGGCACCGTCGGCACGGCGGTGGCGATCGCCGTCGTGGCGCACGACTTCGCGGACGGCTTCAACACCTACACCATCACCCGGATGTACGGGAACGACCGCCGCCGCGCAGTGGCCCTGCTCGGCGCGGACGCCTTGGCGCCGATCACGGGCGCCGGGATCACGCTGCTCTTCACCATCCCGGAGCACGTGCTCGGCCTGTACCTCGGCTACTTCGCCGGGTTCCTGCTGTACCTGGCGACCTCCGACATCCTCCCCGAGGCGCACAGCCCGCACCCGTCCCGCACCACACTGCTCTGCACCCTCGCGGGCGTCGGCTTCATGTGGCTGGTGATCGGCTTCACCACCTGAGGGCCACCGGAGACCACCTGTAGCCGACCCTCACCGCGCGTCCCAGTGCTTCCGGACGGCCTCCAGTGCCGCCGCTATCGCGGGCCGCCGCGAGGTCTGAGTGCGCCAGAGTGCGAACACCCGGCGGGCGGGCTCGGGCACCACGGGTCGGGCGACCACCCCCGGCGGCAGCGGTCCGCGTCCCAGCCGGGGCACCAGGCCGACCCCGAGCCCGGCCGCGATCAACGCGATCTGGGTCTCGAACTCGCCCACCTGGTACCGCACATCGGGCTCCTCCCCGACCTCCCGCATGGTCCGCACCAGCCAGTCGTGGCAGATGTTGCCGGCCGGCACGCTGATCCAGCGCTGCCCGCACATCCGCGCGACCGGTACCACGGCCAGCCGGGCCAACGGGTTCTCGGCGGGCAGCAGCAGGTCCACCGGGTCGGTGCCGAGGTCCAGCCGGGACAGGCCCTCCTGGACCGGCAGCGGTACCGTCGGCCAGTCCTGGACGATGGCCAGGTCGACCTCCCCGCGCGCCACCAGCTCGGCGGCCGGGTACGGGTCGCTCTCCAGTAGCCGTACGTCCAGTTCGGGGCAGCGCTTCCGCAGGTCGGCGAGTACTGCCGGGAGCAGCCCGCGTGCGCCGGTCGCGAAGGCCGCGACCAGCAGGCGTCCGACCGCCTGTCCGCGCTGCTCCTCCAAGGTCACCTCGGCCTGCTCGACCAGGGCCAGGACGCGTTGCGCCGTCTCGGACAGCTCACGAGCGGCGTCGGTGAGCACGACACCCCGACCCTGACGCTCCAGCAGTACCGTGCGGGTCTCCCGCTCCAGCTTGGAGATCTGCTGGGAGACCGCCGAGGGTGTGAACCCCAGCGCGGTCGCCGCCCCGCCGATCGAGCCGTGTACCGCAACAGCGCGCAGCGCCCGCAACCGCCCGAGATCCATCATGTAGCAATACTAATGTGTGCACCCCAGAATTCATCGCTGGTGCTACACGGTTCTGCTCGGCCATGCTCGACCCATGTCGGCTTCCCCGAACTCCACCATGACCCCTCGTCACATCGCCCTGGCAGTGCTGATCGCTGCCGTCTGGGGCCTGAACTTCGTGGTGATCCACGTCGGCCTGGAGAACTTCCCGCCCCTGCTGTTCTGCGCGCTGCGCTTCGCCGTGGTGGCGGTGCCGGCGGTGTTCTTCGTCGGCCGGCCCAAGGTCTCCTGGCGCTGGATCCTGCTGGTCGGCTGCACGCTCGGCATCGTCAAGTTCGGTCTGCTCTTCCTCGGGATGCACGCCGGGATGCCGGCCGGGCTGTCCTCGCTGGTGCTGCAGAGCCAGGCGATCTTCACCGCCCTGTTCGCCACCGTCATGCTGCGCGAGCGGCTGGCCGGACGTCGGCTCGTGGGTCTCGCGACGGCCTTCGCCGGGATCTGCCTGGCAGCCGTCGACCAGGGTGCGGGCGGTGCGGCCGGGCCGATCGGGGCGTTCGCCCTGGTGATCGGCGCGGCGGTGTTCTGGGGGCTGTCCAACGTGCTGACCCGGAAGGCGGCGCCGCCGGACGCGCTGCGCTGGATGGTCTGGATCAGTGTCGTCCCGCCGCTGCCGCTGCTCGGGCTCTCGCTGCTGGTCGAAGGGCCGACGGCCGATCTGCACGCGCTGACCGGCATCACCGCGACGGGCGTCGGCGCGCTCGCCTATGTCGGGCTGCTGTCCACCCTGTTCGGCTTCGTCGCCTGGAGCTTCCTGCTCCGGACCTACGAGGCGTCCGCCGTCGCGCCGTACTCGCTGCTCGTGCCGGTCTTCGGGATGTCCTCGTCCTGGCTGCTGCTCGGCGAGCGGATCAGTGCGGTGACGACCGGGGCGGCGGTGCTGGTGATCGTCGGGATCGGCCTCACCGCCCTGCGTGGGCCTCGGTGGTCGCAGCGGTCGCAGCTGTCGGCACCGCCGGAGCCGACGCGTGGAACCGGCTCTCGTACGCGGCCTCGGCGACCCGTAGTGCCTGCAGCAGCGCGTCCTGGTCGGCCTGACTGACCGGTCCGAAGTACTCCTGCGCGACTTCGTGTCTGACCTGCCCGATCCGCTCCAGGGCCGAGTGCCCGGCCGCCGTCAGGACGAGCCGGACGGCGCGCCGGTCCGCCGGGTCCGGGGTCCGCTCGACCAGGCCGGCCTCCTCCAGGGCGTCCACCACGGTGGTCGCCGAGCGCGGGGCGATGTGCAGCCGGTCGGCCAGGTCGCTGAGCCGCATCGCCTCCCGGCCCTCGCAGCCCGGGGCGTGCGCGAGGGTGCGGAGTGCGCGGGCCTGGCCAGGGGTGATGCCGTGCGGTTCCAGTTGCCGCATGCTCTGCCGCCGGATCCGCTTCATCGCCCGGGTCAGCGCGTCGGCGAGTTCCGCAGCGGTGTCGGTCGGCGGGGTGGTCATCGGCGGGCTCCCGGGATGGGCGTGCCCCGGCCCGGAGGCTGGGGGAGGGTGGGGTCAGGCTACCGGCCCGTTCGGACGGTCCGGACGGGCGGCCGGGCTGAGCGGCTCGGATGAGCGGCCGGGACTAGCGGCCCGGAGGGCTCGAGATATGGATCCAATAACACCTTGAGCCAGACTCAGTATTCAGGCTAGCGTGTCGGTCGATGGGGCGCCGTCCACAGCGTGCCCCCGTAACCCTGGAGTGCGGATGTCCCGTTCCGAAGCCCGTGTGAGCACCGACCGTCCCGCCCGCTACGGCAAGCAGCTGGCCGCCCACCTGGGGCGCAAGGTCGAGGCCCGGTGGTCCGAGGAGACCGGCCGGGGTGAGCTGACCTTCAAGGCCGGCAGCGCGACTCTGGTCGCCGAGCCGGGTGTCCTGCTGCTCGCCGTCGAAGGGGCCGCCGAGAACCTCGCGGTCCTCGAGGACGTGGTCGGCCGTCACCTGGTGCGCTTCGGCGCCCGCGACGAGCTGGTGGTCGAGTGGCACCGTGACAGCGGTGAGCCCGGTCTCGTCCACCGCAACGAGGAGGAGCCCGTAGACCCTCAGTGACCAGCAGGTCAGTCGGCCGGGCTCGGGAGTACCCGGGGCAGGCCCCACAGCACCACCCCGGCCAGGCACCAGCTGGCCGTCACGTCCAGCAGCCAGTGGTAGTCGCTCCAGACCAGGCCGACGCCCACGCCGAGGCAGACCAGCGCGGTCGCCGGGTACAGCCACCGCCGGACCACCGGGCTCGCCGTCGTCCGGCTGATCAGCAGCGCCGCCGCCCCGTACGCGATCGCCGAGGTGGCGGTGTGCCCCGACGGGTACCAGCCCCACTGGCCGGGTCCGACCGTCTCGCCCAGCGGGCCGGGACGGGCGAACCACGTCTTGGCCGGTACCACCAGCAGCGGGATGAGCAGCGCGGTCAGCGCGGCCGTCGGCAGCGGCAGCCACCAGCGCCGCCCGCCCGCCCGCCACTCCCGCCAAGCGGCCAGGGCGGCCCCGACGAGCAGGACGGGGATGGCCGGGATCGAGCCGCCGAGGTCGGCCAGGCCGCGCCCGCCGTAGTCGATCCACGGGTTGTCCAGCCAGCCGCGCAGCTCGTGCACGCCGTGCCGGGCGCTGAGGTCCAACCGGAGCAGGGGGCCTCCGACGGCTACCTGCCAGGAGATGACGACCAGCAGCGCTGACAGCACCAGTGGCAGCCGGACGCGCGAGAGCCGCCCTGGAGCAGGGGGGAGAGCTCCAGGGCGGCTGGGGTGATCGCCGTTCCGCGCGCCCCGGGGGGTGTGGGCCGGACGGTCGGTCGATCGGTCCTCGGACGTCACCACCCCGGGCGGAGCGGCAGACGGGGTCGCTGAGGGTCGCGGCTTGCTGTCCATCTGTGACGACCCTACGTCAGTGTCCCTGTCGGGCCGAGGAGCTTCGGCGTACTCGCACAGCATCTTCACCCTGTGGAGCCGCCCGGGTGAAGGTGTGACGACGCGTCAGACCGCCGCGAAGGCACCCTCGATGATGTCCATGCCCTCGGTGAGCAGGTGCTCGGGGATCACCAGCGGCGGCAGGAAGCGCAGCACGTTGCCGTAGGTCCCGGCGGTCAGCACGATCAGGCCCGCGGCGTGGCACGCCTTCGCGATGGCCGTGGTGATCTCGGGGTTGGCGTCCTTGGTGCCCGGCTTGACCAGCTCGATCGCGACCATGGCGCCGCGACCTCGGACCTCGCCGATCACGTCGAACTTCTCCTGCATGGCGTGCAGGCGGCCGAGCATGATCTCGCCGATCCGCTGCGCCCTGCTGTTGAGGTCCAGCTCCTTCATGGTCTCGATCGAGCCCAGCGCGGCGGCGCAGGCCACCGGGTTGCCACCGTAGGTGCCACCCAGGCCGCCCGTGGCCGCAGCGTCCATGATCTCGGCGCGGCCGGTCACGGCGGCCAGCGGCAGGCCGCCGGCGATGCCCTTGGCGGTGGTGATCAGGTCCGGGACGATGCCCTCGTCCTCGCACGCAAACCACTGGCCGGTGCGGCAGAAGCCGGTCTGGATCTCGTCCGCGACGAAGACGATGCCGTTCGCCTTCGCGTACTCGACGATCGCGGGCAGGAAGCCCTTGGCCGGCTCGATGAAGCCGCCCTCGCCCTGGATCGGCTCGATGATGATCGCCGCGACGTTGTCGGCGCCGATCTGCTTGTTGATGATGTCGATCGCCTGCGCGGCCGCCTCGGCGGCGCAGTTCTCGGCACCGGTCAGCCAGCGGTACGGGTACGCGACCGGGACGCGGTAGATCTCCGGGGCGAACGGACCGAAGCCCTGCTTGTACGGCATGTTCTTCGCCGTCAGGCCGAGGGTGAGGTTGGTGCGGCCGTGGTAGCCGTGGTCGAAGACCACGATGGCCGTGCGCTTGGTGTAGGCGCGGGCGATCTTCACCGCGTTCTCGACGGCCTCGGCGCCCGAGTTGAAGAGCGCGGTGCGCTTCTCGTGGTCACCGGGCGTCAGCTCGTTGAGCTGCTCGGCGACGGCGACGTAGCCCTCGTACGGGGTCACCATGAAACAGGTGTGGGTGAAGGCCTCCAGCTGCGCGGTGGCCTTGGCGACCACGGCAGCGGCACTGTTGCCCACGTTGGTCACGGCGATGCCGGAACCGAAGTCGATCAGCGAGTTGCCGTCCACGTCCTCCAGCACGCCGCCACCGGCGCGCGAGACGTAGACCGGCAGCGTGGTGCCCACACCGGCGGCCACCGCGCCGAGCTTGCGAGCATGCAGCTCCTGCGACTTCGGGCCGGGGATCGCGGTGACCAGGCGGCGCTCCTGCGGGAGCGGCGTTGAAGCGCTCATGGTGATTCTCCAAGTTCTCAAGGCGCGGTAATCGCAGGCTACGGCGGTGCGGCGGGGCCGGGCATGCGCCACTCGGTAGCACTGGGCTGTCCGACTTGTCCGGCGCGGCCAGCGCGCGCGGATCGGCTACCGGGTGCCCTCGCTCCACTACATTGAGCGGGGGCGTGTCGTGCTACGGGCGGCATGGGTATGGCCGCATCGAGTTGACGACGTGCCGGGTGGGCGTAGGGAGCGGGGCCGCAATGGGACTGGACGGCACACACGGGCAGCAGGCCGCACCACCGGTCTACCAGGCTGATCAGCTTTCCGCCGTCCCGGCGCAACGCGGCGCCCACTTCGATCTGGCGGGCTGGGTGAACGAGCCCCGCCCCGAGGCGGGTCCCGGCATCTACCGGTACGGCTACCGGCCGGCCGACCCGGCCCGGACCAAGGACGCGGGTGTCCCGGCGGGCGCGCTGCTGCTGCGCGCCCTGCTCAATCTGCTGGTCGCCTGGTTCGCCGAGATCTACGCCGTCCAACTCGTGTACTACGTGGCCGGCCTGTTCGACGTGGTGCCGCAGACCGAGACCCCGGCCCTGGTGGTCCTGCTGCTCGTGCACGCCGTCGTACTGACCGGAGTGATCAAACTCTTCGGCCGGATGGGCCGTTGGCCCGAGGTCTGGCGCCGCTGGATCTCGCCGCTGCTCGCCCGCACCGTCACCCACGAGGAGCCCGCGCCGCCCGCCACGCCCGCCGAACTCCGCCGGCCCGCCGACCAGGTCGGCCCGGTGGACCCCGCCGACCCGTGGCACGCGCTGCGGGTGGGCGGCGCCGTTCCCGCCGCCCAGCAGCTGGCCGCCGCCGCCGTCGGCGACGTGGACTACGTCCGGATCCAGCGGGCCTGGCAGACCGTCCAGGGCGACCCCGAGCTGCTGCCCGCCTTCACCGAACAGGTCACCGCGCGCGCCGCCGCCGCCTGCTCCCACCCCTCGGAGGCCCGCGACCTGCCCGGCCGCAGCGGCCGCCACGACCTGCTGACCCGTCAGGTCCGGCTCGGCACCGCCCAGGACGTGATCAAGAACCCGGCCGAGCACCGCTCGGCCGGGTTCGCCCTGGACCCGGCCCTGCTCGGCACCTCACTGCTGGCCGTCGGTCCGGCGGGCACCGGCAAGACCGCCCGCCTCGCCCGCCCGGTCGCCGAGGCGCTCTGCCTGCAGGCGCTGGCCGGTACCGCCTGCGCGGTGGTGATCGGCGCGGCCGACGCGGATCTCGGCCCGGACGAGTGGTACGACGTGGTGATCGCCCCCGGCGACCCCCGGTCGCCGTACGGGCTGGACCTGTACGGTGCCGCCAAGGACGTGGACGAGGCCGCCGCCCGGCTCGCCGACGCGCTGCTCCCCGACGAGCTCACCGCCCGCGCCGAGAGCGCCCGGATCGCGCTGCAGCAGACGGTCGGCCCGTTCCACGCCGCCTACCGGCGCTACCCCGGGGTGCGCGAGCTGCGCGCCCTGCTCGGCGGTGACCCGGACAGCTGGGCCGCGCTCGGCAAGGCCCTGCGCGAGAGCGGCCGGCTCGCGGTGTACGAGCCGGACCTGCGGCACCGCGAGCGCCAGCACGGCCGGGCGGACGACCCCGGCGCCCTGCTCGCCGACCGCCTCGCCCTGCTCGACCGCCCGGCCTTCGCGGGGTTCTTCCCCGGCGACGGGCGGGGCGTCGAGCAGGGTGTGGAGCAGGGTCCCGATACGGACGCGGCCAAGCCCGCCTTCGCGATGCGGGCGCTGGACCACCCGCTGCGGGTCCGGGTCAAGCTCCCCGAGCGCAGCCACCCCGAGGCCGCCCGGATGCTCTCCCGCCTGGTGGTGAGCCAGTTCGTGCAGGCGACCGTCGTCCGGGAGGAGCGGACGCTGTTCGCCGGGCTGGTGGTCGACGACGCGTCGGCGGCGCTGGACGGGCACACCGTGCGCGGGCTGCAGCGGATGCGCGGCGCCAACGCGGGTGCGGTGCTGCTGCTGCGGACGCTGGTCGACCTGCCCGAGGCACTGCGGGCGCCGCTGTTCGGTGCGGTCGGCTGCCGGATGGCCTTCCCCGGTATCGCGCCCTGGGACGGCAAGCTGTTCTCGGAGGCGTGGGGTACCCATCTGGTCCAGGAGACCGCGATCACCCACGCCCCCGACACCTCCGGCGGCCTGCCCCGCCGGGCCGGCCGGGCCGTCCGCAAGGCGCTCTCGGGCACCACGGCGCAGACCGAGAGCATCACCACCCGCGATGTCGAACGACACCGCTGGTCGCCCTCCGACCTCGCGCACGCGCTGCCCAGCGGCCACGCGGTCATCTCGCTGACCACGGTGGACGGCGAACAGGTGCCCCCGCTCCTGGTGGATCTCCGGTCCTGACTCCGCAGCGGAGGATTCGACGGCGTGGGTTGTCCGGTGCGTACATAATGGGTTGAGATGCCCTCCCCCTCGCCGACCGCAAACGGCGCCAGCCGCCCAGTGCCTGCCGCTCAGCGGCCGATGTCGCAGCGGGTCGAACCACCGAAGGTGCCATGCCCCCCACACTCGCCTCCGTCGTCCGCAACAGTTCGCTCCACCTGACCCTCCTGGCCGGCGCGGACCACCTCGAACGGCCCGTCCGCTGGGTGCACACCAGTGAGCTGGACGACCCCACCCCCTTCCTCGAAGGTGGCGAGCTGCTGCTCACCACCGGCATCAAGCTCGGCAAGAGCGCGGCGCGTCTGCAGGCGTACGTGCACCGGCTGGCCGACGCGGGGGTCATCGGGCTCGGTCTCGGGGTCGGCCTCTCGCACACCGAGGTGCCGCAGCCGCTGGTGGACGCCGCCGCGCAGCGCGGGCTGCCGCTGATCCGGGTCCCGGAGGCGACGCCCTTCATCGCGATCAGCAAGTCCGTCTCGGCCGCGCTCGCCGCCGAGCAGTACGAGGCCGTGACCACCAGTTTCGAGGCCCAGGAGGAGCTGACCCGGGCCGCCCTCGGCAAGGACGGCACCACCGCCGTGGTTCGCAAGCTCGCCGCCCGCCTCGGCGGCTGGGCCGCGCTCTACGACGGTTCGGGCGCGCTCTCGGCGGTCGCACCGGACTGGGCCGCCCGCCGGGCCGGCCGGCTGGCCGCCGAGGTGGACAGGCTGCGCCGCCGCCCCGCGCCCTCCAGCGCCGCGCTCCAGGGCCGCTCGCCGGGCATAGACACGGCCGACGAGGACTACGTGGTGGTCCAGTCGCTGGGTGCCGACCGGCGGGCCCGGGGCTTCCTCGCCGTCGGCACCGAGGACCGGATCACCCCGACCGAGCGCTACGTACTGAACGCCGCCGTCGCGCTGCTCACCCTCACCCTGGAGCGCTCGCGCGAGCTGCGGCAGGCCGAGGAGCGGATGGGCGCGGCGCTGCTGGGCATGGTGCTGGCCGGTGAGGTGGCGACGGCCCGGCAGGTCGCGGCCGGGCTGTTCGGCGGGCTGCCGGAGGGCACCGTCCGGGTGCTGGTCGCGGGGGCGGCCCCGGCGGTGGAGGCCACCGAGGCGCTCGGCGAGCTCGCCGACCGGGCCGAGCAGGCCGGCGGCCGGGTCGGCGAACGCCTGTTGGTCTCCCGCGAGGACGGCCCGCACGGGCCGCGCCTGACGGTGCTCGCACTGGACAACGGCGCTGCGCACCGGGCCTGCCTGGGTGCGGTCGAGGAGCACGAGGGGCTGGCGCTGGGCGTCTCGGCGCCCTGCGCCCTGGAGGACGCGGGTGTCGCGTCCGCCCAGGCCGAGCGGGCCCTCGCGGTGGCGCTGCGCGGCGGGCGCCGCTCGGTGGACCACGAGGAGGTCGGCACCGGCTCGCTGCTGCCGCTGCTCGGCGAGGAGGCCGTGACGGCCTTCGCCGAGGGCCTGCTCCGCCCGCTGCGCGACCACGACCGCACCTCGCGCGGTGACCTGGTCGCCTCGCTCAGAGCCTGGCTGTCCAGACACGGCCAGTGGGACGCCGCCGCCGCCGACCTCGGCGTCCACCGGCACACCCTGCGCTACCGGATGCGGCGCGTCGAGGAACTCCTCGGCCGCTCGCTGGACGACACGGACGTCCGGATGGAGCTCTGGCTGGCCCTCCGGGCGGGCGAGGAGTAGCGGGGCGGTCTGCCCCGCCGCGTTCTCTGTCACTTTCCGCTGTCCGCCTTGTAGTAATCGAATGGCCGATCGTTACGCCGTGGCCAATCCGGTTCGCGTCCGCCGCGCCCTACCGTTGGGCTCAAGCTTCACGTTCGTGGGGCACACAGACGACGACGAGAGGGCCGGTGCGACCGTGACCACCACTCATGACTTCTGGCTGGCCGGCCGCCGGGCGAGCGGCGACTCGGACTTCGAGGTCCGCCACCCGTTCGACGACAGCCTGGTCGGCAAGGTCAGCGTCCCCACCGACGCCCAGGTCGAGGAGGCGGTGGCCGCCGCTGCCGCCGCCGCGCCGGTCTTCGCCGCCACCCCGGCACACGTCCGGGCCGGTGCCCTGGACCACGTGGTCAAGCGGATGACCGAGCGGGCCGAGGAGATCGCCCGCCTGATCACCGCCGAGAACGGCAAGCCGGTCAAGTGGGCCCGTGGTGAGGTCGGCCGGGCCATCTCGGTCTTCCGCTGGGCGGCCGAGGAGGCCCGCCGCACCAACGGCGAGACCATGCGGCTGGACACCGACCCGGGTGGCGTGGGCCGCTTCGCGGTGGTCCGGAAGTTCCCGAGGGGTGTCGTCCTGGGCATCGCCCCGTTCAACTTCCCGCTGAACCTGGTCGCCCACAAGGTCGCCCCGGCGATCGCCGTCGGCGCCCCGATCATCCTCAAGCCGGCCCCGGCCACCCCGATCTCCGCCCTGCTGCTGGGCGAGATCCTGGCCGAGACCGACCTCCCGGCCGGTTCCTGGAGCATCCTCCCGGTCCCGAACGAGAAGATGCCCGCCCTGGTCCAGGACCCGCGCCTGCCGGTGATCTCGTTCACCGGTTCGGACAAGGTCGGCTACCAGATCATGGACTCGGTACCGCGCAAGCACGTCACCCTGGAGCTGGGCGGCAACGCGGCGGCCGTGGTCCTCGCGGACTGGTCCTCCGAGGCCGACATCGAGTGGGCCGCCTCCCGCATCGCCACCTTCTCCAACTACTCGGCCGGCCAGTCCTGCATCGCGGTGCAGCGCGTGATCGCCGACGCGTCGGTCTACGACGCGCTGGTCGAGAAGATCGTCGCCAAGGTCCAGGCCCAGGTCACCGGTGACCCGAGCGACGAGGCCACCGACGTCGGCCCGCTGGTGGACGAGAACGCCGCCAAGCGCGTCGAGTCCTGGGTGGACGAGGCCGTGGCCAAGGGCGCCAAGGTGCTCACCGGCGGCGTGCGGGCGGGCGCGGCGTACGCGCCGACCGTGCTCGCCGAGCTGCCCGGGGACGCGATCCTGGCCACCGCCGAGGTCTTCGGCCCGGTGCTCTCGCTGCACAAGGTGGACGGCGTCGACGAGGCGTTCGCCGCCGTCAACGACTCGAAGTACGGCCTGCAGGCCGGTGTCTTCACCCACGACCTGCAGACCGCCTTCCGCGCGCACAGCGAGCTGCAGGTGGGCGGCGTGATCATCGGCGACGCCCCGTCCTACCGCGCCGACCAGATGCCGTACGGCGGCGTCAAGGACTCCGGCGTCGGCCGCGAGGGCGTCAAGTACGCGATGGGCGACTTCACCTACGAGCGTGTCCTGGTGCTGACCGGCCTCGACCTCTGAGCCACCCCTCCCGGGCGTACCCGCTGATGCCCCGTCACCGCACGCCGGTGGCGGGGCATCGGCACATCCGTCACCCCGCCCGGTGAGGCGCAGTCCCCGGGGCAAGCCACAATGGATCCCATGAACTCGCTCGCCGCCCCTCAGCTGCGCTTCACTCCCGTCGTCAAGGACCCGGCCGGCCCCCGGGAGCTGGTCATCCTCGGCTCCACCGGTTCGATCGGCACCCAGGCCATCGACGTGGTGCTGCGCAACCCGGACCGTTTCAAGGTGGTCGCCCTGTCGGCGGCCGGCGGGCGGGTGCAGCTGCTCGCCGAGCAGGCGCTGCGGCTGGGTGTGCACACCGTCGCGGTCGCCGACCCGGACGCGGTGCCCGCGCTGCGGGAGGCGCTGGCCGCGAAGGCGGCCGGGCGGGCGCTGCCGGAGATCCTCGCGGGCCCGGAGGCAGCCACCGAGCTGGCCAGGCTGGAGTGCCACTCGGTGCTCAACGGCATCACCGGCTCGATCGGCCTGCGCCCGACGCTGGCCGCGCTGCGGGCCGGGCGGGTGCTGGTGCTGGCCAACAAGGAGTCGCTGATCGTCGGTGGTCCGCTGGTCAAGGCGGTCGCCAAGCCCGGCCAGATCGTCCCGGTCGACTCCGAGCACACCGCGATCTTCCAGGCGCTGGCCGGTGGCACCCACGCCGAGGTGCGCAAGCTGGTGGTGACGGCGAGCGGTGGCCCCTTCCGGGGCCGTACCAGGGAGCAGCTGGCCGGTGTCACCGTTCAGGACGCGCTGGCGCACCCCACCTGGGCGATGGGCCCGGTGATCACGATCAACTCCGCCACGCTCGTGAACAAGGGCCTCGAGGTGATCGAGGCGCACCTGCTCTACGACGTGCCGTTCGACCGGATCGAGGTCGTGGTCCACCCGCAGTCGATCGTCCACTCGATGGTGGAGTTCACCGACGGTTCGACGCTGGCCCAGGCCAGCCCGCCGGACATGCGGATGCCGATCGCGCTCGGCCTCGGCTGGCCCGACCGGGTGCCCGACGCCGCGCCCGGCTGCGACTGGACGAAGGCCGCCACCTGGGAGTTCTTCCCGCTGGACGACGTGGCGTTCCCGGCCGTGGCGCTCGCCCGCGAGGTGGGTACGCTCGGCGGGACGGCTCCGGCCGTGTTCAACGCGGCCAACGAGGAGTGTGTCGACGCTTTCCTCAAGGGTGGTCTCGCTTTCACCCAGATCGTGGACACTGTGGCGAAGGTCGTCGGCGAGCACGGCGTCCCTGCTTCGGGAACTTCCCTGACGGTGGAGGACGTCCTTCACGCGGAGGACTGGGCCCGGGCCCGGGCCCGGGAGCTGGCGGCGGGCTGAGCGGTAGCCGGCTGAACGGTACGTACCGGCCGGACGGCAGGTACGAGCAGAGCGGTATGACGGAGGACGAGCAGTGTCAGACGTGATGTGGGTGCTCGGCATCCTGCTGTTCGTGGTCGGGCTGCTGTTCTCGATCGCCTGGCACGAGCTGGGCCACCTCTCCACGGCCAAGCTCTTCGGCATCCGGGTCCCGCAGTACATGGTCGGCTTCGGCCGGACCATCTGGTCCCGCCGCAAGGGCGACACCGAGTACGGCTTCAAGGCGATCCCGCTCGGCGGGTACATCCGCATGATCGGGATGTTCCCGCCGGGCGCGGACGGGCGGATAACCAAGCGCAGCAGTTCGCCCTGGCGCTCGATGATCGAGGACGCCCGGGAGGCCTCCTACGAGGAGCTCCAGCCCGGCGACGAGCACCGGCTGTTCTACACCCGTAAGCCGTGGAAGCGCGTCATCGTGATGTTCGCGGGCCCGTTCATGAACCTGATCCTCTCGGTCGCGCTCTACCTGGCCTGGTTCATGGGCATCGGGCTGCAGATGCCTGTACAGACGGTGTCCACCGTCAGCGAGTGCGTGCTGCCGGCCGCCGTCGCCGCGACGACCGACAAGTGCCCGGCGGGCGCCACCAAGTCGCCGGCCAACCTGGCGGGCCTCAAGGCGGGCGACCGGATCGTCTCGTTCAACGGCGACTCGATCAGCTCCTACAACCAGCTGCAGGCCGACATCCGGAAGTCGCCCGGTCAGAGCGTGGCCATCGTGGTCGAGCGCAAGGGGCAGCAGCAGACGCTCAAGGCCGACATCACCAGCAACACCGTCAGCGCGGTCGACAAGAACGGCCGTTTCGTCCAAGGCGCCGCGCCCGTCACCGCCGGCTTCCTCGGCTTCACGCCGGCCACCGGTGTGGTCCATCTGGGCGTCGGCGAGAGCGTCACCCAGATGACCGACATGGCCCGGCACGGGATCTCCTCGCTGGCCGCCCTGCCCGGCAAGATCCCCGGCCTCTGGCACGCGATCGTGGGCCACGACCCCCGCCCGGCCGACTCCCCGATGGGCATGGTCGGCGCCGCGCGCCTCGGCGGTGACGTCTTCTCGATGGACCTCCCGGCCACCCAGCAGCTCGCCTTCATGATCCAGCTGCTCGCCGGGATCAACCTCTCGCTCTTCCTGTTCAACATGCTGCCGCTGCTGCCGCTGGACGGCGGCCACATCGCGGGCGCCCTCTGGGAGTCGCTGCGCCGCCACGCCGCCCGGCTCTTCCGCCGCTCCGACCCGGGTCCGTTCGATGTCGCGAAGCTGATGCCGGTGGCCTACGTGGTGGCCGGGATCTTCATCTGCTTCACGGCTCTGGTGATGGTGGCGGACATTGTCAACCCTGTGAAGATCAACTGAGGGTGATCGGGCGAGCCTGTCCTCCACATGCCGGACGGGCTGAGTGTGCCCGCGTGCGTGACCGTGCCGTACCGTTGGATCTCGGGTCTGCCTGTGTCGGGAGGCCCGGTCCGGCCAGAGTCACCCGGCCGGCTCACACACCTCACCTGGGGAACCCTGCGCACATGACCGCGATCTCGCTCGGTATTCCGTCCCTGCCGCTCAAGCCGCTGGCGACCCGCCGCGTCTCACGGCAGATCAAGGTCGGCAACGTCCTGGTCGGCGGTGACGCCCCCGTCTCCGTCCAGTCGATGACGACGACGGTGACGGCCGACATCAACGCCACGCTCCAGCAGATCGCGGAGCTGACGGCCTCCGGCTGCCAGATCGTCCGGGTCGCGGTGCCGACCCAGGACGACGCGGACGCGCTGCCGACCATCGCCAGGAAGTCCGGCATCCCGGTGATCGCCGACATCCACTTCCAGCCGAAGTACGTCTTCGCGGCGATCGACGCCGGCTGTGCGGCGGTCCGGGTGAACCCCGGCAACATCAAGCAGTTCGACGACAAGGTCGGCGAGATCGCCAAGGCGGCCAAGGACGCCGGCACCCCGATCCGGATCGGCGTCAACGCCGGCTCGCTCGACAAGCGCCTGCTGGAGAAGTACGGCCGTGCCACCCCCGAGGCGCTAGTCGAGTCCGCGCTCTGGGAGTGCTCGCTCTTCGAGGAGCACGACTTCCGCGACATCAAGATCTCGGTCAAGCACAACGACCCGGTCGTGATGATCAACGCGTACCGCCAGCTCGCCGCCGCCTGCGACTACCCGCTGCACCTCGGCGTCACCGAGGCCGGCCCGTCCTTCCAGGGCACCATCAAGTCGGCCGTCGCCTTCGGTGCGCTGCTCTCCGAGGGCATCGGCGACACCATCCGGGTCTCGCTCTCGGCGCCGCCCGCCGAGGAGGTCAAGGTCGGCAACCAGATCCTGGAGTCGCTGAACCTGCGCCAGCGCGGCCTGGAGATCGTCTCCTGCCCGTCCTGCGGCCGCGCCCAGGTGGACGTCTACAAGCTGGCCGAGGAGGTCACCGCCGGTCTCGAGGGCATGGAGGTACCGCTGCGCGTCGCCGTCATGGGCTGCGTCGTCAACGGCCCGGGCGAGGCCCGCGAGGCCGACCTCGGTGTCGCCTCCGGCAACGGCAAGGGGCAGATCTTCGTGAAGGGCGAGGTCATCAAGACCGTCCCCGAGTCGAAGATCGTCGAGACCCTGATCGAGGAGGCCCTCAAGCTGGCCGAGCTGATGCAGGCCGAGGGCGTGGAGTCCGGCTCGCCGGTCGTCGTCGCGGCCGAGTGACTTCAGAGCCTGGCGTGATTCGGGGTCGTCCGTTCACGGACGGCCCCGAAGCCTTGCCCCGGGAAGCAGCCGGAGTAGGGTGCGGCGAGAGTTTCCATAGGTGAGGTGTCTGTGCTCGATCGAGGTGTGATGCTCCCCGGCCCCTTCCAGGTTGCGCGCGCCCTGGCGACCACCCGGGTCCTGGACGTCCCGGATCTCGCCGACACCCTGGAGGTGCTGCACCGCGACCCGGTGGCCAACGCCTTCGTCGCCACCAGGGTGGAGGCCGTCGGGCTGGACCCGTGGCGACTCGGCGGCGAGATGTGGGGCTGGTTCGACGCGGACGGGCAGCTGGAGTCGCTCTGCTACGCCGGAGCCAACCTGGTCCTGGTCAACGCCGGGCCGGAGGCCGTCCGGGCGTTCGCGGAGCGGGCCCGCAGGCAGGGCCGTCGCTGCTCCTCCATCGTCGGCCCCGCCGGGCCGACGGCAGGCCTCTGGGCGCTGCTGGAGCGCAGCTGGGGACCGGCGCGCGAGGTGCGGGCGCACCAGCCGCTGCTGGCGACCGCCGCGCCGTCCGCCGAGGTGGCCCCCGACCCGCTGGTCCGGCGGGTGCTGCGGAGTGAGATCGACGCCCTGATGCCGGCCTGCGTCGCGATGTTCACCGAGGAGGTGGGCATCTCCCCGCTGGCCGGGGACGGCGGTCTGCTCTACCAGGCCCGGATCGCCGAACTCGTCGGTGGTGGACGGTCGTTCGCCCGCTTCGATGAGCACGGGCAGGTGGTCTTCAAGGCCGAGGTCGGCGCAGTCACCTCCGGGGCGTGCCAGATCCAGGGCGTCTGGGTGGCGCCGGAGCACCGGGGCCGGCGGCTCTCCGAGTCGGGCATGGCGGCCGTACTGGGCTTCGTGCTGGGCGACGTCGCCCCGATCGTCTCGCTCTACGTCAACGACTACAACGTCCGCGCCCGGGCGGCGTACCAGCGGGTGGGCTTCCGCGAGGTCGGCGCGTTCATGAGCGTGCTGTTCTGACCGGACGGCTCGTCGGCTGCTATCTGCGGTGGCCTTCTGTGGGTGGCCTTCTGTCGTTGATCGGCGGGAACGCCGGAGCAATCGGGTGGCGGAGTAGTAACGTCCGGGGTCATGGAGCAGCTGACCGAGGTGACGATCGAGGCCATCGACCTCGCGGCCTGGGCGCCGTACGCCCTGGACGTCCAGACGGTCGCCTTCGGGCTGAGCCCGGAGGAGGTGGCCGTCCGCCTGCAGATCGTCGGCCGGCACGCGCTGCAGCCCGGGGTGATCGCGTTCGGGGCGATGCACGGCGGACAGCTGGTGGGCTTCGGTTACGGCATGCCCAACCACCGGGAGCACTGGTGGAGCACGGTGATCGAGCCGCACCTCGAGGCGCGGGGATACGGGGACTGGCTGGACGACGTCTTCGCCATCACCGAACTGCACGTGCTGCCCGAGTTCCAGGGGTACGGTCTCGGCAGCTCACTGATCAGGACGCTCTGTGAGCGATCCGGGCGTCCGCGCAGCATCCTGTCGGCGATCGACGCGGAGACCCCGGCCCGGCGGCTGTACCGCTCGCTCGGCTACCGGGATCTGGCCCGGGCTGTGCGGTTTCCGAACACTGTTCGACCGTATGTGGTGATGGGGGCTCAGCTGCCGCTGCTTGGCTCCGCCGGGCGGTAGGCACAAGCAGGGCGTGCGGGGCTGAACGAGGTGGGAGGGTGCGGGTCGGTGCCTTCCGATTCGCGCAGTTCCTCGCGCCCCTGACTACTACAGCCAGGCGGCGAATTCGAGGTGGAGTTCGGCGGTGGTGGTGTCGCCGGACTCGAGGCTGCGGAGGCCGGCTTCGATGGTGCGGAAGAGGGTCCAGTTGCGCAGGCGGTCGTGGTTCACGTCGACGGCGTCGGCGAGTTGGTGGAGTCGGCGGCGGGCCGCTCCGCGTGGGCCGGGTGAGCCGACCAGGGTGTCCATCCGGTCGCGGGCGAGCCAGGCGAGGTCGTAGGCGCGTTCTCCGACCAGTGGTCTGGGGGAGATCGCCAGCCAGGGGGCGCGGTCGGCGGCCAGCACCTTCCCGTGGTGGAAGTCGCCGTGCAGCAACAGGAGTTCGGGCTCGTCGGCGAGCAGCCCGGTGGCGGCTTCCAGTGCCTCGTCGATCAGCGGCCGGGCCTCGGCGGCGGCCGGCAGCTCCCGGCGGCGGCGCAGGCCGGCGGCGAGTTCCGCGACGTGATCGGCGACCAGTGGGAACGGGTGTCCGTCGTTCGGCGGTACCCAGAGGCGGCTGAGCAGACTGGTGGACTCCAGCATCGCCTTGGACTCGGCGAGCGAGCGCAGCGGGATGTCGCCGTACAGCCGTTCCAGCAGCAGGACCCCCGTCGCCGGGTCGGCCGCCAACAACAGCACCGTTCCGCGTCCTGCCCAGTGCGCGAGCGCGGCGTGCTCCTGGGCGATGGCCGGGATGCTGAGCCCGGCCTTGAGGACGGCGGGGGTCAGGTCTGCGCGGTGGACGTAGCCGATCAGACTGTGCCGGCCGCCCGGTCGGCAGATCCGCTCCAGGGTGAGATCCCAGCCCGCGAGGTGCTCGGCGACCGTCGTGGGGAGCGCGGCGAGCCAGGCGGATCCCCGTTCTCCCGCCGAGGCGCGGACGGTCTCCGCGAGACGGTCGGGGACGGTGATCTGCCCTGCTGCTGCCGACATGCTGGCCTTTCCGTTGGAGCCTTCCCGGGCCGGGTACCCCGGGCTGCCGCTCGCCCATTGTCGGCCATGGGGGCGAAGGCGCTGGTCAGGCGCTCGGGACGACGTTGTCCGCAGCGGGCAGGCCCGGGAGAGCGGGGAGGTTGCCACCCCAGTGGCGGGCGTTCAGGGCGGCCTCCCGCAGGGCCGCCGCAGCGTCCAACCGGAGCGGGCCGGTGGCGGCTTCGACCAGGTCGGCGTACACGGCGGTGAGCTGCGCCTCGATGTGCACCGCGAGATCACCGGCCGAGGCGGGGGTGGCCACCGCGAACGGCAGCTGGTAGCCCGGTGCGGCGGCGGCGGGGGTGGCGCCGTCGGTGGTGAGCAGCCGCTGCCAGGCGTCCCGGCGGGCCTGGTGCGCGGTGTACGAGGCGCGGCCGTCGTCGTGCTGCGGCCCGGCGGGCAGGTGCCCGCCGATGACTCCGTACCCGTAGACGGCGGCGTGCTCGGCGGCGAGCGCGGCCTGCAGCGCGTTGACGGCGGAGCTGGGCAGCGGCGCCTTCGTGGCGGACGCGGACGTGGACGCGGTGGCAGACGGGGTGGGGGAGGCGGAACCCGAGGCCGACCGGGACCGGGACGGGGAGGGCGACAGTGAGGGCGACGGGGAGGGCGACGGGGAGGGCGAGCTGGTGGGGGCGGGCAGCGGGACGGCGATCGGGCCGGTGTCGCCGAGGGCCGTCGCGTGCAGGGCGTCCGAGGCCGAGACGGCGGCCAGCAGCTTGGCGAGCGCGGGGGAGGCGGCGAGGAGATCGCCGAGCCGGCCACCGGCGGTCTGCCGTTCTGCGGCGGCCAGCGCCGCCACCGTGGGAGGCCGGGTGGGCGCGGAAGCCGAAGCCGAAGCCGAAGCCGAGGCTGCGGCGGAACGGCTGGGGCTCGCGCCCCTGCTCGCGCTCTTCGTCGCGCCGGCGGAGGCCGAGACGGAGACGGACGCGGAGGCCGACGCCGAGGCCGAGGGCAGTCCCTTGGCGAGTGCCGCCCGGTGGGTGACCAGGTCGGCGCGGAGCGGCTTCAGCCGGTCGGCCTGGGCGCTGCCCGGCCCGGCGAGCAGCGCGTCGTACGCGGCGAGCAGGGTGTCGGTGGCGGTCACCGCGCGGGCCCGCAGTGCCTGGTCTGGGTCGGGGTGCGGTTGGTCGCCGCTCTGGCCGTTGCCGCTGCCGCCCGAACAGCCGCAGACCAGCTGGGCGCAGCCGAATGTGCCGAGGGCCAGGAAGGTCCGCCGGGTGGGGGACAGCATCGAACGCTCCCGCAGAGGTCATGGGGAGCCGTCCGGCCCCCCGCTGCGGTGCATCATTTCAGGATCGGGCATCCCGGGGCGCGAACCCTGTGAGCTTGCTCGCAGGGGTGGGCGGCGGCCGACCGGTGGATGCCGGGCGGGCGTGGGAACGTACGGTGGTGGCGGCCGTCCGGAGTGACCCCCGTCCGTCCGGCCGGAATCGGCGGTTCGGGGGTTGACCGGATAGGCTTTGGCTCGAGCCGCTGCGATTGAGCTCCAACCGATCCGCGTATCCGAACCACTCCCGAGGGGTGGCGCCGGGGACGCGGCGGTCGCGTTGGGGGCCCTCGCAGCCCGACCTTCCGACAACAGCACACGCGGCCGAGGAGTCACCCGGATGAGCACCACCCCCACTGACCGGCTGCGTGAACTGCTGGAGCCGCTGGCCGCCGAGTTCGGGTTCGACCTCGAAGAGGTCAAGGTCACCCAGACCGGCAGCCGCCGCCAGGTGCAGATCGACGTGGACGCGGACGGCGGGGTCGACCTCGACGCGGTCGCGGAGTTCAGCCGCGAGGTCAGCCAGGCGCTCGACGAGTCCGACGTGATGGGCGAGGCCCCCTACCTCCTGGAGGTCGGCTCGCCCGGTGCCGAACGGCCGCTCACCCTGCCCCGCCACTGGCGCCGGGCCGAGGGCCGCCTGGTCAAGGCGTACCTGGTGGACGGCAGCGAGATCGTCGCGCGGCTGCTGGAGATCGACGAGGACGGCGTGCTGGTCGAGGTGCAGCCGGTCAAGGGGCGCGGCAAGCCCAAGGAGCGCCGTCTCGCGTTCGCCGAGATCGCTCGCGCCCGGGTGCAGGTCGAGTTCAACCGCAAGGACGAAGAGCTGCTCGACGCGGCCGAGGACATTCCGGACGACGAGAACATCCTGGACGACGATCTTTCGGACGACGACATCCTGGACGACGAGGACGCGGCTGACGATGAGTGAGCGCCGGACCGTCCGAATCCGCACCATGAACGTGAAGACAGAAGAGGAGGCGTAGTCGTGGACATCGACATGAGCGCCCTGCGTGGGCTGGTTACCGAGAAGAACATCCCGTTCGAGCTGCTGGTCGAGTCGATCGAGTCGGCCCTCCTCATCGCGTACCACCGCACCGAGGGCTCGCGCCGCCGTGCGCGGGTGGAGCTGGACCGCAAGACCGGGCACGTGACGGTGTGGGCGCTGGAGGACGCCTCCGAGCTGGAGGAGGGCGTCGAGCCCAAGGAGTTCGACGACACCCCGGGTGGCTTCGGCCGGATCGCCGCCAGCACCGCCAAGCAGGTGATCCTGCAGCGCCTGCGTGACGCCGCCGACGACCAGACCTTCGGCGAGTACGCCGGCAAGGAGGGCGACATCGTCACCGGTGTCGTCCAGCAGGGCAACGACCCGAAGAACATCCTGGTCGACATCGGCAAGCTGGAGGCCATCCTCCCGCCGCAGGAGCAGGTCCCGGGCGAGGACTACCGCCACGGCACCCGCCTGCGCTGCTACGTGGTCGCCGTCCGCCGAGGCGTGCGCGGTGCGTCCGTCACCCTGTCGCGGACCCACCCCAGCCTGGTGAAGAAGCTGTTCGCGCTGGAGGTCCCGGAGATCGCCGACGGCAGCGTCGAGATCGCCTCGATCGCCCGTGAGGCCGGTCACCGCACCAAGATCGCGGTCTGGTCGCGCCGTCAGGGCCTGAACGCCAAGGGTGCCTGCATCGGCCCGATGGGCGGCCGGGTGCGCAACGTGATGGCCGAGCTGCACGGCGAGAAGATCGACATCGTGGACTGGTCCGAGGACCCGGCCGAGATGGTCGCCGCCGCACTGTCCCCCGCGCGGGTGACGAAGGTCGAGATCGTGGACTACGCCCAGCGCTCCGCACGGGTGATCGTCCCGGACTACCAGCTGTCGCTGGCGATCGGCAAGGAGGGCCAGAACGCCCGCCTGGCCGCCCGCCTGACGGGCTGGCGGATCGACATCCGCCCGGACACCGAGGCCCCCGAGGGCGACCGGGACGAGCGCTCCCGCGACTAACAGGGCGAGCAGAAAGCCCGCGTGCCGTCCTGCAGTAACCGGCAGGGCGGCGCCATGTCCCTTCGGAGGGGTAGACTTGAGGTTGTCTGGCCGGACGCATGTCCGCGCATGCCCTGAACGCACCTGCGTGGGCTGCCGCAAGCGAGCGGCCAAGCACCAGCTGTTGCGTGTCGTGGCGGTCGAGGGCGTATGTGTCCCCGATCCTCGCGGCGCACTGCCGGGCCGGGGCGCACATCTGCACCCCGATTCGGCCTGTCTCGACCTCGCGGTACGCCGAAGGGCGTTCCCCAGGGCCTTCCGGCTCCAGGGCACGCTCGACACGGACGCGCTGCGTGAGTACGTCGAGGAGAGGGCCGGCACCCCGGCGTCCTGAGTTCTCAGGCGCGGCACCACCGCACGTAAACAGCACAGCTCGCGCATCGTCGCGCGCTGTGCGCCACATCAAATACCTCGCGAGTTGGAAGTAGGTCGAGATTGCGATGAGCACCCCTCGATGAGTACGCGATGAGTACGCGATGGGTTCGCCCATGAAGTAGCGACAGTCCGGCGGACGATTGCCCCGGACTCATAGACTGGAGTGAAGTGGCTAAGGTCCGGGTATACGAGCTCGCCAAGGAACTTGGCTTGGAGAGCAAGGCTGTGATGGCCAAGCTCACCGAGCTGGGTGAGTTCGTCCGTTCGGCGTCCTCGACGATCGAGGCGCCGGTCGTGCGCAAGTTGACTGACGCTCTTGGAGTGGCACCTACGGGTGGTTCCGCTGCCAAGCCTGGCCCGCGGAAGCCCGCGGCGCCCCAGCCCGCCGGTGGCGCTGCCGCCGGTGCGGCCGCACCCAAGCCGGGTGCCCCCACCCCGGGTCCGCGCCCTGCCGCGACCCCGGGTCCCCGTCCGACCCCGGCAGCGGCTCCCGCCGCCGCTGCGGCTCCGGTGGCTCCGGCCGCCCCCGCCGCACCGAAGCCGGCCGCTGCGACCCCGGGCCCGCGCCCGGCCGCGCGTCCCGCTGCGCCGGCTCCGGTGGCTCCCGCCGCCGAGTTCTCCTCGTCGGCTCCCGCCGGTGACGCTGCGGCACCGGCCCGTCCGGCTGCTGCTGCCGCCACCCCGCCGGCCGCTCCGGCCGCGCGTCCGGCTGCTGCCGCCCCGTCCTCGGGTGCCCGTCCGGGCCCGCGTCCGGCCGGCCCGCGTCCGGGTAACAACCCCTTCACCTCCGGCAGTGCGACCGGTATGGGCCGTCCCGGCGAGCGCCGTCCGGCTGCCGCCGGTGCCGGTGACCGTCCGGCGCGTCCGGCTGGTGCGCCGGGTGCCGACCGTGGCGCCGCGCGTCCCGGTGGCGACCGTCCGCGTCCCGCTGGTGCGCCGGGTGCCGACCGTGGCGCTCCGCGTCCCGGTGGCGACCGTCCGCGTCCCGCTGGTGCTCCCGGTGCCGACCGTGGCGCCGCGCGTCCCGGTGGCGACCGTCCGCGTCCGGCCGGTGCTCCCGGCGCCGACCGTGGCCCGCGTCCCGCCGGTGCCTCGCGCCCCGACGGCATGCCCCGTCCGGCCGGCCCGCGCCCCGGTGGCCCGAGCCCGTCCGGTATGCCCCGCCCGAACCCGGGCATGATGCCGCAGCGTCCGGCTCCGGGCCCCGGCGGCCGTGGCCCCGGTGGCCCCGGCGCCCGTCCGGGTGGTCCCGGTGCCCGTCCCGGTGGTCCGGGTGGTGCCGGTGGCGGCGCCCGTCCCGGCTTCGCCGGTCGCGCGGCCGGTCCGGGCTCGCGCCCGGCCGGTGGTGGCGGCTTCGGCGGTCCCCGTCCGGGTGGCGGCGCCGGTGGTGGCGGTGGCTTCGGCGGTCCCCGTCCGGGTGGCTTCAGTGGCCGTCCCGGTGGCCCGGGTGCCCGTGGTGGCACGCAGGGTGCCTTCGGTCGTGGCCCGGGCGGTCGCCCGGCCCGTGGCCGCAAGTCGAAGCGCCAGCGTCGTCAGGAATACGAGTCGATGCAGGCTCCGTCCGTCGGCGGTGTGATGCTGCCCCGTGGCAACGGGGCGACTGTCCGCCTGTCGCGTGGCGCCTCGCTGATGGACTTCGCGGAGAAGATCAACGCCAACCCGGCCGCGCTCGTCTCGGTGATGTTCAACCTCGGTGAGATGGTCACCGCGACCCAGTCGGTCTCCGACGCGACGCTCGAGATGCTGGCCCAGGAGATGGGCTTCATCCTCGAGATCGTCAGCCGGGACGACGAGGACCGTGAGCTGCTGGAGTCGTTCGACATCGACTTCGGTGCCGACGAGGGCGACGAGGACGAGCTCATGCCTCGCCCGCCGGTCGTCACCGTCATGGGTCACGTCGACCACGGTAAGACCCGCCTGCTGGACGCCATCCGCAAGACCAACGTGGTGGCCGGCGAGGCCGGTGGCATTACCCAGCACATCGGTGCGTACCAGGTCACGGCGACGGTGAACGACGAAGAGCGTCCGATCACCTTCCTCGACACCCCGGGTCACGAGGCGTTCTCCGCCATGCGTGCCCGTGGTGCCAAGTCCACCGACATCGCGATCCTGGTGGTCGCGGCCAACGACGGTGTCATGCCGCAGACGGTCGAGGCGTTGAACCACGCCAAGGCCGCCGGTGTGCCGATCGTGGTCGCGGTCAACAAGATCGACACCGAGGGTGCAGACCCGGTCAAGGTGCGTGGTCAGCTGACCGAGTTCGGTCTGGTGGCCGAGGAGTACGGCGGCGACACCATGTTCGTCGACATCTCCGCGCGCCAGGGTCTGAACATCGACCAGCTGCTCGAGGCCGTCGTCCTCACCGCCGACGCCTCGCTCAACCTGGTGGCCAACCCCGAGCAGGACGCGCAGGGTATCGCCATCGAGGCCCACCTCGACAAGGGTCGCGGTGCCATGGCGACCGTCCTCGTCCAGCGCGGTACCCTCCGCGTCGGCGACTCGATCGCCGTCGGTGACGCCCACGGCCGCGTCCGCGCCATGCTGGACGAGAACGGCAACAACGTCGCCGAGGCGGGCCCGTCCCGTCCGGTCCTGCTGCTCGGCCTCACCTCGGTGCCCCGCGCCGGCGACAGCTTCATCGTCGTCGACGACGACCGCACCGCGCGTCAGATCGCCGAGAAGCGTTCGGCCCGTGACCGCAACGCCATGTTCGCCAAGCGTCCGATGCGGGTCTCCCTGGAGAACCTGGACCAGGCGATCGCGGCGGGCGACATCCAGCAGCTCAACCTCATCGTCAAGGGCGATGTCTCCGGTTCCGTGGAGGCCCTTGAGGACGCACTCGTCAAGCTCGACGTGGGCAACGAGGTCGAGCTCCGGATCCTGCACCGCGGTGTGGGTGCGATCACCGAGTCCGACGTGGACCTGGCGATGGGCTCGGACGCCATCATCATCGGCTTCAACGTGCGCGCCGAAGGCCGCGCCCGTACGGCTGCCGACAAGGAAGGCGTGGATGTCCGGTACTACTCGGTCATCTACCAGGCCATCGAGGAGATCGAGGCAGCCCTCAAGGGTCTGCTCAAGCCGGAGTACGAGGAGGTCCGCCTCGGTTCCGCAGAGATCCGCGAGGTGTTCCGTTCCTCCAAGTTCGGCAACATCGCGGGTGTCATCGTCCGCGAGGGCCTGCTGCGCCGCAACGCCAAGGCCCGCCTCATCCGCGATGGCAAGCTCATCACGGAGAGCCTCACCATCGAGGGTCTGCGTCGTTTCAAGGACGACGCGACCGAGGTCCGCGAGGGCTTCGAGGCCGGTGTGACCCTGGGGTCGTTCAACGACATCAAGGTCGACGACGTCATCGAGACCTACGAGATGCGCGAGAAGCCGCGCGCGTAAGCGTGGTCTGCCGGGGCCGGTCGGCGGGGTAATTCCCGTCGACCGGCCCCGGTCTCGCTGTGTAGGGTCTGCGTAGTCCCCGTTCGGGGGCGGACCCCCTGTTCGGGGGCTGTTACGAGGCCTTCAGGTCGGCGAGACCTGTCACACATGTTCGTAGGAACACTCACCTTCGACCTGCTCCTCGGCGACGTACATTCGCTGAAGGAGAAGCGTTCGATCGTGCGGCCCATCGTGGCCGAGCTGCAGCGCAAGTACAGCGTGTGCGCAGCGGAAGTAGGGAACCAGGATCTGCACCGCAGGGCCGAGATCGGCGTCGCGGTGGTGTCCGGCGAAGCCGGGTTCGTCACCGAGATCCTGGACAGCTGTGAGCGGTTCGTCGCCGGCCGCCCCGAAGTACAGCTGCTCTCCGCGAGGAGGCGCTACCACGGCGACGACGATGACTGAGAGCGGGGGCGGTGGTGAGAAGTCACCACCGTCACACCGACGAGGACCGACAGCGCCCACAAGGCTGGGCGCGGGCAGGTACGTTGGGGTTTGGGCCCCACCGGGTGAGTCCATGACCCGGGTATCGCGCTCACCGCACGAGGAGACAACGTGACCGACAAAGCAAGGGCGCGCAAGCTCGCCGACCGGATCCAGGTGGTCGTGGCAGAGACCCTGCAACGGCGGATCAAGGACCCCCGGCTGGGTTATGTGACCATCACCGACACCCGGGTCACCGGGGACCTCCGGGAAGCCACCGTCTTCTACACGGTCTACGGCGACGACCTGGAGCGTCAGGCCACGGCGCAGGCGCTGGAGAGCGCCAAGGGCGTGCTCCGCTCGGAGGTCGGCAAGCAGACCGGGGTGCGTTTCACCCCGTCGCTGACCTTCGTCGCGGACGCCCTGCCGGAGAACGCCAAGAACATCGACGAGCTGCTGGACCGGGCTCGGCTCTCCGACGCCGCCGTTCGCACGGCCGCCGCCGGGGCGACCTTCGCCGGGGACGCGGACCCGTACCGCGTGCCGGGCGAGGCCGACGACGAGGACGAGTAGTCATGACCGCCGAGCCGGTTCAGTCCGGCCAGGGGGCATCTTCCACCGACACGGTGGAGGGTGCCCTCGCGGTGCTTCCCGGGCCTCGCACCGAGTCGCCGGGCGGCTTCGAGCTGGAGTGGCAGCGGGTGGTCGCGGCGATCGGGCGGACCGCGTCCATCGACCTGATCTGCCACATCAACCCCGACGGCGACGCGCTCGGCTCCGCCCTGGCGGCCGGGCTCGCGCTGCGCTCGCTCGGGCACGAGGTGCGGGTCTCCTTCGGCGAGGACCCGCAGGTGATCCCCGAGTCGCTGGCCTTCCTCCCCGGCCAGGAGCTGATCGTGCCGGCCTCGGCCGTGCCCGACCGCCCCGAACTGGTGCTCTGCTTCGACGTCGCCGCCGAGAGCCGGCTCGGGCTGCTGCACGCCAAGGCCTTCGCGGCCCCGGTGATGGTCGTGATCGACCACCACGCCTCCAACCCGGGCTTCGGCACCCACCGCCTGATCGACCCGGGCGCGCCCGCCACCGCCGTCCTGGTGGACGAGCTGCTGCGCCGCCTGCGGGTCCCGCTGGACCAGGACCTGGCCACCTGCCTCTACACGGGCGTCGCCACCGACACCGGCTCCTTCAAGTACGCGGCCACCACCCCCGCCACCCACGAACTGGCCGGCCGCCTGCTGGCCACCGGCATCCGGCACGACCTGATCTCCCGCACCCTGTGGGACACCTCCTCCTTCGGCTACCTCAAGGTGCTCGCCGCCGCGCTGGACCGTGCCGTGTTCGAGCCCGAGGCGGCCGGCGGCCGCGGATTGGTGTGGACCTGGGTGCCGTACCAGGACCTGGCGCTCTTCGGCGTCACGGTCGAGGAGATCGAGGGTCTGATCGACGTACTGCGGCGCCCCGCCGAGGCCGAGGTCGCCCTCGTCCTGAAGCAGGACCCGGACGGCACCCTGCGCGGCTCCTGCCGGGCCAAGGGAGCCGTCGACGTCGCCGCCGTCTGCGCCGAACTGGGCGGCGGCGGGCACAAGTTCGCGGCCGGGTTCGCCGCCCGCGAGGACGTACCGGCGGTGGTCGCCCGGTTCCGGGCGGCGCTGGCGTCCTGCTGATCCACCTGCATCCACCCGCCTCCACCTGCACAGAGAAGACCTGATGAAGCGTAAGGGAACCGGCCCCGACGGCCTGGTCATTGTCGACAAGCCGGAGGGCATCACCTCGCACGGGGTGGTCGCCAAGCTGCGATGGCTCGCCGGGACGCGGAAGGTCGGGCACGCGGGCACGCTGGACCCGATGGCGACCGGCGTACTGGTCATCGGCGTCGAGCGGGCCACCCGGCTGCTCGGGCACCTGATGCTCACCGCCAAGACCTACGAGGCGACGATCCGGCTCGGGCAGGACACCGTCACCGACGACCGCGAGGGGGACGTCACCTCCTCGACGGACGCCTCGGCCGTGACGCGGGACGCGATCGACGCGGGGATCGCCAAGCTCACCGGCGAGATCATGCAGGTGCCGTCCAAGGTCAGCGCCATCAAGATCGACGGTAAGCGGTCCTACCACCGGGTCCGGGAGGGCGAGGACTTCGAGATCCCGGCCCGCGCCACCACCATCCACTCCTTCACCGTGCACGAGCTGCGGGCCGCCACCGCCGAGGACGGCACCCCGGTGCTCGACCTGGACGTCACCGTCGAGTGCTCCTCCGGTACGTACATCCGCGCGCTCGCCCGCGACCTCGGCGCGGACCTCGGCGTCGGCGGGCACCTCACCGCACTGCGGCGCACCAAGGTCGGCCCGTACTCGGTCGAGTCGGCGCGGACGCTGGAGCAGCTGGAGGAGAAGCTCGAAGTCCTGCCGATCGCGGAGGCGGCCGCAGCGGCGTTCCCCCGCTGGGACATCGACGAGGAGCAGGCGAAGCTGCTCTCCAACGGCATCAAGCTGGCCGCCCCCGGCCTGGCGGTGGACGGCCCGATCGCCGTCTTCGACCCGACGGGCAAATTCCTCGCCCTGGTGGAGGAGAAGGGTGGCCACGCGAAGCCGGTCGCGGTCTTCGTCGGCTGAGAGCCCCTCCGGGGGTTTTGAAGGCTTTCAAAGCCCCCGGCGGGGGCGTTCACCCGGACGAGGGAGCGCGCGAGGTGAATGGGCGGGGTGAACGGCGCAGGTGGGGTGGGGTGCCTGCGCTCCGGGGCAGGCTCCCGGCGGCGTGTACGGCAGCCGCGACGGGCCTCTCCGTAGGGGGAACCGGCCGGCCCGGCGGGGAGGGCGGGTGCGGATGGCCGGTGGGGAGCGGGCGCTGCTGCGGATCTGCGATCCGGCGGGGCGGGTCCGGGGGCTGGGGTTCGTCGTCGATCTGCTTGGCACGGTACTGACCGCGCACGAGACGGTGGCCGGGCTGACCCGGCTGGTCCTGCACACCCCCGGTGGCCAGACCCGGGTGCTCGGACCGGACAGCATCGAGCCGCTCCCGGCCTGCGGCCTCGCGCTGCTGCGGACGGACGCCGTGGGCGGCCTGCCCGTGCCGCCGCTGCCGGTCGCGCCGATGGACGCGACCGGCCGGCTGGTCGCCGTGCCGTACCTGCGGAACGGCAGCGAGGAGCCGACGCCCGCCCAGGGCGGGGTGCTCTCGACCGGTACCGCGATGTACCCGTGGGCCGACGTGTTCCACCTGATCGAGGGCGCCCTGCTGCTGGATCTGCCGCAGCTGGCCGGCCCGGCGACCCCGGGAGCACCCGTGCTGGACGCTGAGACCGGCGCCGTACTCGCGGTGGTCGCCCCGAGGCTGCGCGGTGGGCAGCAGGACGGGGTCGCCGCCGCGCCGTTGGCCGGGGAGGCCCTGGCGGAGGTACTGGCCCAGGCGCTGGCCCGGAACGCGGCCACCGTGCCCGCGTACGGGCGGGCGCTCAACCTCGGCGGGGTGCTGCAGCTGGCCTCCGTGCAGCTCGGCACGGCCGGCGCGGGCCCCGGGCGGATCGCCGATCTCGCCGCCGACCGGGTGGACCGTCCGGACGGACTGGTGGGGGAGGAGCCGCCGGACCTGGTCACCGTCCTGCTCGGCGCGGCCGGCAGCGGCCGGACCACCGAACTGGCGGCGCTGACCGTCCGCCGCGCGGGCGGCCCGGACCCGCTGCCGACGCTCTGGCTGCGCGGGGCCGACCTGGCTGCCACGGACACCTCGCTGGCCGCCGCCGTCGGCCGGGAGCTGGCCCGGGCCGCCGGGCTGCTGGCCGTGGAGAGCCCCGACCCGACGGCCGCCGGGCTGCTCTGCGCGGCGGCCCGGCGGCCGCTGCTGGTGGTGCTGGACGCGCCCGAGGAGGCCCCGGCGGCGGTCTCCGAGTCCTGGTACCGGGCGAGCGCGCAGTGGCTGGACGCCGCCGGGGCCCGGCTGCTGACGGCCTGCCGCCCGGAGGAGTGGGGCCGGTACGAGGGAGCCCTGACGGAGGCCCGGGTGCGCGGCCTGGGCCCGCTGCCGGGGGAGGCCGCCGACCGCGCCGCCCGGCGGTACGGCCTGCCGCCGGACTGGCTCGCCCACCCGGAGGACGCGGCCCACCCGCTCGCGCTGCGGCTGGCCGGTGAGCTGCACGCCGCCGGGGTGTGCGGCCCGGCCCCCCGGCGCAGCGACCTCTTCGCGGCCTACCTCGACCTGTGCTGCCTGCGGGTCGGCCGCCGGCTGGTGGCCGCAGCGGAGGTCCGGCGCCCCGGCGCGCACCGCAGGGGTGCGCCGCGCCCGGCGGCGGAGGACCCGGGCCAGGTACGGCGGCAGGCCGCCGTGGTGGCCGGCCGGCTGCACGAGGCGGCCCGGCAGCTGCTGGTGGTCGGGCACGGTGGGCTCGGCCGGCCGGCCTTCGACGCCCTGTTCCCGGCGGAGGGCGGCTGGGCACAGGCGGTGCTCGCCGAGGGGCTGTTCGTACCGGCGGGCGCCGGGTACCGGCCCGGCCACGAGGAGTTCGCGGAGTGGCTGCAGGGCCTGCACCTCGACCTGGACGGAGCGCTGCGGATACTGCTGGACGAGGCAGCAGCCGGGGGAGCCGCCTGCGAGCAGGCCCACGGGGTGCCCAGGCACCGGATCGGCCTGGTGCTGGCCGCGCTGCGGCGGCTCGGCCGGACGTGGGGCGCCCCGGCGCTGGACCCGTGGCTGCACCGGCTCCGGCGGGCGCTGGAGGCCGCTCCGCCCGGCAGCGAGCCCGCCTGGTGGGCCGGACGCCTGCTCTCCGGAGCGGTGGCCGTGAGCCCGGACCTCACGGCCCACTCGGCGCTGCTCGAGTGGCTCGCCGAACGCGGCGAGCAGGGCGGCGAGTTCGGGCCCGCCTTCTGGGCCGTACTGCCGCTCGACCCCGCCACCAGGCTGGAGCTGCTCCGCCGCCTGGTCCGCACCGACGGCGCCGCGCAGGACTTCCGGGCCGTCACCGCCGAGCTGCTCGGCGCCGACCCGCACACCGTGCTGCCGCTGCTCTGCCGCTGGCTGGCGGACGGCGGGCGGCTGCCCGCCCGCCCGGGGTCCACCGTCGCCGACCTCGCCCACGACCTGCTGTACGCGCACCGCAGCCTGGCCCTGGACGATCTGACGGAGTGCCTGGTGACGGTGGCCCACCCCAGGGCCGACGCCCTGCTCTCGCTGCTCGCCGTCGAGGAGCCCTCCGCGCTCTGCCGCGCCGTGGACCGGTGGAGCCATGACCCGAGGCCCGAACGGCACGTCGCGGCGGCCGTGCACGCGCTGCGCACCGCCCCGTACGCCACCGGCCCGGGCCCCGGGCTGCTCCGGTTCACCGCGCTCACGCTGCTCGCCCGGGAGGACGAACCCGGCCTGCACGGTGCGGCGTTGGCGCTGCTGGTACTCGATCCGCAGACCCGGGCGCGGCATCTGGCGGCGGCCCTGGCCGCGTACTCGGCCGACGACCCGTTCGTCACCGCCGAGGTGCTCGGGCCGGCCCTGGCGAGCGATCCGGGGCCGGTGCTGGCGGCGCTGCGGCGGCGGTTGGCTCTGCCTGGCGCAGCGGTGGCGGAGGGGCTGCGGGTGCTGGCGGACGCCGCCGACCCCGAGACCGCCCGGCAGGGCCTGGAGCTGGCCACCGGGCTGCTGCGCGACTGGCCGGAACGGGCCGCCCAGGTCGCCGAGTACCTCGACCGGCTGCTGGCCCGTGCGGCGGCGGCCGGTCCGCTGCTGGCCGAGGTCGCGGGACAGCCCGCCGCCGTGCGCCGGGTCTTCGCGGTGCTGCTGGCCGGGCCGGGGCAGGCCACCCGGGCTTCCGCGCTGGACGTACTGCTGGCCGGTGAGCGTGATCCGCTGGTCCTGACGGCGGTGCTGGAGCGGATCGCCGAGACCTGCCAGGAGCACGAGCCCGACCGGGTAAGGGAGTTGGTCCGGGCGGTCGGGATGGGGGTCGGGGGAGAGCAGACGGACGCCGCGCTGGTCCGCTGCGCGGGCCGGTGGGCCGCGTTCGCCGGGCTGCTGGCCGAGTGGCCGACCGCCGGTCCGGCGCTGCGCGGCGGCCCGCTGCTGGCGCGGATGCGCGTGCTCGTCGCGGCCGGGCGCGACCCGCAGTACGCCGCCGCCGAGGCCGAGCGCGCGGCCACGGGCCGGGCGCGGCGCGCAGTGGGCCTTCCGGTGCCCGAGCAGGGACAGGCGCATGGCACGCTATAGGGGTTCGGGTTGGAGCGTTTGAGCGTACCGAGCGTACGCACGTACGGAACAAGGAGCGGTCAGGGTGCAACGCTGGCATGGCCTGGAGGAGATCCCCGGGGACTGGGGGCGCAGCGTCGTCACCATCGGATCGTTCGACGGTGTGCACCGCGGCCACCAACTGATCATCAGCCGGGTGGTGGAGCGCGCCCGTGAGTTGGGCACCAAGGCCGTCGTGGTCACCTTCGACCCGCACCCCAGCGAGGTCGTCCGCCCGGGCAGCCACCCGCCGCTGCTCGCGCCGCAGCCCCGCCGCGCGGAGCTGATGGCGGAGCTGGGCGTGGACGCCGTCCTGGTGCTGCCGTTCACCTCGGAGTTCTCCCGGGAGTCGCCGGAGACCTTCGTCCAGCAGGTGCTGGTGGACGCCCTGCACGCCCGGCTGGTCATCGAGGGCCCGAACTTCCGCTTCGGCCACAAGGCCGCCGGGAACGTGACGCTTCTCACCGAGCTGGGGCGGACGGCCGACTTCGAGGTCGAGGTGGTCGACCTGCAACTGCGCTGCGCCGCAGGCGAGCCGTTCTCCTCGACCCTGGTGCGCCGACTGGTCGCCGAAGGTGACGTGGCGGCGGCCGCCGAGGTGCTCGGCCACCCGCACCGGGTGGAGGGCGTGGTCGTCCACGGCGCCCAGCGCGGACGGGAGTTGGGCTTCCCGACGGCCAACGTGAACACCGTGCCGCACAGCGCCGTCCCGGCCGACGGGGTGTACGCGGGGTGGCTGACGGCGGGCGGCGAGCGGATGCCGGCCGCGATCTCGGTCGGTACCAACCCGACCTTCGACGGCACCGCCCGCACGGTGGAGGCCTACGCGATCGACCGGGTCGGGCTCGACCTCTACGACCTGCACGTGGCCGTCGACTTCCTGGTGTACCTGCGCGGGATGGAGAAGTTCGACTCCATCGAGGCGCTGCTCGACCGGATGGCCGACGACGTCAAGCAGGCCCGCGAGCTGACCGACGGGTCCTGAAGTACCGGAGTGCCGAGAGAGCCCCTGCCGACCACTGGAACCTAAGACTGGTCGACAGGGGCTCTCTTCGCTCACTGCTGCGGAGGCGGCGGGTAGCCGTAACCCGCCGGGGGCGGCTGCTGGCCGTCGGGCTGGGGCGGCGGCGGGTAGCCGTACCCGGGCTGCTGGCCCTGCTGCTGCCACTCCGGCGGCAGCGGCTGCCCTCCGGGTGCACCCTGCTGCGGCTGCCCGTACCCGGGGGGCGGGGTCTGGCCGGGCTGCGGGGCCCACGGCGCGCCGGGGGCGGGCTGGCCGGGGTAACCGCCCTGCGGCTGCTGCTGGTAGCCGCCCTGGGGCGGGTACGGCTGCTGCTGGTAGCCCTGCGGCGGGTACTGCTGCTGTTGCTGCCAGCCGCCGCCCGCCGCGTGCTGGGCGCGCGCGATGTCCTCGCCGACCAGGGTGGCGAGCTCGAAGTACGCGTCCCGGACCTTGGGCCGCATCATCGCGAGGTTGACCTCGGCGCCGGCCGCGAGGCTCTCGTCGAACGGCACCACCACGACGCCGCGGCAGCGGGTCTGGAAGTGCGCGACGATGTCCTCGACCTTGATCATCTTGCTGGTCTCGCGGACCCCGGAGACCACCGTGATGCTGCGCTGCACCAGGTCGGCGTAGCCGTGCGCGGACAGCCAGTCCAGCGTGGTGCTGGCGCTGCTGGCGCCGTCCACGCTGGGGGTGGAGACCACGATCAGCTGGTCGGCGAGGTCCAGCACCCCGCGCATCGCGCTGTACAGCAGGCCGGTGCCCGAGTCGGTCAGGATGATCGGGTAGTGCTGGCCGAGCACCTGGATGACCTGGCGGTAGTCCGAGTCGTTGAACGTGGTCGAGACGGCCGGGTCGACGTCGTTCGCCAGGATCTCCAGACCCGAGTGCAGGTCCTGCGAGGTGAACTGGCGGACGTCCATGTAGCTGCGCAGGTGCGGGATGGCCGTCACCAGGTCGCGGATGGTCGCGCCGGTCTGGCGCTTCACCCGGCGGCCGAGGGTGCCGGCGTCCGGGTTGGCGTCGATCGCGATCACCTTGTCCTGGCGCTCACTGGCCAGGGTGGCACCGAGCGAGGTGGTGGTCGTGGTCTTGCCGACGCCGCCCTTGAGGCTGATCACCGCGATCCGGTAGCAGCTCATCACCGGCGTACGGATGACCTCCAGCCGGCGGGCCCGGTCGGCCTCCGCCGCCTTGCCGCCGAACTTGAACCGCGACTCGCGCTGCTGCTTGGGCTGGCCGCGCAGCAGCCGGTCCGAGGAGAGCTCGACGGCGGCGGTGTAGCCGAGCGCCGCGCCGTGCGACACCTGCTGCTGGCCGCCCTGCTGGAACGCCGCCGGAGCCTGCGGGACGCCCTGCTGCTGCGGGTAACCGGACTGCTGGGGGTACGCCTGCGGCTGCGGTTGCGGCGGCAGTTGCTGCTGGGGCTGCTGGGGCTGCTGCGGGAAGGCGGGGGGCTGCGGCCAGCCGCCCTGGCGCGGGTCCACCGGCGGAGCGGGCGCGGGCGCGGCCTCCGGCGCGGCCTGCTGCGGCTGTTGGGGCTGCTGCTGCGGGACGGGCCACGGGCCCGGCGGCGGGGGCTGCTGCTGGTACTGCTGCGGCTGCGGCTGCGCGGGCTGGGGCGGCTGCACCGGGGCCTGCTCGGGGGTCGGCCAGAGCGTCTGCGGCGGAGCCTGCTGCGCGGGGGCAGGGGCAGGGGTGGGAGCAGGAGCCGGGGCAGGAACGGGCGCCGGCGCAGCCTGGACCGGCGCGGGAGCAGGCGCAGGAACGGGAGCGGGTGCCGGTGCGGCCTGGACCGGCGCGGGAGCGGGCTGCGCGGCGACCGGTTGCTCCACCACGGGCTGCGGCACGGCCGGAGCCACCGGCGCGGGTGCCGGAGCAGGCGCGGGAGCCGGGACAGGCGCGGGCGCCGGAGCAGGTGCAGGTGCCGGCGCCGCAGACTGCGGGCCCGCGCTCTGGGTGTACCAGGACGGGGGAGAGTAGTCAGGGGCGTCCGACCAGTCGTCGTCGTCCTCTGCCGCGTTGTCGCCGACGTAGACGCCGTCCCGATCGCTGCTCACTTGGGCTCCCTCGTGTTCGCCGCCGCTGTTCGCGGTGCCGTCGGGCAACAAGACTAGGGCGTGATTCACGGTCAACTGAAGGCGGTATCGCATCTGCCGCCGAGGTCGGTGGACGTCGGTCGGCCTGTGACAACCGCTTTTGGAGTGCACCTCACCTGCTGTTCACCCCACCGCCCACCCGAAAGAGGTTCGCGCTCGTACACACCGTAACCGTGTACGAGCGCGAACCGTACCTCCCGGTCGGTCAGTCCATCCGGCGCGGGCCGCCCAGGAGCTGGCCCTCCGCCTCGCCGGGGTTGGTCATCACGTACTGCCGCCGCATCCGGGTCGCCCAGAGCGTGATGTTGTCCGGCAGCGTCGGAAGCGAGGCCATGTCGTGCTCGCCCAGCGAGAGGATGCGGGCCAGCACCTCGGTCTCCTGCGGCGAGACCCGCTGTATGCCCACCAGGTCGGCCGCGTTGAGTACGCGAGGCGCGTTCGGCCCGAGGTACGGCAGCAGGGTGAGGGTGCTCTGCCACGGAGCGGCGGAGAGCCGGCTGCGCGGCGGGCGGGCGCCGAGGTCACGGACGACCAGCACCGGCGAGGCGACCGAGGCGCCCTGCGCGCCGAGCCGTCCGGCCTGGTGGATGGTCACGCACGGCTGGCCGCCGCCGGCCGCCTGCGCCATCGGGGCCCAGGCCTGCGGGCGGCCGGTCTCGACGGCGATCCGGGCGCCGGTGGCGGCGG
Organism: Kitasatospora sp. MAP5-34; assembly: GCF_029894335.1. Taxonomy (GTDB): domain Bacteria; phylum Actinomycetota; class Actinomycetes; order Streptomycetales; family Streptomycetaceae; genus Kitasatospora. The sequence goes on along the minus strand of NZ_JARXZC010000040.1, from coordinate 23,678 downwards.
CGCGCAGCGCGATGATCTGCGCCGTCCACATGCCGCCGACCAGCACCACCTCGTACGAGGTCGGCCGGAACAGGCCCAGGACGGAGGGCTGTTGCTGCTGGTCGACACCGATCACCACGCCGTCGTCGCCGACCGGGAAGGAGAGCGCGCCGAGATCCTCGGGGGAGAGCACGTGCCGTTCGCGCTTCGGGCCGCGCAGCCCGAAGCCGGGACGGATCCGCAGCATTCGGGCCTGCTCGGCGCCGGGCTCGGGGGCCTGGGCGGGGTAGGTCTGATAGGCCATCAGGAAGTCCCTCCCAGGGGCAGTGTGGCGAGCAGGCCGGGTGCCTGTTCGAGGTCGAGCCGGGCGAGGCTCACGCCGGCGCTCTGCGCGCGGGACTCCACCAGCCGGCCGACCTGGTCGACCTCGCTCTCGCTGCGCCCGGTGACCCGGACGTGCCCGCTGATCGCCACCGAACCGCCGGTGCCCTGACTGACGGTCAGGCTGAAGGTGCTGGCCAGCGCGGGGGTGCCGGTGACCAGGTTGACCAGGTCGGGTGCGGCGATCCGGCCCGGAGCGCCGCCTGGGCGGCTGAGCTGCGGCCACTTGGAGATCCAGTACGTGCTGTGCCAGCGGTCGTCGATCCGCCAGAACTTGCGGCTCTCCTGCGTCCGGCGGCCGTTGCCGCCGCCCCCGCCGGTGCCCTGACGGCCCGCGACGGCGATCGGGTTGGCGCAGGTGGAGATCGCCAGTGCGGCGATCAGCTCGCGCTCGTCGAGCGCGGTCGCGGTGAAGCCGGCGCTGTTCAGGCGTCCGGCCAGCTGGTCGGTGACGCGCTGGAGGGCCTTGCGGGAGCCCTCCTCGCCGCCGCCACGGGCCAGCACGGCGGTGCTGGTCCGCTCGGGGCTGAGCTTCAGCGCGATCCAGGTGAGCCGCAGGCCGGGGGTGGAGAGGCCGTCGGGCAGCTGGTGGTAGGCGCGGGTGGCGAGCGACTGCTCGGGCAGGTGCGGGGCCGGCGCGGGCTGGGTGTGCTGCACCAGCTGCACCGACTCCAGCGCGATGTCGTCCACCTGGAGCGCCGAGCAGATCACGTCGAGCGGCAGCGGCAGGCTGGTGCGGGTGGGCCGCAGCGGCTGGTCCTTGGCCTGCACCAGCAGTACCGAGGTCAGGAACGTGCCGTCGCCGACCATCCCGGTCTCGCGGCGGACCGGCCGCCCGTTGCCGAGGTCGGCCTCGGTGGCGTGGGTGTACGTGTGCAGCGCGGGTTCGAGCTCGAGGGCCGGCGCCAGGGCCGGGTCGGTGCCCGGCGGCGGCACGTTCAACTGCGCCTGCTTGCGGCGGGCGTTGAACGCCATCCGGACCCGCAGGCCCTCCGGCGCGCTGCGGCCGTTCAGCGGCAGCAGCGCGATGACCACCAGCAGGACGGCGGGCAGGGCGAACACCCCGGCCATCGCCTTGTTGATCGTCCAGCCGACGGCCGGCAGCGCCACCGCGACCTCCAGCAGCACGACTTGCTGCAGCTGGAGCCGGTTGCCGAGGAGCCCTGGGCGCGGGTGGAGCTTCAGCGGCACCGGAGCCGTCGGAGCGGCCTGGACGGGCTGCGCCCGCCGGGTCCCGCGACCGGAAGCCCCGCCGGATCCCCCGTTGGCACCCCCGCCGTTCTTGGCGCGTCGGCCGCGCGATGTGCTGCGTCGCTCTGGAGCGGTCTGGCTTGGCATCCCCCGAGTGACCCTCTCTGATCAGATATCACGGCCCGGTTGGCTGGTCGGCGAACCGTACCCGTACCGTACTTACCGTCTGCTGCCGCATCGTAGAGGGTTGGCTGCGGTCTCCGTCCGGCGGGTGGCAGACTCCGCACGGACGAATCGTGCTGACGTACGCACAGATGTCCGGCAGCAGCTGGTGCCGGCGGGCGCGACCGCAGGCACCACCACAGTACGGACGTCGGTCAAACAGAGCTATTCGGTCAAGCAGAGCTGTCGGTCAAGCAGAGCTGTCGGTCAAACAGGGGAGACGACGAGGATGGCATCACGCCGGGACGAGCTGAACGCATACACCTTCGCGCGCAAGCGCATGGTGGGCGCCTTCCTGCAGCCCAGCGGAGGCGGCAACGACGAGGACGCGCCGCGTCCGGTCCGGGCCGTGCTGCCCAGCGTCGTCGTGGCCGCCGTCATCGTGGCGGGATTCGGCATGCTGGGCGTCATCAAGCCCGCTGCGCCGCAGGGTTGGGACGACGGCAAGAACATCATCCAGGGCAAGGACTCGACCACCCGCTACGTGGTGCTGGTCGATCCGACCACCAAGGAGAAGGTGCTCCACCAGGTTCTCAACATGTCCTCGGCGCGGCTGGTGCTGCCGGCCGGCGCCAAGGTCACGGTCGTCGCGGACGCGGTCCTCGACGCGTACAAGAACCACGGGGCGACCATCGGCATCCCGTACGCGCCGGACCGGCTGCCCGATCCGGCGGACGCCGGGGTCGCCAAGACCTGGTCGGTCTGTGACCGTCCGGGCAAGGACAAGAGCCAGGCGACGATCAACCAGGCGGTGTTCGTGACGGCCGGCAAGGAGGCCAAGGCGCTCGCCAACCCCAGCCTGGTGCTGGGCGGCGGCCAGTGGCTGTTCGTCGAGGCCCCGCCGCTCTCGGGCAACCGGGCCAGCGACTACCTGGTCGACTCGAACGGGTTCAAGCACGCGCTCGGCCAGGCGACCACCAGCGCCGACGTCCGGAGCAGCCTGGAGTCCGGACTGTTCGGGGCCGACGCGCAGCCGCAGCAGGTCACCCAGGAGTGGCTGAACACGCTGCAGGACGGCAACATGATCACCTTCCCGACCATCCCCGGCTTCAAGGACACGGACCGGGTGGCGTCCAATGTCCCGATCAGCCAGCCCGACGAGCAGTTCGTCGGGCGGTTGCTCTCCTACCAGGGCAAGAGCTTCTACGTGATGGGCCAGGACAGCCTCTACGAGGTGACGGCCTTCCAGGCCGAACTGATCCGGCAGAACCCGGCCCTCAAGGTGATCTACAAGAGCCAGACGCCGAAGTTCGCCGAGCTCTCGCCGAGCGACTACGCGGCGCTGCGGCCGAAGATCGACCAGAACACCCTGCTGAAGGCGGACAGCAACGCGCCGAAGGAGAAGCCGAGCGGCAGCGCGGTGAACGCCGACAGTGGTGCCAAGGCGCGGACGGTGCTCTGCAGCACCTTCCAGAGCATGGACGACAGCGGCAACATCAAGCAGACCGTCTGGGCCGACGCCAACTACCCGACGCCGGTCAACACCGGTTCCTCCAGCGCCCATGTCTCCCCCGGGGCAGGGCTGTTGTTCCGCTCGGTGGACGCGGGCGCGGGCGGTTCGGGCAGCAACTTCCTGATCACCGAGACCGGTCTGCGCTACTCGGTGCAGAGCAACAGCGACGGCACCAAGACGTCGACGCCGTCCCCGGCGCCGCAGTCGGGGCAGTCGCAGGTGGACGAGGCGCAGGCCCGGCTCGGGTACGACAAGATCCAGCCGGTGCCGGTCCCGGGCGCCTGGGCCAACCTGGTGCCGGGCGGCCCGGTGCTGAACACCGCCGCCGCGCTCCAGGCCCAGAACGCCTGACGCGACCGGCATCAGCCGACGCGCACGACGCATCCGACACATCTGACGCATCGTCATGAGTCGGGCCGGTTACCAGGTCATGATCTGGTAACTAGCCCGGCTCCCGGTGTTGGGCGACTTGCGCGCGGCGACTATTGTGCAGAGGGACACCGCGCCGTGGTGTTCGACGGGTAGGCCGTGCCAGGACTATCCGTCAGGAAGTTCTGTCTCATGGGGGACGGTAGATCATGTCTGGTCAGTTCAGGACGACCGCTGAGGAAATGAACCAGTTCGCCAACCGCATCGGTGAGGTGAACCAGCAGGTCCAGCAGGAGATCGCGAAGCTCAACAGCCTCGTCGACGAGACCAAGGCCGGCTGGCAGGGCTCGGCGGCCACCGCCTACCAGCAGCTGCAGGATCGCTTCAACCAGGACGCCACCGCGCTGAACAAGGTGCTTGACGAGATCAAGCAGGCGATCGAGGCCACGACCAAGCAGTACGCCGCCACTGAGCAGGAGCAGCACTCCTCGATGACCAGTGCGGCCGGTTCGCTCGGCTGAAACTGCGGTTCCGGATCCCGCGGCCCGGTGCGCCGCGACTTCAGACCACGCAGACGCTGCTCGGCCGCCGCGTGGCGGACCGGCTTGATTCTCTCGACAAGGAGTCACCATGAGCGACCACATTCTCGTTAATTTCTCCACCATCCAGAACGCCAGCGCCGAGGTCAAGCGGACCTCCTCGGCCATCCAGTCCCAGCTGGACGACCTCAAGGCCGGCGTGGCGCGGATCGCGTCCAGCTGGGAGGGCGTGGCCCAGGAGGGCTACCGTGCCCGCCAGGCGCAGTGGGACCAGAAGGCCGCTGACCTGCAGCAGGCGCTGGGCCAGATCGCGACCACGCTGGACAACGCCGTGCAGAACTACCAGCAGACCGAGCAGAAGAACGCCGGCATCTGGCAGTAATCACCCTTCGGGGTGGTGCGGCAGCAAGTAGCGGGGCGCTGCGGCAGTAGCAGAAGGGCGGGCGCCTGGTCGGGTGCCCGCCCTTGGCGCGCGGGGAGCCCGAGCGGCCGGCCGCGAGTACGACAATCGGGTGGATCAGAGGGGAAGTCAGGTGCCGTCGTTGGGTACGTACCGCAGGGCCACTGCGGCGTTCGTGGCGCTGGGGGTGGTCGGCGGTCTGGCGGCGACGCCCGCGTACGCGGATTCGCCGAGCCCCTCCGCCGCCACGCGTTGGACGCCGATGGGGATCGCCGCCGCGGCGGAGTGCGCGATCCCGTCGACGAACGTCGTGAGCGTGCCGTGGGCACTGCAGCGGGTGGTTCTCAGCCAGCTCTGGGCGCCGCACAAGCCCCAGAGCACGGCGACGACGACCGGCGCGGGTGTCACCGTCGCGGTGATCGACACCGGTGTGGACAACACCAACCCGCAGCTCGCGGGCAAGGTCATCGACGGTGGCTCCAGCCTGGTCGACCAGTCGACCGGCCAGGCGGTGCCGGGCAACGGCACCACCGACACGGTGGGCCACGGCACCAAGGTGGCGGGCATCATCGCCGCCAGGGTGTACGACAAGACCGGGTTCGTCGGCCTGGCGCCGGATGCCAACATCTTCTCCATCCGGCAGAACGACGCCCAGGGGAACGGCAGCGTCCAGAAGTTGACGGACGCGGTCAACGAGGCGGTCGACCACAACGTCCAGGTCATCAACATCTCCCAGGACGTCCGGGGCACCGACGACACCGGCCAGGGCTTCGTGGGCAAGGCCGACCTGCAGAAGGCGCTCACCCGGGCCGAGAACGCCGGCATCGTGGTGGTCGCGTCCTCCGGGAACGACGGCCTGGAGGGGGCCACCTACCCCGCCGCGTTCGACACCGTCCTCGCGGTGGGCGCCTCGGACCGCAACAACGAGCGGGCCTCGTTCTCCCAGTACGGCGACTTCGTCGGCGTCGCCGCGCCCGGTGTCGACATGCTCTCCACCGCGCCCATATTGGGCCAGTGCGTGGACAACGGCACCAGCTTCTCGTCCCCGTACGTGGCGGGCGTCGCCGCGCTGCTGAAGGGTGAGCACCCGGACTGGACGGCCAAGCAGGTCCGGGCCCGGATCGAGCAGACCGCGCAGCGCACCCAGCGGGGTTGGAACAAGTTCACCGGCTGGGGTGTGGTCGACCCGGTCAAGGCCGTGCAGTGGGTCGACAACCCGCCGGACACCGCGCACGACGACCCGCCGGTACAGCTGGACTCGGCGCGGATCGTCGCCCAGCCGCTCGGCCTGGCCGAGACCCAGGCCGACCGTGACCGCCGCAGTGCGATGTACGTGATGGCACTGGGCGCGCTGCTGGTCGCCGGGCTCGCGGGCGGCTCCGTCGTCCTTCGGGACCGCCGTCGCCGCGACGAGGCCTGAGGCAGTACGCCGAAGGAGGCCGGCTCCCCCAGGGGGAGCAGGCCTCCTTTCGTGTGGGTCAGGTCAGGCCTGGTCGTCCTCGGGGACAGTGATCACCCAGCGGGTGTCCGGCCGGGGGCGGAGGTAGAAGACCCAGTAGAGCGTGGCGGCGGCGGTGATCCCGCCGGTCCACCAGAGGGCGGTGGTGTCCATCTGGGTGAGCACGTAGGCCAGGGCCGCGATCAGCAGCGCGGGGAGGACCGGCCAGAGCGGCTGGCGCCAGGCGGGGACGTTCTTGTGCTCGCCCCGGCGGGAGAGCAGCGCGGCGACGGCGACCAGCAGGTAGAGCGCGGCGACGGCGACACCGGTGATGTTGGTCAGCAGCAGGCCCGGGACGAAGCAGAGTGCCGCGCCCGGCAGGCCCACCGCGAGGGTGGCGACCCAGGGGGCGTTGAACTTGTTGAGGGTGCCGAAGGCCTTGTTGACCGGCTCGGGCCAGGCCTTGTCGCGGCCGGAGGCGAACAGCACCCGGGAGTTCTGGATGACCATCACGATGCCGGCGTTGATGATCGCCAGCGCGATGCAGAGGCTGATGAAGGTGCCGAGCGCGGAGTCGCTCCAGCCGGCCACCATGCCGGAGATGTCGCCGCCGGTCAGGGTGGCGAGGTCCGGGGCGCCCAGGGTGATCGCGACGACCGGGACGAGGATGACGACCACGGAGAGCGCCAGCGTCCAGAGCACCGTACGGGCGACGTTCTTGCGCGGGTTCTCCAGCTCCTCGGAGAGGTAGATCGCGGTGCTGAAGCCCTGGGTCACGAAGAGCGCGGTGCCCATCGCGGCGAAGATCGCCCCGATGCCCACCGTGCTGGTGACCCCGTGCGTGTCGGCCAGTACACCGTGGACCAGGCTGCTGACGCCACGCTGGCTGTGCGCGAAGCCGAGGACGGAGACGACACCGGCCGCGATCACCTCCAGGACCAGGAAGACACCGGTGATCCAGGCGTTGGCGCGCAGGTCGAGCAGACCGGCGACGGTGGCCGCCAGCATCACGGCCGCGCCGGCCACGCCCGGGCTGAGGTGGACGATCGGGGCGAGGTAGGCCGCCGTACCGATCGCGATGACCGACGGCACGATCATCACCACGATGATCGACTGGATGAACACCAGCCACCCGGCGAACCGTCCGGCCAGGGTGCCGACCATGGCGTACTCGCCGCCGGCGCTCGGCACGAGGGTGCCGAGCTCGGAGTAGCAGAACGCCACCGCGACGCAGATCACGGCGCCGATCGCGATGGTCAGGGCGGTCATCGTGCCGAGGGTGGCGAAGAGGGTCGGTACCAGAACGAAGAGCGAGGAGGCCGGGGTCACGCAGGAGAGCGTGAGCAGTGTGCCGCCCACGACGCCGAGCGAGCGGCTCAGCTTTCGCGGGGCCTCGGTGGTGCCGTCGATCGTCGCAGTGGGGGCTACGGCGAGTGGCGGCTGAAGCGTGTCGGTCATGGACGGTTCCGATCGGCTCTGTGCGGTTCTGGGGGGGAGGGAGCGGTATCGCCTCCACAGCGGTTGCCTGGTCCTGGTCTGTCGCTCCCGGTCCGTCATGGAACCTTGTGCGTATTGATTGCGTCAATGGCCGATCTGCTGCGGAATCCGTTGCGTAGCGCCGCATAAACATGCGATCCGATGATCGCGTACGGTAATTGTCAAATTTGTCCGTCTTGCTCCAGGCGGCATGTCGCACTTGAATCAAAGGTGAACGGCAGATTGCGGCCGATGAATCCAAGGTCGTCTGTAGATGCGATCGGCGCTCGCCCAGGGGGCCTCCGGGGCGTTCGGGCCGCCTGGGCCGACAACGAGAACCGCAGCTCAGGGCCGGGAGAAACTCCATAACGTTTCAGCACCCGGGACGCCGAAAGGCCGGGTCCACCGGACCCGGCCTCTCTGCGATCACTCTGTGTTACTGATGGAACGGTGTTTACTGCGGCGGCAGCCAGCCCGTCTGGACCATCTGACCGCTGGCGATCTTGCGCGAGACGAACACGCCTCGGCCCGGCGGCAGCGCCTGCGGCTTGACGGTGCCGAGCAGCGCCCCCTCGTTCTTGTCGCCGGAGAGCATCAGACCCTGACCGCCGAGCTCCCGCATCCGCTGCATGATCGGCTCGAAGAGCGAACGGCCGGCGCCACCGGCGCTGCGGGCGATGATCACGCGCAGGCCGATGTCACGGGCGAACGGCAGGAACTCGGCCAGCGGCGCGAGCGGGTTGCCGGACTGGGTGGCGACCAGCTCGTAGTCGTCGACGATGACGAACATGTCCTTGCCGGTGTACCAGCTGCGGTCGCGCAGCTGCTGCGGCGTGACGTCCGGGCCCGGCAGACGACGGGAGCAGGCGCCCCGGAGCATCTCGACGATCGAGGACATGGCGGGTGCCGCCGCCGCGTACTCGACCAGGTACTCCGGCGGGACGGTGCCCAGCAGCGAGCGGCGGAAGTCACCGATCACGATGCCGGCCTGGTCCGAGGTGTACCGCTCGGTGATCTGCTTGATGATCATCCGGAGCATCGCGGACTTACCCGACTCGCTGCCACCGAAGACGATGAACAGCGGGTCGGTCTCGAAGTTGAGGTAGATCGGCGCGAGTTCGACCTCGTCCACACCGAAGGCGATACCGCGCTCGGGGTGCTCGAAGCCCTTGGGCAGCGAGTTGCCGTCGAGCACTGCGGGCAGCATCCGGACCTGCGGCGCGCGCGGGCCCGTCCAGGCGGCGTCGACCTGCTGGACGAGGTCGGCCACGCCGTCCTGCATGTCCTCGATCTCCGAGGAGCCGTCGAGCCGGGGCAGACCGGAGAGGAAGTGCAGCTTGGCCGCCGTAAGCCCTCGGCCGGGCTGGCCGGCCGGGACGTTCTGCGCGACCTTGCGGTCGATCTCGGACTCCATCGCGTCACCGAGCCGCAGCTCGGTGCGGTTCAGCAGCAGGTCCTTCATGGCCGGCCGGACCTCGGCGTAGCGGGCGGCCGTCAGGATGACGTGCACGCCGTAGCCGAGACCGCGCTGGGCGATGTCGCCGATCGCCGGTTCGAGCATCTCGAAGTCCTGCTTGAACGTCAGCCAACCGTCGATGATCAGGAAGACGTCGCCGAACTGCTCGTCCGGCAGCTGGCCGGCCGCCCGCTTGGTCCGGTAGGTGGCGATGGTGTCGATGCCGGTCGCCCGGAACAACTCCTCGCGACGGTTCAGGACACCCTGGACCTCGCTGATCGTGCGGCGCACCCGGTCGACGTCCAGACGCCCGGCGACCCCGCCGACGTGCGGCAGGCCCTGCAGGCTCTGGAAGCCACCGCCACCGAAGTCCAGCATGTAGAACTGGACCTCGGCCGGGGTGTGGGTGACGGCGAAGCCCGCCACCATCGTGCGCACCAGCGTCGACTTGCCGGAGCGCGGACCACCCACGATGAGACCGTGACCGGCCGAACCCGCGTAGTCCTGGTAGAGCACGTCGCGGCGCTGGTCACGCGGCTTGTCGACGATGCCGACCGGCACCACGAGCCGGCCGAGCGCGCCGAATTCGGGCGAGGTGAGACCGCGCTCGGCGGTGACCTGCAGCGGCGGCACCAACTGGTCGATGCTGGGCGCCGCGTCCAGCGGCGGCAGCCAGACCTGGTGGGCGGGCGGGCCCTGGCCGATCATCCGGCCGACGAAGGTGTCGAGCATGGTGTCGAGCAGGGAGTCGTCGATCTCCTCGGCGACCTCCACGATCTCCTCGACCACCGGCTCCACGGCCTCGACCTCGGCCGCCGTGAACAGCACCGGCTGAGCGGTGACCGTCCGGCCGCCGCTGACCACCACCTGGCCCGGCGGACGGTAGGCACCGGAGACGTACGCGGCGCGGAACCGCTCCATCACGTCGGAGCCGAACTTCAGGTACCCGACACCCGGCATCGGCGGCAGGTGGTAGGCGTCCGGCACACCGATCGCGGCCCGCGACTCGGCGGCCGAGAAGGTACGCAGACCCAGCCGGTAGGAGAGGAAGGTGTCCAGGCCGCGGAGCTTGCCCTCCTCCAGTCGCTGCGAGGCGAGCAGCATGTGCATACCCAGCGAACGGCCGATCCGGCCGATCTGGATGAACAGGTCGATGAAGTCCGGCTTGGCGGTGAGCAGTTCGGAGAACTCATCGATGATCATCAGCAGCGAGGGCAGCGGGTCCAGCGCGGCGCCGGCCGTGCGGGCCCGCTCGTACTCGTTGATGTTGGCGTAGTTGCCCGCCGAGCGCAGCAGCTCCTGACGGCGGTTCATCTCGCCCTCGATCGAGTCACGCATCCGGTCGATGAGGGTGGCCTCACCCTCCAGGTTGGTGATCACGGCCGCGGTGTGGGGCATCTCCGCCATACCGGCGAAGGTCGCGCCACCCTTGAAGTCGGCGAGGACGAGGTTGAGCACCTCGGAGGAGTGCGTGACGGCCAGGGCCAGCACGATGGTGCGCAGCACCTCGGACTTACCGGAGCCGGTGGCGCCGACGCACATGCCGTGCGGGCCCATGCCCTCCAGCGAGGCTTCCTTGAGGTCCAGCCAGACGTACTCACCGTTGGTGCCGACGCCGAGCGGGACCCGGAGCTTCTCGCGGATGGGCTTGGGCCGCCAGTGCCGGGCGGGGTCGAAGGCACCGGGGTCGCCGGTGCTCATCATCTCGGTGAAGTCCATCGAGATCAGCGACGGGTCGCCGTCGTCCCCGCCGACCGAGGCGCGGAACGGCGCGAGCTGGCGGGCCAGCGCCTCGGACTGCCAGGAGGACAGCACGTCCGGCTTGCCCGAGTACGAGGCACCGGAGGCGGACTCCAGCAGCAGCTCGTCCGGCGTGACGGTGACGATCAGGTGCCCGCTGGGCTCGTCCAGGTCGCCGGGGACGACCTCGATGATGGTGACGCCCTCGACGCCCTCGGCGCCGGCCAGCATCGAGTCGGGCGGCACGGCGGCGCCGTCCATGACGACGATGATGTGCGGCTGGTCGGGGGAGGGGACGGCGTCCCGGGCGAAGCCCTTGCGGCCGGCCAGCTCGTTCTGGAGCAGGAACTCCAACTCACCCAGGCCGGTGGCGATCAGGCGGCGCGAGCCGGCGCCGTCGTTCTCCTTGCGGTGCTGGGTGTGCGGCAGCCACTTGGCCCACTCCCACTCGTCCACCGCGCCGGGCGCGGCGGCCACCGCGACCATCAGGTCGTCGGGCGAGTGCAGCGTCGCCAACTGGGCGATCATCGCCCGGACGTTGCCGTACACGGTGTCCGGGTCGCCGCACACCGTGATGTGGTAGAAGGCGCGCAGCGAGACCGCCAGCGGCAGGTCCTGCAGGGTGCCGTGCGAGGTGAGGAAGTTCTTCATCGCCTCGGCGGCCAGCGGCTCCAGCTCGTCCATCGGCGCGGTCTGCGGCGCCACGAGCGGGGTGGACAGCTGCTGCGGCCCGCGCCCCAGCCTGATCTGTCCGAAGTCCGGATCGCTCGGCCTGCGCTCCCAGAGCCGGCGCCCCTCCGCCACGATCGACCAGAGCTGGTCCGGCTCGGGGTGCAGGAAGAGCTGCGCGCCACGCTGGCGCTCGGCCGTCCGCCGGACCTGACGCCGCATCTGCTGCAGGTACTTCAGGTAGTCCCGGCGCTCGTCCGAGGTCCCGGCGTTGCCGCCCTTACGGGCCTTGACGATCTGAGCCACCGCCATGCCGGCGGTGGAGGCGACCATCAGGACGCCCATCATCTTCATCGGCCCCTGAGCACCGGGGGAGAAGAAGAACGCCGCCGAGCCACCCATGCCGAGCAGCGGCAGCAGGGACATCATCCAGTCCTCGCTGCCCGTACGCGGCAGCTCGGGCGGAGGTACCAGCTCCACCGGCTCGTCCGGCACCGCGGGCGGATATGCCCGGGCCGGACGCTTGACGGTTACCACGCTCACAACGGCATCAGCCCTCACGCAACTGGATACGTACGGGTGAGGGCGCCCCGTGTTTGATGACGCCGCCCCCGCTCCGCCGACCGCAGGCGTCCTCGGGGGCTGCGCTAACCCGCCCCCGTACGCCTTGCGCAGGGGCAGATCCTACTGGTCTGCCCGGACTGTTCGAGCACGGGGGCGTGGTTGGCTTCGCCGAACAGCTGACCGTCAGTCACATCAGGGGCGCGGGGAACTGCGCGAAACCGGAAGTGACGGTGCCGCACCTGCCGCTTCGCGCAGTTCCCCGTGTCCCTGTTCCGGTTGCCCGGTTGCCTGCTGGCGAAGCGTGCGCGGTAGGGTAACGCCGCGCCAAGTCTTGGTCGGATCGTGACAGTTCCGGACCGGCCAAAAACGCGCTAGCTGACTAACAAACACAGTCAACGAGGGGGAAGCGCCGGTGAGCGCAAACGCAACGACCGGATTCTGCCGGGTCACCGTCGTGGCACCGGACAGCCGGATCGATGTCGCACTTCCGGAGGACGTTCCGCTCGCGGACGTCTACCCCGAGGTGCTCCGGCTGTCCGGGCAGACCCAGGTGGACGGTGCGCCGACCGGCTTCCACCTGGTCCGCCGCGACGGCACCGTGCTGGACAGCGGCCTGCCGCTCTCCGCGCAGCAGGTCCGAGACGGTGATCTGCTCAGCCTGCGCCCGTTCGCCGAGTCGCTGCCGCCCGCCGTCTACGACGACGTGGCCGACGCCATCGCCAGCGCGGTGGACACCGACCGCCGCTTCTGGAGCCCCGAGTTGATGCGGGCCTTCGGCCTGATCGGCTCCGGTGTGCTGCTCACGCTGCTCGGCTTCGCGCTCTGGTTCTCCGACCTGCGGCACGACATGCACAGCCTGCCGGGCATCGTCTCGGGCGTCACCGCGATCACGCTCGTCACCTTCGCCGCCGTCCGCGCCCGGGTCTACGGGGACCACGACGCCGCGCTGGCGCTGGGCCTCGGCGCACTGCCGCACGCGCTGATCGCCGGCTCCGGCATCCTGCCGGTCGCCACCGCCGGCGGCGGGCCCGGCCGACTGCAGTTCCTGGTCGGCAGCGTGACCGTGCTGGTGGTCGCGATCCTGCTGGTCGGCCTGCTCCCGGAGAAGGACTCGCCGTTCGTCGCGGCCTCCTTCCTCGCCTCGGCCGGCACCCTGGCCACCTTCGCCGCCGTACTGCTCCCGGGCACCCCCGCGACCCACATCGCCGCCGTCACCGGCGTGGCCGGCGTCTCGGTGATCGGCTTCCTCCCCGCGCTCTCGGCCCGCTTCGCCCGGCTGCCCGTCGGCTTCAGCGCCCCCGGCCAGACCCGCACCCGGGGTACCAGCTACAGCGAGGAGGCCAGCCGCGCCGAGGCCGTCCAGTACGAGCGGATCGCGCACCAGGCCCGCCGGGGCCACGAGGTGCTGATCGGCCTGGTCGGCGGCTGCTCCGCCACCATCGTCGGCGCCTGCACCGTGCTGGGCTTCAGTGACCAGATGTGGGGTGAGCTGCTGGCGCTGTCCCTCGGCGTCTCGACCATGCTGCGCGCCCGGCTGTTCCGCTACACCGCGCAGATCTTCAGTCTGATCATCGCGGGCCTGGCCGGCCTGAGCCTGCTGATCCTGGGCCTCTCGCTGCACACGCCGATGTACATCCTGAAGGCGGCGAGCTCCACCTCGACCGACATCCGCACCATCTGGCTGGCCGCGTCCATCGCGCTCGGCGCGGTCATCCTGACCGCCGTCGCGCTGGTCGTTCCCCGGCTGGGCGTCTCCCCGTTCTGGGGCCGGATCCTGGACACCGTCGACGGGGTCATGCTGATCTCGCTCGTCCCGCTGGCGCTCGCGGTGCTCGACGTCTACGGGCTCGTCCGGGGTGCGACCGGCACCGGCTGATCCCCGCCGTCGTCGTCCAGGTGCCCGCCGGCCGCCCCGCTTCGGGGGAGGCCGGCGGGCACTGGTACGCTTGGCCATTGAGCGCAGCCGTGTCCTGCCCCGGAGCCCCGGTTCCGATGCCGCGGACGACCGCGCTCGAGGTACGACACCGAGTCATCTCAGATCCTGTGCCGTAGACCAGGATCGCTCGGATCATCTCTGAAGGAGTTGCCGTGGCTCTCGACGCCGCTGTCAAGAAGCAGATCTTCGCCGAGTTCGGCCAGAAGGAGGGCGACACCGGCTCCCCCGAGGTCCAGGTCGCCATGCTGTCCCGCCGCATCTCGGACCTGACCGAGCACCTGCGCTTCCACAAGCACGACCACCACAGCCGTCGTGGCCTGCTGATCCTCGTCGGCCAGCGTCGCCGGATGCTGAAGTACTTGGCCGCCAAGGACATCGAGCGCTTCCGTACGCTCGTCGAGCGCCTGGGCATCCGTCGCGGTGCCGCCGGTGGCGCCCGCTAAGACCGCCGCGTGGGGGCGGCTCCCCTTCCCGGGGAGCCGCCCTTCGTCGCATCCGCACCGACATCCGAACGGACATCCGTAGGGGTATCCGTACGGACATCTGCGGGCATCCGCACAGACACATTCCACACGCGTGGCAATGGCAGCGTCTGTAGGGTGTGAATTTGTAAGGTGAGGGGCATGCCCGGTCATGGCGTCCGCACGATGCGGACGTAACCGAGGCAGCACGACATCACCCAGCGGGCCGCTGGCTTCAAACGGAAGCCGCCCGCGTCCGGAGGAGCGTCCACACGCGACCGCCGACCTGGCCGCCGAGAGGCGCCGGTCCTCGGTAGTGGCCGTCGGGAGTCCCAGTCAAGCGGACGACCCGGAGGCTTCGATCGAAGACCGGCCCAAGATGTGCCCGGGCCGCAGGTGGGCAAGCGCAGGGGCGCTCCTCGGGAAACGCACGAAAGAGGAGAACTTCCAGGTGGAAGAGAACGTGTTCTACGCCGAGGCCGTCATCGACAATGGCAGCTTCGGTACCCGTACCATCCGTTTCGAGACCGGCCGGCTGGCCCGTCAGGCCGCCGGCTCGGCCGTGGCCTACCTCGACGACGACACCATGGTGCTGTCCGCGACCAGCGCGTCCAAGCAGCCGAAGGAGCACTTCGACTTCTTCCCGCTGACGGTCGACGTCGAGGAGCGCATGTACGCTGCGGGCCGCATCCCCGGCTCGTTCTTCCGTCGTGAGGGCCGGCCCTCCGAGGACGCGATCCTCACCTGCCGCCTGATCGACCGCCCGCTGCGCCCGTCCTTCGTCAAGGGCCTGCGCAACGAGGTCCAGGTCGTCTGCACGATCATGGCGCTCAACCCCGACCACCTGTACGACGTGGTGGCCATCAACGCCGCCTCGGCGTCCACCCAGCTGGCCGGCCTGCCGTTCTCCGGCCCGATCGGCGGCGTCCGCGTCGCGCTGATCAAGGGTCAGTGGGTCGCGTTCCCGACCCACAGCGAGCTGGAGGACGCCGTCTTCGACATGGTCGTCGCCGGTCGCACCCTGGCCGACGGTGACGTCGCGATCATGATGGTCGAGGCCGAGGCCACCGCGAAGACCATCAAGCTGGTCGAGGACGGTGCCGAGGCGCCGACCGAGGACGTCGTCGCCGCCGGTCTGGACGCCGCGAAGCCGTTCATCAAGGTGCTCTGCGCCGCGCAGTCCAAGCTCGCCGCCCAGGCCGCGAAGCCGACCGGCGAGTTCCCGGTCTTCCTGGACTACCAGGACGACGTGCTGGCCGCCCTGACCAACGCGGTCAAGGACGAGCTGGCCCAGGCGCTCACCATCGCCGGCAAGCAGGAGCGCAACGCGGAGATCGACCGCGTCAAGGCGATCGCCGCCGAGAAGCTCCTGCCGGAGTTCGAGGGCCGCGAGAAGGAGATCAGCGCCGCGTACAACGCGCTGACCAAGAAGATCGTCCGCGAGCGCGTCATCAAGGACAAGGTCCGCATCGACGGCCGTGGCGTCACGGACATCCGTACGCTGGCCGCCGAGGTCGAGGCCATCCCGCGCGTGCACGGTTCGGCCCTGTTCGAGCGTGGCGAGACCCAGATCCTGGGCGTCACCACCCTCAACATGCTCCGCATGGAGCAGCAGCTCGACACGCTCTCCCCGGAGACGCGTCGCCGCTACATGCACAACTACAACTTCCCGCCGTACTCGGTCGGCGAGACCGGCCGCGTGGGTTCGCCCAAGCGCCGCGAGATCGGCCACGGCGCGCTGGCCGAGCGGGCGATCCTGCCCGTGCTGCCGACCCGCGAGGAGTTCCCCTACGCGATCCGCCAGGTCTCCGAGGCGCTGAGCTCCAACGGCTCGACGTCGATGGGCTCGGTCTGCGCCTCGACCATGTCGCTGCTGAACGCCGGTGTGCCGCTGAAGGCCGCCGTCGCCGGTATCGCCATGGGCCTGATCTCGCAGGAGATCGACGGTGAGACGCACTACGTCGCGCTGACCGACATCCTGGGCGCCGAGGACGCGTTCGGCGACATGGACTTCAAGGTCGCCGGTACCCGCAACTTCATCACCGCCCTGCAGCTGGACACCAAGCTGAACGGCATCCCGGCCTCCGTCCTGGCCGCCGCGCTCAAGCAGGCCAAGGACGCTCGTCTGCACATCCTCGATGTGATGAACGAGGCCATCGACGCGCCCGACGAGATGTCGCCGAACGCGCCGCGCATCATCACCATCAAGATCCCGGTGGACAAGATCGGCGAGGTCATCGGCCCGAAGGGCAAGATGATCAACCAGATCCAGGAGGACACCGGCGCGGACATCACCATCGAGGACGACGGCACCATCTACATCGGTGCCATCGACGGTCCCTCGGCGGAGGCTGCCCGTACGACGATCAACCAGATCGCCAACCCGACCATGCCGGAGGTCGGGGAGCGCTACCTGGGCACCGTGGTGAAGACCACGACGTTCGGCGCGTTCGTTTCGCTCATGCCGGGCAAGGACGGCCTGCTGCACATCTCGCAGATCCGCAAGCTCGCCGGTGGCAAGCGCGTGGAGAACGTCGAGGACGTGCTCGCCGTCGGCGCCAAGGTGCAGGTCGAGATCGCTGAGATCGACCCGCGCGGCAAGCTCTCGCTGATCCCGGTCGTCGAGGGCGAAGAGGCCGGCGAGGCCGCGTCCGAGTGACGCGTCTCTAGCTCTCTCGCGGCCCGCACGCTCCCTCCCGGAGCGTGCGGGCCGCACCCTGTTGTCTTCCCAGTTTCATGTTCATGGAGGTCCCCCCGTGGCTCAGGTCTCGGCAGCACAGCAGCGTCCCGGCACCACCCGGACCCTGCTCAAGGGCGTCGACGGCGCCGGCACCGTACGCCGAACCGTCCTCCCCGGCGGCCTGCGGGTCGTCACCGAGACCCTTCCCACGGTCCGCTCGGCGACCTTCGGCATCTGGGTCGGCGTTGGTTCCCGGGACGAGACCCCGGTTCTGAACGGCGCCACCCACTACCTGGAGCACCTGCTCTTCAAGGGCACCGAGCGGCGCAGCGCGCTGGACATCTCGGCGGCCCTGGACGCGGTCGGCGGCGAGATGAACGCCTTCACCGCGAAGGAGAACACCTGCTACTACGCGCGGGTGCTCGACACCGACCTGCCGCTCGCCATCGACGTGGTCTGCGACATGCTCACCGGCTCGCTGATCCGCCCCGAGGACGTGGAGGCCGAGCGCGGCGTCATCCTCGAGGAGATGGCGATGGCCGAGGACGACCCGGGCGACGTGGTGCACGACCTCTTCGCCAAGGTCATCTACGGCGAATCGCCGCTCGGCCGCCCGATCCTGGGCACCCAGGAGACGGTCAAGGGCCTGACCCGGGACCAGATCGCCGGCTTCTTCAAGCGCCGCTACAAGCCCGAGCAGCTGGTCGTCGCGGCGGCGGGCAACCTCGACCACGCCAAGGTCGTACGGATGGTCGAGCGGGCCTTCGCGGGCGTGCTGGCCAAGTCCACCGGCCACCCGGCCGACGTCCGCCAGGGCGTCAAGGCGCTGCGTACGGCCGGCAAGGTCGAGGTGCTCAACCGCTCGACCGAGCAGGCTCACCTGGTCCTCGGCGTCCCCGGCGTGCCCCGGCACGACGAGCGCCGCTGGGCGATGGGCGTGCTCAACGCGGCGCTCGGCGGCGGCATGAGCTCGCGGCTCTTCCAGGAGATCCGGGAGAAGCGCGGGCTGGCGTACTCGGTCTACTCGTACTCCTCCTCGTACGCGGACAGCGGCCTGTTCGGCATCTACGCGGGCTGCCAGCCCAAGCGGGTCGAGGAGGTCCTCAAGATCTGCCGCGAGGAGCTCGCCAAGGTGGTCGAGGGCGGCATCACCGAGGAGGAGCTGACCCGCGCGATCGGGCAGATCTCCGGCTCGACCGTGCTCGGCATGGAGGACACCGGCTCGCTGATGAACCGGATCGGCAAGGCCGAGCTCTGCTACGGCCACCACCTGTCGGTCGACGACATGCTGGAGAAGATCGCCTCCGTCACCCTGGACGACGTCCAGGCCGTCGCACGTGATGTGCTGGGCGCACACCGCCCGTCGCTCGCGCTGATCGGGCCGATCAACGACAAGCGGGCCGCCAAGCTCGCCGACCTCCTGGTCTGAGAGGACACTTCCCATGACGCTGCGCGTTGCCGTGATCGGCGCGACCGGCCGGATCGGCTCTGAGGCGGTCAAGGCCGTCGAGGCCGCCCCGGATCTCGAACTGGTCGCCACCCTGGGCCGCTCCGACAAGCTGGAGACCCTGACCGAGGCCGGTGTCCAGGTCGCCGTCGAGCTGACCCACCCGGACTCGGTGATGGGGAACCTCGACTACTGCGTCCACAACGGCATCCACGTGGTCACCGGCACCACGGGGTGGACGGACGAGCGGCTGGCCACGCTGGAAGGCTGGTTGGCTGCCGCCGAGGTCGGCGTGCTGATCGCGCCGAACTTCTCCATCGGAGCGGTGCTGTCGATGCAGTTCGCCCAGCAGGCGGCCCGGTACTTCGAGACCGTCGAGGTCGTCGAGCTGCACCACGACAACAAGGCCGACGCCCCCTCCGGCACCGCCACCCGCACCGCCCAGCTGATCGCCGCCGCCCGGGACGCGGCCGGCCTGCCCCGGCAGTCCGACCCGACCACCCACGGGCTGCCCGGCGCGCGCGGCGCGGACGTGGACGGCGTACCGGTCCACTCGGTCCGGCTGCGCGGCCTGCTCGCGCACCAGGAGATCCTGCTCGGCGACACCGGCGAGACCTTGACGATCCGTCATGACTCGCTGCACCACAGCTCGTTCATGCCGGGCATCCTGCTCGGCGTGCGCAAGATCGTCTCCCGGCCCGGCCTGACCCTCGGTCTCGAACACTTCCTGGACCTGTGAGCTTCGGATGACCTCTCGAACCGGTTTCTTCATCCTCTCCGGCGTCCTGCTGCTGGTCTCGCTGATCTGCGTCGGCGAGGGCGTCCAACTGCTCGCCACCGGCAAGCCGCTGGGCATCGGCATCGGCATCTGCGCCTTCGTCATCCCGCCCATCGGCGTCTGGTTCCTGCGCCAGACCATCCGCTTCGGCCGCGCCAGCGAGCAGCTCTCCCGCGAGCTGGAGGCCGAGGGCGGCCTCCCGGTGGACGAGCTCGAGCGCACCTCCGGCGGCCGGATCGACCGCGCCTCCGCCGACGCGGTCTTCGCCCGCCGCCAGGTCGAGGCCGAGGCCACGCCGGGGGACTGGCGGGTCTGGTTCCGCCTCGCCGTGGCGTACGCCGACGCGGGCGACGTCCCGCGCGCCCGCAAGACCATGCAGCACGCGATCAAGCTGCACGCCACGACGGGTGCGGCCGCACTCGCGGGCTAGGCTGTCGCCCGTCACAATGCCTTACCTCTGGAGGATCCTCGCGTGAGCGACGAAGCGGGTTCGGCCCCGCAGGCCCCTGCCCCGCAGTTCCGTAGCGACGTCGGCGTGGAGCTGGTCCGCAGCGCCGCGGCCGACTCGGACGTCATCTGGGCAGCCCGGGTCTCGACGGCCGGGGAGCAGTCCCTGGAGGCTCTCCAGCAGGACCCGGAGAAGTCCAAGGGCCTGATCAACTACCTGATGCGGGACCGCCACGGCACGCCCTTCGAGCACAACTCGATGACCTTCTTCATCACCGCGCCGATCTTCGTCTTCCGCGAGTTCCACCGGCACCGCAGCGGCTGGTCCTACAACGAGGAGTCCGGCCGCTACCGCGAGCTGCAGCCGGTCTTCTACGTCCCGGGCGAGGAGCGCAAGCTCGTCCAGCAGGGCCGTCCCGGCCGCTACGAGTTCGTGGACGGCACGGCCGACCAGGCCAAGGTCGTCTCGGCGGCGATGGAAGCCTCCTACCGGGCCTCCTACGAGGCGTACCAGGAGATGCTGGCCGCCGGCGTCGCCCGCGAGGTGGCGCGCGCCGTGCTGCCCGTCGGGCTGTTCTCCTCGATGTACGCCACCTGCAACGCCCGCTCGCTGATGCACTTCCTCTCGCTGCGCACCAAGGACGAGCGGGCCACCGTCCCGTCCTTCCCGCAGCGCGAGATCGAGATGGTCGCCGAGCAGATGGAGGCGGCCTGGGCAGAGCTCATGCCGCTCACCCATGCGGCCTTCAACGCGCACGGCCGCGTCGCCCCCTGACCTGGGCCGACAGGCATATGGGCGGGTTGCCTGGCATGTCTGGATTGCGGCTTCAACAGCCGCTCCCTAGTCTCAGGACCAGGTTTCCGGTGCTGCTTGAACCCCCGAGCAAGCAGCACCGGAATCCCATGTCCGGCCGGCTCCGTACGCCGCCCACCTGTCCGAACCCTGGACCGGCCTGGGTACCCACCAGCCGCCTACGAGTAGTTTTGGACGCATGGCTCCGACCTCCACCCCCCAGACGCCCTTCGGCCGGGTCCTGACCGCGATGGTGACCCCGTTCACCGCCGACGGCGGACTCGACCTCGACGGCGCCCAGCGCCTTGCCACCCACCTCGTGGACTCCGGCAACGACGGACTGGTGCTCAACGGCACCACCGGCGAATCCCCGACCACCAGCGACGCCGAGAAGGCCCAGCTGGTCCGCGCCGTGGTCGAGGCCGTAGGGGACAGGGCCCACGTCATCTCGGGCGTCGGCACCAACGACACGCACCACAGCGTCGAGCTCGCCCGGCAGGCCGAGGCCGCCGGTGCGCACGGCCTCCTCGTCGTCACGCCGTACTACAGCAAGCCCCCGCAGGAGGGGCTGTACCAGCACACCGTGAAGATCGCGGACGCCGCCGATCTCCCCGTGATGCTCTACGACATCCCGGGCCGCAGCGGTGTCGCCCTGAGCCACGAGACCCTCGTGCGGCTCGGCGAGCACCCCCGGATCGTCGCGAACAAGGACGCCAAGGGCGACCTCGGCGCGGCCGCCTGGGCCATCGCGCGCAGCGGGCTCGCCTGGTACTCCGGCGACGACATCCTGAACCTGCCGCTGCTGTCGGTCGGAGCGGTCGGTACGGTGAGCGTGGTGGGTCACGTCGCCTCCGCCGAGCTGCGCGCCATGATCGACGCGTATCTCGCCGGTGACGTCGCGAAGGCCGCCGCGATCCACCAGAGCCTGCTGCCGCTGTTCACCGGGATGTTCCGCACCCAGGGTGTCATCCTGAGCAAGGCCGCACTGAACCTGCAGGGCCGCCCGGCGGGGCCGGTGCGGCTGCCGCTGGTCTCCGCCACGGCGGATGAGATCGCACAATTGAGGGAGGATCTCGCCGCAGGCGGGGTACACCTCTAACAGACGAAGACGTGCGCGCCCCGGCTCGCCGGACCCTCCCGGGTCTGCCGCTGGACCGGAACGAAGGCGCGAGAGACCTAGTAAGTAGGAAACCAACGGAAGCACGCACGCCATATGTCTCCAGGGGAGGACCCCCGGGCATATGGCGTGCGTCGTGAGGAGAGTCTTTTGAGCCACCCGCATCCCGAACTCGGCACGCCGCCCGCACTCAAGGAGGGCGCCCTCCGGATCACTCCGCTCGGCGGCCTCGGTGAGATCGGCCGCAACATGACGGTCTTCGAGCACGCCGGCCGGCTGCTCATCGTCGACTGCGGCGTCCTCTTCCCCGAGGCGGAGCAGCCCGGCATCGACCTGATCCTGCCGGACTTCTCGTCCATCCGGGACCGCCTCGACAAGATCGACGGCATCGTCCTGACCCACGGCCACGAGGACCACATCGGCGCCGTCCCGTTCCTGCTCCGCGAGAACCCGGACATCCCGCTGATCGGCTCCAAGCTGACCCTGGCGCTGATCGAGGCCAAGCTCGCCGAGCACCGGATCCGCCCGTACGTGCTCGAGGTCAAGGAGGGCGAGCGCGAGCGCATCGGCCCCTTCGACTGCGAGTTCATCGCGGTCAACCACTCCATCCCGGACGCGCTGGCCGTCGCCATCCGCACCCCGGCCGGCATGGTCGTCTGCACCGGCGACTTCAAGATGGACCAGCTCCCGCTGGACGGCCGCCTCACCGACCTGCCCGCCTTCGCGAAGCTGGCCGAAGAGGGCATGGACCTGCTGCTGGTGGACTCCACCAACGCCGAGGTCCCCGGCTTCATCCCGCACGAGCGGGACATCTCGGCCGCGCTGCGCAACGTCTTCTCCAGCGCGGACAAGCGCATCATCGTCGCCTCCTTCGCCAGCCACGTGCACCGCATCCAGCAGGTGCTGGACGCCGCGCACGAGCACAAGCGCAAGGTCGCCTTCGTCGGGCGCTCGATGGTCCGCAACATGGGCATCGCCCGTGACCTCGGCTACCTCAAGGTGCCGGGGAACCTGATCGTCGACGTGAAGACGCTGGACGACCTCCCGGACAAGGAGGTCGTGCTGGTCTGCACCGGCTCCCAGGGTGAGCCGATGGCGGCACTGTCGCGGATGGCCAACCGCGACCACCAGATCCGGATCGTCGAGGGCGACACCGTGATCATGGCGTCCTCGCTGATCCCGGGCAACGAGACCGCGATCTACCGCGTCATCAACGGCCTGACCCGCTGGGGCGCCAACGTCGTCCACAAGGGCAACGCCAAGGTGCACGTCTCGGGGCACGCCTCGGCGGGCGAGCTGCTCTACTTCTTCAACATCTGCAAGCCGCGCAACCTCATGCCGGTGCACGGCGAGTGGCGCCACCTGCGGGCCTGCGCGGACCTCGGCATCAAGACCGGTGTCCCGAAGAACCGCACGGTCATCGCCGAGGACGGCGTGGTCGTCGACCTGGAGAACGGCGTCGCGAAGATCGTCGGCAAGGTCCAGGCCGGGTACGTCTACGTCGACGGCTCGTCGGTCGGCGACGTCACCGAGGCCTCGCTGAAGGACCGCCGCATCCTGGGCGAGGAGGGCTTCATCTCCGTCTTCGTCGTGGTCGACTCCAACAGCGGCAAGATGGTCGGCGGCCCGACCATCCAGGCCCGTGGCTCCGGCATCGACGACAACTCATTCGGCCCGGTCGTCGCCAAACTGGAGGAGGCGCTCGCGCGCTCCGCCAACGACGGCGTGCTGGAGGTGCGCCAGGTCCAGCAGCTGGTGCGCCGCACCATCGGCAAGTGGGTGGCGGACAACTACCGTCGCCGGCCGATGATCCTGCCGGTCGTCGTCGAGGTCTGATCCTCTGCCCGACCCTCGGTTTGACGTGGGGCAACCCGGAGCGTAATGTTCTCCGGGTTGCCCCTCCTCCGAATGTAATTCTGAGAAGGAAAAGCAGCCCCGAGAAACTCTGCTAGAGTTCGGGAGCGCCGAAAGGCCAAAGCAAATCAGATAAACGAAACTCCGGAAAACGGAGCGGAAATCATCTGCTAAGCTCGAAACACGAAAGAATGAACGAAGCGCCCGGAGAGCTTGCGAGAGCGGCTTGAAGGAAGCGTCCGTTCCTTGAGAACTCAACAGCGTGCCAAAAGTCAACGCCAGATATGT
>NZ_JARXZC010000039.1 GCF_029894335.1 Kitasatospora sp. MAP5-34 | reverse complement strand
AACGCCGCGAGCCGAAGGGCACGCCCGGCGGCGGACGGCGAGAACGCCGCGAGCCGAAGGGCACGCCCGGCGGCGGACGGCGAGAACGCCGCGAGCCGAAGGGCACGCCCGGCGGCGGACGGCGAGAACGCCGCGAGGGCGGCCTCCCCGATGGGGAGACCGCCCTCGCGGACTGTCAGAACTCGCCGATCCCCGAAGGAGATCAGAAGTCCATGTCACCGCCCGGCATGCCGCCACCGGCAGCCGCGCCGGCCTTCTCGGGCTTGTCGGCGATGACGGCCTCGGTGGTGAGGAAGAGCGCCGCGATGGAGGCGGCGTTCTGCAGCGCCGAGCGCGTGACCTTGGCCGGGTCGATGATGCCCGCGGCGATGAGGTCGACGTACTCGTTGGTCGCGGCGTTCAGGCCGTGGCCGAAGGGGAGGTTGCGGACCTTCTCCACCACGACACCGCCCTCGAGGCCGGCGTTGACCGCGATCTGCTTGATCGGGGCCTCCAGCGCCACGCGGACGATGTTGGCACCGGTGGCCTCGTCGCCCTCCAGCTCCAGCTTGTCGAAGACGACCGAAGCCTGCAGCAGCGCGACGCCACCACCGGCGACGATGCCCTCCTCGACGGCGGCCTTCGCGTTGCGGACGGCGTCCTCGATGCGGTGCTTGCGCTCCTTGAGCTCCACCTCGGTGGCCGCGCCGGCCTTGATGACGGCGACGCCACCGGCGAGCTTGGCGAGGCGCTCCTGGAGCTTCTCGCGGTCGTAGTCCGAGTCGCTGTTCTCGATCTCGGCACGGATCTGGTTGACCCGACCGGCGACCTGGTCGCTGTCGCCGCCACCGTCGACGATGGTGGTCTCGTCCTTGGTGATGACCACCTTGCGGGCGGTGCCCAGCAGGTCGACGCCGGCGTTCTCCAGCTTGAGGCCGACCTCCTCGGAGATGACGGTGCCACCGGTGAGGATGGCGATGTCGCCGAGCATGGCCTTGCGGCGGTCACCGAAGCCCGGGGCCTTGACGGCGACGGACTTGAAGGTGCCACGGATCTTGTTCACGACCAGGGTCGACAGGGCCTCGCCCTCGACGTCCTCGGCGATGATGACGAGCGGCTTGCCGCTCTGCATGACCTTCTCCAGCAGCGGGAGCAGGTCCTTGACCGAGCCGATCTTGGAGTTGACGATCAGGATGTAGGGGTCCTCGAACGAGGTCTCCATCCGCTCCAGGTCGGTGGCGAAGTAGGCCGAGATGTAACCCTTGTCGAAGCGCATGCCCTCGGTGAGCTCGAGCTCCAGACCGAAGGTGTTGCTCTCCTCGACGGTGATGACACCTTCCTTGCCGACCTTGTCCATCGCCTCGGCGATGAGCTCGCCGATCTGGGTGTCGGCGGCCGAGATGGAGGCGGTGGCAGCGATCTGCTCCTTGGTCTCCACCTCCTTGGCCTGGGCGAGCAGCTGGTCGGAGACGGCCTTGACGGCCTTCTCGATGCCGCGCTTCAGGGCCATCGGGTTGGCGCCGGCGGCGACGTTGCGCAGACCCTCGCGGACGAGCGCCTGGGCGAGCACGGTGGCGGTGGTGGTGCCGTCACCAGCGACGTCGTCCGTCTTCTTGGCGACCTCCTTGACGAGCTCCGCGCCGATCTTCTCGTAGGGGTCCTCGAGCTCGATCTCCTTGGCGATGGAGACACCGTCGTTGGTGATCGTGGGGGCGCCCCACTTCTTCTCAAGGACGACGTTGCGGCCCTTGGGGCCAAGCGTCACCTTGACGGCGTCGGCAAGCTGGTTCATCCCGCGCTCAAGGCCGCGGCGAGCTTCCTCGTCAAACGCGATGATCTTTGCCATGTGAAGTGGTCCTCCGGGACGCGATCGACTGCACCGGACCGAAGGGTGCCCGCGACGGACGGCCCTGGTGTGCGGGGGTCCTGTCCCCACCGCTCCCGGGGGCCTCACCGACCCGGTCCGTTGTCACTCTCAAGCTGTGAGTGCTAAGCCAATGATTAGCACTCTCGGGTGGCGAGTGCAAGCCCAATCGCCGCACTCGCACCCCACTCCCGGGAGCAGCCGGAGGACAGCCCCGGGACATCCCGGGGACAGCAGCAGGCCCGTACGACGGGTGTCGTACGGGCCTGCTGGTGAAGCCGTTGAGCGCCAGCTCGTGACCGAGCCGAGGCTCCGCAGGTCGGAAGGTCAGACCGCCGGCGCACGGACCATGTCCGCCTGCGGGCCCTTCTGCCCCTGGGAGATCTCGAACTCGACCCGCTGGCCCTCTTCGAGGGTGCGGTAGCCGTCCATCTGGATCGCGCTGTAGTGGACGAACACGTCCGCACCACCGTCGACCGCGATGAAGCCGTAGCCCTTCTCCGCGTTGAACCACTTGACGGTGCCCTGAGCCATTCCGAACTCCCCTTGTACTGTGCTGGCCCTTCACGGACCCGCAGGGATTGCGGATCCATAGGTCTGGTAGGCCGGCCCGAGGGAACCCCCCCTGGACGCAGCCGTGCCCGCGCAGACTCGCCGCCGAGCCCACCGGAAGGTGGTTGATCAGCGGGTGAATGCGTCGACCGCCGCTGAATGTATCCGGACAGACGCCCTCTGCAACAGGCCCAACTCCGTGGAATTCCAGGAGGCCACTGCGGGATATCCAGGGATGAAAGCGGCAGACGACAGCAATTCACACCGGGCATAGCGGACGAACGGCGCATAAGGCCGACAAATTTCTGACGCCCGCCTGACATCTTTTGCTTCGCACCACTGTGCGGCCGTCTCATCGGCCGGACGAACCTTGCGTATGCGATCCGCTGACAGCGCGGGGAGCACCGGGCGGCAACGGCCCGGGCGGAGTGACGCAGAGTGAAAGGCCGGCGGAGAAGCGCGCCGACCTGTGCGCACTCTACTCCCACTCGAGGACGGGAATTCCCGCCCGACGGTTCCCGGCACGGGACGGGCCGCCGCCCTATCCGGAAATAGTCGTTCCGGATAGGGCGGCGGCCCGCAACGTACTGAAAGCACCGCACCGAAAGCCGAGGCGCAACCGAAACTCGCTGCTCAAGGCCGGGAAAGCGGAACCCGAACAGCAGTCGGCCGGCGCAACCGGTCAACGGAAGTCGGTCAACAACTACCGGACAACGGCAACCGGTCAGTAGAACCTGATCAGCACCCGCCGGCCACGGCCGGGATGACGGAGATGTTGGCGCCGTCCTTGATCTCGGTCTCCAGGCCCTGGTCGAAGCGCACGTCGTCGTCGTTGACGTACACGTTGACGAAGCGGCGCAGCTTGCCCGCGTCGTCCAGGAGGCGGGCGGCGATGCCCGGGTGGTTGGCGTCCAGGTCCTGGATGACGGCGGCCAGGGTGCCCCCCTCGGCGGCCACCTCGGCGGCGCCGCCGGTGTAGGTGCGCAGGATGGTCGGGATGCGGACGTTGGCGCTCATGCTCGGGCTCCTAGCGGTGGTGGGAGAAGTTCAGACGGACGCGAGGCCGGCGGCGCGGAAGGAGTCCAGCGTCGGGCGGATGGTGGCGGTGAGACCGGCGTCGGCGACCGCGTCGAGCGTCTTGAGGCCGTCGCCGGTGTTGATCGCGACGGTCTCCTTGGACGGGTCCAGCTGACCGGTCTCGACCAGCTTCTTCAGCACGCCGATGGTCACCCCGCCGGCCGTCTCGGCGAAGATGCCCTCGGTCCGCGCCAGCAGCTTGATCGCCTCGACCACCTCGGCGTCGGTGACGTCCTCGACGGCGCCGCCGGTGCGGCGGGCGATGTCCAGCACGTACGGGCCGTCGGCCGGGTTGCCGATCGCCAGCGACTTGGCGATGGTGTTCGGCTTGACCGGGCGGATCACGTCGATACCGGCCTTGAAGGCGGCGGAGACCGGCGAGCAGCCCTCGGCCTGGGCACCGAAGATCTTGTACGGCCGGTCCTCGACCAGGCCGAGCTTGATCAGCTCCTGCAGCCCCTTGTCGATCTTGGTGAGCTGGGAGCCCGAGGCGATCGGGATGACCAGCTGCTCCGGCAGCCGCCAGCCGAGCTGCTCGCAGATCTCGTACGCCAGCGTCTTCGACCCCTCGCCGTAGTACGGGCGGAGGTTGACGTTGACGAAGCCCCAGCCCTCACCGGCCGGGTCGCCGATCAGCTCGGAGCAGAAGCGGTTCACGTCGTCGTAGTTGCCCTCGATGCCGACCAGCTCGCCGCCGTACACCCCGGCCATCACGACCTTGCCCTGCTCCAGGTCGTGCGGGATGAACACGCAGGACTTGAAGCCCGCCCGGGCGGCCGCCGCGCCCACCGCACCGGCCAGGTTGCCGGTGGAGGAGCAGGAGAGGGTGGTGAAGTTGAAGGCGCGCGCCGCCTCGATCGCGCAGGCGACCACCCGGTCCTTGAAGGAGTGGGTCGGGTTGCCGGAGTCGTCCTTGACGTGCAGCTGCGCGGTGAACCCCAGCTCACGGCCCAGGTTGTCGGCCTTGACCAGCGGGGTCCAGCCCGGGTTCAGGTTGGGCTTGGCGGCCACGTCGGCGGGGACGGGCAGCAGGGGGGCGTAGCGCCAGATGGAGGCCGGCCCGGCCTCGATCCGCTTGCGGAGCTCCTCGGCCTGGTAACTGCCGAAGTCGTACGCGATCTCCAGCGGGCCGAAGCACTCGACGCACGCGAAGACCGGGCCGAGCTGGAAGCGGGTGCCACACTCACGACAGGACAGGGCGGCAGCAGGGCCGAGGTCGACAGTCGAGGGGGCAACGGGGGTTGCGATAGCCATGAGGCGGAGTCCTCTTCTCCTCATCTTCCCCATGACGCGGTCGCGCCACAGGACGGAATTGGCACCTGTCCCGCCGGGGTCACTGACCGCCGAGCGAGAAGGTTGCCGGGACTTCGACGGGCCGTTCCCTCAGTCCCTCTGGATGAGCTCTATGAAGTTGTGGTCATGCGCTGGGACCGACCCCGACGTACGAAGGTCCGACCGCAGTACGAAGACTGTATCCGAAGGCGCCGCGTACCAACGGGACCGTCCGAACCGCGAGATGACACAGTCCATGCGGGCCGGCGCCCGGAACACCTGACCACCCGATCACCTTGAACAACTGACCGGACAACTGGTCGGGCACCGTAATGGACACGCTGCAACGACATGCTGAACGACACGCTGGACCGGCAGACCCGAACTGCCCGCCGGACCAGCGGACCCGCCCGCGAGCAGACCCGACCGCAAGAGATCCCGACCGCAAGCGCAAGGAGCGAGACAGTGCCAGAAGAGCTGACCCCGGCTCTCCTCCCCGAGGTGGCGTCCTGGCTGCGCCGCCGCTCCTGGACGGCGGCCGACCGCCCGGCCGACGCCCTGCTGGCCGCCAAGCGGGCGGCCGGACCGGCCGGCACGGTGAGCGTGGTGCTGCCCGCGCTGGACGAGGAGCCGACGGTCGGCGAGATCGTCCGGGTGATCCGGCGCGAGCTGATGGAACGGCTGCCGCTGGTGGACGAACTGGTCGTGATCGACTCCGGCTCCTCCGACCGGACGGCCGAGCTGGCCGCCGCCGCCGGAGCCCGGGTGGTGCACCGGGACGACGTACTGCCGCAGCTGCCCGCCTCCCCCGGCAAGGGCGAGGTGCTCTGGCGCTCGCTGCTGGTCACCTCCGGCGAGATCGTCTGCTTCATCGACGCGGACCTGCGCGAGTTCGACCCGGCCTTCGTGTCGGGGATCGTCGGCCCGTTGCTCACCGACCCGGCGATCCAGCTGGTCAAGGCGATGTACGACCGGCCGCTGGAGACCGACGGCGCGGTCGTCCCGGCGGGTGGCGGCCGGGTCACCGAGCTGGTCGCCCGCCCACTGCTGAACCTGCACTGGCCGCAGCTCGCGGGCTTCGTCCAGCCGCTCGGCGGCGAGTACGCGGCCCGGCGCTCGCTGCTGGAGCAGCTGCACTTCCCGACCGGCTACGGGGTCGAGCTGGGCCTGCTGGTGGACGCCCTGGACGCGGTCGGGCTGGACGCGCTGGCCCAGGTGGACGTCGGCGTCCGGCACCACCGCCACCAGGACGGGCAGGCGCTGGGCCGGATGGCCGCGACCATCTACCGGACGGCCCTGGAGCGGCTGGACCGCACCCACCGCCTGAAGGCCGAGCACGACCTCGTCCGCCCGCTGCTCACCCAGTTCAGCCGCGACCCGGCCACCCGCGAGTTCACCGCCCACACCCACCCGGTCGGCGCACTGGAACGGCCCCCGATGCGGAGCGTCCCGGAGTACCGGGCGCGGGGCTGGAGCCCTAGCCAACGAGGTGCAACTTAAGCACCCAGCCCGGCTGACTGCGGCGGCCTTCCGGTTTCGCGCAGTCCCCGCGCCCCTGGGGGTTGGCCCGAAGCCCATGGAAGCTCACCGGGTGCCGAGTGGTTTGTACCCGGGGGTGCCCGGCAAGGTTGGTGGTATGGCCGATTTCGCGACCGAACGTTCGAATCCGACCGGCAGGGCTCCGATCCTGGTGGCCTCCAACCGTGGGCCGGTGTCCTTCAGCAGTGGGGACGACGGCTCGCTCACCCTGCGCAGAGGTGGTGGCGGGCTGGTCTCCGGCCTGTCGGCGATCGACGATCCGTCCGCCGTCTGGGTCTGCGCGGCCCTCGGTGACGCCGACCGGGCGGCCGCCCGGCAGTGCCCCGACGGGCGGCTCGACCTGGGCGGCTTCGACGTCGGCGGACAGGCCGTCCGGATGCTGGACATCGACCCAGGTACCTTCGCCCGCGCCTACAACGGCGTCGCCAACTCGACCCTCTGGTTCGTCCACCACCTGCTGTACGACACCCCGGTCTCCCCCGTCTTCGACGACCGCTTCCGCCGCGAATGGGAGTCCTACCGCGCGTACAACGCCGCGTTCGCCGAGGCGCTCGCCGTCGAGGCCGCGCCCGGGGCGGCGGTGCTGATCCAGGACTACCACCTCTCGCTCGCCCCCGAGCTGCTCCGGGCGCTCCGCCCGGACCTGCGGATCGGGCACTTCTCGCACACCCCCTGGGCGCCGCCCGAGTACTACCGGATGCTGCCCGACGACGTCGGCGCCGCCGTCCTGGCGGGCATCCTCGGCACCGACCGCGCGGCCTTCCTGACCCATCGCTGGGCGCTCGCCTTCGCTGACTGCTGCGAGGCCGTGCTGGGCGCCGAGGTCGACCGGACGGAGCTGACCGTCACCCACGGCGGCCGGACCACCCGGCTCGGTGTACACGGGCTGGGCGCGGACGGCGACTTCCTCCGCGAGCGGGCCCACCGGCCGGACGTGGACGCCCGGTTGGCCGCCCTACGGGAGCAGGTCGGCGGCCGGCGGACCGTCGTCCGGGTGGACCGCACCGAGCTGAGCAAGAACATCGTGCGCGGCCTGCTCGCCTACCGGCACCTGCTGCGCTCGCGGCCCGAATGGCTGGACCGCGTGGTGCACATCGCTTTCGCGTACCCGTCCCGGCACGACCTGCCCGAGTACCGCGAGTACACGGCGGCCGTGCAGCGGATCGCCCAGGAGATCAACGACGAGTTCGGGACGGCGGGTTGGCAGCCGCTGATCCTGCACGTCAACGACAACTTCCCGCGCTCGCTGGCCGCCTACCGGCTCGCTGACGTCGCGCTCGTCAACCCGATCAGGGACGGCATGAACCTGGTCGCCAAGGAGATCCCGGTGGTCTCCGACGACGGCTGCGCGCTGGTGCTGTCCCGGGAGGCCGGCGCGTACGCCGAACTCGCCGACGACGCCATCGTGGTGAACCCGTACGACGTCATCGCCACCGCCGACGCCCTGCACCAGGCACTCACCATGCCCGCCGCCGAACGGACCGACCGCACAAAGCGGTTGGCCGCCGCAGCAACCGCCCTGCCGCCCCAGCAGTGGTTCCTCGACCAGCTCAACGCGCTGCGCTGAGCCGCGCGGCGAGCGCCGCCAGCAGCGCGACCACGCCGGCCGGGCCGGGGACCACCAGGTCCGCCCGGTCGGCGAGTTCGCGTACGGGGGCCTCGCCGTCGGCCGTGCCCGAGCTGCACACCAGCAGGCCCGGCAGGCCGTCCGCGCGGCGCTTCTCGACGGCCGCGTAGGCGGCGAGGTCGCCGAGGTCGTCACCGGCGTAGAGCACCGCGCCGGCTGGGCGTTCGGCCAGGAAGGCCGCGAGGGCCGTACCCTTGTCGACGCCCGGCGGGCGCAACTCCAGGACGTACCGGCCCGGTTCGACCACCAGGCCGTGCGCGGCGGCGAGCTCGGTGAGCGACTCCCGGAGCTGCTCCAGGGCCGCCTGCGGGTCCTCGGTGCGGCGGGTGTGGACGCCGAACGCCCGGCCCTTGTCCTCGACCCAGGTACCGGGGTGGGCACCCGCCCACTCCAGGGCGGCGGGCAGCGCGTCCCGCACGGCGGCGACGCCCGGCGGCGGCTCAGGGGCGGACAGTTCACCCGTCCCGGCCTCCCAGCGCTCGGCGCCGTACTGCCCGAGGACGGTCAGGTGCTCCAGGCCCGGCGCCGCCGCGAAGCCGCCGTACCGCACCGCCGTCTCGGCCGGCCGGCCCGTCACCACCACGACCGAACCGACCAGCGGCGCCAGCGCGGAGAGCGCGGCCACGGCTCCCGGGTGAGCGCGGGCCTGGTCGGGGTCGGGGACTATCGGGGCGAGCGTCCCGTCGAAGTCGAGAGCGATCACCGCCTCGCCCGGCGCGGCCAGCAGCGCGGCCAGCCCTTCACGTCCGGCGGGGGTGCGGGGCGCTTGCAGCTCAGGCATTCCCATGCCTCGAACCTACCCAGATTGGGCAGCCCCACCAAGGGCGCGTAGGGGCGACTACCGGCTGAGCCGCTTCGCGGCACGGATACGGCGGAGCCGGTTGATGAGGACCGGGTCGTGCGCGAGCGCCTCCTGGCGGTCGAGCAGGCCGTTCAGCAGTTGGTAGTACCGCGTCGCGGAGAGGTTGAGCTCCTCGCGGACGGCCCGCTCCTTCGCCCCGGCCGTCCGCCACTGCCGGGCCTCCAGGCCGAGCACCGCGAGATCCCGTTCGGTCAGCTCCGTCATGCTGTCATTCTGCCCGGCCGGTCCGACACACTCTGCCGACCCCGTCGGCCGGGCGGTCCGGCTACCGTCGCTCCCATGACCAACAGCTTCGCTCTGCACATCCCCGACGTCGAGCTCGAACCCGACCCGCTGGACCCGTCCCAGATCGTCTCGGGCAGCCCCGAGGTCTCCGGCAAGGTGCTCTGGGAGTCCGCCGACGGCCGGCAGCTGCGCGGGATCTGGCAGATCACCCCGGGCGTGGTGACGGACACCGAGGCGGACGAGATGTTCGTGGTGATCAGCGGCCGGGCCACCGTCGAGTTCGAGGACGGCCCGACCCTGGAGGTCGGGCCGGGCGACGTCGCCGTCCTGCGCGAGGGCGACCGCACGACCTGGACGGTGCACGAGACCCTGCGCAAGGCGTACTCGATCAACCTCTGAGCGGCGGACGCACCGCCAGGCCGGTTCAGACCGCGATCACCCGGACGCCCGCCTCCGTGAAGGCGGCCGTCAGCTCCTCGCTCACGCCCTCGTCCGTGACCAGGGTGCCGATCCGCTCCAGCCCGCAGATCCGGGCGAAGGCCCGGTGGCCGAGCTTGGAGGAGTCGGCGGCCACCACGACCCGGCGGGCGCGTTCGGCGAGCAGCCGGTTGACGCTCGCCTCGCCCTCGTGGTGCGCGGTCGCGCCGTGTGCCACGTCGAGCGCGTCGACCCCCAGCACCGTGACGTCGAGGGCGAGTTCGGCGAGCACCAGACCGGCCAGCGGCCCGATCAGCTCGTACGACTGCGGCCGGGCGACCCCGCCGGTGAGCACGATCTTCACCTGCGGGCGGACGGTCAGCTCGTTGGCGATGTTGAGCGCGTTGGTGACGATGGTCAGCGTCTGCCCGGTGCCGGCACCGCTGCCGGCGCCCGCACCGGCCTCCGGCCGCTCCCGCTCGGCCGGCTCGGGGCGGACGGCGAGCGCGCGGGCCACTTCGGTGGTGGTCGTCCCGCCGTTCAGGCCGACCACCTCGCCGGGCGCGACCAGCCCGGCGACGGCCGCGCCGATCCGCTGCTTGGCGTCGGCGTTGCGGGCGGTCTTGTAGCGCAGCGGCAGGTCGTACGAGACGTTGTGCGCCACCGCGCCGCCCCGGGTCCGGGTGACCATCTGCTGGCGGGCGAGCTGGTCCAGGTCACGCCGGATGGTCGCGGCGGAGACGCCCAGCGCCTCGGCGGCGTCATCCACGTCCAGCTTGCCGTGCTCGGCCAGCAGCTCCAGCAGTGAGTTCCATCGCTCATATCTGGACACGCCGCGCCACCCCTCCTGGAAACACCACCCGTACGGAATCACCGCCCGTACGGAATCACCGCCCGCACGAAAGCACCGCCCGCACGCCACCGCACGTGGGCGCGGAAGAGCGCCCAGCTTTGCATATTCCAGCCCGGCCGACCGACGCCTGCGGCCCGCAGGTCCGCCAGGCCCGGCCATTGCGCAATCATGATCGAAACAGCTATAAATCAGTCAGATTCACGCAGTATGGACCAGCTCGCCTTCCGGGTATCAGGAGAGCGGGCCGCCGACGGGACCGCGCAACCCCCACCCCATCGCCGAAGGCGACCAACCTCACCCTCATGGACCAGACCAATCGTGTAACTGGACTAGACCTCTTCTACCTGGCCAAGGGAAACTGTCCCCCGTGAAGCACGTCATCGCACTCGATGTAGGCGGAACCGGCATGAAAGCCGCGTTGCTCGCCCAGGACGGCTCCGTGCTGTTCGAAGCACGCCGACCGACCGGGCGGGAGCACGGCACGGACGCCGTGGTCACCGCCATCCTCGACTTCGCCGCCGACCTGGCGGACGAGGGCCGGAGCCGCTTCGGCTGCGCGCCGCTCGCCGCCGGCGTCGCCGTCCCGGGGACGATCGACGAGAGGAACGGCATCGCGGTCTTCTCCGCCAACCTCGGTTGGCGGGATCTCCCGATCCGCAAACTCCTCGGCGAGCGGCTCGGCGGCCCGGACCGCGAGGCGATCCCGGTCGCGCTCGGCCACGACGTCCGCTCCGGCGGGCTGGCCGAGGGCCGGATCGGCGCCGGCCGGGGAGTGTCCCGCTTCCTGTTCATCGCGCTGGGCACCGGCATCGCCGGCGCCATCGGCATCGACGGACGGATCGAGTCGGGCGCCCACGGCTACGGCGGCGAGATCGGCCACGTCGTGGTCCGTCCAGGCGGCCCGCAGTGCGGCTGCGGCGCCCGTGGCTGCCTGGAGACCCTGGCGTCGGCGTCGGCCGTCTCCCGGGCCTGGGCCGGGGCGACCGGCGACCCGACGGCGGACGCAGCGGCCTGCGCCGACGCGGTCGCGGCCGGGGACGAACGCGCGCTGGCGGTCTGGCGGACAGCCGTGGAGGCGCTCGCCGACGGGATCGTGCTGGCCCAGAGCCTGCTGGACCCGTCGACGGTGATCATCGGCGGCGGCCTGGCCGAAGCGGGCGACACGCTCTTCACGCCACTGCGCGCGGCGGTCGCCGAGCGGCTGACCTTCCAGATGTCCCCGGAGGTCGTACCGGCCATGCTCAGAGACACCGCCGCTTCCCTGGGCGCGGGTCTGCTCGCCTGGGATCTGCTCACCAAGGAGGTGACCGCGTGACAACCGCACAGAACCGTATCGCTGCTCCGCAGCGGGGTCCCGCACTGGCCGGCGCCCGGCTGGTCCTGCCCGGCGGCGTCGTCGAGAACGGCAGGCTGGCCGTCGAGGGCACCCGGATCGCGGGCATCGAGCTGCTGCACCGGCAGCCGGGCGACCTCGACCTCGGCGGCCACACCGTCGTCCCCGGCTTCGTCGACCTGCACGTCCACGGCGGCGGCGGCGCCTCGTACGCCTCCGGGATCGCCGAGGAGGCGCTCAAGGCCGCCCGTACGCACCTGGAGCACGGCACCACCACGACCATGGCGTCCACCGTCACCGGCGAGCTCGACGAGCTCTGCCACCAGGCGGCGGTGCTCTCCGAGCTGGTCGAGGACGGGGTGCTGGCGGGGATCCACTTCGAGGGCCCGTTCATCTCGCACAATCGCTGCGGCGCCCACCGCCCCGACCTGCTCCGCGACCCGGACCCGGCGCTGGTCCGCAAGCTCGTGGACGCCGCGCGCGGCCACGCCAGGATGGTCACCCTCGCGCCGGAGCTGCCGGGCG
The DNA here is from genome assembly GCF_029894335.1 of Kitasatospora sp. MAP5-34. Classification (GTDB taxonomy): domain Bacteria; phylum Actinomycetota; class Actinomycetes; order Streptomycetales; family Streptomycetaceae; genus Kitasatospora. The sequence goes on along the minus strand of NZ_JARXZC010000039.1, from coordinate 64,398 downwards.
GGCTGGAGTCCGTCCGGATGCTCACCGAGCTGGGCGTCATCGCGGCCGTCGGGCACACCGACTCCGACTACGCGAAGACGCTGGAGGCCATCGACGCGGGCGCGACCGTCGCCACCCACCTGTTCAACGCGATGCCGGGCATCCAGCACCGCGCGCCGGGCCCGATCGTCGCCCTGCTGGAGGACGAGCGGGTCACCGTCGAGCTGATCAACGACGGCATCCACCTGCACCCGTCGGTGCTCGACCTCGCCTACGGGACGGCCGGCCCGGACCGCGTCGCGCTGATCACCGACGCGATGGGCGCGGCCGGCATGGGCGACGGGCTCTACCCGCTCGGCCCGCTGCAGGTCCGGGTCGAGAACGGCGTCGCCCGGCTGGTCGAGGGCGGCTCGATCGCGGGCTCGACGCTCACCCTGGACGTCTCGTTCAAGCGCTCCGTCACTGTCAACGGCCTGAGCCTGGACGCGGCCGTCCGGTCGCTGTCCGCCGTCCCGGCCCGCCTGCTCGGCCTGGCCGACTCGATCGGCTCGCTGGAGCCGGGCAAGAACGCCGACCTGGTCGTGCTCGACTCCGACACCCTCGACCTCGTCGCGGTGATGCGGCGCGGCGAGTGGGTCGTCGGGGCCGGCCGCTTCACCGAGATCGGCTCCGCCGACCGGTAAGCCCGGATCGGGGGCGCGTGGGGGCACCTCACGCGCCCCTGGTGGCTACCAGCCCGAGGGCTTCGAGGCTCCCGCGTCCGTGATGGCCACCTGGTCGAGCAGGAAACCGCACTGGTCGCTCTGGCCGCACGCCACCGAGATGGTGTGGTGCCCCGCGCCCGGGACGGTCGCGCTCACCCAGGACGCGTACCAGGACGCCTCCGGCGGCAGGCCCGCCGAGTAGTTGTTGAGCTTTATCGGCGTGTACGTCGGCGTGCCGTCGACGCTGACCGTCGCGGTCGCGTTCGGGCCGGTGTTGTTGAAGCGCAGCCAGATCTGGAAGCTGTTCGCCCCGGAGAGGTTGACGTCCCAGGAGACCGTCGCGCCGACGGTGCCCATGCCGTCCACGTAGCTCCCGCCGGCGGACTTCGCGCCCGCCACCTGGTTGGCCTTCTTGCTGCCCCCCGAAAGGGTCATGCCGGCGGCGTCCGCCACGGTGGTGCCACCCGCCCAGCTGCCTGCGGCGGAGGGCGCGGAGCTGGAGGTGGAGGGAGCGGGCGAGGCCGAACCGGGGGTGGACGACGTACTGCCGTGCGGGGCCGGCCCGGCCGTCTTCGTCTTGGGGTCGCCGCCGGAGAGGGCGACACCCGCGCCGATCGCGATCGCGGCGACCACCGCCACCGCGCCGATCACCGTGGCCTTGCCCCGGCCACCGCTCGGCCGCTCCTCGCCCGGCTGCGGGCGCGAGCGCTCGGCGTAGCGGTTCTGCTGCTGCGGCAACTGGGTCGTGGGCTGGGCCGACGGCGACTGCGGGGCCTGGCCGTACGGGGGCTGACCGTGCTGAGTCTGCCCGTGCTGGGGCTGGCCCTGCTGCGGCTGACCGTACGGGGGCTGGGCGGGCGGCTGCTGGCGGTACTGGGCCTGCCCGTACTGCGCGCGGCCGACCTCCATCGGGCGCGCGTACGAGTTGCGCGGCTGGCTGGCCGCCGCCTCGCCCTCCGCAGGACGGTAGAGGTACGCGAACGGGTCGTCGTCCGCCGGGTCCTCGGGGGCCCCGTTACTGCCGGCCGTGGTCACGGTGCTCAACTCCCCAGCGCAGTGGTGGACTCTCGTACCGGGGAACCCTACCTTCCGTTCCTGACAGCGCGGAAAGGCGGTTCGACGTGCGCGTCAACCCGCCCGGCGGTGCGAACGCTCGCCCCTGACGCCCCGGGCGGCGCTGCCCCGGGCCCGCTTCTCGTCGTACATCCGTTCATCTGCGGCGTGCAGCACCTCCTCGATGCTCATGCCGCAGCCCGCCCAGCCGATGCCCAGGCTGACGCCGACCCGGGTCGTCCGGTTGTCGATCCGCATCGGCGGGATGATCGCGTTGCGCAGCCGCCCGGCCAGGTCCTTGGCCTCCTCCCGGCCGATGCCGTCCGCCAGCACCACGAACTCGTCGCCGCCGAGCCGCGCCACGGTGTCACCCTCCCGGACCACCTGCTGCAGCCGTCTGGCCACCTCGATGAGCACGTCGTCGCCCGCCTTGTGCCCGAACCGGTCGTTGATCGACTTGAACCCGTCCAGGTCGCAGAAGAGCACCGCGAGCCCCTTCTCCGTCCCGGACCCGCCACCCCCGCCGCTGCCCGAACCGCCGCCACGGAACGGTCCGATCCAGGCCTCGCCGCCCGCCGGGGGATCGCCCGGGACCACCGCGTGCACGTGGTCCGGCAGCACGTCACCGCACCCGAGCGCGCGCCCGGACTCCGGGAAGTCCGCCCGGCCCCACTCCAGCGCGACCTGGTCGGGGCCGCCAGGCGCCCCGTAGCCGTGCGTGAGCCCGTACGGGACACCGGGCCCGTCGAAGGCGCTGTGCGCGCTGTACGAGACCCCCTGGGGGGCGTACGCGGGCGCGCCGTGGGCGGACTCCGCGACCGCCGACCCCGCGAACGCGGACTCGCCGTACGGCTGGTCCGCGTAGGCCGACTCCGCGAAGGCGGGCGCCGCGCCGTGGGCCGCCGCGCCGCCGGGCACCTGCGGCTGGGGGCAGAGCCGACGGCCCAGCCGGGAACGCAGCTCGGCGCTGTTCGGCAGGCCGGTCAGCGCGTCGTGACTGGCCCGGTGGGCGAGCTGGAGCTCGTGGCGCTTGCGCTCCTCGATGTCCTCGACGTGGGTGAGCAGGAAGCTCGGGCCCTCCGCCGCGTCGGCGACCACCGAGTTGCGCAGGCAGACCCACTGGTAGCCGCCGTCCCGGCGGGAGAGCCGCAGCTCCGCCCGGCCGCCCTCGGCGCTGGTCCGCAGCAGCAGCTCCAGGTCGTCGGGGTGCACCAGGTCGGTGAAGCACTGCTGTCTGAGCGTCGCCCGGGGGCGGCCGAGCAGGCGGCAGAGCGCGTCGTTCACCCGGGTGAGCTGCCCCCGCCCGGCACCGTGCAGCTCGGTGATCGCCATACCGCTCGGCGCGTACTCGAACGCCTGCCGGAAGCTCTCCTCGCTGGCGCGCAGCGCCTGCTGCTCCTTCTCCAGCCGGGCCAGCGCCCGCTGCATCTCGGCCCGCAGGCGCGCGTTGCCGATCGCGATGGACGCCTGCAGCGAGAACATCTCCAGGGCCTCGCGGGTCCACGCACCGGGCCGCTTGCCACTGCGCGGGCGGTCCACCGAGAGCACGCCGAGCAGGTCGCCGCCGGCGCTGTACATCGGCGCGAGCAGCCCGTCGGAGGGGTGCCAGTCGTTGGCGTACACGGGCAGCGGCCCGTCGCCCACCCAGCGCGGGATGTCCGCGCCGACGGCCCAGCCCCGGTCGTGCGGCAGGAACCGCAGGGTGCCCCAGTGGTCGCTGACGCCGAGCAGCCTGTCCCAGGACTCCCGGGAGCCGACCTGGCCCAGCAGCACGGACGGGCCGCCGAAGGCGCTCTCCTCGACCTCCCAGACGGCGGCCACCACCAGATCCCCGTCGGCGCGGACCAGGCTGACGGCGGCCGCGTCGAAGCCGAGCCCGTGCACAGCGCCTTCCACCACGGCCTGCAGGGTTCCTGCCAGACTGCGGGCAGCGTTGAGGTCCGCCACGACCCGGTGCAAGGTGCGGAGGGTCGCCAGGCGGACGTAGGGCTCCGACTCGGCTTCCATGCGGGGGCTCCCCGGCTGCTTCGGATAGTTCTTGAATGGTTATCGTCCGATTGCCAGAAGAACTGAATCACAGGGAGCACAGCGATAGGCACGCTCGGTCAACAATCGGTCGCCAGTTGTGAGCCAAATCACATAATGCGGATGTCCGGCCATTCAGTTCAGCTGCCCGATATCCGACGTATACCGATGTATACCGATATTCACGGTCAAACGGACGGTCAATGGGTGGTCGGCGATCAGGACGCCGAACTGAAGCCGCAGCGCCCCAAGCAGGGCCGGCGGGCCCTGGCCCGTCACTCCTGGGGGTGAGCCGGCTCACGTCCGTACCGGCCCGAACGGGTCCGCACGGCCAGTGGTCCTACGACCACGGCCCGATGCAGGAACGCGGGCGGGCCGACTACCGTGCGGTACGTGTACACGTCCCCGCAGCCCGCAGCTGCCCCTCTGGCCACGCCCGACGAGTTCCGGGCCGCGCTCTCCCAGCTCGCCTCCGGCGTCGCGCTGGTGACCGTCCACGACCCCGAGGACGGGTCGGACGGCGAGGACGCGGGCATGACCGCCACCTCGTTCCTGTCGGTCTCGCTGGAACCGCCACTGGTCCTGATCTCGGTGCGCGAGGACTCCCGGATGGACGAGCTGCTCACCCGGGTCGGCAGCTGGGCCGTCTCGCTGCTCGGCGAGGAGCACCGCACCCTCGCGTCCCGGTTCGCCATGAAGGGACGGCTGAGCGACCGGCTGCTCTTCGCGGACACCCCCCACCACCCGGGCGAGTTCACCGGTGCGCCACTGGTCGACGGGGCACTGGCCACCGTCGAGTGCGTCACCGAGCAGCGGGTCGCGGCGGGCGACCACACGCTGCTGATCGGACGGGTGCTGCAGGCCCGCGTACCTGGCCCGGCCGGACGGCCGCTGCTGTACTTCCGGGGCGGCTACCGCCACCTCGGCTGACGACAGGCCGCTGACGGCAGGCTGAGGGAACGTCACTGCTGGGTGGCCCGAGGCGGGCTCAGTCGTTCGCCTGCCGCCCGCGCCCCTGCTTCAGCTCGGACCGGTGGCGCTTGTTCCGGAGCCGGCTCTCGATCATCCCCCGGGACGGCTTCGTCGCCCGCCGCGTCTTCGGCGGCGGCGCCGTGGCCTCGCCGAGCAGCGCCGCCATCCGGGCCGCCGCCACCTCGCGGTTGCGCCACTGCGACCGGTGCTCGGAGGCCCGGACCACCAGCACCCTGCCGTCCACCAGCCGACCGGCCAGCCGCTCCAGGGCGCGGTCCTTCCACACCTGCGGAAGGGCGGTCGAGGCCGCCAGGTCGTACCGCAGCTCGACCTGGGTGTCGGACGTGTTGACGTGCTGGCCACCGGGGCCGGACGAACGGGAGAAGCGCCAGACGAGCTCGGCGTCCGGGACGGCCACCGACCCCCGAACGCGGATGGGCTCAGGCATGGGCCCATCATCCCGCGTCGCGGTCCACGGGTCACGCGGTTATCCACAGCTCCTGTCCACGGCTCTGCGGAGCGGGTGGGTGCCGGGCGGCGGGTGCCGGCCTGCGGGTGCCGGACAATGGCGTACGTGATCGAGCTCGGCTACTCCCTGTCCAACCGTTTCCCCGACCCCCCACAGACCGACTACCGGAACGCCTCGGTACAGAGCCTGCGGCACGACCTGTTCTGCGGCGACGTCTTCCTGGACGCGGACGGCCTGGACCTGTCCACAGGCTGGGGATGGGTGCCGGTGCTCGACTTCGCCTGGGCGCTCTGCGACACCGTCGAGGAGCTGGACCGCGACCCGCGCGGCAGCCGGTCCGCCACTGTGCAGACCTTCGACCTCGACTTCACCCAGAACACCGAGCTGCTGCGGTTCGCCCGCCGCTTCGGCCTGGTCGAGATCAGCGCCACCTGGCTGCCCGACGAGCCGCCCGCCGTGGTCCGGCACGCCGACCTGCGCCGGGAGGCCCGCGACTTCCTGCAGGACATCATCGCGGACCTCGGCGACATGCACGACGGACTGGCGGACAACCCCAACATCTGGACGGTGCAGGGGCGCTTCCCCCGGGTCTGACGCCGAAGAGCCCGGCTCCTCCTCCCCACAGGCGCGGAGGAGGAGCCGGGCTCTTCGGTGCCGTTCGGTGCCGTTCGGTGCCGTTCGGTGCCGTTCGGTGCCGCCCTACCGGAGCTTCGCCCGGAGTTCGGACAGCTCCAGGCACTCGGTCTCGTCGTGCGGCGTCAGGTCGACCACCTCGGGCCGGGCGTGCTCCTCCGCCGGGGCCTCCACCTGCGGTGCCTGCTCAGGGGCGGCGGCTGGGGCCGCGTACCGGGCGCTCTCGGCCACCGCCTCGTCCCCGAGGACGTCCGCCAGATCGGCCCGCTCGCCCAGCTCCACCACGCTGCCCACCGCAGGGGCCGGGGCCGCCGCGCGTACGGCGGCACCCGCCGCGCCGCCCCGGCCGAAGAAGCTGAAGTTCGGCGTGCGGTTCGCGCCGCCGGTCTGCGAGCGCGGGCGCTGCCGCCCGGCCGGCACGATCGCGGCCGCCTGGGCGCCGCCCAGCGGCTCCACGGCGGCCGCCAGCACCGGACGCAGCGGCGCCGCGCCGACGGCGGCCCGGAGCCCCGCCGGAGCGGCCGGAGCGGCGGGCGTGGCCTGGGTGGCCTGCGCGGGGGTGGCCTGCTCAGGGGTGGGGACGCCGGGCGCGGCCGGTACGAGCCGAGCGGTCGCGGTGGTGGTGGCAGCGGGCGCGGTGGTGGCGGCAGCGGGCGCGGCCACCAGCGGGGGCGCGGGCCGCAGCGCGAGCTGCGCCCGGGCGACGCTCGCGCGCCGCGCCTCGGCGCGCTCGGCCACCCGTTCGAGGTGGCGCAGGGCGGCCGCCGCGCGGACGTACGCCGCCGGGGTGGCCGGGTGCTTCGGGCGGGCCGCCGCCAGCGCCCGCTGGGCGGCCTCGGCCTCCTTCAGCGCCTGCGCGGCCACCGCCACGGCCCGCTCCCGCAGCAGGCGCGCGATCTCCGTCTCGGCCTTCGCGAGCCGCGACTTCTCGGCCGTCAGGCGGCGCCCGAAGCGGGTCGCCCGCTCCTCCGCGACCTCGGCCGCGTACTCCGCCTCGGCGAGCTGCTCCTCGAACCGCTCCTCGTCGCGCAGCCGCCGGGTGGCGGCCAGCTCGACGGCCGCCCGCTCGGCACGGTCGCGCTGGCGCAGCAGGACGCCCAGCCCGGCACCCGCCAGGACCGCCGCGACACCCACCGATCGGGCGAGCGCCGGATCGGGGCTCGCGACCAGGGCCGCCAGCGCGGCGACGACGAGCACGCCGGCGGCGATCAGGGGCACGGACCGGCCGAGGACGGAGGAATGACGATGGCGTCCACGTGACATGCCAAAGAAACTAGCGTGCGAATTGGGGCGCTGTCAGCCTCGGTCCCTTTTCGGCCCTTGACAGCCCGTCATGACTACGACGCGCTACCAGTAGGCGACCTGACGTTACGATAGCTGCCGGATTCGCCGCCCCGAGCCTGGAGGTACACCTGTGTCCGCCGACCTCCCCTCCCCCTTCTCCGCAGCCCCCGCAGGCGGCTTCCGGGTCCGTCCCACCGAGCTGGCCGTCGCCGGCCAGGCCGCCCGCGCCACCGCCGAACGCCTCCGCGCCGGAGCCGCCGCCCGGCCGGCCGCCGGGGACACCGCCGCCGACGCACTGCCCGGCTGGCGGACGGCCGGGGCGCTGCGCGACTGCGCGGCGGCCTGGCAGCAGACGCTGGCCCGGCTCGCGGCCGAACTCGACGGCATCGGCGGCGATCTGCTGAGCACCTCCGGCAACTACCGCGAGACCGAGGCCCAGCTCCACCGCAGCCTGCTGCCCGGCCACTGAGGCCGGCCGAGAACCGAACCGAGAACCGAACGGGAAGCCGACCAATGGACCGGAGCACCCTCGAAGCCGCCCGCCCCGACGAGGTCGCCTCGGCCGCCGAGGCGTACGAAGCCCTGGCCGAGGTCCTGAAACAGCTTCAGGAGGACTGGCGACAGTCCGTCAGCGACCGGGTGCACGCCTCGGGCTGGCACGGGACGGCCGGTGAGCTGGCCACCTGGGCGATCAGCGCCGCCGCCGTCCGGCTGCACTCCGCCGAAGCGGAGCTGGAGCTGCTGCACGACACCCTGCGGGAGGCGGCCGAGGCCATCGCGGCGGCGCAGTCCGAACAGGAGCCGGAGGCGGGCGACCGGGTGGACCGGGCCGTCGCCGCACGGCTGGCCCACCACACCGCCCGGGCCGTCGAGAGCGCACCGGCCGGGGCCCGCCGGCCCGGCGCGCTCGGCGTGGCGGCACTCGACGGGCTGCCGGGCGGCCGGCCCGTCCCGCCGCCCGGCACGCCACCCGGCCAGGTCGCCGCCTGGTGGCGCGGCCTCGACCGGTCCACCCGGAACCGGCTCACCGACACCCGCCCCGAGCTGGTCGGCTCCCTGGACGGCCTCCCCGCCCTCGACCGGGACCGCGCCAACCGCCTGCTGCTCACCCGGCTGCTCGACCGCTACGAACAGCTCCCCGCCCCGGACCGGCAGCTCCTCGACGGGCTGCGCGCGATCCGCCGACGGCTGGCGGCCGGGCCCGCCACCGGGCCCGGCCGGATCCTGCTGCTCGGGCTGAGCGACCAGGGCCGGGGCCGGGCAGTGCTCTGCTTCGGCGACCCGGACCGCGCGGACCACGTCGCGGCGTACGTACCGGGCTTCGGGACGAAGCTGGCCGCCGCCGCCGGTGGTGACGCCGACCGGGCGCAGCGGGTGCGCGAGGCGGCCCTCGGGTACGGCCAGGGGCGGGACGTGGCCGCGCTGGTCTGGCTCGGCTACGACCCGCCGCCCAACGAGGGGCTCGACCCGCGCACCCTGGCCGTCGCGGGCGACGGGCGCGCCCGGGACGGCTCGGCCGCGTACGGGAGCTTCCTGGCCGGGCTGCGCGCCGCCCGCACCGGACCGCCCGCGCATGTCACGGCGTTGGGGCACAGCTACGGGTCACTGCTGGTGGGCCTGGCGGCGCAGCGGCCGGGCGGTCTGGCGGCCGACGAAGTGGTGCTGGTCGGCAGCCCCGGGACGGGTGCGCGGCGGGCCGACCAGTTCGGCCTGGGCCCGGAGCACGTCTACGTGGGTGCGGCCGACTGCGACCCGGTCAGCCGGCTGCCCGGAGGCGGGACGGTGGCAGGCGGGATGCTGGCCGGGGGCCTGCCGGGCGTCGCGCTGCGGGAGGTGCTGGACCCGCCGGACGAACTCTGGTTCGGCCGCGACCCGGCCGGCAGCTCCTTCGGCGCCCGCCGGTTCCAGGTCACCCCCGGCACGGTGCGGGACGCCTTCGCCAGCCACTCGGCGTACTTCGACGGTTCGTCGGAGTCACTGGCCAACATCGCCCGGGTGGTGGCGGGCCGGGGCGACGAGGTCACCGGCGCACCGGGGCGCTGAGCGGCTACCTCAAGGGGGAGCCGCTCAGCGCGCGGAGGTCGCCGAGCCGGTCGGGCGGGGCGGGTCGTCGTGGTCCTCGGGGAGCTTGCAGACGTGCTGCAACCAGAGGGCGGCGGCGATCACCCCGGCCCCCGTCAGCACCGCGAACCCGGCGGTGATGGCCTGGGACTTGCGGGACTCGATGTCGAGCAGGCCGAGCAGGTGGACGCCGGCCCCGCCGTAGATGCCCGTCACCACCGCCGCCACCAGCGCGCTGGCCTGGGCCAGCACCACGGCCCGGGCGGCACCGAGCGGGTCGACCCCCTTGGCGCCCGGCTGGCGCTCCCGGACGGCCTTCAGCCGGGACCGCAGCGAGATCGCCGTGGCCAGCAGGACCACCGCGACCACCGCGAGCACGATGGGGGCGGCCCCGGGCACCCCGGGCAGCTGGCCCAGGGAGTCCCACAACTTGGCACCGGCCCAGGAGAACACCCCGGCCACGGCGGCGATACCCAGGAGCAGGCGGAGGCGGAGCGGCTTCACTGGGACAGGGTCCTTCCCGACGGGACACGACGGCTGGCGGCCCCCGGCCGTGGCACGGTCACCGGGGTTCGGTGCCGGGGCCGGGGAACAGATCTGACGGACAGCCACTGGGCGGCCGTGCAGGCCACCGTACCGGCCGCGTCCCTCCGATCACCTACTCGTACGGCCGACGACCGGTGGGAAGTTCCCGGACGCTCCTACTCCGGCAGCCGCAGCTGGATGTCCTCGCGTCGCCGGACGCTCTGCTCGGCATCGGCACCGAGGCCCTTCAGCAGGTCGGTGACCCGGCCGAGGCCCGGCAGCTCACCGTCCGGGTCGGCGTCCGCCCAGGGGGCGAGCACGAAGGCGCGCTCGTGTGCGCGGGGGTGCGGGAGCAGCAGCACGGGGTCGTCGCTGGTGACGCCCTCGTACGCGAGGATGTCGACGTCCAGGGTGCGGGCGCCCCAGCGGACGGTGCGGACCCGGCCGAAGGCGTCCTCGATGGCGTTGGCGCGCTCCAGCAGCGAGCTGGGCGGCAGGGTGGTGCGCAGGAGGACGACGGCGTTGTAGTAGTTCGGCTGCTCGGCGGGGCCGCCCAGGGCCTCCGTCTCGAAGACGGCGGAGACGGCGGTGATCCGGAGGCCGGGGGTGTCCTCGAGCGCGTCCACGGCGCCCTGCAGGGTCTCCAGGCGGTTGCCCAGGTTGCTGCCGAGGGCGATCACGGCGGTGCGCGGGTTGTGCAGGGTGGAGTCGGCGCAGTCGACTCGGCGCTCCAGGTCGAACGTGGTCGGCGAGGCGGTCGGGTCGCTGGTGCTCATCGGTATCCCTCTACGGCAGGAGCGGTGGGACGGGGACGGTTCACGCTCGTCATGCGCGGCCCCGGTGGATGGTGATGGTGACGTCGTCGAAAGGGACGGTGATCGGGGCGTCCGGCTTGTGCACCGTGACCTCGACCTCCTCCACTGCTTCGTGCTTCAGGCACTGGTCGGCGATCCGCTGGGCGAGGGTCTCGATCAGGTCGACCGGCTCGCCGGAGATGATCGCGGTGACCTCCTCGGCCACGATGCCGTAGTGCGCCGTGCGGGTGAGGTCGTCGCCGGAGGCAGCGGGACGGGTGTCCAGGTACAGCACCAGGTCGACCACGAAGGTCTGGCCCTCGACGCGCTCGCGTTCGAAGACGCCGTGATGGCCCCGGGCACGCAGGCCCCGCAGGGTGACGCGGTCCAGCAACTCACTTCTCCCACCTGGACGGGCCCCGCGCATGGCGGGGCGGTGGCGGGCCTCGTTGCCCGCCGGGTCGAATCTACCTGCGGGAACGGACGGACCCCGACCGTCCTACCCGGCATCGCACCACACCACGCACGCCGAACCGGCGATTGACGTGAACGTTGGGTGTCGGTCCACGGAACGGCCGTGCGGCAACTGGGCCGACCGGCGGACGGTGGCCGGAGGTCAGTCCTCTTCCTCGTCATCCCCGCTGGTCAGGACGGGTGAACCGTGGTGCGACCAGAGCCGCCAGCCGTCGGCGGTGCGCCGGAAGAGGTTGGTCGAGACGACCTTTCCGCCGACCAGCGGGCCGAGTTCGCCCTCCTCCTCGGCCTCTCCACCGGAGAGAATGTTCTCCGTGCAGGTGACAAGGGCCACATCGCCCTGCACCTCGACCTCGATATCGGTCAGGAAGAACTGGATGTACTCCGTGTTCATCATGATCAACATGTATGAGCGGGTGACCTGGGCCCGCCCGCGCAGCACCGGCCAGCCGGGGTGCACACAGACCACGCCGTGCTTGTCGTCAGCGTCGGCGGCACCCAGCCAGATCGACTCGACCGCCTCCAGGTCACCGTTCTCCAACGCCTCGTAGAGAGTCTGGTTCGCCGCCAGCACGGCCTCCCGGTCCAGCTCCGGATCGGTCGCCGCCCGGTCGCTGCCACTCACCCTGCCGTCACCCGCCATGCTTCCTCCTAGGCCGTAAGCCAAGCCGCTACCCCCTCCGCGCCGCCCGCTGCCAGGCGGCGACCACTCGTACGGCGTCGGCCGTGCCGGCCACGTCGTGGACCCGGACCGCCCAGGCGCCCGCCTGGGCCGAGAGCACCGAGACGGCCGCCGTCGCGTCGTCGCGCTGCCGGGCCGGCCGGAGCTCCCCGGTTTCCGGGTTGGCGAGCAGCGTACCCAGGAACCGCTTGCGCGAAGCGGCGACCAGCACCGGGCGACCCAGCGCAATGAGCTCGTCCAGGCCGCTCAGCAGGGCCCAGTTGTGCTCGGTGGTCTTGGCGAAGCCGAGGCCCGGATCGAGGATCAGCTGTTCCTCCTCGACCCCGGCGGCGAGCAGCTGCGCCACCCGCTCGCCGAGTTCGGCGGCGACCTCGGCGACCACGTCGTCGTAGACGGCGAGGCTGTCCATGTCGGCGGACTGGCCGCGCCAGTGCATCACCACGAAGGGCACTCCGGTGGCGGCGACCACCCCGGCCATCGCCGGGTCGGCCAGGCCGCCGGAGACGTCGTTGATCAGGCGCGCTCCGGCGGCGACGGCCTGCTCGGCGACGCTCGCCCGCATGGTGTCGATGCTGACCAGGACCCCGGCGGCGGCCAGCTCGCGGACCACCGGGATCACCCGGCGCAGCTCCTCGGCCTCGGTGACCCGCTGGGCACCGGGCCGAGTGGACTCGCCGCCGACGTCGACCAGGTCGGCGCCCTTGGCCGTCAGGTCGACCCCGTGCGCGACGGCGGCGGCCGGATCGAGCCAGAGGCCGCCGTCGGAGAAGGAGTCGGGGGTCACGTTGACCACGCCCATGACCGCGCAGCGGTCGAGGCGGGGGAGGCCGGGAAGGTTGCTCATGTGGCCATTATCGAGCTGCGGGGCGCGCGGGAACGGGTGACGGCTGACAGATTTCAAAATCTGTCAGCCGTCATCTGTCATCAGCTGTCCGTCAGCTGCCATCCGCCCGCGACCAACCGTCAGCTGACCGCGCGAAGCGCAGCAGTCACGCCGCCTCGGTCACCGCACCAACCTTGGCCGGCTCCGGCATCAGCCCCTGCCGCTGCCGCTTGCGGCCGAACTTCGGCATCCCCAGCGTGATGAACGCCTCCGCCTGCATCACGGCGAACCCGATCCGGGGCAGGTCCCGGGTCTGCGGGTACACCAGGAAGCGCGGCTCCCACTCCGGCTGGAACTTCGCGTTGAACTTGTACAGCGACTCGATCTGGAACCAGCGCGAGGAGAACACCAGCAGCCCACGCCAAGCGCGCAGCACCGGCCCCGCACCGATCCGCTCACCACGCGCCAGCGCGGAGCGGAACATCGCGAAGTTCAGCGACACCCGGTTGACGCCCAGCGCCGGCACGGCCTGCAGCGCCGCCACGATGAGCAGCTCGTTCAGCCCCGGGTCGGCGGCCCGGTCACGCCGCATCAGCTCCAGCGAGATGCCGTCCGCGCCCCACGGCACGAAGTGCAGCACGGCCTTCAGATCGTCACCCGTCGCGAACCCGGGCTCGCCCTCCTCGGGCGCCTTGTGCGCGGTGACCACGACGCAGTTGTCGTCACCCGGGTCGCCGAACCGACCCAGCGCCATCGAGAAGCCGCGCTCGGTGTCCGTACCCCGCCAGCGGGCGGCGGCGTCGGCGACCCGGCGCTTCTCCTCCATGGTCAGCTCACTGACCCGGCGGACCTGGCAGGAGTACCCGTTGCGCTCGATCCGCTTCACCATCTGCCGGACGTTGCGCATGGCACGCCCGGAGAGCGAGAAGGTCGAGGTGTCGACGATCGCCTCGTCACCGAGCTCCAGCGCGTCGAGCCCCGCCTCGCGGGTCCAGACCTCGCCGCCGACCTCACTGCAGCCGACCACCGCCGGCACCCAGGCGTGCTCACGGGCCTCCGCCATGAAGAGCTTGATCGCCCCGGGCCAGGCCTCGACGTCGCCGACCGGGTCACCGGAGGCGAGCATCACGCCGGAGATCACCCGGTAGGAGATCGCCGCCTTGCCGGTCGGCGAGAACAGCACACTCTTGTCCCGCCGCAGCGCGAAGTACCCGAGCGAGTCACGCGCCCCGTGCCGCTCCAGCAGCCCGCGGACCTTGGTCTCGTCCTCCGCCGTCAGCTCCGGCTCCGGCTTCTCGGGCCGCAGCGCGAGGTATGCGGAGGTCACCGCGGTCAGCAGGCCGAGCGAGGCGAGCGAGTAGTAGACGAGGTCGCCGACCAGGTCGCCGACCCGGTTGTTGTGGTAGTGGATCGGCCCCTCGATGGCGAACAGGCCGAGTACGACGTGCTGCAGCCGGTCGATGAAGGTCGGGTGCCCCACCTCGGAGCTCGGGTGGACGCTGACGATCAGCAGACCGAGCAGCACGCTGAGGGTGCCCAGGCCCACCAGGCTGCCCGCCGCACGCCAGCGGGTGCGCGGGTCGGCCTTGGCGTAGAACTCGCGGCGGTGCACCACGATGACGGCGAACAGCGCGAGCGAGACCAGCGCGGGACCCACCTGGTGCCAGCGCAGGATGTGCAGCGCCGAGCCGACCGGCAGCAGGACGCAGACCGCCCGCCAGGCCCGCTGCTTGCGCCGGCGCAGGGCGTGCGCGAGCAGCACCAGCATGATGCCGACCATCAGGGTGCCGGCCGCCGCCAGCGAGGTGGTGCCTCCCGGCAGCTGTCCCGTCCAGCTGCGCATCTTGGCGTGACGCAGCTTGGGGAAGATCGCGCTGGCGATGTCCAGCAGTCCGATCAGCAGACAGGCGTACCCCACCGCACCGGGAAGCCAGGCGCGGGGAACGGCGGCAGCTTGGTTACGGAGCGTCTGCAACCCTCGGCGGCGGGGCTGCTCGGGCGACGACTCAACGGACACGGGAACGCTCATGGAAGCTCAGCGTAGAGGCTGTCGCGGGACGTCCTGTCACTCCGAGGGAGGAGATGAGATGGACCTTCATGGCTATTCCTTCGTCTGGCAATCCACTCGTCAGACAAGGCTCCGCAGAAGGTTGATACCCCTCGGACCTGATCGACGGCGGAGCCTGGGGACAGGTGGCGCCGCACGGACGGCACGCCCAGCGGGACGGCTGAACGGCTGACCGGCAGCGGGTGGTCAGTGGCGGCCCAATGCGACACGCGGCGCTACGGGACAGCAGCGCACGCGTTACACACGGTGGACGCCGCATTCTAGAGCCTTGGTTGCGCCCTCCGCAGCGGGCGGGACCCGACCGGGTGCCGATCGGGCGGCGCGACGGACGCACGACCGGCCCAGCCCCGCTGGCCGTCCACCCCGCTCCCGCACACGATGAATCCTGGCCCCACAGCTGCCCAAGGGAGGGCGACAGCATGGAATTGACCAGCCGGACGCTGGTGTACTCGCTGATCGCGCTGGCCGGCCTAGGTCTGGTCGCCACGCTCTGGCTCTGGCCGAAGCTGGCCCGGCAGCATCCGCTGGTGATGCTCTGTCGGATCGCGCTCCTGATGGTCGTTCAACTCTCCGTGGTGGGCGTGCTCGGCCTCGCGCTGAACAACTCCTACGGTTTCTACACATCCTGGAACGACCTGCTCCGCCCCGGCGGCACCCCGCTCTCACTGGTGGGTTCGGAGCACCCGAAGGGCGCGGCCCCCAAGTCCGGGGCACTGATCCAGCCGACCTCAGAGGGCGGCCTGGAGACGATCAAGGATCTGCCGCAGGGCAGGCCGGAGGAGGTCGGGCGGGTCGACTCGGTCCGCGTCACGGGCACCGAGTCCGGCCTCTCCGACCAGGTCTTCGTCTACCTGCCCCCCGAGTACTTCATCCCCCGGTACGCCCGGGAGCGCTTCCCCGTCCTGCTCACCCTGGCGGGCTACCCCGGCCCGTCACTGCACCTGGTGGAGGGCCTGCGGGTGCCGCAGACCGCCTGGGACCTGGAGCGGACCGGCAAGATGGCCCCCACCGTGATCGTGATGGCCCGGCCGACCGTGGCACCGCCGCGCAACACCGAGTGCGTGGACGTGCCGGGCGGCCCGCACGCCGAGACCTGGTTCGCCAAGGACCTGCCCGCCGCCCTGCGGTCGACGTACCGGGTCAGCCGGGCGGCGGCCTCCTGGGGCGTACTGGGGTACTCCACCGGCGGCAGCTGCGCGCTGCGGCTGTCGATGCGCAACCCCGGCGTCTACCCCCAGGCCGCCGCGATGCACGCGGACTACACCGTGCCCAACGACCGCTGGACGGACGGCGACCTGTTCCGGGGCGACCAGACCGCCGCACTCAACAGCGACCTCAACTGGCGGCTGCGCAACCTGCCCGCGCCGAAGGTCTCACTGCTGGTGGTGAGCACCAGGACGGAGGAGGACTACGCGGCCACCCAGCAGTTCCTGGCCACCGCCCAGCAGGTCGCCGACGCCCACCCGGAGTTCCGGGCCGACTCGCTCTTCCTGGACGACGGCGGCCACAGCTTCGAGACCTGGCAGCGCGAGCTGCCCGCCGCCCTGGAGTGGATGAGCGACCACCTCAAGCCCCCACAGGACCGCGAACCGCGCCAATAGGCACCCGATCAGCCACCGCAGGAGGCGTGGGGCCCTGCTTGATCAACTGCGTGCGCGAAACCGGAAGGGCACAGGTCGTCGCCTTCCGACCTCGCGCAGTTCCCCGCGCCTCCTGTGCTGCCCTACCCGCAGGCGGAGCCGTTCAGCGGCCGATGATCAGGCTCATCGCCTCGGCCCGGGTCGCCGGGTCGCGGAGCTGGCCCCGGACGGCCGAGGTGATGGTCTTGGAGCCGGGCTTGCGGATGCCGCGCATCGACATGCACATGTGCTCGCACTCGATCACCACGATGGCGCCGCGCGGCTCCAGGATGCGCATCAGCGAGTCGGCGACCTGGCTGGTCAGCCGCTCCTGCACCTGCGGGCGGCGGGCGTAGACGTCGACCAGGCGGGCCAGCTTGGACAGCCCGGTGATCTTGCCGCTGGTGGACGGGATGTACCCGACGTGGGCGACGCCCCGGAAGGGCACCAGGTGGTGTTCGCAGGTGGAGTACACCTCGATGTCCTTGACCAGCACCATCTCGTCGTGGCCGATGTCGAAGGTGGTGGTCAGCACGTCCTCCGGCTCCTGCCAGAGTCCGGCGAATATCTCCTTGTAGGCACGCGCGACCCGGGCGGGCGTCTCCAGCAGGCCCTCGCGGTCGGGGTCCTCGCCGACCGCGATCAGCAGCTCGCGGATGGCGTTCTCGGCCCGCTTCTGGTCGAACGTCCCGATGTCGGATTCGCCGTCGAGAGTCACCGGGTCGATCATGCGTGCCTCGCTTGGGTGTCAGGGTTAGGGCTGAGCAGCACGGATGCCGCGCCTCCAGGGTACAAACCCTGGTGACGCGGCATCCATTCCGTACCGGTACCGGCCGGAGCCGGTGTCCGTCGATCAGCTCCCGGAGGCGTTGTCTCCCGTGACGGGGGGCAGCTTCAGGATGTCCACCGTGGCAGTGTCCGTCGGGGCGGCGGCGCCGTTGGTGAGCGCCAGCTCCTTCGGGGACTGCACGGGCGGACGGGTGGACGGCGTACGACGGGACGAGCCCGTCCAGGCCGGCCGGGCCGGGCGCCGGACGATGGTCGAGAAGATCTCGGCGATCTGCTCCTTGTTGAGCGTCTCCTTCTCGAGAAGCTCGAGGACCAGGTTGTCGAGCACGTCGCGGTTCTCGACCAGGATCTCCCAGGCCTCGTTGTGCGCGTTCTCGATGAGCTTCTTGACCTCTTCGTCGACCAGCCCGGCGACCTCTTCCGAGTAGTCGCGCTGGTGGCCCATCTCACGGCCCAGGAACGGCTCGGACTCGCTCGAACCGAACTTGATCGCGCCGAGGCGCTCGCTCATGCCGTACTGCGTCACCATGGCCCGCGCCGTGGCGGTGGCCTTCTCGATGTCGTTCGAGGCGCCGGTGGTCGGGTCGTGGAAGACCAGCTCCTCCGCCGCGCGCCCGCCCAGCATGTACGCCAGCTGGTCGAGCATCTCGTTCCGGGTGGTCGAGTACTTGTCCTCGTCGGGGAGGACCATGGTGTAACCCAGGGCCCGGCCACGGGACAGGATGGTGATCTTGTGCACCGGGTCGGCGTTCGGAGAAGCCGCCGCGACCAGGGCGTGTCCGCCCTCGTGGTACGCGGTGATCTTCTTCTCCTTCTCCGACATGATCCGGGTCCGCTTCTGCGGTCCGGCCACGACGCGGTCGATCGCCTCGTCCAGCGTGATGTTGTCGACCAGCTTCTTGTCGGAGCGGGCCGTCAGCAGCGCGGCCTCGTTGAGGACGTTCGCCAGGTCCGCACCGGTGAAGCCGGGGGTGCGCTTGGCGACGGCCCGGAGGTCGACGTCCGGCGTGACCGGCTTGCCCTTGGCATGCACCTTGAGGATGTCGTGACGGCCCTGGAGGTCCGGCCGGTCGACCGCGATCTGCCGGTCGAAGCGGCCCGGGCGCAGCAGCGCCGGGTCCAGGATGTCGGGACGGTTGGTCGCCGCGATCAGGATCACGCCGCCCTTGACGTCGAAGCCGTCCATCTCGACCAGCAGCTGGTTGAGAGTCTGCTCGCGCTCGTCGTGGCCGCCGCCGAGACCCGCACCACGGTGCCGGCCGACGGCGTCGATCTCGTCGACGAAGACGATCGCCGGGGCGTTCGCCTTGGCCTGCTCGAACAGGTCACGGACTCGCGAGGCGCCGACACCGACGAACATCTCGACGAAGTCGGAACCGGAGATCGAGTAGAACGGCACGCCGGCCTCGCCCGCGACGGCACGCGCCAGCAGGGTCTTGCCGGTGCCGGGCGGGCCGTAGAGCAGCACACCCTTGGGGATCTTGGCGCCGACGGCCTGGAACTTGGCCGGCTCCTGCAGGAACTCCTTGATCTCGTGGAGTTCCTCGACCGCCTCGTCCGCACCCGCGACATCCGCGAACGTGGTCTTCGGGGTGTCCTTGGTGAGCAGCTTGGCCTTGGACTTGCCGAACTGCATGACCCGGGAGCCGCCACCCTGCATCTGGTTCATCAGGAAGAGGAAGACCAGAACGATGATGACGATCGGCAGCATCGAGAGCAGCAGGCCGACGAAGGTCGACTGCTTCTCGGGGCTGATGGTGTAGCCCTCGGGCAGCTGGTTCGGACTGGTGCCGTTGACCTCCGCCTGGAGGGTCGCGGCGACATCCTTGCCCTGGGACCCGATGTACGAGGCCTGGAACTTGGTGCCGGAGGGCGCCTTGGCGGAGCCGGAGGAGGGCAGCTGGGCGCCCTCCTTCAGCTGGATCTTGATGGTCTGTGAGTCACCCGTGGTGATCTGCGCCGACTTGACCTGGTTGGCATTGATCGCGGCGACGACCTGCCCCGTGTCGACCGTCTTGTAGCCATTGGAGTCCGAAACGACCTGCATCAGCACAATGACGGCGAGGACGGCCAGCACGATCCACATGATCGGCGCGCGGAAGTATCGCTTGACGTCCATCCATGCGGGGCGTTGCCGCCCCGTCCCTCCTGCCACTCAACGGCGCCGTTCGACTGTGGGGCCGTCGGCGCATCCGGATGTGCTCATGAGAAGAGCGGTTAATGGGACCGTACCGCAGTCGCTCCCCCTGACGGCGGGAGCGCGACGGCACGACGTATTTTCCTACCCCCGCTCAACGGGCGGGAAGAGCGCACTGTTCCCGCCCGTCGCCCGAACGGTCCGTGACGGGCTTCTCAGCCGCCGTAGACGTGGGGCGCGAGGGTGCCGATGAAGGGCAGGTTGCGGAGCTTCTCGGCGTAGTCGAGGCCGTAACCGACCACGAACTCGTTCGGGATGTCGAAGCCGACGTACTTGACGTCGATCTCGACCTTGGCGGCATCGGGCTTGCGCAGCAGGGTGCAGACCTCGAGGGAGGCCGGGCCGCGCGAGCCCAGGTTGCCGAGCAGCCAGGAGAGGGTGAGGCCGGAGTCGATGATGTCCTCGACGATCAGCACGTCGCGGCCGGCGATGTCGGTGTCCAGGTCCTTGAGAATCCGGACCACGCCGGAGGACTTGGTGCCCATCCCGTACGAGGAGACCGCCATCCAGTCCATCGTGACCTGGGAGTGCAGAGCACGGGCGAGGTCGGCCATGACCATCACGGCGCCCTTGAGCACACCGACGATCAGCAGATCGCGCCCGGCGTAGTCCTGGTCGATCCGCTCGGCCAGCTCCAGGAGCTTGGCGTCGATCTCGTCCTTGCTGATGAGCACCTTCGCCAGGTCGGCGCCCATGTCCTTGTCGTCCACCGGGGATACGTCCTCAAACGTTCGGGGTTCCTGTTTCGGCGGCGGCCCTGCGACCGGCGGTTACCCGCTAGTCGCTCTGACGCCGAAACACCAGCGTGCCACACCTTCGGGTGGCTTCCACTCCCCCGGGTAGGTGCAGGGGCCCCTGACCGCGCCAGCCGGTGACCAGCTGATCGACCGTCTCCAGGTGCCGGGCGAACAGGTCGCCCGCCGGGCAGCCCGCCCGCAGCGCGGCCCGGCGGAAGACCCGGCGGCGTACGGCGGAGGGCAGCTCGGCGAGTTTGGCGACGTCCAGCGAGCCCTCGCCCGTCCGGAGGTCGCGCTCGGCGAGGGCGGCCCACTGGTCCAGGGCGTCCGCGTCGTCCCGGAACAACCGGGCGGTACGGGCGAGCGCCTCGACCACGCCGGCGCCGAGGTGCTTCTCCAGGACCGGGAGCACCTCGTGGCGGACCCGGGAACGGGTGTACGCCGGGTCGCTGTTGTGCGGGTCGTCCCAGATCGGGATGGACTGGGCGGAGCAGGCCCGGCGGGTGGCGGAGCGGTCCAGCTCCAGCAGCGGGCGGCGGTAGCGGCCCTTCTGCGCTGGCATGCCGGCCAGCGAACGGGAGCCGGAGCCCCGGGCCAGGCCGAGCAGCACCGTCTCAGCCTGGTCGTCCCGGGTGTGCCCGAGCAGGACGGCGATCGCGCGGTGGCGCTCGGCGGCCTCGTCCAGCGCCGCGTAGCGGGCCTCCCGGGCGGCGTTCTCGGGGCCGCCCTGGTGGCCGACCCGGACGGGGATCGCCTCCACCGGGTCGAGCCCGAGCTCGCGCAGCCGCTCGACGACCTGCTGGGCGCGGGCGGCGGAGCCCTCCTGCAGCCCGTGGTCGATCGTCACGGCGCCGACCCGGAGCCCGAGCTTGGGGGCCTCGAACGCGGTCGCGGTGGCCAGCGCCATCGAGTCGGCGCCGCCGCTGACCGCGACCAGCACCAGCGGCGAGCCGGGCGCGGCCGGCGTCCGGGGCAGCCCGGAGGGGTGTCTGCGGGCGTTGCCGATCAGCGTGGTGGCCTGGGCCGGCGCACCGGCCGCGCCGACGACGGCACCGGCGGGAACGGGCTCGGCGGACGGACGGCTGCGGGGGGCGCGGACCGGAGCGCCGAAGGTGGAACCGGCCTCGACCGCGAGGTCGGTGAGCGTGCGGCGTACGGCGAGACGTATCGCCGCGACAGCGGGGTGTGGGCCCACGGGGAAGCACTCCTTGGCGGAGGGAGGGAGCGGGGACGTACGGGGTGGTCGGTGAGACCGGACGGGCGTGACGGCTTGTCAGCTATCTGTCACCAGGTGCTCACAGATGGTCGCAGAATCCGGGCTTCGGCTACACCACCCGCGCCCTCGGTACGACCACCGTCCCACGTACGGGTGAATGGAGAAACGTTCATTCGCCCTCCAGATGTACGGCTGAGCCACTCCCCCCGGCGCACGGGCACCCCCCGCGCCCCGCTGCGTACGGTCAGCCGATGACCCGGGCGACCCAGGAGGCGGGGTTGTGGATCTCGTCCTTGGTGGGGAGGGTGTTCGGGGAGGTCCAGACGCGGTTGAACTCGGTCATGCCGACGCGGTCCACCACGTTGCGGACGAAGACCGCGCCGTCCTGGTACTGGCGCAGCTTGGCGTCCATGCCGAGCAGCCGGCGGAGCACCAGGTCGAGGCGGCTCGCCCCCTGGGCCCGGCGCTGCTGGAACTTCTCCCGGATCTCCGCGACGCTCGGCACCACCGCCGGGCCGACGCCGTCCATCACCACGTCCGCGTGGCCTTCGAGCAGCGACATCACAGCGGTGATCCGGCCCAGGATCTCCCGCTGGACGGGCGACTGCACGACCTCCAGGAGAGTCCCGGCCCCAGGCCCGTCGGCACGGCCGCCGAGCCCGGGGAAGCCCCCTCCGATCGCCTCCCGGACCCGCTCCAGCAGGGCACCCGCGTCGACGTCGGTCTCGGTCAGGAAGGACTGCACCTCCGACTGGATGTGGTCGCGCAGCCACGGCACGGCGGTGAACTGGGTGCGGTGGGTCTCCTCGTGCAGACAGACCCAGAGCCGGAAGTCGTGCGGCTCGACGTCGAGTTCGCGCTCCACCTGGACGATGTTCGGCGCGACCAGCAGCAGCCGGCCCGGGCCGGGCTGCCCGGGGCCGCGCCTGGGGCGGTCGAACAGACCCGCCGGGCTGTCCGGGGTGTCCGGGGAGCCGGGCAGGGCGGGCAGCGGGTCGGCGGGGGCGAAGGTCTCGTACTGGCCGAGCACCTTGGTGGAGAGGAAGGCCAGCACCGCGCCGAGTTCGACGCCGGTCGCCTTCTCCCCCAGCGAGCCGAGGACGGCCGAGCCGGGGCTGTCGGAGCGACGTGAGGCCAGTTTGTCCACCAACGGCTGGACGATGGTGCGGAATCCCGCGACGTTCGCCCGTACCCAGCCCGGCCGGTCCACCACCAGGACCGGGGTCGCGGCGGCCGCCAGCAGGCTGGCGGAACGCATCCCGGTGAACTCGCGGACGTGCTCCTCCGCCGCCAGCGCGTGTCTGCGCAGTTCGGAGACCACCTCGCGGGCCTGGTCCCGTGTCACCTCGGGGCCCGGCCGGGCCAACCGGGTCGCCGTCGCGACCGCGAGATTCCAGTCGACCATGTCAGCACCGCCGCTCGCGCTCGTCATGCCCTCACCGTACGTGCTGGGGCGCGCCGGGGGGAGACGCGCGCGCGGCCGGTGACCGGTCCGGCCGGTCCTACCCTGCTCGCCGGTCCTGTCCGGCCCGCTGGCCTACCTGCAGCCGCAGGCCGCGATCCGCGCCACGATCCGGTCCACCGCCGACCTGGCGTCCACCACGCCCGCCGTGGTCCTGGTCATCAGCGCGAAGACCAGCACCCGGCCGTCCGCGTCCACCACGGTGCCCGCCAGCGTGTTGACGCCGCTGAGGCTGCCGGTCTTCGCCCGGACCAGGCCCGCCGCGCTCTGCGCCCCCGAGGTGGCGCCGAACCTGTTGGCCAGCGTCCCCGTGAACCCGGCGATCGGCATCCCCGTCAACACCGGGCGCAGCTCGGGGTGTTGCGGGGAGCCCGCGAGCGCGAGCACCTTCGCGAGGACCAGCGGCGGGATCAGGTCGCCGGTGTGCAGGCCGCTGCCGTCGTACAGGACGACGCCGTTCATCGGCACGCCGAGCCTGCTCAGGGTGTCCGTCACGGCCTTGACCGCGCCGTCGAAACTGGCGGGCTGGTGGTCGGCGATGGCCGCCTGACGAGCCACCGCCTCCGCGAGGGTGTTGTCCGAGTTGGTGAGCAGCCGGTCGATCAGCCGGCCCATGGTCGGGGACCGCACCTGGCCGAGCACCTTCGCACCGGGCCCGGCCGTGCCCGCCGTGGGCTTGGCCTGGACGGTGATGCCCTGCGCCTGGAGCAGCGCCGCGAAGACGTCGGCCGCCTGGCCCGCCGGGTCGAAGACGCGGGCCGGGGCCTCCTCCTGGCTCCTCGGGTCGATCCTGCCCTCGTCCACCATCAGCGGCGTGACGGCCGCGATGTTGGTCGAGTCGTTCTGCGGGTGCAGGACCGGGCCGGAGTACAGCGAGGTGTCGAAGTTCAGCTTGACCGAGGGGGTGCCGGCCGCCTTCAGTGCGGTCGCGGTCTGCCGGGCCAGGTCGGCCATCGAGGCGGGCGCGGTGTCCTGGTCGACCGGCAGACCGGCGATCCGGTACTGGTCGAGCGGGAGGCCCGTGAGCGTCGGGTCGCCGCCGCCGACCAGGGTGATCTCGCCGGCGCCCGGCCCCTGCACCACCCTGGTGGTGATCCTGCTATCCGCCGGGATCAGCGCGAGCGCCGCGACCGTGGTCAGCAGCTTGTTGGTGGAAGCCGGGGTGGCGGGCGTGTTCTCACCCGAGCCGAACAGCAGTTGCCCGGTGACACCGTCCGCCACGGCGAGGTTCAGGGTGCCGAGCGACCTGTCCTGGAGGACGGCGGCGAGGTCGCGCTGCAGCCCCTGAGTGGTCGGCGGACCACCCGTACCGGCGACCGTGGCCACCAGCACCGGACCGTCCGTCGCGACCGCCCGGCGCGGGTCGGCGGGCGCGGGCAGCGGGCCGGGTGACGCCTTGCCGGAACTGTGGCTCGTTCCCGGCACCGGCTGGGCCAGCGCCCGGCCCGGATCCAGCAGCAGACCACCGGCCGTGAGCGCCACTCCGAGGACTCCCACGGCCGCCACCGCGCGACCACGCCCCACCCCAGTACCTTGCCGCACCGACCAGCCCCTTTCCTGAGCACACCCTGCCGTAGGAGACACTTGGATTCTGTCAGTACTACCTTGGAGGAACCGTTGGAGTTCGACGTCCTGATCGAGATCCCGAAGGGTTCGCGGAACAAGTACGAGGTCGACCATGAGTCCGGTCGCCTTCGCCTCGACCGGATGCTCTTCACGTCGACCCGCTACCCGGCGGACTACGGCTACGTCGAGGGCACCCTCGCCGACGACGGCGACCCGCTCGACGCGCTGGTAATCCTGGAGGAGCCGACCTTCCCCGGTTGCCTGATCAAGTGCCGCGCGATCGGCATGTTCAAGATGACCGACGAGGCCGGCGGCGACGACAAGCTGCTCTGCGTCCCCGCGACCGACCCGCGCTGGGAGCACCTGCAGGACATCCAGCACGTGTCGGAGTTCGACCGCCTGGAGATCCAGCACTTCTTCGAGGTCTACAAGGACCTGGAGCCCGGCAAGTCCGTCGAGGGCGCCGACTGGGTCGGCCGCGCCGAGGCCGAGGCGGAGATCACCGCTTCGATCAAGCGTCTGGCGGACTCCGGCCACTGAGCCTGAGTACGGCGAAGGGCCGGTGCGAGCACTCTGCTCGCACCGGCCCTTCTCGGTATCCGCTCGTATCCGCTCGTATCCGCTCGGTATCCGCCGACAGGCTCCGCCAGGGAACGGGCGGAGCCGGCCGCTCAGTCCTCGTCGTCGAGCCGGAAGCCGACCTTCAGCCCCACCTGGAAGTGCTCGATCCGCCCGTCCGCGATGTGCCCGCGCACCTGGACCACCTCGAACCAGTCCAGGTTTCGCAGGGTCCGGGCGGCCCGGTCGACTCCGTTTCGGATCGCGGCGTCGACTCCCTCGTGCGAGGAGCCGACGATCTCGGTCACGCGGTAGATGTGGTCGGTCATGGCTGTCTCCCTGAGTGGCGGCACGGCCCCCCGGTCCACCGTGCCGCACCCGGCCGGGCCCCGCACCCTGGACGGGCCGTCAGAAGTCCACCCTTAAGAGCGCACCGCCGCCCGGGGCCGACCGCCGCCGGGGTCTGCCCCCGTGGCCGCTCCGCGCGTCAGAACGCCGCGCGTACCGCTCCGACCACGGCGCCGCCGCCGTGCAGCGGCTCGGTGCCGATCCGGTCGATCGTGCCGTCCGGGGTCTCGACGCCGATTCGGCGCAGGGCCTCGGCCAGCACCGGTCCACGGGCCCGCTCGGCGCCGTCGTCGATCTTGAAGGCGAACGCCCGGCCATCCGGCAGCGCCACCACCTGGACGGCCTCGGCGCCCATCTTGGAGAGCGAGCCGGGCACCGCCCGCATCAGCCAGGTGTCGGCGCGGCGGCTGCCCGCGACGTACTCGGGGTGGGCCCGCATGGCGTCGGCCACCCGGCGCTGGGGGGTGCCGGGTTCGGCGGCGAGCAGCGAGCGGAAGCCCCGGGCCAGCCCGGTGAGCGAGACGGCCAGCAGCGGGGCGCCGCAGCCGTCCGTACCGACCTCCGTGACGGTCTCCCCGGTGGCCTCCTCGAGGGCCTCCCGGGCCAGCACCTGGATCGGGTGCGCCGGGTCGAGGTAGGTCGCGGTGTCCCAGCCGTTGGCGACACAGGCGGCGAGCCAGCCAGCGTGCTTGCCGGAGCAGTCCATCATGATCGGCCGGCGCTGCCCGCCGCCGCTGAGCAGGGCCTCTGCCTCGACCAGGTCGAGCGGCAGGTCGGGCGGCGTCTGCAGGGCGTCCTCGGTGAGCCCGGCCGAGGCCAGGATCTGCCGTACAGCGTCCCGGTGGAACGGTTCTGCGGAGTGGCTGGAGGCCGCGAGCGCGAGCAGCTCGCCCTCGATCGCGAGGCCCGCCCGCAGGGTGGCCACGGCCTGGAACGGCTTGGCACAGGAACGCGGGAAGAGCGGGGCGGCCGGGGTCCCGAGTGCGAACTCGACCGAACCGTCGGCGGCGAGCTGCACCAGCGAACCACGGTGGTGGCCCTCGACGAAGCCGGAGCGTATGACTTCGGCGAGAACGGGCAGAGCGGAGGACTGCGGCATCGGAATGCTCCACGGTGAGGGTGGCCGGGTGGGGGTCCGCACGGCCCGCACCGCCCGCCTGCGGGTTCAGCCGCCGGTGAGCAGGTCGTCGACCCGCGCTTCCCCTTCACGGTACCTGCGGGTGATTTCCGCGCTGCAGTCGTCCGCCGTCCGTTGCAGCACCTGCCGTCGGCCGGAGACCTCCCGCTCGTGGAGGGCGAGCCGCTCGACCGCGTCCAGCAGCTCGGCCGTCGGGTGCGCGCCGAGGTCGGCGAGCTGGACGTCGCCCATCAGCACGTCGGCCTCGCGCTGGTACCGCTCGCCGCGCGGCGGCCCGAGCGTGAGGTGCCGGGCGGGCCGCCGGACCAGGGACGGCGCGTCGGCGAGGATGGCCGGCAGCCGGTCGAGCAGCTCCCCGGACCGCTCCGGGAGTTCGACCGAGGACGCCGCCACCGAGGCGAGCCGCACCCGACGCCGGTCCAGCTCGGCCCGCAGGATGTCCATCCGTCCCTGCAACAACCGCCGCAGGTACGAGAGATCGGCCTCCTGTTCGTGCGCGTCGCGGCGGAGCAGTCTCAGCTGCTCCAGGCCGAGCCCGGCGAACCCGTGCGGCTGATCAGACTGCTCATGGGCCGTGCTGTCCTGGGCCGTGCTGCTCGCGTCCATCAACCAACCACCTGCCACTGTCCTGGTCACGCTGTCCGATGCCCCCGCCCCACGGCGCCCGTCGCACCGTGCGTTGTCCCCGTCGGGCTACCGCCCGCCCGGGCCTTTCCCCGCGCCCGTCCTGCGCCTGTCGGTCCGTTGCCGGTCCCGGTCTGCTGCACGTCGGAACGCCCCCGTTGGTTCCCCCGGAAGACCGGTACCACCCACCCGAGCGACCCCGACCGAAACTGTTGTTCGATCTGGTCGAGCGCGCCATGCCGACGCGCCATACCTCCGTACCGCCCACAGCGTGCCACCCCGGCCGGTGCGGCGCACCGCTCGTGCACCCGAACGGCCCCCTGGCGAAGGGGGGTGGCTGATACGACAGCGGCAATCCCCTGGCAGCGCCACCGCGCCAGGGGCGCGCACCGCACCACCCCGGCGCGCGCGGATGGCTTGCGCGCCTCCGGCAGAATGGCCGCATGCGAGCAGTGGTGCAGCGGGTGGCCGAGGCCAGGGTGACGGTGGACGGCGAGACCGTCGGATCGATCGAGGGGCCGGGGCTCTGCGCCCTGGTGGGCGTGACCCACGAGGACACCCCCGCCAAGGCCGCCCAACTGGCCCGGAAACTCTGGACACTGCGACTCTTCGACGGCGGCGAGGGCGGGATCGAGCAGTCCTGCTCGGACCTCGGCGCACCGCTGCTGGTGATCAGTCAGTTCACCCTGTACGGCGACGCCCGCAAGGGGCGCCGCCCGACCTGGAACGCCGCCGCACCCGGCCCGGTCGCCGAGCCGCTGGTCGACGCGGTGGTGGCCGAACTCCGGGCGCTCGGCGCCAAGGTGGAGACGGGCAGGTTCGGCGCGGACATGAAGGTGGCGCTGGTGAACGACGGACCGTTCACGGTGCAGCTGGAGGTCTGAGCGAAACCACAGCAGGGCGTGGGGAGCTGTGGGCGCAACCGTGCACCTTCGTTGTGCCTCGGTCGCGCAGTTCCCCGCGCCCCTGTTGTGGTTGCCCCTGTTGTGGTTGCCGCTACTGGGGAACGATGACGTCCTGCGAGGCCGGCACCGTACCGGCCAGCAGGATCGCGTCCAGCGGGACGTTCCGCTTGACGATCGCCAGCGCGACCGGGCCCAACTCGAAGTGGCGGGCCGAGGAGGTCACGAAGCCGAGCGCCCGGCCGTCCGGGTCGGCGGCGAGCCGCACCTCGGTGCCGTGCGGGGGCAGCACCTCCTCGGTGCCGTCCAGGTGCAGGAAGACCAGGCGGCGCGGCGGCTTCCCCAGGTTGTGGACGCGCGCGACGGTCTCCTGCCCCCGGTAGCAGCCCTTCTGCAGGTGCACGGCGGTGCTCAGCCAGTCCACCTCGTGCGGGATGGTGCGGTGGTCGGTCTCGAAGCCCAGGCGCGGCCGGTGCCCCTCGACCCGGAGTGCCTCGTACGCCCAGATCCCGGCGGCCGGGCCGTACCCCTCGGCGAGCTTCGCCAGCTCGGCGCGGGGCAGGAACAGGTCACGGCCGTACGGGAGTTCGCGAACGGCGGCGGCGCCCTCGGCGGAGGCGGCGGACCCGGCGGGCAGGTACACCAC
Organism: Kitasatospora sp. MAP5-34; assembly: GCF_029894335.1. Taxonomy (GTDB): domain Bacteria; phylum Actinomycetota; class Actinomycetes; order Streptomycetales; family Streptomycetaceae; genus Kitasatospora. Next base: position 36,050 of record NZ_JARXZC010000039.1, on the reverse strand, counting down.
GGCGTAGTCGGCGGTCGCGTCGGCGACCTCCACCCGGTACATGAACTTCATGCTCTCCAGGTACGCGAGCAGCGCCTGCCGGGTGCCCGGTTCGACGTGCGCCCAGGTCGTCGTGCCGTCGTCCACCAGGTAGAGGGCGTGCTCGACGTGCCCGTTCGGGGAGAGGATGAGCGCATCGGTTGCCTGCTGCGGCGGGAGCGCGCTCACGTGCTGGGTGAGCAGCAGGTGCAGCCAGCTCAGCCGGTCCGGGCCGGTCACCGTCAGCACGCCTCGGTGCGAGAGATCCACGAAGCCACGGCCCTCGGCCAGTTCGCGCTGTTCGCGGAAGATGTCGCCGTAGTGCGCGGCCACACCCTCGTCGGCGCCCTCGGCGGCCACGGCACCGGGCAGGGACAGGAGCGGGCTCTTCGTACCGGTCATACCGGTCAGCTTACGGCTACCGGTCGGGCTGCTCCGCGCAGTGGTTGCCAAGACCGGCCCCCTACCGGCGGACGGTCTCCGCCCGCGCGTCCGTCAGTTTGGCGCTGCAGTCGGCGCAGCGGCCGAAGATGGCGAAGTGCTTGAGGTCGGTGTCGAAGCCGTGCTGCTCGCGCAGGCTCTCGATCAGCGGCGCGGCGATCGCGGTGTCGGTCTCGGTGACCTGGTCGCAGTCCCGGCAGACCAGGTGCAGATGGGTGTGCCGGCCCGCCAGGTGGTACGTGGGGGCGCCGTGGCCCAGGTGCGCGTGCGAGACCAGCCCGAGCTCCTCCAGCAGCTCCAGCGTCCGGTACACGGTGGAGATGTTGACCCCGCTCGCGGTCAGCCTGACCTGTCCGAGGATCTCGTCCGGGGTCGCGTGGTCGAGGACGTCGACGGCCTCCAGCACCAGCTGGCGCTGAGGCGTGAGGCGGTACCCACGCTCGCGCAGGTCCACCTTCCAGTCGGAGCCCTGGAGGTCGGTGGAGGTGCCGGTCTTCGCCACAGTGCAGTCCCTGCCCGGATCGAGGTCGTGAGAACAAGTGTAGGGACCGGTCGGCCGACCGGTCCCTACCTTGACGTGCACAGAGTTCGGACGTTCAGCGAACCCGAACGTTCACGAGGCTCAGCGGAAGAACGCGATGCCGTCGTCCGGCAGGTCCGCGATGTCCTGGATCAGCTTCGCCTGGTTGAGCACCTTCTTCAGCTGCCCCGACATGTACGGGCGCAGCGGGACCTCCGGAGCGGCCTTCTCGCCGACCCAGAGCAGCTCCTCGTTGACCATGCCGTAGAGGCGCTTGCCGCCGGTGTACGCGGCCGAGCCCTCGATCCGGGCGACCGCGTCGGTGGCGACGTCGATCTGCGGCTTGCCGTCGTGCAGCTTGCCGTACCAGATCTCGACGGTGCCGTCGTCACGGACGGACGAGATCTCGATCTCGCGCTCGCCGGTGGCGCCGTGCTGGTTGCTGGTCACCCGCCAGAAGGAGTGCTCGTTCTCCAGCGGACGGACCTTCTCGCCCTCGTTGTCCAGCACCCAGGTACGGGAGCGGAACTCCAGGAAGGGCCGGCCGTCGTGCCGGAAGATGATCTCCTGGCCGAAGTTGCACTTCTCGGAGCCGGGGAAGTCGTAGACGCCCGCGCCCTCCCAGGTACCCAGGAGGAAGGCGAGCGGGACGACGTCCTTGTGGAGGTCTGAGGGAATCTCGATCATGGTCCTGGTCACTGTCGTCGGTGGGGGGCTTGCGTCAACCGTACGGCAGGCTGGGTCAGCGCTGGCCCTGGTACAGCTTCATCACGGAGAAGACGGCGAACCAGGTGATCAGCACGGCCATGAGGGCCAGCAGACCGTCGAAGAACCATTCCAGGGTGGTCACGGGGCACTCCCAGTTGCGGCGGTAGGCGGGGTGAAGGCGGGTGGTACGACGCCGCTGAGTCTATCCGTCGGCTACCGGGTGTCGCAGTGGGCGGTCCCGGTGAGCCCCGACACGTCGCGCCGGCCCGTCCGGGGCCGGTCCGGTGACCGGTCCAGGGCCCGGTCTAGGGTGGCGGCATGTCGAAGAAGCTGGTCATCAAGGTCACGGCCGGAGCGGACGCGCCGGAGCGCTGCTCGCAGGCGTTCACGGTGGCGGCGGTCGCCGTCGCCAGCGGGGTCGAGGTGTCGCTCTGGCTGACGGGCGAGGCGTCGTGGTTCGCGCTCCCCGGGCGGGCGGCCGAGTTCGAACTCCCGCACGCGGCCCCGCTGCCCGACCTGCTGGACTCGATCCTGGCCGTCGGGACGGTGACCCTGTGCACGCAGTGCGCGACGCGGCGCGGCATCGTCCAGGAGGACACCGTCGAGGGTGTCCGGATCGCGGGCGCGCAGGTCTTCGTCAGCGAGATCATGGCCGACGGGGTGCAGGCACTCGTCTACTGACCACCGCCGCTCACGGGCCCGGTTCGTGGTCCGGGTGGTCACGGTCGTGGCCGGGGTCGTCCCAGCCCGGGTTGTCCCAGCGGGGGTCGTTCCACCAGTCGTCGTCCGGGTCCCGCTTGTTGGCGAAGACCGCCGCGAGCGGGGGGATGACCATGGCGAAGACGCACATCCCGATCGCCGCCGGTACCGAGACGAAGCGCACGACGCCCCACGCCAGGACGAACGTGCCGATGCAGCAGCCCATCATGACGAAGTAGCGGACATGCCTCTGGTGTGCCTGCACAGCTCCACGGTACGGCCGAAGGCCCCTGCCGCAGCAGGGGCCTTCGAGACGATTCGCGGGCGGTCGTCGGAATACTCAGACCGCGATCGCGACCTCGGTCGGGCTGCCGCCCTGGGAGGCGACCACCTGACGGTCGACGGTCGCGCCGGGCACCAGGGCCCGCAGCGTCCACTTGCCCGGGCGGGCGAAGAAACGGAACTGTCCGGTCGCCGAGGTCGGGACCTCGGCGGTGAACTCGCCGCTCTCGTCGAGCAGTCGGACGTAACCGTTGACCGGCTCCCCGTCCCGGGTCACCGACCCCTGAATGACAGTCTCCTTCGCCACGTCAATACCTTCCAGATCCGGGCCGCCGGCCTTTGCACCGCACATGTCTGTGTCTCCCTCTTCGACTTACGACTTACGGAGCCGGGGCTCAGTTACCGAGCTCGATCGGCACGCCGACGAGGCTGCCGTACTCGGTCCAGGAACCGTCGTAGTTCTTGACGTTCGGCTGGTCGAGCAGCTCGTGCAGCACCAGCCAGGTGAGCGCGGAGCGCTCGCCGATGCGGCAGTAGGCGATGGTGTCCTTCGACAGGTCGACGCCCTCCGCCTGGTACAGCTCGCGCAGCTCGTCGTCGCTCTTGAAGGTGCCGTCGTCGTTGGCGTTCTTCGCCCACGGGATGTTGCGGGCGGACGGGACGTGGCCCGGACGCTGCGACTGCTCCTGCGGGAGGTGGGCCGGGGCGAGCAGCTTGCCCGAGAACTCGTCGGGCGAGCGGACGTCGATCAGGTTCAGCTTGCCGATCGCGGCCAGGACGTCGTCCCGGTAGGCGCGGATCGAGGTGTCCACGGCCTTGGCCCGGTACTCGGTGGCGGCGCGCTCGGGGACGGCGGCGACCAGCTCGCGGGAGTCGAGCTCCCACTTCTTGCGGCCACCGTCGAGCAGGCGGACGTTGCTGTGGCCGTACAGCTTGAAGTACCAGTACGCGTAGCTGGCGAACCAGTTGTTGTTGCCGCCGTACAGCACGACGGTGTCGTCGTTGCCGATGCCCTTACGGCTGAGCAGCGCCTCGAAACCGGCCTGGTCGACGAAGTCGCGGCGGACCGGGTCCTGGAGGTCCTGCTTCCAGTCGATCCGGACGGCGTTGCGGATGTGGTTCTTCTCGTACGCGGTGGTGTCCTCGTCGACCTCGACGACGACAACCTTCGGGTCGTCCAGGTGTGCCTGGACCCAGTCGGCGTCTACCAGGACGTCAGCGCGGCTCATGGTGATGTTCTCCATCCGGGGGCGGTTGGCGGAAGAGGCTGTTCGGGTGCTCGACTCACGTGCTCGGCGTCCGTCACGTCCGAACTTCTGTCCGAATGTCGAGACAGGACGGTTGTGCGGGTGGCACCGTGCGGTTGATCGGGGGGTGCCGGGTGTGTCGGTGACCTGCGGCGCAAGCGTGCCAGGTCAGACCACGGGCAAGGGGTGGGGCGGGCCGGAAATGCCGGTCAGAACCGCCCTGTCAGCGCATTCGACACAGGCAGGCGGACACGCGGCACAGGTCTACCGCCCGCCGCTTCGTGAGATCCGCCTGTCGCTTCATGTCGACGATGCTAGGGACATGTGCCGCCGCCTGTCATCACCGTATCGAATATCGAGACAGATTTATCCGAATGGCGAGATTTACCAGAGTCCGGCGGTGCGGTGCCCGGAATCGGGGCCTGCAGCAGCCCCCGTGCGGCGGAACGGGACCGCTCCGCGAGACGCTGGTGGACGGTGCGTCTCGCGGAGCGGGATGGCCGGCTGCGACCGATGGACCCGAATGGGCTGAATGGGCCGAGTGGGCCGAGTGGGCCGAATGGGGCAGCCGAGGCGGCCGGATCAGCCGATCAGCTTGAGGTTGGTGCCCTGGAAGGCGAGCAGCAGCCCGTCCTGCTGCGGGGTCGCGGCGGCCAGGCTCAGCCCGGCCGGCAGGTCGGTCAGGGTGAAGCTGCGCGGGCCGAGCGCCGCGTTCGCCTGGCCGCTCAACAGGGAACCCATACCGGCGAGTTGGAAGCCGTCCGCCGTGATGGTGTTACCGCTGCTGTGCACGTTGCCCTGCCCGACCTCGACCCCCGCCACCGAGGCCCGCACCTTCCCCGGCCCGCCGTACGAGAGATCGACCCGTTCGGCGCCCTGGATCAGCTTGGCGACGTCCGGGTACGAGATCAGACCACTGCCCGTGCCACTGCGGACCGTCGCGCTGCGGTAGTCGCTGCCGACCTCGACCCCCGACAGCCGGGCGGTGAACGAGCGCAGCGCCGCCTGCTGCCGGCCGTCGCTCACCGTGACACCGTCACCCGAGAGGCGTACTGAGTCGAACGTGCCCGCCAGCGCCTGGGTGAGGAACGGGAAGCCGTCGATCGAGACGGTCGGCTTGCTGCTGAGCCGACCACTGCTGACCAGCTGCCCGGCCGCCTCGTCCTGGACGACACCGACCGCGACCCGGTCCGCCCCGACCAGCAGCCCGGCGAGCACCGCCAGACCGATCGTCATCTTCAGCAAGCCGCGCATCCGGTCCCCTTTGTGTGATCCCGTACGTCCGGACGTACGACGTACGACGCCGAGCGGTGGTTCCGGGCCGCTCCTTAGGGTCGCCCCCTCGGACCGCCCGGTCTCAGCCCGCGAGCAGGCGCGTGGTGATCCACACCAGCGGTGCCGCGAACGCGAGCGGCAGGGCGACCCCCGCCGTCAGGTGGACGAACCGGGACGGGAAGTCGTACGAGGCCACTCGGCGCCCGACCAGCGCGCCGACCCCGGCGGCCACCGCCACCGCCACGGGCACACCCGCGCCCAGCGCCGCAGCGCCCACGAGCAGCAGCGCCCCGGCCCCGGCCACCGGGCCAGGGAGGCGCAGCGCGTGCGCGAGCGCGGCCACCAGCACCGTCGCCGCGACCGCCACCACGGCGGCCAGGGCGTGCCCGCTCAGCAGCAGCACCGAGCAGAGCCCCGCCACCGCAGCGCCCGAGCCGAGCACCGTCAGGGCGTAGAACCGCTCCGAAGGGTCGGACGGGCGGAAGGTCTGCAGGACGAGCACAAGCAGCAGCGCCACGCCGAGCGCACCCAGCACCCCGGCCGCCCCGGCGCCGGCCAACACCGCCGCGTCGGCGGCGAAGCCGGCCAGCGCGGCCAGCGCGATGCCCTGCCGGGCCGGCCACATCCCGTTCAGCCGGAACCACCCGGCGGCGGTGAGCGCCTGCAGCACCGCGACCGTGACGGCCTGCGGCCCCGGCCCCACGGCCGCCCCCGCCGCCAGCAGCCCGGCCAGGGCCACGGTGAGCAGCGCGGGCAGCAGCCCCGGCTCGATCACCGGCGATCCGGTGCGGCCCACCAGTCCGGCGGCGGAAACGGGAGCGGGAACGGGAACGGGAGCACTGGTTGCGGGAGCGGTGGTCGCGGGAGCAGTGGTCGCGGGAACGGTGGTCGCAGGAACGGTGGTCGCGGGATTCGGAAGTGTCATCTCACCCGCCCGCGAACGGCGGCAGCACTTCGACCGAGCCGCCGTCGCTGAGCCGCACCGTGGCGTGGTCCCGGCCGCCGACCGGGTCGCTGTCCACCAGGTACGAGCAGTGGTCGAGTATCTGCAGCAGGCGCGGACGGTCCGCGTGGAGGGCGCGCACGGCCTGAAGTGCTTCAGCCAGTGTCGCCGCCCGGTACGGCTCCTCCCCGACGCCCGAGGCGGCCTTGGCGGCCGCCCAGTAGCGGACCACGCCGCTCACGGCGTGAGCCGTCGGCGCACTCTCCGTCACTCTCCCGGCTGAATTCTGCTCGGTGCCGGCATTCGCGGTCGCAACCATGGCAACCCTCCTCGTCGTCCTCGCCCGGTGCGGTGGCCTGGCCCTGTCTGCCGGTCACCCACACAAAAAGGTGTACACGTACCGTGCGGCCGGTGCGGCTCCCATGATGGACCGGGCGGACCCGGGGGCGGCAACCTCCCTGGTCGGCGGGGCGGTGCCCCGTTACCGGTCGGCGGGGCGGTGCCCCGTTACCCGGAGAACGCCCCGGACGTGTCAGGGGTCACGCCGCAGGCGGCCCGACCTGACGAAGCGGCGCCCTGCGCCCCTCCCACAGCGGGGAGTGGTCGGCTATTCTCGTGCCGTAAGGGATCCGGGCAGAGTCGCCCCCGGGTCCTTTTGCGCTTTCAGGACGCCAGCACGGACGCCCTCGCGTACCGGTCCCCCACCCGGACCGGCAGGCGAGGCCCGCCCCGGCGAAGCGGCACAACGAAGTGCGCGCGGTCAGCAGGGAGCGGCATGCCGGCGCCGGGTCACCACCCGGCGCGGAAGCAGACCGGAAGGTTCGCGGATGAGCAGATCGGTATCGGAGCAGCACGAGCATCAGGGGTTGCGGGACTCCTGGCACGCGCCCCGTACTGCGCTGCGCACCGGCGCATCCGCCGGATCTCACCCTGCGGACACGTCTCCCCCACCCCCCACGGGGTTTGCGCCTGCCGGTTGTGGCGGCAGCCGTACCCCCGTGACCGCGACGACCCGGAAAGGGGACTAACCGGGTATGAGTTCTCTCCTCCTGCTCACCAACGCACTGCAGCCCTCCGCTGAGGTGCTGCCCGCCCTGGGCCTGCTGCTGCACACCGTCCGAGTGGCGCCCGCCGAGGGTTCGGCCCTGGTCGACACCCCCAGCGCCGACGTCATACTGGTCGACGGCCGGCGCGACCTGCCGCAGATCCGGAGCCTCTGCCAGCTGCTGCGTTCGACCGGCATCGGCTGCCCGCTGATCCTGGTGGTCACCGAGGGCGGCCTCGCCGCCGTCACCGCCGAGTGGGGCATCGACGACGTCCTGCTCGACACGGCGGGCCCGGCCGAGGTCGAGGCGCGGCTGCGGCTGGCCATGGGCCGGATGCACGTGGTCGCGGACGACAGTCCGATGGAGATCCGGGGCGGCGACCTCACGGTCGACGAGGCCACCTACTCCGCCAAGCTCAAGGGCCGGGTGCTCGACCTCACCTTCAAGGAGTTCGAGCTGATCAAGTACCTGGCGCAGCACCCCGGCCGGGTCTTCACCCGGGCGCAGCTGCTCCAGGAGGTCTGGGGCTACGACTACTTCGGCGGCACCCGGACGGTCGACGTGCACGTCCGGCGGCTGCGCGCCAAGCTCGGGGTCGAGCACGAGCAGCTGATCGGCACCGTCCGCAACGTCGGGTACCGGTTCGTGGTGCCGGAGAAGGCCGACAAGGGCGAGCGCCCCGGCCTGGAGCAGCGGTCCACGGTCGCCAACGAGGTCTGACGGGAGCCGGGCTCGGCACAGGGGTCGCCGACGCCCGGCTTGTCCGCCAATATCCGGTATTGCGGTGTCCGGTCCGGCCATGTCCGATACCGTCCACGGGTAGTCGGCGGGATGTCACAGGTCACAGTCCCACTCGGGAGCGACCCGCGTAGACTCCCTCCGTGGCCAAGGTGACGCGCGATGATGTAGCCCGACTGGCTGGGACCTCGACTGCGGTCGTCAGCTACGTCATCAACAACGGGCCGCGCCCGGTCGCGCCCGCGACCAAGGAGAAGGTCCTCGCGGCGATCGAGGAACTCGGCTACCGGCCGAACTCCGTCGCCCAGGCGATGGCCTCCCGCCGGACCAACCTGATCGGCATGGTCGTCCCGGACGCCCGGCAGCCGTTCTTCGCCGAGATGGCACACGCGGTGGAACGCGCCGCCTCCGACCGGGGCAAGCTGGTCCTGATCGGCAACTCCGACTACGTCGACGACCGCGAGATGCACTACGTCCGCGCCTTCCTCGGCATGCGGGTCTCCGGACTGATCCTGGTCAGCCAGGGCGCCCCCCAGCAGGCGGCGAAGGAGTTCGCCGCCATAGAGGGGGCGAAGGTCGTCCTGCTGCACCGCCGGCCCGAGGCGATCGACGACGTCTCCGTGGTGACGGACGACGTCGGCGGCGCCGAACTGGCCGTCCGGCACCTGCTCGAGGTGCACGGGTACCCGTACGTGGTCTGCCTCGGCGGCCCGGTGGACACCCCCGTGCCCGGCGACCCGGTGATCGACCACGTCGAGGGCTGGCAGCGCGCGATGGACGCGCACAACCTGCCGACCGGGAAGTACCTCGTCGACGCCCCCTTCCACCGCTACGGCGCGTACCAGGTCGCGGTGGACCTGCTCAGCTCCCCCGACCGTCCGCGCGCCATCTTCTGCTCCACCGACGACCAGGCGATCGGCGTCCTGCGGGCCGCCCGCGAGGTCGGCCTGCGCGTCCCGGAGGACCTCGCGGTGGCGGGCTTCGACGACGTACCCGAGGCCGCGCTCGCCGACCCGCCGCTGACCACCGTCGCCTCGGACCGGGACGCGATGGCCCGGGCCGCCGTGGATCTGGTGCTGGACGACTCACTGATGGTCCCGGGATCGGACACCGAGCGGGTGCGGAAATTCCCATCGCGCCTGGTCGTACGACGTTCCTGCGGCTGCGGCGGGAGCGCTGGGGTTGACGGGAAGTAAGGCCCGGCGGTCCCTCCGCTGACCAGGCTTTATGAGAAGTCAACGGGCTTCTCGGCTCCTTCTGACCCACCTCTCATCGGGCCTTAATGATCCGGGCGGACCTTGGACCCATGAGCGACCAGCACCGCACCTCCGATGAGCAGGCCACACCCGGTTCGCACGGCTACGCGGGCTGGCAGCCGCCGCAGCCGCCCCGGCTGGACGGGACGTCGTACCAGTCGGCGCCCGAGTCCCCGTACTCCTACCCGGCGCCGGCGGAACCGCCGACCCAGGGCGGCTTCGACGGGTCCGAGCCGCCCAACCCGCCCGAGGCGGGCAGCACCGCTCCGCAGGGCGGGCACGCCCGGCGCGGACTGCTGAAGGGCCGGCTGGCCCTGGTCGCCGCCGTGGCCACCATCGCCGCCCTGCTCGGCGGCGTCACCGGCGGAGTGATCGCCGAGCGGCGCGACGCCTCCGCGAGCAGCAGCGCGGCCACCATCGTCAGCCCGGTCTCGATCAACTCCAACGGGACCGCCAACATCTCCGCCATCGCCGCCGCCGTCTCGCCGAGCGTCGTCCAGATCGTCGTGAAGACCAGCACCGGCACCTCGACCGGCACCGGCGTGATCCTGACCCCGGGCGGCCAGATCCTGACCAACTTCCACGTGATCTCCGGCGCCGTCAACGGCGACGGCCAGATGACCGTCACCTTCAAGGACGGTTCCACGGTGAGCGGTTCGGTGACCGGTACCGACAAGGCACTGGACGTCGCCGTGGTCACCGCCGCCGGCGTCAGCGGCCTCACCCCGGCCACGCTCGGCAACTCCGCCGGCGTCGCGGTCGGCGACCAGGTGGTGGCGATCGGCAACCCCGAGGGCCTCACCGGCACCGTCACCTCGGGCATCATCAGCGCCGAGAACCGCCAGGTCAGCGTGCAGGTCGACGAGGGCTCCACCCGGAGCAACGGCGGCTTCGGCTTCCCGAACCTGCCGGGCCTGAACGGCCTGCCCGGGCGCTCCTCCGGCTCGTCCTCCGGCTCCTCGGCGGACACCGCCACCTACAAGGCCTTCCAGACCGACGCCGCGCTCAACCCCGGCAACTCCGGCGGCCCGCTGATCAACGCCAACGGCCAGGTGATCGGCCTCAACTCCGCGATGTACTCGTCCAGCAACTCCAACTCGACGGCGGACACCAGCGCGGGCAGCGTCGGCCTCGGCTTCGCCATCCCGATCAACGACATCAAGCAGGTTCTGCCCAAGCTCCAGGCCGGCCAGAACCTCTAGCCGGCACCCGCGTCCGTCGTCCGGACGGTCCCTCCCGGGGCCGTCCGGACGACGGACAATGGCAACAACTCAACCGGCCGTACCGCACCGCACCGCACCTCACCGCAGCTCATGGACTCAGAAAGGGCCCGCGCCCATGACTCCCCCCGCCGACGACCGCACCCCCGCCGAGGGCCCGGGCGCCCCCGCCCGACTTCTGGTGGTCGACGACGAGCCCGCGCTGCGGGACGCCCTCGAGAGCAGCCTCGCGTTCGAGGGCTACGAGGTCATCACCGCCACCGACGGGTACGAGGCCCTGGACGCCGTCGAACGCGAACGCCCCGACCTGGTCCTGCTCGACATCATGATGCCCCGGATGGACGGCCTCACCACCGTCCGCCGGATGCGCTCACGCGGCGACACCGCGCCCGTCCTGATGCTCACCGCCCGCGACGCCGTCGGTGACCGCGTCACCGGCCTGGACGTCGGCGCGGACGACTACCTCGCCAAGCCCTTCGAACTCGACGAGCTGCTCGCCCGCGTCCGCGCCCTGCTCCGCCGCAACGCCATCGCCGCGGAGGCCGCCCGCGCAGCCGTCGAGGAGGACGACAGCGAGGTCCTCGCCTTCGCCGATCTCCGGATGAACACTGCGACCCGCGAGGTGACCCGCGAGGGCAAGCCGATCGAGCTGACCCGGACGGAGTTCATGCTGCTGGAGATGTTCCTGTCGCACCCCCGGCAGGTCCTGACCCGCGAACAGATCCTCAAGGCGGTCTGGGGCTTCGACTTCGAACCGTCCTCCAACTCGCTGGACGTGTACGTGATGTACCTCCGCCGCAAGACCGAACAGGGCGGCATGCCCCGCCTGATCCAGACCGTCCGTGGCGTCGGCTACGCGCTCCGGGCCGCGACCGGCGCGTCGGCGTGAAGCCCTGGCACCGACTGACGGGCTGGTTCCGCGGGCGCTCCCTCCGGAGCCGCCTCGCCATGCTCACCGCCGCGGCGGTCGCGGTGGCGATCGCGCTGTCGGCGCTGGCGTGCTGGTTCGTTGTCGAGCGCCAGGTCTACCAGCAGGTCAAGACGGGCCTGGCCGCAGTTCCGGCTCCCGCGCAGCTCCAGCTTGCAGACGGCAGACCGATTCCGACGTTCCCCTTCTGCAATACCAGTCCAGCAGCTGTCCAAACTGCCGTGGCCAGTACCCGACCGGGCCATCGCGGACCGGACGGCGGTCTCCACCGAGGCGACCAGTCCAGCTCCGAGGGCATCTTCGGCCCCTCCAGGGTGTGTCTCCCGTGGGGGGCTACCAAGGGCATCAACACCGTCTCGTCCGACCTGGATGCACTCAGCACCGGCAGCACGAAGATCACTTACCGAAGTGGCAGCTTCGTCGACGGCACGCCGGCCACAGTACGAGTAGCCCTCACAAGTGATCCTCTGACCGGGGAGCCCTATGTCCTGCTGACCGCCGCACCGTTGTCGTACGCCCAGGACTCCCTTCGAACGCTCGCCCTGATCCTGCTCGGCGTTGCCGCCCTAGGCGTGGTCGGAGCCGGTGTCACCGGGCGGATAGTGGCCCGGTCAGCACTCAAGCCCGTGGACGACCTCACGGACGTGGTCGAGCACATCGCCCGTACCGAGGAGGTCGGCTCGACCATCCCCGTGCACGGGAACGACGAGATCGCCCGGCTCGCCGCCTCGTTCAACTCGATGAGCACCGCGCTCGCCAACTCCCGTGACCGCCAGACCAGGCTGATCGCCGACGCCGGGCACGAGCTGCGGACACCCCTCACCTCACTCCGTACCAACGTCGACCTGATGATCCGCAGCGACGACACCGGCCGCCCGCTGCCGCCGGCCACCCGCACCAAGCTGCTCGGCAACATGAAGGCCCAGATGCAGGAACTCACCCTCCTCATCGGCGACTTGCTCCAGCTCTCCCGCCCGGACTCCCCCAAGCCCGGCCAGAACCGCACCGTCGTCGCCCTGCACGAGATCGCCGACCGCGCGGTCGAACGGGCCCGGCTGCGCGGCCCGGGCCTGGTCTTCGACCTCGACATCAACCCCTGGTACGTGCACGGCGACGGCGCCGCCCTCGAACGCGCCGTGATCAACCTGCTCGACAACGCCGTCAAGTACAGCCCGCCCGGCGGATCCATCCAAGTAGCCCTCCAGCAGGGCGTACTGACCGTCCGCGACCATGGCCCGGGCATCCCGACGGACGAACTCCAGTACGTCTTCGACCGCTTCTGGCGCTCCCCATCCTCCCGCCAACTCCCGGGCTCCGGCCTCGGCCTGTCGATCGTCGCCCAGACGATCCGCGACACCGAGGGCGAGGTCTCCCTCGGCCCCGCCACCGACGGCGGCCCGGGCGCCCTGGCAACCGTCCGCCTCCCCGGCCAGGCCGACGTCCCGCAGTAACGCGAGGTGGGGGCGCCCTGACGGCCGTGTCCGCCCGGCGGCGCCCCCTCGCGCTTCTCCGTTCGAGTGAACAGAACCGTTTCTCCAGGTCAGATGGCTCAGCAGCACTGCAAGGCTCCGCGCTATGAGCAACGAGATCACCACCAAGGCCGGACTTCCCTCCCAGGCGACGGCCGGCGACCTGCCGCCGGGCTACAACGACCTGCTCGGGGACATCAAGGACGAGATCCGCACCACCCAGATCCGCGTCAAGCGGATCGTCAACACGGAGATGGTCTGCCACTACTGGCGGATCGGCCGGCTCATCCTCGACAGGCAGGAGGAGGAGGGCTGGGGAACCAAGGTCATCCGCCGGCTCTCGGTGGACCTGCAGACCACTTTCCCCGGCCAGCGCGGACTGTCCCCGCGGTCCCTCCGGTACATGCAGCACCTGGCCAAGAGCTGGCCCGAGGCAATTGGGCAACAAGCTGTTGCCCAATTGCCCTGGGGTCACATCACCGTTCTCCTGGACACCCTCGACGACCGTCTGACCAGGGACTTCTACGCCGCCCAGGCCGTGCAGCACGGCTGGTCGCGGGCCTTCCTGAGCAACATGGTGTCCAGCCAACTCCACCTCCGGCAGGGGATGGCTCTCACCAATTTCGACACGACCGTCCCCGAAGGTTCCGACCTGCTTCGCGAGATCACGCGCGATCCGTACCTGCTCGAGTTCACCCGGGTCGGCGCCGACCACGCCGAACGGGATCTGGAGGACGCCCTGGTCGACCACGTGGTCAGGTTCCTCCAGGAGCTCGGAGTGGGTTTCGCATTCGTCGGCCGGCAGTACCCGCTCGTGGTCGGCGATCAGGAGTTCCGGATGGACCTGCTCTTCTACCACCTGCGCCTGCACCGGTACGTGGTGATCGAGCTCAAAACCGTCCCTGCCCAGCCGGCCCACCTCGGCCAACTGAGCTTCTACACCGCCGTGGTGGACGACAAGGTCCGCGACCCCTCCCGGGACGACGCCACGCTCGGCATCCTGATCGCCGCCGACCGGAACAGCGAGGTCGTCCAGTACGCGCTGCGCGGCAGCACCCAGCCGATGGCGGTGAGCACCTACGCGACCCTGCCGCCCGAGATGCGGGCTCTGCTGCCGACCGATGCCGACCTGGCCCGGGTCACACACGAGGTGTTGAGGTCCCGGGAGTAGGAGCAGCCCAGGTGCCGACTGCCGGGCAGGCCAACATGCCGGACAACCGCTACGTCGAGGGCGGGCACCCAACCGGGTGTCCGCCCTCAATCACGTCCCGTCCTCAACCGTGCCAGGTACGTCAGACCCCCGGTTCGGCCGCCAACTGGGCTTCGGCGCGGTGGCGTTCGAAGACAGCGTCCTCGGTCATCGCGCGGTCGGTGTAGACCAGCGGGCGTTCGGCCTCGGTGATGATGTGCTTGACGACCTGGACGTTGCCGTTGACGTCCCAGACGGCGATGCCCGGGGAGAGGGTGGGGATGATCTCGACTGCCCAGCGGGGGAGGCCGAGAACGCGGCCGGTGGCTCTGGCCTCCTCCGCCTTCTGCATGTAGATGGTGCGGGTGGAGGCCATCTTGAGGATGGCGGAGGCCTCCTTGGCAGCGGCGCCGTCGACCACGTCGGAGAGGTGGTGGACCACTGCGACGAACGAGAGACCCAGGCGGCGGCCGAACTTCAGGAGCCGCTGGAAGAGTTGGGCTACGAACGGGCTGTTGATGATGTGCCAGGCCTCCTCGACCAGGAAGATGCGCTTCTTCCGGTCGGGACGGATCCAGGTGTGCTCCAGCCAGACCCCGACGATCGCCATCAGGATCGGCATCGCGATCGAGTTGCGGTCGATGTGCGAGAGGTCGAAGACGATCAGCGGGGCATCCAGGTCGATGCCGTCGGTGGTGGAGCCGTCGAACATGCCGCGCAGGTCGCCGTCGACCAGCCGGTCGAGCACCAACGCGACGTCCAGGCCCCAGGACTGGACGTCGTCCACGGCGACGCCGAGCGACTCGACGGAGGAGAGCTCGGGGCTGCGCAGCGTGTTGATGATGTCGTCGAGTACGGGCTGACGGTCCGTCACCGAAGCGATCACATGAGCGTGCGCGGCCTTCAACGCAAAACCCGCTCGCTCCTCCAGCCCCCGCCCCATCGCGACCTCGATGATGGTCCGCAGCAGCGACAGCTGGCCGGTGGTGGTGATCGCGGGGTCGAGCGGGTTGAGCTTGACGCCGCCGTCGCGGGCGGCCATCGGGTCGAGCCGGATGGACTTTATCCCCAGCGCGTTGGCGATCAGGTTCCACTCGCCGACGCCGTCCTCGCCCTGTGCGTCGAGCACCACGACCTGTCGGTCGCGGAACCGCAACTGCCGTAGCACGTAGGTCTTTTCGAGCGCCGACTTGCCGTTGCCGGATTCACCCAGCACCAGCCAGTGCGGGGCCGGCAGCTGCTGCCCGTACAACTGGAAGGGGTCGTAGACGTACCCCTTGCCGCTGTACACCTCGCGGCCGATGATCACGCCGGAGTCACCCAACCCCGGTGCGGCGGTTGGGAGGTAGACCGCCTGGGCCTGGCCGGTGGAGGTGCGGACGGGCAGCCGGGTGGTCTCCACCTTGCCGAACATCAGGCTGGTGAACGAGTCGGTGAGGTTGCCGATGGCCATGGCGGAGTCCTCCGGGAGAGGTCAGCGGCGGATGCCGGTGGCGAACGGGAGGGTGTTGACGAAGGCCCGGTGGTGCTCGCGGTCGCACCACTCCAGCTTGAGGTAACTCTTGCCCGCCGAGGCGCGGATGGTGCGCTTGTCGCGCGCCAGCGCCTCGGGGTTGCGGGAGGAGACGGTGATGTAGCCGACCAGGTTGACCCCGGCGGCGCCGGAGGCGAGGTCGTCGCCGCGCTGGTCGACCCGGCCGGTGTGGGCCAGGTCGCGCGGGTCGATCGTCCGGTTCATCTTGGCGGACCGGCTGGTCTCGGCGTCGTCGTTGGTCTTCTCGGTGAGCATCCGCTCGATCGCGACGTCGGTGGGCTCCAGGTCCATCGTGACGGCGACCGTACGGATCACGTCCGGAGTGTGGACCAGCAGCGGGGCAAGGAAGTTGACGCCGACCGGGGTCAGCGGCCACTCCTTGATCCAGGCAGTGGCGTGGCACCACGGCTCGCGCGTCACCGACTCGCGGGTCTTGGCCGTCAGGAACTGCGGGTGGGTGGCATCGAGTTCGGCCGGCCAGGCGTTCCGCTTGGACATCGCCTGGAGGTGGTCGATCGGGTGGTCCGGGTCGTACATCGAGTGCAGCAGCGAGGAGAGCCGGGCGTGGCCCAGCGGCTGCCGGACCCGGATGTCGGCCTCCGCCAACCGGGCGCAGATGTCGGTGAGTTCGCGGGCCATCACGGCGGCGAGGCCCTCGTCGTCCCTGGTCCGGGCGCTACCAGCCGTCCGGCCCATCGCGTGCGCCTCGGCGGCCAGGTCGCGGTTGTAGTGCATGCAGGCGACCAGGTAGGCGCGGTGCTGCTCGGAGGAGGTGGACACCATCGACTGGAGCTGGTCGTAACTGTCCTTGAGCCAGCCGGGCGCCTCGTCGTCGCCGCGCCGCTCGACGTCCTTGGCGTGCGCGTCCGGGTCGGCGGGCAGGGTGCGGGCCAGGATCTGCAGCCTGGTCACGAAGCCGTCGCCGTTGGCGACGTGCTTGAGCAGCGTGCCGAAGCGGTCGACCAGCGCCTCCTGGTCCTCGGAGTCGCGCAGGCCGACGCCGGGCCCCTCGATCTCGATCGCGGCGGTGACCGTCCGGCGCTCCAGGTGCATCAGCACCCCGACCTCGTCCGGGCCGAACGGCGCGGAGAGCCAGCGCAGCCGTCCGACGCCGGGCGGCGGGCCGACCTCGACCTCGCGCCCGTCCAGCCTGGTGCCGGCGTCGATCACCTCGGACTTCCAGAGTGCCCGCCCGCTGCGCACGGTGCGCCGGTACGTCCGGTTGATCTCCACCCAGCGGTAGAAGGTCCGGCGGCGGTACGGCACGTACACCGCCATGATGGCGAGCAGCGGCAGCCCGACCAGCCCGGCGATCCGCAGCGGCAGGATCGGCATCAGCAGGCCCCAGAGCATGCCGAGGAACGCGCCGAAGATGATCAGCACGATCTCGCCGGACTCACGGTTGCGGCCGATCGGCGCGTTCGGCCGGGACTTACCGATCAGATAGGTGCGGCGCTGGTGCACGTACGGCTGGGCGTACTGGGCACCGTAGCGGCTGAGCGGTTCACTGCTCACTTACCCGTCACCCTCCCTTCCCTGGATTGCTGGTCACTGGCGGGGCCTGCGGCGGAGGGACGGGAGTGCGGGTGGCGTGCGCGGCGATACCCGGGGCGACCGAGCCGCCGCCCGCGCCCCCACCGGAGCCCGAGGCGTTCGCGGTCTCCGCGCCGCCGCGCGAGCCGTGTGCGCTGATGCCCTGCTTCACCAGGTTGGCCGGCCCGTTGATCATCGCCGATCCTGCCGAGACGGCGCTCGCCCGCGCCGACCGCATGTGCAGCAGTTCGTCGCCGAAGCCGGGCACGAAGCGGTAGACCGAGGCGCTGGCGAAGATCGAGAGGAACAGGATGGCCAGCCCGGACAGGACCGTGGAGAAGTCGTTGCTCGCCCCGGCACCGGTGGCGACCGCCCCGGCGAGGCCGAGGATGATCACGATGATCGGTTTGGCCAGGTCGACCGCGATCATCACCCCGGCCCAGCGGCGGACGTGCTTCCAGAGCTGCTTGTCGACCAGCCCGGCGTACACGGCGGTGCCGAGCAGCGCGCCGACGTAGAGCATCGCGGCGCGGATCAGCAGCTCGAGCCAGAGCACGGCGGCGGCCAGCACCGCGACCAGCGAGATGATGATCAGGATCAGCGGGCCGCCGCCGATGGTGCCCTTCTCCAGGGTGTCCGCGAAGCCGCCGAGGTAGGTCCCGGTGTCGGACTTGGTGCCGGCCGCGATGGCCGTGGTGAGGCCGTCGGTGACGCTGACCACGGTGTAGAGGATCAGCGGGGTGAAGGCGGAGGCGACGACCGTCAGCCAGAGGAAGCCGACCGCCTCGGAGATCGCGGTGGTCAGCGGCGCGCCACGGACGGCCCGCTTGGTGACGGCCAGCAGCCAGAGCACCAGGGTGATCACGGTGGAACCGGCGAAGACCACGGCGTACTGCTGGAGGAAGGCGGCGTTGGTGAAGTCCACCTGGGTGGTGCCGTCGATCGCGCCGGAGAGCTGGCGGACCAGCCAGGCCGCGCCCTGCGCGCAGTCCTTGGCGAGCGCGCCGAGCGGGTCGGTCACGCTGGCGACCGTGCCGTTGCCGGGGATGACGGTCGCGCCGGCCGGGGCCTGCGCGCACGCCTTGTCGGCCGACGGGATCGGCAGGTTGATCTTGCAGCTCGGGCTCGCACCCGGGGTCGGATCGGCGAATACCTGACGGGCCGTCAGCAGCACCGTCAGCTGGAACACCGTCAACGCCCCGCCGAGCGCGGAGGCTCTACGCAAGAATGCTCGGTACCTGCCGTCAGCGGGCATAGCGGAAGCCTCCGAAGTCCTGGACGGCGCGGGTGATCTCGTCGGCGGTGGCGGCCTGCTGGTCGCCGGGTACGGGGGCCGGGCCCGACTGCTGGGCGAAGTCGGTGAGCTTCCAGTCGCTGCCCGTCCAGCGCAGGGTGACGGTGAGGGTGTACCAGTTCTCCGCGACGGGCTGGGTGGAGTGGTCACCCGCCAGCCCGACCAGGCCGGTGCACCAGACGTCCACCTTGGTGGCAGTGTCGGCGGAGTTGGTGGTCCTGGTGCCGACCGGGACGGTACGGCTGACGAAGGTCAGGCCCTTGGGCGCCTTGCCCTGGGCGTCCAGCCCGAACTTGGCGGCGGTGTCGGCGCTGAACGCCTGGTCCAGCCGGGCCTGCAGGGCGGGCGCGACGGTCGGGTCGGTGACGGTGGCGACGATGGC
Organism: Kitasatospora sp. MAP5-34; assembly: GCF_029894335.1. Taxonomy (GTDB): domain Bacteria; phylum Actinomycetota; class Actinomycetes; order Streptomycetales; family Streptomycetaceae; genus Kitasatospora. The sequence continues at coordinate 17,328 of NZ_JARXZC010000039.1, read as the reverse complement.
GTGCCGGGCGTCGGCCCGGAACATGTCGGCCGAGCCGATCGCAACGGCGTAGTTGGCGGCCGCCGACTGGGCGCCCTGGTCGGTGTGCGGGTAGCCGGTGCCGATGCCGTTGCTGGTCGTGGAGACGGGCTCCTGGCCGCTCGGCGCGGTGGCGCCGGCAGCGGGGGGCGCGGAGGACCCGGCGGGCCCGTTGACTCCGGCCTGGTCGGCCGAGGGGGTGGCCGGGTTCGGCTTGCCCCGGTTGGCGATCGAGATCGCCAACACCAGCAGGGTCACCACCACCAGAACCGTCAGCAGCGTGCGCAGCGGGCGGGACTGACGCCCGCTCGACTGGTAGACGGACTGCTCGCCGACCGGCAGCCGCGTACGGGTGTGCGGCTGGTCGTCGGACACCGGCACGGCGGCCCTCCTGGTGCGAGGGAGCCCAGGCGGGCCCCGAGGTCGGGTGCGCACCCGTACGGATACGCGACAGCCCCAGCGGGACGGCCTGGCCGTACCGCTGGGATGACTAGCTGTGGGATGACTATCTGATCGTCAGATGGCCATGCCGTAGACAATGGTGAACAGGGTTCCGAGCGAACCGATGATGAACACGCCGGTCAGCCCGGCGATGATCAGCCCCTTGCCCTGTTCGGCGCTGAAGGTGTCCCGCATCGCGGTGGCGCCGATCCGCTGCTTGGCGGCGCCCCAGACCGCGATCGCGAGGCAACCGAGGATGGCTACGGCCATGACGACCTCCACCATCGTCCGAGCCGAGGAGCCCAGACTCGAGAACGGCCCCCAGTCCGGGGCGATCCCACCGATGATGGTGTCGATATTGGGTTTTGTGGGTGGGGTTGCGGCCAAGTGGCCGATCAGCTTGCTGTCCACGCTGCTCAAGTTCATTTCCATCTCACCGCCCGATCACGCAAATTCAAGGCCCCCCAGCACGGTTTCGCGAAGGGCCGGGACCTATTCTTGGCCAGATCTGATGTCGACTTGGCCACTTCTCGCGTATTGCTCGTGCGGTGTGGGACACGTACGACAGGATGTCCACCGTACGAAGGATACCGCTCACTCTTAGTATCAGCGATGATTGCTTTGAGCAACGCCTTCCAGAACGCTGACAACTGACGCCACGTCGGGATGGTGCTGATGGTACTCCGGAGGGCAGGCGCTGCCGCCGTCGCTGCAGGGGTGGCAGCCGTCGCTTTCACCGGCCTGCTCGGGGTCGGCACCTTCGCCGCGAGCGGCAGTTCCCCGGCCTCGGCCAACAATCTGGCCCTCTCCAGCGGGACGGTCCCCGCCCAGTACCAACCGTTGATCCAGAAATGGGGCACCCTCTGCCCCGACATCTCCCCGCCGATGCTCGCCGCCCAGCTGTACCAGGAAAGCGGCTTCGACCCGTCAGCCCGCAGCCCCGCCCAGGCCTACGGCATGGCGCAGTTCCTGACGGGCACCTGGGCTACGTACGGCGTCCGGGCCAGCGGCGACGGCAAGCAGCCCGACATCTGGGACCCTTCGGACGCCATCGCCTCCGCCGCCACCTACGACTGCGCGCTCGCCAAGGACGTCTCGGCCGTGCCCGGCGACAAGCAGGCCAACCTGCTGGCCGCCTACAACTCCGGGCCGTACGCGGTGATAAAGGCCGGCGGGATCCCCGCCTACACGGAGACGCAGGGCTACGTCCGCAACATCCAGTCGCTGGCCCGCAGCTTCACCGCCCCGACCACCTCCGTCGCACTCTCCCAGCAGTCCGCCGGCGCGATCTACTTCGCCCAGAACGTCCTCGGCACGCCGTACCTGTGGGGCGGCACGGGCACGTCCTCGGACGACGGCCGCTTCGACTGCTCGGGGCTCACCCAGGCCGCGTTCGCCAGCGTCGGCATCACGCTGCCCCGCGTCGCCAACGACCAGTGGTACGCCGGGCAGCACCCCTCGCGTGACCAGCTCCGCCCAGGCGACCTGGTCTTCTTCGCCAACGACCTGACCGACCCGCGCTCCATCCACCACGTCGGCATCTACGTCGGCGGCGGGTACATGATCGACGCCCCTCACACCGGCGCGGTGATCCGCTACGACACGATCGATCAGACGGGGTACATCGGCGCCACCCGGGTCACCTCCGACGGCGCACAGTCCCTGCCGGTACGCGGCGCGGACGGCACCATCACCACCTCCGGGACGGTCCCGGGTCAACCCGCCGCAAAGAGCTGACGGCTGCGGGTTCCGGTGGGGTGGCGAGGCGTGGCGGCAGTGTGCGAGTGGCGTGGACAGTCAGTCAAGTTTCGATAACAGCGAGTTTCTATGGAACCCTGTGTCCCGCAGGTGACGTTGTGTCCGGTGGTGCACGACGCGATGCAGGTCGTCATACGACTCATCGCGCGCAGGCACCGCTGACTTACTGAACCCACTGGCTTGACCACTGACCAATAACGATGAACCGCCGTTCGAACAGAGCGGACCAACAGGGAGGTGCGGCGTGTCGACGCTGCTTGCCGACACGTCCGGCCTGGATCTCAGCGTGCTCCGGGCCGTCAACGACCTGGCCAAGTCCTCCCCCGGCTGGCTGGACACCACGGTCTCGCTGATCGGCGAGTACGGCATCCTGCTCGGCCTGGCGGCCCTCTGCGCCGTCGGGTGGCTGCAGGCGCGCCGCAGCCCGGGCGGCCCCGTCGCCGTGGCCGCAGTGCTCTGGGCACCCCTCGCGGCCGCCGTCTGCGAGCTGGCCAACCTGCCGATCTCCTCGATCGTCGACCGGCCGCGCCCCTTCGTGGACCACCCCGGCCTGGACGTCCTGATCAGCGGCAAGGCCGGCACGCTGTCGTTCGTCAGCGACCACTCCGCCATGTCGATGGCCATCGCGATCGGCCTGTACCTGGCCAACCGGCGGCTCGGCCTGATCGCCGGTGTGCTCGCGCTGATGCAGGGCTTCTGCCGGATGTTCATGGGCGTCCACTACCCGACCGACGTCATCGGCGGCTACGCGCTGGCCGCCGCCGTGGTGCTGCTGCTCGCCCCGATCGCGATGGCCGTACTGGTACCGCTCTGCCACTCGCTGGCCCGGACGAAGTTCGGCCCGCTGCTGGTGGCCGCCACCCCGCAGACCACCGGCGGCCGCCGACGCGGCGCCGAACAGGGCCGCCGCCGACGCGGCACGGCCCGCCCCGACGAGCCCGCCCAGGACTCGGACCTCGCCGCCTGAGAGCCTCCGCGGGTAGGGGGGTCAGCCCTCCGGCACGTCCTGCCCCTCCTGGGCCAGGTGCTCGCTGGCGTCCCGCCGGGAGCGGTCGCGCGATCTGCGCCCGGGGGCGAACCAGCCGCAGCTGCAGGTAGCGAAGCAGAAGGAACCGCGCTCCTCGATCGTCACACGGTGAACGGACTCGGGGGCTGCGCCGGTGCGGACCGGCAGCTCGCTGTGCACGTGCGCCACCGTAGCCCGGTTCTCCCCCGGCGCACGACTAACTCCGCACGCCGGTCCCCGCGTAACCGTCCCCACCCCAACTCGTTTGAGGATCAAGCGCTCTGCCCACCCGGGGTGGTGGCTTGCCGGGCACAGGGCCCGAGGGGGTTGTCTCGATCGTGAAGAATCCGAAGAAGCCGGCGCAGCCGATGCCGCTCATGACACCGACGACGCCGGTGACGCCGGGCCTGAGCCGTCCGCTCGCGCCGCTGCCACGGGCCGCCCGTACCGCCACCGCCGTGGCCCTGCTGGCCGCCGCCCTCACCGCCTGCGGCGGCAGCGGCGCGAGCCGGCCGCAGAGCGTCTCGGCCGACCAGCTCTCGGCTGATCCGCTGACGGCCGTGCGCAACGCCGCCGACATCACCGGACGGACCGGATCGATCCACGCCAGCACTCAGCTGACCACCGAGGCCGGTGACAAGAAGGCCGCGTTCAGCGGCACCGGCGGGTACGACTACGTGAAGCGGATCGGCAAGCTGGAGGTCGACATCCCGCCGGGGGCGGCTACCACCGGCAAGATCACCGAGGTGGTCCTGCCCGGCATCGTCTACCTGCAGAACAGCGCGGCCAAGATCCCCGAGGGCAAGTGGGTCAAGCTGGACGTCCGTCAACTGCCCGACGGCAACCTGGTGAGCAGCGGCGCCACCGACCCGGCGAGCGCGACCGGCGCACTGCGCGGGGTGCAGAAGGCGGAGCTGGTCGCCAGCGAGTCGGCCGACGGTCTGGAGCTCAAGCACTACAAGGGCACCCTCGACCTGGCCAAGGCCGCCGACGCGACCGGTGGGCGCGGCGCGGACGGACTGCGGATGGCCGCCCAGACCTTCACCGTCAAGGAGATCCCGTACGAGGTCTGGCTCGACCAACAGGGCCGGGTGCACAAGGTGGTGGAGAACTTCGGCTTCGCCGGGGTGGCCGGCTCCAAGGACCCCAAGGACCAGGTCAAGGTGGTGTCGACGGTCACCCTCGCCGACTTCGGCAAGCCGGTCGACGCGGTCGAACCGACCGCCGACGAGCTGTACACGCTGCCGTCCTCGGCCCCGGCCACGGCGCCCGCCAAGTAGCCCGGCCGGGACCGCACCGGACCGACCGGCCACCGCGCCCGCCCCGGCTCCCGACCTGCCCCCAGCCGCAGCCGAAATAGTTCCTGCGGCGGCAGAGATGACCCGTCCGTGCCATGGGTCGCGGAGCGCCTGCTGCCTACGCTGGACCTGGGGGCCACTGCCCCGTTGCCGGGCACGGTCGGAGGGGGTGGTTGGCAGATGGTCGCATCCTCGGAAGCCCGCAGGGGCGCCCACGACCAGGCAGCGCTCGACGAGATCGAGCTGGCGGGCGAGCTGATGATCGCTGCGACCGCCAGCCCCGAGGAGCGGCTGGCCCCCGAGCGGATCGACCAGGTGCTGCTCGAGCACGGCCAGGACGATGACGCGCGTGACGCCGGTGAGGATGCGGGGAGCAGCGCGGAGACCGTCCCGGGGGACGCCCCGGGGACCGACGTCGGATCAGTCTGACCCGGTCTCAACCGCCCCCGACTGTTACCCCGTACGAGCGGCAGCGGTCGTAACCTGGGCACAGGGCGGGCCCAATCCGGCGGAGGTTCCGTCAGACTGAGGGCTTGCTCTGCACGCTGCCGTGCAGGCCCGGTTCATCGGTCTGCCCACCGTCCGGAAGGGGAACATCCGGTTCTACGGCGTCACCCCGTTTGCGTGGTTCGGGCGGAGTGCGCCTAGCATCGTTCAGTCCCTACCCCGCACATCGGAGATTTCCGTGCGTTTTAGCCTGACCCCGAAGGAGACGAGCTTCTACGACATGTTCGCCGCAGCCGCGGAGAACCTCGTCGTCGGATCGAAGCTCCTGCTGGAACTGCTGGGTTCAGACGTGTCCGGCCGCGCGGAGATCGTCGAGCGCATGCGCGCCGCCGAGCACGCTGGCGACGACACCACCCATGCGGTGTTCCACCAGCTGAACTCCTCCTTCATCACGCCCTTCGACCGCGAGGACATCTACAACCTCGCCTCGTCGCTGGACGACATCATGGACTTCATGGAGGAGGCGGTCGACCTGGTCGTGCTGTACGACATCCAGACCCTCCCCAAGGGCGTCGAGCAGCAGATCGAGGTGCTGGCCCGCGCCGCCGAGCTGACGGCCGAGGCGATGCCGAACCTGCGCAGCATGTCGAACCTCACCGAGTACTGGATCGAGATCAACCGGCTGGAGAACCAGGCGGACCAGATCCACCGCAAGCTGCTCGCCCACCTCTTCAGCGGCCAGTACGAGGCCATCGAGGTGCTGAAGCTCAAGCAGGTCGTGGACGTGCTCGAAGAGGCGGCCGACGCGTTCGAGCACGTCGCCAACACGGTGGAGACCATCGCCGTCAAGGAGTCCTGACCAGCGTGGACATGGCAGCACTCATCGCCGTCCTCGGTGTGGCGTTCTTCTTCACCTACACCAACGGCTTCCACGACTCGGCGAACGCCATCGCCACCTCGGTCTCCACCCGGGCACTGACCCCGAAGGCCGCGCTCGCGATGGCCGCCGTGATGAACCTGGCCGGTGCCTTCCTCGGCAGCGGCGTGGCGAGCACGGTGTCCAAGGGCCTGATCGACACGCCGCACGGCAGCCAGGGCATGGCGATCCTGTTCGGCGCGCTGGTCGGTGCGATCGTCTGGAACCTGGTCACCTGGTACTACGGCCTCCCGTCCTCCTCCTCGCACGCGCTCTTCGGCGGCCTGGTCGGAGCGGCCCTGGCCGGCGGCACCGGAGTGATCTGGCACGGCGTCATCGACAAGATCATCATCCCGATGTTCCTGTCGCCGGTCGTCGGCCTGGTGGTCGGCTACCTGGTGATGCTGGCCATCCTGTGGATCTTCCGCCGCGCCAACCCGCACAAGGCCAAGCGCAACTTCCGGGTCGCCCAGACCGCGTCGGCCGCCGCCATGGCCCTCGCGCACGGTCTGCAGGACGCCCAGAAGACCATGGGCATCGTCGTGATGGCCCTCACCATCTCGGGCCACCAGCACGGCAACGGCATCCCGATCTGGGTGAAGGTCTCCTGCGCGACCATGCTCTCGCTGGGCACCTACGCGGGTGGCTGGCGGATCATGCGGACGCTCGGCCGCAAGATCATCGAGCTGGACCCGCCGCAGGGCTTCGCTGCGGAGAGCACCGCCGCGACGGTCATGTACATCAGCTCGTACGTCTTCAAGGCCCCGATCTCCACCACCCACGTGATCACCTCCGCGATCATGGGTGTGGGCGCCACCAAGCGGGTCCGCGCGGTCCGCTGGGGCGTGGCCAAGAACATCGTCCTCGGCTGGTTCATCACCATGCCGGCTGCGGCGCTGGTCGCAGCGGCGATCTACTGGATCACCGACCTGATCTTCCTGTAGGCGTCACTGTTCACGCTTGGAGCAACCCGAACAGGGGCACGGGGAACTGCGCGCGCAACCGTCCACGTACGTCGCGCCCTGGTCGCACAGGTCCCCGCGCCCCCGAAGGTCCCAAAGAGCTGTCCGCAGGACAAATGGCAGGGCCCGCCCCCACGTCTCGGGGGCGGGCCCTTCTCATACTCCGCGGCGGCACCGCCATGCAGCGCCACGGAGTAGCACCGGGGGTGTTTAGCCGAAGCGGCCCGAGATGTAGTCCTCGGTGGCCTGCACGGACGGGTTGGAGAAGATCCGCTGGGTGTCGTCCAGCTCGACCAGCTTGCCGGGCTGGCCGACGCCGGCCAGGTTGAAGAAGGCGGTACGGTCGCTGACGCGGGCCGCCTGCTGCATGTTGTGCGTCACGATCACGATGGTGAACTGCGACTTCAGCTCGCCGATCAGGTCCTCGATGGCGAGGGTGGAGATCGGGTCGAGGGCCGAGCAGGGCTCGTCCATCAGCAGCACCTGGGGCTCGACCGCGATGGCGCGGGCGATGCAGAGCCGCTGCTGCTGACCACCGGAGAGGCCGGCGCCCGGCTTGTTCAGCCGGTCCTTGACCTCGTTCCAGAGGTTGGCGCCCTTGAGCGACTTCTCGACCACGCCCTCCAGCACGGACTTCTTCTTCACACCGGCCAGCCGCAGCCCGGCCGCGACGTTGTCGAAGATCGACATGGTCGGGAAGGGGTTCGGGCGCTGGAAGACCATGCCGACGGTGCGGCGGACGGCGACCGGGTCGACGGCGGAGCCGTACAGGTTCTCGTCGTCCAGCATCACCTTGCCCTCGACCCGGGCGCCGGGGATCACCTCGTGCATCCGGTTCAGGGTGCGCAGGAAGGTGGACTTGCCGCAGCCGGACGGGCCGATGAAGGCCGTGACCGAGCGGGGTTCGACGGTCATCGAGATGTCCTCGATGGCCTTGGTGGAGCCGTAGTAGGCAGACAGTCCGCTGACGTCGATGCGCTTTGCCATGATCCTTCGTCTTCTCTCGCCCGCGGCGGAGCCGCTGATGAATACTTCGGTCGTACGTCAGTCGGTGTCGTCAGTGTCCGGCCTTGGGCGAGCGCCAGCGTGCGATGCCCCGGGCGATGAGGTTGAGCCCCATCACGAAGGCGATCAGCACCAGCGCCGCACCCCAGGCACGGGCGTAGCCGAAGGAGTTGTTGACCGAGGCGTACTGCTGCCAGATGAAGAGCGGCAGGGACTGCTGCGGGCCGTTGAACGGGTCGGTGTTGATCGCGTCGGCGCCGAAGACCAGCATCAGCACCGGGGCGGTCTCACCGGCGATACGTGCCACCGCGAGCATCACGCCGGTGGTGATGCCACCGATCGCGGTCGGCAGGACGATCCGCAGGATGGTCTTCCACTTCGGCACGCCGAGGGCGTACGAGGCTTCCCGCAACTCGTTCGGGACGAGCTTGAGCATCTCCTCGGTCGAGCGTACGACAACCGGCATCATCAGGATGGCGAGCGCGAGGCTGCCGGAGAAGCCGGAGAAGGCGAAGCCGAGGAGGATGTTCCAGACCGAGAGGACGAACAGACCGGCGACGATCGACGGGATACCCGTCATCACGTCGACGAAGAAGGTGACGACCTTCGCCAGTCGGCCCCGGCCGTACTCGACCAGGTAGACGGCGGTCATCAGACCGACCGGGGCGGCCATCGCGGTGGCCAGGCCGACCTGCTCCAGCGTGCCGATCAGCGCGTGGTAGATACCGCCGCCGGGGCCGGATTGGATCACGTTGCGCATCGAGTGCGAGAGGAAGTTGCCGTCCACGACGCCGGCGCCCTGCTGGACCGTGTAGACCGTCAGCGAGATCAGCGGGACGACCGCGATGACGAAGGCGACCCAGACCAGCGAAGTGGCGAACCGGTCCTTGGCCTGGCGGCGGCCCTCGACCCAGGCTGAGAGGCCGTAGCTGATCGCCAGGAACAGCAGGCCGGCGATCAGACCCCACTGGATGTGGCTGGCGAGTCCGGCGCCCGCGCCGATCGCGCAACCGAGCGCCACGGAGAGGACGGCGACTCCGGCCGGAGCCCACTTGGGCAGCCGGGCGGTGGTCAGGTTCTGGCGCAGCTGCGGCACGATCGGCGCGTCAGCAGTGGTCACGGCGCTCATGCGTTGGCCCCCGAGTACTCCTTGCGACGCGCGATGATCAGTCGGGCGGCGCCGTTCACCAGCAAGGTGATCACGAACAGGACGAGGCCGGAGGCCATCAGGGCGTCCCGGCCGAACGGCATCGCCTCGCCGAACTTCAGCGCGATGTTCTGGGCGAAGGTGCCGCCGCCCAGGTCGAGCACGTGCAGCGAGAGGACGCTGCTGGTCGAGAGCACGGTGGCGACGGCGATGGTCTCACCGAGCGCGCGGCCCAGACCGAGCATCGAGGCCGAGATGATGCCGGGCCGTCCGAACGGCAGGACAGCGGTACGGATCATCTCCCAGCGGGTCGCGCCGAGAGCGAGAGCCGCCTCCTCGTGCGCCCGAGGGACCTGGCGGAACACCTCGCGGGTGACTGCGGTGATGATCGGCAGAATCATGATCGCCAGCAGGACACCGACCGTGAACAGGTTGCGCGGGGTGACACCCAGCTGCGTCTGCTTGAAGACGAAGGTCCAGCCGAGGTACTGGTCCATCCAGGCGGTCAGTCCGGCCATGTGCGGAACCAGGAAGAGCGCCCCCCACAGGCCGTACACGATGCTGGGGACGGCTGCCAGCAGGTCCACCAGGTAGGCGAACGGCTGGGCGATCCGGCGCGGCGCGTAGTGCGAGATGAAGAGCGCGATGCCGATGGCGACCGGGACGGCGATCGCCATCGCGATGACCGCGCTGACGACGGTGCCGAACGCCAGGACGGCGATACCGAAGACGGGCTTGGCCGCGTCCGGGGTCCACTCGAAGGTGGTGAGGAAGTTGGCCTGGTCCTTGCTGATGGCGAGCCAGGACCGGTAGGCCAGGAACCCCGCGATGGCGGCCATGATGACCAGCAGCAGGATGCCCGAGCCCCGGGAGAGGTTGAAGAAGATGCTGTCGCCGCGCCGACTGTCGGATCGGCTGCGGCGGACCCTGCCTTCGGACTCGGCAGGCGGGGATGAAGTCATGGTGGTCTACTCCGGTCTGGTGGCGCTGCCCTGCAGGAGGGCGGCACCATGGCGGCGGTGCCCCGGACTTGTGCTCGGAATGGCCCCGGCAGAGCGGCCCCGCCCCCCTTCGGGGGCCGCTCTGCCGGTCGTTCAGTTGGTCCTGCGGTTCAAGCGGTACTGCGGTTCAGCGTGTGGTGCGTGTGGAGCGGGATCAGGCGAGGGTCGGGATGACGGCCTGCACCTTGGAGGCGAGCTCCTTGGGGAGCGGGACGTAGCCCTTGTCGCCGATGGCCTGCTGGCCGGCGTCGCTGATCGTGTAGGTCAGGAAGGACTTCAGGGTGTCCAGCGTCGCGGGGTTGTTGCCCTTGTCGCAGACGATCTCGTACGTGACCAGGACGATCGGGTAGGCACCCTCGGCCTTGGTCGCGTAGTCCAGGCTGAGCGACAGGTCGCTGCCGGTGCCGACGATCTTCGCGTTGGCGAAGGTGGTCGCGGCGTTGGCGGCGGTGGCGTCGACCGGCTTGGTGGCGCCGGTGGCGATCGAGGCGCTGGTCAGGTTGTTGATCTGGGCGTAGGAGAGCTCGACGTAGCCGATCGAGTTCTTGACCTGCTTGATCTGCGCGGAGACACCGGCGCTCAGCGAAGCGGACTGGCCGCCCGTGCCCGCCCAGGTCTTGCTCGGGGCGTGGGTCCAGTTGCCGCCGCCGGCCTTGGAGAGGTAGGTGGTGAAGTTCTGGGTGGTGCCCGAGTCGTCAGAGCGGTGGATCGCCTGGATGGGCGCCGACGGGAGGGTGACGCCCGGGTTCAGGGCGGCGATGGCCGGGTCGTTCCAGGTGGTGATCTTCGAGTCGAAGATCTTCGCGATGGTCGGACCGTCCAGGACGAGGTTCTTCACACCGTCCACGTTGAAGACGACCGAGACCAGACCGGCGACCATCGGCAGGTCGATGCCCTGGCCGGTCTTGCAGACCGCCTTGGACGCGTCGACCTCGGTGGGCTTCAGCGCCGAGTCGGAACCGGCGAATGCGACCTTGCCCTGGTTGAACTGCTGGACACCGGCACCCGAGCCGCCGCCACCGTAGGTGATCGTGGTGCTGGAGCAGGCGCTGCCGTAGGCGGCCTTCCAGACGTCGATCGCGTTGCCCTGCGCGGTGGAGCCCGAGGCGAGCAGCTGGCCGCCCTTGCCACAGGCGATCGCGGCGGAGGCGGACCCGGCGGAGCTGCCCGAGGGCGTCGGGGCGGGGTTGTTGTCGGAGCCGCAGGCAGCGAGCGACAGCGAGCTGACGAGCGCCATGGCACCGATTGCGAGGGCCTTGGTGCGGCCGTTCCGCTGGAGCTTCACAGGGTGTCCCTTTCTGTGGCACAACCCGCGCACGGCCCGGGCCGGAAGTGGCTCGGTAGCGCAGGTCTTGCTGTGGTCCGGGGCCTGTGCGGCCCGCCGGTAACCCCGAAGTTAGGCGGGGTAAGTGACACGTCAGCCGGTCGCAAATGAACGGAGGGTGAACCTCGGACGGATGGCAGGAAACTACCCTCGGTAGTAACGGTTGCGTCACAGGCAGGGCGCGGCAAGGTCACTCGGAACCGGGCCGCAACCCGACCTGGCAATAGGTCGGTCAAGTGACAACCCCGTCAGGCGACCAGATCGGCCGGCCCGCCGACCAGGTGACAGGTGACAAGTGACAGGTGAGCCGGCCGGATAACAGGTCATGTGGCCAGTCAGCCGGAAACCCGGTCGGGCAGCAACTCCAGGAGCGCGTCCACCAGCTCCCGGTCCCGCTCATGGGTCAGCAGAGCGCGGGCCTTCTTCGGCGAGAGCCACTCCAGCCGGTCCACCTCACGGTTGGGGATGAAGCAGCCGCCGGTCGGCACCGCCGCCCAGTAGCGGACCTCCTTCGGCCGCCCCTGCGCCAGGTAGTGCTGGGCGGGCAGCTCCTCCCCCAGTACGCAGCTGAACCCGGTCTCCTCCCGGACCTCGCGCAGCGCGGCTTCCTGCCAGCCCTCGCCCGGGTCGAGCTTGCCCTTGGGCAGGCTCCAGTCGTCGTACTTGGGACGGTGGATCAACGCCAGCCGGGGCTTCTTCCGCCCCACCCCGCGCTTCTTCGGCGGCCCGGGCACCCAGAGCACCGCCCCCGCCGCCAGGACGGTCTGCCCGCGCCGGATCGCCTTGGACACCTTCGGCCCCTTCGACCTCTTCGACCGGTTGCCGACGCCCTTCGTACCGAGCTTCGGACCGCGCTTCGTACCGTTCGAGCGCTGCGGTGCGCTCAGGCGGTTGCCCATTCATGCCATCCGTGGTGCGGGAGGTTCGGCCACTGGCGGCCGAAGGCGTACCGTGCCGCCTCCACCTCAAGTCGCTGATCAGCATGCACCACACCGAGTACGTAGGCCGTCGCCGGGGTGATCCGGGGCGTCCGCGCCGCCGTGGCGACGGTCACGGCCGCGTCGGCGGCCTCCTGGTGCCGGTCGAGCGTCCGGTCCAGCAGGTCCAGTTCCTCCGACGGCGCGCCGCAGACCTCCAGCGCGTACCGGGCCCGCTTGACCAGGATCCGTACCCGGTGCCACGGGGCGTCGTCCGCCGCCACCACGGTGTCGGCGTCGACCCCCTGGGCCCGGGCGGCGGGCCGGACGGGGCTCTCGGGTCCCCGGGCCGACGGCAGCAAGGGCTGCGGGGCCTGCGGCGCGCCGAGCCGGTGCAGGCCCTCCCCGCCGTACGGGGTCGCGGCCCGCAGCAGCGGCAGCTGGTGGGCCCCGGCGGTGAGCGCGGTGAGCGCGGCGGCGGCCTGCGGCAGCAGGACCTCACCGTCCTGGGCGACGGCCGACGGGAGCAGCGGGACATCACTGGCCAGCAGCGTCATCCGGTCGGCCAACGCGTGCAGCCGGGCCGACCGCAGCTCCTGCAGCAGAGCGGTGTGCGCCCGGGTGCGCGCCAGCGTGAGCTGGCGTTCCAGCAGCGCGCGGGCCTTCGGCGCGCCGGTGTGCCCGGCCAGCATGCCGGGCCCGGCGGGGTCGGTCTCACTCAGCGAGTCCAGCGCCGCCAGCAGCCGGACCGACCGCCGCAGGTACGCGGGCTCCTGCGCGAGCAGGTCGAGCAGCCAGCGCAGCTCCGTCCGGGTCTCCTCGGCCCACCCGCAGTCGAAGGCCGCCGCGAAGGTGTGCAGGGCCCCGCCGATCCGCCGGACGCACCGCAGCAGCTCCGCCGTGCCAGCCGCACCGGACCCGGCCGCCACCGAACGCTCGCCCGGTCTCGAACCTGCCTCCCCCACCGCCTGCGGCAGGGCGCGCAGGAACGCGCCCGCCTGGGCGGTGAGGTGACCGGAGAGGACCTCCCCGACGGTACCCGCGCTGGTGGCGCCGGCGCTGGCCGCTGTCCGAGCCGTCATCGGCACATCGGTCATGACTGGAAATCCTCGTCCCCCGAGGGCCGTCCCCCGGGAGCCGTTTCCCGGGGCTGATGGCCGACTACTGGTGGGTGGTGTACAGCGGGTCTGGTTCAGCTGGGTGGTGCTCGGCCGGTCCTGCTCGGCCGGTCCTGCTCAGCGGGATGGCACTCCGCGGGATGGCGCTCAGCGTGGGGTGACGGAGCTGCGCCGGCGTAGCCGGGAGGCGATGAGCAGTTCCTGCACATCGCGCAGCCGTCTGCCGTCGGCGTCCTGGGAGTGCCTGGTCCAGCTGCCGTCGGCGCCCAGGTGCCAGGACTCGGTCTCGTCCGACATGCCGAGATCGATCAGGTCGGTGAGTTCGGTGCGGTGGCCCGGGTCACTGACCCGGACGAGGGCCTCGATCCGGCGGTCCAGGTTGCGGTGCATCATGTCCGCGCTGCCGAACCAGACTTCGGGTTCGCCGCCGTTGCCGAAGACGAAGATCCGCGAGTGCTCCAGGAAGCGCCCCAGCACGCTGCGCACCCGGATGTTCTCGCTCAGCCCCGGCACGCCGGGCCGGATCGCGCAGATGCCGCGCACCCACACGTCGACCGGCACGCCCGCCTGGGAGGCCCGGTAGAGCGCGTCGATCAGCTGCTCGTCCACGATCGAGTTGAGCTTGAGCTTCACGAACGCGGGCCGGCCCGCCCGGTGGTGCGCGATCTCGCCGTGGATCCGGCTGACCAAGCCGTCCCGCAGGCCGCGCGGGGCGGTCAGCAGGCGCCGGTAGGACTCGCGGCGCGAGTAGCCGGAGAGCCGGTTGAACAGGTCCGACAGGTCGGCCCCGACCTGCGGGTCCGCCGTCAGCAACCCGATGTCCTCGTAGAGCCGGGCCGTCTTCGGGTGGTAGTTGCCGGTACCCACGTGCGCGTACCGGCGCAGGGTGTCGCCCTCCTGACGGACCACCAGCGAGAGCTTGGAGTGCGTCTTCAGCCCGACCAGCCCGTAGACGACGTGGCAGCCCGCCTCCTCCAGCTTGCGGGCCCACTTGATGTTGGCCTGCTCGTCGAAGCGCGCCTTGATCTCGACCAGCACCAGCACCTGCTTGCCGGACTCGGCCGCGTCGATCAGCGCGTCCACGATCGGCGAGTCACCGGAGGTCCGGTACAGCGTCTGCTTGATCGCCAGCACGTCCGGGTCCGACGCGGCCTGCTCCAGGAAGGCCAGCACGGAGGTGGAGAAACTGTCGTACGGGTGGTGCAGCAGCACGTCCCGCTCACGCATCGCAGCGAAGATGTCCGGCTGCGAGGCCGACTCGACGTCGGTCAGCCCGCGCGCGGTGCCCGCCACGAACTTGGCGTACTTCAGCTCCGGCCGGTCCAGCCCGGCGATGCCGAACAGCCCGGTCAGGTCCAGCGGGCCGGGCAGCGGGAAGACCTCCGCCTCGGTGATGTTCAACTCCCGGATCAGCAGGTCCAGGATGTACGGGTCGATCGACTCCTCGACCTCCAGGCGCACCGGCGGGCCGAAGCGCCGCCGCATCAGCTCCTTCTCCAGCGCCTTGAGGATGTTCTCGGTGTCGTCCTCCTCCACCTCCAGATCCTCGTTACGAGTGACCCGGAAGGCGTGATGGGCCAGCACCTCCATGCCCGGGAACAGCTCCTCCAGGTGCGCCCCCATCACGTCCTCCAGCGGGACGTACCGCTGTGGCGACGCCTCCAGGAAGCGGGCCAGCGACTGCGGGACCTTCACGCGCGCGAAGTGCTTGTGCCCGGAGACGGGGTTGCGGACCACCACGGCCAGGTTGAGGCTCAGGCCCGAGATGTAGGGGAAGGGGTGCGCCGGGTCTACCGCGAGCGGGGTCAGCACAGGAAAGATCTTCTGCCGGAAGAGGGTGTGCAGGCGTGCCTGCTCCTTCTCCGACAACTCGGACCAGCGGACCAGCTCGATCCCCTCGGTGGCGAGATCGAGCAGCACCTCGTGCTGGAAGGCCGCCGCGTGCCGGGCCATCAGCTCGCGCGAACGGGTCCATATCTGGTCCAGCACCTCGCGCGGCTGCAGCCCGGACGCGGAACGCTGGGCAACACCCGTCGCGATCCGGCGCTTCAGGCCGGCGACCCGGACCATGAAGAACTCGTCCAGGTTGCTCGCGAAGATGGCGAGGAACTTGGTCCGTTCGAGCAGCGGGATCTGCGGGTCCTCCGCCAGCTCCAACACCCGCTCGTTGAAGGCGAGCCAGCTGCGCTCCCGGTCGAGGAAGCGCCCGTCGGGCAGCTCCGAACCGGGGTCCTGATCGGCGTCGGTACCGGCCGTACCGGCCATGGAGACCGTGGCGAGCTCGTCGCGGGTCAGCGCGGGCGGTACCGCTGCCGACAGCCGGTTCGGCGCGGGCAGCGGGGCGGGGCGGGGGATGCTCATGGGTTCCAGCTCCTCCAGCAGGACGATGTCCGGACGGTGCTCACCGCTCGCTCGGCGCGCGCCGCTTCCGGCCTGCGCACCGGCCGCGCTGGGGCTTGGCGCTACGGACGTCATCCTGTGATCTTCGCGGCGGCAATTTAATCCACGGTAAACACCGCATGGCCAGGAGGAAAGCTGAGGCGGTCACCCCCGTGGTCGGACCTACTGCTCCGCCGCCTGCTCAGCTGTCTGCTCGGCTGTCTGCTCAGCCGTTCACTCGGCTGTCTGCTCGGCCGTTCGGTGTCCCGAGACGCGGTACATCAGATCCACCTCGTGGATGGTGAAGCCCAACCGTTCGTACACCCGTACAGCGGCCGAATTGTCGGCGTCCACGTAGAGGAGGACCGTCTCCAGCTTGCGCTCCTCGGCCAGGTGCCGCAGGCCGATCGCCGTCAGCGCCCGGCCGAGCCCGTTGCCCTGCTCCGCCGGGTCGACCCCGACGACGTACACCTCGCCGAGACCCTCCGGGTGCACCTTCGTCCAGTGGAACCCGACGATCCGCTCATCCCTGATTGCCAGGAAGAAACCCGCCGGATCGAACCACGGCTCGGCCAGCCGGTCGGCGAGGTCCTGCTCCGTCCAGGCCCCCTGCTCCGGGTGGTGGGCGAAGGCGAGCGCGTTCAACCTGAGCCACTCGGCCCCGTCGCGCCCGGGACGGAACGTGCGGACGGTGACGCCCTCCGGCAGCACCGGTTGCTCGGTCGTGTCGGCTGCCCCGACCGTGCGGCGCATCTGCCGCAGCTCGCGCACCAGCTCGGCGCCGTAGGCGTCGGCGAGGTGGCGGGCGGCCGGGTGGCCGCCGTGGGCCCAGAACTCGACGGCGAAGTCGAGGTCGTCGGCGTCATTGCTGTCATTGCTGTCATTGCCTTGCTTGGCGGCCGAGGCTTCGGCGAGCACTGCGTGGACGAGCAGTCGGCCGAAGCCGGCGCCCCGGTGGCCGGGCGCGACCGCCAGCTCGGCTGTCCCCGCCCTGCCCGCTGCCGGAACCTCCAGCTGCGCGTACCCGACGTCCTCATGCCCACCCCCCGCCGGGGTGACGACCGACTGCAGCAGATGGACGACCCCCGCCCGGGGCAGCGGCGCCTTCAGCCGGAGTCGTCCCTGCTCCGACACCGCCTGCCGACCGTCCTCGACGGCTGCGGCCCCCAGGATCTCGGCGGCCGCACGGGACTCGCCCTCCGACAGGACGGGGGAGGCGATCACCAGACTGTCCACCTGCCCCAGGCTGACCGAACGGGATCGACGGGGCTGGGGGCTCGGGCTGGCGTTAGCAGTCATGTCTCGACCTTACGTCGCGTCAGGTCGGGCTGTGAGGCGCTTGCGCCGCACAACTTGAGCCGCACAGCCGGTCCGGGCATACGCCGGCTGCGACCGGAGTGACGTGAACAGCCGACGGCATTCGGTCAGCATTCGGCCGGCCCAAGCGGGTCCATCCGGAATGAATTGGTCCGGATATGCAAATGACCCCCCATCCATTCCCGGATGAGGGGTCATTTGTGAATGATTGTTCGGCGGCGTCCTACTCTCCCACAGGGTCCCCCCTGCAGTACCATCGGCGCTACGAGGCTTA
>NZ_JARXZC010000038.1 GCF_029894335.1 Kitasatospora sp. MAP5-34 | reverse complement strand
CGGCTCCAACGCCGTCAGAGCCGCACCGATCTCCGAACCGAGCAGCATCGTGCCCGTCGTCTCCACCGTGACCTGCACGAACACCGGCAGGTCCACGCCTGCCTCGGTCAGCGCCAGTTTCGCGCCCAGGATCGCGGCCTTGGTCTGCAGGAGATCCTGCGAGGTCTCCACCAGCAGCGCGTCCGCACCACCCGCGATCAAACCGGCCGCGTTCTCCTGGAACCCGTCCCGCAGCACGTCGTACGCCGCGTGCCCCAGCGTCGGCAGCTTCGTCCCGGGGCCGATCGAGCCCAGCACCCAGCGCGGCCGGTCCGGCGTCGCACAGCTGTCCGCCGCCTCGCGGGCGATCCGCGCACCCGCCTGCGACAGCTCGAAGATCCGCTCCGGGATGTCGTACTCCGTCAACGCCGCGAAGTTCGCCCCGAAGGTGTTCGTCTCCACACAGTCCACACCCACCGCGAAGTACGCGTCGTGCACCGAACGCACGATGTCCGGGCGGGTCACATTCAGAACCTCGTTACAGCCCTCCAGCTGCTCGAAGTCCTCCATCGACGGGTCCTGCGCCTGCAACATGGTGCCCATCGCACCATCGGCGACCACAACCCGGGTCGCAAGGGCTTCCCGCAGGGCGTTCGCACGGCCCTGCCGGACGGACAGGGGTGCCGCGGGTGTCGTCGGCCGTGCGCCGCTGGTGCTCACCGCGCACCTGCCGGGACTTCGCCGACCGATTCGCCGACCGATTCGCCGACCGATTCGCCAACCGAGCGGATGAGCTCCTGGGCCGAGACCTGGTACTCCTGGGTGCCGACCGTCTCCAGTGCCTTCGTGGCCAGGGCGCAGCCGAGCCGGGCGGCGCGTGGCAGCGGCCACCGCAGGCTGAGGCCGGCCAGGAAGCCGGCCCGGAAGGCGTCGCCGACGCCGGTGGGGTCGGCGAAACGGTCTGTCGGGACGGCGGGGACGGTCAGCGGGGTGGTGCCCGCCCGGGCGATCACGACGCCGTCCGCTCCGTGGGTGGTGACCCAGGTGCCGACCTGGTCCAGGACCTGGTCGTGGGTCCAGCCGGTGAGTTGGTGCAGCAGGGCTGCTTCGTACTCGTTGGTGAAGAGGTAGGCCGCGCCCTCGACCAGGTGCCGGGCCTCGGCCCTGGTCAGCCGGGCCAGTTGCTGTGAGGGGTCGGCGGCGAACGGCAGTCCGAGGGTGCGGCATTCGTCGGTGTGGCGGACCATCGCCTCGGGGTCGTTGGGGGCGATGACCACGAGGTCCAGTCCGCCGGCCCGTCCGGCCACCGGGGCGAGCGCGAGTTCGCGGGCCTCGGTCATCGCGCCGGCGTAGAAGGTGGCGATCTGGTTCTGGTCGGCGTCGGTGGTGCAGACGAACCGTGCGGTGTGCCGGGTCTCGCTGATCCGTACGGAGCCGGTGTCCACGCCGGCCGCCTCCAGCCAGGCCCGGTACTCCGCGAAGTCGGTGCCGGCCGCGCCGACCAGGATCGGGCGCAGGCCGAGCCGGCCCAGGCCGAAGGCGATGTTCGCCGCCACCCCGCCCCGGCGGATCACCAGTTCGTCGGCGAGGAAGGACAGGGAGACCTTGTCGAGCCGGCCCTCGATCAGCTGGTCGGCGAACCGGCCGGGATAGACCATCAGATGGTCGGTGGCGATCGAACCGGTGACGGCAATACGCACAGCGGTGCCTCCTTGGGGCAACTGACCTACGTACGAGGGGAACTGGCGTGGCCCGGCCGTTGTCAGCCCAGCGCCACGGCGCGGAGCTTGTCGACCCGGTCGGTGCGCTCCCAGGTGAAGTCGGGCAGCTCGCGGCCGAAGTGGCCGTAGGCGGAGGTCTGCGCGTAGATCGGGCGCAGCAGGTCGAGGTCGCGGATGATCGCGGCGGGGCGGAGGTCGAAGACCTCGGTGACGGCGTTCTGGATGTCCAGGACGGGGACGGTCTCGGTGCCGAAGGTCTCGACGAACAGGCCGACGGGCTCGGCCTTGCCGATGGCGTAGGCGACCTGGACCTCGGCGCGGCGGGCCAGGCCGGCCGCGACGATGTTCTTGGCGACCCAGCGCATCGCGTACGCGGCGGAGCGGTCGACCTTGGACGGGTCCTTGCCGGAGAACGCGCCGCCGCCGTGGCGGGCCATGCCGCCGTACGTGTCGACGATGATCTTGCGGCCGGTCAGGCCGGCGTCGCCCATCGGGCCGCCGATCTCGAAGCGGCCGGTGGGGTTCACCAGCAGGCGGTGGTCGGAGGTGTCGAGGGTGAGGCCCTCGGCCGCGAGGGCGGCCAGCACGGGGGCGACGACGAACTCCTTGATGTCGGGCCCCAGCAGCGTGTCGAGGTCGATGTCGGCGGCGTGCTGCGTGGACACCACGACGGTGTCCAGGCGCACCGCGCGGTCGCCGTCGTACTCGATGGTGACCTGGGTCTTGCCGTCGGGGCGCAGGTAGGGGACGGTGCCGTCCTTGCGGACCTGGGACAGCCGCTGGGAGAGGCGGTGCGCCAGCGAGATCGGCAGCGGCATCAGCTCGGGGGTGTCGTCGCAGGCGTAGCCGAACATCAGGCCCTGGTCGCCGGCGCCCTGGCGGCTCAGGTCGTCCGTCACGGGGGTCTCGGGGGCGGCGGCCCCGACGCGGTTCTCGTACGCGTCGTCCACGCCCTGGGCGATGTCCGGGGACTGCGAGCCGATGGAGACGGAGACCCCGCAGGACTCGCCGTCGAAGCCCTTGGCCGAGGAGTCGTAGCCGATGTCCAGGACGGCCTCGCGGACCAGGGCGGCGATGTCGGCGTAGGCGGTGGTGGTCACCTCGCCGGCGATGTGCACCTGGCCGGTGGTGATGAGGGTCTCGACGGCGACCCGGGAGCGGGGGTCGCTGCGCAGCAGGGCGTCCAGGATGGTGTCGCTGATCCGGTCGGCGATTTTGTCTGGGTGGCCCTCGGTCACGGACTCCGAGGTGAAGAGGCGACGGGACACGGTTCCTCCGGGTGGTCGGCTTCGGCGGGTTGGGGGGCGGCTGCCCTTTGCGTCTGCGGGCTCGCGCAGCGTGGGTGGCGGCTCTTCAAACCTGCTCAAGGCCGGGTCGAAGGCGCCGCAGGGGTGGTGCGGGGGTGGTCCGCTCCAGCGGGGCCCGAGCGGCGCGCCGCACCGTGCCAGGGTCACCGCACACGGGAGCGGGCCGAAGAGAAGAGAGGGGTCGATGGCTATGCCGACGAGCCGATCACCGTTGCAGGTCCTGGTCATTGGCGGCGGTATCGGCGGTCTCTGCCTGGCCCAGGGGCTGCGGCAGGCCGGTGTCGAGGTCAGCGTGTTCGAGCGGGACGGCTCCGCCGACGGGCGGCGGCAGGGCTACCGGCTGCGGATCAGTCCCGAGGGCGAGCGCGGGCTGCTCGCCTGCCTGCCGACGGCCCTCGGTGAGTTGCTCTCGGCGACCGCGAACGTCCGTGACGACAGCGGGCTGGTCGCCTACGACGAGCACCTCGTCGAGCAGTGGGCGCCGAGCTTCGAGGACCCCCGGGCGGACGCGCCCGACAAGATCGACGCGGTCGACCGGGTGACGCTGCGCCGGATCCTGCTGGCCGGTCTGGAGGAGGTGGTCCGGTTCGGCAAGAACTTCCGCAGCCTGGAGCGTACGGCGGCCGGGCGGGTGGTCGCGCACTTCGAGGACGGCAGTTCGGCGGAGGGCGATGTGCTGATCGCCGCCGACGGGACCAACTCCCGGGTGCGGGAGCAGCTGCGGCCCTGGGACCGGCCCCGGGATCTGGGGATCCGTACGGTGTTCTCGCGGATCCCCCGGGCGGCGGCGGTCGCGGCGGGTCTGCCGGAGGCTTTGCAGGACCGTTTCAGCTATGTGATCGGCACGGACGGCCACCACCTGGGCCTGATGCCGATGACCTTCCGCGCCCGGCCGTCGGAGGCCGCCGCCCGGTTGTGGCCGACGGCCGAGCTGGTGGACAGCGACGACTACTACATGTCGGTCTTCAACGTGCACCAGGCGGATCTGGGCATGGACGACGAGGCGTTCTTCGCGTTGAGCGGTGAGCAGTTGTGCCGGCTGGTGGTCGAGCGGACCTCGGCCTGGCACCCCGACCTGCGCGGGATCTTCGGCCACGCGCTGGCGGACACCACCTTCGCCGTCGCGCTGCGGGTCACCCAGCCGGTCCAGCCGTGGGAGGCCGGTCCGGTCGTGCCGCTGGGCGACGCGGTGCACACCATGCCGCCGTCGGGGGGCGTGGGCGCCAACACGGCGGTGCGTGACGCCGAGGCGCTCACCGTCCTGCTGACGGCGGTCGACCGTGGTGAGCGGGAGTTGGACGAGGCGATGGCGGAGTACCAGAAGGCGATGGCCGAGTACGCGACCCAGGGGGCGGAGATGTCCCTGCGGATCGCCCAGTGGTCGATCCGCAAGGCCGGCGCGCAGGAGAGCGCGGGCTGAGCGCTGCCGGGGGCGCGGGGCGGGCTTCTCCACCAGAATCAGCGTGCCGCCCAGACGCCCCCGCACCGCGTCGGCCGGGGCTGTCGAGGGTCAGCAGTCGGCGGAGAAATCCCCGGCGCGTACCCCGGCCACGAAGGCTGACCATGCGTCGGTGGGGAAGATCAGCGTCGGGCCGTAAGGGTCCTTGGAGTCGCGGACCGGCATCACACCGGGGAAGCCGTCGGCCACCTCGACGCAGTCGCCAGAGTCTCCGCTGAACGTGCTCTTCCGCCAGCTGGCGTTGTCGAGATCGAGAGCGAGCATCCTCGGTACCTTTCGTTTGTTGCCGATCACAGATCTTGCTTGACTCGGGTGATCATGTCGAGGCTCTCGGAGGGGCTCAAGGCGCTTGGTGACTGATTTGGTGCTTTCTGACACGCTGAGTTGATCTTGGCGTTTCTGCTGGTTGATCATTGGGTCTTGTGTCCGAGACCCTGCCGCTGCCGAGCTATGCGGAACTGGGTGCACTCGTTGGCGAGTTGCGGAGCGAGCTGGCTGCAGCCAGGGCGGAGATCGCTGAGCTGCGGGCGGAGAACGCGGAGCTCAAGCGGCGTCTGGGGATGAACTCGAAGAACTCGTCCAAGCCGCCGTCCAGCGACGGGCTTGCCCGCCCGGCGTCACTGCGCAAGCCCTCGGGTCGCGGCCCGGGCAAGCCCCGCGGCACTGCCGGGGGCTCACTGATGCAGGTCGACGCACCGGATGCGGTCGAGGTCCACACTCCGCAGGAGTGCCGGGGCTGCGCGGGCGACCTGGCGTTGGCCGAGGTGGTCTCTCTCGAGCGGCGTCAGGTCTTCGACCTGCCCGAGATCCGCCTGCGGGTGACCGAGCAGCGCATCGAGCACCGCCGCTGCGTGTGCGGGCAGGTCACCGCCGCCGCCCCGCCAAACGCGCCGGCGGCCCCGGCCCAGTACGGGCCCCAGTTGAAGAGCCTGGCCCTCTACCTGCTCACCCGTCAGCACCTGCCCTACGAGCGGTGCGCCGAACTGCTCGCCGACGTCCTCGGCGCCGACGTGGCCACCGCGACCCTGCTCGGTTGGGCCGGACAGGCCGCCGACGCGGTCGCCGAGCACACCGAGGCCGTGCGGCAACAACTTGTCGAGTGCGAAGTGGTCGGCTTCGATGAGACCGGCACCCGCGTCGCCGGCCGCACCTGCTGGGTGCACACCGCCTGCACCCGCTCGCTGACGCTCTACCTGGTCCATGCGAAGCGCGGCGTGCAGGCGTTCGAGGCCATGGGCGTCCTGCCATACTTCACCGGCGTCGCCGTTCACGACGGCTGGAAGCCCTACAAGACCTACACCGACGTAGCCCACGCCCTGTGCAACGCGCACCACCTGCGCGAACTCGCCGCTGTCGTGGAGAACGTGCCCGACGGCCGCCCCGAGACCTGGGCCGGGGACCTCGCCACGCTGCTGGTGGACACCTGGGACGAGGTCAAGGCCATCCGGGCCGCACACCCGCACTCCACCGGCTTCACCGTGGACACCCTCGAACGCCTGGCCCGCTACGAGGAGATCGTCGCCGCCGGGCGGACCTCGCACCCGGCCCGCGCCCCGGGTGAGCCGCGTCGCAAGCGGTCGAAGGCAGCGAACCTGCTCGACCGCCTCGACACCGAACGCGACCAGGTACTCCGCTTCGCCTTCGACTGGCGGGTGCCCTTCGACAACAACACCAGCGAGCAGGCCATCCGGATGGCCAAGATCCAACAGAAGGTCACCGGCGGCTGGCGCACGGCACTCGGCGCCGAGCGCTACTTCACCGTGCGCGGCTACCTGTCCACCGCCGCGAAGCAGGGCCACAACCTCCTCGACGCCATCGCCCGACTCTTCGACCCCCGAGGCGCCTGGATCCCCGTCCCGACCTGACATCACCGAGACTGACACGCAAGCGGCGGCGCGTTCGCGCTGCCGCTTGGCCCCTGCAGCCCCGGCCGGGCATGTGGCCTTGCGGCTGTTCCGGGCCGGGGCGGCAAGGCGCCCGTTGCGTTCGCCTACTCACGAGTGGCCGGCCCGCAGGGGCCCGATGGGGAGGATGGTTTGCCCGGTCAGCGGGGGGACAGGACCGCGACCTCGTGACCGAAGCCGACCACAAGCCGCCCGCCGGGAGCCACCGCCAACGCATTCACTTCTGCGGGGAACGCCAGTTCCGGCCCCATGTGCTCGCCGGTGGCCAGGTCCCACACCCGCACCGTTCCATCCTGGCCGCCGGTGACGGCGACCGGCCGGCCCTCCATGACTCCGGTTGCCGTCACCGCCTCCATGCGGGTGTGGCCTTGCAGGGGGTCGCCGATCTGCTGACGGGTGGACAGGTCCCATATTCGTACGGTTCCGTCGTCGCCGAGGGTGACGGCGACCTGCCGGCCGTCCAGTACGGTCGTTACCACCGCACGCACCCCTTGCGTGTGGCCTTCCAGGGGGTCGCCGATCTGCTCGCCGGTGCCCAGGTCCCACACCCGCACCGACCCATCCTCGCCGCCGGTGACGGCGACCGGACGGCCCTCCACCTCCCCGGTTGCCGCCGCCCGCACCCTGCCAGTGTGGCCTGGCTCGCCGATCGGCTGGCCGGTGGCCAGGTCCCATACCCGCACCGTCCCGTCCCGGCCGCCGGTGACGGCGACCGTGGTCGTCGCCACCAACAGGTCTCCGGCGAGACCTGGCAGCGCGTCCCCGATCTGCTCGCCGGTAGCCAGGTCCCACACCCGCACCGTTCCATCCTGGCCGCCGGTGACGGCGACCGGACGGCCCTCCACCTCCCCGGTTGCCGCCGCCCGCACCGTCCGCGGCCAGCGGGTCTGGCATTCCAGCGGCTCGCCGATCGGCTCGCCGGTGGCCAGGTCCCACACCCGCACCGTTCCATCCTGGCTGCCGGTGACGGCGACCGGCCGGCCCTCAACCACCCCGGTGGCCACCGTCGAGATTTCTTCGCTGTGGCCTCGCACGGGGTTGCCGATCTGCTGGCGGGTAGCCAGGTCCCACACCCACACCCACCCCCACTCGCCGCCAGTGACGGCGACCGGCCGACCCTCAACCACCCCGGTGGCCACCGCCCACACCTCAATGGGATGGTACGACTGGGCATGGCCTACCAAGGGCTCGCCGATCTGCTGGCGCGTGGCCAGGTCCCACACCCGCACCGTCGCATCATCGCTGCCGGTGACGGCGACCGGCCGGCCCTCAACCACCCCGGTGGCCACCGCAGACACGTCCCCGAGATGGCCTTCCAAGGGCTCGCCGATCGGCTGGCGGGTGGCCAGGTCCCACATCCGCACCGTTCCATCCTTGCCGCCGGTGACGGCGACCGGACGATCGTCCACCACCGCCGTCGCCACCGCGCGCACCCGTTGCGTGTGGCCTTCCAGGGGGTCGCCGATCTGCTCGCCGGTGACCAGGTCCCACACCCGTACCGCCGCGTCGCCGGCGGTGACGGCGACCGGCCGGCCGTCCACCACCGCCGTGGCCGCCGAAAACACCGGGTTGTCGTGGCCGTGCAGGAAGCCGCCGATCTGCTCGCCGGTGGCCAGATCCCATACCCGCACCGTCTTCTCGTATCCGCCGATGACGGCGACCGGCCGGCCCTCGACCACGGCCGTCGCCACCGCACACACGTCTTCGTGTTCCGGCGCGTCTTCGCCTTCCAGTGCGTCGCCGACCTGCTCGCCGGTGACCAGGTCCCACACCCGTGCCGCCGTGTCGTCGCTGCCGCCGGTGACGACGACCGGCCGGCCCTCCACCACGCTCGTCGCCACGGCGTACCCCCCGCCGTCCTGGACCAGGGGGTCGCCGATCTGCTCGCCGGTGGCCAGGTCCCACACCCGTGCCGCCGCGTCCTCGCCGCCGGTGACGGCGACCGGGCGGCCATCCAGCACGGTCGTCGCCATCGCGGACACAGGGGCGCCGTGGTTGGTCATGGCCTGGCGGAACCGGGCATCCACCTGGGAACCGGTGGACCACTCCACCCCCCACCGCGGCGCAGGCTCACCTGTCACCGGAACGGCACTGATCCGCGCCGCCAACTCCACGTCCCCGTACCGAGCCGCATCCAGCGCCAGCAACTGCCGACGCACCCCCGCCGTCGCATCCCGGTGCACATGCGCCGACGCCCGATACACCGCCGCCACCAAACGAGCCCGCGGACCCGCCCCCGAATCCAGCAACCCCCACACCCGCGCCGGATCGCCATTCACCAACAACCCCAGGTCCGTCCACCACGCACCCGCCACCACCGGACCGATACCCGAACCACCCTCACGCACATCACCATTCATGATCGGCACCGTAGACGCACCCGCTGACAACCACCACCTCCGGCACACGTCCGGGCCCGACATCACGGCATCACGTCGTTCCATCGACACCGGCAACCCCGCCCCCCGGACACGTACCACAGTCGCGGCGCCGGGCGGCTGACGCGCGGTAGCCGGGGGCGGCGGGAAGCTTTACGCGCCTTGTCGCACCGGGACCCGCGTCGGGCACAACCGGGGACACCCGGGGCAACTTTCAGGCAAGCCGACCGGCTCTACCAGCGCGACCGGACTCTGATGCACCGGCTCGTCGCCCATCCCGCCCTCACCGGGCCGCTCACCGCCCTGCTCGGTGGCGATCAGCGCCAGCACCTCGGCCTCACGGGCCGTCAGGCCGTCCAGCAGCTACATCACTCCGGGTGCCGAGGGCGCCGGTACGGGCGCCACCGACTGCCGTTCCATCACCCGGCTCTTCGACGGCCGAGGCGCCTGGATCCCCGCCCCGGCCTGACCACCAAACCAGTCACGGCGCTTGATCGTAGCGAGTCGAACGTGAGCGTATACGTGTCCGTCTCCTCTGGGGTCTCCATATACAGAGTGCCCGTGCGGTGCTCCACACACACGACGTCGGAGAACGCTGGGGTAGGGAAACTGAACAGCACGAACGACCCCATGACCCCCGCGTGAGCACCTGCACTGAACGGCAGCACTTGAAACTCGTTGCTCGGATGCTCCGCCACTTGTTGCAGGTGCTCGAGCTGCGCGCGCATGACCTTCGCGCCCCCGACTTGTCCGCGCAGCGCAGCCTCCCCCTCGATCACGCACAGCCGGGGCGGCGCATCGATGCTCAGGACCTCCTGTCGCTGCATCCGGACTGACACCAACTCATCAACCCGATGGGGCGGCATCCTCACCGGCGAGGCACGGAAGAGCGCGCGGGCGTAGTCGGCGGTCTGCAGCAGCCCAGCAACCAACATCGGCTGGAACGACCGGATGTAGCTGGCACTGTCCTCGTAGTCGATGTAGTCGGCGTAGGACGGCAGCGCGACTCCCAGTCGTTGCGTCCAGCCACGCTCCGCACTGCGCCGGGTGAGCGCCACCAGGTCTTCCACAGTCGGCAAAGTGGTGTGGTGCCTGGTGGGCCCGTCGGCCGGGGGCACGGCGTGAGTGCGGGGCGGCTGCTGACCGCGCGCCTGCGGGCGGCCCGGGCGGTCGGGCGGTACGTCCAAGGGCGGGACTCGCCCGCGCGGCCGATGGTGACCGGCGCCTGGAACGCGCGGGTCTTCGGCCTCGCCCTGGCCACCGGCACGCGGGCGCGGATCACCCGCAGCGGCGGCGGCCGCTACCGCGTCCAGGCGTCCCTGCCGCAGGGCCTGCACGGCGACGCACAGCTGACGGTACTGAAAGTCCTCGCCCGCGCGGGCCGCTACGGCCACCACTACCGGCCGGACGCACAAGCAGTCTGGGCGGAACTCACCTGAAAGAAACGGGAGTTGAGTAACGATCACACCGGTTTGTCAGCAAATGGTGCCAAGCCCACCGGAATCAGCGTGCCGCCCGGACGCTTCCGTTAACGTCCCGTCCCATGAGTCACGCACCGCTGCCACCCGCGCAGTACTACGCCACCCTGCCCAAGCACATCGCCGGGGCCGGCGTCATCATCCACGACGACCTCGGCCGGATCCTGCTGGTCAAGCCCTCCTACCGCAACGACTCCTGGGAGGTGCCCGGCGGCGGGCTGGACCCCGGTGAGGACCCCTGGCAGACCGCCCAGCGGGAGGTCAAGGAAGAACTCGGCATCGACCTGCTCCCCGGCCGTCTGCTCCTCGTCGACTGGGTGCCCGAGCAGAGCGACGGCAGGCCGCCGCTCGCGAACTTCCTCTTCGACGGCGGCACCCTCACCCAGGAACAGGCCGAACGGCGCCTCCACCTGGACCCGAGCGAACTCACCCAGTGGCAACTGGCCACCCCCGCCCAGTGGGACGACCTGCTCGCCCCACACATGACCCGCCGCCTGCACGCATGCGCACACGCCCTGGCCACCGGCACCACCACCTACCTGCACCACGGCTCCGACCCCACCCGCCCCAACAGCTGACGCCCGCGTTCCTTCCCACCGGCACGCGGGCACCGGCCGGAAGGTAGGGGGAGCCGGTCACCCCACCCGTGGGGTGACCGGCGGGCCGTCGGTACGCTGTGCGCCGACACAGACGGGGGCGGCAGCATGGCACACGGCAAGAGACCCAAGCGCACGGCGAAGGACCGGACGAAGTACCGGCCGACCCAGCGACGGCCCCGGCGGGGGCCGGGCCGCCGGCCGGAGCGGCTCGGGCTGCTCGGACTCACGGTGCTGACGCTCATCGGCCTCGCGATCGCCTACGGCGCGGGTGCCGTGTCCGTCAACGCCGTCACCGGCCTCCGCAGCGCCGCCGGGCTCACCGGCGCGACGGGCCGGCTGCAGGTCCAGGAGTGCTGGCCGCACCGACACCCCAAGGGTTCGGTCGACTACAGCTGCCTCGGCGAGATCGTCCCGCACTCCGCCGCGCCCTGGGCCGAGAAGAACCAGGTCTGGGTCATGAACGAGTCCCATGACGAGCGGGGCAAGGCCCTGGAGGTCGACTGCCCCGCCACCGACGGCGACTGCGTCCGGGCCGGCCTGCACGCCGTCCTGGAGATGGTCATGGGGCTGTACTTCGCCCTCGGCTTCGTCGTCTTCGGCCTCGGGATCGTCGGGGCCGCGTTCCTCCAGCGCCGGCCCGAGCGCTTCGAACAGCTGAGGACCAGGTACCGCCGCCCGGCCGGGTGGGCCCTCGCCACCGTGGTCGCGATCGCCGTGGGTCTCGTCATCGCCTTTGTGGCGACCTAGTCGTACCGACCGCGCAAGTCCGTGGCGGTGTTCTATCGGGCTCACTCGGGGCCCGCTGCTCTAGGGTGAGGGCGGGGCCCCCGGGGGCCCGGACCGAGGAGGAGCATGCGTCGGTACCGGAACTACTGGGTCTACAGCTGCGGGCTGGGCGTGGCCTGGGCGGCGGTGCTCGGACTGACATCGGCGCTGCGCGGGGAGTCGGAACTGCGCCGGGTGCTGCCCGTCTTCGGCGGCTTCTGCATCGGGTGGGTGTCCACGACGATCGCCCGTTACGTCTACCCGCCGCCGGAACGCTGGACATCGAAGCAGCCCCCGGCGCCAGGAGCGGGTGCCCAGGACGGCCCCTGACCGCGATCGGCCGACGAGGCCCGTCCGGTGCGGTCCGCTCCAGCCGGTGCTGCGGTCGCTTCGGCGGCATGGAGGATGAGGACGACTCACACGATCGCTTGAGGCGCAGCCGGACAAGTCGGTCGCCTGGTCGGGCGCGCGTTCTGGGTGCCCGACCAGGGACTCGCTCGGTTACAGGTACGGGCGGGTGATCAGCTCAATCGCGTGACCGGCAGGGTCCTTGAAGTACACCCCTCGACCGCCGTGCTCATTGTTGATCTCGTCGGGACGTCGCATCTGCGGATCGGCCCAGTGCTCGATGCCGCGATCACGCAGCCGGCGATACGTCCGATCGAACAGCTCGTCGTCGATCAGAAAAGCGTAGTGCTGCATCTGGATCTCCACCGGCGGCTCGGCGAACTGAAGCAGCACGCCATCGTTGAGCTGAATGTTGGTGAACGGGCCCCATGACGGTGCTTCCGGAAGTTCCAACAGCTCCCGGAAGAACCGAGCCGACTCGTTGCGATCCTTGGCGGCGATGATGGTGTGGTTGAACGTGACTGTCATTCGGCTGACCTCGCTGTTGCTCGACACGAAGAACGGACTCGCAATGCACGAGCGTTGGGAGGTCCGCGTGCCGAACTGAGGGGGTGCCTTCTCCGCACCCACCGTGCGATCAGCCCTCCACCGGATAGCCGATCTGTGTGTGGCGTAGTGCCGGTCCGGTGTTCACGGTGGACGACCGTACTGGATCTCGCGGGCTGTGACAACAGAAAAAGCGATCGGTCAAAACAGCTGAGGTGTCCTCACCGTGTGCAGGACAGCTCGGGGAGTGTCGAACGTCCTACCGAGCAACGAGAGGCCCTGACCAGCCCCAACCCCGACAGCCCCCGCGCGGGCCGAGAGGCTGGCCGGCGCCGGTAGTTGGCCCAGGACAAGCCACAGCCCCGCGTGGCGTGGCCGGGTTCGCGCGGTCGCGGGGACTCCTGCTCCCGCAGCGCGGTCGGCTTCGCTGACGGCCTTGCCGCGCGGGCCGGGCCGCGTCGGAGCGTCCTTCGCCACCCCTCCTGCTGGACGAGTGGATCCGAAGTTCCGCCCCGCCCAGGCCGACGTCAACGCCCCGGTGCGTGCCCGGCCGCCGGCCTTGGCGATCAGCGCCACGGTCTCCGCAGCGGCCGCGTCGTTGCCGCCGTAGTGGACCGCGACCAGCGCCCCCTCGGCGGCGAGCCGCAGGGCGACCGCGCGACCGATCCCCCGCGAGCCGCCCGTCACCAGTGCGGTCATGCCGTCCAGTTCCCCCACGATCGCATTTCCCCTCGTGTTGCCCCGGTCGAATCCGGGACCGGTCTTCGGCTGTCACGGCCCGATGCCGGACACCCTTCCGGTATTCCCTGAGCCGAACTGCTGAAGCCGCCCGACTTCGGACTACTCGTCCAGCCGAACCCGCGATGGCATCCTGGCCTGCGTGACCGGACCGATCGATCCCTCTCTCGCCGATGCCGAACTGGCCTCCTTCATCGAGGCCGTTCGGCAGGACCCCGGACGTCCCGCCCGCGCCATGGGCGCAGCGGAGCTGCGGCGTGCGCAACGACTGCGCGCCGAAGCCCGGCCCCCGGGCCCCGAGATCGCCCACGTCGAGGATCTGACGGTCGGTCCGGCTGCCGTGGGGGCCCGCCTCTACCGGCCTTCGGCGGCGATCCGGCCGCTGGTGGTGTTCCTGCACGGAGGGATGTGGACCATCGGCGATCTGGAGTCGCACGATCGGGCCTGCCGCCGATTGGCCCTCAGCACCGGCGCTGCCGTACTGAGCGTCGACTTCCGCCGGGCTCCGGAGCACCCGTGGCCGGCTGCCGTCGACGACTGCGTGGACGCCATCCGGTGGGCGGCAGCCGGCGGAGCTTCCAGCGCCGGGATCGCAGGCCCGACCGTCGTCATGGGCGACAGCTCCGGCGGGAACCTCGCCGCGCTCGCCTGCCTGCGCCTGCGCGACGAAGGCGGACCGCTACCGGCCGCCCAGATCCTGGTCTACCCCAACACCGATCTGACACTCTCCTCTTCCAGCGCGCGGTCGAAGGCCACGGGCTGGGGCCTGACGACCGACGACGTCGCGTGGGGGGCCGAGCAATGGGTCCCGGACCCGTCCCGGCGCGCCGCCCCCGGGGTCAGCCCGCTGTACGCCGCCGACCTCGGCGGGCTGCCGCCCACCGTTGTCGTCACCGCGGAGCACGATCCGCTCCGGGACGAGGGCGACGCCTATGCCGCCCGGCTGGCCGCCGCGCACGTCCCGGTCCGACACCGCTGCGAGGCCGCAATGGTCCACGGATTCCTCACCCTCGACACCCTCTCTCCCGCCGCAGCGGCGGCGGGAGAGAGGGTGTTCGCGGACGTCGCCGATCTGCTCGACCGAGTCGGCTGACGCCTTGTCAGGCAGCGAGAGCCTCTGCCCCCTGGCCAGGACACCGCGTTCGAATTCGGGCTCCGGCCCGGACCAGGGCAACCAAGCGAGGAGCGTTGACCGCACGCCAGCGGGCCTGTGCGGACTCGATCGGGTGGTGGTAGCCGTTGCGGACCACCAGACGGCGGCCGGTCCCGTCCTGTTCCTCGGCCAACTCGGCTACGTGGGCCTTTACTTCGGGTCCTGCTCCAGGAAGTGCCACAGCCCCGCGCCGTGTCGGCCGGGGGCTGTCGGGGGTCGGGCTGGTCAGCAGTCGGCGGGGAACTCCCCTGCGCGCACGCCCGCCACGAACGCCCGCCAGGCATCGGCGGGGAAGACCAGCGCGGGGCCGCCCGGGTCCTTGGAGTCGCGGACCGGCAGCACGCCGGGGAAGCCGTCGGCCACCTCGATGCACTCCTGATTGTTGCCGCCGCCGCTGTATGTGGACTTGCGCCAAGTGGCGGACGAGAGGTTCTGTGAAGCAGTCGGCGTGTTGTTCATGGTCCGCAGTCCTTCATGGACGTGATCAGCTTCAGGGACTCCACGGGGGACCGAGCCTTGGTTCGCAGCTCGGCCATCTGCTCAAGGTAGGAGAGCTGTTCGTGCATCACGGCGGAACCGCCGACCTGCTGACGCAGAGCGGCCTCTGCCAGTACTACCCACACGGTGAGCGGGTCGTCCGAGGTGATCCGCTGCTGCCGGGCAAGGCGGACCGAACGAACTGTTCGATCTCTTCCGGCTTCGTCCACCCGTGGCTGGCCACCGACAACGCGCGGGTGTAATCGGGGATCTGGAGCAGGGCGGGGATCGTCTGACTCTGAAAGGTGTACACCTCCGACGCCACGGCTTCCAGTGCGATGAACCCGGACGCCTCCGCGAGCTGTTCCTGTGTCATGTCCGAGCCCCGTAGCGCTTTGACCCGTTCACTGGTGGTGCGTTCCGACCATGCCGTCATACCCTGGCTCCGTCCCGTGATTGGCCTCACTCGGACGGTACGCGCACAGGGTGCGTCGTGGAACCCGGCTGTCTGGCCGTCAGTTGACGGTGCGGCAGGCAGCCGGTCTCACCGGGTCAGGCTGCCTGCGCCGGGCACAGCCCGAGGATCGCCGCCACCTCGGCGCAGGCAGCGGCGCTACCGTCCGCGAGCACCGTGGTGATCCCGAGCGCGGCGGCCGGGGGCAGGTTCACCGGGTGGTCGTCCACGAACACGCACTCTTCGCCGCGCAGTCCGAGCCGGTCAAGGGTGCGCTGGTAGATCGCCGGATCGGGCTTGGCGATGCCTTCCGTCTCGCTGATCACGTGCACGTCGAACAAGTCCCAGACCCCGATGGCCTCATACGGGTTGTACGGGTCCAGGCCGAAGGAGTTCGACAGCAGGGCGAGCGTGTACCCGGCGGCGCGGGCATCCCGGGCCAGCCGGATCATGTCCTCGGCCGGCCGGACCCCCGCCCACGAACGGCCCATCAGGTTCTCGCCGTCATCACCGATCCCGAGAAGTGGCGCCGTGCGCCGGTTCCACTCCGCCTGCGACAACTCCCCGATCTCCAACGCCGCGTACAGCTGCCGTCCTTCATCGGTGTAGTTCAGCGTCCGCCGCCACGCCTCAGCATCCAGCCCCTGCGCCAGGCACCACTGGCGGTGCGTCTCCAGTACGCCAGTCGTCAGCACCCCGGCGAAGTCCAGGATCAAGGCGCGGATGGGCACAGACCTGCTCGTGTCAGTGGGCTGCGTCATGCTGGATGTTCCCCTTCACGGTTCGTCGCTGTACCGCGAAGGTACCCGCTCCAACGGGCGGGTGGACTGGACGGCGGCCCTTCCGGTACGAAGGCGGCGGCGGCCCTGAGGCGTGGCTGGAGGGCATCGACCGGATCGCCGAACTGAGCCCCCGGCACGTGGTCGCCGGCCACAAGAACAAGCGCGCGCTCGTGAGCTCGCGGCGGGCGACGACACCAGGGCCTCCCCGATGTTCAGTCCCCGATGTTCAGGCTCGGGGATCACCGCGAGGTTTCGTCCGGGCGGGCCGCTGGATCAGCGCGGAAGCACCCAGCCCGGCGCCCAGGTCCCGGCGGCGGCGTGGCCGGCCGCTCTGGCGGCGAGGTAGGCGCGCAGGGCGGCCAGCGCCGGGTGGGGGTTGTCACGGTGCCAGAGCAGCGAGTGCGGGTAGACGGGCGTCGGGTCGGTCACCGGGATACGGCGCAGGCCGTGGTCGGCGGGCCAGACCAGGCGGGTGTGCTCGCCCATGAAGGTGGCCAGGGCCGGGGTGTCGGCGATGGTGTCGAGGAGGGCGTCGGAGCCGAAGTTGGGGCCGGTCGCCTCGATGGTGAGGCCGAACTCGGCGACGAGGTCGGCGTAGTAGGCGGCCCACTCGGTGCCGGGGACGATGCCGGGCATCCAGATCCGGTGTCCGGCGAGCTGGGCGACGGTCACCGACCGGGCACCGGCCAGCGCGTGGGCGGGACCGGCGAGGAGCTGGAGCGGCTCGTCGAGCACCCGGACGGACTCGATGTCCTCGGGAAGGGGCCGGCCGGGCACGGCGACGGCGCGGAAGGACGCGTCGATCGCACCGGACCGGATGGCGGTGACGGCCGTCTCGACGTCGAACAGCATCACCACGTCGAGGTCGATCTCGGGGTGCGCGCGGTGGAAGCCGCGCATCAGGCCCGACGGCGCGACGCGCGAGGCGATCACGTCGACGCGCAGCGGCCGGCGGCCGGCGGCCACGGACGCGACCGCGCGCTCGGCGACGCGCAGCAGCTCGCGCGCGTGGGGCAGGAACGCCTGCCCGTCGATGGTGAGCCCGGCGCCGCGCGCGGTGCGGGTGAACAGCCGCACGCCGAGCTCGCGCTCCAGCGCGGCGATGCGCTTGGAGACGGCCTGCTGGGTGACCGCCAGCTCGGCGGCGGCCTCCTGGAACTGCCCCGCGTCGGCGGCGGCGACGAAGGTCCGGACGGTGTCGAGGTCCATGCCGACAGCCTAGGGGCACAACCGTTGGTTGTGGCCGGGCGGCCCTGCGGTTGTTTGATCCCCGGGTATGGTGCGCGCTTTGATGCAACCGAACGCGGATCGGTTGTGCGGGTGAGTGGCGGGGGGATCGGGCATGAAGAGCGGGCACCGGCGGGGACAGCTGCTCGGACCTCTGCTCGGACCTCGGCTGGGGCGGCGGTTCGGGTGGCTCTGGGGAGCGTACGGGACCAGCGCGCTCGGCACCTGGCTCGCCTTCGGCGCGTTCCCGCTGATCGCCGTCCGGGTGCTGCACGCCGGACCGGCCGAGGTCGCCGCGCTCTCCTCGGTGGGGGCCGCGGTGGGCGCGGCCGTGGCGGTGCCGCTCGGCCCGTGGGTGGAGTTCCGCCGCAAGCGGCCGGTGCTGATCACGATGGACCTGGTGCGGTTCGCGGCGCTGCTCACGATCCCCACCGCCTACGCGCTCGGCGTGCTCACCTTCCTCCAGCTCCTGCTGGTCTCGGTCGTCGTCGCGGCGGCCGACATCACCTTCCGCGCCGCCTCCGGCGCGTACCTGAAGACCCTGCTGCCGGCCGAGGACCTGCTCGTCGCAGGCGCCCGGTTCGAGTCCACGGCCTGGACGACCACGATCATCGGACCGCCGCTGGGCGGCGTGGCGATCGGGCTCCTCGGTCCGGTGGCGACGGTGGTGGCCGACGCGGTCAGCTACCTGCTCTCGGCTCTCGGCATCCGCGCGACGGGCGGGCCCGGGCAGCGGCCCGAGCCGCCGCCCGGGTGCCGGGAGGCCGCGCGCATGCGCGCCGGGGACCTGCTCGACGGCTGGCGGTACATCCTCGCCGACCGGGGCTTGCGTCCGCTGTTCCTCAACACCGCCCTGTTCAACGGCCTGGTGATGGCCACCGAGCCGCTGCTGGCCGTCCTGATGCTCGGCCGGCTCGGGTTCACGCCGTGGCAGTACGGCCTCGCCTTCGCCGCGCCCTCGATCGGCGGGCTGCTCGGCTCGCGGCTGGCCGGGCCGCTCGTCACCCGGTTCGGGCAGCACCGGGTCCTGGCCGTGACCGGGGCGCTGCGCGCGCTCTGGCCCGTCGGCCTGGCCTTCGTGCGGCCGGGCACCGGCGGGCTGCTGCTGGTGATGGGCGTCGAGCTCGGGCTCATCTCCTGCTGCGGGGTCTTCAACCCCGTCTACGCCACCTACCGCCTCCAGCGCACCGCGACCGGCCGGGTCACCCGCACACTGTCCGCCTGGGCCGTGACGACCAAGGCCTCGACCGCGCTCCTGACGGCCGCCTGGGGCGGGCTGGGCGTCCTGCTCGGCCCGCGTACGGCCATCGGCCTGGCCGGCGTACTCCTGCTGGCGACCCCGCTGCTGCTCCCCCGCCGCGCGGCAGCTCAGCTCCCCGAGCCGGAGCCGGCACCGGAGCCGAGCCGCGCCTGACGGGCCGTCACGGCCACCACCGCCGCCACCACCGCCACCGCCGCCACCGCCGCCGCCGTCACGCGATCGGGCTGCGCAGCCCCATCGCAGACTGATACCTGTCGGACTGTACGAGGATGCGCCGGAGCCAGCGGGAACGGGCGTTGCGGGCGTCCTGACTGAGAGCTGCCAGCGGTGCGAAGGTGTCGAAGCCGTGGAAGGCGCCGGGCCACACGTGCAGTTCGGCCTGGCCGCCGGCCTGCCAGATCGCGTCGGCGTAGGCCACGTCCTCGTCCCTGAAGGTCTCGGCCGACCCGACCTCGATGTAGGCGGGGGGCAGCCCGGACAGGTCCGTGGCGCGGGCGGGAGCCGCGTAGGGCGGCAGGTCCGCGGCGCCGTACCGGTCGCCCAGCAGCGCCTGCCACGCGGTCGCGTTGGAGGTCCGGTCCCAGGTGTCGAGGCCGGCCAGCTGGTGGCTGGAGAAGGTGTCGCCGCGGTCGTCGAGCATCGGGCACAGGAGGAGCTGCCCGATCGGCGTGGGTCCGCCCCGGTCGCGGGTGAGCAGGGCGAGTGCTGCGGCGAGTCCGCCGCCGGCGCTCTTTCCTCCGATGATGATGCGGTCCGCGTCGATGCCCAGGCCGGTGCCCGGGTCGGCGCCCGGGTCGGTGCCCGGTCCAACCGCGTGCTCGGCCACCCAGCGGAGTCCGGCGTAGCAGTCCTCCAGCGGTCCGGGATACTGCGCGTGCGGTGCCAGCCGGTACTCGACGGAGATGACGGCCAGCTCCAGCGGGAGGGCCCATTCGCGGAGCAGCTGCGGGAGTACGGACCACGCATTGCCCATGATCATTCCGCCGCCGTGCATGTAGTACAGCAGCGGCAGCGGCCCGGCGAGCCCGGCGGGCCGCGCGCTCACGAGCGTGACGTCCGGCCCGCCCGGCGCTCCGGGCACCCGTAGCTCTTCCACCTCGAAGCGGCCGTCGGCCCGCAGGTCCCGGAGCGTCGGCCTGGGCCGGGCGGCGGCGTCCCGCTGCTGCCGGGCCGCCAGGTTCTCCGGGGTGAACGGCTCCCTCGCCTCGTGCCCCAGAGCCGCCAGCGCCGCGCTCAGTTCGGGGTCGAAGGGGGGCGCGCCCCAGGCCGTCGGGGCCCGGCCGGGCTCCGGCGGCCTGCCGGCGGCGCTCATGACCGGCCGTCCGCCGGGTGCGGGAACACCGGCCGGAACAGCCCGTCAGCGCGTCCGTACAGGTGGGGAACGCTCGCGCGAGAGTCCATGTGGCGTAGTCAACCACCTGCCGGGCGGAGGCCGCCCGAACGTCCGGACTTCGCGTCCCGTCCCGTCCCGACGGCCTGGCCGGCGTCAGGCGTCAGGTGTCGAGCATCAGTTGCAGCAGCTCGCGCAGGGACTCGCGCTGGTGGGTGGTGAGCCGGTCCAGGGGGGCGGCGGCGAAGGGCATGCGGGCGCGGAGGTCGGCGATGACGGTGCGTCCGGCTGCGGTGGCGGCGACGAGTTTGACGCGGCGGTCGCCCGGGTCGGGGCTGCGCCCGACCAGGCCGCGGGACTCCAGGCGGTCGATGATCGCGGTGACGTTGGAGGGCTCCGCGTGCAGGCGGTCGGCGATGCGGCGCATCGGGACCGGGTCCTCGGTGGCGAGCAGGGCCTTGGCCTGGAGCGGGGTCAGCTCGTGGGTGGCGGCGGCGGCCTCGGACTCCTGGGCGTAGCGGCGGTTGACGGCGGCGAAGAGGCTGATGACCTCCCCGGTCAGCTCGTTCGGTGACTTGGGCATGGGTCCACTCTACCGATGTGCTTGACAAGGTGAAATATCGGGACGCATAGTTATGGACTATAGTAGTTATGAGTCATAAGCAAAGGACCTGGAACCATGAGCACCAAGACCGTCCTGATCACCGGCACCTCCTCCGGCATCGGCCTGGCGACCGCCGTCGCCGCCGCGCGGAGCGGCTGGCACGTCGTCGCCACCATGCGCGACACCACCAAGGCGGGCGCGCTGCTCGCGGCGGCCGAGGAGGCCGGGGTGGCCGTCGAGGTCCGCGCGCTGGACGTGACCGACCAGGCCTCGGTCGTGGCCTGCCTGGCCGGCCTGGACCGCCTGGACGCGCTGGTCAACAACGCCGGTGCGGGCCACGCCGGCACGCTGGAGCAGCAGAGCATCGAGGACGTGCGCACCGTCATGGAGGTCAACTTCTTCGGCGTCCTGCACGTCACCAAGGCGGCGCTGCCCCTGCTGCGGGAGAGCAAGGGCCGCGTGCTGACCGTGACCAGCATCGGCGGCGTGGTCGGCCAGCCGTTCAACGAGGCGTACTGCGCGGCCAAGTTCGCCGTCGAGGGCTTCATGGAGTCCCTCGCGCCGGTCGCGGCGACGGTCGGGGTGGCCGTCAGCGTGGTCGAGCCGGGTGCGGTGGCCAGCGAGTTCATCAGCAACCTGGGCGGCCGCGACGCGCTGGTGGAGCAGGCCGGCCCGTACGCGCCCGCGCTGGCCGGCTACCTGGCCCGCGTCCGCGAGGCCTTCGCCGCCGCGCAGACGCCGCAGGAGGCGGCAGCCCCGATCGTCGAGCTGCTGGAGAGCGAGCGGCCCGCCTTCCGGGTGCAGACCTCGCAGGCCGCGCGCGCGTTCACCGCCGTGAAGCTCGCGGACGGCGACGGCTCGGCCGTGCAGGCGATGACCGGCGGCTGGGTCCGCTGACCACCGCCCCATCACCGCTCGGAGGAGACAGGGCCGTCCAGCGCCTGCACACCGAAGAGGGCGACCCGATCCGGCTGGTCCTGCGCCCCTGACCCCGTCTCCCGTCCGCCCGTCCCCGGTCGCGGCATCCGCACCGTGACCGCACGATGCGAGGCAGGGGGACGAACCGCCCTGTCCGCCCCGTGCCCCCGGGCACACACCGCCGGGGGAAAGGTGGTGCCTCACATGCCCGTGGACCGACTCGTCCCGGCCCGGATTGTCCTCTGACCGCAGGTCAGGCTGCGATTGCGAGTTCGGTGCGGGCGCGGTGGAGGAACTCGGCGACGCGGGGTTCGCGGCGCCAGGGGGTGAGGGCGGTGTTGAACTCGCGGACGTAGTCCAGGGCCCGGCTGGACTGGACGCGGGCGAGGATGTCGACGGCCTGGTGGCCCAGTTGCAGCCCGTGGTCGAGGTCGCGGTCCTGGAGGTGGGCGGTCCCCACGATCGCCAGCCGCATCCCAACGGAGCGGGTGAACACCCCAGGCGGCATGGCGGCGGCCTGTGCGTTCCACGTCAGGGCGGCCTTGGGGTTCTTGAGGTCGCGGAAGATTTCGGCGGCGTCGGCGGAGAGCCGGGCGTGGTGGTAGAAGTCGATCCAAGTGGGTTCCTCGCCACCGTCGCGGGCCTGGCCGAGGAGGGTTTCGGAGGCGGACAGCGCGGCGGAGGCCGCTTTGGCATTGTTGTCGCGGGCGTGAGCGCGGGCCTCGATGAGCTTGGTGAAGGCCAGCACCCGTGGTGCCGCTTCGTGTTTGGCCCGTTGGAAGGCGCCCTGGGTCATGTCGATGGCCTCACCGGCGAAGCCGCGCAGCAGTGTCTGCATCGCCATGGTGGTCAGCACGTAGCAGCCGAGCTGGACGTCGCCGCCGGCCCGGGCGAGACGGAGGGCCTGGATGAAGTGCCGCTGGGCGGCGTCGTGCTGGCCGACGTCGAAGGCGGTCCAGCCGGCCAGCCGGGAGAGCTCGGCGGTCACCGAGAACAGCTCGCGGCCGACGCTGTCGCTGAACGAGCCGTTCAGCAACGGGACGGCCCGCTCCTGCAGGCAGGCGGTGACGGAGTTGGCCTTCCAGTTCCCGCCACCGTACTTCGAGTCCCAGCGGCGGGCGTCGCCGGCCGCGTCCCGCAGCTCGTCGAGGTCGGCGGCGCCCACGCGCACGCTGCCACGGTGGGCGGCGGTCTCGTCGGCGGGGGTAACCAGCCAGCGGGTGACGGGCGTGGCGAACGCGGAGACGGCGAAGCTGGATCCGGTGAGGAAGTCGCGGCGGTTCACGGAACTCCAGAACGAAGTGGCGACGCGCACGGCGTCGGCGGGGTCTCGCGGGAAATCCAACCCCACATCGGCGTCCGGTGTCTCGGCGTCCGCCATGCCGATCTCTGCCAGTTGCACGGGCCGCCCGAGCCGCCCGCCGATCGCCTGGGCCAGGAGCTTGGGCACGGGCCAGTCGGGGACCATGCCCCGGCGGCACCAGTTGGCGACCGAGGTGTGCGTGTAATTCGTGGTCAGCCCGGCTTCGTGGGCGAGCTGGTTCACGCGGTGGGCCAGCGATTTGTGGCTGGCGCCGCCGCACATCTCGATCATCCGGGCCAGGTCCGCGTTCGGTGGCCTGGTCCGGCGGGTGGTCGACGCCACAGCGTCCCCCTCATGAGTCCCGCACGGGTCTGCGGCGGTTTGGTACTCGACTGGGCACGAGAAGTCGTACGCCCGGCATCTGACGCCGGATCACCGAGGGTATTGCCTTCGCCGCTCGCGGTGAACCGGTTTCGCGAGTTGTGAGCCCCCCTGCGAGCCCTGACCCTGTCCGCCGCCGCGCGGTTGTCTGGTGTTCCGGGCCCCCGCCGGGACCTGGGGCACTACCTCCCGGCGGGGGCCTCCACCGATTCACTCTCGGGGGTGAAGGCAGATGTGCGGAATCGCAGGACTGGCCGGACCGGACGCCGTAAGGCACGAGAGCACCGTCGCCGCGATGGGACTGGCCCAGCACCATCGCGGGCCTGACGGCACCCGACAGCTCGCCTCGGCCGACGGCCGGGCGGTGCTGTCCATGAACACCCTTCTGATCGTCGACCGCACCGCCCAGCCCGGCCCCTACCGGGACCAGGCCACCGGGGTGCTGCTGACGTTCAACGGCGAGATCTACAACTACCGGCAGCAGGCCGTGGCCTGGGGCATCGGACTGGAGCCGGGTGAGACGGACGCCCACCTGGTGCTGCGGGCCTGGGCCAAGCTCGGCCCCGCCTGCCTGGACGGGCTGGACGGCATGTTCGCCCTGGCCGCCTACGACCCGCGCGAGGGCCGGCTGTTCCTGGCCCGGGACAGGCTCGGCGAGAAGCCCCTCTACTGGCGGCTGGACGGCGGGCGGCTCGCGTTCGCCTCCGAGGTCACCACCCTGACCGGCTACGGCACCGCACCGCTGGTCGTCCGCCCCGAGATGCTCTCCATCGAGACGCCGACCGGCGTCGACACCCCGTTCCAGGGCATCCAGCTCCTCGCCCCGGCCACCCTGCTGGCCTTCGACGTCGCCACCGGCTCGCTGGACCAGCAGAGCTGGTGGAGCCTGGAGGGCTTGGAGCCCTGGCAGGGCGACTACCGCACCGCGCTGGCCCGGTTCTCGGTCCTGCTGGCCGACCGCATTCCGCTACGGGCCCCGGGAGGGGACTTCGCCCTCCTGCTCTCGGGTGGGCTGGACTCGTCGGTGCTGGCCTATCTCATGCGTCCGCCGGTCTGCGTGACAGTGCGCTACCCGGGCCAGGGCCGGCTGGACGAGTCGAAGCTCGCCGCTGTCGTAGCCCGGGACATCGGTGCCGAGCTGCTGGTGATCGAGCCGACGATCGACGACTTCACGCGGTCGCTGCCGGAGATCATGGCCGCGCTGGACTACCCGATGGGCAACGCGTCCACGTTCTCCGAGCACATGGCCTACCGGGCGGTCGCCGAGCGCGGCCTTCGGGTGGTGGTCGGCGGGCTGGGCCCGGACGAGTTCCTGATGGGCTACGTCCGCCACGCGCTCGTCCTGTTCGGCCCCGATGCAGTGCTGACGGCAGGTCTGGAGGCTTACCGGCCGCTGGCCTCCAAGCTCCTGCACACCGCTGACCAGCCCCTGGGGGCGGCGGAGGCGATCGTCCGGCTGATCCTGCGGGGCACCGACCCCGACGGCCGGGCCCGCGAGCTGGTCGCCGACGCCCTGGAGCGGGCCGGCGGTGACCTGGCCCGGGGACTGACCTTGGCGGACCTGGCGACTGCCTGGCGGCCGCTGGTGATGACCTCGGACAAGCTCGCCTCCGCGTTCGCCCTGGAGCGACGCTCGCCGTTCCTGGCCCGGGACCTGGTCGAGTTCTCCTACCGCCTCCCGGTCGAGCACAAGATCGCCGATCCGGCGGCGGGCAAGCGGATCCTGCGGGACGCCGCCAAGGCCCTCGGGCTGCCGCCGGAGGTCTGGGGCAGCCGGGACAAGCTCGGCTTCGCCTCACCGGTCCCCAGCTGGCTCAGCGGCCCGCTGGAGCCGTGGGCGACCGCGCACATCACCACCGCCCTCGCCGAGGCCCCGCGCGGTCTGCGGCCGCTGCTGGAAGGCGGCCTGAAGCCGGGTGGGCGGTTCGACCGGACCCGGATGCAGGCTCTGATGGCGGCCGCCTGGTTCTCCGACCAACGGGTGAGGGCTGCCGCATGACCCTCCGTCAGGTCATTACGGTGGGCGGATGGACTCCCCAACTCTCCCCGACGAGCCGTCCGCCGCCGAGCCGCGCGGCGCGGTCGCGATCATCGCCAACCGGCATGGCCAGTTCCTCATGCACCTGCGCGACGACCTGGGCAGCATCGCCTGGCCCGACCACTGGAGCCTGCTCGGAGGCGGCTGCGACCCCGGCGAGCGCCCGGCCGAGGCGATCGTCCGGGAGCTCGACGAGGAAGCCGGCCTTACCCCCGACAGCACTTTGGTCGAGCTGTTCGAGGTCAAGGACTCCTTCGGCTCCGGGCAGATCATCACCTTCTTCGCCGGCTCCTGGGACGGCGACGAAACCGCACTGCCGCTCGCCGAGGGCGTCAAGCTCCAGTTCTTCGACCCCGAGCACCTGACCGTCCTGACCATCCCGCCGTTCGTCCGCGACGGCATCCACCGCTACCTCGCCGCCCGGCCCGCCTGACCCCCGGTCCTCCAGGGGGGTGGGCCGGGCAGCACCCACCCCCCTTCCGGAAGGACAAGCTTCGTGAAGCTCACCGTAATCGGCTGCGGCTACCTGGGCGCGACCCACGCCGCCGCGATGGCCGAACTCGGCCACCAGGTCCTCGGCTTGGACATCGACCCGGACAAGGTCACTGCCCTCAGCCAGGGCCGGGCCCTGTTCTACGAGCCCAACCTGGACCCGCTGCTGGCCAAGCACACCGCCACCGGTCGGCTCAGGTTCACCGCCTCCTACCCGGAGGCCGCCGCCTTCGCCGACCTGCACTTCATCGGCGTCGGCACCCCCCAGAAGCCCGGCGAGATGGCCTACGACCTCACTCACCTGTTCGCCGCCGTCCGCCAACTCGCGCCCCGCCTGCGCGGCCCGGCCGTGATCGTCGGGAAGTCCACCGTTCCGGTCGGCACCGCGCCCCAGGTCATCGACATCCTGCGCGAGTTCGCCCCGGCGGGCGACCAGGTCGAGGTCTGCTGGAACCCCGAATTCCTGCGCGAGTCCCACGCGGTCGAGGACACCCTGCACCCCGACCGCATTGTTATGGGCTTCACCAGCGAGAACACCCGCGCCGAGAAAGTACTCCGCCAGGCCTACGGCAAGATCATCGAAGCCGGAACGCCGACCATCGTCACCGACCTGGCCACCGCCGAACTCGTGAAGTCCGCCGCGAACGCCTTCCTCGCCACCAAGATCTCCTTCATCAACGCCATGGCCGAGGTCTGCGAGACCGCCGGCGCCGATGTCCAACTGCTGGCCGAGGCGCTCGGCCACGACATCCGGATCGGCCGCCGGGGGCTGCGGCCCGGCCTAGGCTTCGGCGGCGGCTGCCTGCCCAAGGACATTCGCGGCTTCATGGCCCGCGCCGGCGAACTCGGCGTCGACCAGGCCCTGACCTTCCTGCGCGAGGTCGACGCCATCAACAACCGGCGCCGCGAACGCATGGTCGACCTCGCCTTCGAGCAGTGCGACGGCGTCATCAAGGGCAAGCGGATCACCGTCTGGGGCGCCGCGTTCAAGCCCGACACCGACGACATCCGCGACTCCCCGGCCCTGGCCGTCGCCCAGGCCCTGCACCAGCGCGGCGCCACCGTCACCGTGTTCGACCCGAAGGCGATGGACAACGCCCGCAAGGCCCACCCACAGCTCGAATACGCCGACCACCCGGCCGCCGCCGCCCAGAACACCGACCTGCTGCTGCACCTGACCGAGTGGCCCGAGTTCACCAGTATCGACCCCGGCTCCCTCGCCGCCCGCGTCGCCGCTCCCCGTGTTATCGACGGCCGCAACACCCTCGACCCCGTCCGCTGGCGGGCGGCAGGCTGGACCTACCGAGCACTCGGACGCCCCTGACCAGGGAAAAGGCAAGGTCCACCACTGCGGCGAATTTTCGGACACTGGCTGCCAGTGCCCGGTGCGGCGCACGGGGAGCGGGGCCGGCCATGGTGGCCGGCCCCGCTCCGCGTGCTGTGTGCGGTCAGCGCCCAGCTCAGGGAACGCCTCAGCTGACCCCTCCCGCGCGGGCCGGGTTCATCGGGAGCGCCCGCCGGCGATCGCACCGCGCCGGTGGCGGCCCCTGCCGTCCGGCCACCGGTGCGCGTACCGGATAGTGAACGAAGTGCTGACGGACCGGAGACTCCGTCATATGACGCCCGACTGACAGGATTTACCCCA
Organism: Kitasatospora sp. MAP5-34; assembly: GCF_029894335.1. Taxonomy (GTDB): domain Bacteria; phylum Actinomycetota; class Actinomycetes; order Streptomycetales; family Streptomycetaceae; genus Kitasatospora. Next base: position 49,581 of record NZ_JARXZC010000038.1, on the reverse strand, counting down.
TGCCCACCGTGACCGCCACCCGACTTGTGGTCGGCCCCCACACCTTCGACGCCCTGACCGCCGGTCCCGCCGACGGTGAACTCGTCCTGCTGCTGCACGGCTTCCCCGAGTTCGCGGACTGCTGGACCGAGGAGATCCACGCCCTCGCCGAGGCCGGCTACCGGGCCGTCGCCGTGGACCAGCGCGGCTACTCCCCCGGCGCCCGCCCCGAGGCCGTCGAGGAGTACGCCGTCGAGAAACTGATCTCGGACGTACTCGGCTTCGCCGACGCCCTCGGCGCGCAGCGCTTCCACCTGGTCGCGCACGACTGGGGCGGCCTGGTCGCCTGGGCACTGGCCGCCGCCCACCCCGAGCGGCTGCACACGCTCTCCGTGCTCGCCACCCCGCACCCGCTCGCCCTGTACCGCGCCCTGAACAGCGGCGGCGGCCAGCAGGAACGCTCCCAGTACATCCGGCACTTCCGCCTCCCCGGCCACGTGGCCGAGCAGGGCATGCTCGCGGACGACGCGGCCGCGCTGCACGCGATCTACCGGGGCGCACTGTCCCAGCAGCAGGTCGAGTCCAACGTCCGCAGGCTCACCCAGGGCGCGCTCACCGGCGGACTCAACTGGTACCGGGCGATCAGCGAGGATCTGCGGGTGCCCGCCGGAGACATCACTGTGCCCACCCTCTACGTCTGGGGCACCGAGGACCAGGCGCTCGGCCGCGAGGCAGCCGAGCTGACGGCCGAGTACGTCAAGGCGCCCTACCGCTTCGTCCCCCTGGAGGGTGCCCCCCACTGGCTCCCCGAGGCCAACGCCGACCAGGTCAACCCGCTGCTCCTCGCCCACCTCGCGGGCACCGGCAGCCGCCAGGCAGCCCGGTGGCCGGAGCTGACGCGGAGCTGACGGCGGGTCAGCCGACGGGTCAGCCGGCGACACTCCCGCAGACCGGCTCGCGGGGTGCCGTCGGTCCGGCGGGAGGGTGGCGCGGACCCGGTGCCGTCTTCGTCCTTCGCAGCCACAGCGCCGTGGCGCAGGCCGCGACGATGACCATGGCGATGCCCGTGCCGGCCAGGACCCGGCGGGGCCCCAGGGCGACGGTGAGCGGCCCGCCCAGCGCTGCGCCCACAGGTGACGCCGTCAGGAGGACGGCTGCGCGCAGGGCGAGGACGGTGGTCAACGCGGCCGCCGGGGTGAGGTCCTGGAACAGGTTGAAGGCCAAGGCGCTGTACGGACCGTAGATCACACCGCCCAGGGCGAAACCCGCGAGGGAGAACCCGGCCGGCGCGTGGAGTCCGAAGGGCAGCATGGCCAGCCCCTGACCGGCGACGATGCCCAGCAGGACCGGCCACAGCGGCAGTCGCCGCAGGGCGCCGACGGCCAGCGCGCCCGTGACCGCCCCGATGCCGAAGGCCGCCCGGTAAAGGCCGAGGACACCCGCGCCGGCGTGGAGGTCCTCACCGACGAAGAGCGGCAGCGCGACTTCGACGGGCCCGTAGAACAGGTTGAACAGCCAGGTCACCGCGAGCAGGCCGAGCAGTTCGGGCCGGGCACGCAGGACGCGCAGGCCCGCGCCGGGCACGGCACCGGGCGGTGACCCGGCCGGCGGCCCGGCCGGACGTCCTGGCGGCGCCTTGCGGCCCGGCCCGCCCAGGCGCCCGGCGCGTACGGCCAGTACGGCGAAGGACAGGGCGTCCAGGCCGATGATCCAGGCCGGGGTGACGGCTGCCGCCAGGACTCCGGCGAGCGCCGGGCCGACGATCGTGGACACCCAGGCGCTCGTACTGAGCAGCGAGTTGGCCGCCAGGCGCTGTTCGGCGGGGCGGACCTGGGCGGCCAGGGCGTACTTCGCGCTGCCGCCCCAGGCGTGCAGCAGGGACGAGCCGGCCAGCAGCGCGAGGTAGAGCGCGGGGTGGAGTACACCGATCGCCCGGGCGAGGGGGATACAGCCGATCGACCAGGTCATCCAGCAGACCCAGCGGCTGCGCGAAGCGGTCGCCGCCTGCCTGGCCTGCGGCTGCATGAACTTCGACGACTGCGAACTCCTGGCCGGCGCATCCGCCACGACTGCCTGACCGACCGGTCCCGGCCCGGGACCGACCTCCGGCGGCAGGTCAGGCTGCGACTGCGAGTTCAGCGGTCCGGTCGCCCAGAACCCGGAGGGCCGTGTGGTGCGTGCGGCACCTACGGCTCCAGGCGGGGGTCGTCGATGTCGACGGTGGCGATCCCGGGCGGATACAGCTCCGGACGGGCCGTCAGGATCAGGTGCTGCAGCGGACGCGCCGGGGTGGGCAGGCTCGTGGTGATGGCGTGGGCCAGATCCTGGCCGCCGTACCCGTCGCGGACCATGGTCGCCACCAGCACGGCGGTACTCGCGTCCAGGGGCTCGAACTCGAGCGCGGGCAGCGCCAGGACCGCGTGCGCCGCGCCCTCGTCCTTGATCTCGGCCCCGACCAGGCACAGCACCGGAACCAGCAGATGCTGGAACGGGCTGCGCAGGGCGGAGTCCACGATCCGGTGCAGGCGCGGGTGGTCGGCGGCCAGCGCGGCCAGGGCGCTGGAATCCAGGATGATCACGCGCTGCGCCGGGGGGCGACCTTGGCGCGCGTGTCGGCCGCGGCGATGCCGTAGACCCGCTGCAGCAGGTCCGGGCCCTGGTCCAGTTCCGCGTCGGTGAGGGTCATCCCGAAGTGCTCCCGCAGCAGCCGGCGGCCCTCGGCGATCTGCTCGGCGATCTGCTCCGCAGTGGGCTGCCGCTCCACCAGCAGAGCCACCTGGGCGCCGATCGTGGTACCGCCGGCCGCCGCGAGAGCGGCCAGCCGGTCACGCGTATCAGGGGAGACCTTGATCGTCGCATCAGCCATACCGCGATCGTACACCGCTGGTACACCAGTGGTGTACCAAGTCTGTCCGGCCTCGGAGCCGATCACTGCGGTCAGCGGCTGGACCCTTGGCCAGTCGTACCGTTCCACGAACGCGGCCGTCTCGGGAAGGGCGGCACCGGCCACGTTGTCGCGGAAGCGGTTCAGGCGGACAGCCCAACGGGGGGCAGTTCACGGCCCCGTACAGGTCGAGTGCCTGACCGGCGGTGTCGACGGCCTGTCCCGGACGCTGGGCCGCGAGGTGGCCTTCGGACAGGTGGACCAATTTGGCAAAGCGGTTCCGGCCGACTTCATCCTCGTCGTCATCAGCGCCACTGGCTGAGCCACCAGGCGGGACGAAGGCTCAACCAGCACTTCGCTGGAACCCGTGGGCTCACAGTTGGTGTCCGAGGGGGACTTGAACTCTCCACTCGGGCACCAGCCTTCTTTGCTCCTGACCTGCAGCGACACACCGCCGAGTTGACGGTTCGGCTTCCTGGTGCATCCCGCCCATCTGGCACTCGTGGGCTTCCGTCCTCAGGTCCCTTGAAGACGGCTACGGGCCGCCTCGATCTCGTTTCGGGCGGCATCGCCGAATACGGCTTGATCCCGCAGAGCAGCGAAAACGCGCATGAAGTACGTGATGTTCTCGGGTCTGGACGTCTGGAACGCCCCCGACCAGAACTCTTGCTTGAGCAAGCTCTCGTCAAACAGGTAGAAGCCTTCACCCGGGTAGAGCAACCGCTCCCGGCCTTGGGGGATGATCCCGATGGACACGTACTGGAGCTTCATCACCTCTAGTAGGTGGTCAAGTTGGCCGTTCATCACCTCTACGCCGCCCGTGTTGTTCGTCAGTGCGGACGCTTCCAAGATGAACGAGAATATGGGCGCTCCGGTACCGAGGAACCGCTTACGGACCATGCGGTTCTGCGCGGCTTCCCCAACATCGCCCAACGGTAGACCGTGCAGTTTGGCATGGATGGTGAACTGCGCCTTGGCGTACTCGACTGTCTGTAGGAAACCAGGAATGAACAGTGACTCATACACGCGGAGGAGCTTGGTCTTCGTGTAGAGGTCCATGGCCTGGAACTGGAGACGCTTCATCCCCGGTCGGTGCCACCGCCTGTAGTCGGTCCACATCTGCTCGATCTCACGACTCACCGCGATGAGTTCGGGGATCTGCCCTTCGGCGCCGCAGGCCGTTGCCCACGCTCGGATATCGTCCTCGGTCGGGATCTGTGTGCCGTGCTCGATCTTCGACACCTTGGTCTTGTGCCAACCGCAGCGCCGCGCGAGTTCGACGCCCGAGAGGTTGGTGTCCCGGCGTAGTTCCTTGAGCTGGGTTCCGAATGCGCGCTTCGCAGACGCGGATGGTTCTTGGTCCGACATGTCGTCAGGGCTTGTACTTACCGTTGGGGACACCGAGCGACCATGCCCGCTCGAACGCGTCATTGCAGAAACCGACCACGTCCGGATCGGTTGAGAGCTGGATCTCGGTCTGCTGGTTGTCTCCCCCGATGAGGTTGAAGATCACCAGGTCATCCCGGATCAGACAGTCGTTCCCCGGCAACGGCACCGCCGACACGAGAGGGCGGGGAAGCCACCGAAGACCTTCCTCGGGGTCGGCCAACTCGACTGCCATCCGCTGATACTCCGAGAGCGGCTCGGAGATGACTCGCACGCGCCGGTAAGGGAAGCCGAGAGCGGCCTTCCCGGCCAGAAACGCACGATGCCCACGCATCGTCTCCTCGACCGTCTCACGGTCGTCTGAGCGCCACGCCTCGAACAGTGGGCGGTCTACCTCGTAGAAGTCCCGTAGCTCCAGCTTCCGGACTTCTTGGGCGGGCTCACCGAACAGCAGCTCAAGTCGGCGTGATGCCGAGATCAATTCCATAGCGCTCCCTGACGTACTTCCGCACGAACACATCCATGGTCCGCCCGGACATCTCCCCGAACGTCTCGTCATCGGCCAATGCGACGAGCTGATCCCGAACCTTCGGTCCGCGCTTCTTGAGCTGCACGATCCAAGAGGCACGGTCGGTCTCGTAGAACGTCTCGCACTCGACGCCGCCCTGAGAGTTGGGGTCCGTGCAGAAGAACGTAGCGGTTAAGTCGTCGCCGTCGCTGCTGTGTTGCCGCATGTTGCTCCCCCCATGATCCGGCCGTATGCCACCTCTGACCTTCGCCCCGCGACTACCCCGAGGTCAAGCACCCGACAGCACCGAAGCCTCTCTCAGGAGACTTCCAGCAACTCTGAGCAACTTCGTTGAGTGTCGCTGGCCGACGCTCCTACGGTCTTGTCTCGACCCCCACCTCGCTGGTGAAGGAGAGTGACCAAGGATGAGCGCTACCGCCAGGCACAACTACGCCCCCAGGCAGGGCTGATGCGTTCTCAGCAGGTGATCTTTAGGAGTGCGGTGGCGTGACCGGTAGTGGTCGGCTGCGGCGGCGATGTCGGTCCAGCCGGCCTCTCCATGATCGCCAAGCTCGCCCACCAGTGGGGCGTCACCTACGCACCACCCGGCAAGGTCGTCTGGTTCGAGCTGCGGACGGGCGCGAGGCCGTGAACGGGCAGCACCGGCGGTCGCGTACGGCCGGCACCACCCACAGATTTCCGTCCGGCGACCTGGACGGACCGGGCGCCCTGCTGGGGCAGGCGCCCACTCACCGCACCAACCAGCAACGGAGGACCCCATGAGCACCACGACCCTCGAGCGCCCGCACGGCGGGCCCCAAGTGCGTCCTTTCGGCCTCACCCGTGCGGTCCCCATCGTTTCGCGCGAGGAGGACGTGATCCCGCCGCTGACGCTGTGCCCGGACCGGCAGCTCAGCCTCACCGAGGAGGGGACGCCGTTCATCCACGAGCCGTCCATGACGACGCAGTCCTCCTCCCCCACGTCGTACACGACGACGACGGACCACCAGCAGTGGCCCGACGCCGACTCCGCGCCCACCGTCGACCAGTAACCGCCGAGAGGTAGGAATCCCATGACGGTCCTGGTGCTGACCTGCGATCTCGACCCGACCACTGACCTGGTGATATCCGAGCTGAACGAGCGAGGCGTCCCCCTGGTGCGCCTCGACCCGGGCGACTTCCCCGAGAAGGCGGCGATAGCCTTCACGATCGGCGGCGGCCAGGGGAAGTGGCAGGGGCGGGTGCGCGGCCGGCGCCAGGGCCTTCCCCTCGATCAGATCCGGTCGGTGTACTACCGCCGCCCGGACCCGTTCCGGTTCGCGGCCGGCATGAGCGTAGAGGACGCCGAGTGGTCGCGGGCGGAGGCCCGCGCCGGATTCAGCGGTGTCCTGGCGTCGCTCGACTGCCGGTGGGTCAACCGTCCGGGCGACAACACCCGGGCGGCGTGCAAGCCGGTGGCCCTGGCCACCGCCGTCCGGTGCGGCCTGGCGGTACCCCGGACGCTGATCACCAACGAGCCCGGCGAGGCGCGCGACTTCATCAACGCCCTGCCGGGGCAGGTCGCCGCGTACAAGCCGGTCGGGAGCGCCTTCCCTCCCGAGCAGGATGGCCAACGCCGCGCGCTGTGGACCACCCGTGTGACGGCCGACGAGATCACCACCGACGTCTCCCGGACGGCTCACCAGTTCCAGGAGTGGATCGACAAGGCCCGGGGAGAGGTCCGGCTGACCGTCGTCGAAAACCAGATGTTCGCCTCCGAGATCCACGCCGGATCAGACGCCTCACGCGTCGACTTCCGCACCGACTATCCCAGTCTCTCCTACCAGACGTGCCCCGTCCCGGCCCCCGTCGCCGCCGGCGTCCGAGGATTGATGAGCGCCTTCGGCCTGCGGTACGCGGCCATGGACTTTCTCGTTGACTACAAGGGGACTTGGCACCTGATCGACCTGAACCCGAACGGCCAGTTCGGCTTCATCCCCGACCTGCGCGGCCCCATCACCCACGCCCTCGCCGACCTGCTCGAAGGAACCGACACATGAGCACGACCGTCTCCCCCACCGAGCTCCGCCGCTCGCTCGCCGACAGGCTCCGCGCCCGTGGAGCGATCACCTCCGCCCATTGGTACGACGCCTTCGCGACCGTGCCCCGAGAGCCGTTCGTCCCGTCCTTCAAGATCCGTACGAAGGACGGCGTCATGGCCCTTGCCGAGGGAGACCCCGACTGGCTGCCCACGGTCTACAGCGACGACTCGCTGCTGATCAAGTTCAGCGCCGACGACGTCGCCACCAGCTCGTCGACGATGCCGACCCTGATGGCCCTGATGCTCGAAGCACTCGACGTGCGCGACGGCGACCGGGTACGGGAGATCGCCACCGGCACGGCCTACAACGCCGCTCTGCTGTGCCACCGGGTCGGCAGCGCGAACGTCGTCACCGTCGAAGTGGACGCAGCACTGTCCCGCGCCGCAGAAAGGCGCCTGGCCGCACTCGGCCACACCCCGCTGGTCATCGCCGGGGACGGCCGGGCCGCTCTGCCGGGAGTGCCCCGGTGCCACCGGCTGATCGCCACGTGCGCGTTCGAGAGCATTCCCGCCGCGTGGCTCCGGGAGACCGAGCCGGGCGGCGTCATCGTGTGCCCGATGGGTGGCGGCATCGTACGCCTGGTCGTCGAAGCGGACGGGACCGCCGAGGGCCGGTTCCTGCCCGACTCCGCCTTCTTCATGGTGGCCCGAGACGCCTCGTACGCCCCGTCGAACGTCATGCCGCCCGCCCCGGACAGCTATCTGTCGAGTAGTACCGGCGTGAGCCCGGAGGCCCTGCGCGAAGACGGGTTGCACTTCCTGCTGAGCCTTGTGCTGCCCGGCGTCTTCCAGAGGTTCGAGCACGCCCCCGACGGGTCCGTCCGGGCGTGCGAGTTCTGGGACGGGGCCGGATCGTGGGCGCGGGTCGAGGGCGGCACCGCACGGCAGGCCGGTCCCCGTCGCCTGTGGGACATCGTCGAAGAGGCTTACGTGATCTACCAGGAGAGCGGCCAGCCGCGCCGGGAACGGTACGGTCTGTCCGTCACGCCGGACAGCCAGCTGCTGTGGCTCGACACCCCCGGCAGCCGGTCCTGGCGACTGGCCTGACGGCCGGACAAGCACCGGCTCGGCTCGCTCGCACTCCCCCGGCCGCGCAGCACGCGAAGTGGGGCCGGCCACCAGGCCGGCCCCACTCTGCGTGCGGTGTGCGGTCAGCGGCCGCCGGCGGTGCGGACGATTTCGCCGTTGACGTTGCCGTTGGCTTCCGAGCAGAGGAAGACGATGACGCGGGCCACGTCGTCCGCGGTGGCCAGGCGGCCGCTGGGGGCCTCCTGGGCGGACTTCTCGATGATGGCCGGGTCCACCGCCTGCAGGCTCTCGGTGAGTGTGCCGCCCGGGGAGACGACGTTGGCCAGGACGCCGTCCCGGGTCCAGGCCAGGCCGCGGGCGAAGCCGTGCAGGGCGGCCTTGGCGGCGCTGTAGATCTCCGAGCCGGGCGAGCCGTGGTCGGCCGTCACCGAGGAGAGCAGCACGATCCGGCCCCAGCCGCGTGCGCGCATGCCGCCCAGGGCGTGACGGACCGTCAGCATGTGGCCCTCGACGTTGTCCCGCAGCTGCGGGAACCACTCGTCGACCGGGAGGTTCTCGAACGCCGGCAGCTCGTCGGGGTTGACCCAGGAGAACGACTGGGCGTTGGCGACGACGACGTCGACGCCGCCCCAGGCGCCCTCCACGTGCTCGACGGCCGCCTTGATGGAGGCGGGGTCACCGAGCGTGCACTGCACGGCGATGGCGCGCTCGGAGCCGCCGAGCTCCTTCACCACGTTCTGCGCCTCGTCCGCCGACGAGTTGTAGGTGATGGCGACCTTCGCTCCCTCGGCCGCGAAGGCCCTGGCGGTGGCGCGGCCGATGCCGCGCGTCGCGCCGGTGATGAGGACTCGCTTGTCCTGCAGTCCCAGATCCACTCTTCATGTCCCTTTCGGTGAACTTCGGTTCGGTGTTTCGGTCAGTACTCTTCGCGGTTGCCACCGCGGTCGAGGTACAGGTCTTCGGCCATCTTCTGCCGCAGGGCCGGGACCCGGCCGGCCAGCCAGAAGTAGCCGCGCATGCCCAGCAGTGCGAGCCGGCCGATGTAGGGCTTGTTGATCGGCTGGTCCCCGCTGGTCTGCTTCTTGGACTCCTTGACCGCCGCGTAGCCGTACTCGACCATCTTGGTCTCGTACTCCAGCACGGCTTCCAGGAGTGTCATCCGGGCGTCGCGGTGGGCGATCAGGTTGCGGCAGAGCCGGGCGGCGTCGCGCAGCGCGGTGTTGGCGCCGACCCCCTGGCCGGGAGTCATGGTGTGGATCGCGTCGCCGATCAGCGTGATGTTGCTGGGGCTCCACTGGTCGATCGGCACGGAGGTGCGGATGTTGACGGCGAAGCAGGTCTGCGGGTCGCCGAGGCTGAAGAGCTTGCGCAGGTCGGGGTGCCACTTGGTCGTCATGTCGAGGGTCAGCTTGATGAGCTCCTCGGGACGCTTCTTCATGATGTCGGCGGGGAACTTGTCGGTGGAGGCCCAGAAGCCCCAGTTGATGTAGTCGCGGGTGTTGTCGAACAGCAGGCCGGGCCACTGCTCGATGAGGGCCGCGTCGTTGCCGCCGATGTTGTTCTTGACCTTGCCGTCCGGGTCCCAGCCGAACTCCATCGAGTGCAGGATGCAGCTGTAGCCCTTGGGCGCGACGACGAGGCCGATGCCCTGGAAGACCTTCTCCGGGATCAGGGCCTTGGTCGCGGGGGTCAGCGGGACCTTGGCCGTGATGGAGATGATGTTGGCGTCCTCGACCGTGGCGTGCGGCAGATACTGCTGGCGCACCCGGGAGTTGGCGCCGTCGGCGGCGACCAGCAGGTCGCCGGTGGCCTTGCTGCCGTCCTGGAAGAAGGCGGTGACCCGGCCGTCCTCCTCCTTCTCGTAGTGCGTGAAGGTCTTGTCGAAGTGGACGATGTCCTCGATGCCGGTCAGCAGGACCTGGCGCAGGGTCATCCGGCTGACCGACTTCTCGGTGTTGACCGGGTCGTCCTCCACCACCAGGGGCAGGGTCATGCTCGGCTTGAGGTTCTCCTTGAGGAAGCTGAAGTACTTGGGGCCCCGGGCGCAGGTGGCCAGGAAGGTGTCGAACAGCTCGCCGGGGAGGAGGTACTTCAGGGCCCGGCTGCCGTCGGGGTTGATGCCCACGCGGTAGCCGTGCAGCCCGCTGTTGCGGGTGCGGTCGCGCTCGTAGACGGCGACGCTGATCCCCGCCGCCTTCAGCCCGTGGGCCAGGGCCATGCCTCCCGTGCCGCCCCCGATGACGATGACGTGGAACGGTGAGTCGGTCATCTCGAATTCTTCCCCTCAGTTCTTTTCCGCCGCGGCCGCTCCGGCCGGGGCGGCTGCCCCCGCCGCGCCGGTGTCGGCGGTGCGGCGCGTGTTTCTCGGTGTCCTGTAGCTGGGTGCCCGGGTGTCCCGGTATTCAGGTGTCCGGCGGTGGTGTGCCGCCGGACGCCCGGGGTCAGGCCCAGACGGTGCTCATCTGCTCGTCCCGGATCGCGAAGGCCTGCCGGTCCAGCAGGGAGTTGAGGATGACCGCGGACCGTACCGCGAGCAGGCTCAGGTTGGGGTCGGCCAGGCCGTGGCCGACCCGGCTGCGGTTCTGGACGTACATCCGGTTCCGCTCGGAGTGCTTCCAGCGGATCGAGTAGTCGGAGTCGATCACCGGTTCCCCGGACGTGTCGGTCTCCATCAGGTCCAGCAGCCGGGCGGACAGCGGCAGCGGGGTGGCGCGGCGGCCGGTGGCCAGGACGACGGAGCGGGCGGCGTGGCGTTCGCGGCCGCCCCAGTCCCGCTCGCACCAGAGCGCGATCGTGCCGTGCCGGTGGGCCACCTCCACGACGCTGCGGCCGGGGAGCATCATCACCGGCGAGCGGCCCTCGCGCAGCGAGGCCTCGTAGTTGGCCTGGTACAGCTGCTGCAGGGTGGCCATCGAGACGCCGTCGCTGGTCAGGGTCTGCTCGGCGGCGTAGCGCTCGCGTACTCCCTCGGGCAGGCCCTGGAAGAACCGCAGGTAGGTGGGCCGGTAGAAGTCGTTGGCGGAGGGCGAGTCGTCCATCGGGGCGAACCACGGCCGGCGGCCTATCCAGCGGATGTCCCGGTAGCCGCGCTGGAGCAGGTTGAGCACGCATTCGGCGCCGGTCTGGCCGCCGCCCACCACGATCACCTGTTCGTAGGGTTTGGCGGAGACCGCCGCCAGGTGCGACTCGAGGTGCTCGGCGAGGACCACGCCCTCGATGTCCTGGCCCTCGAAGCAGGCCGGCACCTCGGGCCGGGTGCCGAGGCCGAAGACCACGTGGTCCGCCGTGGCCAGCGGCCCGTCCGGGCCGGAGAGGACGAACCGGCCGCCGGTGAAGTCGACTTCGTCGATCTGGGTGCCGTAGCGGACGCAGCCGAGCTCTCCGGCGGCCCAGGCGAGGTAGCGGGCGTACTCGAGGCGGGGGATGGACTCGTACTGCGCGTTGAGGAAGGCGTAGATGCGGCCGGTGGTGACCAGGTAGTTGAGGAAGGAGAGCCGGTTGCGGGGGTCGGCCAGCGACACCAGGTCCTTGATCCAGGAGGTCTGCAGCTGCGTGCCGGCGCCGAGCAGGCCGGGGTGCCATGCGGGGCCTTCCCGGCGCTCGAAGAGCACTGCCCCGGAGGGCAGTTGGTCCGCGCCCAGGGCGGCAAGGCTCAGGTTCGCGGGCCCGGCCCCGAGTCCCACCACCTCGTGGTGGGGCAGGACCTGGTCGTCCCACCCGGGCGGTGGGGTCACGCCGAATCGTTCTGGCATCCGAACGGCACCTCCGATCGCAGTCGTCTGTCCATCACCGCCCCGGGTCGGGCGGCGCGTGAATCCCCGCCTCGGATGCTCGGGGCGAGCCGTGGAGCGCGGCTCGAGCGGCGCTTGAGTACGGCGCACGAGCGCGGCGCACGCGCCGGGCGTACGGGTCCGGCCGGGTCGCTCCGGTGCCGGGAGTTCCGGGTGCCGGCGGTTCCGGGTGCCGGCGGTCCCGGGTGCCGGCGGTCCCGGGTGCCGGCGGTTCCGGGTGCCTGGAGGCGTACCCCCGGAGGTGTTGCTCCAGACGTGTTACTCCAGACGCCAAGGCTGACCGGCCGGCACGGAGGCGCGGTCGAACGGTGCTCGAGCACACCCGTACGTACGGTCGAACGACGCTGGACCGCTCCCGTACGCACGGTCGAGGCACCTGCGAGCCGTCTCCGAGCCGGGCCCGGCAGCCTCGGGCGCGACAGCCAAGGACAGCAAGGACAGCAAAGCCGGCAAGGACAGCTCGGCCGATGGCGAACCCGTCCACAGAAGGGCGTAGAGGTGACCACTTCTCCCACTGGCGCGATCCCCACGGCGGCCGCCGCGGAGTTCCGCACGCTGATGGCGGGCTTCCCGACCGGCGTGTCCGTCGTCGCCTCCTACGGCCCGGACGGGGAGCCGCGCGGCATGACCTGTTCGGCCGTGTGCAGCGTGACGCTGGAGCCGCCCACCCTGCTGACGTGCCTGCGCACGGACACCCGGACGCTGGCGGCCGTGCTGGACTGCGGGCAGTTCACCGTGAACCTGCTGCACGAGCGCGCCCGGGCGGCCGCCGAGCTGTTCGGGTCGGGCGCCGACGACCGCTTCGGGCGGGTCCGCTGGCTCCGGGGCCCCGACGGCGGGGGCCCGCGGCTGGCCGACGACGCGCACGCCGTCGCGGACTGCCGGGTCAGCGCGGCGCACCGGGTCGGCTCGCACACGGTGGTGTACGGCGAGGTGCTGCGGGTCGTCCAGCTGTCGGGCAGCCGTCCGCTGCTCTACGGGCTGCGCGAGTACGCGGCCTGGCCCCTGCTGCACCTGTGAGTGCCCTGCCCGGACCTGGGACCGCCCCGGAACTCTGAGTCGAGTTCCGGGGCGGTCCGCTTCCGTACGGTCCGACTACGGGCGGGTCAGACGGACTTGAGCATGCCCGCGTCGATCAGCCAGTCGGCGCCGGTGGTGCTCGGCAGCCGGTCGGAGGCCAGCAGCAGGACGATGGCGGCGACCTCCTCCGGTGCGATGATCTGACCAGTGGTGAGGCCCATCCACTTGGGCACCGCCGCGACCAGGTCCTCGACCGACATGCCCATCCGCTCGGCCCGCGCCGGGCTGTTCCAGGTGTCGGTGAGCACCGGGCCGGGCGACACGGTGTTCACCCGGACGCCCTTGGGGCCGAACTCCTCCGACAGCGCCTTCGTCAGGTTGGTCAGCGCGGCCTTGGCCGCGCCGTACTCGGCCAGCCGGGGCGCGGCGAGCCGGCCGTTGACCGAACCGATGTTGACGATCGAGCCCTTGCTCTCGAGCAGGCTCGGCAGTGCGGCCCGGATCGCCCGCACCGCGCTGAAGAAGTTCAGGTCGAAGCCCTTGAGCCAGCCGTCGTCGTCCAGGTCGAGGAAGCCGTTGGCCGAGACCGTGCGGCCGCCGACGTTGTTGACCAGGATGTCCAGGCCGCCGAGGGTCTCGACCGCGTGCTCCACCAGCCGCGCGGGGCCCTCCGGGGTGGTCAGGTCGACCGCGAACGTGTGCGGGGTGGCCTCGCGCAGCCCCTCGCCGATGGTCCGCGCGCCGCCGACCACCTCGACGCCCTCGGCGGTCAGCGCCTGGACGATGGCCAGGCCGATCCCCCGGCTCGCGCCGGTGACCACGGCCCGCTTGCCCTTCAACTGCAGATCCATGACGACTCCTCAACTCATTGGTTCATCGGTTCATTGGTTCATCGGGTTCACGGTTGGACGTATCGGTGTGCTCAGCGCCCGGCGGCGGCGGTGCTCACCCTGGCGGTCACCAGGCGACCGGCAGGGTGAGCGGGCCGCGTACCAGGCCGCCCTCGCACCAGGTGATCTCCCCGGCCGGCACCGCGAGCCGCAGGCCGGGCAGGCGCAGCAGCAGTGCGCCGAGGGCCGTCCGGAGTTCCAGCCGGGCCAGTGCCGAGCCCAGGCAGCGGTGCAGGCCGTGGCCGAAGCCCAGGTGGGCGTTGGTCTCGCGGGAGAAGTCCACCTGCGCGGCGGCCGGGAAGACCGTCTCGTCGCGGTTGGCGGAGTTGATGACGGGCACCACGTACTCGCCGGCCCGCACCAGGGTGCCGCCCAGTTCGACGTCCTCCAGTGCGCGGCGGGGGTTGTTGGTGCTGGACCCGAGCGGGGTGTAGCGCAGCATCTCCTCGACCGCCGGGCCGATCAGGGCGGGGTCGGCCAGCAGCTGCCGGTGGTGGGCGGGGCTGGTCAGCAGGAAGTAGGTGACGTTGGCGAGCAGGTCGGCGAGCACCTCGTGGCCGGCGATCAGGATGGTGACCGCGATGGCGACCAGTTCCTCGTCGCTCAGCTCGCCCTCGGCGGCCAGCGAGCTGAGCAGGTCGTCGCCCGGGTCGCTGTGCGAGCTCTCCACCAGCCCGGTCAGGTACTGCCTGAGCTGCTGCCCGGCGCCGGCGATCTGTCCGGCCGTCAGCTGGTGCAGCTTGGCGGCCAGGAAGGACTCCGCCAGGGCCCGGAACCGGACCCGGTCGGCCGGCGGGACTCCGAGCAGCTCGCAGATCATCAGGATCGGCAGGGGCAGCGCGAAGAGCTCCATCAGGTCGGCCGGCGCGCCCTGCTTCTCCACGGTGTCCAGCAGGTCGGCGACGATCCGCTCGGCGCGGGGCCGCAGCCGCTCCACCCCGCGTACGGTGAAGGCCGCCGCGAGCAGCCGGCGCAGCCGGTCGTGCTCGGGCCCCTCGGCGGCGTTCAGCCGGTTGGCGCGCTGGACGATCGGCAGCAGCCTGGGTTCGTCCGGCCCGACGGAGTACGCCCGGCTGAACCTGCGGTCGGCGAGCAGTGCCTTGACGTCCTCGTGGCGTACCGCGAGGTAGGCGGGCACCCCGTACGGCAGCCGGACCCGGTGCAGCCCCGGCGCGGAGCGCAGCCGCTGGAACTGCGGCTCCACGTCCAGCCCCTGGGGGTCGCCGAACGGGAAGGCGGGCAGTTCGGGGGAAGTGCTCATCCGTCAGGACCTCTTCCTGGGCTGGTCGCACCCCGACGCGTGGGCCGGCGGAACGCGCCGGTGGGACGGGCAGGTGGGGCGGGCCGGTGGGACGCGCCGGTGGGACGTGCCGGTGGACGTGGCTCGCCTTCGAGCCGATGCTGGCGCCGGATTCTCGACTGCGGCTCGAACGCCGGTGGGGCCGGGGCCGGGCGGGCCGCCGCCCGGGCGCTGCGAGCCGGGGGCGGGCCGCGCTCGAACGGGCGGGTACAGCGCCCTGTGCGGTGGCGCCTGGTCCTGTGCGATCCGCGCTCCTCCGGCACCCGCCGGGCCGCTGCCCGGGCGCCGCCGCGATCGGGGTGGTTGTACGTCTGCCGGCCGCCGCTCATCGAGGAGGGCCGGGGGCCTGTCCTCGATGAGCGGCATGAGCGGCATGAGCGGCATGAGCGGCATGAGCAGCAGCCAGGCCGGCAGCGCCTACCGGCTGCTGCCGGCCTGGCGGTCCGGCCTTACTTCAGGTGCCGGCCGAAGAACCGGTCCCCGTCCTCCTTCTCGAACCACGGGGTGCCGGTGTGCCCGCCCATGTTGGCGTGCAGGGTCTTCTCCTTGGTGCCGAAGGCGTCGAACAGGTCCAGGGCCCGCTGCCGGGGGTTCCCTTCGTCGTCCCACTGCAGCAGGAACAGCAGCGGAATGGTGACCTGCCGGGCCTCCTCGCGTTGGGCGCGGGGCACGTAACCCCCGGCGAAGAAGCCGGCGGCCGCGATGCGCGGCTCGGCCACCGCCAGCCCAATGCCGACGGCGGTCCACCCCGCGTAGCCGACCGGGCCGCCGATCTCGGGCAGCGCAAGGAGGGCGTCCAGGGTGGTCCGCCATTCCGGGACCGCCTTTTCGACCAGCGGGCCGATGAAGGACTCGAAGATCTCGTCGACCGGCTCGCCGGCCTGCATCGCCCGGCGCAGCTCGGCGCGGGCCTGCTCGTCGGCGGCGCAGCGGGGCCGTTCACCGCACCCGGGGGCGTCGATGGCGGCCACCGCGTAGCCGTGCGCCGCGGAGTACCGGGCCCGGGCCACCAGCCGGGGTTCCCCCTTGGGCAGGCCGTTGTTGTGGGCCATCAGGATCAGCGGGGCCGGTGCGGCGGATTCAGGCGTCCACAGGGTGCCGGGGATCTCGCCGAGGGTGAATTCGCGCTCGAGGACGCCGTCGTCGAGGCGCTGCTCAGAAGTGAAGTGCATGGTCGTGCCTTTCGGGAGTGCTCTTGAAGGCGCTCCCGGACGACCTATCGCCCGACCGTGACCCCGGAGGGGAGCACCCATGTCGATACTGCGTTCACGGGTACCACCTCCTCGTTCTCTCGCACGGCCTCCGGAAGGTTAGCAGTGGTCACCGTGGTCCGCGAACGGGTTTTACGGAGGCCCTGTGGCCGGATGCCACCAGGTAGGCGGGGCGTGTCCGGGGTGCTGCGAGCCGGGGGCGAGCCGCTCTCGAGCGGGCGTGCCGAGGCTTGGCGCCATGGTGACTTCGATCGCGGCAGGACCGGCCGGCAGCGCCCTGCGGGAGGAACTCGGCCCGCTCATCGCCGACGGTGCGCGCCGGATGTGCGAGCACCCGTACTACCGGGGCATGCGCGACGGCACGCTGCCGGGTGAGGCTCTGCTGCACTTCACCCTGCAGGACTCCTGCCACCTGCTGCCCGGCTACGGCCGGGCGCAGGCCCGCTGTTCGGTGCTGGCGCGCGGTGACCGGCAGGCGGCCGTGCTGAGCCGGATGGCGACGGGCGCGCTGGAGGACTGCACGGTCCGGCTGGCGGGTCTGCGGGAGACGGCCGGGCGGCTCGGCCTGGATCTTCCCGGCGGCGGCGCGGTACCGGAGGTCGCCCCGACGACGCTGGGCTACGTGAGCTTCCTGGGCGCCGCCGGTTCGGCGTCACTGGCCGCCGGGATCGGCGCGGTACTGCCCTCGGCGTGGCTCTACATGCTGGTCACCGACGATCTGATGGACCGCCACGACCCTGGCTCGCGCTACGCGGAGGAGGTCCGCAGGGCGCACCCCGGGGAGTTCTACCGGGGCATGCTGGAGGAGTTCCTCGCGCTCGCCGAGGAGGTGGCCGCCGGCAGCTCGGCGGCCGAGCGCGCCGAGCTGGTCCGCAACGCGGGCCACGCGGTGCGGTACGAGTGGGCGTTCGTGGACGCCGCGTGGCGCCGGGAGTCCTGGCCGTTCTGAGCGCATCCGCCGGTCAGCGGGCGGCAGTTGGTGCCCCCCTGATCGCGCGGCAACGCGAGCAGATCACCCGTTCGGGTGGGGCGAGGGGGCAGGTGCGGCGCTTCCGGTGGTCCGCCGTGCCTCGCTCCTCTACACCTTGACCCCTGCCCTCGGTACGGTAGCGGTCCGTAGTGGATTGGATACCGAAGCGGGGGCCAGTGTGGGGGCCAGCAGCATCACGTTCGGCAAGTTCATCGCGCTCCGCCGCACCCAGTTGGACTGGACCCAGTTACGCCTGGCCACTGAGCTGGACCGCAGCGAGGACTGGATGTCCCAGGTCGAGCGCGACGTGCAGCAGGTCAAGGACCTTACGTTGCTCCGCCGATTCGCGGACGTGCTGGGCTGCGAACTGGACGAGCTGATCGCGTTACCGCAGCCCGCCGCTGACCGGGTGAGATCACGCCGACGCAAGCCCGCCTCCGCTACGCTGACGAGCACTTCAGCTGCCGAGGAGGACGATGTGCGACGCCGCCCATTCATGGCCCTGGCGGCTGCCGCCCTGTTCTCCCCAGCTGTCGGCCAGCAGGCCGCGCACTCGGAGGCGCCGTTAGCCGGCCTGGAAGACCTGCTGCTGTACGGGACCTCCCGGATTCCGGCGCCCCGGCGGGAGCCGACCCCGGAGAGCGTCGCCGCTTCGCTGGTGACCTCCCGTCAGGAGTTCAAGGCCGCCCGGTACGACGCCCTGGCCAAGGCTCTGCCCGGCCGGATCGCGGCAGCCCAGGCAGTCGGCACGCCGGAGGGGAGCTCGCGGAACGTCGCCCAGCTCTACAACCTGGCCGTCCGGCTGTGCATCAAGGTCGGTGACAACAACCTGGTCGCCATCACCGCCGACCGCGCGCTGACCTCCGCGCGGGCCGGCGGCGATCCGCTGGTCACCGCCGAGGCCCAGCGCATGGTCTCCAGTTCCTGGCGCCGCCAGGGCAGTCTGTCCCGCGCCACCGACATCGTGGTGGTCGCGGCCGAAGAACTCCTCGCCGACACCTCAGTACCGCAGACCGCCCGCCTGGCCACCCGCGGCGACTTGTACGCCACCGCCGCGTACACCGCCGCGAAGACGGGTGACCGCTCCTACGCGCACTCCCTGATCCACGAGGCAGCCGACAGCGCAGCCGCCGCCGGCCGGGCCTCCGGCCTGGTCGACGGCATCCAGGGCGTCGCCCTGCACGAGGTGTCGGTGCACTACGAGCTCGGCGATGCCGGCCGGGCGATCGAGCTGGCCGCCACCATCGACCCCGCCACGCTGCCGACCGCCGAGCGGCAGGCCCGTTTCTTCACCGATGTGGCCCGCGCGTTCGACCAGTGGGGCAGGCCCGAGCAGTGCTTCAGGGCGCTGTTGGCCGCTGAGCAGGCCGCCCCGCAGGAGATCCGTCGCGGTGTCGTCCGCGACCTTGCCACCGGCCTGCTGCGGCACGACCGCAAGCTGCCAGGCGTCCGGGAGTTCGCCGCCCGCACGGGCGTCCAGACCGTCTGACCCGTAGCCGGACTACGACCCGTAGTCCGGCTACGGAACCGGCCTTGGGCCCGGCAGTTCACTGGGGACATCCACCAACTCCCTGCTGCCGAAGGCCCGCTGATGCCGACGCACAGCACCAGCCCCGCCCCCGCCTACCGTCCGCCGCCGCGCGCACGTCACGCCGCCCCGGACCGCGACCGGCTGGGGACGTTCCTGGCCTCCTCCTGGGCCGCGCTGAATCTGGTCGGCGTCGGCCTGCTCGGCCTGACCGTCCACCACGCCGAGGCGAGCCCCGTCTCGGCATCCCCGACCGTCACCGCGCCGGACACACCCGTCGCGTAGCAGGCACTCTTCGCAGTCCCTCCGAACAGGAGCGTGTCGTGACCCTCCTCAGTCTCTCGTCCCCGCCGGACCCGGCTGTCGGCCTGACCGCCCTGCACAACTTCGCGGCCCTTCGCGGACAGCTCCGCGTGTCCCTCAGCCCCCACTGCAACATCGGCTGCACGTTCTGCCACAACGAGGGCGACGTGCCGCCCGGCACAACCAGGGAAGACCGATCCCAGCAGCCCCGCCGACGGGTCCTGTGCGCCGACCACTACATCGCGATCACCGGCTCCCTGATCCGCTCGGGCCTCAAGCGGGTCTACTTCTCCGGCGGCGAGCCCCTGATGTCCGACATCGCCCGGCCCGTCCTGGAGGGAGTCGGCCAGTTCGCCGCGCCCGACGTGACGTTCAGCCTCATCACCAACGGCATCCTCGTCGCCCGGCACCTGACGTGGCTGAGGAAGACCGAGCTCCGCAAGATCAAGGTGTCGCTCCACTACTTCAGCGACGACACCTTCCGCGAGATCGCCCGCACCCGGCTGCCGGTCTCCGCCGTGCTCGACGGCATCACCGCTGCCCGAACCGCCTTCGAGCAGGTGGAGTTGAACACCCTGATCCAACGGCAGAACGAGCACGAGCTCCCCGCGATCCTCGACTACGCGCTGACCAACCGTCTGCCCGTCCAGTTCATCGAGCTGGTGGACACCGGCTTCAACGCCACCACCGGCGCCACCTCCGTCTCCGCCGACGGACTGGTCGCCATGCTCCGCTCGATGACCACAGACGAGCGGGTGGAGACCGCAGGCGTCGGCCAGGGCCGACGTGTCTTCACCGTCGACGACCTGGAGGTCGAGGTCATCCACCGCGAGCTCGGCCGCCACCACGTCGGCCAGTGCGGTTCCTGCCCGGTCCGGCCGCAGTGCGTCGAAGGCTTCTGGGCCCTGCGGCTCGACCACGCCGGTGGTCTGATGCCGTGCTTGCTGCGCGAGGACCTGCGGCTCGACCTCAACCCGCTGCTCGACCACGCCGACGCCCCGGCCGCTGTCGCGACCTCCGTGGCCGCTCACATCGCCGCCTTCACTGAGGGAACACTGTGAGCCCGGACCTGCACCCCTGCTACCAACCGCCCGTCACCGGCCGGAACGGCGCCCTGCTCGTCCTCGAAGGGATCAGCGGATCGGGGAAGTCCACGCTCACCCGGCTGCTCGCCGCCCGGCTCGGCGCCGACGCCATGCACGTCATCCCGAAGCCCCTGGCCGGCCTCATCGGCTACGTCAACGACCACGGCGGGGCCCTGACCCAGTTCGCCTTCCACCTGGCCGGAGCGCTGGACTCCGCCGACTTCGCCCGCCGCCGCCTCGTCAGCGGGAACCTGATCGCGGACCGGTGGATCGCCTCGGTGATCGTCAACCACGCCGCCGTGAACCGGCTCGACCTGGATGTGGCGATCGCCGCGTTCAGCCCCTACCTCGGGTATCTGCCCAGGCCCGACCTGACGGTGTACCTGGAGACCTCCGAGAAGGAGATACGGCACCGGATGGACACCCGCCCCCACCGGGCGGCCACCGACCGGTTCCTGGCCCGCCGGCCTGGTCTGCTGCCCCACGTGCAGGAGCTGTACCGGCTGTTCGCCGCGACCGACCCGACCGGCGTCCAGATCAGTACCGACGGACGCACGCCCGAGGAGCTGGCCGAGGAGATCCACACCCTGCTGGAGGACAGCCGCCGTGCTCAACCCCGTTGACCTGCCCACCGTCTTCGCCGAGGACCTGGTCCACGGCCGGCACCGCGCCGAGATCCACCCCGGCGTCGCCTGGTGGGTCGGCTCCTGTCTCGTCCTGGTCACCCGCTCCCACGGCGTCGCCCTGGTCCACGACGGCACCGAGCTGGCCAAGGAGTACACCGGCCAGTTCTGCCGAGGTGCCGTCAACTGCCAGCACTACGCGGCGACCATCTCCGTCCTCGGCGAGGGTGGGGAAGACCTCCTCGCCTACGCGATCCGCACCCTGCAGGTTCCCGGCGCCCTGATCACCACCGTCGGCGCTGAGGTGACCATCCGCCTGTTCGCCGCCGACGGCACGCCGATCAGTGAGGGCACCGGGCTGGAGCGGATCTGCGACCTGATCGCCCGCGACAAGGTGCCCATCCCCGTCAACGACACCGCCCGGGGCCGCGTCGTCCACCGGCCCGACATCGCCCAGCACTTCGCCGCCTCGGAAGGATGACCGTGATCGACGCCGAGACCATCGTCAGGACCGGGACGAACATCCTGTTCGTCACGCTGGACTCCCTGCGCTACGACGTGGCCAGGGCGACTACGCATGCCGGCCGGACTCCCCGCCTGGCGGGCCTACTGCCCGGTGGCCAGTGGGAGGAGCGCCGCACCCCCGGCACCTTCACGCTCCCCGCGCACATGGCGTTCTTCTCCGGGTTCCTGCCCAAGCTCCCCCAGCCCCAGCAGCCCCCGCGCCTGTGGGAGTGCCGTCCGCCGGCCTTCAAGACCGTCGACCCGCGAACGTTCGTGTTCGACGCCCCGAACCTCCTCACCGGCCTCGGCCAGCACGGCTACCGCACGGTCTGCATCGGCGGCGTGACCTACTTCTCCCGCGAGACGCCGCTCGGCTCGGTCCTGCCGGACCTGTTCGACGAGGACCACTGGCGGCCGGAGTTCTGCTCACCCGAGCCCGACTCCACCCGCTACCAGGTCGAACACGCCCTCGACGTCGCCGCCGACCGCGCCGACCGGCCGCTCTTCCTGTTCGTCAACGTCTCGGCCACCCACGTCCCCCACGGCCACTACCTCGGCGACAGCTCCGACTCCTGGCAGTCCCAGAGCGCGGCCCTCGCCTACACCGACGAACACCTCGGCAACCTCGTCGACGGCCTCACCGGCACCAAGCGGTGGCTGGTCATCATGTGCGCCGACCACGGCGACGCATTCGGGGAGGACGGCTACCACGGACGCGGGATCGTCCACCCAACGGTGACGAACGTGCCGTTCGCCTGCACGGTGGTCTGACCCGTCCTACGCTCCGTCCATGACCAACACCCAGCTGCCCACCCGGGACGCGGCCGTCATCGTCGCCCGCGACTCACACGGCCTGGTCGCCCTGCTGACCGCGCCGTTCCCCCGGCACGGCGGCGAGTACCTGTTCCTCCCCGGAGGGCGCCAGGAAGGCGACGAGACCCCGCAGGATTGCGCGCGGCGCGAGCTGCGCGAGGAAGCCGGGATCACCGCCGAGACCTGGCGCCCCCTCGGCTCCTACGCCATCGTCCCCGGCTCGACCGCCCGCCTGCACCTCTTCGAGGCCCGCGACCTGACCACCGGCCCGCAGGAACTCGCATCCGACGAGGAGGGCTTCAAGCTCATGTGGTGGCCGATGCAGGACGCCATCGCCGCCATCGATGACGGACGCTTCCTCCTCCAGGGCGGGCCGCTCGCACTCCTCCTCGCCGACCGACTGTCAGCACCAGCCTGACTCGGCCGCCCTCCGGGGGGGCGTCGCCACGCCCCCCGGCAGCGGGCTGCTCCCGAGGATGAGGCTGCGGCGCTCCGCCTGCAGGCCGACATCCCCCACATCGACCGCAAGGCCGACGGCACGGTGATGCGCACCGCCGAGGTCATCGCCACCTTCGGCTTCGCGGTCGACTGGCCGCTGTGGGAGAAGGACGCCGCGAAGTGCTCGCCGTGCGCGCCGGGGCAGAAGTGCCACTGAGCCACTGAGCGAGTGAGCGAACCGGAGGCCGGCACCCCACGCGGGTGCCGGTCTCCGGCATGCCAATTTTCTCCCAACCCCGGGCAAAATCAGGCGAATTGGCGATCAAGTGCGGGTGTGAGTAGCGTTCGGCGACATGAGCTTTGCGACCCCTGAGCACAGTGCGCCCACCACCCTCGCCGAGTACTGGGACAAGTACCGCCCTGGACGGCAGCGGCCTGCCGCCCACCGGTTCGACTGGACCGGGCTCGCGGACGGCGGCCCCGGTGCGGAGATCCTCGGCGAGCCGAAGACCGCGCTGGACCTGGGGCCGGCCGAGGGCGAGAACGCCGCCTTCCTGGCTCGCAGCGGGGTCGAGGTCACCGCCGTGGACTTCTCCGCCGTCCAGGTCGACCGGGCGCGCGAGTTCTGGAACGACCTCCCGAACCTGGAGTTCGTCCACGCCGAGGCGTGCGGCTTCCTCGACCAGGACGATCGGCCCTTCCACGCCATCTACTCGACCTGGGGCGCCGTGTGGTTCACCGACCCCGACGAGCTGTTCCCCCGGATCGCGCGGCGGCTCGCCCCAGGCGGCGTCTTCGCCTTCTCCCACCGCGAGCCCGGCCCGGACCAGTACGGCCCCCAGCAGATGGGCGGCGCGTGGCTGGAGGGGCGCGAGGACGAGCTGACAATGCTCCGCTGGCAGTACACCGCCGGGCAGTGGTCGGACGTGCTCAAGCGCCACGGTTTCAGCAACGTGCGGGCCCGGGTGCTCCCCTCCCCGGAGCGGGGTGCTCTCGGCACCTTGCTGATCACCGCCCGGGTAGCAGCCTGTGGTGGGGCGAGCTGAGCGAACGAGCCCCCGGTTCCGGCTCGGGGCCCTAGGCTTTGGTGATCGTCTACCGGGGGTGGGGACATGCAACTATCCGTCAGCGCGTCTGTTTTTCTTGGGATCATCATCCTTGTCCGGCTGGCGCGTCGGACCGAGGCCCGCACTCGGGCCGACGAGAAGCTGACCGCGCTCACCTGCGTCGTGTTCGGCGTTCTGATCGCGGCGACCCCGTGGGGCCACGCGATTCTCCAGCTCGTCGGCACAGCGACCCAGGCAACCCACTGAAGACCTGAACGCCCGTGCGCGGCAACAGCGCGGACCGGGCGGTCGCACGGCGGGCGCGGCGAGGTGTGTCGGGCGGCCGCTACTCCTGGTCGTCCAGCAGGAAGGATCCGTACTCGGGCTTCCCCGCCCGCTCGTAGACGCAGTACTGGATGCCCGTGCTGGTGGCGCGGGACTCCTTGAGGGCCCAGGCGGTGGGGGTGGCGCCCTCGCTGAAGAGGCGCTTGCCGGTGCCGAGGATCACCGGGTTGATGAGCAGCCGGTATTCGTCGACGAGGTCGTGCCGCTGCAAGGTGCGGATGAGGTGGCTGCTGCCCTGCGTCATGATCACGCCGTCGAGCCGCTCCTTGAGCTGGGCGACGGACTCCGCGGCCTCGCCCTTCAGCAGGTGGGAGTTGTGCCACTGCAGGCTGGTCAGGGTGCGTGAGGCGACGTACTTGGGCATGGCGTTGAGCCGCACGGCGATCGGGTTGTTCTGGTCGGTGACGCGGGGCCAGTGGCCGGCGAAGATGTCGTAGGTCCTGCGGCCGAGCAGGAGATGGTCGGCGGTCCGCTCGAAGAGCCCCGTCATGAGGTCCCCGAAATCGTCGGCGGCGTACGGGACCTGCCAGCCGCCGTGCTCGAAACCTCCGTCGGTGTCCTCGCCCGGGCCGCCGGGGGCCTGCATGACACCGTCCAGGGTGACGAACGCGGTGACGATCAGTCTGCTGCTCATATGGTGCTGCCTTTCGGGCGCGGAGGCCGCCTGCACCCGGATTGTCCCCCGGGCCCGGCGGGAACCCGCCGACCGCCGCGCGCGAGCGGCCGGCGCCGTTGGGCAAGAGGCGCAAGAGGCGCGGCCGTGACGTCGAGTACCGCTCGAGCCCGCTTCCAGCCCGGCGCGGCAGGCTGCTGCCGTCCTTCAGG
This sequence comes from Kitasatospora sp. MAP5-34, assembly GCF_029894335.1. Classification (GTDB taxonomy): domain Bacteria; phylum Actinomycetota; class Actinomycetes; order Streptomycetales; family Streptomycetaceae; genus Kitasatospora. The sequence goes on along the minus strand of NZ_JARXZC010000038.1, from coordinate 25,023 downwards.
TCCACGAATCCACGAAGACCTTCCCGGCCCCGGGTGCACCGCAGGCGGCGGCAGCCGCGCCGGCCGGGCCGCCCCCGAGACCGAGATGAACAAGGGAGTTTCCGTATGTGCGGTATGACTGGCTGGGTGGACTTCAGCTGCGACCTGTCGGAGGAGCGGCTGACCCTCGACCGCATGACCGACGCGTTGGAGAAGCGGGGTCCCGACGCCCGCGGGGTGTGGGTCTCCACCCACGCGCTGCTGGGGCACACCCGGAACTCCATCATCGACCTCGCCGGGGGCATCCAGCCGATGGTGGCCGAGGAGGACGGCCGGACCCTGGCGGTCCTCTCCTACACCGGTGAGGTCTACAACTTCAAGCAGCTGCGTTCCGAGCTGGAGAGCCGGGGCCACCGCTTCCGTACCCGCAGCGACACCGAGGTGGTGCTGCGCTCGTACGTGGAGTGGGGGGCCGACTGCGCGACGCACCTGGAGGGCATGTTCGCGTTCGCGGTCTGGAACCCGCGCAGCGAGGAACTCCTGCTGGTCCGCGACCGGATGGGGATCAAGCCGGTCTTCTACAAGACGCTCCCCGGCGGGCTGCTCTTCGGTTCCGAGCCCAAGGCGCTGTTCGCCAACCCGCTGGTCAAGCGGACGGTGGACGCGGACGGCCTGCGGGAGCTGTTCTCCACCGCCAAGACCCCCGGGCAGAGCGTCTTCAGCGAGCTGCGCGAGCTGCCGCCGGGCCACACCCTGACGCTCAGCCGCAAGGGCGCCGTACTGCGCCGCTACTGGGCGCTGGAGGCGCGCGAGCACACCGACGACCTGGACACCACGATCCGCACGGTCCGCTCCATGCTGGAGGAGATCGTCACCCGCGAGCTGGTGGCCGACGTCCCGCTGTGCACCGCGTTGTCGGGCGGCATCGACTCCAGCTCGATCACCGCGCTCGCCGCGATCGCCCGCGCCGAGGCCGGCGACGACGCGGTCCGTACGATCACCGCCAACTTCGTCGGGTACAGCGAGAACTTCCGCCCCGACGACCAGCGCGACACCCCCGACGGCCCGTACGCCGCCGAGCTGGCCCGCCACGTCGGCGCCGACCACACCGACATCGTGCTGGGCACCGCCGACCTGATCGACCCGGCGGCCCGCCAGGCGGCGATCATCGCCCAGGACATGCCCACCTCGCTCGGCGACATGGACACCTCGCTCTACCTGATGCTGCGGGCCACCCGCGAGCACTCCACCGTCGCGCTCACCGGCGAGACCGCCGACGAGATCTTCGGCGGCTTCAAGTGGCTGCACGACGAGGAACTCGTCGGCATCGAGACGTTCCCCTGGATCGCCGCCGAGCGGCGCCAGGAGGGCAGCAAGAAGGGCCAGGGCCGAGGGCTGTTCGGCACCGACCTGCTGGGCAAGCTGGACATGACCGGCTACTACGACGAGAACTACCGCCAGACCCAGCTGGAGACGCCGCACCAGGACGGCGAGAGCCCCCGCGAGCACCGGATGCGCGAGCTCAGCTACGCCCACCTGTCGCGCTGGCTGCCGATGCTGCTGGACCGGGGCGACCGCCTCGCGATGGCCTCCGGCCTGGAGACCCGGGTGCCGTTCTGCGACCACCGGCTGGTGGAGTACGTCTACAACGTGCCGTGGGAGTACAAGATCTTCGACGGCCGGGAGAAGAGCCTGCTGCGCGCCGCCACCAAGGACCTGCTGCCCAAGTCGATCCTGGACCGCCCCAAGAGCCCCTACCCGGTGACCCAGGACCCGACCTACACCCAGGCGCTGCACCGCGAGTTCTCCGCCGTCCTCAGCGACCCGAACTCGCCCGTCCTGCCGTTCCTGGACGTCGACGCGGCCTGGCAGTCCGTCAAGGATGCGTCGGGCGTGGCCCACCAGTGGCACAGCCGGATGAACATCGAGATGGCCCTCGGCTTCGACTTCTGGCTGCGCAACTACGGCATCCAGATCGAGGTCTGACACCAGCCTCTCCGACCCCGGGGTCTCTGACATCGAGGTCTCTGACATCGAGGTCTCTGACATCGAGGTCTGACACAAGCTCAACCCGGGCTCGGCGGGTCCCTTGACCGAGGTCCCCGCCGAGCCCGCCCGGGGCCGCTTGCAGAAGGGTTCCCATGCGTACGCGTACCATCCCCGGGCCGTCCGAGGCCATCCCCCGGGGCGCCTGGCCGGCGCTCCTCGTGGTGCTGTTCGCCGCCTTCATGGACATGCTCGACCTGTCGATCGCCGTCGTCGCGGCCCCCGCCATCCAGCGGGACCTGCACGCCGGCTACGCGGCCGCCCAGTGGTTCGTCGCCGCCTACGCGCTGGCGTTCGCCGTCCTGCTGATCCCCGGCGGGCGGCTCGGCGACATCTACGGCCGCAAACGGGTCTTCCTGATCGGGGTGGCCGGCTTCACCCTCGCCTCGGCGTGCTGCGCGCTCGCGCCGTCGGCCGGGGTCCTGATCGCCGCCCGGTTCGTCCAGGGCGGCTTCGGCGCGCTGATGGTCCCCCAGGTCCTGGCGGTACTGCAGCTGCTGTTCCCGCCCGCCCGCCGGGGCGCGGCCTTCGCCGTCTACGGCACCGTCATGAACCTGGCCCAGCTGGCCGGCCCGGTGCTCGGCGGATTCCTGGCCACCGACAACCTGCTCGGACTGGGCTGGCGCGCGATCTTCCTGATCAACGTACCCGTCGGCGTCCTGGTCCTGGCCGGCACCATGCTGCTGCTGCCCGAGTCCAGGTCCGAGGTGCCGCTGCGGATCGACCTGACCGGCGTCCTGCTGGTCGCGCTGCTGTCCGGCCTGCTGGTGTACCCGCTGCAGCAGGGCCGCGCGGCCGGCTGGCCCGCCTGGATGCTGGTCGCACTGGCCTCGGTCCTGCCACTGGCCCTGCTGATCGCCTGGCACCAGGGCCGCAGCGGGCCGCAGCGCGCACTCATCCCGGTCGCGCTGTTCCGCCAACGCTCGTTCACCTCCGGCATGGTGCAGCTGCTCCTGGTCTACGCGGCGCTGCTCTCGCAGCAGATGCCGGTGATCTGGGAGACCCAGATCGGCCTGGGCTGGTCGGCCCTGAAGACCGGCTGCGCGATGACCGGCTGGGTGCTGGGGGTGTGCCTGTTCGGGGTGCCCGCCGTCTCCCTGGCGCCCCGGATCGGCCGCGCCCTGCTGGCGGCCGGCTGCGTCCTGGTGTCCGGCGCGACCCTGCTGCTGAGCGTGGTGATCGGCCACGACCCCCTCGGCTTCTGGCCGTTGTTCGGCTGCCTGACCGCGATCGGCTGCGGGCTCGGCCTGATCGTGCCGATCCTGATCAACCTGGTCCTGGCCGGCGTCCCGCGCCGGGACGCCGGCAGCGGCGCCGGCCTGGCCAACGCGGCGGTCTACCTCGCGTCGGCGGCCGGGGTCGGGCTGATCGGGCTGGTCTTCTTCGGCCTGCTGGGCACCGGCGGCGCCGCCCACGCCCGCGCCCAGGAACCCGCTCTGCGGGCCACCCTGACAGCTGACGGTACGTCAACTGCCGCCCAGGACGCGGCGGTCGCGGGCCTGCGACGCTGCGTGGTCGAGCGGACCGGCGCACTCGACCCGTACGCCGTCCCGGCCGGCTGCCGCGACGGCCAGGCCGACGGCGTCGCCGCCCCGGCCGTCCGGGCCGCGATGCGGGCCGACTTCGCCGACGCGGCCTCCCGCAGCCTGCGCTGGCCCGCCGGCGCGTTCCTGGTCGTCCTGCTGCTCACCCCGCTGCTCCCCCGCCCCGCCGCGAGCGGCGCACCCGAGGACGCGCAGCGGGCCGCCACGCCGGAGGCGGTGGGCGCGGGGGCCCGGGCGGACGCGTCGCGGGGATGACGGGGCCGGTGTCCGCAGGCGCGCTGCTGCGGCTTCGACGTGCCGACCGTGCAGAACCTGGCAGAGCTCGGCCCGCTGGACGTCGGCAGTGACGGCGTCGGCGAGGTGTGGGCCAGTGCTGTGGCCACCGAGGACGTTGTTGATCGCGGGGATGCGATGCAAGGTGTGGCAGAGGGACTTCGGCTCGATCAGGACGGAGTGCATGCCGACGCCGGCTGCCATAACAGCGGCCGCACAGCCGGCGGGTCCGCCGCCGATGATGATCAGATCGCTGCTGGGCGGGGGTTGGATGGCGGTCATGTCCTAGTCCGGAGCGGGCTCGGTGAGGCGGGCAAGGAGCTGGGCTGTGGTGATGAGCTGGCCGGCGCCGATGAAGCGGCGGGCGATGCGAAGTCCGGCGTCGTGAACGTCCGGGCCGGCGTCGCTGGCGCAGGCGTCGGTGACGACCCATGGGGTGAAGTCGCGTTCGAACGCATCGACGGCCGACTTCAGGACGCAGCTCTCGGTGGCCACGCCGCAGAAGATGAGGTCGCGCCAGCCTTCCGCAGCGGCCAGCGCGATTCCTTCGGGGGTGAACCAGCTGTAGGCAGGCTTGTCGATGACTGCGGCGGCGCGGTGGGCGCGGTCGTGGAGTTCGGGGGCGAGGTCCGTCTCGGGGGCGTCCCGGAGGCGGGTCCAGTGGATGAGTCGCTCGAACGGGCTGCCGGGATAATTGAGGTAGCGAGTGAACACGACCGGCCGACCGGCCTTGGTCCACTGATCGACGAGGTCGGCGACCACGGGGACCAGGTGCCGGGTGTGGTCGTTGAGGAATCCGTTCTGCATGTCGACGACGATCAGCGCCGCGCGGGAATCCATCGGTTCCCCTCTCCTTGTCGTCAGCCGACGGTGTCCCGGAGCGCGTCCTGGGCGGCGCGCATCCGGGCGGCCAGGCCGCTGGTGTTGACGACAGCTTCGCGCATCAGGACATGCTGAGCGGTCTCCTGGGCGCGGGGCGCGCGCTGTCCGAGCCGATCACGGCTTCCCTTCGTCCTTCAGAGCGATCGTCAGTTCCATGGCGGAGTGGTCGGTCAGACCGGCGGTGCGCGGCTCGTGCAGGTAGGAGCACGAGCGGATCAGGTGCTGGTGGGCGGCCGGGGCGAAGGCGTGGTCGAAGCGGTAAGGGTTTCCGCCGCGCCCGAACCAACTGTGCTCGGCGGCGTCGGGATGCAGTGTGCGGAAGGCATCGATCAGGCCAGCCCCCGCGAACGCGCGGTAGAAGTCATACTCCCAGGCGCCGAAGACGGCGTAATGCGGCTCGTGACCGGGCTCGAGGACGTTGAGGTCTCCGGCCAGCACGAACAGGCCACTGGTCTCCTTCACCAGTGTCGGCAGCGCGGCGGCCACGGCGGACTGGAAGGCCCGCTTGTCCTCGTTGCGTCGCTCCTTCGAACCCCGCGAAGGGACGTACAGGCCGCCGATGGTGACGGTACGACCGGCGACGGTGAGCCGTGCGAGCGGGAAGCGGTACGGCATCACCGTCACCGGGGACGACACCGCGCTCAGGCCGGCCGCCCGCGCGGCCAGGACGGTCCGGTAGTCCCCACCGCCCTGCGGTGCGACCACCGACCGGTACCCGGCCTCACCCAACGCCCGGACCAGGGCGTCGCCACCGGGGCCCGCGCCGACCTCGGTGAGGACCAGCACATCGGCTCCCTGCTGGGCCGCCAGCCAGTCCACTTGCGCGCGGGCGCGGGTCGCCGCCGCGTGCTGGGTGTTGAAGATGACCGCGCGAAGCTCGGTGCTGGACGGCTCGATCCCGGATGCCCGGCTGGTGAACAGGGACAGCTGATCCGTGGAAGTGGTCACTGCGGGGTCTCCAACTCGTCGAGGAAGACCTCACCGGAGGCGTCCAACGACTTCTGGAGCGCGCCGGAGGTCTCCCGGATGAACACCATGTCGGCCTCCGACAGGGGCTCGCCCAGGCACTGGTAGTTCTGCTCGACCTGCTGAGGCGTGGTGAAGCCCACCAGCACTGCGGCGTTGTCGGCGCGTTGGAGACAGTAACGGATCGCCACCCGCACCAGATCGCCGCGCTCGGTGCCGAACCGCTCCCGCAGCGGCTCCATGCCTTGCTGGATCGTGCGCAGTGCGCGAGGGGTGAACCACGCCTTGCGCCGCCGGTGGTCGCCGTCGCCGAACACCGGCGGCGCGGCCGGGTCGTACTTGCCCGTCAGCAGGCCCTGGGACAGCGGCTTGTTGACCAGCACCGAGCAGCCGTGCGCGGCGGCGAAGGCGAAGATGTCGTCCCTCCCGGCCGGCGCGGGTGGTGTCAGCGCGTTGTACCGCACGGCCAGGTAGTCGGGCCGGATGCGCTCGAACAGTTCCCGGAACCGGGCGTGCTTGTCGCCGCGCTGTTCCTTCGGGACGGTCAGGCGCTCGGTGGCGAAGCGGTGCGGCCCACGCATCCCGATCGTCTTGATCAGCCCCTGGCGCTGGAAGTCCCGCATCTGCTCCAACGCCTCGTCCAGGTAGACATCACCGGGGCCGAACTCGCTGTTGTGCAGGAAGTAGACGTCGAGGCGGTCGGTGCCCAGGTTCTCCAGGGTGGTGGCCAGCTGGCGTGCCATGTGGGAGGGCTTATAGGCGTGTTCGGCCGTTCCGGCGAAGTAGCCGCCCTTACTGGAGATGACCACCTGGTCGCGGGGCACGGTCCGCAGGAACCGTCCGATGATCCGCTCGGAGTGGCCGTGCCCGTACACGTCGGCGGTGTCGAGAAGGTTCGCCCCGAGCTCGAAGGCCCGCTCCAGGCCGCGCAGGGACTGCGAGTCGTCAGCGGTGGACCAGCCCATCGGCAGGCCGAGGTTAGTGTCCGGGCCGCCGATCGCCCAGCACCCCACCCCGACGGGGTTGATGATCAACTGGCCGGCGAGTGTACGGTTTTCGATCCGATCAGTCATCTTCTTCTCCTATGGTCGTTTTCCTGGCAAACCGCTGCATACCGGGATACGGGATGGCTAGGGTCTCCTTGTGACTCACGCACCCCACCCCGCAGCTCTGGACCTTGACACAATCACCGCCAAGGGCTGGGCGGAACGATCCGACTTCCCCGACGCCGAGTACGGGCGTGCCGTGTTCTTCTACGCCGCCATGCGCGCGCACGACGACCGGCTTCACGCCGTCCGGGCCAAGGCCGCTGACCTGGTCCGCGAGTGGACCGGGCACGAGTCCCGTGATGTCGGCTCTTTCGGCATCGGCGTCAACCTCGAGGCATCGGACCTGGACCTCGGCATCGGATTCCCCGTCGCCGAGCGCGAGCGCCTGATGAGCGTCCTCGCCGACCGCACGACGTTCCTCGGTGAGCGCTACACCTCGTTCTCCACCACTCGGCTGGTGTTCTCCTTCACCGTGGACGGCGTGGAGACCGACCTGAGCGCGCTGACCGTCGAGGACTTCGAGATTGCGTGCCGGATGCTCGACCAGATCGGCGGGACGATGACCGAGGAGGAGCGGATCTGCCACACCTGGGTCAAGCACCTCCTGCGAGCCGCCGGCCGACTGGACGAGTACGCCGCTTGGAAGCTGGTCACCTACCGGCGGTTCTGCCCAGAGTTCAACTGGGTGCCGATCCCGGAGAAGGCCGACGCGTGACCTCTCGGTGGGCTGCCTCAGCTTCCGGAGCAGCCCACCAAGGTCAGGTCCCGCACGGGTCCGACGCGTTGATCAGCCGCCACTCGCCCTGGTGGACCCACCGGCCGTGCTCGAAGTCCAGCACCCACACGTGGCTCCCGAGCAGTTCCTGGCGTACCTGCTCGACCACTGCGGCCATACGGTCGGCCAGCGACGTGATCTCAAGGTCCAGCAGCCCCTGCATCCGGCCCGACAGTGCCGCCGGCCCGCCATCAGCACCGATCGCCTCCGGGGTGTCCTCAATCGAACGGACCAGGTGCCCGAAGACGGTGTACGCGGCGTCTTTGAGGACGACCCGGGCACTGCGGACCGCCTGCCACGGCGCGCCGTCGAGGACCTTTTCCAGCGACTTGAAGGTGTAGTCGAGGGCGAAGTTCCGGTCCACCCACAGCTGGGCCCACTCGCTGGCCACCCCGATCCGCCAGTCCGCGAATTGGGAGTCCACCCGGCCCATCGAGGGCCGTACTTCACCGGTCAGTCCGGCAGCCTGGGCCTGCCTGGTGTAGGCGGCGCCGACCAGGCATTCCATGCTGACCAGCAGGTAGGAGATCGCACTGTGGAAAGGCCGGCCACTGGAGTTCGCCGCCACCCACTGCGGGTCCTGCACGCCTTCGACGATCTCCTCGACCGCGACACCCGGCATCGGACGAAGGAGGAGGTCGGTGCGGCCCTGGTAGTCGTACGTGGCCCGCAGCTCATCGAACGTCATGAGCTGGTCGAAGGAGATGTAGGTGAACCGGGTCGGCACGCCGAGGGCGGACAGGGTACGGATCGCCTGGGCGTTCTGGTCGCCGGTCGTCTCCTTGTTGAACCTGGTCAGGATCGAGTCCACGCCGGACTCGACGCCGAACAGGCAACGGCGTAGGCCCCGTTCCATGAGCGTGCGCCACATGCCGGCCCGCTCGATGTGCCAGTTGCGGTCGCAGTCTGGCCGGGCGACCTGGTCGATGCGGCAGCTGGTCTCCCACTTGAATCCGGCGTCGTGCAGGGTGTGGGCCATGTCCAGGGCACGGGGCACGGCATCCTGGCCGCGCCCGATGAACTCCTCGTCCACCAGGTACAGCGTCCGTGAGACGTGCGGATAACGGTCGTAGACCTGGCCGATCTCGCCCAGCAGCCACGGGAGCCTGTCGGGCTGCGCGCCATGCCATTGGCCCTTGTGCCCGCGGGGGCAGAACGAGCAGAAGTTCGTGCAGCCCCGCGAGGATTCGCACTGGCCGACGCCGCCCAGCTCCAACGTGTCGGGGAGGAGGTCCAGCTCGAACAGGATGTCGTCCTGCGAGCTGCTGACCGGCTTCGCGGTCCGGCGCCGCCCGATCGCCATCGTCCCGGCGCCGCGCGAGGCCCCGTTGTAGCCGATGCCGTGGATCTCCTCGCGGCGGATGTCGCCGTGCCAGTGCGCGAGGACATCCTTGATGGTCGACTCCCCCGCGCCTCGGGCGATCAGCAGGTCCGGGTAGGTCTCGAGTAGCAGGGCTTCGTTGCGGGCGGTGAGGCTTCCTCCGGCCACGATCAGCGGCGGCGTGGTCGGCCCGTAGGCGGCGTCCAGGAGTTCGGTCATCAGGTCGTGCTGGCCGAACGTCGCGGAGATACCGAGGATGTCCGGCGGGTCGGTGGTGACCTGCTCGACGAGATCGGCAAGGGTCACGCCGAGCTGCATGTCGCAGAGTTCGACGCCTCCGGTAAGGGTGGAGCGCGCGGCGCGGGCCACGTCGCTGATGCCCAGCGGGAAGCGGGGCAGCGGGAAGTGCTCCGGATGGTAGAGAGCGGCTAAGAGCGTGCGGGGCCGGGAGAACCGGTACGCGGCGTAGTCATCGACATCAGCGAGGGAGAGCCACGAGGCAGGGGTGTTGATGTCGATGTGCCCGGCCAGCCAGGCCGGCCAGTGCCGGGTGTCGTGGGGGCGGCCGGAGAGGTCGGCGACCACCCACCGGCGGTCCTGACGCTCAATCAGTACGAGTCTGCGGTCCAGCGTCCCGGTGATCCGAATGCGTCCGGTCTGGGCGCCGTGGTGCAGTTCCAGGTGCTCCCGCAGCCGGGTGGGCGAGATCAGGAGGTCCTTGGCGTTGTCCGCACCGGTCGTCAGCGGGCCGTCCAGCGCGGCGCAAAGGGCCGCACGGAGCCGATTCACGGGTGTTTCGAGGTCGATCGCAATGCTCATTCGTTCCTCATCTCTGCGAGGTGGCAGTGCATGAGAGGGCCGCACGAGGGCGTGACCGGGCATCCGGACAGCGAGAAGCCACTGAGGACGACGACCAGTCGGGGCCTCGGACGCGTCGCACTCTGCAGGGGCTGTCCAGCAAGCCGCCCGGGCGCTACTCCGGCCGATTGCGGGGCCGTGGGGAGCGCGGTCTCTGGTCGCCCCGATCGGGGCGGGGCTCAGCTGTGCCGCTTCCGCAATCTCGTAGGCGAGCGCTCCGGGAGCGCTTCCCGGACAACGTTGAACAGCGCGTCGTCCAGCCGCGCCTTGCCGACACGGCGCACTTCGGCAGCGCGCTCGACCACCGCCAGGTACCGTGGCCTGCGCAGACGGATCCGCAGGGGTGTCCCTGAGGCGTCGGCCCTGGTCACCAGGGGTACCGGGCAAGGTGGTTGGCCTCGCGGGTGCGGGCCAGCAGGTCGGCGCGCCGCTCCCGCTGCTCCGGGTCGAGCGGCCTGCCCGCGTGCTCTTCCGGGTCGAGCGGCGGGCGTTCGGCGGACTCCGGGTCGTCGCGGTCCATCGGCCTGGGGCCGCCCAGCAGGTACGCCCAGGCCGGCAGGTACTCGGGGCCGCCGACGGTCGTATTCACGTGCTCAACTCCCGGCGCAGGGTGAGCAGTTCGCCGGGGATGATCCGGCCGGTGCACTCGGCGTGCTCCGCGATGTACTGCGCGATCGCCATCACGGTCCGGGCGTTGGCTCCGCCGAGTGCCACGTGCCCGCCGTACTCGTGCCCCGTGGCGTACACCGGGGACAGTGACACCAGCGGCGGCAGGTCCGCGAGCCTGAGCGCCGCCATCAGGGCATCGGCCGCCTCCTCCGCCATGGTCCGGTGACGGCTGATCAGCCGCCCCCTCTCGCTCTCCAGTCCGGTCACTGCTACGCACTCCTTCCCATGGGCCATCGTCGCTTTCTGCTACCTAGCATCGGCGCGGAGTAGTACGGTGGCGAGAGGTGAGATGTCCCGGTTCCTGACGGTGGGACACATCGAGATGAGGCGCCGAAATGCCGTTCGAACCAAAGCCGTTGCAGCCCGAACGATCGGCCCGGGACCTGTACGGCTACGAGATGCGCAGCAGGCGCGAGCAGGCGGGCATGTCCCTTGTACGGCTCGCCGGGATCGTGAACCACAGCAAAAGCGTGCTGGGGCGCGTCGAGACCGCCGAGTCCATGCCACCTCCGGAGCTGTCGGCGGCCCTCGACTCGGCATTCGGGACGGACGGTGTGTTCACCCGCCTGTACCCGCTCGCACGGAAGGAGGAATTCCCGGACAGATACAAGCGGTTCATGCAACTGGCGGCACACGCCGCCGTCCACGAGAGCTATACAGCTGCCGTGCCGGGCTTGCTGCAAATCGAGTCGTATGCGCGGGCTTTGATGGCCACGGGTAACCCGCATGGCAGCGACCAGGAACTGAACGACAAGGTCACGGCACGACTCAACAGGCAGAAGCGCTTGCACGGTGTCACGCCTGGTCGGTACTGGTTCATCCTGGATGAGACAGCGCTGCGGAGAACCATCGGGGGGCCGCACGTGATGCGCGACCAGATGGCGGCGCTGCTCACCATGTCCACCCTGTCCCATGTGACGATTCAGGTTCTCCCGTTCACTTCCGGGCAGCATGCCGAGTTCGGCGGTTCCCTTACGCTGACGATTCAGGTTCTCCCGTTCACTTCCGGGCAGCATGCCGAGTTCGGCGGTTCCCTTACGCTGCTGACTACTTCAGAACGCTCCTTGGTCGCTTACGTTGAGGGAAGCCGCTCAGGAGAGCTTGAGGACGAGCCGGAGAAACTCGCGGTACTCCGTGAGTCTTACGATTTGCTCAGGGCACAAGCTCTGTCACCCGGGGACTCCGTGGCGATGATCAACGCAGCACAAGAGGGGTACGAACGCGATGCAGCCTGACGAGACTGTCCGCCAGTGGCGGAAGAGCACACACAGCAACGCGGACGGTGGAGACTGCATCGAGGTTGACGACGCGAACCCCGGGGCGGTCCGCGACTCCAAGGACCCTGACGGGCCCGTGCTGGTCTTCTCCGCCGCTGCCTGGCAGTCGTTCGTCGCAGCCACCCGCGACGGCGCCTTCGGCGACGTCTGACGGCTTTCCGGTACACCGAGCCCCCTACCACCCGCGCCCGCTCGAGGGCACGGAAGGTACGGGGGGCTCGGCACATTGCGGAGCCGCCGGTGCGGGGGCGCCGGCAGGGCGGCGAGGGCGGTGGCCGGGTCGGGGCGGCCGGTGGCGGCGGTGGCTCAGGAGCAGCCGGAGGAGATCTGCTGGAAGTCGGTGCAGTGGTCGCCGGTGTACCAGACGGTGTGGGTGGCGGGGTCGCGGACGAGGCGTTCGGCGTCGCGGTGCTGTCCGGGCAGGCGGGGGTCCACGTCGTCGCCCCGGCCTGGCAACTGCGCTTGCCCCTGGGGGCAGTTGGGCTGCTGAGCGGGGGCACGCCGTCGCGCCCGGACAATCTCCACCGACAGGGACAGGGCAGAGCCGAGAACACCGAGTACGGCGTCTACGGTGAGGAGGATCGTGTCCATGGGAGGGATCCATTCCCCGGGCCCCCACGCGTGTAGGCGCGGGCCCGGCTTCGACGTTCCGCGTCGACGGCCCCCGGGGAGGTTCCCTCGCTCCCCATCATGGCGACCGCAGCCGGATTGCGCCAGCCCCGCCAGTACGTCCTGGAAACGCGCGACCGTGCCATCCCTGACGCTCAGTCACCACCGGACCACTGGCGCGGAGCCGGTGCGGCTGTGGCAAGTGCACAACGTCGGCCGCGCTTCGCTGGATCGGTTGTTCCCCGGCGTCGTAGCTGCGCTGCGGTTCGGCGTTGACGCGGAGCCGGGTCGCCAAGTCTGCAGCCCGGTCAGTACGGTGGGACGCGACCTGTGCCCGTGAGCGTTATGCCGAGACGGAGTTGCCGTGCCCCCGAAGATGAAGCTGACGGCGATAACACTCGACTGCCCCGATCCCCAGGCGCTGGCCGGCTTCTATGCGCGGGCCACCGGGCTCGCGCTCGCCCGTGAGTCCGACGATGACTTCGCTGGACTCACCCGCGAGGACGGGCTCTTCATCGGCTTCCAACGGGTTGACGACTACCAGGCGCCGCGCTGGCCCGACCAGGCCGCGCCGCAGCAATTCCACCTCGACTTCGCGGTCGACGACCTCGACGAGGGTGAGGCCCTGCTCCTGGAGCTGGGCGCGGTCAAGCCCGGGTACCAACCGGGGGGCGACAGGTGGCGGGTCTTCACCGACCCTGCCGGGCATCCCTTCTGCCTGACCAGAGGCTGACGCCAAGAGCCCGCTCGTCAGTTCGGCCGGTCGTTGCCCCGGTGCGGCTGGGCGCGGGTGACGACGACCTGCCGGCCGGGGTGGGGGTGGGCGTCGGGCTCGTCCGCGCTGCGGTGGAGGAGTTCAGCGAAGCGGTCCAGCGCACGATCGGTGCGGTGGCGGGCGCCGGTGGTGGTGAGATCGAACAGCAGGCCCCGGACGACGGCCATGACCAACGTGGGCGTGACGGTGTCGTCAGGACCGGTGGAGACGTCGCGGAAGGTGGCGCCGAGAGTGTCGAACCAGTCGGTGATCGCCTGCCCCTGGTCGGGGTAGTTCTCGGGGTGGACCAGGCCGTCGGCGTGCACCTCGAAGAACAGCCGGACGAACGGCGCACGTTCGTCTGCGCTCATCCACGCCCAGATGCCACGCAGTCGCTCCTGCACGGAGCCCGTCTGCGCCGGAAGGTGTTCGGTCAGGCGCACCGCACCCCGGCGGCGGGCTTCAGCGAGGACCGCCGCGACCAACTCCTGTTTGCTGCCGAAGTCGTAGAGCAGCATCCGTGGGCTGGTGTCGAGGGCCGCGGCCAGGGGTCGCAGGCTCAGCCCGGCCAGGCCGTGCGCCAGCACGTAGTCGGTCGCCCGCGCCAGTGTGCGCTCGCGCCGGGCGGGATCTGCGGGTCGCCCCATGGTGGTTCTCCTCTCAGCGGCTCGGAATTGAGACAGCGTCAGCGAGTATATGGTACGACTGTTTCACTAACGAGGGGAGACCAGCATGTACACCTTCGACCGGGCACTCGTCCTGGGCCCCGGGGGTCACGTCGGCACGGCGTGGATGGCAGGGCTGGCCTACGGGTTGCACCGCGATGGCGTGGATCTGGGCGAGGCCGACCTGACCGTCGGCACGTCGTCCGGCGCGATCGTCGGCGCGCTACTCGCCACCGGCCAGGACCCGGGGCGGCTCGCGACTTCGGATCGCCCGGCCGCCCACCGGCTCAAGGCGGACCCCGCGCGGACGGGCGCGGTGTTCGCCGTGCTCGGCGACCGCAGCCTGGAACCCGGCGAGGCCAGGCGCCGCGTCGGCCGGCTCGCGCTCGACAGCACCGATCCGCGGGCCGATGAGGCGCTGATCGCGGGGCGCGCCGCCCTGATCGGTGCGGACGCGTGGCCGGAGCGGCGACTGCTGATCACCGCCGTGGACGCGACCACCGGTGAGCCCGTGGTGTGGGACCGCGACAGCGGCGTGCCGTTGGTGCACGCGGTGGCGGCGAGCAGCGCCTTCCCCGGGGCCGCGCCGCCCGTTGCCATCGACGGCCGGCGGTACATGGACGGTGCGCTGCGAGCGGGCCCCAACGCCGATCTCGCCGCCGGAGCCCGCACGCTGGTCGTGGTCGAGCCGATGGCCCACCTGTTTCCCCGCGAGCCACTCGACCAGCAGCTGGCGGCCGTGGGGGCCGACGCCGTGGTGACCATCGGCCCCGATCCGGCCTCGGTGCGCGCTTTCGGTTCGGACCCGGGCGACTTGGCGGCCTGGGTACCGGCCTACCAGGCGGGTCTTCGCCAGGCCGGCGACATCGACGCGCAACTCCGGTCCATGTGGAAGGCAGCAGCCGACGCGGACTGACCGCCGATCAGGGCGGTGATGCGTGGGCGGCGACAGGTCGGCGGATGAGCCGCTTGACGAAAGGGACAGGGCCCCCGGGCTGGTGCGGTCACCGCACAGCGGCGGGCGGGGCAGGCCGGTTCGGCCTGCCCCGCCCGTCCTCGGCGGTGTCGGTGTTGGTGTGCCGCCGCTACGCGGCCGTGTCGTCCTCGGCGCCGCGGTAGGTGTAGAGGTCGTCCAGGAACTTGCGCTGCATCGACGGGATCTTGTCGATGGCCTTGAAGTAGGTCCGGGCGCCGGCCAGGACGGCCCGGCCGATCACCGGCTTGTGCAGCGGGTCGTCACCGGAGGTGCCGTTCTCCGCCAGGGAGTCCTTGACCCGGGCGAAGCCGTAGGGGACCATCTCGGCCTCGTAGGCGCCGATCGCGCCGATCAGGTCCTTGGTGCCGTTCTGCGCGGAGGCCAGCGCCCGGCAGAGCAGGCTGGCATCCCGCAGCGAGGTGTTGGCGCCCACGCCCTGGCCGGGTGTCATGGTGTGGATGGCGTCGCCCAGCAGCGTGACGTTGGTGGGCTTCCAGCTCGGCACCGGCTCGGACGTCGCGATCTTGAGCGGGAACGGTGTGCTCGGGTCCGCCATCGAGAACAGCTTGCGGAAGTCCGGGTGCCAGTTGGGGGTGAGCTTGAGCACCAGGTCGATCAGGGCCTTGCCGCGCAGCTGCATCACGTCGGCGGGGAACTTGTCGGTGGAGGCCCAGATGCCGAAGGAGATGTAGTCCCGGGTGTTGTCGAACAGCAGCCCGGGCCAGGACCGCAGCAGCTCCGCGTCGTTGCCCGCCGCGCTGTCCTTGATCCCGCCGCGCTCGTCCCAGCGGAACTCCATCACGTGCCAGATGCACATGAAGCCCTTGGGGGCGAAGACCAGCGACAGGCCCTTCTGCGACTCCCGGGGCAGCAGCGCCAGCGCCTCGCGGCTCATCGGCACCTTGGCGCCGATGGTGATGATGCCGGCGTCCTTGAGCTTGGCGTGCGGGAGGTACTGGGCCCGGACCGCCGAGTGCGCGCCGTCCGCCGCGACCAGGACGTCACCGGTGGCCGAGCTGCCGTCGGCGAAGAACGCCTCCACCGTGCCGTCCGCGCGCTGCTCGTAGTGGGTGAACTGCTTGCCGAAGTGGACCGCGTCCTCCAGGCCTGTCAGCAGCACCTGCCGCAGCGTCTGCCGGGAGACCGAGCGCTCGGAGTTGATCAGGTCGGCGTCGCCGCGCAGCGGGACGGCCGCCGTCTTCTTCTTCTTCTCCGTCAGGACGTTGAAGTACATCGGGGTGCGGGCGCAGGTCGCCAGGAAGGTGTCGAAGAGCTGCGGCGGCAGGCACTCCTTGAGGGCCCGGTTCCCGGTGGGGTCGATGCCGACCCGGTAGCCGAACAGTCCGTCGGTGCGGCTGCGGTGCTTCTCGTAGACCGCGACGGAGACTCCGGCGCGGCGCAGGCCGTGAGCGAGCGTCAGGCCGCCGAAGCCGGCGCCGATGACCAGGACGTGCAGAGGGGCGTTGGACATAGGAGGACTCTCCTGTTCGAGTGTGCGGTGCATGGGGGTTGGGCGGGTCAGGCGATGGTCAGGTGGTTGCTGCCGGAGGCGAGGGTGATGTCGTAGCAGCCGGGTGTCGTCTCGGGGGGCTCGGCGCTCTGCCAGTCGGCCTCGACCAGGGTGCCGACCCAACGTCCGTCCAGCGAGAGGCTGGTGAAGCCCCGGTCGCCGCGCAGGGTGGCGCGGGTGGAGACCGGGCGCAGCAGGGTGGTCTTGCGGACGCCGCTGGCGAAGTGGACGGGGACGACGTGGTCGGTGTGCGGGAGGACGATCCGGACGTCGCTCATGCCGCCGGTGATGGTGATGGAGCGCAGTGGGAGGCCGGTCAGGTCGGCCTGTACGTGGGTGGCGACGCCGCGGATCTCGATGTCCCAGGCGGCGTCGGGGCTGAGGGTGACGTGTGCGCTGCGGCGTGCCAGGTCGAAGGGGTGCATCGCGCCGCGCCGGGTGATGGTGACGGTCCCGTCGCCCTCGTCGGTGATCCGGGAGGCCGGCCCGTCGAAGCGGGTCGTGTAGAGGGTCTCCAGGGTGGCGTCGACGTCGAGGGTGAGGTGGTGGACCTGCGGGACGAACACCAGGCGGGCGGCGGCCTTGGGGAGGCTGGCCTTGGAGAGGCTGGTCATGGGGGGCTCCTTCGACCGGACGCTAGAAGTTCGATTAAGTAGGTGATCTAGCCCCTAGATTCTCTAGCGGCTTCCCTGGGATTAAGGTACGACCGAGTTCGCTAGAATGTCAAGACAAATCCTGGAGGGGACCCGCCGTGGCAGCGCAGCAGCGCAACAAGCAGCACGAGGAGCAGCAGGTGACCGACGCCCGTGAGGAGTTGATCGAGGAGTTCGGGCACGTCATGCAGGAGTTCCAGCGCTCCAGCGACACCCTGGACCAGCGCGTCGCGGACCGGCTGGGGCTCAACCGCACCGACCTGCGCTGCCTGGAGCTGCTCTTCAGCCCCACCCCGATGAGCCCCGGCGAGCTGGCGGCCGCGGCCGGTCTGACCACCGGCGGCGTGACGACGGCCATCGACCGGCTGGAGCGGTCCGGTTTCGCGGCCCGCACCCGGGACACCGCCGACCGGCGCCGGGTGACCGTCGAGCCGACCGAGAAGGGCTACGCGATGGTCGCCGAGATCTTCGCCCCCATCGCCCAGGAGGGCGCCGAGTACCTGCGCGGACTGGACGTCCCGACGCTGGCCCGGATGACCGAGTTCCTGCGCTTCGCCACCCGCCAGCAGCACGAGCACGCCACCCGGCTCGCCGAGGGCGGCTGAGCGGGCGGGCGTGCCCGTGCGGGGACGAGCGGGGACGAGCGGGGACGTAGGGGGACGTACGCAGGTGGGGCGTGGCCGTCGACCGGCCACGCCCCACCCTCGTCCCCCCGCAGGGGTAACCGCCGCCGGGCCCCTCAGCCCAGCGGCTCCTCCTGCGGCACGCCCTCGCCCTCCACCCTGATCGAGCGGGTCGGGCAGCCGCGCCTGGCGCGCAGCAGGTCGCGGCGCAGTTCGGCCGGCGGGTTCGGGTCGAGGACGACCACGCGGCCCTCGGCGTCCTGGTCGAAGACCTGGGGCAGCCGGAACACGCACAGGCTGCTGGTCACGCAGGTCTCGTTGTCGGCCGTCACCCGCAGTTCAGTCACGGCAGGTCACCAGCTCACCGGGATGTCGTCGTAGCCGGCCAGGAATCCTCCGACCGGGCGGACCAGTTTCTCCCCGGGCACCGCGAGGCGCAGGCCCGGCAGGCGGCGCAGCAGGCCGTCGGTGGCCTCCTGCAGTTCCATCCGGGCCAGTGCGGCGCCGGCGCAGAAGTGGATGCCGGCGCCGAAGGTCATGTGGTGGTTGTCCTCGCGGTGGATGTCGAGTTCGGTGGGGTCCGCGAAGACCTCCTCGTCCATGTTGGACTCGACCGAGAGCAGGACGGTGGAGCCCTTGGGGATGATCGTGCCGTCCAGCAGGTCGATGTCGTCGACGGCGTAGCGCAGGGAGCCGAGCGAGGTGCCCATGATCTGGTAGCGCAGGAGTTCCTCGACCGCCGAGGGGACGAGTGAGAGGTCGGCCTTGAGTTCGTCGGCGACCGCCGGGCGGTGCAGCAGGACGGCCATGCCGGTGCCGATCTGCGAGGCGGTGGTCACGTAGCCGGCGATCAGCAGTGTCTTGATCCAGTGCTGGAGTTGATAGTCCGTCAGTTTCTCGGGGTCCTCGGCGCTGACCCGGAGAAGTTCGCTGATCAGGTCGTCGCCGGGGTCGGCCTTCTTGGCCGCGATCAGCTCGGTCAGGTAGTCCCAGTACTCGATCCGGCAGCGCTCCACCTCCTCGTCGGGCAGGCGGCTGACGGAGAGGAAACCGTCGATCAGGGAGCGGAACTTGTCCCGGTCCTGCGGGGGGACGCCCAGCATGTGGCAGATGACCAGGATCGGCAGCGGGAAGGCGAAGGCCTCCATCAGCTCGCCCTGGGTGCCGGCCGCCTCCATCTCGTCGATCAGGTCGGCGGTGATCTGCCGGACCACGGGCCGCAGCGCCTCGAGGCGGCGGGCGCTGAAGGCGCGCATCACGATGCTGCGCTCGACGAGGTAGCGGGGCGGGTCGTTGTCGATCTCGGGGTCGCCGAACAGGTCGTTGTTGGCGGAGATCCTGGAGGCCGGGTAGCGCGCGGTGTTGCGGCTCAGCCGCTCGTCGGCGAAGAGGCGGCGGACGTCCTTGTAGCGGGTGACCAGCAGGGCCGGGTCACCGCTGGGGAGGGTGATCTCCAGCAGCGGGCCCTCGCGCATCGTCCGCCAGTCCTGCGGGATGTCGGGTGCGGGGGCCCACGGGAAGGGGTAGCTGACCGGGCACTTCGGACTCACCTGGCACCTCTCTCGTCTGCGTGGCGGGACTTCGCCGGGCCAACTCTGGGCGGGGGCGGTGGGGGCGGGCTCGACGCCGGGTCGAGCCCGGGGTGCCGGGGGGACGGGCCGGGTCCGGGACGCGGGCGGGGGACGAGCCCGGTTCTAGTCATCCTCCATCCGGCGCTGCGAGATTCGCGGCCGGAATGGCGCGACCTGGAAAAGGAGACCCGGCATGACTGCAACCGCTCCGGATGTCGGCACCGCGGCCGGTATCCTCCGGCTGGGCAATCAGTTCTGTGATGCCAAGGCACTGCTCACCGCGGTCGAGCTCGACCTGTTCGCCGTGCTGGACGAGGGCCCGGCGACCGTACCCGAGCTGCGCCGACGGCTCGGCCTGCACGGGCGGGGGTTCGGCGACTTCCTCGGCCTGCTGACGGCGCTCGGCCTGCTGCGGCGCGAGAGCGACGGGCGTTTTGGCAACGCCGAGGGCGCGAGCCGCTATCTCGTCCCGGGGCGGCCCGGCGCGGTCGGCGGCTTCCTGCGCGGGGCCCACCTCAACCTCTACCCGGTGTACGGGCGCCTGGCCGAGGCGCTGCGCACCGGAAAGCCGCAGGCCCAGGGCGACTTCACCGCGCTGCTGGACGACCCGGTGGCGCTCGGCCACTTCGTACGGATGATGGACGGCCTGACGCAGGGCCTGGGCGCGGAGCTGATCGCCGCGCTGGAGGGCACCGAGTACCACTCGCTACTGGACGTCGGCGGGTGCCGGGGCAACCTGCTCGGCCAACTGCTGGTCGCACGGCCAGAGTTGGAGGGGCACCTGTTCGACCTGCCGCAGCTTGAGCCGTTCTTCCGCGAGTACCTGGCCGGGCCGGTCCAGGCCGGGCGGGCGGTCTTCCACCCGGGCGACTTCTTCCGCGACCCGCTGCCGGGCGCGGACGTGCTGGTGTTCGGCCACATCCTGCACGACTGGGACGCGCAGCAGCGCCAGGAGCTACTGGCCAAGGCGTACCGGGCGGTCAACCCGGGCGGGACGCTGCTGGTCTACGACCGGATGCTCGGCGAGCGGAGCGACAACACCGAGAACCTGGTCGCCAGCCTGAACATGCTGCTGGTCACCGACGGGGGCGGCGAGTACACCGTCGCCGAGATCGGCCGGCAGGCACGGATCGCCGGGTTCTGCACGGTGACGCACCGGCCGCTCGCCGACTTCGACACGCTCGTCATCTGCCACAAGGACTGACCGGACCGACCTCACCGGAGCGACCGGCCGGACCGACCGGGCCGGCCCCGGGGGCCGGCCATCTCACACCTAGGGAGCGCCATGAGCAGTTCCAGCACCGACCAGCCCACGCCGGCCGAGTACCTGCCGGTGCTCTTCGGCTTCGCCATCAACCAGATCGGCGGCGTCACGTCCCGGCTCGGCATCCCCGACGCGCTCGCCGCCTCGGCGCTGACCGCCGACGAGCTGGCCACCGCCACCGGGGCCCACGCCGGGTTCCTGCTGCGCCTGCTGCGGGCCGCCACCACGGCGGGCCTGCTGGCGGTGGACGCGCAGGGACGGTTCTCGCTCACCGTGCTGGGCGGCATGTACCGCAGCGACTCGCCGGTGCAGGCCGCGCCGCTGGACGCGATGCACGCGGCGCCGGCCGTCTGGCAGGCATGGGGCGCGCTGGAGGAGTCGGTGCGGACCGGGAAGCCGGCGTTCAACCTGGTGCACGGCAAGGGCCTCTTCGACCACCTCGGGGGCGACCCGGAGCTGGCGGGGCGCTTCCACGCGGCGATGGGCGCCGGCAGCGCCGTCCAACTGCCCGCGATCACCAGGGGGTTCGACTTCACCGGGTTCGGGCACGTGATCGACGTCGGTGGCGGCAACGGCACCCACCTGGCCGCGATCCTGGCCGCCAACCCCGCCCTGCGCGGGACGGTCTTCGACACGGCGGACGGCGTCCTGGAGGCCCCCGGGGTGCTCAAGGACGCCGGGGTGGCCGACCGTTGCGAGATCACCGCCGGCTCGTTCTTCGACTCCGTCCCGGCCGGCGCCGACGGGTACCTGCTGAAGAACATCCTGCACGACTGGGACGACGCGTCGAGCAAGAAGATCCTGGACAACATCCGGTCCGGCCTGGCCAGGAACGGCCGGGTCGTGGTGTTCTCCTCGGTGCTGTCCGAGGGCCGCCAGAACGAGGACCCGCTCGAGGCCCTGGGCGCGGCCATCTTCGACATCGAGATGATGGTGGTCACCACCGGCCGCGAGCGCACCCTCACCGAGTTCGAGCAGCTGTTCGCGGCCTCCGGCCTGCGGCTCACCAAGGTCACGCCGCTGCCCTGCCCGTTCCTGTACTACGCGCTGGAGGCCGTCGCGGCCTGACGCTCCGTCAGATGTGCTGCGGGCCCCCGCAACAGGGCGGTCTCCAGGGGCCGTTGCACCACGTGGTCAGTCCACAGGCGCTCGGCCGGGGTTCCCGGCCGAGCGCCTGCGCGGGCGGCCGTTGAGCCGGGCGCCGACCACAGAGCGCCGGCTACAGCTGCCAGTCATCCACCGGCCGGTCCAGCCATGCGCGGTGACCACCGTCGGACGCGACCGAGAGACCGAACCGGCCGGGACCGGGACGGCCGTTCTCCACCCACCAGGCGTACGCCGCTTCGACCTCGTCCCACAGCCGGCGCGGGCCGTGCTGGGAGACGGTGAACACGTCGTCGTCGCCCCCGTCGTGGTCCACGGCAGCCCAGGACGTCCCGTCGGTGGTGGTCAGCCAGAGCCGGTCATGGACACCCTCCATGGGCGCGTCCTCCCAGGTGTGGGCGACGTCGCCCAGGCGCATGCCGACGGCGAACCCGGCGTCACCCCAGACCACATCCCGGCGCGGCAGTGTCGACGTCGACCCGTCCGGCTCGTGCTCCTCGCGGACGACGTCGCCGTGGATGCGCAGCGAGGTGCGCTGGGTGCGCATCAGCATGAACGCGGAGTACGGGGAGAACCTGCCCACCGCGACGTCATTCCGACCAACTACCAGGCGCAGCAGGCCCCAGCACATCCACGGGTTGTCCCACGGCGTGAGGATGATGCCGCCGGGGCGCGTCTGCTCGATCCACGGGAGTGGGACGCGCCGGACTGCGCAGGTGGCGACGGTACGCGCGTAGGGGGCTCGCCTGCCCCAGCCCTTGGCGCCGTCGCCGGTGACGACCTCCGGGTGGAATCCGGCGGCGTTGAGACTGACGCGGGCCTCATTGTCGCGGTCGTGCCCAGCTCCCTACCGTCTCAGCAGTCGCGCAGAGTTGACGGGAAGACAGCTCTGCCCTCTCCGGAATGCACGGCGACGACGGCCGTCCGCTCCGACGGGAGACCAGCACGGACTTCTTCCCCCAGGCAGACCGCCGTCCAGGACTCTCCATCCGAACCTTCAAGCGACGGGCCTCGACCCCGATCGCCCGCTGCCCAACCGTCGGGTCCCGGCAAACGAACGGTCGGCTGACCACCGCTGTCGTGCGCTCAACCAGGTTTTGGGGCGACGTACGCGATGACTCGCCTGAGGTGGTCCTCACGGTCGTGCAGCAGTGCGATTTCCCACTCGCCGGTCCAGGAGGTGTCAACCCCAGGCCGCCGCTCCACGAATGGGAGTCCGAGCCCCAGGTGTCGTACCTGTTGACCTGCCAGTGGTAGGCAACCGCACCCTGATTGAGGTCGAACCCCGTCTCGAGTCGCAGGGCTGCCAGGAGTGGACGAAAGCCGGCCAGCAAAGAGCCAGGTGTTTCATTTCTGACGCTCCGTCAGAAATACCGGAGAAGCCCCCGTACCAAGTGCGGAGCGTCGAGGACTTCTGTCAGGGCTTGCGGTGCCGGCCGGTCCCCGCAGCGGGGATGCTGCCACCGGTTCCGGGCCCGTTCCCGGCAGGCGTCCGGGTGTGGGCATCCCGGATGCCGTGGGAGGCGCGCTGCCCGGCGGCGTAGTCCTCGGCGGTGGCGACGATCACCCACTGGACGCCGTCCCACTCCTCCACCACGCGGGGCACGGCGGGGTCGACGTGCGCGGCCCGCCGGAGGCCGTCGGCGCGCACCACACGGCGCTCGCCGACCGGGCGGCGCAGTGCCTCGCGCCGCGCCGCCCACAGCTCCAGCGGCTCTTCGAATTCCTCACCCACGGCTACCTCCTAGGCATCGTCAAAGGGTCACGCCCGCCTGAGGAGTACGGACAGCCCGTCACGGACGTGGGCGGCAATGGCCGCACCAACTCCCGCCGGACGTCGGACAACTCATGGCGACGTATCACCGCATCATGACGTACCAACCAAGATCACTCAGGCAGTGGACACTAGAGGCGGGGAAGGGCTTCGCCGGGCCGGGGCTCGCGCTGCCGGTCGAGCCAGAACAGGTAGCCGCGCAGGTACGCCTCCAGGCCGTCGTCAAGGTACGCGACGAAATCTCGGTGGCCTTGCGCGGCATCGTGGTAGTGGCCGAGGAAACGCGGGTGGGAGTTTTGACTCCCAGTCTCCCCGGCGTGAACGTCGGGGATTCCTAGCGCGTCCCGCGCAACCGCTCCGCGAGGGCGTGCTACCTGGTTCCTGGTTCCTTCCCCTGGTGGGGAGTCGCGCCCGTGCCCTCCGATTGCCGACCGGTGGGTCTTACCAGGCTCCGCAGGCGTTTACCTCACCCGGTCACCCGGTGAGGGCCGGTACGTCCCCCGGTATGTGCTGCTGGGCCGCCCGGATACGGCGTCCCTCGAACTTGACGGCGCGGGCCGCGTTGACGTCCCGGTCGTGGGCGGTGCCGCAGTTGGTGCAGGTCCACGTCCGGACGTGGAGCGGTTTGGGGCCGTCGCGGTGCCCGCAGTCCGCGCAGATCTGCGACGAAGGGAAGAACCGGTCCACCCGGATGACGGTCCGGCCGTGCTTGATCGCCTTGTACTCCAGCATGCTGACGAAGCTGGACCATCCGGCGTCGTGGACGGACTTGGCCATGCGAGTCCGGGCGAGTCCGCGCACCGTGAGCGTTTCGAGATAGACGGCTTGGTTGTCGCCGATGATCTCGGTGCTCAGCTTGTGGTGGAAGCCGCGTCGGGCGTTGGCCGTGTGGGCGTGGATCTTGGCGACCTTGACGCGGGCCTTGGCCCGGTTGTTGCTTCCCTTGGCCTTTCGGTCGTGCTGGCGCTGGGCCTTCTTCAGTTTCTTCTCGGCCCGGCGCAGGAACTTCGGACTGTCGATCTTCCGGCCGTCGGACAGGATCGCGAAGTGGGTCAACCCCAGATCGATGCCCACGTCCACAAGGGTCTCGCGCAGGATCTGCGGCTCGGTCTCGACCACGAAAGAGGCCCAGTACCGTCCGGCGGGGTCCTTGATGATCGTCACCGACGTGGGGTCCGACGGCAGCCGACGCGACCAGGTGACCTTGACGTCACCGATCTTCGGCAGGCGAAGACGGTCCTGACCGGTGATCGAGAACCTCGCGTTGGCGGTGAACCGGATCGCCTGCCGGTTGTTCTTGCGGGATTTGAAGCGGGGCTCTTCGATCTGCGGGCCGGTGCGCTTACCCGACTTGGAATCCTCGTGCGCGGCCCAAGCCTTGTCGAAGTCCCGTAGGGCCTGCTGAAGGACGACCGGGGACGTGTCGGCCAGCCAGGCCCGTTCCTCGGCCTTCTTCGCCTCGGTGATCAGCAGCTTCGACAGATCGGCGCTCTTCGGTATCCGCTGGTACGGGCCTTCGGCGATCCGCTTGCGCGGGTTGCCGAGCAGCTTGTTGGCCGCCTTGACCGGCTGGACCAGCCGCAGCGCATCGTTCCAGACGGTCCGCGCGCACCCGAACGCACGGGCCAGCGAAACGCGCTGACCTATCGTCGGGTGGATGCGGAAGCTGTACCGGAGCTGCATGACAATCACCGTACTACAGTTGGTTTATGGCTGAGTATCAGGAGATCCGTACAGGCAGGCACTGTGCGTTCGTGCTTCACGCGCACTTGGTTTTCGTGACAAAGTGAGGTGACCCCCGGATTGTGGACACAGGGGTTCATGCTGCGAGTGAGAGTTTAGCTGCTGCGTGGTGCTGCTGTTCGAACTCCATCGGGGAGA
>NZ_JARXZC010000037.1 GCF_029894335.1 Kitasatospora sp. MAP5-34 | reverse complement strand
ATATCTGGCGTTGACTTTTGGCACGCTGTTGAGTTCTCAAGGAACGGACGCTTCCTTCAAGCCGCTCTCGCAAGCTCTCCGGGCGCTTCGTTCGTGTTTCTAGCTTACCAGATCCGTTTGCTTGATTTTAACCAAGTTTTTGCGGTTCTGACTCGCAACGTTCACCGCTTCGTTCCGCGGCGACTCGACAAACGATAGCCCTTCCTGGGCCGGGTGCCTAATCGGGCCGCGCGGCGCGTCGCCCGGTCGGCCCAGTCGGCCTCAGCGGCAGGGGGCAGTCGGTGGGTACTTGGCGCGATCGTGCCTCCTCAGGCTGATGCCGTAGAGTGCGGCGCGTCGACCAAGAGGACTAGACCACTTGGGTGCGGTAGGGCCGCTGGCCATTGGTACGACGGCCCTGTCGGGCCGTGGCGATGTGTCGGTGGTGCTGATGAAGCAGCTCAGTGCCGCTCAGCGCCCCCTACGCTTCAGGTGCGGTATGTCCGTAGTTGACATGATTTAGGCTTCAGCCGCTGTTCTGAGGCCGCACTCCGTACTCCGTACTCCGCGTACTCCGCACCCGGGAGGCTCCCCCATGACCACTGTGACGTCGCCGTTGGCCGGTCGGGCCGTTGGGCTCGCCGCTGTGCCGGACCCTGTATTCGCCGGCGCGATGGTGGGCCCGGGCACCGCCATCGACCCGGTTCGCGAGCCCACCGAGGCGCTCGCTCCGATCGACGGGCTGGTCGTCTCCATGCACCCGCACGCGTTCGTGGTGGTGGACGGCGACGGCCACGGAGTGCTGACCCATCTCGGGATCGACACCGTGCAGCTGAACGGCGAGGGCTTCGAGCTGCTGGTCAACAAGGGGGACACGGTGAAGCGCGGCGACGCCGTCATCCGTTGGAACCCGGCTGCGGTCGAGGCCGCCGGCAAGTCGCCGATCTCCCCGGTGGTCGCGCTGGAGGCACCCGCCGACGCGCTCAGCGAAGTGGCCGAGACTGGCGATGTCCCCGCCGGTGGCGAACTGTTCACCTGGAACTGACCCCAGCGGGCTCCGGACGGGCGAGCCCATGACAGACGTAGCCGGAAACCCGGGTGGAAGGAATCAGAAGATGGAACAGGCGCTGCGAGGCGTAGGTGTCAGCCACGGTGTCGCGATCGGCCCGGTGCGGCACATGGGTACTGCGGTCCTGGAGCCGCCGGCGACGCAGATTCCTACCGAGGACGCCCCCCGGGAGCAGGCCCGCGCCCAGGCAGCCGTGGACGCCGTCGCGGCGGACCTGATCGCCCGCGGCAACCTGGCCGGCGGTGAGGCACAGGCGGTACTGGAGGCCCAGGCGCTGATGGCGCAGGACCCCGAGCTGATGGCCGACGTCGGCCGGCGGATCACTGTGGGCAGCAGCGCCGAGCGTGGCGTCTACGACGCCTTCGCCGCGTACCGGGCGCTGCTGGCCGCCGCCGGTGACTACCTGGCGGGGCGGGTCGCGGACCTGGACGACGTCCGGAACCGGATCGTCGCCCGGCTGCTCGGTGTGCCGATGCCGGGTCTGCCGGACAGCGACCAGCCGTACGTGCTGTTCGCCCGGGACCTCGCCCCCGCCGACACCGCGCTGCTCGACCCGACGCTGGTGCTCGGCTTCGTCACCGAGGAGGGCGGACCGACCAGCCACAGCGCCATCCTCGCGCGGGCGATGGGGGTGCCCGCCGTCGTGGCGCTGCCCGGTGCGGCCGGGGTGGCGGAGGACGTGGTCGTAGCGGTCGACGGCAGTAGTGGTGAGGTGCTGATCGACCCGTCGGAGGAGAAGCAGGACGAGCTGCGCCGCGTCGCCGCCGAGCGCAAGGCCGCGCTGTCCGCCAGCTCCGGGCCCGGTCGGACCTCCGACGGCCACACGGTGCCGCTGTTGGCCAACATCGGCGGGCCCGCCGACCTCCCCGCCGCGCTGGACGCCGGCGCCGAGGGGGTCGGCCTCTTCCGGACGGAGTTCCTCTTCCTCGACGACTCGGCGAAGGCGCCGAGCGAGGAGAAGCAGATCGAGGCGTACCGGAAGGTCCTGGAGGCCTTCCCCGAGGGCCGGGTGGTGGTGCGGGCGCTGGACGCAGGTGCCGACAAGCCGCTGGACTTCCTCACCCCGGCAGACGAACCCAACCCTGCGCTCGGAGTGCGCGGGCTGCGGACGCTGCTGGAGCACCCCGAGGTGATGCGGACCCAGCTGCGCGCGCTGGCCAAGGCGACCGAGGGCCTCCCGGTCCACCTGGAGGTGATGGCTCCGATGGTGGCCGACCGGGTGGACGCCAAGGCGTTCGCGGACGCCTGCCGGGAGGCCGGGCTGCGGGCGAAGTTCGGCGCGATGGTCGAGATCCCGTCCGCCGCGCTGCGTGCGCGATCGATTCTGCAGGAGGTCGAGTTCCTCTCGCTGGGAACCAACGACCTCGCCCAGTACACCTTCGCGGCCGACCGCCAGGTCGGCGCGCTGGCCCGGCTGCAGGACCCGTGGCAGCCCGCGCTGCTCGACCTGATCGCGCTCGCGGCGGACGCCGCGCGGGCGACCGGGAAGAGCTGCGGGGTCTGTGGCGAGGCGGCGTCCGACCCGCTGCTGGCCTGTGTACTGACGGGTCTCGGGGTCGCCAGCCTGTCGATGGGGGCGGCTTCGATCCCGTACGTGCGGAGCGCTCTCGCGAAGGTGACGCTGGCCCAGTGTCAGCGGGCTGCGGAGGCTGCGCGGGCCACGGACACCGCTGACGAGGCGCGGGCTGCGGCGGCGCAGGTGCTGTCCGGGGAGTAGTTGACCGAAGGGGGCACGGGGAACGCGCTGCGCAACAGTGCACGAGGTGCGTGGTTGGCAGCGCAGTTCCCCGCGCCCCTTTTGGGTTCACGCGCGGCGTTGGGCGCCGAGGTGTTCGAAGAAGCGCAGGTGGGCGAGGTTGTCGACCGAGCCGGGGTTGACGGCCTGGTCGAGGGGGGTGCCGGAGAGGAGGCGCTTGACCGGGACCTCGATGCGCTTGCCGGTGAGGGTGTGCGGGAGGCCCTCGACGGCGATCACCTCGTCGGGGACGTGGCGCGGGGAGAGTTCGGTGCGCAGCGAGGTGCGGATGCGGCCGATCAGGGCGTCGTCGAGGGTGGCGCCGGGGGCGAGGACGACGAAGAGCGGCATCCAGTAGCCGCCGTTCGGCTCTTCGAGGCCGATGACCAGGGACTCGGCGATCTCGGGGAGGCGTTCGACCACCTCGTAGATGTCCGAGGAGCCCATCCGGACGCCCTGGCGGTTGAGGGTGGAGTCCGAGCGGCCGTGGATGACGACGGTGCCGCGCGAGGTGACGGTGATCCAGTCGCCGTGGCGCCAGGTGCCCGGGTACATGTCGAAGTAGCTGTCGTGGTAGCGCGTGCCCTCGGGGTCGTTCCAGAAGCCGGTGGGCATGGACGGCAGCGGCTGGGTGACGACGAGTTCGCCGACCTCGTCGGTGTGCGGCTTGCCCTGGACGTCCCAGGACTCGACGGCCGCGCCCAGGCAGGGGGCCTGGATCTCGCCGAGGTACACCGGGAGAGTGGGGACGCCGCCGACGAAGCAGGAGCACACGTCGGTGCCGCCGCTGACAGAGGCGAGCCAGAGGTCGGCCTTGACCTCGTCGTAGATCCAGCGGAAGCCGTCGGGCGGCAGCGGCGAGCCGGTGGTGCCGAGGCAGCGGACGGCGCTGAGGTCGAGGTCGCGGCCCGGGTGGAGGTCGGCCTTGCGGCTGGCGATCACGTACGCGGCGGAGGTGCCGACGACGGTGGCGCGGGTGCGGGCGGCGACCGACCAGAAGGCGCCGGTGTCGGGGTGGCCCGGGCTGCCGTCGTACGTCACGACGGTGGCGCCGACCAGGAGGCCGGCGACCAGGAAGTTCCACATCATCCAGCCGGTGGACGTGTACCAGAGGAAGCGGTCCTCGGCGGTGAGGTCGAGGTGCAGCCCGGCCTGCTTGAGGTGCTCGACCAGGATGCCGCCCTGGCTCTGGACGATGGCCTTGGGGAGGCCGGTGGTGCCGGAGGAGTAGAGCACCCAGAGCGGGTGGTCGAACGGGAGCGGCTCGAAGACCGGCTCGACGTCGGCGGCGGTGAGGTCGTCCCAGTGCAGGGCGCCCTCGGGGGCGGGGCCGCCGAGCAGCGGGACGTGGATGACCGCGCGCAGGGTCGGGAGTTCGCGGCGCAGCTCGGCGACGACCTCGGTGCGGTCGTGGTTCTTGCCGCCGTAGTGGTAGCCGTCGACGGCGAAGAGGGCGACGGGCTCGATCTGCTGGAGGCGGTCGAGCACGCTGCGGGCGCCGAAGTCGGGGGCGCAGGAGGTCCAGACCGCGCCGATCGAGGCGGTGGCGAGCAGGGCGACGATCGCCTGCGGGATGTTCGGCAGGTACGCGCCGACGCGGTCGCCGGGGCCGACGCCCTGGGCGCGTAGCGCCGCGCTCAGCGAGCCGACCTGGCGGCGGAGCTCGGCCCAGCTGAGGGCGACCGGCTCGGCGGTGGTCTCGTCCAGGTGCAGGATCGCGGGCTGGTCGGCGTGCGCCGGGTCCTCGCCGTGGCGGAGCGCGTGCTCGGCGTAGTTGAGGCGGGCGCCGGGGAACCAGCGGGCGCCGGGCATCGCCGGGTCGGCCAGGACTGCGTCAGGTGCGGTGGAGAAGCGGACGTCGAACCAGTCGGTGACGGCCGTCCAGAAGCGGTCCAGGTCCTCGGTGGACCAGGCGTGCAGGGCGGCGTAGCGCGCCGCGGCCTCGTCGTCCGTGGCGGTCGGCGCGAGGGGGGCGGCCGGGGCTCCGTGGTGTTCGGCGGCCCAGGTCTGGAAAGCCACCAGCTGGGTGGCGGCGGCGCGCTCGGGGGCGGGCCGCCAGAGCGGCTGGTCCTGGGTGGGGGTGCTCACGGTGGTGGTCTCCCGGCCGAAGGGGGGACGGGAGTGCTCGTGGCAGGGCCCGTCCGGAGTGGCTCTGACGGTGCAGACCCTGCCACGTGAGGCTCGGCTGCGCCAGGGCCTCCGACGGTGGGTGCGATCACTGCGGGCGCGGTGCGGAAGGGTGCGGGTCAGTTGCCTTCCGGTTCGCGCAGTTCCCCGCGCCCCTGGTTGTGCGCTCAGAGGTTTGCGTACTTGCCCGTGAACCATTCCTGTTGGACGCCCGTGTGGAACTGGAAGGCGAGCGGGGTCTCGGCCGTGCCGAGTTGCCAGCCGTCGGTCTCGTCGGTGGGCTTGGAGGGTGGGAGGTCGGCGAGGTCGCGGGCGGGGAGGAGGCCGAAGAGGCAGAGGAAGCCGCCGGCCGCGTCGGAGGCGGTGGAGATCAGGGTGACGTCGGCTGCGTCGGCGTGGATGCCGGTCTCCTCGCGGAGTTCGCGGACGGCGGCCTGCTGCCAGCTCTCGCCGTAGTCGATGTAGCCGCCGGGAAAGGCCAGCTCGCCGAGGCCCGGTTCGATGGTGCGGCGGATGACGACCACGTTCCGGCCGCCGTCGGGGAGGTTCACGGGGAGCAGGACGACCACCACGGGCAGCGGGTTGCGGTAGCTGATCTCCGCGCAGCCGGGGCAGCTGCGCGGCCAGTCGGC
This sequence comes from Kitasatospora sp. MAP5-34, assembly GCF_029894335.1. Taxonomy (GTDB): domain Bacteria; phylum Actinomycetota; class Actinomycetes; order Streptomycetales; family Streptomycetaceae; genus Kitasatospora. The sequence goes on along the minus strand of NZ_JARXZC010000037.1, from coordinate 72,016 downwards.
GGTGCCGGGCGGGTAGGGCGTTCCGCACCAGTGGCAGTGGGAGTAGGGCCCGTACGTCGTCCGGTCGGCCTCGTGAGTGGTCATGGTGTGGATGGTAGTGGGGCGAGGAGGAGGGCGGTCGTACAGTTCAGGCAGTCGTTCCCGGTCCAGTTGGAGGCAGTTGTGCCCGTCCGTCCCGCCGATTTCGCCGAGGCGCTGGCCACCGGCCCGCTGGTGCTCGACGGGGGGCTGTCGAACCAGTTGGCGGAGGCCGGGTACGACCTGTCGGACGAGCTCTGGTCGGCCCGGCTGCTGGCGGACGAGCCGGAGGCGATCGTCCGGGCGCACGCCGGGTACTTCGCGGCGGGCGCGGAGGTGGCCATCACGGCCAGCTACCAGGCGAGTTTCGCGGGTTTCGCGCGGCGGGGTGTCGGCCGGGCGGAGGCTGCCCGGCTGCTGGGGTCGAGTGTGGAGCTGGCGCGGGAGGCCGCCCGGCGGACGCCGGGTGACCGGCCGCGCTGGGTGGCGGCGTCGGTGGGTCCGTACGGCGCGGTGCTGGCGGACGGTTCGGAGTACCGGGGGCGGTACGGGCTGAGCGAGGCGGAGTTGGAGCGGTTCCACCGGCCTCGATTGGAGGTGTTGGCTGCCGCCGGGCCGGATGTGCTGGCGATCGAGACGATCCCGGACGCGGACGAGGCGCGGGCGCTGCTGCGGGCGGTGCGGGGTCTGGGGGTGCCGGTCTGGTTGTCGTACAGCGTCGAGGGGGCGCACACCCGCGCGGGGCAGCCGCTCGCGGAGGCGTTCGCGCTCGCGGCCGAGGCGGACGAGGTGATCGCGGTGGGGGTGAACTGCTGCACGCCGGAGGACGCCGGGCGGGCGGTGCGGATCGCGGCCGAGGTGACGGGGAAGCCGGTGGTGGTCTACCCGAACAGTGGTGAGAAGTGGGACGCCGAGGCCCGGGACTGGCAGGGTGGGTGGAGCTTCCGTCCGGAGGCGGTGGCCGGGTGGCTGGCGGACGGCGCGCGGCTGGTGGGGGGCTGCTGCCGGGTCGGCCAGGAGCAGATCGCCGGGCTCGTGCAGGCCGTCCGGGGGGCGTGCGGCTGACGGCAACCCGGGGGGAGAGGTGCACGCCCGGCCGTCGGCCTGGCAGACTCGTGCCGAGACCACACCGGTCGACAATGTCGACCGCCTGTCAGCGGAGGTACCCATGCCCGGCCCGATCCAGTCGCTCTCCCGGGCAGCCGCGATCATGCGACTGCTGGCCGGCGGCGAGCGCCGGCTCGGGCTGTCGGAGGTGGCGACCTCGCTGGATCTGGCGAAGGGCACCGCCCACGGCATCCTGCGCACCCTCCAGATGGAGGGTTTCGTCGAGCAGGACCCGGAGAGCGGGAAGTACCAGTTGGGCGCGGAGCTGCTGCGGCTGGGCCAGAGCTACCTGGACGTGCACGAGCTGCGGGCCCGCGCCCTGGTCTGGGCCGACGACCTGGCCCGGGCCAGCGGCGAGACGGTCTACCTCGGAGTGCTGCACCAGCAAGGGGTGCTGATCGTCCATCATGTCTTCCGCCCGGACGACACCCGGCAGGTGCTGGAGGTCGGCTCGATGCAGCCGCTGCACAGCACGGCGCTCGGCAAGGTGCTGCTGGCGTACGACCCGGTGGCCCGTGGCGAGCTGGGTGACACCGCGTTGGAGGCGTACACCTCACGGACCCTCACCGACCTCACGGACATCGACGCCGAGTGCGCGCTGATCCGGGAGCGGGGCTGGGCGGACTCGATCGAGGAGACCTGGGAGGGTGTCGCCTCGATCGGCGCGCTGATCCAGGACCGGCGGCGCAACCCGGTCGGCGCGGTCTGCATCAGCGGCGCGGTCGAGCGGGTGTGCGAGGACGGGTTCGTCCGGCCGTCCCTGGTCGCCTCGGTGCGCAGCGCGGCCCGGGCCATCTCCCGGGACCTCGGCGCGGGTCGCTTCTGACCCTCCCCCACATCTGCTGCGCGTGAGCGCGGACGGGCTTCTGCCCGTCCGCGCTCTGGTGTTTTGTCAGCATTTTCGACAATTTGGCTGGTAGTTTCGCGGGCGACTTCCGATCACTGCGAGTGATCGGTCACAGGTAGGTCACCCGGCCTTGACGTAGTACGGGCGGAGAGAGCAAGCTTCCGCATGACGGTCGACATTGTCGAACGGTGGCCGGGGATCGCCGCCACACCGTCTCCCCCACTCCCCCACCTGCTCGGGCCATACGGACAAAGGAGTCTTTGTGTCCGCCTTCTCCAACGGCGACATCTTCGTCGGCGAAACCCTCGGCACCGCCGCGCTGATACTTCTCGGCGGTGGCGTCTGTGCCGCCGTGACGCTCAAGAAGTCCAAGGCCGTCAACGCCGGTTGGCTCGCGATCACCTTCGGCTGGGGCTTCGCGGTGATGATCGCCGCGTACATGGTCGCCCCGAAGTCCGGCGCCCATCTGAACCCGGCGGTCACCCTCGCGCTCGCCGTCGAGAGCGGCGACTGGAGCAAGGTGCCGGTCTACCTCGGCTCCCAGCTGCTCGGCGCGATGATCGGTGCCGTACTGGTCTGGGTCACCTACTACGGCCAGTTCCAGGCCAACGAGGAGCCGACGCTCGGCATCTTCGCGACCGGGCCCGAGATCCGGAACCCGATCCAGAACCTGCTGACCGAGATCATCGCCACCATGGTGCTCTGCATGGCGATCCTCACCCAGGGCCTGACCAAGGGCGTCGGCCTCTCCGGCATCGGCGTGCTCATCACCGCCTTCACCGTGGTCGGCATCGGCCTCTCGCTCGGCGGCCCGACCGGCTACGCGATCAACCCCGTCCGTGACCTCGGCCCGCGCATCGTGCACTCGCTGCTGCCGATCCCGAACAAGGGCGGCTCCGACTGGTCGTACGCCTGGGTCCCGGTGGCCGGCCCGATCATCGGCGGTCTGCTCTCCGGCTTGCTGTACAAGCTCGCTTTCTGAGCGTTCCGAGCGTTCCGAGCTTCCGCGCTTCTGACGAAGCAGCAACGCCCGCCGCAGCCCGGGTTTGCCCGAGCGCGATATCCGGGGACTGAACCTGCGTCAGGCAGAACCGGCCCCCGTCACCACCCCCGAAACCCTCATTCCGAGCCGAGGACCTTTCATGACCACCGAGCTCTCCGGTAACGCAGCCCTCTCTGGCGACGCAGCTCTCTCCGGGAACTACATCGCCGCGATCGACCAGGGCACCACCTCCAGCCGCTGCATCATCTTCGGTGCGGACGGCCGGATCGTGGCGGTCGACCAGCAGGAGCACAGCCAGATCTTCCCCCAGCCGGGCTGGGTCGAGCACGACGCCGCCGAGATCTGGACCCGGGTGCAGTCCGTGGTCCGAGGCGCGCTGGAGAAGGCCGGCCTGACCAGGGACGACATCCGCGCGATCGGTATCACCAACCAGCGCGAGACCACCGTCCTGTGGGACAAGAACACCGGCAAGCCCGTCCACAACGCGCTGGTCTGGCAGGACACCCGCACCGAGGCGCTCTGCCGCGAGCTCGGCCGCAACGTCGGCCAGGACCGCTTCCGCCGCGAGACCGGCCTGCCGCTGGCCAGCTACTTCGCCGGCCCGAAGATCCGCTGGCTGCTGGACAACGTCGAGGGCCTGCGCGAGCGCGCCGAGGCCGGCGACATCCTCTTCGGCACCATGGACACCTGGGTCATCTGGAACCTCACCGGTGGTGTCAACGGCGGCAAGCACGTCACGGACGTCACCAACGCCTCGCGCACCATGCTGATGAACCTCGAGACCCTCGCCTGGGACGAGAAGATCGCGTCCTCGATGGGCGTGCCGCTGAACGTCCTCCCGGAGATCCGCTCCTCCGCCGAGGTCTACGGCCACGCGGTCGGCGACCTGGCGGGCGTGCCGGTCGCCTCGGCGCTCGGTGACCAGCAGGCGGCGCTGTTCGGCCAGACCTGCTTCAGCGAGGGCGAGGCCAAGTCGACGTACGGCACCGGCACCTTCCTGCTGCTGAACACCGGCGAGAAGATCGTCAACTCGTACCACGGCCTGCTGACCACCGTCGGCTACCGGATCGGCGACCAGGCCCCGGTCTACGCCCTGGAAGGCTCGATCGCCGTCACCGGCTCGCTGGTGCAGTGGCTGCGCGACCAGCTCGGCATCATCTCCACCGCTGCCGAGATCGAGACGCTGGCCAACACCGTCGAGGACAACGGCGGCGCGTACTTCGTCCCGGCCTTCTCCGGCCTGTTCGCCCCGTACTGGCGCTCCGACGCCCGCGGTGTGATCGCCGGTCTGACCCGTTACGTGACCAAGGGCCACCTGGCCCGCGCCGTGCTGGAGGCCACCGCCTGGCAGACCCGTGAGGTCGTCGACGCGATGGAGAAGGACTCCGGCGTGACGCTGACGGCCCTCAAGGTCGACGGCGGCATGACCTCCAACAACCTGCTGATGCAGAACATCGCCGACGTCCTGAACGCCCCGGTCGAGCGCCCGTACGTGGCCGAGACCACCGCGCTCGGCGCCGCCTACGCGGCCGGCCTCGCGGTCGGCTTCTGGCCCGATCTGGACACCCTGCGGGCCAACTGGCACCGCGCCGCCGAGTGGACCCCCCGCATGGACGAGGCCACCCGGGAGCGCGAGTACAAGAAGTGGCTGAAGGCCGTCGAGCGCACCATGGGTTGGGTGGAGGAGGACGAGCAGAACTGACGGTACGAACCGGCCGGGGCCCCAGTGGCCCCGGCCGGTTGAGATGTTTCCGGCCCCCGCACGGGCCGGACCCCGGCCTCCAGCTGAGGCCGATCGCACACCCGAGAGGAGAAACGGCGCCCGCGTGCACCGGACGCCGTAACACAGATCATGGCAACCTTCCCGACCCTGGGCGCCGGCCGCAGCACCGGCCACACCGCCTCCCGTGCCGAGACCCGCGAGCAGCTGGGCAAGGCCACCTACGACCTGCTGGTGATCGGTGGCGGCATCCTCGGCACCGCGACCGCCTGGACGGCGGCCCAGTCGGGTCTGAAGGTCGCCATGGTCGACGCCGGTGACTTCGCCGGCGCCACCTCCAGCGCCTCCTCCAAGCTGGTCCACGGCGGTCTGCGCTACCTGCAGACCGGCGCGGTGAAGCTGGTCGCGGAGAACCACAAGGAGCGCCGGGTGCTCTCCACCGACGTGGCTCCGCACCTGGTCAACCCGCTGACCTTCTTCGTCCCCGTCTACAAGGGCGGCCCGCACGGCGCGACCAAGCTCGGCGCGGGCGTCTTCCTGTACTCGGCGCTCTCCGCCTTCCGCGACGGCATGGGCCGGGTCTCCACCGCCGCGCATGCCGCGCAGCAGGTGCCCGCGCTGCGCACCGAGGGCCTGCGCTCGGTCGCGGTCTACGGCGACCACCAGATGAACGACTCACGCGTCGCCGTGATGACGGTGCGCGCGGCCGTGGACGCGGGCGCCGTGGTGCTCAACCATGCCGAGGTGACCGGCCTGCGCTTCACCGGCACCCGGGTGACCGGCGCCGAGCTGAAGGACCGGCTGGACGGTACCGAGTTCGGTGTCAACGCCCGCCTGGTGCTGAACGCCACCGGCCCGTGGGTCGACCACCTGCGCAAGATGGAGGACGCCGGCGCGGCTCCCTCGATCCGCCTCTCCAAGGGCGCGCACGTCGTCGTCAAGCGCCGGACGCCGTGGCGCGCCGCACTGACCATCCCGATCGACAAGTACCGCGTCTCCTTCGCCATCCCGTGGGAGGACCACGTCCTGCTCGGGACGACGGACGAGGAGTACACCGGTGACCCGCAGGACGTGCGCGCCACCGAGGCCGACATCGACCAGATCCTCGGCGAGGCCGGGCACGCGATCAAGGACGAGCACCTCGACCGCGACCTGATCACCTACTCCTTCGCGGGCCTGCGGGTGCTGCCTGGCGGCCCGGGCGACACCTCCGCCGCCAAGCGCGAGACCGTCGTCACCGAGGGCCGGGGCGGCATGCTCTCGGTCGCGGGCGGCAAGTGGACGACGTACCGTCACATCGGCCGTACCGTGCTGGAGAAGCTCGCGCACGTCTCGGGCACCGGGCTGGCCGAGGACATGTCGGCGATCCCGAACACCGTCCCGCTGCCGGGCGTCGGCGCGCCGAACGCCGTCGCGCACCGGCTGCTGATCGACCGTGAGCCCGGCTCGCGGATGGAGCCGCTGGTCGCCAAGCACCTGGCCAGCCACTACGGCACGCTCTCCTTCGAGATCGCGCACCTGATCGCCGAGAACCCCGAGCTCGGCGAGCCGATCCACCCGGACGGCCCGGACGTCTGGGCCCAGGTCGCCTTCGCGGCCGACAACGAGTGGGCGTACACCACGGACGACGTGCTGCGCCGCCGCACCACGATGACGGTCCGTGGGCTGGACACCCCGGAGATCCAGCAGCAGGTGGCTGCCTTCCTCGCGAAGCGTGGGCAGAAGTAGGGCGAGCCTCCTTGTGAAGCGCAGCCAGGGCTGACGCGCGGGAGGTGAAGGGCGGGTACCCGGTCGGGTACCCGCCCTTGTCGCTGCCCGGCGGGGAGCGGCCGTCAACAGAAGCTCAGGGGAAGCTCAAATTTTCTTGATCTTGGCGATGCGTCAACGATGCATGATCAAAGCTTCGGACGTGCATTCCATGAACGTCCGACTTCCGGACTCCGCCAGAGCCGCCGTCACCGCCACGCTCGGCTCCCTGCCGGACCTCACCGGCGCTCTCCCCGATACCGATGTGCGGCCGTACCTCGACCACGGGTCCAAACTCCTCCGCAACCCCGAGTTCACCGTCACGGCCCCGGAGTCGTACCGCGCCGCCGCCGACGGCCGGCCACTGGAGCGGCCTGCCGTCCCGATGGTGTGGACCCTGCCCGACGGGCACCCTGGGCTGCGCTACGGGCCGGAGCGGATCACCGCTCTCACGCCGGGGGCGCACGCTGCCCTCGCCGCATTCGAGACCCAGGTCGCCGGGATGGACGGAACCCCGGTGCTGGTGCAGGCCGGCGGCTTCCATATATTCGACAACCGCCGGGTGATGCACCGGCGGGTGCCCTTCGAGCCGGCCGCCCCTGACCGGGCGCGCTGGCTGCGGCGCTGCTACGCCCTCGGGCAGATCCCCGTGACCGGCTCGGCACAGTGACAGTCGGTCGGACAATCAGACGAAGGCGACGGCAATGCCCGACATACCCCTGACCACCCTGGTTCTGCTCTGCCTCGCGGCGGGAGGGGCCGGCTGGATCGACGCGGTGGTGGGCGGGGGCGGGTTGATCCAGCTGCCCGCGCTGCTGCTGGGCCTGCCGCACCTGCCGACGGCGTACGTGCTGGGCACCAACAAGGCGGTGTCGATCGTCGGTACGGGCGCGGCGGCCGTCACCTACACGCGCAAGACCCGGATCGACCTCAAAACCGCCTTCCGGATCGGCGGCGCGGCGGCGGTCGGCTCGCTCGTCGGGGCGTCGTTCGCGGCGGGGATCGACAGTGCGGTGCTGCGCCCGTTGATCATGGTGGTGCTGCTGACCGTGCTGGGATTCGTGCTGTTCCGTCCGGCCTTCGGCGCGGCGCCGGCCACCGGGCCGGTGTCCCGGCAGCGGGTGCTGGTGGCGATCCTGGTCGCCGGGTCGGGCATCGGCTTCTACGACGGGTTGATCGGCCCCGGCACCGGGACCTTCCTGGTGATCGCGCTGGCCGCGATCCTGCACCTGGACCTGGTGGCCGCCTCGGCGACCACGAAGATCGTGAACGTCTGCACCAACCTCGGCGCGCTGGTGATGTTCTCGTACCACGGCACGGTGTTCTGGCAGCTGGCCGCCCTGATGGCGGCGTTCAACCTGACCGGCGGGCTGCTCGGGGCGCGGATGGCGCTGAAGCGCGGCAGCGGGTTCGTCCGGGGCGTGCTGCTGGTCGTGGTGGTGGGGCTGGTCGTCAAACTCGCCAACGACCAGTGGTTCAGCTGACTGTTCGGGCCCCGGGCGCTGTGCCCGGGGCCCGAGGGATCTGAGTCGGATGCCCGGTTTTGCGGCAGATCTGCCGATTCGGGGGAATGAGTCGGCTCCGGGGAATGAATCGCGCCGGACGGGGCAGTCTGAGGCACGGGGGCGCACTCCGCGCCCGTCGCACGCTGTCCGCGTCGGGGGTAGCCGATGTCAGCCGTACGCCGCCGTCTGCCCGACGAGGTGCGCTCCGCAGCCGTCCGGGCGTTCCTGTACTTCTCCTGCACGGTGGTCGCCCTGATCATGGCGGGGCTCGCCTCGATCGCCCGGAGCCCGCTGCTGACACCCACCCTGCTGGCGACCGCACTCGGGGTGTTCAGCACGGCCTGGGGCCTGCTGGACATCGTGATCTCGCGCCAGATCGCGGCGCAGCGCCTGCGCGGACCGAACTCGGCCTCCCCGCTGGCCGGCAGCCGTGAGCCGAAGGGACGGGCTCCGGACCGGGCGAAGGGACGGCCGGCAGTCGGCCGGACCCGACTTCAGGGCTGATCCGGGTCCGTCAGCCGCCCCCTGCCGGGCGGTCAGTCGTCGCCCGCTTCTTCCTCAGCGGTGTGCGGCAGGTCGACGCCGTGCCGCGCCGCGATGCGCAGCAGCCCGGTGATCCGGCCCCGGTAGGCCTCGACACCGTCCTCGTCCTGGGCCGCGCGGGCCGCCGCGAGTTCGACGCGCGCCTGCGCCAGCTGGTCGCGCAACTCCTGGCCAAAGACGTCCGCCACGGCTGCTGCCTCCGGTCCCGTTCAGGGGCGTCGCCGCGCCCCCGGGTCCCCCCGAGGGCTTCAGCATCCACGAGTGCGCAGACTTCTTCAACCCGGCCCGTCAGTCTGCCGCCGGGGCCTCCAGTGGGCGCTTGAACATCCTGGTCGCGGTGATCTCGCCGTGGATCGCCGGGCCGTCCGGGTCCTGCGGGGCCGGGAGACCGGGACGCAGGTGCTCCTCCACCGAGATGTACTTCAGGCCCGCGCGCAGGTCGGCGTCGTTGCGCAGCCGGATGACCAGCGGGAACTCGGCGAGCGCCGTGGTGTCGAAGAGCCCGGTGGTGTAGATCAGCTGGACGCCGAGGGCGTCCGCCACCGCGCGCTGGAGTTCCAGCAGGTAGGTGGCGTTGGCCCGGCCGATCGGGTTGTCGAGGAAGAGCGTGCCGGCGTGCCGCAGCTGGGACTGGCCCCGGTCGTTGGCCCGCAGCGCGGCCATCGTGCAGTAGAGCGCGATGGCGGCGGTGAGCAGCTGGCCACCGGAGAAGACGTCCGACATCTGGCCGACGCTCACCCGCTCGGCCCGCAGCACCGCGTCCGGCTTGAGGATCTCGACCGAGACGCCCTTCGGGCCGATCGCCGCCGCGACACCCCGGAGCAGCAGCGACATGCCGTCCCGGCGAAGGTCGGAGTTCTTGCGGACGGCGGCGCTGGTGGCCTCGTCGATCACCTCGCCGAGGCGCTCGACCAGCACGGTGTGGTCCGGGTCCTCGAAGCGGATCCGGAGGAACTCCTGACCGGACCACTCCCCCAGGCCCTCGGGCAGCCGGGAGAGCCGCTGGGCGGCGCGCAGGGTGGCGAGCGAGCTCTCCACCAGGCCGCGCAGGCGGTCCACGATGGAGCCCCGGTTGCGCTCCAGCTGGGCCAGCTCGTCGGTGAGCACCCGGAGCCGGGGTGCGAAGGCGGCGGCCCAGGCGGCGGCATGGTCGGGCAGCGAGGCGGCGGGCAGCTCGCGGATCTGCTGGCGGGCCGGGGTGCGGACGGCCTCGTAGCGGGCCGCGTTGGCGTGCCGGATCAGCGCGTCGGAGGCGTCCCGGACGGCGAGTTCGGCGGCCGTCAGGTCGGCGGAGGCGCCGCGCAGCGTACGACGGGTGTCGGCCGCCGCGCTGCGGGCCTCCGTCAGGCTGCCGAGGTACGGCTCGGCGGGCTGCTCGGGCTCCTCGGCGGTGTGGTCGCGCAGGCCGTCGCGGAGCTGGGCCGCCGCCTCGTCGAAGTCGGCGGCGGCGCTCTGCGCGGCGTCCAGGGTGCGCTGGAGGTCGGCGAGTTCGGTGCGGGCGGTCTCCAGGCGCTCGCGGCGCTCGGCGAGCCGGGTGGTGGCGGTGCGCAGCAGCAGCTGGGCGTGCTCGGGGTCGGTCGGGACGAGGTCCTCGGGCAGCTCGGTGTGCGCCTCGCCGCTGGCGGGGGCCGAGCGTTCGGCCTCGCCGCGCAGGCGGCCGAGCTGCTCGCTGGCGGTCGCGGAGCGGGCCTCGATGGTGGCGACCAGCTCCTCGGCCCGCGTCACGGCGGCCTGGCGGGCCGGGCCGTCGGCGCCGTCCGGGCTGGCGAGCAGCTCCTCGGCGCGGGTGCGGACCTTGTTGGTCAGGCGGTCGATCTCGGTGGCGGCGGCCGCCTCGTCGCCCTCGGCGCGGGCCTGCTCGGCGCGCAGGTCGGCACCGACGCCGACCTTGTCGTAGAGCTGGGAGGCCGCCCGGTACGCCTCGCGCAGCGCGGGCAGCGAGGCCGGGACCTGGTCAGCGTGCTCGGTGAGGTCGGTCGCCGAGAGCTCGGCCCGCTCGGCGCGCAGGGTGCGGGCGGTGCGGCGGGCGTCGTCGGCGGCGCGCTGGGCGGCGCGGCGGTCCTCGTCGCAGGTACGGGCGCGTTCGGCGCAGGTGGCCTGGCGGCGGTCGCACTCGGCGGCGTCCTCGGCGAGTTCGCGCTGACGGCGGGTCCAGTTGGCCCGCTCGCGCAGGCGGAAGGCGAGGCCGGCCAGCGCGTCGGCGCGGCGGCGGGTGCGCTGGGCGGCCTCGCGGCGCTCCTCGTGCGCGTACGCGGCGGCGGCGTGGTCGGTCTCGGCCTCGGTGTGCTCGGCGCGCAGGGTGGCCAGTTCGGCGGCGGCCGTCTCGGCCTGCGCAGCGGCCGTCTGGGCGGCCTCGGTGAGTTCTGCGAGGGTGCCGGGCGGGCACTGCTGGTGCCAGGAGGCCAGCCGGGAGGCGAGTGCGCGGTCGCCGCCGAGACGGGCGGCCAGCTCGCGGATGTGCTCCTCGCGGGCGGTGGCGCGGGTGCGCAGTTCGCGGCGCTCGTCGTCGGCGGCGCGCTCGTCGTGCATGGCCGGGTTCGGCGGGACGAGGAAGAACGGCGGCTCGTCGGCGATCGGCGCGATCAGCGCGGCGGCCGTACCGACGGCGACGGTGGAGCGGGGCAGCAGGGCCGCCGCCTGGAGGGTCTCGCGGGCCCGGTCGAGGGAGGCCGGGTCGGTGACGACGACGCCGTCGACCAGTTCGGGGCGGGCGGCCAGGATCGCGTCGTGGTCGGCCGGGTCGACGGACTGGGCGAGGTAGCGCCAGCCGGGCAGCGCGGGGATGCCGTGCTCGCCGAGGTACTCGACGGTGGCGAGCACGTCCGGGCCGGGCGGCAGCAGGCCGCCGTCGCCGAGGGCGGCCAGGATGCGGGTGTCGTCGGCGGCGGCCGTGCGGAGGTCGAAGAGGGTGCGCTCGGCGGTGGCGACGGCCTGGTCGAGCTGGGCGCGGAGGTCTTCGGCGGCGGCATCGAGGACGGCAGGGGTGAGGCAGCCGTCCTCGTCGTCCTCATAGGGCTTGAGGGAGAGCAGGTCGGCGAGGCGGGGTTCGACGGCGAGCTGGGCGGCGGTGCGCTGCTCGGTGGCGAGGGCGCGGTGGGCGTCCTTGTAGGCGTCGCTGGCACGGGCGGCGGCGAGTTCGGCCTTCCCTTCGAGGGCGGCCGTCTCGCGCAGCCGGGCGGCGGACTGCTCGGCGGCGGCGCGGGCCTGCTCCAGTGCGGCGGTGGCGGCCTTCTCGGCGTCGGCGGCCTGGAGGGCGGCGCGGGCCGGGTCCGGCTCGTCGGCGCTGCCGTCGATCCAGCCCGCCTCGACGGCGGCCTCGGTCTCCTGCTCGACCTCGGCGAGGCGCTGGCGTAGGTGGTCGGCCTCGCTGCGGGCCTTCTGGGCGGCGGTCGCGGCGGCCGTCGCCTCGGACTGGGCCGCCGAGCCGTCCTGCTGGAGCTCGCCGGCCCGCAGCTCCTCCTGGTCGGCCTGGGTCTCGGCCGCGAGGGCGGCCGTCTCCAGGGCCCGGGCGAGTGCCCCGGCGGCCTGGGCGCGGGCCGCGAGGGCGGGCGCGGCGTCGAGTTCGGCCTCGCGGATCGCGACGGCGACCCGGGCCACCCGGTCGGCGGCGGACCGCTGGCGCAGCACGGTCTCGGCGGCCTGCCAGGCAGAGTGCAAGGTGCGGGCCTCGGTGAGCTCGCGGCGCAGCGCGGCGGCCTCGGCGGTGGCGGCGGCCAGGCCGAGGGTCGCGTGCCGGTGCGTCAGCTCGGCGGTGATCAGCGAGTGCCGGGTGCGGTCCGTCTCGGCGGCGGTGACGGCGCTCGCGGCAGCGGCGACCTCGATGGCGAGGTCGTGCGAGCGGTCGCGCTCGGCGCCCGCGCGGGCGGCGAGGGTGTGGGCGAGGCGGCGGGTGCGGCGCTCGGCGGTGCGGTGGGTCTCGCGGACGGACTCGCGAGCCGCGGTCGCGTCGACGATGCGCTGGAGCAGGTCGAGCGAGCCGCCGGTGAAGTCGCGTTCGGCGGTCAGCTCGGCCCGGCGGCCGAGCTTGGCGGCGAAGCCGTGGACGAGGTCGGCCAGGCCGTCGGTGTCGCGGGTGTCGGTGACCGCGCGGAGCAACAGGTCGGTGAAGTCGGAGTCGTGCTTGACCGCGAAGAGACCGGCCGCCTCGCCCTCGTCCGCGTTCATCTCGCGCTGGTAGCGGAAGAGTTCGGGGTCGAGGCCGAGGTCACCGAGGTGCTCGTTCCAGCGGTCGTGGATGTCCTCGAAGGTGAGGTCGAGGTACGGGTACGTCTTGCCGGCCTCGGTCAGGGCGTCGCGGAAGCCCTTCATGGTGCGGCGGCGCCCTCGGGCCCGCTCGCTGGTGAGGCTGAGCCGCTCGGCCACCGGGAGCGAGTCCAGGGTCAGGCCGGGGCCGGGGCGGAAGGAGTACCAGGTCTCGGCGAACTTGCGCGGGTCGGAGGAGACCTGACGGCCGCGCCACTCGCTGACCTTGCCGACCACGATCAGCTCGCCGGTGACGGTGTGCTGCCACTCCAGTGCGACATGGCCGCAGTCGTCAGCGAGCAGGAACTTGCGCAGCACGCCGGAGCTGGCGCCACCGAGGGTGTTGCGGTGGCCCGGGAGCATCACCGAGAAGATCAACTTGAGCAGGACGGACTTGCCGCCGCCGTTCTCCAGGAAGAGCACACCCGCCGGGGCCGGACGGCGGGGCGGGCCGTCCGGCTCCTCACCGAACAGGCCCGGCTGCTGGGGGGCGGGGTTCGCCACCGGCTCACCGACACCGCGCAGGTCGAGCATCGTGTCGGCGTAGCGGGCGCCGGCCGGTCCGATGGAGTACAGACGGACCCGGTTGAGCTCGTACATGAAAGATCTTTCCTGGACAGGATCAGAACGGCGGTGTTGTGGGCGGTGGTGTTCAGAGCGAGTGGAACGGCAGGCCCGCGTCGGCGACGAGGTCCTCGCTGTGGTCGGCGGGCAGCAGGGTGGCGGTGCCGTCGGTGACGGCGACCACGCCGAGGTCGAGCAGCTCGGCCATCGCGGCGCTGCCCGCCAGGTCGCGGACCTGGAGCTGGTAGCGGGCCGTGGTGCGGAAGGTGCCGCCGGCGTCGTCCGAGGTCTTCTGCAGGAAACCGGAGTCGACCAGGAAGAGCACCGCCTTGGAGACGATGCCGATGGTCGAGCCGGAGAGCCGGCGGGCGTCCTTGGTGGCTCCGGTGGCAGTGCGGCGGGCCCAGACCCGCCAGGCCGCCTCCAGCCCCGGCGCGTCGCTGGTCGGGTCGGTGTTGGCGCCCTCGGCCTCGGCCTGCTCCTCCAGGCGGCGGCACGCCTGGCGGACGAAGGCGTCCACGCCGTTGGTGGTGATCCGGCCGAGGTAGCCGTCGTCGGCGAGGTCCTCCGGACGGGGGAAGGCCATCGCGGCGACCGCGAGGTGGGCCAGGCCGTGCAGGAACCGGTCGGTGGACTCACCGGCGGCACGGCGGGAGTAGTCGCCCATCCGGACGGCGAAGACCGAGTCCTCGGCGGCGGCCACGGCCATGCCGGCCCGGGGCGAGACCTCCAGCACGACCAGGCCCATGCCGGTCGCGACGGCGTCGGCGAGGCGGGCGAAGCCCGGGTCCTCGCGGTGCCGGCGGACCAGCTCGGCGTACTCCGCGTCGCGGGCGGGGAGCAGCTTGGCCTGCAGGCCGAACGAGACCAGCCGGGCGGCGTCGGCCACGTCGGCGGGGGTGAGGGCCGCGGCGGCTGCCTGCGGCTCGCTCTCGGGGGCGGCCCAGGACGTCTCGGGGTGGGTCGTCACGGGCGGGGCTCCTTGCGGGTGGGTGAGCTGTTCAGGGGCGCTTCGCGCTGCCGCGTCATCAGGAGGCGTCCTTGCGGTCGGCGGCCATGCCTGCGGCGTCGAGGAGGGCGCTGCCGACGATGAGGTCGGCGCCGCCGAACTCCGGGTCGTCGAGGGTGGTGCCGTCGTCGACGGCGAAGAGGAGGCGTTCCTCGCCCTGGCGGTAGGCGGTGCCGACCGGGGGGCTGGCGGCGTGCACGGCGAGGAGGGCGACCAGGTACGGGAGGTCCGGGTCCTGGCGGCGGGCGTCGGCGAGCAGGCCGGAGAGCCGGCGGGGGGCGTCGGCGGGGAGGTCGAGCAGTTCGAGGGCGGCCTCCAGCTGGGCTTCGGAGAACCGGCTGTCGTCCGGGGTGGCGACCAGGTCGGGATCGGGCAGCTCAGCGCCGAGGTGCTCGCGCTCGACCGGCGGGGTGAGCAGCAGGTCGACCAGGTCGGTGACGCGGACCGAGGTGGGGGTGCGCAGGCCGATGGCCCGGGCGAAGAACGCGTCGGTGGGGCGGGTGGCCTGGGCTATCGGCAGCTTCAGCAGCGGGGCGAGCAGGTGCCCGTACAGGTCGATGCCGCTGCGGGCGCCGGGGGCGGCGAACGCCTGGCGGTCCTGTTCGGCGCGGAACAGCGGGCCGGCCTCCAGCAGCCGGGTCTGCAGCTGGGTGTGGCGGCGGATGCAGTCCTTGACGATGTCGACCAGCTCGGCCGCGCGGCGCTTCTGCTCCTGCTCCTCGGTCTCGTCCCGGGCCTTGCGGATGTTGGTGAGGATCGCGTTCTCGTGCCGGTAGCGGTCGGCGATGTGGTCGAGCGCCTCGTCGATCAGGTCGGGGACGGCCTGCATCCAGTCGACGGCCCGGACGTTGCGCCTGGTCGCGTCCAGCGCGCGGCGCAGCGTCTCGGCGTACTGGACCGTCCGGTAGCGGGCCTGTTCGGCGGCGAGCTGGGCGTCGGCGAGGCGGCCACGTCGGATGAGTACTTCGAGCTTGACCTCGGCGGCGATCTGGGCGGACGTCACGTCGGTGTCGAGCGCGCCGACCAGGACGTTGACGGCCTCGTCGGTACTGCGCAGGTAGACGCCGCCGTCCGGGCCGGGGACCTCTTCGAGCAGTTTGAAGTCGTAGTCGCGCCGGACGTAGCTGCCGTCGGCGCCGAACGTGCCGTAGACGGCGCGGAAGCCCCGGTCGACGCTGCCGACGTTGATCAGCGACTCCAGCACCCAGCGGGCGACCCGCTCGTGCTCGGTGGTCGGACGGGACGGGTTCTGGGCGGCGACCCGGGGCAGCAGGCGGCTGAGGACTATGTCGCGGTCGGCGCCGGTGTCGAAGTCCATGTTGAGCGTGACGAGGTCGATCACCGCGAGGCCGACCTCGGCCATCGCGTAGGAGCTGTACTCGCCGGCCAGGTTGACCTTGCGGCTCTCCAGGTCGTGCAGCGGCGCGGTGCAGGCCAGCGCCTTGAGCCGGCGGGCGAGCCCCTCGTCGGCCGCCGGGCCGGGCGCGGGCCGGGCGGCTGCGGCGGTGGGCCGGAGCTCGTGCGCGGTGGGCTGGTCTGCGATGACGGTCACGGTGGACAAGATTAGAGGTTCGCACCCACAAGGTCCGAAACGAGCCCGGTTGTACCGGTTCCGCCGGCCCCGAAGACAGTGGTCGAGCGCGCTCGAGTCGAGGTCTGCGGTCGGCTCCAGCGGGGATCGATCGCCGGTGGCGGCATCATTCCGCCGACGCTGATCTGCGGGCCGCTGCGCGGGATACCCCTGTACTGGCGATTTGTCGATATGTCATTCGGTGTCGTCGGCGTGGTCCCGCTGCTGATCGTGCTACGCGCCGTCCGGCGGCCGGAGTGGGCCCCGGCGGTCCGGCAGCGGGCCGCCGCCGCACGCTGACCAGCCGCCCTCGGAGTCGGCCGCGCCGCAGGCCGAGCGGCCGCCGAGAAACGTTCCGCCAGGTGGGGGAGCGCATACCGCCGGGTGTGCGCTCCGCGCTCGGGTCAGTTGCACGGGCGCCCCTGGGCAGGCCCTACCATCACCCCAGGAAGCTGGCGCGGGAGGCGGGCGTGGCGTGGCCGATGCGGTGATCGATCTGAATGCGGACCTCGGCGAGGGGTTCGGACGCTGGACCCTGACCGATGACGAGGCCCTGCTCTCCGTGGTGACGAGCGCCAACGTGGCCTGCGGCTTCCACGCCGGCGACCCCTCGACGATGCGCCGGGTCTGCGCACTGGCCGCCGAGCGCGGCGTACGGATCGGCGCCCAGGTCTCCTACCGGGATCTCGCCGGTTTCGGCCGCCGGGCGATGGACGTGCCGTCCGAGGAACTCGCCGACGAGATCGCCTACCAGATCGGTGCCCTCCAGGTCTTCGCCCGCGCCGCCGGCTCCCGGGTCTCGTACGTGAAACCGCACGGCGCCCTCTACAACCGGGTGGTCGGCGACTCCGAACAGGCCGAGGCCGTCGTCGCGGGTGTGCTCCGGGCGGGTGCGGTGTGCGACGGGCCGCTGCCGGTGCTGGGCCTGCCGGGTTCGCGGCTGCTGGCGGTCGCGGAGGGGGTCGGGCTGCCGGTGGTCACCGAGGCGTTCGCCGACCGCGCGTACACCTGGGCGGGCACGCTGGTGCCGCGCCGCGACCCCGAGGCGGTGATCCACGACCCGGAGGCGGTGATCGCCCGGGCCGTCGGGATGGCGCGCGACGGGCTGGTGACGGCGGTGGGCGGCGAACGGGTCGCGGTCGAGGCCCGCTCGCTCTGCGTGCACGGCGACACCCCGGGCGCGGCGCAGCTGGCCTGGCGGGTGCGCGGGGCGCTGGCCTCGGCGGGCGTGCGGGTGGAGGCGTTCGTCTGATGCCGGACGGAATACTGCCGGACGAGCTGTTGCCGGACGGACTACAGCCCGACGGACTGCTGCTCCGCCCGGTCGGCGAGGACGCCCTGCTGGTGGAGGCGGACTCCACCGAGCGGGTCGGCGCGCTCTACGCCGAGCTGCTGGCCCAGCGGGCGGAGCTGCCCGAGATGGCGGAGATCGTCCCGGCCGCGCGAACCGTACTGCTGGACGGGGTCGCCGACCGGACCGCGCTGGCCCGGCTGCTCGCGGGGTGGACCGTCCCCGCCCGGCCGTCGGCCACCGGCCCGCTGGTCGAGGTGCCCACGGTCTACGACGGCCCCGATCTCGCCGAGGTGGCCCGGCTCTGGGGAGTGTCGGCGGCGGAGGCGGTCCGGATCCACACCGAGCCCGAGTACCGGGTGGCGTTCTGCGGCTTCGCCCCCGGCTTCGGCTACCTGACCGGCCTGCCCGCCCGGTACGACGTACCCCGGCGGGCCACCCCGCGCAGCTCCGTCCCGCCGGGATCGGTGGCACTGGCCGGACCGTACACCGGCGTCTACCCGCGTTCCTCCCCCGGCGGCTGGCAGCTCATCGGGCGGACGGCACTGCGGCTCTGGGACACCGGACGTGATCCGGCAGCCCTGCTCGCGCCGGGCGTACGGGTGCGGTTCGTGGCGGTTCGGGGCATGTCGGCATGAACGACCTGCTGGTGGTGCGGCCGGGGCCGCTGACGACCGTGCAGGATCTCGGGCGGCACGGTGTCGCCCACCTCGGCGTCCCGCGAGCGGGGGCGCTGGACCGGCCGGCCCTGCTGGCGGCGAACCGGCTGGTCGGCAACGAGCCCGGGGCGGCGGCGCTGGAGACCACGCTCGGCGGGGTCGCGCTGCGGGCGGCGGAACCCGTGGTGATCGCGGTGACGGGTGCGGCAGCTCCCGTACGGGTGGCCGGGCGGCCGGCCGCGTGGGGGGCGGCGGTGGCCGTGCCGGCGGGCGGGCTGGTGGAGGTCGGGGCCGCCACGCACGGGGTCCGCAGCTACCTGGCGGTGGCGGGCGGGATCGCCGTGCCCGAGCAGTTCGGCAGCCGCTCGGCCGACCTGCTGTCGGGCCTGGGCCCGGCACCGCTGGCAACGGGTGACGTACTGCCCGTCGGCCCGGCAGCACGGTCGCACCCGGCGGTGGACGTGGTGCCGCTGCCCGCGCCGCCCACCGAGCTGGTGCTGCGGCTGCGGCCGGGCCCCCGGGCCGACTGGTTCACCGCCGAGGCGTTGGCCGCGCTGCCCCGGCAGCGCTACCTGGTGGCGTCCGCCAGCAACCGGATCGCCCTGCGGACCGAGGGACCGCCGCTCCCCCGGGCCCGTACCGGCGAGCTGCCCAGCGAGGGCATGGTGCTGGGCGCCGTCCAGGTCCCGCCCGACGGCCGCCCGGTGGTCTTCCTGGCCGACCACCCGACCACCGGCGGCTACCCCGTGGTCGGGGTCGTCCCGGCCGCCGATCTGGCGGCTGCGGCGCAGGCCCGGCCGGGGACGCCGGTGCGCTTCGTGCTGCTGCGGGGGTGAGCCCCGGCAGCTGGGCCCCCTGATCAGGCCGAGAGTTTGGCGCGGACCTCCTCGGCGTCCGGGCGGCCCAGGTCGGTGAGGATCGCCAGGGCCGCCCGCCAGTGCTCCTGGGCCTCGGCGAGGTCACCGGCGGCGCGGTGGGCGTCGCCGAGCTTGACCAGGGCGTCGGCCTCGGCCGGCCGGTGGCCGTTCTCCCGGTGCACGTCGACGGACTGCCGGTAGGCGCTGACGGCCTGCGCGGTCTGGCCGAGGGTCTGGTGGAGGTGGCCGAGACTGTTCAGCACCTGGGCCTCGCTGTTGCGGTCGCCGGTCCCCTGGATGAGGGCGAGGGCTTCCTGGCAGTCGACCAGCGCCTGTTCGTGGTCGCCCAGCCTGGAGCGGTACCAGCCGACGGCGTTCAGGAGCCGGGCCTGTCCGGAGGGGTGGCCGGCGGCGCGGTGCAGCTCCAGGGCCTGCTGGGCGTGGTCGAGCGCTTCGGGGTAGTTGACCCCCAGCTCGTACCAGAAGGCGAGGCTGTGCAGGACGTCCGCCTGGCCGCTGAGGCTGCCCAGTCGACGTTCCAGGTCGAGTGCCTCGCGCAGGTGGGCGCCGCCGGTCTCGCGCTCGTCCGGCTCTCGGCAGAGCTGTCCCAGCACGCGGTGGGCCAGCGCCTGCCCCCGCAGTTCGCCCAGCCGCCGGGCTGCCGCCAGACCGGCGCGCTGGCTCGTCCGGACGTCGTGCCAGCGGCCGCTCCGGACGAGGTAGGTCGTCAGCGCCCAGGGGAGCTGCCAGGCCTGGGTGTCGAACCCGCTGTCGGCCGCCGCCGCACCGGCCGCGAGCAGCACCAGGTGTTCGGCGTCGTACCAGGCCATCGCCGCGCCGGCCGTGGCGAAGTCCTCCGGGACGGCGCCCGGGCAGGCGGCGCGCAGGGTGATCGGGTCGCGGGCCGGATAGATCAGCCGCTCGGCCGCGTAGGCGGTGTGCAGGTAGTGGTCGAGCATCCGCTCGGCGGCGGCGCGGCGGCCGGGCTCGTCCTCCACCGTGCGGGCCAGGTCGGCGGCGTAGGCGCGCAGCAGGTCGTGGGAGGCGTAGCGGCCCGGAGCGTGTTCGGTGAGCAGGTGGGAGTCGGCCAGTTCGTCCAGCGCCGCCCGGGCCTGAGTGGGCGTCAGATCGGCGAGGCAGGCTGCGGCGGGGAGCGAGACGTCCGGGCCGGGGTGCACGCTGAGCAGCCGGAACAGGCGGGCCGCCGGGCCGCTGAGCTGTTCGTACGACCAGGAGAACACCGCTCGCACGTCGGTGACGGTGTCGCCCGCGTTCAGCGTCGCGAGGCGGTCACGGGTGTCGGCGAGGCGCGCCAGCAGGGTGGCGAACGGGAATCCCGGGTTCATCGCGAGGCGCGCGGCCACCACGCTCAGCGCCAGCGGCAGCCGGGCGCACAGCTCGATCAGCTCGTCGACCGAGGCCGCCTCCCGCGCCACCGTCTCCGGGCCCAGTCGGCGGGCCAGCAGTTCCCGGGCTTCGGCGACGGTGAGCAGGTCCAGCGGCAGCAGCTGCGCGCCCTCGATGGCCACCAGGCTCGCCAACCGGTTGCGGCTGGTCACCAGGACGGGACAGGTCGCGGTGCCGGGCAGCAGCGGGCGGACCTGTTCGGCGTCCCGGGCGTTGTCCAGCACCACCAGCAGCCGCCGGCCCGCGACCAGACTGCGGTAGAGGGCGACCTGCGCCTCGAACGCCGCCGGGATCCGCCCGGGCGGCATACCCAGGCCGTCCAGGAACCCGCGCACCGCGTGCTCGGCCGTCACGGGCTGCCCGGCCGGATCGAAGCCGCGCAGGTTGACATACAGCCGGCCGTCCGGGAAGCGCTCGGCGCACTGGTGGGCCCAGTGCACGGCGAGCGCGGTCTTGCCGACGCCCGCGGTGCCGGTGATGGTGGCGATCCGGGCGGCGCCAGGGGCGTCACCGGTGTCGTCCAGCAGATCGAACAGCGTCGCGAGCGCGTCGCTTCGAGCAGCGAAGTACCTTGTGGTCGGCGGCAGTTGCTGGGGAACCGGCTGCTGAACCGGCTGCGACGGGCGGCTCGGCGGGTCGGCCTTCACCGGCGGCCGAGCGGTGGACAGGCCGCCGGCGGGCAGGTCCACGCCGTCCGCGTCCGTCTCCACAGCTGCGTCCGCGTCGAGGATCCGCTGGTGCAACTCCCGGACGGCCGGGGACGGTTCGACCCCGAGCTCGTCGACGAGCTCCTGCCGCAGGTCCCGGTAGACCTTCAGGGCGTCGGCCTGTCGCCCGGCGCCGTAGAACGCACGCATCAACTGCCCGTGCAGCGCCTCGGCCCAGGGGTGCTCGCGGACCACCGGCCGGAGTTCGCTGATGACCTGGCCGTACTGCCCCAGGCGCAGCCGTGCCTCGGCCAGTCCTTCGATCGCCTGCAGCCGGGTCTCGTGGATGTGGTCGAGGTCCTCGGTGTCGAGGTTGACGACGGGGACGTCGGCCAGGGGCTCACCGCGCCAGAGCCCGAGGGCCGCCGACAGCGCGTCCGCCGTGTCGAGCCAGCGGCCCTCGGCCAGTGCAGCCCGGCCCCGGCGGCACCGGTCGTCGAACTCGTGGAGATCGAGCTGTCCGGGGCGCAGCGAGATGAGGTAACCGTCGGGGGTCCGCTGGATCGCGGCGCCGTCGGGCCCGAGGACGCGGCGCAGCCTCATCACGTGGTTGTGCAGGGAGGCGGTGGCGGTGGGCGGTGGGGTGTCGCCCCACAGTGCGCCGACGAGCCGGTGGACCGGGACCGTCCGGTCGGCGTTCACCAGGAGCAGGGCCAGCAGCGTGCGACCCATCCGCGAGCTGACCGGGACCGGTGCGCTGTCCCTGGTCACCGTCACAGGTCCGAGCACCGCGAATCTCATCGAATCCCTTCACGCCTTGCCGCCGCACCCGCCACCGAGCCTGGCGCTGACCAGCCGGAAGCCCGCCGCGAGTCCTGTTAGTGGCATGTTAGAGGGCTGTTGCAGGATGTTCGTGACGGGTCCGGCCCGACGGTGCGGACGCGCCGGCGACCGCACAGGGGTCCCGGGGGCGTCACGGGGGCGCCCCGGGGACACGGGGGAACAGCCGTCGGGCCCGGACTCGTCGAATCACCTTGTACCCGGGACGACAAGCTGACCTGACCCACGGCCGGGGGGCCGTGGGAGGGCGTACGGAGTGGAGGGGCTACTGGGTACGGTCGCGGGAGGTGAGCCGGCCGCGTACGGCGGCGTGCACCTCGGCCTCCTCGGCCGGGTCGGCCGCCAGGCGGCGCAGGCGCTCCAGCACCCGGACGTCACCGGTGGTGGTGACGTGGCGGGCGGCGAGTTCGCGGGTGGTCTCCTCGCAGTCCCAGAGGCACTCGACGGCGAGGCCCCGGGGGAAGTAGACGTCCGTCCGGGCCAGCGCCTGGGCGGCCCGGCCGCGCAGTTCGGAGGAGACGGCCTCGCCGTACACGTGGCGCAGGGCGGGGACGGCTCCGGCGGCGGCCAGCCGCCCCACGCCGTCGATCAGGGTGCCCAGGCCCGCGCCGACGGCTCCGCGTACGGAGATCCAGCGGCGCAGCGCGGCGACCACCAGCGGGCCGTCCTCGGGCTCGCCGCAGTCGGCGAGCAGTTGGACGGCGGCCTCGCCGAGGGCGCTGTCCGTGCCGCCGGTGGACGGGTCGGCCCAGCGGCGGGCGTGGGCCAGTGCCTCGGGCCCGCGCATCCGGCCGAGCACCTCGAGGGCGGCGCCCACGATGCGGTGGTCGACATCGGCGGCGGCGATCTCGATCAGGGCGGCGGCGGCCGGGTCCTGTTGGTCGACCAGGTAGCGCAGGGCGGCCGTCCGGGCGCCGGGCGCGCCGCCGGCGGCGGCGGCGAGCACGGTGGAGCGGTCCTGCGGGCGGACGACGGCGGCGAGGCAGCGGGCGGCGGCGGCGGCGCGGCGCGCGACCGCGCCACGGTCGGTGCCGTCGTCGTCCGACGGATCGGCCTGGTCGGCCCAGGCGAGCACGTCCGTGGTGCTCCAGCCCGGGGTGATGCCGGAACGGTTCAGCTGGCGCTGCCAGAGGTCGAAGGGTGACTGCTCGCTCGCGACGGCGATCCGGGGATGGTGGGCGGCCCACAGCCGCCACGGCCTCGGCTCGTACGCGGCGGCGATGACGGCCCGCAGCGCGGCGTCGCCCGCCTGGTCGGCGGGGAAGCGGCCCAGCACGGCGGGGGCCAGCCGGAGCAGGGACCGGTCGTCGTCGCGCAGGGCGAGCTCGTCCAGGGCCCAGGCCCAGTTGGTGCCGACCGCGACGTAGCCGCGCAGCAGGTCGAGCGCGTCGCGGCGGCCGTAGGCGGCGAGGTGGCCGAGCACCGCGAGGGCCAGGCCGGTGCGGTGCTCGGTCTCGTCGAAGACGTCCTCGGGAGCGTGCAGGTGCTGCTCGAGACCGGTGAGCGGCGCCTCCAGCTCCATGTAGAGGCGGGCGTAGTAGAGCGAGCGGTTCTCGAGCTGCCAGTCGGCCCGTGGGTCGCAGGTGACGCACTCCTCCAGGGCGGCGATGGCCTCGCCCCGGTCGGCTGCCAGCGCATGCAGCTGTCCGTCACCACGGCCTCGCTGGAGGAGGCCGAGGAGGCTGGCACTGGGCGCTATCACTGGCTCGAACATGAGGTCAGCATCCGTTGCGGCGGTCTAGGTGGCAACGGGATTTCCGTCGCCGGGGGTCTGGTCGGTCCTACGAGGGCGCCCGGGCGCCGGAATTACCGAAGGTTACCGCCTGGGCGCCCCTTACGCACACAAGCTCGGATCTGCACATGTCAGAGAAATTCTCAACAGGATTTAGTGGAAACCACCGACGGCACCGGCCCTGCCGTGCTAGGAGGCGTCGACCGGAACTACGCCTTCCGGCGAGGCCGGGGCATCGCCGCGTCGATCTCGTCCCGCAGCTCGGCAACGGCCGCCAGGTGCTGGTAGCGGCCCGACAGCCGGTACATCTCGCGCAGTCTGTCCCAGGTCCGCAGGGAGGAGGTCTGGCCGATCGCCGCCATCGCCAGCTTGGCCTGCACCTGGGCCTCGTCGGGCTCGCCGGAGATCCAGTAGACCGAGGCGAGGGTGATCCGGTCGAGCAACGCCGAGCGCTCCAGGCCGGTCTTGGCCCGCAGGTCGATCGCCTGGCGGGCGTGCAGCTCGGCGAGCCGGGCGGCGCCCGGGTCGTGCTCGGCGAGGGTCCGGTACACCAGGGCCTGCATGCCGTGCAGTTCGGCCTCGTTGAAGAGCTGCATCCAGCTCGGCGCGGCCTCACCGGTGTCCTGGACGAAGAGGTCCTCCGCCTGGCCGAGGACGCGTCTGGTGGCGTCCGAACGCCCGAGCGACGCCTGCGCCCAGGCCTCCACCGTCTGCAGCATCGCGCGCGTGCGGGGCAGCGCCCGGTCACCGCTGCTGGCCTGGGCGAGCTGGACGAGTTCGAGCGCGTCGTCGGCGCGCCCGAGGTGCAGCATCTGCCGGGCGGCCCGGGAGATCGCCTCACCGGCCCGGGGCCGGTCGCCGGCCTCCTTCGCCGCCTGCGCGGCGATCACGAAGTACCGCTGCGCGGTGGGCTCCAGACCGACGTCGTGGGACATCCAGCCGGCCAGCACCGAGAGGTTGGCGGCGACCGTCCAGAGCCGCTGCTTCACCAACGGGTGCAGATCGTGCGTCAGCAGGCCGCCCACCTCGTTGAGCTGGCCCACCACGGCCTTGCGCTGCAGCCCGCCGCCCCGGGAGGCGTCCCAGGCCCGGAAGACCTCCACCGACCGTTCGAGCGCGGCCACCTCCTCGAAGCCGACCGGGCCGGGCTCGTACACGTCGACGACCGGGCGGGAACCGCCCTGGGTGATCACTTGCCGGGGGCCGGGGCGGGTGGCGGCGTACGCCACGTCGGGCCCGCTGAGCCAGTCGTACAGGTTGTCGGCGATGACGGCGCCGGCCGTGAGCGCGGCGCCCGCGCCGACCAATCCACGTCGGTTGAGCATGAGGTCCATTCCCGTGAACTCGGTGAGGACCGCAGCCGTCCGATCCGGCTCCCAGGGCTCCGCCGACCGCGTGCTGTCGGACCTGGAGGGCCGGTGTCGTTCCAGACCGAGGTCCTCAGTGCTGACGACACGGCCGAGCCGCTCGGTGAACACGGCGGCCAGCACTCGTGGCACCGGATCGCGGGGGATCTCCCCCTGCTCGATCCAGCGCCGCACCCGCGAGGTGTCGGTGGACAGCTGCTGCTGACCCATCGCCGCACCGCGCCGGTTGACCAGCCTGGCCAGCTCGCCCTTGGACCATCCGGTCAGGGCGAACAGGTCGGCGAGTCTGGTGTTCGGCCCCCTGCTCACGTGAAGCCCCCAGGTTCCTCGGCTGGTTCGACAGTAGTGCTCTGTCATGTGCCACGCGACCATTCGCCAGGCTTCGCCAGGGTCCGCCACATGGTGTGCCAGTAGCGATCGGGTGTCATGTAGAGCTGCGCCACCCCGACTTCGGGTCGGGAGGGCCGGAAACCGCCTCAGGGTACGTCACCTGATGGGCAGTCAACGGTCGTCCCGTGGCCTCATCCGAGGGGGTGGCGCGGCTGGGTGGCGCGAAGGCGCCGGGCACGGCCCCGGCGGTCGTGGACCCCGTACTCCCCAGGGTGCGGACGGTCCGCGAAGGCCGGTACTCCGTGCCCGGCGCCTTCGCTCCACCTCGTCCCCACCCGCCTCCGCCCCGCTCTGCGCCCCGCATGAGCGGGGGTCAGCTGCACGCTACGGCGCCACCGCTCGCTCCGGCGTCGCAGTCACCCGCGTCAGCTCTCACTGGCAGAGGCCACCGTCGGCCAGGAAGGGATCCTCACCACCCCATGTACTCCTCAGCGACCACCGGCACCTCCACCCAGACCCGTACTGCGCTGCGTCCCCCCACCGCAGTCGGCGGCCGGGCCGGGCAGGGCCCCGCCCCCCGTGGCACCGAGTTCCGCGACCTCCGCGACCCCCGAGCGCTGGCGGTCCGCCCGCCGGCCGCCCGCCCGGCCGACCAGCTCGCCGCCCGCCCCGGCACCGAACGCCTGCTGCGCGGCCGCCCCGAGACCGTCATCGACCGGGTGGACCCGGCGACCCTGCAGACCCCCGCCGTCCGGGCCGCCCTCGCCAACATCGCGCGGATAGCCCCCGCCTTCCTCCCCCGGCAGGTGCTGCGCGAGGGCAGCCGGCACATCCTGATCGCCGGCACCATCGGCCGGGCGCCGGTGGTCGCCAAGTGCCTGGCCCCGCAGGCCGCACGCGGTGAGCAGTACCAGCAGCTGATCG
This sequence comes from Kitasatospora sp. MAP5-34, assembly GCF_029894335.1. Taxonomy (GTDB): domain Bacteria; phylum Actinomycetota; class Actinomycetes; order Streptomycetales; family Streptomycetaceae; genus Kitasatospora. The sequence goes on along the minus strand of NZ_JARXZC010000037.1, from coordinate 46,088 downwards.
AACGCTTCCACCACGAGGTGGCCGTCTACCGGGCCTTCGTCCGGCACCGTCCGCCGATCCGGATGCCCCGGCTGGTCGCGGCCGACCACGACCGCTGCGTGCTGATCCTGGAGCGCGTCCCCGGCCGCCCGGCGGCCCGCGAGCGCCACCCCGTCAACGCCCCCACCCCGGGCGAGGTGCGCGCCGTGCTGGGCGCCGTCCGGACCCTCAACCTCTGGCGCCCGCCGACGGACATGTTCGGCAAGCCGCTCGACTACCAGCTGGAGATCGCGCGCTTCCACTCCGTCGGCCAGCTGACCGACCGCGACGCGGGCGACCTGCGCGGCCTGCTGCACGGACTCGCCCACACCCCGCTGCAGCTCTGCCACGGCGACGCGCTGCTCGGCAACATGCTGCTCGCGCCGTCCGGGCCGGTCCTGGTCGACTGGGAGGAGGCCGGCTGGTACCTGCCCGGGTACGACCTCGCGGTGCTCTGGAGCGTGCTCTCCGGCGACACCGCCGCCCGCCGCCAGATCAGCCAACTCGCCCAGTCCGGCGGCACGGTGGCCCGGGACGCGTTCCTGGTCAACCTGGTGCTGGTGCTGATGCGGGAGATCCGGCTGCACGACGTCCCGGGCGCGGGCGAGGAGCAGCGCATCATGATCCGCCGCCTGTACGACGACGCCGCGCTCGCCCGCCGGGCGGTCCGGGCTGCGGTGGGCACTCGCTGAATCATCGGCACTCGATCAGCCACGAACGGGGGCGCGGGGCTCTGTCTGGCTAGCCTTCGAGGGCCGCGCGGGCGGCCGCTTCGAGCACCGCTTCCTCCGGGGGGAAGTGTGCCCGGCCGCTCAGGACGTCCCGCAGGTACCGCTCGAGCGGGTGGCGGCGGCTCAGGCCCAGGTTGCCGGTGAGCGTGACGGCCTGCTGGACGGCCGCCGTGGCGGCCCGGTTGGCGAGCAGTTGCGCCACCCCGGCGCGGTCCACCGCCGCCGGGTCGCCCCGGTCGATCCGGGCGGCCAGCCCGGCCACCAGCTCCTCGGCGCCGATCAGGGTGCTCGCCAGCTCGCCCAGGGCGCTCCGGTAGCGGGGCAGGGTCGCCGGCGGCTCGCTCGGGTTGGCGGGGGTGCGCTGCTTCAGGAAGCGGACCAACCAGTCCTGCGCGGAGCGGGCCACGCCCAGATGGACGGCGGCGAGCGCCAGGTCGTGCCAGGCGAGGTCGAGCGGGTCCGTACCCGGTCGGTGCCCGCCCGGTCCGGCCAGCCCGACGACCGCGTCGGCGCCGACCTCGACGTCCGCCAGCAGCACGTCATGGCCGGCACTGGCCCGTAGCCCGAGCTGGTCACAGACCGGGTCGACCTCGACCCCCGGGCTGTCGCCGCGCACCAGGAAGAGCCCGGTCCTCGGGACGGCTTCGTCGGTGCGGGCCCAGACCGCCATCCAGGCCAGGGCCTCGGCCCCGGTGCAGCAGGTCTTGCGCCCGGTCAGCAGCCAGTTCGAGCCGTTCCGGCGGGCCACCGTGGCGGGCAGCTCGCCCGTCCCACCGGGCTCCGCACGCAACGTGTCGACCAGCGCCGGGCCGCGCTTGGACTCCGTGAGCAGCCGCCGGTACGCGGCGGCGGGCCAGCTGCCCGTCCGGGCCTGCTCGGCGTGCCTGAGCAGGGTGAAGGCCGCCAGGACCGCCACCGAGGCGTCCCCGCGCCCGAGCCCCGAGAGCACCTTGACGGTGTCGCTCAGCGTCCCGCCCGGGCCGCCGTAGCGCTGACCCACCGTCAGGGTGAGCAGGCCGGCCTCGTGCAGGGCCTCGACGCCCTGGTACGGGAAGGTCGCGTCCCGGTCGTGCTCCTCGGCGCGGGCGGCCAGCAGATCGACCACCCTGGGCAGCCGGGCGAGCGCCGCCGAGACCGCCGCGGCGGCGGGTGAGGCGGTGGCTGACGGACCGTCGGCCGGCGAAAAGGCGGTGGGGGTCATGGTGCTTGCGCCTCCGGGCGGCAGCATGGAGCTCGGCGGACTGCGGGCAGCGCACCGGGGCAGGCGCGCGGTGACCGGATGCGGCGGCCCCCACGGCCGACAGCCGGGCCGGCAGCCCGGCCGGATCAGCCGCCCACGCGCCGCCGAGGGAGCCTGCGGCTCCCTCTCAACACCACGGACACTTCGCGCCGGCGGTACGCCGCAGGTCGAGATAGCTGCGGCGGGTCAGCAGCGGGCAGCGGCGAGGTGACATGCTCGTGACTGTACGAAGCAATGATCGAAACCGTCAAGCACCGCCGGAGGTCGCGCCCAGCCCTGCCGAGATCGGCCTGCTGGGATCGGCATGCTCGAATCAGCCCTGCTGGAACATGTCCGAGGGCAGCGGCTTGAGCAGCTGGTAGAGGTCGTCGGCGATCGGGCGGTCCCAGGAGGCGATGGTGACCTGGACGCCGTCGCTGCGCCCGAACTGGGCGCAGAACACCCGCTCCTCGCTGACCTTGATCTTCTTCACGATCAGCAGGTCGTCGCCAAGCATCACCGGGAAGTCCTCGGCGGAGACGAACTCGACCGGTTCCTCGTTCTCCAGCGCCGCGAGAAGCTGGCTGATTTCGAACGGGACTCCGTCAGCCGTCTCCCGGGCCGGCGAGCCCTCGGGGAGGTTCCCGATGAACATCGCGGGGCCGCGACCGCCGAACAGGTCGTAGCGCAGGAAGATCCCCTGGCAGGAGCCGTCCGGGCCGCTCATCACCATGGCGCCGAAGTGGCCAGGCCAGTCGCCCGGGTCCATCGCGAGCACGTCGAAGTCCGGTCCTGCGGGAGAGCCGGAGCGACGGCGGAGAAATGACATGACACCATCGTACGTGCCCGTCACGCCCTGCTCACGGGGCGGGTCGGCCGTCCGGCCGAGATCCACGCTCAGAGACCAATGTTGACTCTGAGCAACCGTCCGGGCTACGTTCGGTTCTGCACGACAGCCGCTGTGGGCTCGATCCACCGGGGGGCGGCATGTCGCAGCGCGCCCACGTGCGCGTTCCATCAATGTGCCCGTCGTCGTGCGATCCACCTGAACCGCCTGTGCACCTCCAGCCGTCCACAGACCGTCAGACCCGATACCTCAGACCTGACACCGTCAGACCCGACCAACACCAATAAGCCAGGTTCGCGGGGCCCCGGCCCGTCGCACTCGCGGACCTTGCCCGGGACACCGCCGCGTGGGGGCGTGCGGATTCCGGGCACCCGGCACCCGTGTCCGAGTCGCTCTCGGACACCGGAGCCAACGCCTCCCGGCGACTGACGCGCCCTGGTGCGTCCGGGGTACCACGGGAGGGGTCCGGCACTCGTGCCGGGCATCACAGCAGGCGCCGTGCTCGGTCGCGTGGGGGCGATGGGCACGGCGTCTGTCTGCTTCATACTGTGGGCCGCCTCTTGTCGAACAGTCAACAACCAATCGGGGATTGGCACATGGCGAGGGCGCCCCCGCCAACCCGTCGGCCGGAGCGCCCTCGCCGTGTCACCCGTGCGGATCCCGCCGGGCCGTGAACCCGCCGGCCGCGGATCCCGTCAGGTGAGGTCGAACTCGCCGTCGCGGGCGCCGAGGACGAAGGCACGCCACTCCGCCGGGGTGAAGACCAGGACCGGCCCCTCGGGCTGCCGACCGTCCCGCATCGCGATGTAGCCCTCGACGAAGGCGATCTGCACGTCCCCGACGCCCTGGCTGCTGGAGAGCCAGTCGGCTTCGGTCAGGTCCAGCTGGGGCTTGCGCGCCGCCCCCAGAGTGCCGATGCCACTGCCGTCCACGCTCGTACCAATGTCCGCCGTCACTGTGCAGCTCCTCCCATGGTCATCGAAAGCCCCAGCGTATACACCCTTACACGACGCGGAAGAGGTTCGGACCAGGACTCCTCCGTGTGGGCCGAGATGTCCGGATCCGTCCGCTTCGGGGCGCCGACTGTGCTAGCGGGAGCGCCTGCTGCGAGAGTGTTGGTCTCAGAACCTGGCTTTTCAGACAACCTCTCTTATGCCCGCTCTCTTACGCCCGTCCGATATGCCCCTCAGACCTCGCCCAGCACCTCCGACAGGCCACCAGGAGCAGCCGATGGACCGCCGGGACGCCCACCGCGCCGATGTGATCCCCATTTCGACCGCCCCCTCCGCCCCGCCGGACGGGCCGCGCGAGCCGCAGCCCGCGTCCCGGCCCGGGCGTCCGCCGGCGCACGGGCGGGTCGGGCTGGTCCTGGTGTCGCACAGCCAGGAGGTGGCCACGGCGACCGGCGCGCTGGCGGTGGCGCTGGCCGGCAGCGACGACCCGGCTCCGGTCGCCGCGACCGGAGGCAACCTGGCGGACGGCCCGGGCACCAGCGCGGTGCTGGTCGCCGCAGCCGCCCGCCAGGTGGACCAGGGGCACGGCGTGGCCGTCCTCGCCGACCTCGGCAGCGCCGTTAGCACCGTACGGGCGTTGCTGGCCGCAGCCGACGAGCACGGCCTGCCCTTCCCGGTACGGCTGGCCGACGCCCCGTTCGTGGAGGGGGCGGTGGCAGCCGTCGCCACCGCCACGGCGGGCGGCGACCTCACGGCGGTCCTGGACGCGGCCGAGGAGATGTACCGGCAGCGCAAGCTCTGAAAGCCGGTCAGACCAGGCCGGAGGGCAGGCCCGAGAAGTTGAACGCCGTCCCGCGCTCGGTCGAGAGGGCGAGGGCGAGCCGGTCCCGGGTGTAGTCGTCGAGCTCGGGCAGCTCGTCCAGCGCGAACCAGCCGACCTCCAGCGACTCGTCGTCGTTGACCCGGGCCTCACCGGAGACCAGGCGGCAGCGGAAGGTCAGGTCCAGGTACCGGGCCTGGTCGCCGTTCGGGTACTCCAGCATCGGCGAGACGGTCACCGAGGTGAGTTCCTCCGGTTCGACCAGCACACCGGTCTCCTCGAAGCACTCCCGGACCGCGCAGTCGGCCGGCTCCTCGCCGGGATCGAGGATGCCGCCGATCATCGCCCAGCGGCCGGTGTCGACCCGGCGGCCCAGCAGCAGCCGCCCCTGTTCGTCGAGGACGACGGCGGCGACACCGGAGAGCCAGAGCGGACTGGTGCCGACGTGGGAGCGGAGTTCAGCCAGAAACGAAGGGATAGCCATGATCCGACCCTAGTCGGGAACGGCACCCGGACCGGGACATCAGAGCACGGCGCGACGACCGGTGCGGAACCGTGCGAACGCCAACCGGCCCAGCAGCAGCACCCCGGCGGCCAGACAGCCCGCCACCGCCATCGCCCAGGCCGGGCCGTCGCTCTCGGGGACGGCGACCGCGATCAGGATGCCCACCCCGATACAGGCCGCGCCGGCCACGGCCAGCAGCAGCTGGTCACGTTGGGTTTCCGCCATGACACCCACGGTATACCCCGGGCGGCCCCGGAGCAGCCCGGCGGCCGGGCCGGCCAGGCCGCTCGGGGCTTCGTCCCGGGTTGATCCGGACTTCCGCGAAAACACGCCGACCGCCGTACAACCATCGGTGGGTGACAGTGGTCTCCACTACATTGAACGATCCAGCACCGAGCTAGCCAGCACCGAGCTAGCCAGGACCGTCCACAGCGCAGGTCGGGAGTCCCCGCCGTGGACCGGAGAACCAGGGAGCGGAGCCGCCGCGCCCAGGTGCCGGAGGGCCGGGTACGGCCCTCCGGCGGTACCGCCGCGCCGCATCGGCGACCGAGGGGGGACCCGTGCCGTATTCCTATTCCACGACCATCACCAGCCGGCCGCCGACCACCACCGCCACCGGCCCGAGGCCCGCGCGTGAGCGCGGTGGCTGGCTGCGGTTCTCGCCCGTCCAGCCGCTGTTCCGCGCCCGGGCCGCCGGGCGGCTCGCGGTGCTCGCGTACCACGGGGTGACCGACCCGAACTCGTTCGGCGCCCAGCTCGACCGGCTGCACCGGCTGGCCACGCCCGTCTCGCTGCAGGCCGTGGAACAGGCGATCTCCGAGGGCCGCCCGCTGCCGCCGCGCAGCGTGCTGATCACCTTCGACGACGCCGACCGTACGGTCCTCACCCACGCCCTGCCCGCGCTCGCCGCCCGCCGGATCCCGGCGGCGGCCTTCGTGATAGCGGAGCTGATCGGCACCGACCTGCCGTTCTGGTGGCACGAGGCCCAGTTCCTGGCCGCGCACGGGGGCCAGGCCCGCTCGCTGCGCACCCACAGCAGCCCCGAACAGCTGCTGGCCCGGCTCAAGGCGCTACCGGACCCGGACCGCCGCCGCAGCCTGCACGAGCTGCGGGTCAGCGCACAGCGCCAGGCGCCCCGCCGGGAACAGCTGCGGCCCGAGGACCTGCGGACCCTGGCGGCCGCCAAGATCGCGATCGGGAACCACACTCTGGGCCACCCCTGCCTCGGCCGCTGCGACGATTCGACGGTGCAGACCGAGATCACCGCCGCGCACCTCGCCCTCACCCAGTGGCTCGGCGAACCCCCGGCCGCCTTCGCGTACCCCGACGGCGGGTACGACTCCCGGGCGGACGCGACGCTCCGTCAGCTCGGCTACCGGCTCGGCTTCCTGTCGGACCACCGGCTCGGGCCCCGACTGCCCGCGCATCCGCTCAGGATCAGCCGGCTGCAGGTCGACTCGACGACCAGCACGCGGCGTTTCGACACGATCCTGTCCGGGCTGGAACCGGCCGTCCAGCGCTGGCGGGGACGGGCTCAGGCCTCCGCCGGGTAGCGGGCGCCCCTTTTTCGGTGGCCGCTCAGACGGCCGGGACGGGTGCGGCCAGCAGGCGGCCCTCCGCGTAGCGGGCCGCTGCGGCGGGGAGGGCCGCCTCCCGGCCGCCGTGCAGCACCGTGAGGCGGCCCGTGCCGACTCTGTCGGTACCGATCCGGCGGAGGGCTTGGGCGGCGACGGCGTCCGCCGAGCCGTACCAGCGGAGGCCGGGCGCGGCGAGGCCGGCGACGGCGGCCCGGATGCTCTCCTCGACCAGTTCGTAGTGGGTGCAGCCGAGCACGAGCGCGTCCGTTCCGGCAGGCGTACGGGCGGCGGCGGCGGCGATCGCGGCGGCGATCGCCTCGGCGTCCCCGTGCTCGACCGCGTCGGCCAGGCCGGGGCAGGCCACCTCGGTGACCTGGGCCGATCCGCCGAACCGGCTGATCAGCGCGCGCTGGTACGGGCTCCCGGTGGTCGCCGGGGTCGCCCAGATCGCGACCCGGCCGCCGCTCGCCGAGGCGGGCTTGATCGCCGGGACGGTACCGATCACCGGCAGGCCCGGCTCCAGCTCGGCCCGGAGGGTCTCCAGCGCGTGGACGGAGGCGGTGTTGCAGGCGACCACCAGCGCGTCCGGCCCGAGCGCGGCGGCGGCCCGCGCGCAGGCCAGCGCGTGTTCCGTCACGTCCTCGGGCGTGCGGGGGCCCCAGGGCATGCCGTCCGGGTCCGAGGAGAGCACGAGGTCCACGTCGGGCCGCAGGCCGCGCAGCGCCGCCGCAGCCGCCAGCAGGCCGATACCGGAGTCCACCAATGCGATCTTCACAGGGCGAAACTCTACTGGAACCCGCCCGGCCACCCCCGTCCCGGCCGGTCTCGTGCGGCAGACTGCCGGAGTGACCGTGCTGCTCTGGCTCTCGGCGTCGTCCCTGCTCGGCTGGCTCTGGCTGACCTGCTGCCACGGGTTCTTCTGGCGCACCGACCAGCGACTTCCCCCGCGCCGCCCGCCCTCCGCCTGGCCGGACGTGGCGATCGTCGTGCCCGCCCGGGACGAGGCCGAGGTGCTGCCCGTCAGCCTGCCGAGCCTGCTCGCGCAGCGGTACCCCGGGCGCGCACGGGTGATCCTGGTCGACGACCACAGCACGGACGGTACGGGCGAGCTCGCCGAGCGCCTCGGCGCCGTGGGCGGGCTGCCGCTCACCGTCACCGCCCCGCCCCCGCTGCCGCCCGGCTGGACGGGCAAGCTCTGGGCGCTGCGGCACGGCGTGGAGCTGGCCGGCCAGGCCGAGTACCTGCTGCTCACCGACGCCGACATCGCGCACGGACCCGGCTCGCTCGCCGAGCTGGTGTCGGCCGCCGACAGCAACGGGCTGGACCTGGTCTCGCAGATGGCGCGGCTGCGGGTGACGACCGCCTGGGAGCGACTGATCGTCCCGGCGTTCGTCTACTTCTTCGCACAGCTGTACCCCTTCCGCCGGAGCAACCGCCCCGGCGCCCGGACGGCGGCCGCAGCCGGCGGGTGCTCGCTGGTGCGGCGCGAGGCGCTGGCGCGGGCCGGCGGGGTCGCGGGCATCCGGGGTGCCGTGATCGACGACGTCTCGCTCGCCCGGGCCGTGAAGTCCTCCGGCGGGCGGATCTGGCTCGGGCTGGCGGATCAGGTGGAGAGCGTCCGTCCGTACCCCCGGCTGTCCCAGCTCTGGCAGATGGTCTCGCGCAGCGCGTACGCGCAGCTGCGGCACTCGCCGGTGCTGCTGCTCGGCACGGTGCTCGGGCTGACGCTCGTCTACCTGGTGCCGCCGGTGGCCGCAGTGGCCGGGGTGGTGGCCGGCCGGCCGGCGGTGCTGCTGGCCGGCGGGGTGGCGTGGGCGCTGATGGCGGGGACCTTCCTGCCGATGGTGCGGTACTACCGGCAGCCGGCCGGGGCCGCGCTGCTGCTGCCGTTCACGGCGCTGCTGTACCTGCTGATGACGGTGGACTCCGCCGTCCAGCACTGGCGGGGACGCGGGTCGGCCTGGAAGGGGCGCACCTACCCCCGGACGAGCTGACCGGATATCCCCCGTTCCCATTCCCGGACAGGTCGAGCAGTTCTGCGCCAGACTGGTCGGATGGAGCGTCAGTTGATTTCCCGGATCGCCCACTCCGCGCACCCCGTCGCCGCGCCGCTCTCCGACGAGACCGTGCGGCGCCTGATCGACCGTGCGGTCGGGGCGGGCACCGGGCGGGTACTGGACCTCGGGTGCGGCGAGGCACCCTGGCTGCTCCGCGCGCTCGCCGCGCACCCGCAGCTGCGGGCGGTCGGTGTGGACGACGACGCCGAGGCGCTGGGGCTGGCCCAGCACGGCGCCGAATCGCTCGGGGTCTCCCGGCGGCTCGGCCTGCACCATCAGGACGCGCGCGAGTTCAGCCTGCCGGAGCCGTTCGACGTGGTGCTCTGCGTCGGCGCGACGCACGCGTTCGGCGGGCTGCTGCCGACGCTTGCCGCCATCCGCCGGCACCTGGCCCCGGGCGGGGTGGCGGTGGTCGGCGACGGCTTCTGGGAGCGCCAGCCGAGCCTGGAGGCCCTGGCCGGGCTCGGCGGCGCGGCGGCCGGGGAGTTCACCGACCTGGCGAGCACCGTGCAGCGGGCGGTCGTCAACGGGTGGACGCCCGTCCACGGGCATGTCAGCAGCCTGTCGGAGTGGGACGACTACGAGTGGTCCTGGACGGGCTCGCTCGCCGAGTGGGCTCTCGACAACCCGGCGCACCCCGACAGCGCGGAGGCCGCGACGATCGCGGCGGAGCACCGGGCGGGGTGGCTCGGCGGGTACCGGGGGACGCTGGGGTTCGTCACGCTGCTGCTGCGGCGCGCTGCCTGAGACCGCGACCGGCTCAGCGCTGAGCGACCAGGCGGTCGAGGACGGCCGGGACCTGGTCGACGCCGCCTGCGGCGCTGGGGCCGGTGCGGTAACGGCCCTGGACCACGACGGTGGGGAGTTCGGCGACCTCGTAGCGGGTGAAGAGGGCTGGGGCCTCCTTGGTCGCGCGGTCCACCTCCGGGGAGCGGTAGGCGGCGCGGAACCCGGCGGCGTCGAGGCCGTGCCGCAGCGCCCAGCCGGTGGCGAGGTCCTCGGTGGTCAGGTCGGTGTGCTGGTCGTGGACGGCACGGAAGGCGTCGAGCTGGAGGTGGTCGACGGCGCCGAGCCGCTCCAGGGTGTAGTAGAGCCGGGCGTGCGCGAGCTGCACCGACTCGTCGGGCCCGCCGGGCCAGACCGCCGGGACCCGGCGCAGCACGACGTCCGTCCGGTGGCGCTCGGCCCAGCGCTCAAGGGGGAATTCGAGCTGCTGGGAGTGCGAGCAGTCGTACCAGAAGAACTCGACGGCCTCCTGCTTCGCGGCCTCCCGGACGGGCTGCGGATGAGCCAACTGGACGTACTGGGCGCTCTCGTGCGGCGCGGCCGGCCCAGCGGCGACGGCGGCGGGACCGGTGAGCAGGCCGCTGGTGAGCAGGCTGCCGGTGACGGCGAGCAGAACGGCGGTGCGCAGCAGGGAGTTCACAGCCGTAGTCTGCCAGTCACCCAGAGCGACCGGCCAGCCTGGGGCGCGGGCTTGCCGGATATTCACCCGATCGGAGCGGTTTAGATCTGTCTGTGGCGGTACGACCGAACAGATATATCGGGGCAACACCACCCAGGCCATGGACGATCCGCCATTGTGCCGGGCCCGGCCTGCAAAGAATCATGAACAGGCTGGCGAAACCCCCCGTCTCTCCCAGCACCACCGGCGGCCCGTCCCCCTTCGGGCCGCTGTGTCGAGGACCAGGAAGACCACCTCCATGTCGAACTCCCCCTCCGCCTCGCTGATCGAACAGCGCGGCGTCGAGGCGCCACCCGGCTGCAGGCCACCTACGTGGTCGCGGCCATGGCGACGATTCTGGTCTTCCTCGGCCACTTCGTCTGGAGCGCCCAGGACGCCGTGACCTCCTTCGTGCTGGTGCTCACCGCGATCGGCACCCCCTGGGCCGTCATCACGCTGATCGGTTTCAAGCGCTGCAAGGGCGACTACGACCGGCAGTCACTGCAGGTGCTCAACCAGCGCACCCGGGGCGGCATCTACTGGTACCGGGCGGGTTGGAACATCCCGGCCACCGTCGCCTGGGCGCTCGGCAGCGTGGTCGGCCTCTGCGCCGTGGACACGCCCGTCTACCAGGGGCCGCTGCTGAAGCTGACCGGCGGGATCGACGTCAGCTTCCTGCTCTCGGGCCTGGTCGCCGCCGGCTGCTACCTCGTCCTGTCGCGCTCCTCCCGTGGGCGGGCCGGCGGGACGGTGGCCGTCGACCCGGCTCGCTTGACGGTCGATCAGTCCACCTGATCGACCGGAACGACCTGCACGGCGGGCGCGGCCTGTACGGCGGGCGCGGCCTGCTCGATCTGCCCGGCCTCGGTCGGCTGCTCCTGGACGGGCGGCCGGCCGTTCGCCGCAGTGGCGACAGCCGTGGCGCTGGCTGCGGCCGCGGCAGCCGTGGCGCCGTCGAAGAAGCGCAGCAACTCGACCGGGAACGGCAGCACCAGGGTGGAGTTCTTCTCCGCCGCGACCTCGACCACCGTCTGCAGCAGGCGCAGCTGCATCGCCGAGGGCGTGGCGTCCATCATGGCGGCCGCCTCCGACAGCTTGGCGGCAGCCTGGAACTCGCCGTCCGCAGTGATGATCCGGGCCCGGCGCTCGCGGTCGGCCTCGGCCTGGCGGGCCATCGAGCGCTTCATCGAGTCGGGCAGCGCGACGTCCTTGATCTCGACCCGGTCGATGTGCACGCCCCAGGCGGTGGCCGGGTTCTCCAGCATCAGTTCCAGGCCCTGGTGCAGGTTCTCCCGGCCCGAGAGCAGGTCGTCCAGCTCGCTCTTGCCGATGATCGAGCGCAGCGAGGTCTGGGCGACCTGGGACATCGCGAAGGTGTAGTTCTGCACGTCGACCGTGGCCCGGACGGGCTCGACCACCCGGAAGTACACCACCGCGTCGACCCGGACTGAGACGTTGTCGCGGGTGATGCCCTCCTGCGCCGGGACGGGCATGGTGATCGTCTGCACGTTGACCTTCCGCATCCGGTCCACGACCGGGATCAGCAGCGTCAGCCCGGGCGGGCGGACCGTCTCGCGGACCCGGCCGAGCCGGAACACCACGCCGCGCTCGTACTGCTGCACCACCCGTACGCCGGCCCGCAGCCAGAGCAGCCCCGACACCAGCCCCACCCCAACGATGACCTCGAAAATCGCCACGTCGCCCGACCTTCCCCGTCACGGCGCGCCCGGGCCGGGTCCGCGACGGGCCCTGTCGCGCGGGTGCGAGCCGCGCCCGCCAGTATGCGCGCGACGGCTGGCAACCAACAGACCTTGCAACGGAGTTGTCGCTCCGTCAGCGGCTGGCGACCTGCTGGAGCAGCAGCAGCCAGGCGTCGGTGACCACGGCGAGGTCGAACCGGGCGAGGGTGTGCTCCCGGGCGGCGGCGCCGAGTCGGGCGCTGCCGGCCAGTACCTTGCCCAGCGCCTCCGCGAGCGCGGCCGCGTCACCGGGCCCGACCAGCGCGCCGGTGACGCCGTCCAGGACGAGGTCGCGGACCCAGCCGACGTCGGTGGCGACGGCCGGCAGTCCGGCGAGAGTGCCCTCGATCAGTGCGCCGGGCACGCCCTCGCTGTCGCTGGTGAGCAGCAGGGCGTCGGCGGCGCGGTAGAGCGGCGCGGAGTCGGCGAGCCGGCCGAGGAAGTGGGCCCGGCCGGTGTGGTCGGTCTGACTGTCGGGCAGAGGGCAGTCGCCCGCCACCGCGAGGTGGACGTCGGGGAGGCGGTCGAGCACGTCGAGCGCGAGGTCGAACCGCTTGTCGGCGGCGGCCGACCCGATCCAGGCGACCAGCGGCCCCCTGGCCGGCAGCCCCAGCAACTCCCGCGCGCAGCGCCGTTCCTCCTCGCTGCCGGCGGGCCGGAACCGTTCGGTGGCCCGGCCGTTGGGGATGGTCCGGACCCGGGCGGCGGGCAGCCGGCAGCTCTGGATCAGTACCTGCCGGGCTCCGTCGGAGACGGCGGAGACAGCGGCGGCACAGTGTAGGAAGGCGGCGGTCCAGAGCCGCCGGGCCCAGCCGTCCGGGCCCGTCCGGGGGTCGCCGCTGGTCACGTACACGAAGGGTATCCCGCTGCCGAGGAGGCCCAGCGCGCACGCCTGGAGGGTGGTGGAGCCGTGGGCGACGACCACGTCCGCCTCCCGGGCGGCGGCTCGCAGGGCGCGCAGGGCGGTGGGGTGGTAGCCGGACGGCCCGAGCACGGGGAGGTCGTCGGCCGGGGCGCCCTGCGAGGTGCGGGGCTGCGGGTGGAGTGCGCGCAACTCGGAGGGCTGGCCCCGGCGGAGCAGCTCGGCGTGCAGGTCGCGGGCGAAGTTCTGGGCACCGAACCGCCCGGGATCGGTGACCAGATGGAGCACGCGGGGTGGAGCTGACGCGGCGTCGGACATGTTCCGACCCTGACACAGGCCGCACGGGCGCGCAGGCGGTTCGGCGAAGCACGGGGAGACTGCGGGCGAAGCGGAGGCGGCCGCCGATTGTCGGGCCGGGCCTAATCCCTGGCGGGCGACCGCCGCGACCTGGGATGCTGATCCCCAGTCAGGGCGTGGGGCGGTCGGGAGAGCCGTCGTACGCACCGCACCAAGGGTCGTCGGCCGGGGGGTCACTGCTGTGCGCGTGCTCTATGTGATCGACAGCCTGGACCGGGTCGGCGGCGCCCAGCAGGGGCTGGTCTCGATGGCGCCGCAGCTGCTGCGGGCGGGGGTACGGCTGGACGTGGCGTACCTCGCGGAGTCGTCCGGCGGCTTCCAGGCGGAGCTGACGGCGGCCGGGGCGAGCGTCTTCGGTGTGCACCGCCCGAACCGGGCGCGCACCGCCGTCGCGCTGCGCCGGCTGGTGCGGGAGCGGCGGCCGGAGTTGGTGCACACCGCGCTCCACGAGTCGGACGTGCTGGGCCGGGCGGCCGCGCTGGCGGCCGGTACGCCGGTGGTGTCGAGCCTGGTCAACCCCTGGTACGGGACGGAGCACCTGCACGCGCGGGGGCAGCGCCCGTGGCAGGTCCGGGCCGCCCAGGCGGCGGACGCCGCGACCGCCCAGGGCACCAGGCGGTTCCACGCGCTGAGCAAGTACCTGGCGGGGGTGATGGCCCGGCGGCTGCGGATCGCGCCGGGCCGGATCGATGTGGTGCCGCACGGGCGCGACCCCGAGCTGCTGGGCTCGGTGACGCCCGAGCGCCGGGCGGCGGTACGGTCCGCGCTGGGGCTCGCGGACGGCACGCCGGTGGTGCTGGCGGCGGCCCGGCAGGATTACCAGAAGGGCCTGGACGTCCTGCTGCAGGCGTGGCCCCTGGTGCTCCGGGCCGCGCCGGAGGCGGTGCTGCTGCTCGCGGGCGGCCCCGGCGAGGAGACCGCCCGGCTGCGGGAGCTTGCCGGGAGGGCGGGCCGGGTGCGCTTCCTGGGCCCGCGCGCGGACGTGTTCGACCTGATGGCGGGGGCGGACGTGTGCGCCGTGCCGTCGCGCTGGGAGGGGCTGGGGAGTACCGCGCTGGAGGCGATGGGCGTCGGCGTCCCGCTGGTCTGTTCCGACGTGGCGGCGCTGCGGGAGACGGTCGGCTCGGAGGACTACGCGCGGCTGGTCCCGCCGGAGCGGCCGACCGAGCTGGCGGCGGCGCTGCTGGAGACGCTCGGCGACCGGGCGGCGGCGACCGGGCGGGTCCGGTCGGCGCGGGCCCGGTTCCTGACCCGGTTCACCCTGCACCAGGTGTCCGGGCAGATGGTCGACTTCTACGAGCGCGCGCTCCGGCGCTGACGCCCATGGCTGCTGGGTGGGGGCCGGTTCCGGCCGTACGCGGAGGGTCGGCGTACCGCGCCGGTCCGCCGCCCGGGCCGGGGCGGCCGTTAGGCAGTTCGGGTGAACTCAGTTGGACCACACGCCCGTTGAGTCGGAAGGATGGCCCGCCGGGCCTGCTGGCCCTTCTCGACCGGCCGGTCCGGCCGGCCTCCGCACACACATTTGGAGTCACCCGGTGTTCAAGGGATTCCGCAGCTTCCTGCTGCGCGGAAACGTGGTGGACCTCGCGGTCGGCATCGTCATCGGCGCCGCCTTCACCGCCGTCGTCACCGGGTTCGTCACGGCCTTCCTGACCCCGCTGATCGGGGTCGCCACCGGCACCATCGGCGACTTCACCCAGAAGGCGTTCAGCGTCGCGGGCACGACCTTCCCGTACGGCGCCTTCCTGAACGCGCTGATCAGCTTCCTGCTGGTCGCCACGGTGATCTACTTCGCGGTGGTGGTGCCGGTCGGCAAACTGCAGGCCCGCTTCCAGCCCGCCAAGCCCACCCCCGTCGCCAAGACGGACTGCCCGGAGTGCCTGAGCACCGTCCCGGCCGCCGCCGTCCGCTGCTCCTTCTGCACCTCCGAGCTGGCGGGCCGACCGGGCTTCCCGGCCCAGGCGCACGGCGAGGCGTTGCAGACCCGCTGACCCACCCCGCTGCCCCAGCCCGCTGACCCACCCCACCAACCTGCCCCGGCAAGCCGCCCGGACTGCAGACCGCTCCGGGGGCTTGCCCGCCTCACCCGCACGCCCTCACTTCGAGCTCGCTTCGACATGGGGGCGTGCGCGTCCGCACGAATCGACCTATTCGTCCACTGTTCGACTCCTCCTCGGACGGATGTCGACCCGCCGACCAGCGGGACCTTGGCTTGAATTTAACGCCGGAATGTCGGATATTCACACATTCGAGAGTTATGTTCGAGCGAAGACTCTGTAAACACTCGAACTCCAGGGCCTCCCACTCTCCTCAGCAGGCGCATTGTGGGCTTACGGTATGCCCCATGACCTCGCCCCGCTCCTACGACGGAGTCGGCTACCCCTCTCCGTCCTTCTCGTCCGGCACGCCCATCTACGACAGCCTGGTCGCAGAGCGCGGTGTCCCCCAGATCGCCCCCATCAACGTGCCGGCGGCGCTGCCCCCAGCCCTCTCCGCCGGTTACCAGTCGGGGTTCGGCACGACCAACAGCCCGGGTTACGGCCCGCAGGGCTTCGACAGCCCCGCGAGCAACCTCCCCGCGCTGCCTCCCGCCCGGCTCGCGCTCGGCCCCGGCCCCAGCAGCAGCGCCCCCACCAGCTACATCCCAGTGCAGCCCGGCGCGGGCACGTACGCCGTGCCGCCGCAACCGCCGATGCCCGGTTACGGCGGTCCGCAGCAGTACGCGCAGCCGCAACGACCGCAGGCCCCGGCCCCGGCGTTCCAGCAGCAGGGCGGCAACTTCCAGGGCGGCGGCCCGAGCATGGGTGGCCAGAGCTTCGGTGGCCAGAACACCTTCGCGACCGCGCCGCAGGGCTTCGGCGGCCAGGGCTTCGGCGGCCAGCCCGCCGCTGCCCAACAGGGCTTCAATCAGCAGGGTTTCGCCACCCAGGGCTTCGCCACGCAGGGCGGCAACGGCCAGACGTACGGCGGGCAGCCGCAGCAGAGCTTCGGCGACCAGAGCTTCGGCGGCAACCAGCTCCGCCCGGCCGCTCCGGTGGCACCCGTCCGACCCGTGCCGCAGGCGCGCCCGGCGCAGTACGGCGAGCAGCCGCAGTACCAGCAGCCCGGCTACCAGGGGAACGCCTACTGATCCACCGCCCCCGACGGACAGGGCACCCGGCGAACGAGGGGACCGGGTGAACCAGTAGGGGAACGGGTCGTCACCGAGGGCCGTCCGGACCACCGCTGCGGAGCGGCTCCGGGCGGCCCTCGCACACAGGTACGCCTGGTCGGCTGGCAGGATGGCCTCATGCCACAGCTCACCGGCCTCCATGTCTACCCGCTCAAGTCCGCCTACCGGCTCAGCCCCGAGAGTGCCCAGGTCGAACCCTGGGGCCTGACCGGGGACCGGCGGTGGATGCTCGCCGACGAACGCGGCAAGGCCATCACCCAGCGCGACGAACCTGCTCTCGGCCAGCTCCGGGTGATGCCCTCGCCGGACGGTTCGCTGACGGTCACCGCGCCCGACGGCTCCCGGCTCGAGGTCACCGCGCCGTCCTCCCCTGCCGGTGCTCCGGTGATCGAGGCGACCGTCTTCGGTTCGGTCTTCAAAGCCTCGGTGGCGGACAAACAGGCTGCGGACTGGTTCAGCGAGCGCTTCGGCGAGCGGGTCGGCCCGATCCGGCTGCTGCACCTGGACGATCCGCTGAGCCGGGCCGTCGACCCCGACTACGCGGGCCCGGGCGACACCGTGAGCATGGCCGACGGCTACCCCCTGCTGGTCACCACCACCGCCTCGCTCACCGCCCTGAACGCTCTGCTCGCCGAGGACCACCCGGACGACGAGCGCAAGGCCGCCGCCCTGCCGATGGAACGTTTCCGCCCGAACCTGGTCATCACCGGCACCGAACCGTGGGCCGAGGGCGGCTGGCGGCGGATCCAGGTCGGCGAGGTCACCTTCCGGGTGGCCAAGCAGTGCGGCCGCTGCATCGTCACCACGACCGACCAGGAGACCGGCGAGCGCCGGGGCCCCGAACCACTGCGCGCGCTCGGTCGGCACCGCCGCTTCGGCCAGCGCCTCGCGTTCGGCCAGCACCTCATCCCGGAACGCCCCGGGACGGCACGCCCGGCGGTCGGCGACCTGCTCGGGACGGTCCGCCTCGGCGACCAGGTCACCGTGCTGGAGGAGGGCCCGCTCCCGGTCCCGGACCAGCGGGACTGAGTACCGGAGCAACGGAACTGGCGAGCCGGACCAGCGGGACTGGCGAGCCGGACCAGCGGGACTGGCGAGCCGGAACCGAATGCGTGCTCGCTCGTTGTAGCACTCGAGCGACCGGGACGACGGGCGGCGCACGCTACGGTGAGCACGGTGCCGCGAGCGGGCAACCCGCAGGGTCTCGACGAACTCGACGAAGGTGGGGATGACGGATCGCCATGGGTGAGTACAGGGTCCGGGTCACGCAGGACAGCGCCTCCCGGTGGCGGCGGCGCGCCGGGGAGTACGAGACGCTCCACGAGGCCCTCACGGCCGCCGAGCCCGGTGACACCGTGCTGGTCCGGCCCGGGATGTTCCGGGAGAACCTGCTGATCGACAAGCGGGTGACGGTTCTGCCCTCGGACGGCCCCGGCACCGTGCGGATCGTCCCGCCGTCCGGGGTCCCGCTCACCGTGACGGCTGCCGCGACCGTCCGCGACCTGGTGATCGAGGGCGCGGAGAGTTCCGTCCCGGCGGTGCTGGTCACCGGCCCGGAGGCCGACGTCGAGCTGTCCGGTTGCCGGGTCGAGACCCGTTCGGCCGTCGGCGTCGAGATCGCGGACCGTGGCAACGCGACCCTGCGCGGATGCACCGTCAGCAACCCCTCGGGCCTGGGCATCCGGCTGCGTTCGCAGGCCACCGCCGTGGTCGAGGACTGCGAGGTGCTGGACGCCGGCCAGGCCGGGCTGGCGGTGCTCGGCGGTGCCACCGCCCGGCTGGAGCGCTGCAAGCTGCACCACGCGAGCGGCGCCGGCGTGCTGCTCGCCGACCCGGGCAGCAGCGCGGAGCTGACCAGCTGTGAGATCTACGAGATCCGGGGCAGCGGGGTGCAGGCCGAGTCGCAGGCCAGCGGCCGGCTCGCCGACTGCGAGATCCACCGCGTCACCGGCAACGGACTCACCCTGGACACCGAGGCCGAACTCACCCTCACCGGCTGCCGGGTGCACACCCTCCCGGAGAACGCCGCCGACCTGCGCGGCCGCTCCCGGCTCACCCTGGAGCAGACCACCGTCCGGGACTTCGGCCGGGGCGCGCTCTCGGTCTGGGACCAGGGCACCCACGCCGAGGCCCGCTCCAGCGAGATCCACTCCAGCACCGGCGACTATCCCGCCGTCTGGGTCAGCGACGGCGCCCGGCTCACCCTCACCGACTGCTCGCTGCACGACCTGCCGGACGCCCTGTTCGTGCTGGACCGGGAGTCCCGCGCCGTCGCCAAGGACTGCTCGTTCAGCCGGATCCGCAGCTCGGCGGTCTCGGTCAGCGGCGGCGCCACCGTCTCGCTCGCCGACTGCCGGATCCAGCAGGCGGGCACCGGGCTCTGGTTCCGCGACCACGGCAGCGGCGGTCGGCTGACGGGGTGCGAGATCTCCGAGGTCGCCACCGGAGTGATCGTCACCAAGGGCGCCGACCCGGAGCTGCGCGACTGCACCGTACGCGGCTCCACCGACGCCGCCGTGTACGTCTCCGCCCAGGGGAAGGGCAGCTTCGAGGACTGCCGGGTCTCGCACGGCAAGGGCTTCGGCTTCCACATCATCGACGGCTGCCGCACCGCGCTCACCCGCTGCCGGGCCGAGCAGAACGGCCGCGCGGGCTTCGAGTTCTCCGAGCCGGGCCCGGTCACCGAGGGCTGCACCTCCGACGACGTCGCCCCGCCGGTGGTCGAGCTACCGGCACCGCGCACCGCCCAACTGACCACCGCCGCACCCGCCCTGGCCGCCCAGATCAGCCAGATCCCGGACTGCCGCCCGGCCGACGAGGCACTCGCCGAACTGGACGCGCTGATCGGCCTGGCCACCGTCAAACAGGAGGTCCGGACGCTGATCGACCTGATCTCGGTCGGCCGCCGGCGCCGCCAGGCCGGGCTGAAGGCCCCCTCGCTCCGCCGCCACCTGGTCTTCACCGGCTCCCCCGGCACCGGCAAGACCACCGTGGCCCGCCTCTACGGCGAGATCCTGGCCTCGCTCGGCGTACTGCAGAACGGCCACCTGGTCGAGGTCGCCCGGGTCGACCTGGTCGGCGAGCACATCGGCTCCACCGCGATCCGCACCCAGGCCGCCTTCGACAAGGCCCGGGGCGGGGTGCTCTTCATCGACGAGGCGTACGCGCTGGCGCCCGAGGACGGCGCCCGCGACTTCGGCCGCGAGGCGATCGACACCCTGGTCAAGCTGATGGAGGACCACCGCGACGAGGTGGTGGTGATCGTGGCCGGCTACACCCTCGAGATGGAGCGCTTCCTCTCCGCCAACCCCGGGGTCTCCTCCCGGTTCTCCCGCACCATCACCTTCCCCGACTACACCGCCGCCGAGCTGCTGCAGATCGCGCGCTGCCAGTGCGCCGAGCACGAGTACGAACTCGGCGAGGGCACGGCGGCCGTCCTGCTGGAGCACTTCGCCGGGCTGGAGCGCGGGCCCGGCTTCGGCAACGGCCGGACGGCCCGTCAGGTCTTCGAGACCATGGTCGAGCGGCACGCGATGCGGGTCGCCCAACTCGCCGACCCGTCCACCGAGGAGCTGCAACTGCTCGTCCCGGCGGACCTGCCGGAGCGGGAATCTGCGAGGATGGCCCAGTAGTGACGGATGCGTGAGTAGTACCGGATGTGTTGGTAGCAACCAATGCGGTGGTACCGGACGCAGCAGGACCGGATCGGGAGGGCCTGACCACGTGGCCGACAACAGCAATCTGCTCGCCGAACAGCGCCGCGCGCTGATCCTGGACGAGGTACGGCGGCGCGGTGGCGTACGGGTCAACGAGCTGACCCGACGGCTGAACGTCTCCGACATGACGATCCGCCGGGACCTCGACGCGCTCGCGAAGGCGGGCGTGATCGAGAAGGTGCACGGCGGCGCGGTGGTGGTCGAGGAGGCCCGCACCCACGAGCCGGGCTTCGAGGCCAAGTCCGCGCTGGAGCTCTCCGCCAAGGAGGAGATCGCCCGGGCCGCAGCCCAGTTGGTGACCGCAGGCAGCGCGATCGCGCTCTCCGGTGGCACCACCACCTTCGCGCTGGCCCAGCACCTCACCGAGATCGAGCACCTGACGGTGGTGACCAACTCCGTCCGGGTCGCCGACGTCTTCGAGCGGGCGCAGCGGCAGAGCGGCGCCCCGGGGGCGACGGTGGTGCTGACCGGCGGGGTGCGGACGCCCTCCGACTCACTGGTCGGCCCGGTCGCGGACCGGGCGATCCGCTCGCTCCACTTCGACCTGCTCTTCCTCGGCACCCACGGCCTCTCCCCCGAGGCCGGCCTCTCCACCCCCAATCTCGCGGAGGCGGAGACCAACCGGAACTTCGTCGCCTCCGCCCGCCGCGTGATCACCGTGGCCGACCACACCAAGTGGGGCATCGTGGGCCTGTCCACCTTCGCCGAACTGGCCGAGGTGGACACCTGGGTGACCGACGCCGCCCTCCCCGCCGAGGCCGCCGACGCCGCGCGCGAGCACGTCCGGGAGCTGATCCTCGCGGGGTAGGCCTCCGCCGCTGGAGCCACCGGACCAGGCCGGCCCGTGGTGGCCGGCCCGTGGTTGAAGTACGAGTGGTTGAAGTACGCGTGGTTAGAGTACGAGCTCGTAGTACTTGAGTTCCTCGTCCTCGTTCACGAGGGTCATCCCGGCGGCGAGCATCACCCGCTGCGAGGGAACGTTGTCGTGGCCGGTGTTGCCGAGGAACTTGGTCACGCCCTGCTCGCGGGCGAGTTCCACCATGCGGCGGACGGCCTCGCGGGCGTAGCCCTGGCCCCGGGCGGACTCGGCGAGGCCGTAGCCGACCTCGACGGCGCCGTGCTCGTCCGGGCCGCCGTGGAAGCCGATGCCACCGATGGCCCGGCCGTCCGAGGCGCGGCGTATCTCGTAGCCGCCGAAGGGCTGCGGGTCACCGACGGCCTCGCAGGCGCGGACGAACATCCGGGCGCCCGTCCGCTCGCCCTCGGCCGGGTAGTCGGGGGCCCAGTGGGTGTCCGGGCCGCGTTCGCCGGTCTCGACCAGCCTGGCCTCCTCGGCGGTGAAGGGGTGCAGGACAAGACGGTCGGTCAGAAGATCATTCATGCAGCGTTGAGTATCACGCCGACCGGCGCGGCCGCCACTGACTTTCGGTCGGTCGAGCCGGTCGGCCCTACGGTCGGTCGAGCCGGTCAGTCGAGCTGGTCGGCACCGTCGAGGAAACGTTCCAGCATGGCCTGGTAGGGCGCGATGTCGATGTCCTGCTCGGCCAGCCAGGCGTCGGAGTAGTACTTGTCGAGGTAGCGGTCGCCCGGGTCGCAGATCAGCGTGACGACGCTGCCGTGCTCACCCGCCGCCCGCATCTCGGCGACGATCCGCAGCGCGCTCCACAGGCCCGTACCGGTGGAGGCGCCGGCCTTCTTGCCGAGCACGTTCTCCAGCACCCGCATGGCGGCGATCGAGGCCGCGTCGGGGACCCGCATCATCCGGTCGATGGCGCCCGGCACGAAGCTGGGCTCCATCCGGGGGCGGCCGATGCCCTCGATCCGCGAGCCCTGCGTGCAGGTCGCCTCGGGGTCGTGGCCGATCCAGCCGTCGAAGAAGCAGGAGTTCTCCGGGTCGGCGACGCAGATCCGGGTGTCGTGCTGGAGGTAGTGGACGTAGCGGGCGATGGTCGCGGAGGTGCCGCCGGTGCCGGCCGTAGCGACGATCCAGGCGGGCTCGGGGTGCGGCTCCAGGCGCAGCTGGGCGAAGATCGACTCGGCGATGTTGTTGTTGCCGCGCCAGTCGGTGGCCCGCTCGGCGTAGGTGAACTGGTCCATGTAGTGCCCACCGGTCTGCTCGGCCAGCCGGGCGGACGCCTCGTACACCTCGCCCGGATTGTCGACAAGGTGACAGCTGCCGCCCTGGAACTCGATCAGGTCGATCTTGGCCGGGCTGGTGCTCTTGGCCATCACCGCGATGAACGGCACGCCGATCAGCTTGGCGAAGTACGCCTCGGAGACGGCGGTCGAACCACTCGACGCCTCGATCACCGGCTTGCCCGGTCTGATCCACCCGTTGCAGAGCCCGTAGAGGAAGAGCGAGCGGGCGAGCCGGTGCTTGAGGCTGCCGGTCGGGTGGGTGGACTCGTCCTTCAGGTAGAGGTCGATCCCCCAGGCCTCGGGGAGCGGGAAGCGCAGCAGGTGGGTGTCGGCCGACCGGTTGGAGTCGGCCTGCACCTTGCGGACGGCTTCCTTGAGCCAAGCCCGGTACGCGGCATCGGAACGGTCCACATCAACGGTCACGGCAGCCATCACGCATCTCCTCGGTTCCACCGGGCAGCGCCCGGCTCCTACCGAGTGTAACAATCAATTACGATAAGTGACTGTTACGATAGGTACAGCTTCCGCTTATCCCTCTGCGACTACTGCTCCGAGCCGCCGTGCGCCTCACCGCTGCCGGGGATCTCGTACACCCCGGTCTCGACCCGGGTGAGGTACCCGGCCCGGGTCAGCTCCTGCAGGTCCCGGCGCGGGATACGCGGCTCCGGGCGGACCTCGTAGGTCTCCCGAGCCCGCTGCCAGGTCCACTGGCCGCCACCCTCGCGGATGGCCTGCAACAGCCGCTGCCTGCGCTCGATCGCTCCGATGATCTGCACTGTCTTGTTCCTTAACTCTCACCGACCGGTACGGCCGGCCCGGCACTCCTCGGGGATTCGAATTCTACGGCCCACCGGATCGGCCCGGCGGCGGCCGCCCCCACGACCTGGAACGCCGCCGCCACCGACACGGACCCCGGCACGGGCCGAGCGCGCCTTACTCCCCCGATACGTCCCCGTCCGGGATCCGCACCCCCGCACCGCTGACCCGCACCCTCGGGTCACCGTCCCGCAGTTCCACCCGCAGCAGCCCCGGGCGGCCCATGTCATCGCCCTGGTGCAGGGTCAGTACGACGGGCGGCGTGACCTGGCCGCGCTCGCGCAGGTACGCGCCGAAGGCGGCGGCCGCCGCGCCGGTGGCCGGGTCCTCGACCACGCCGCCGACCGGGAACGGGTTCCGGACGTGGAAGGTGTCGGCGGACTCCCGCCAGACCAGCTGAAGCGTGACCAGGTCGAGCTCGGTCATGAAGCCGGCCAGCCGGTCGAAGTCGTAGTCGAGGTCGGCGAGCCGGGCGCGGGTCGCGGCGGCCAGCACCAGATGCCGGGCGCCGGCGTAGCCGATCCGGGGCGGCAGCGTCGGGTCGAGGTCGTCGCACTCCCAGGCCAGCGCGGCCAGCGCCTCCGTGAGCTGGTCGTCGGTGATCTCGTCGACGTGCGGCTCGACGCTGGTCAGCGTCGCCTCCAGGGTGCCGTCGGCGGTGGCCGCGACCTCCACCGGCACGTCCCCGGCCTTGGTCCGGAACAGCACCCGACCGGGCCCGATCTTCTCGGCCAGCGCCACGGCGGCGGCCACCGTGGCGTGCCCGCAGAACGGCACCTCGGTCAGCGGGCTGAAGTAACGGACGGCGTACGTGCGTTCCGCGTCATTCGCGCCATCCGCGACGAGGAAGGCCGTCTCCGAGTAACCGAGCTTCGCGGCGATCGCGAGCTGCTCCGCACTGTCCAGCCCGGTGGCGTCCAGCACCACACCGGCGGGGTTGCCACCGGCCGGGTCGGTGGCGAACGCGACATAACGCAGGATCTCGGGAGCGAGCGAGGGAGTTGTCATGCAAGATCATAACTCCGGACTCGCTCACGCGATTCCCCGCGCGACCCACCCACCCGCTGGTCCCGACCAGGCAGTTGGGCCCGGCCAACCCAGCCCGGCCAAACCAGCCCGATCGGCCCAGCCCGGCCGGCCTAGTCGTAGTACCGGGCCTCGAAGGCGTTGCCGTCCGGGTCGGTGAAGTAGAAGGCCCGAGGCGCGTCGCCGCGAGCACCGAAGAGGTCCTTCAGGTACGGGGTCGTGGTCCCCTGCCCGCTGGCGTGGAGCCTCTGGTGGAGGGCCTCGAACTCGGCCTCGGACATCGCCAGGCAGATGTGGTTGAGCCGGTTGCCCGCACTGCCCTCGGCGCCGGTCACGGCGTCGACCCCCGGGACGGCGGTGAGCGGCGTGAGGTCCAGGATCGTCCCCGGATTGAGCCGGACGCTGACGAACGGGACCTGGTCGGCGGCGTACTCCACCGCCCGGACCGGCTCCAGGCCCAGCACCTCCTGGTAGAAGGCGAGCGACCGCACCGGGTCCGCGACCCAGACGACGACGTGGTCCAGCTGATAAACCATCACTTCTGCCTCTCTCCGCGCGTTCCCGCCACAGTACCGGCCGCCACCGCCTGCGGATCGTGCAACAGCGGTTCCCAGGCCAGCTCCGCCGCACCGACCAGCCCGGCGTGGGTGACCTCGGCGGCGACGATCGGCATCCGGCCGCTGCGACCCAACAGGCAGCGGTCCGCGACGACCGCCGCCAGGCGCTCCGGGGCGGCGGCGAGCAGGTCGCGGTGGAGCCCGCTGAGCACGATGCGGTCGGGGTTGAGGATGTTCACCAGCCCGGCAAGGCCCAGCCCCAGCCGGTCGACCACGTGGTCGACGGCGGCGCGGGCCCGGGGGTCCGCGGCCGCCGCGCGGGCGAGTTCACGGGCCTGCTCGAGCAGCGGGCGCCGCGGATCCGGCGTGCGGTCGGCGGCGGCGAACAACGCCTCCGGGTCGGTCTCGGAGTTGAGGCAGCCCCGGTTGCCGCAGGCGCACGGGCGGCCCTGCGGATCGACCGTCAGATGTCCCACCTCCATGGCCAGTCCGGCGCTGCCCGTGTGCAGCCGACCGTCGATCACCAGCGCGCCGCCGACACCCCGGTGGCCCGAGGTCACCAGCAGCAGGTGCCGGGAGCCCCGGCCCGCGCCGTGCCGGTGCTCGGCGAGGGCGGCGAGGTTGGCGTCGTTGGCGACGGTGCTCGGCAGCGGCATCCGGGCCCGGGGGCCCAGGTCGGCCTTGCGGAGTTGCTCCGCGAACAGGTCGGCGACGGGCGTCCCGCTCGGCCAGGCGAAGTGCAGCGCGGCGAGCGCGGCTCCGTCCGGCTCGGTCACCGGGTTGGGCAGCGCGAGGGCCGCCCCCAGGCAGCGCCGACCGGAGGCCCGGGCGAGGTCCGCACCCGCCCGGGCCACGGCGCTCAGCAGCCGGACGGGGTCGGTGGCGTCCGGCAGCGGGAGGTGGACGGGCTCTTCGAGCCGTCCGCCGAGCCCGGCGAGGGCGATGCTGAGCCCGTCCGCGTGGATCTGCGCGGCGATCACCACCGGCCCCGACGGATCGACGGCCAGCCGGTGCGACGGACGTCCGCGCCCACCGCCGGCCGGGCTGGAGTCCACCGTGATCAGGCCGAGGGCCTCCAGTTCGGCACTGATCGCTCCGGCGGTGGCACGGGTCACGTCGAGGGCGCTGGTGAGTGCGGAGCGAGTGGGCGCCTGGCCGGTGTGGACCAGCGCGAGGGCGGGACCGAGCAGCGTACGGCCCCGGTCGGGCGCCGGTCGGCGCTCGCCGGACGGCTTCGGACCGGTGTTCGGGCTTGTGGGTGTGTGAGGCACACCCCTATTCTGACTTTGTGCCGCGCCTAAACAAAACCCAAGCCCTGCCCGAAGCCCCCGATCAGACGCACGAGCGGTCCGTCGGCCGGTCCCACAACCACCCGGTCGGCCCAGCCCGGCGCACCACCTGGACCTCGGCCCGGATCGCCCTCACCGCCTTCTTCGCCGTCGACGGCTTCCTCTTCGCCGCCTGGGTCGTCCGCATACCGGACATCCGCGCGCAGGTCGGTGCCTCGCACAGCGCACTCGGGCTCGCCCTGCTCTGCATCTCGGCCGGCGCCGTCGCCACCATGCCGGTGATCGGGCGGCTCTGCGTCCGGTACGGCTCCCGGCCGGTCACCGTCGCCTCGCTCGCCGTGCTCAGCCTCGCCGTGCCGCTGCCCCCGCACACCCACTCGGTACCCGCCCTCGGCGGCGTCCTGCTGCTCTTCGGCGCGGGCTACGGCGCGGCGAACGTCGCCATGAACAGCGCCGCCGTCGACCTGGTCGCCGAACTCCGACGCCCCGTCATGCCCAGCTTCCACGCGGGCTACAGCCTGGGCGGCCTGCTCGGCGCGGCGGTCGGCGGGCTGCTCGCCGGGCGGGTCAGCGCCGCCTGGGCGCTCGCGCTCGGCGGCGCGCTCGGGCTGCTGGTCACCGCTGCGGCGGGTACGGCGCTGCTGCGCTCGGCTGCTCCGGTCACGGCGCGGGCCACTGCGCAGGAGGCAACTCCGGGCACGGCTCCGGTCACGGCTCAGGCCACAACTGCGGTCGCTGCTCCCGTTGCTGCTCAGGCCACCGCTCAGGCCCGGCGCGAGCCGCGAGCCGCCCAGCTGTCCGGGGCCCGGCTGCTGGTCGTCCTGCTCGGGCTGACCGCCCTGTGCGACGCGTACGGGGAGGGCGCGCTCGCCGACTGGGCGACGCTGCACCTGACCGACGACGTGCACGCGAGCGCGGGGCTGGCCGCTACCGGGTACGCCGCGTTCGCCCTCGCGATGACGGCCGGACGGATCAGCGGCACCTGGCTCACCATCCGGCTCGGGCAGACCCGGGTGATGCTGGCCGGCGGGCTGACGGCGGCCGCCGGGATGCTGACCGGCGCCCTCGCGCCGTCCGTCCCGGTCGTGCTGGCCGGGCTCGGGCTGGTCGGCCTCGGGCTGGCGAACATCTTCCCGCTGGCCATCGCCCGCGCCGGGGCGGTCGGCGGCCCGCAGGGCGTGGCGACGGCCTCCACGCTCGGGTACGCCGGGATGCTGATCGGACCGCCGGTGATCGGGGTCCTGGCGGACGCGGCGAGCCTGCCGATGGCGCTCACCACCGTCGCGGGCACCTCCGCGCTGGCCGGTCTGCTCGCGGTCGTGGTCCGGCCGGGCGCACTGCGGTCGGGGCGGGGCCGGACGGTCTGAACGGCACCGTGGGAGGATCACCCGAGGATCACACCGAGAACTGCGTGATCAGCCGGACGACCAGTGGACGGGACGAGCGATGACGGTTCAGGTACTGCGCGCCGGGGAGCGCCCCGCCACCCCGTGGCTGAACGGCGGCGGAGTCACCCGCGAGGTGGCCGGATTCCCGGCGGACGCCGCGCTCGCGGACTTCGACTGGCGGGTGAGCCTCGCCGACGTCGCCCAGGGCGGCCCGTTCTCCCGCTTCGACGGCGTGGACCGCGTGATCACGGTCGTCCAGGGCGCCGGCATGGCCCTGACCGTCGCGGGGACGGAGCACCGGCTCGCGCAGCCGTACCGCCCGTTCGCCTTCCCCGGCGACGCGGAGACCGACTGCCGGCTGCTCGGCGGCCCGGTCGTCGACTTCAACGTCATGACCCGGCGCGGCCGCGCGACCGCCGAGGTCGAGATCGCGGACTTCCAACGCTCCGTCGAGGCACCGGAGAACGCCGTCCTGCTGCTGGTCTGCCTGGCCGGGACGGCAGAACTCGGCGCCGCCGACCTCCGCCTCGGCCCGCTCGACGCGGCCCTGCTCAGCAACGGTTACGACGACCTGCTCCGGGTGGACGGCGTCGCCGCCGTGGTGACGATCCGGGCGACCCGGGCCGGCTGAGCAGCACCTGCGGGGCGAGCGCCCAGCCGCACGGAACAGAGCCCGGACCGAGGCCGAAACGGCGGCCTCGGTCCGGGCTCTGTTGTGTCAGTACAGGGTGCGCAGCGCCTCCGGGGAGAACGGCGCCAGCTCGTCGGTGCGGCCGGTGAGGACCTTGGCGGCCCAGGAGGGGTCGGAGAGCAGCGCGCGTCCGACCGCGACGAGGTCGAACTCGTCGCGCTCGAGGCGGTCCAGGAGGTGGTCGATGCCGGCCACGGCAGCCGACTGGCCCTGGAAGGAGCTGATGAACTCGTTGTCCAGGCCGATCGAGCCGACGGTGATGGCCGGCTTGCCGGAGAGCTTCTTCGCCCAGCCCGCGAGGTTGAGGTCCGAGCCGTCGAACTCGGGGAGCCAGTAGCGGCGGGTGGAGGCGTGGAAGGCGTCGGCGCCCGCGTCGGTGAGCTGGGTGAGAAGGGCTTCGAACTCGTCGGGCGTCTCGGCTATCCGGGCGTCGTAGTTGTTCGTCTTCCACTGGGACAGCCGGAAGATCACCGGAAACTCCGGGGAGACGGCCGCGCGGACGGCGGCGACGATCTCGGCGGCGAAGCGGGCCCGGGAGGCGAGACTGCCACCGTAGGCGTCGGTGCGGCGGTTGGTCCCGGACCAGAGGAACTGGTCGATGAGGTAGCCGTGGGCGCCGTGCAGCTCGACCCCGTCGAAGCCGAGACGCTCGGCCTCGGCGGCGGCCGTGGCGAAGGCGCCGATGACATCGTCCAGGTCGGCCTGAGTCATGGCACGACCGGTGCCGGGCGTACTGCCGTCCAGGGCGACCCCGGACGGGCCGACGGCCGACGCCTCCGGGAAGGACGTGGCGTCGGCGGTGCGGGTCATCCCCACGTGCCAGAGCTGCGGCACGATCTTGCCGCCGACCTGGTGGACGGCCTCGGCGACCCGGGCCCACCCCGCCAGCGAGTCCTCGCCGTGGAAGTGCGGCACGCGCTCGCTCTGCCCCGCCGACGGATGGCCGACATAGGTGCCCTCGGTGATGATCAGGCCCACCCCACCGGCCGCCCGCCGGGCGTAGTACGCGGCCACATCCTCGCCAGGCACCCCACCGGGCGAGAACTGACGGGTCATCGGTGCCATCGCGATCCGGTTCGGCACGGTGAGCCCGCCCAGGGTGAACGGACGGGACAGCGTCTGGGCCGCACGGGTTGTCACGGAAGATCTCCTAGCTCGGCTGAACGAAGGACGCGGACGGCACCCGAACAGCACCACCCGCCCGCTCTCAGCAACCACCCGACGTGCGGATCTCATTCCACCGGGCGGCCACGACCTCCGCCGCTGCGACCTCCGCCACTGCCCGCCCGCGCACTCACGCCGGAACGGGACGGAACGGGAGGCAGCTCCACTCCGGACACTCGACTCGGGACAACGGCGGCGGTCTGCCACACCCGATCCACTCAGCCGGAAAAGACCCGCCGGCCGCCTACGGAATTTCTGATCAATCGTCAGCGAACCATTACCGTGGCGACTCTGATGCAGCCCCATGAGAGTGATTCTGTTCCGATTCCCTTGATGTACGGAGAATCTTCGGGACGATTGGTTCGGCGCCCGGTCCGGGGACTCCGAATTATCCGGCCGGTCGCTTTACATGGTCCATCCAAGCTGCGCAAGGAGTATGAGAATGTCCGTACGCCGTGTCATGGCCGCCGGGGCCTCGGCTGCCATCGCGAGCACGCTCGCCTTGGCTGCACCGGTGACCGCCTCGGGAGCCGTCCGCACCGAGACCCGTGCCACTGGATTCGTGGTCAGCGAGGCCCAGTTCAACCAGATGTTCCCGAGCCGCAACTCCTTCTACACGTACAAGGGCCTGACCGACGCCCTGGGCGCCTACCCCGGCTTCGCCAACACCGGCAATGCCGCGACCAAGAAGCGCGAGGCGGCGGCCTTCTTCGCCAACGTCAGCCACGAGACCGGCGGCCTGAAGTACGTCGTCGAACAGAACACCGCCAACTACAGCCACTACTGCGACATGAGCCAGCCCTACGGCTGCCCGGACGGCAAGCAGTACTACGGGCGCGGCCCGCTGCAACTGAGCTGGAACTTCAACTACAAGGCCGCAGGTGACGCCCTGCACATCGACCTGCTGCACCACCCGGAGAAGGTGGCACAGGACCCCGCCGTCTCGTGGGAGACCGGCCTGTGGTTCTGGAACAGTCAGCAGGGCGCCGGCAAGATGACCCCGCACATCGCGATGGTCGACAACAAGGGCTTCGGCGAGACGATCCGCAGCATCAACGGCGACCTGGAGTGCAACGGCAAGAACGCCGACGAGCGCAACGACCGCATCAACCTCTACAAGAAGTTCGTCGGCGTCCTCGGCACCGACGTGGGCGGCGGCAACCTGTCCTGCTGATCTCCGTTGGAGTCCCCCTCCTCGGCGATCGTCCAGGGCGAGCCGGATATCTGACCGAACGTCAGTCGGGCCGGTCAGTCCTGCGGTTCGCCGCTCCGGCCGGGCAGCCGGAGGTCCCAGCCCACCAGGGCGCGGAGTTGCTCGGCGGTGACGCCGTCCGGGACGGGGGTCGGCGGGTCGTGCCGCAGCGGCGGCTGCCAGCCCTCGACCTCCGTCCAGCTGCGCACCACCTTGGCCGGTGCACCGGCGACCACGGCGTGGTCGGGGACTTCGCCGCGCACCACCGACCCGGCGGCGACGACCACGTTGCGGCCGAGCCGCGCGCCGGGGAGGATCACCGCTCCCGTACCGATCCAGGAGCCGGCGCCGATCTCCACGGGCTCGTTGCGCGGCCACTGCTTGCCGATCGGCAGCTCGGTGTCGTCGTAGGTGTGCGCGGTGTCGGTGATGTAGACGTACGGGCCGGTCCAGACGTCGTCGCCGAGCACGATCGACTGGTGGCCGACTATGTGGCTGCCGCGCCCGATCACGCAGCCGCCACCGATCTGGACGACCGGGTCGGGCCCGAGGTCGAGACCGGGCAGGAAGCCGGCCGAGATGGTGACGCGCTCACCGATGATCGAGAACGGCCCGATGGTGATCCACTGCTCGTTGAAGACCGCGCCGAGCGGGAACGCCAGCTTCGTCCCGTCCCCGAGCTCCCGGAACCGGTACGGCCCGGGGCTCTGGTTGGACACCGCCGCGACGCCCTGTACCCAGCGCCAGCCCCGGTGCACCAGCCACCCGGCGGCGCGGCGGCCTCGGGAGCGGGCGGCGGTCAGGAGCGTACGGGCGATCGGCATGCGCCCCACGCTATCGGCCGCACGCCGGGGCGTGATCGGAGAGGGAGCAACATCACAGCAGGAGCCACATCACACGGGCGTTCGATGCCAGACTCGTGACTCATGAAGATCTCCGAGCACATCGACGCGCTGCGGCGCGAGGGCGCGCTGTTCGCGGACGCGATCGCCACCACCGACCCCGACGCGCCCGTACCAACCTGCCCCGACTGGCAGTTGCGCGACCTCGTCCGGCACACCGGCCAGGTGCACCGCTGGGCGACGGCGTACGTCGCGCACGGGCACCAAGGGCCACTGGACGAGGCCGCCCAGGAGGCCGCCTGGGGGCCGGTCCCGGCGGATGCCGCGCTGGTCGGCTGGTTCCGGGAGGGACATGCCGGGCTGCTCGAGGCGCTGGAGAACGCCCCGGCGGAGCTGGACTGCTGGGCATTCCTGCCCGCACCGTCCCCGCTCGCGTTCTGGGCGCGGCGGCAGGCGCACGAGACGGCCGTGCACCGGGTGGACGCCGAGGCCGCCGCCGGGCGGGCGACCTCCCCGACGGACGGCGCGTTCGCACTGGACGGGATCGGCGAGCTGGTGGACGGGTTCCTGGTCGGGCCGCTCGCGCGGCTGCGCAGCGCGCAGGAGCGCACGCTGCTGATCCGGCCCACGGACGGTGCGGAGCCCTGGCTGGTGAGGATCAGTCAGGAACCGGTCCGGGTCGAGCGCGGTACGGCGCCCGCCGACTGTGAGGTCGACGGCACCGCCCACCAGCTCTACCTGCTGCTCTGGAACCGCCTCCCGCTGACCCGGGTCGAGGTGAGCGGCGATCGCACGCTCTTCGACCTGTGGCGGGAGACGGCACAGATCCGCTGGAGCTGAACCCCGGCGTCTGCGGGCTACGCCCAGGGCGCCGGGCGGCGCTCCAGGAAGGCGCGCATGCCCTGCTGCGCCTCGTCCGAGCTGAACAGGCGGGCCGACTGGAGGACGCGCTCCTCGGCGTCCAGCTCGAACGAGGTGACCACATCGGCGTTGGCCAACCGCTTCGACTCGGCGAGCCCCTGCGGCGAGCCGAGCCGGACGGCGTCGAGGACCGTCTTGAGCACGGCCGCCGGGTCCTCGGCCGCCTCGGTGATCAGGCCGATCCGGGCGGCCTCGGCGGGGTCGAAGGTCTCACCGGTCAGGTAGTAGCGGGAGACGGCGCGCGAGGTGAGCTTGGGGCGCAGCGGGAGCGAGATCACGGCCGGTGCGAGGCCGAGCCGGACCTCGGTGAACGCGAAGGTGGAGAGCGGCCCGGCGATCACGATGTCGGCCGCGCCGAGCAACCCCAGCCCGCCCGCCCGGACATGCCCGTCCACGACCGCGATCACCGGCTTCGGGCAGTCGATGACGGCCCGCTGGATGTCCACCAGCCCGCGCGGCCCGACCGTCGGGTCGCTGCCGGTGGCCTCGGACAGGTCCGCACCCGCGCAGAACACCTTGCCGGTGTGCCCGAGCACCACCGCCCGCACGGCGGGGTCGGCGGCGGCATCCGCCAGCCCCTTGGCCAGCTCGGCCATCAGCCGGGTGGAGAGGGCGTTCCGGTTGTGCGGGGAGTCCAGCTCCAGGGTGGTGACGGCGTCGGCGCTGGTGATGCGGACGAACGGTACTTCGCGGGTCATCGCGACTGGCCCTTCTGCAGGATCGAGGGTGGGTCCGACCGGTGGTGAGTCGGAGGGCACGGGCAGCACCGGGTACCGGGGCTGCCCGGAAGGACTCTGGCACGCCACCCGCCCCCTGATCCAGGCCCCATCCGAAATCCCCTGGTCAGCGGCCGTGGCCGGGACTGCCGGCAGCTGCCGGGAGTCCCGGCAGCTGCCCGACGTGGTCAGGCGTGGTCATGGGTGGTCGGACCTGGTCAGGCGACCGGGACGGTGACCGATGCCGCGACCGGGGCCGTCCGGGCGGTGCGGCGCCGGGACCAGCGGACGATCGGGGGCATCGCGAGGCCGCAGGCGGCGAAGACGGCGCCCAACACGGCCCAGCCGACGAAGCCGTTCCCGATCACCACGGTGGTGATGAGCGCGGGGCCGAACATCATGCTCGCCGACATGCCGGTGCCGAAGACGCCCTGGTACGCGCCATGGGCGCCCTCACCCGCCAGGTCGTAGCTCAGCGCCCACCCGGCGGCCTGGGAGAACACCTCGCCGAGCCCTTGGAAGCCGACGCCGGCCAGCACCAACAGGGCGGCCGGCAGGGCGGGCAGACCGTGCGCGAGGCCGAGCACCAGGCAGGAGGCGGTGAGCAGCAGTCCTCCCCGGCGGAAGATCCGGGCGGCGACGCCGGGCTGTTCGGTGCCCTTGGTGGCGCGGACCTGGAGTGCCACCACCAGCGCTATGTTGACCATCAGCGACCCCGCGATCATCACCCTGGGGGCTGCGGTGTGCTTGGCGATCCAGAGCGGGACGCCGACCTCGATCACGGCGAACTGCAGGCAGAGCACGGCGCTCAGCGCCGTCACCACGAGGAACGGCAGGTTGCGCAGCGCGGGGTTGCCGCCCTTGGCCGCGACCGGCCCGGACTCGGCGGCAGCCTCGGCGGTCGGCTCGACGGTCGACGCGTCGGCAACGACTGCGGCGGCCCGCTCGGCCATGGGGACGGTCACGAACATCAGCGCCACGACGGCGAAGGAGACCGCGTCGACCAGGATCGCCGCCACGTACGCGCTCCGGGTGTCGGCCTGCAGAACGAGCGCCGCCAGGACGGTACCCACACCCATGCCGATGTTGGTGACGACCCGGAGGTAGGCGCGCCCGGCCACCCGGCGGTCGGCGGGCAGCACCTCCGCGTACAGCGCGCTGCGCACGGCCGTCGAACCCTGGTCGACAGCCGCCACGAAGCAGGCGACCAGCACGAAGGCGGCGAACCGGTGCACGAGCACGTACCCGACGCAGCCGACCGCCTCCAGGCTCACCAGAGTGACCAGCACCGGCTTGCTGCCCCACCGGTCGGCAGCTCGCCCGGCCGGGATCCCGGCCAGCACACCGCACAGCCCGGCGGCGGTGAGGCCGAGGCCGACCTGGGCGACACCGAAGCCGAGAACCCGGGTGAAGAAGAGGACGGCAAGCGTCATCATCAGCCCGTTGCCGACGGTGTTGACCAGGGTGATGGCAGCGAGACGCCGGACCATCGGGTCGGGGTGCAGGAGACGCGAGGGATTGATAGCGATCATGCACTAATCACATCGCCTATGGCCCATTCACGAAACTGATTTAGCTGACGCCAGCCACAACCAGGGGCGCGAGGCTCTGCTTGCTGAAACGCGTGCGCGAAACCGGAAGTGACGGCGCCGCACCTCCCGCATCGCGCAGTTCCTCGTGCCCCTGTGCCCGAGCGGCTGGCGAAGCCTCAGCGCGAGGCCAGCGCCGCCAGGCGCCTCGCGGCGCGGTAGTCCCGCATCACCTGGGCGAAGGTCGTGTGCCCCTGCGTGGTCCGGGCGAACGCCCGCCACGCAGGGGTGACCAGGCAGACCGCCGCGTGGAACAGGTACGGACGGCGCTCGAACGCGCCCAGCATCACCTTGCCCGCCCGCATCTCGACCCCAAGCCCGGCCTTGATCGCGAAGGCGTAGTTGAGCGCCTGCCGCCGCACGTCCGCCGGGGCGTTCGCCTCGGCGACCTTCACGGCCCACTCCCCCGCGAGCCGTCCCGAGCGCAGCGCGTACGAGATGCCCTCGCGGGTCCACGGCTCCAGCAGGCCGGCCGCGTCCCCGGCGACCAGCACCCGGCCCCGGGAGAGCGGGGAGTCCTCGGTGCGGCAGCGGGTCAGGTGCCCGGACTCGATGCTCGGCGGGAATCCGGAGAGGCCCAACTGCCCGATGTAGTCGGCGAGGTACTGCTTGGTCCGCTCGCCGTCGCCGCGCGCCGAGATGACACCCACGGTGAGCGTGCCGGAGTCGGTCTTGGGGAAGACCCAGCCGTACGAACCCGGCAGCGGCCCCCAGTCGAGGTGGATCCGTCCGGCCCAGGCCCGGGAGACCGACTCGGGCACCGGGATCTCGGCCTCCAGCCCCAGGTCGATCTGGTCGAACGTCACCCCGACGTGCCGCCCGACCCGGCTCGCGCTGCCGTCCGCGCCGACCACCGCGCGGGCCTCGACCCGGCGGCCGTCGGCGGTGGTGACGGCGACCGTGCGCTGGTCACCGCCCTGCTGCTCGACCCCGGTCACGGTGACCCCGGTGACCAGCACCGCACCGGCCTGCTCGGCGGCCTGCACCAACCGCAGGTCGAACTCGTCCCGGTTGACCAGGCCGAACAGCATCGGCTTCGAGCGCCGGGTACGGGCGTAGCGTCCGGTGAGCGCGAAGGTGACCGCGTGGATGCGGTCCTGCAGCGGCAGCTTGAAGTCCGGCGGCAGACTGTCCCTGGACGGGCCGATGATGCCGCCGCCGCAGGTCTTGTACCGGGGGTGTTCGGCCTTGTCGAGGAGCAGCACCCGCCGCCCCTGGGTGGCCGCCGCGTACGCGGCCGAGGAGCCGGCCGGACCGGCGCCGACCACCACCACGTCCCAGACGCCGTCGAGAACGTCGGGGCCGTCGGGCAGGTCAGAGGCTTCGGAGGCGGCAGGGGTGTCGTTGCGGTCCTGGCCGAGGGAGCTACCGGAGTCAGTCACGACCACCAATCCTAGTCCGCGTCACCCGCCCGGCTGCCAGGCTGTGCTCCGCTGGGTACCCCAGAGGCGTCCGCCTATGATCGGAAGACCCCTCGTACCGCCCCCCGAACACCCTCGGAGAAGTTGATGACCCAGCAGTCCCTGGCAGCGGCCGTCCGGTCACTGATGCCGCGAGCCAAGGCCGATCTGGCCGAGCTGGTGGCCTTCCCGTCCGTCGCGGACCCCCGGCAGTTCGCGGTCGAGGAGTGCGAGAAGGCCGCCCGCTGGGTGGCCGACGCCTTCGCCGCCGAGGGTCTGACGGGCGTTCGGGTCTTCGACACCCCCGACGGCACCCAGTCGGTCTACGCCGAGCTGCCCGGCCCGGCGGGTGCGCCGACGGTGCTGCTGTACTCGCACTACGACGTGCAGCCGCCGATGGACGCGGCCTCCTGGCTGAGCCCGGCGTTCGAGCTGACCGAGCGTGACGGCCGCTGGTACGGGCGCGGCGCGGCGGACTGCAAGGGCAACATCCTGATGCACCTGACGGCCCTTCGGGCGCTGCGCGAGGTGGACGGCGGCTTCCCCGTCAACCTGAAGGTGATCATCGAGGGCTCGGAGGAGCAGGGCACCGGCGGGCTGCAGCAGTACGCCGAGGCGCACCCCGAGCTGCTCGCCGCCGACGTGATCGTCATCGGCGACACCGGCAACTTCACCGCCGGGCTGCCCACCGTCACGGCCTCCCTGCGCGGCGTCACCGAGGTCGAGATCGCCCTCTCCACCCTCACGGGCAACCTGCACTCGGGCGCCTTCGGCGGCGCCGCGCCGGACGCGCTGCTGGCGCTCGTCCGCGTGCTCGCGACCCTGCACGACGAGCACGGCGACGTCGCGGTGGACGGGCTGCGCGCCGACCAGGTCTGGCAGGGCGTCGAGTACACCGAGGAGCAGTTCCGGACCGACGCGAAGGTCCTGGACGGGGTCGCCCTGATCGGCACCGGCACCGTGGCGGACCGGCTCTGGGCCCGCCCGTCGGTGAGCGTGCTCGGCATCGACGCGCCCCCGGTGGTCGGCGCGGCCTCCGCCGTACAGGCCGAGGCCAAGGCGAAGGTCAGCCTGCGGATCCCGCCGGGCATGGAGCTGAAGGGCGCCCAGGACGCGCTGGTCGCGCACCTGGAGGCGGCCGTCCCGTTCGGCGCCCAGGCGACCGTCACCCGGCTCAGCGGCGGCAAGCCGTTCAGCGCGGACACCTCGGGCCGGGCGTACGAGGCGATGGGCGGGGCCATGCTCGAGGCGTTCGGCTCCGAGATGGTGATCTCCGGCGAAGGCGGCTCGATTCCGCTCTGCAACGCGCTCCGCACGCTCTACCCGGACGCCGAGATCGTGCTGATCGGCGTCGAGGAGCCGACCACCCAGATCCACGCCGTCAACGAGAGCGTCGACCCGCTGGAGCTGGAGCGGATGGCCCTCACCGAGGCGCTCTTCCTGCGCCGCTACGCGGAGCCGGCACGGCAGGCCTGACGCCCGGGGCTCCGCCGACAGGTCCGTCGGCGGCGCTCAGCGGGCGCGAAGCCGCTCGCGGGCGGTGAGCCGCTTCACCACGGTCGCGTAGGCGGCCGCGCCCACCGCGAAACCGGCGCCGGCGCCGAAGCAGAACTCCGCGATCAGCCCGCGCTCGCGCCGGGCCAGCCGGTGCGCCACCCCTCCGGCGGTGGCGACGGCCAGCACCGCACGGCCGGCCCGGCGGGCCGTGGGGCGGGGGCCCGGCGGGCCGGCCGGCGGCGCGGCGGCCACCACTCGGGCGGCGTGGCGTACGACGCAGGCCAGCCCGAGCACCGAGGTGCCGTACTGGAGCACCGTGTGGACCGGCACCCCGGCGAGGGACCGGTTCAACGCGGGGAGCGCCCGGACGCCCGCCCGCCCCTCGTGGGTGAAGGCGTCCCAGCCGACGTGCGTGGCCGCGCCGACGGCCGCCGAGGCGGCAAACCACCCGAACCGGTGGTTCCGGTCACCCGAGGGCGCGGTGACGGCCTCGGCCGCCGCAGCCCACCGGCCGGGCAGCAGGTCGACCAGCGGAGCGCGTACCAGGCCGTGCCAGAGCCCCACCAAGCCCCCGGCGAGCAGCACGTCGGCGGTCGGCACCGCCCACCACCGGTGGGTCGGCCCGCCGAGAGCGTAGGCCCCGGGGAGCAGCGAGTCGGCGAAGAACGGGACGTCCGGAGCCATCGACCCGGCGACCAGCCCGGAGACGATCAACGGCCCCCGGCCGGTGGCGCCCCGCAGCAACGGCAGTACGGCGGCGGGGTGGCTGAGCGTGAACGGCATGCCGCCATCCTCCCGCACACCACGGCTTCGCTTCGAGGCCCCGCCCGGTCAACCGTATGCGTGCAACCGTGTGCGTGCACACTCAACTTCCCGTCACCGCCCCGGCAGCGGCGGGCAGTCCGGCCTCCAGGTAGCGCAGTTCGCCCTGCTCACGGGCGTCGAGCGCCGCCTTGAGCCGGCGCAGCCGACCGGGCGGCAGCAGGGCGGCGGCCTCACCGAGGGTGACCAGCCGCCAGCCGCGCAACTCCTCGGGGGGCAGCCGCAGGGCGGCCAGGGCGGCCGCGTCGAGCCGTCCACCGTCGTAGACCAGCCGCAGGCCGCCCCGGCGCGGGCCGGTGCGCGGCTCCCAGTCGACAGCCAGCAGCCGGAGGGAGGCGGTCTCCAGCCGGAGCCCGAGTTCCTCCGCCACCTCGCGCTGGGCGGCGTCCGTCGGGGCCTCACCCCGCTCGACCACCCCGCCGGGGAACTCCCAGGCCGGCTTGTAGACGGGGTCGACCAGCAGCACCCGGCCCTGGCCGTCGAAGAGCAGGACGGCGGCGGCGACGGTGTCGCCGGTCGTGTCGGCGCTCTGGACGATGGGGCAGCGGGCCGTGCCGTCCTTGATCAGTTCGGCGAGCCGCTCGGCGGTCTGCAACGGGGTCAGCTCGCCGGTGTCGACGAGCTGGGCGTCCCGGGCGAGCCAGCGTCTGGCCAGCCGGTACTGCGGCAGGTGTTCCCGGCACCAGGCCCGGACCCGGGCGCTGCTCTCCGGATCCCCCGGGCACTCCTCGCGGGCCGCGATCCGTTCCTGCAGGATCGTTTCGGCAGGGTCCAGGACGAAGTGGTGCACCGCCAGTCCCCGTGCCGCGAGCGCCCCGAAGATCTCGTCCCGGTAGTCCTCGCGCAGCAGCGTCATCGGTACCACCAGCGGACCCGGCACCTCGCTGAGCAGCGCGGCCGCGACCTCCGGCACCAGGCGGCGCCAGGACGGCAGGTCCTGGAAGTCGGAGACCGGGGCCATCCGGTCCGGCGGCAGTACCCGGCGCAGCCCCTGACCGGTCAGCTCCGGGTCGTACAGCAGGCTGCCCGGCAGCAACTCCACCAGCTCGTGGCAGGCGCTGGTCTTGCCCGCGCCGAACGTGCCATTGACCCAGACGATCACAGCATCCCCCTTCGCTTCCGCCCCGACGCCGTCCGCGCCGGGCGGTGCGGACCGTACGCACCGGCCCGCCGCCACCCCAGGTGGTACCCGCCCCGGGCCCGTGCCCATACCTGGCCGCCCGCCGCACCATCGCTTCCCGGCCGTACGGCACGTGCCCGGTGGCTGGCGCCAGCTACCTCGGCGGTGCGGAGGCTGCGCTTCGCGGGAGGGTGCGGACCGTTGCCTTCCGACTTCGCGCAGTTCCCCGCGCCCCCCACGAGTTACCCGGCTGCCCAGGTCACCCCAGGTCGAGCAGCTGCTTCTTCAGTACCTTGCCCATCGCGTTGCGCGGCAGTTCGTCGACCAGCACCACCCGGCGGGGCCGCTTGTGCACCGAGAGCCGCTCGGCCACGAACGCCGTCAGCTGATCGCCCGTCACCACCCCGTCCGCGATCACGTACGCGACCACGGCCTGCCCGAGGTCCGGGTCCGGCGCGCCGATCACCGCCGCGTCGGCGACCGCCGGGTGGTCCCGCAGCGCCGACTCCACCTCGCCCGCGCCGATCCGGTAGCCGCCGCTCTTGATCAGGTCCACCGAGGCACGGCCGACGATCCGGTGGAAGCCGTCCGGGCCGATCACGGCGACGTCCCCGGTGCGGAACCAGCCGTCCGCCGTCCAGGACTCGGCGTTCGCGTCCGGCCTGTTCAGGTACCCGGTGAAGAGGGTGGGCCCGGCCACCTGGAGCTCGCCGACCGTCTCGCCGTCGTGCGGGACGGCTCCGCCGTCCTCGCCGACCAGCCTGGTGCGGACGCCGTCCAGCGGCAGACCGACGCTGCCGGGCCGACGCTCCCCGTCGGCCCGGGTGGACACGGTGATGAGCGACTCGGTCATCCCGTACCGCTCGACCGGGGCGCGCCCGGTGAGCGCGGCGAGCCGTTCGAAGACCGGGACGGGCAGCGGAGCACTGCCCGAGACCAGCAGCCGTGCCGAACCGAGCGCCTCCGCCGCCGCCCGGTCGGCCACGACCCGCGACCAGACCGTCGGCACCCCGAAGTACAGGCTGCCGCGCGCCCCGGCGTACGCCTCCGGCGTCGGACGCCCCGTGTGCACCAGGCGACTGCCCGTGCGCAGCGCGCCCAGCACGCCGAGCACCAGCCCGTGCACATGGAACAGCGGCAGTCCGTGGACCAAGGTGTCCTCGGCGGTCCACTGCCAGGCGGCGGCGAGCCCGTCCAGGCCTGCGGCGACGGCAGAGCGCGGGATCAGCGCTCCCTTCGGCGCGCCGGTGGTACCCGAGGTGTAGAGCACGAAGGCGGTGCGCTCCGGCGCGGGCTCCGCGAACGAGCCCCCCGAACGAGCCCCGAGCTCCACCGCGAACGTTTCGATCCCGTCGTCTGCCGAAGCCTGACCACCTGCGAGCAGGGTGGCCCCCGAGTCGCGCAGGATGTGCTCCCGCTCCTTCGGGCCGGAGTCGGGCGGCAGCGGCACCACCGGAACGCCCGCCAGCAGCCCGCCCACCACGGCGACCACCGTCTCGGCGGACGGCCGCGCCAGCACGGCCAGCGCCGGAGCCCCCGCCACCCGCTCCGCCACCGCCGTCGCCGCGCCGAGCAGCTGCTCGCGCGACATCGCGTACCCGTCGATCCGCAGCGCGTCGGCCGAGTCGCCGTACGCACCCTCAAGTGCCGTTAGCAGTCGCATGATCCAGGACTCTACGCGGCGCGGGAACGCCGAAGGGCGCGCTCCCCGGAACCCGGGAAACGCGCCCTTCGGCGTCTGCTGTGCGCTGCCGCGCGGGTCAGCCCTTGCGGGACTTGACCTCGGCGGTCAGCTGCGGCAGGACGGCGAACAGGTCGCCGACCACGCCGTAGTCGACCAGCTCGAAGATCGGGGCCTCGGGGTCCTTGTTGATGGCCACGATGGTCTTCGAGGTCTGCATGCCGGCCCGGTGCTGGATCGCGCCGGAGATGCCCGCCGCGACGTACAGCTGCGGCGAGACCTGCTTGCCGGTCTGGCCGACCTGGTTGCTGTGCGGGTACCAGCCGGCGTCCACGGCGGCGCGCGAGGCACCGACGGCCGCACCGAGCGAGTCGGCCAGCTCCTCCACCACGCCGAAGCCCGTGGCGGCACCGACACCACGGCCACCGGAGACCACGATCGCGGCCTCGGTCAGCTCCGGGCGGCCCGAGGAGACGCGCGGGGTGCGGGCGACGACCTTGGCGGCGTTGCCGGTGAACTCGACGGTGACGTTCTCGACCGCTCCGGCGGCCGGGGCGGCCTCCGGGCTGGTGGAGTTCGGCTTGACGGTGATGACCGGGGTGCCGTGCGACACCTTGGACTTCACCTGGAAGGACGCGGCGAACACCGACTGGGTGGCGACCGGACCGCCGTCGCCGGCTTCCAGGTCGACGGCGTCGGTGATGATGCCGGAGCCCAGGCGCAGCGCGACGCGGGCCGCGATCTCCTTGCCCTCACCGGACGAGGTGACCAGCACTGCGGCCGCGCCGGCGGCCTTGGCGACCTGGGTCAGCGCGTCGACCTTCGGGACGACCAGCTGGTCGGCGAACTCGGCGGCGTCGGCGACGTACACCTTGGCCGCACCGAACTCGGCCGCCTTGGCGGCGATGTCGGCGGCGGCGGAACCGGCACCCAGCACGACCGCCGAGGGCTCGCCGATGCGGCGGGCCAGGGTCAGCAGTTCGAGGGCCGGCTTGCGGACCACACCGTCGGCGTGGTCGACGAGGACGAGAATCTCACCCATTGCTCAATGTCTCCTGTATCTCCTGACTGCCCGTCAGCTCTGCGAAGGGACAGTCACCACGTCGAACGGGTCAGATGAACTTCTGCTCGGCGAGGAAGGTAGCGAGCTGCTTGCCGCCCTCGCCCTCGTCCTTGACGATCGTGCCGGCGGTGCGGGCCGGGCGGGCGGTGATCGTCTCGACAGCCGTCCAGGCACCGGCCAGGCCGACCTCGTCCGCGTCGATGCCCAGGTCGTCCAGGTCGAACTCCTGGACCGGCTTCTTCTTGGCGGCCATGATCCCCTTGAAGGAGGGGTAGCGCGCCTCACCCGACTGGTCGGTGACCGAGATCACGACGGGCAGCTCGGCCTCGAGCTGCTCGGTGGCGGCGTCGCCGTCACGGCGGCCCTTGACCGTGGTGCCGTCGACCGACACCTCCGACAGCAGGGTGAGCTGCGGGACACCCAGGCGCTCGGCCAGCAGCGCCGGCAGCACACCCATGGTGCCGTCGGTCGAGGCCATGCCGCCGATGACCAGGTCGAACCCGGTCTGCTCCAGCGCCTTGGCGATGATCGCCGAGGTGCCGATCACGTCAGTGCCGTGGATGTCGTCGTCGTTCACGTGGACGGCCTTGTCGGCGCCCATCGAGAGGGCCTTGCGCAGGGCGTCCTTGGCGTCGTCCGGGCCGACGGTCAGGACGGTCACCTCGGCGTCGCCGTGGGCGTCGGCGATCCGGAGCGCCTGCTCCACGCCGTACTCGTCCAGCTCCGAAAGGAGGCCGTCGACGCCCTCCCGGTCGGTGGTGGTGTCGTCCGCGAAGCGACGGTCACCGGTCGCGTCGGGCACGTACTTCACACAGACAACGATCCTCAAGCTCACGGCCTGTCTCCTGTACTGGTCTCGTCCGGCGGCTGCGGCTGTGCAAGTAGGCGCGAACACGCGACGCGCCTACTCCGGGCAGCGTATTCCTGTGCCCGTCCGGAACTTCCTGGCAGCATACTCGCCAGTAGCTTAGCCGTCACTACTGGCCAGTAGCTTAGCGCTGCAAGGTCCCGGCCAAGCGTCCCGCGCCCCCTTTGTGCCCTGGCCGGGAGGGGTGCGGGACAGCTGCACTGCCGTCTGCGCCCCATCCTGCCCCAGTGCGGGCCCGCTACCCCCTGACTGCGCAGCAGATCCACTGT
Source organism: Kitasatospora sp. MAP5-34 (assembly GCF_029894335.1). Taxonomy (GTDB): domain Bacteria; phylum Actinomycetota; class Actinomycetes; order Streptomycetales; family Streptomycetaceae; genus Kitasatospora. The sequence goes on along the minus strand of NZ_JARXZC010000037.1, from coordinate 3,021 downwards.
GAGATTGAAAGGTCTTGACAGATCCACCCGGCCGGACGGTCCCTCAACCCGACCTTTCGAAGCCGCCTTTCTGCCGCCGTTCCGGGGCAGATCCGGGGGCCGATCCAGAGGCCTAAAGGGCTCACCCGCCGACGGCCGCGCCCAGCGCCGCGATCACATCCGCCCGGCGCGGCTGCCCGACCGCCCGCCGGACCACCCGTCCGGCCGCGTCCAGCACCAGCACGGTCGGCGTCCGCAGGATCTCCAGCCGCCGCACCAGTTCGAGCTGCTCCTCGGCGTCGATCTCGACGTGCGCCACGCCGTCCACCATCTCGGCGACCTCGGCCAGCACCCGGCGTGTCGCCCGGCACGGCTGGCAGAACGCCGAGGAGAACTGCACCAGCGTGGCCCGCGCCCCGAGGCCCTCGCCGCCGGCCTCCCCCGGCCCCAGGCCCAGCTCAGCCGCCGACAGTCGTACCGTTTCGTCCTTCGTCCGCACCCGCATCCTCCCCTCGCACCCGTCCCTCATGGCCCGCCTGGGCCGCCTGGGCCGCAGCAGCCCGCCGGACACGCTCACCGACGCGAGTGCCACGATCCACACCACCGAGCCGGTGACCGCTCCAGTGTGCAGCACCTCTCGTCACCGGCCCGCTCCCGTCCCGCCGCCCGGTGCAGCCGACCGTCACTCGCCGCCGCCGTCCTCCACGACGCTCTCGGCTCCTGCCTCGGCTGCGAGAGGGACCTGCCGCCGCGCCGCAGGTACACGCGGCTCGGCGCCTCCGGTCAGTGACGTGGCACGCACACAATGCCCTCAGGTGACAGAGGGCACTCCTTCGGGGGATTATCTCTATGTATCACCCGTGGCCGCCGCGGCGTGCCGCTGATTCCGTCGGCCCACCCTCGTCCCGGGACCGCCGGACCGGGCCCAGAGGCCCGTGGGAAGTAGGGCTTACCGTGGCAGATCTCGTGTACCCGCCGGTGATCGGCACGGCCATCGCCGCGTTCCGCGCCCTCGACGTGCGTATCAAGATCGAGGGGGCGGAGAACATTCCCGCCTCGGGCGGCGCGGTGCTGGTGAGCAATCACATCAGCTACCTCGACTTCCTGTTCGCCGGCCTCGGCGCGTTCAAGGGCGGAAAGCGCATGACGCGCTTCATGGCCAAGGACGACGTCTTCAAGCACGGAATCTCCGGTCCGTTGATGCGTGGCATGAAGCACATCCCCGTGGACCGCGCGGACGGCCAGCCCGCGTACGACGCCGCTGTGCGGGCTCTGCGCGCGGGCGAGGTGGTCGGCGTGTTCCCCGAGGCGACGATCAGCCGGTCCTTCATGCTGAAGAAGTTCAAGACGGGCGCCGCCCGGATGGCGGCCGACTCCGGGGCACCGCTGCTGCCCGTCATCCTGTGGGGCACTCAGCAGCTCTGGACCAAGGGCCGGCCGAAGACCCTGACCAAGCGTCACGTCCCGGTCACCATCATGATCGGCAAGCCCATCGTCCTCGAACCCGGCGACAAGCCCGTCATGGTCACCCGCCGCCTGCGTGCGGCGATGAACGAGATGCTCGAACGCGCCCAGCGCGAGTACCCCGGCACCCCCGCCGGCCCCGACGACACCTGGTGGGTACCCGCCGAACTCGGCGGCACCGCCCCGACCCTGGAGGTCGCGGAGGCCGAGGACGAGGCCGAGGCCGTCGCCAAGGCCGAGCGCCGGGCGGCTCAGCAGAAGTAGGGCCTGCGGACACCGGCCCGGCAGAAGAGGGCCTGGCCTCGCCGTACTCGCGGAGTACGGTGCCCGCTGTGACCGGACCGGACTTTCTGAGCACCACTCAGTTCTCCTACGACGCCATGGCGTCGTAGGAGAACTGCGCCGGACACTTCCCCACCGGAGCAGGCACCGCGCGCCCACCTGCTGGCCCGCAAGCCGGACGACGCCACAGCGCGGCATGCTGTTGCGTCCGGCGACACCACTCGGCAAGAGTGACCGGGTGAACAAGCCGCAGAAGGTCAACCTCCAGGACAAACTCGCACTCTTCGCCGAACACTGGTCCCCCAAGGCCGTCGGTCGGCTGAACGACTACGAGATCAAGGTCGTCAAACTCCAGGGTGAGTTCGTCTGGCACACCCATGAGGACACCGACGAGCTCTTCCTGGTCATCGACGGCCGACTGACGATCCAACTCCGCGACCAGGACGTCGAACTCGGCCCCGGGGAGATGTTCGTCGTTCCCCGAGGCGTCGAACACTGTCCGAAAGCCGACGGCCAGGTCGCAGCGCTGCTGATCGAACCGGAGGGCGTGGTCAACACCGGCGACGCCGGCGGGGCACTTACCGCCACGCCGGAGTCCCTGGTCTGACGGCTGCTCACTTCCCCGCGTAGGCCTTCTGAAGTGCGGCGATGTCGAGCTTCTTCATCGCGAACATCGCCTGGGTGGTCCGCGTGGCCTTCTCCGGGTCGGGGTCACTGATCATCTCGATCAGCCCCTTCGGGACGACCTGCCAGGAGACGCCGAACTTGTCCTTCAACCAGCCGCACTGGACCTCCCCACCACCCTCGGTGAGGCTGTTCCAGTAGTAGTCCACCTCCTCCTGGTCTTCGCAGAAGATCTGAAACGAGATCGACTCGTTGAACGTGAACTGCGGTCCGCCGTTCAGCCCCACGAACTTCTGGCCGTTGAGCTCGAACTCGACGACCAGCACCGAGCCGGCGGGCCCGGGACCAGCCTCGGTGTAGTGGCCGATCCTGCCGAGCTTGGAGTCCTTGAAGACCGAGATGTAGTAGTTGGCAGCCTCTTCGGCTTGCCCGTCGAACCAAAGGCATGTGGTGAAGCCGTCGTCGGCCATCGCTACCTCCGTGTATGTGAGACCGTCACTCCCGTACATGGTCACGGCTACCACCCGGTAGTACGAGTTTCGCCGCGCCCCCGCGCCGGCCGTGTCGGCCCGTGTCAGGTCCGGACATGCAAATGACCCCCCATCCGTTCCCGGATGAGGGGTCATTTGTGAATGATTGTTCGGCGGCGTCCTACTCTCCCACAGGGTCCCC
>NZ_JARXZC010000036.1 GCF_029894335.1 Kitasatospora sp. MAP5-34 | reverse complement strand
ACGCCGCGCGAGGCGTATCTCGAGCATCGCAACATGCGGCTCGCAGCGTAGCTTTCAAGCACACGGCGGCTGTCCGGAAAACGCGTGGCCCCTCAGGCAGCGTCGCCCGGGGATACCGGTGGCGGCGAATGGAGAGGGAGACCCGGCCGGAGACCGCCATCACCGCGAACATCCGCGACCCGTCCGGCAGCTGCACGTTCAAGCGCGGCACCGCCCGGTCGAACCTGCGCTCCTCCGATCCCCCGCGCGCGGCGACCGTACGGATCAGCTCCACCAACTCGGCGTCCGAAGCAGCGATCGGCGCGACCTGCTCCTTGCGGCCGTCGGCGAAGCGCACGAACACCGTGTCGCAGCCGTTCGCGTGGATGTTCTCCACCAACTCGTTGTCCAGCAGCGCCTGCAGCCCGCCCAGACCGAACAGCGCGTCATGCGCGGCCCGAAGTGCCCGCGTCTCAGCACCCGAATCCAGCGCCCGCCATCCCTGGCCCAGCAGCCGGGTGGTGTGGCGCTCCATCGCCTCACTCAGCAGCCGCTCCCCCACCGCCCGCCGTTCGTGCGCCGTCATCGAGCTCAGCCCCGCCTCCTCCCGCCTCTGGGCCTCGGCGACGAGAAGCTGCGCGACCTCCTCCCGCAGCGCCTCGCTCAACGCCCGGTCACCCAGCCCTGGACTGCCCGCGACCGCAGCCCTCGCGGGAACTGCCTGTGGGGTCGTACTCATGCGCGTTCACCTCCCAGAACGGACGCCAGGCTGACCTGCGCAGCTGCCACCGGATCGCCCTCAGTCCGCTGGTCGTCCTCACGCTCAGGACGCCCGAGCAACTGCCGTTCCAGCACGACGGCCAGACGCCGGGCCACATCCATCAGCGGGTGCCGGGGCCGGGCCGGCCAGCGGCGGCGCGGTACCGGCGCGCCGCGCAGCAGGGCCGCACTCGCCTCGTCGTGCGGCAGCATTACGCACGTATCAGCACCCAGGGCCGCTTCTACCTCGGGCGCGGGCCAGGCGCACCGCCCGATCACCGCGACCACCAGATACCCGGCGTGGGGCCGTAGCCGCGCCGCCGCCTCCGCCGTATGCCCGAGCGCCTCCACCGCTCCGCCGCTGACCAGCACCACGGCGTCCGCGATGCGAAGCAACTCCGTAGCAGTGCCCGTGTCCAAACCCAGTCGGCCGCAGTCGGCGACCACCAGCGCGCCGCCGAGGTCCGCGTCCGCCCACGCCTCACCCAGTGCATCCAGCGCAGCCGTGCACTGGCCGGCCTCCGCCGGGGCGACCACCACCTCGACACCGCCGGGCAACCGCTGAGCGTGCTCACGTACCAACGCCGCCGTCACACCGCTGCGCCGGGAGGCCGCCGCCAGGCTCACCAGCCCCGGTGTCTCGCGCATTCCGAAGCGCAGCAGCGCATCGCCGCCCGAAGCATCCGCCTCCACGACCAGCAGGCGCGCCTGTCCAGGCCAGGCCGCGGCCAGCGCCAGAGCGGTCGTGCTCGCCCCGGGCGAACCCTTCGCCGAACCCACCACGATCACCGGCATCAGCGTGCACTCCCCACCGGATCGGCCCCCAGCAGCACTACGGCAGGTTCCTGATCAGCCACCAGCCGACCCGCTTGGCCCACGGTGACCTGCAGCATCACGACCGCACCGCCGGACGATCCGCCGCCCGGGCGGACGTCCAGCGTCATCGCGGTCACCGGTTCTGCCCCGGCCGGGCCCGCCCCGGCGCCGCCGACCGTGGCCGCGGGACGGGTCTCATACACGGACACCCGCTCGCCCGCGCCCAGCGTGGGCGGATACCTTCCCTCCTTCAGCGCGAGCGTCACGACCGCCGACCCGGGCGGTGTCGGCCCCTGCCCGAGCAGGTCCTCCGAGAGCAGCAGGCCCGCCGGAAGGGCCGAGTTCACCTTCTGCCCCACCACCGCGTCCCGCCGTCCCGCCGAGATCATCGTGAGCCCTTCCTCAGCGGAGACCAGCACCGACTTCACGTCAGCGCCCGTCAGCACCTGTCCCGCCGCCACCGGCTTCGCCAGCGCCAGCACCTGGCTGCGATGCCCCGTGGCAACCGCCAGCACGCCGAAGAGCAGCGCACACACCGCCATGACCATCAGCCCGGTGAGCAGCCGCATCCGGTCCCGCCGCCGTACTGCCGCAATCCGCACCCCCTCACCCTTCGTCAGTGCCGGGCCGGGCTGCTCGCGCCGCGCCCGCGCCGAGGGAACTTTCAATGTCAGCATCAACGCACCACTCCTCAACGATCCCGACCAACACGACGCTCACAGGGCCTCAGCGGCCGCCGCCCGCCACCACGAGCGACTGGACCTCCACCACCTTCACCGGCAGCACCGACCTCGTCGTCAGATCCGGGAACACCCCGCCCCGGCCGGCCCCCGACCACGACACCGACCAGTGCGCCGTCACCACCGCCTGGAACACCCCGCCCGCCTCCCCGACGGACGGCCGCTCGAAGGTGTGCCCGCAGTCCGGCGAAGCCGCGTACGGATCCGAATCCGGCCCGTACGGCGTCCCCGGCCCCCGACACACCACCACCGCCGACCCGTCCCCGAACTCCCACACCGCCGAGGTCGGGGTCGCCACGGCTTCCACGACCACCCCGGGGACCTCGGCCGTGGACCGCACCGGAGTCCAGACCGACCGATCCACCCACAGCCACGACGGAACACCCACCACCTGCCGCGCCGTCTCCACCGGCGACATTCTCACCACAGGCTTCGGCAGCTGCAGCTGCGCCACCGCCCTCGCGGCCAGTGCTGCGGGATCAACTACCGGCTCCGGCGTCTGAGCACCTCCGAAATCCGCCCACAGCGGAGCGCCGGTAATAGGGGTGCTCCCGAAACTGCCCTGAGGAAGCGTTCCGCCGCAATCGAGGACGTACCACTGACCCTGGTGACCGTTGCTGAGCGTGAGCACATCCGACTTCGGCACGCTGACACAGACCGGCTTCTGGCCATCTCCCGCCGGGCCGCCTGTAGTCGGCCGAGTTGCACCTGTATCACCGGGAGTCGCAGCAATGTGAGCCGCCGACAAGTCGCAGCTTCCGTTTCCACAGACGGTAGTGCCATAGTGGGCGCCCTGTCCGTCAGCCAGTGCAACGCCCAATTGACTTACGGATGCAAGGACGGCCCCAGCGGCGACCACCGCCGCGCGACTCAGCACGTGCCCTCAGCACCGGTGATCTGCTCGCTGACCGCCCACTTGCCGTCCGCCTGCAACGTGATCGCGGACGCGGAGCGGCTGCGGCCTCCTGGGACATCGTCAGCCAGGCTTCCGTCAGCCTTGTACTTCAGCCAGTGCGTGTCGTCCAGGCAGTCCGCGACCTCCACCCGATTCGGCGCGGTCGGCGGCGACACCGACGTCACCCGCGCCTTCCACACCAAACGCCCCTTGCCCACAAGCCCCTTACCCTGCTCATCCGCGAACGTCTGGGACCAGAGCGTCAGTGGTTGCCCCGTCATGTGAGCTGCCAGTCGAGGGTTCCGATAGTCGGCTGTCAGCGCGGCCGCCATGACGTCCTCCCACATCGCGTCATAGGCAGCAAGCGCCTCAGGAGGCGCGGCGACGCCCAACCACGAAGGAGCTGGCGCAGCCGAAGCGGAGCCCGAGACAGTCGAAGCAGCGCTGGCGGTCCTGGAGGTCGAGGCGGAGGCCTTCGGCGTGACCTCCACGCTGGGTGAGACTTCGCTCGTACAGCCGACCAATCCCGTCAGGCACGCCAGACTCACCATCCGGGCCAAGGTCCCCCTGCGGCCATTCAGCCGAGTTGACTCCACCATTGCCTCGCCTCCTGCTCATTACCTGGACCACGAAGAATCCGGCGCCGCACTCCAGTACCGGTGTATGACGGCATTTATGCCGAAGAAGATGCGAATATTGACGCTTTTCACACTGAAGAGTGCAAAGTCTGACAAGATTCCGAACTAGCCCGTACCCCTGGTTCGTTCGACCACCTCACTCTCGGCGGGAAGACCAAGCTGCCCTGTTCATCTCCGAGCTGTCGATGGCTCAGGTGTCGGGCCAGGGCACCGGAACCTGCATGGGAACCTCCTCGACCATGCCCAGAGGTAGCGGCGACGCGGACCTACCGGGGTGGGTACGACTCCTCAACGTCGGCCCGCATGCCGCCAGGACGGCCAGGCAAGCCATCACCACCACGACACGAAGAGCGCGACAAGCTCCGATTTCGGCGGTCATGTCTGCCATCGCTCCATCTCCCCGCTGTCCGCAGGGCCACGAAGGCCCCGGTGTCGATCTCTCAAGTACCGGTGTATGGCAAGTTCCTGCCGTAGAACCAGCATCTCGGGGACCGTTCACGGGGACGGAGGACAGGCGCCCCGAACTAACGGCCCCGTCCAGACGAATTCTCGGAACGCGACCACATCTGTCCGGGTCATCCAGTCGAGTCGTTCTCGCCAACGAATTGTCGACGCGATCAATCAACTTCATTGACTAGCCGTTGCTCTATCGAACTTCGTGGGCGTGAGTTCGAGTCTGCCAACTCGGTCGGGTGATTCTCTGATCAACAGGGCATGAAAGTGGGGCCTCCCGCACAGCTCGTGGGTGTCGAATCCAGCCGAGCAACAGGAGGCCCCTGGTGCTGCAGTCTTCCGTGTCTACGCCGTTGTCGTCCAACCCTGCACCCCTGTCGTGTGATTGCCTCGCTCACCGGTTCGGGAATGCCGGGGACCGCACGCACAGGCGTCCGAGATACCCGTCGGACATGAACGACGCGGAATGGGCCGTCGTGCGCGACGCGATGCCCGTGCCCGCCTGGCTGGAAGGCCGCGGCGGGCAGCCAGAGGGCTACTGCCACCGGCAGCTGGTCGACGCTGTGCGCTACCTGGTCGCGGGCGGCATCGCCTGGAGGGCGGTGCCTGCGGACTTTCCCGCGTGGGACCGCGTCTACGCCTTCTTCAGGCGCTGGCGTGACACGGGCCTGGTCGCCGAGTTCCACGACCGGCTGCGCGACCGGGTCCGGAAGGAGGCGGGCCGTGATCCGGAGCCGACCGCCGGGATCATCGACTCCCAGTCGGTGAAGGGGGCGGCGTCCGTGCCGGCGGCGAGCCGGGGGTTCGACGGCGGGAAGAAGGTGAACGGGCGTTATCTTGAGGCATATCGTCGTGGACACCCTCGGGCTGCTGCTGGCCGTGATGGTGACCGCAGCCTGCGTCACCGACCGCGAGGCCGGCTGGACGCTGCTGGAGCGATTGCGGATGCGGCACTGGCGCATCTCGCTGGTGTGGGCCGACGGCGGTTACACGGGGCGTCTGGTCGACCTCGCCCGCGACGTGCTGCGGATCGCGCTGACCGTGGTCAAGCGGACCGACGACGCCACGGGCTTCGTGGTGCTGCCGAAAAGGTGGCTGGTGGAACGGACGTTCGCGTGGCTGATGCGATCACGCCGCCTGGCCCGCGACTACGAGACCCGCACCGACACCTCCGAGGCGATGATCCGGTGGTCAATGAGCATGGTCATGAGCCGCCGACTCGCCCGGCGACCATACTGAACATCCCCGGACGGTCCTCGGCCAGCCAGCCCCGCACGGCCAGGCGCTTCACCTTCGACCGTACCCCCTCGACCTTCGCCGCGACCACGTCCAGACCCAAGGCCGCCGCGAGCTGCCGACAGTCCATCACCTCCCCGCCCCGATCGGCCAGGACCTCCACGAGCCGCTGGTAGTCCGGCGCCAGCGAACTCGGATCGAGACCTTCCCTCCAGGCGGGCACCACCGATCCGCGCACCGCCGAGGTGACCCGCGACGCCCCGACGCCGGTCGCCACGACCGACGGCGCCTCCTCGCTCGTGCGAGGTTCCGCCAAGACTTCCGCCACCGTCTGACGGGCAATCACGAATCGCTCCCACACAGCCTCGGCTTCCCGCAGTTCGGCCTGCAGGACCTCCACCCGCCGCCGAGCAGCACGCTCGCGCTCCTCCAACAGCCCCATCACCGACGGCATCCGGCACCTCCACCGCAGAGACGACACGACACCCCGTCTCTGCCACCGAGACGCCCGCACCATTCCTGACCAGCAGAAACGCACCCATCACTCTCGGAAAGACAACGCCTTCTGAGCTTGATCTTTAACCTCGCGCGGCAAGGTGGGCTTGGAGTGTGGGTTCGCGTTTGACGGTCTTGCCGACGTCGTGGCGGGGTGCCGGCCTGCGGTTCTTCGAGCCCGGTGGCCGTCCGGGGCCCGGCCGGGAGGGTTTCGGCACGCCAGCCGGAGTGAGGACCTTCGCGCGGATGTTGCGGAACCCCCGGCGGACCCGGGCCGGGGTCAACTTCGCTGCGGGCAAGGGACGTTCCCAGGGACGGCGCAAGTCGGCGGTCAGCGGGCGAGCCAGGCGGAGCTGGGTGTGGGCAACGATGACAAGCCAGGTCCACAGATCGGCGGTGTCCGGCGCGCGAAAGTGCGGCGCGGTCCAGCCCAGAGTGCCCTTGAGCAGGCGAAAGGTGTGCTCAAGATCGAATCTTCGTAGGAAGGTGCGCCAGATCCGGTCCAGGTGGGCGGTGTCGATGCCGGTGGCCGAGGACCACAGCCACAGCGGCTTTGCCTCGCGTTCGCCGGGCAGGTGCTCGACCTTGAGGCGGACCAACGTGCCGTGGGTGATGGGAATTTCGCCTTCGTGGTCGAGCCAGGGGCCGCGCTTTTGCAGGCGCTGGTGCATCCGGTCCCAGGCCCTGGCCTCGGCTTTGCCGTAGCGGGTGGTCTCGGTGCGGGTGGTGGTGTCGGGCTCGTGCCAGGACTCGGGCTTGGCGAAGGTGAACGCGGTGCCGTGCTTGCGGGGGCGCCCGCCCCTGGGCGTGGAGCGGGGCTCGCCCGCGTCGCGGAGCATGACCCGGTCTGAACGCAGTCGGCCGATGAGTTCGAGGGGCAGGTCGGATAGGAGGTGGGCCAGGCGGGTGACGTCGTAGCCGGCGTCCATCACTATGAGGATGTCCGGATCGTCGGCCTGCCAGTGCCCGGCGGCGATCAGGCGCCCGGTGACCTCGCGCAGTTGGGCGGCGGTCACTGCAGTGGCGTCGTCCTGCGGGCCGAGCCGGACCGCGTCCAGCAGACCGGTCCAGGAGGTGCGGCCGGACTCCAGCGCGGCGACGAAGGAATAGGGCCAGCCGGGGATGAACTGGTCGGCGCTGCGGCCGCGGCCGTAGACGTGGCAGAACAGGCGGTCGTCGCTGGTGGGGGCATCGGGGCGGAGCCAGTTGGAGACGTCCACGGCCAGGGCGATGCGCCCGTCGGCGAGCCGGGGGATCGGCAGGGCTGCCAGTGTGCGTCGCAACCGGGTCGGCTCCAGCCAGCCCCGGTCCAACGCTGCGTACATCGCGCCGTGCCCGCGCCGGTGCTCGGCGGCCAGCGACAGGTCCACCAGTGTCTTGACCGGCCCGTCCACGCACAACAGCGCGTCCGTGAGCTCGAAGAGCACATCCGCCCGCTTGTACAGACTCTCGTAGAACTCGACCCGAAAGCGGGACAAGATGCCCAACGCGTCACCTACGGGCGCGTCGACGGGAAGACTCATGGGCAGCGGCCGTTCTCTCGTGCTTCGTGACTCGACATCTCGAAGCGTGGAGAACGGCCGCCTCCGCTGTCCCGGAAAGAACCGCAGATCAGCAGGTCGGGTGACCCGCGACGTTAAACAACAAGCTGAGAGCAATGCTCAAGACCTGTGGATCGGTTCCGGGAGGGCACGCGGAGGGCGTACCTTCCCGAATGATCCTGTGATGGTCACCGAGTAGGCCCGCGTTTCAGCGCGGGTCGGGAAGGCACGCCCGTGCTCAGCGTAGTCACCGCCGACGGCTCCACCCAGTCCGGCTCCCTGATCGACGAGATCGTCCGAGAGGGCGCCCGCCGGATGCTGGCCGCCGCACTGGAGGCCGAAGTCAACCAGTGCATAGCCGAGTTGGAAGCCGAGACCGACCAGCGCGGGCACCGCCTGGTGGTCCGCAACGGCCATCACCGGCCCCGCAGCGTGGTCACGGCGGCCGGCCCCGTCGAGGTGACGGCCCCGCGGGTGAACGACAAGCGCGTCGACCCGGCCACGGGCGAGCGGCAGCGGTTCGCCTCCAAGATTCTGCCGCCCTGGTGCCGTAAGTCGCCCAAGGTCAGCGAGGTACTGCCGCTGCTCTACCTGCACGGCCTGTCGTCGGGAGACTTTGTGCCGGCGCTGGAACAATTCCTCGGCTCTGCGGCCGGGCTGTCACCGGCCACCGTGACCCGGCTGACTAAGCAGTGGCATGACGATCACGCCGCCTTCCAGGACCGCGACCTCGCGGACAGCGACTTCGTCTACGTGTGGGCCGACGGCGTGCACCCCAAGGTCCGGCTCGGGCAGGCCCACTCGTGCGTGCTGGTGCTGATGGGTGTGCGGCTGGACGGCACCAAGGAGCTGATCGCGCTGGCCGAGGGGCTGCGCGAGTCGACCGAGTCGTGGGCCGATCTGCTGCGTGACTGCCGCCGTCGTGGCATGCGCGCTCCTGAACTGGTCGTCGGCGACGGCGCGATGGGCCTGTGGAAGGCGCTTCGGGAGGTGTTTCCCGCCGCCCGCCATCAAAGGTGCTGGGTTCACAAGGCTCGCAATGTCACCAACGCCCTGCCGAAGTCCGCACAGCCTGGCGCGACCAAGGCCATGCAGGAGATCTACAACGCCGAGGACCGCGTCCACGCCGAGAAGGCGATCGAGACGTTCGCGAAGACCTACGGCGCGAAGTTCCCGAAAGCTGTCGCGAAGATCACCGGCGATCAGGAGGAACTGCTGGCGTTCTACGACTTCCCGGCCGAGCACTGGATCCACCTGCGGACCACGAACCCCATCGAGTCGACCTTCTCCACCGTCAAGCTCCGGACCAAGGTTACCCGCGGCGCCGGCAGCCCGGCCGCGGCCCTCGCGATGGTGTTCAAGCTCGTCGAGTCTGCCCAGGCCCGATGGCGGGCGATCACCGGCGCACACCTCGTGGCACTGGTCCGGGCAGGTGCCAGGTTCGAGAATGGCGTCCTCGTCGAACGTCCTGAAGTACACGCTGCGTAACGACGGTGGGCAGCCTGACCGACGGGCGAAGGCCGCCGTGCAGAACTGGGGAGGGCGACGAACCGTGGCGATCTGCTTCGAGCTGGTGTCGCCGTCGGCGCGGGTACCCGTATCGGCCGGGAACAGTTAGGCGCGGTCGGCCAGCACGTGATCGGGCCGTGTGCGTGGCCGCCCCCGTCGATGCTCGCGCGCGGGATGCTCAGTCGGCCTCGTGACGGACCTCGACCGAAAGTTCTCGCCACGACACAGCTAGCTGCACCGGATCGATGACTTCGGGCGCACCGTCGGCCCGTACAGTCCCGTCCGGACGGAAGTGAACCGTCGTCCCGGTCGGGTCGCTGCCGGGGATGGGCACCAGGTCGGTGACCGGCACGCCGTGTTCGTATCGCTGCGTCCAGGCGCCGTTGCGGCGGCGGTTGGTATGAACGAGCCATTCGCTCAATGCTGCGACGACGGAGATGCCACGGCGTGGATGCCCGTCGGGAAGTATTTGCGCGTCAGGAGAGTCGAAGAACCGCAGGTCCTTCGTCGACATGGCCGGCTTCTTCACTACGCGGCCACGGTCATCGACACGAGTGGCGGCACCACGGCCATCGTCGGACACAGACACTGAGCCATCGCGGTGGAAGGTGACGACGCACCGGCTGCCGTTGTTGGCCTCCGCCTCGTCTGCCGCATAGGCGATGACCTCAAGAACCAGGTGCTGCAGGCCGCCAGGGGCGAACGTAGCCGGTTCCCGGCGGATGCGTGCGAGATGGTCGCCGTCCACGGCGATCGCCCAATCATGCGTCGTGTTTTGCAGCGGGCTCGTTGGAGTGTCCATCCGAACAGTCTCCCAACTGGAGGCGACGGACTCCAGTCCGATTCCCGCGGTCGCAGCCTGATGGCTTTTCAAACAGGTCTACGGCGGCAAGCTCCCGCTCACTCCAGCCCATCCACACATCTTGACAATTACTCCTTCATTGATACGGGGCACACGTGGTGTCCTGTGTGGCCCGCGGCAACGGAGTGATGGTCAGCCAGGGACTGACGTAGGCACTCCGGCTCAGCAGGTGTCACGATGACTGTCTGCGGAGTCCATGCCTGCCCAGATGTGGAGTATCAGACGTGCGCCGCGTTGCGCTGTCTCGTTGACCGGCATCGGAGGATTGCCGCACCCTGGGCTGGGACTGAGGGCGGGTTCTCGCCTTCCCTGAACCGCGGGCGGCCTGCGGCTCTGATTGCCGCGATCGCTCAGAGGATCTGCCAGCGCAGCCCGTGATCGCCCTGTCGCAGACCGTCGACACGGCGGGCCACCTCGGTCAGGGTCGCGGATCCCGGTGCTGCCCTCTTGGCGTTGGTTGTGATCATCCTCATCTCTCGGAGGTCGCGGAGGACGCTATAGCCTTCCCAGGCGGTCACATCGAATCCATACGCGCGGGCGAACGCCGCATAGTGGGCTGGACCGTACCCGAAGCGCCGGCAGTGAATCTCTATGGTCACGAGATCCGTCTCGGGGTCGCCGAAGGTGGCCGTGTCCCAGTCGCACAGCACGGCGTCATCACCGTGATGCAGCGCGTTCCGGTGCTGCGGGTCTCCCTGGAGCACCGCCTGGGGCAGGGCAAAGCGAAGCTCGGCGAGCTCCTTCTCCAAGTGGTCCAGGCGTGCCGAGAGGTACTGCAGATCCTCCAGTGGCAATGCCGTGATGACCGCCAGTGAGCGTCGGATCGCCCCTACCGTGTCCAGCGGCCGGAGTTCGAACGGCGGGTGGGGCAGTTGATGGAGCGCTCGCAGCGGGTCGGCAATCTGTTCGGCGGAGACGGGGCGATCGGGCTGTGGCAGGTATGTCCAGAATGTGACTGGATGCCCGTCGACAACAACAGGCTGCTCCACCGGGTGTAGCGGAACGGTTGGGAATCCGAGGCCGGTTAGCCATGCGACCAACTGAACAGTCCGTTGCACGTCGGCCAGTGAAGAGCCACGCCGAGCGATCTTGACCACCACTGGTGCGCTGCTCAGGCGTAGTACGGCGTTGGTATGACCGCGCAGCAGCACGGCATTCGCGGCGTCAAGGCCCACTCCGCGGCAGGCTAGCTCGAGGACATGGTTCACTTCGGACTCGGCGAAGCCGCCGATCCGTGCCGGTGCGCTCATAGGCGTAAGGCTGACGGAGGAACACCCCGCTGTCACATCGGGCCGGCCGGAAGCGCCAAGATCTCGCCGAGCTCCCGGGCAGCCCGGGAAGAACGGAGGCTCGAAGGGAGTATGTCAATGACGTCCTGAACCCTTGAGCCAAGAATGGTGGTGCGGTGCGCTTCCTGGACCTCCAGGTAAGTGCGGCCGGCAAGTTGGCAGGCTTCCGCAAGACTCCGCTCTCGGACCAGACACATCGCCTCTTCCAGGTGCAGAAGCGCCGGATCGATACCGGTTCGGTCCGGGTAGAGGCGAAACGCCTGCTGCTGAACGGCACGGGCGCGGCTGGTCTCACCGAGATATGTGTACGCCCCGCTGAGGTAGAGATAGAGCCGCCTCTCGGGGAAGGCCCAGGCATCGTCGGCCCGGCCGTGCTTGCAGCGTTCGAACAGGTCCTGGGCCTGGCGGATCGCCGTATGCGCTCCTTCCGCGTCACCCCGACGTGCGAGGGCCCGAGCCTCTGCGGCAGCCGCGAAGGCGCCGGTTGCCGTCGGGCGGTTCCGGTTGAGAAGCCGGGCTTGACGGGCGAGGTCGATGGCAGTGTCCAACGGCCCGTAGTAATACGGAAGCATGGCCGCCTGGGCGCGGACGCGGGCCCTCAGCTCGGTGTTCCCACTGTCATCAGCAGCCGCGCGCGCAGTGCCGTACCACCGTTGGGACTGGTGCAGCCGACCCAGTTTCATGAGGGCGTCAGCGATGAGTGTCGCCACCAGGGCCGTCATTTCGGACAGACGGAGCTGGACGTTCGCGGGCTGACGGTCTCCTGAAAGGACCCGGATCTCTTCCAGGTCTTCGAGAAGCTGGGTGAGCATCTCGGCCGGCGGCGTGACGACGTAGCTTCGCCGAAGGCCCATCATGCGCTCATCCAAAACCTCCAGCTGAGTCACGCTGACCGTGGTGAGTGCGAGCGTCCGCTCGACCGCGCGGCGAGCTGAGTCGACCAGGGCGTCCAACGAATCGCCAGTGCGCTGGCCTGCCGGCACCGGCGGATGCCGGAACTGTGGTCCCGTCGCAGCGGCGGCGCGCAGGGTGACCTCTGCGCCGCTGGTCGACGCCTGACCGCCGGGCCGGTAATTACCCGTCAGGCCCAGGCCCTGGGCGTCGGTCCGATAGAGGCGACAGAGAAGATCAATAGTGCGGGCACGTGGTCGGCGGGGAGTCGCCTCCCAGGCTCGAAGCTGTTCCGCGTTCAGGCTTGGAGCTGAAAGGCGGAGAGAGTCGCACAAGTGCTGTAGTTCGGTGACTGCTTGACTGAGAGTCCAACCACGGGCAAGACGGTGGGATCGCAGCCGACTGACGCCACAGCACGATTCGATGGTGTCGGCGATCCTCTCGATGTCCCACTGCTCGGCGTCAGCCTCGTGCCGGATGCGCTTGGCACAGGACGGACTGTGCGTCATGCTCCTGCACCTCCCCGATCGGTCGAATGACTCTTCAGCGTAGTGCGCAGGCCACAATGCGTGCCGGAAATCCCTAAGAAGTTGGGGGTTTCGACGTTGCCGCACCAAAAACCCCAACTTCCCAGCCTCATCCCTAACTTGTTGCGGTTGCCCGCAGATCGCCGTTCCCGCGAACCTTGCGGAACCCGCAAACGGTCACCGCGACCGTCCCGGCCGCTTCCCCGGAACAAACCCCCATGCCGACCCGCCTGCACGGCCCGGAGGAACTGTCATGCCCATGGTGAAATTCTCAACTGCTTCTAAGGCCTTTGCAGTTGGCGCCACCCGGAGGCGCGTGGTGAAGGAGCTGCAGCTGTCCGGCATACCGCTGTCGGACACGGAGAAGGACGACGTGTGTCTACTGGTGTCCGAGGTGGTCACGAACGCCGTGCTCCACGGCACCGACAAGGACGACCCGCACGCCCGGCTGACGGTCGAAGCGGACGTGGTGGCCGAGACCGACAGGTTGCGGGTCGCGGTGGTCGATCCCGGCCGGGGCATGCCGGAGCAGCGGGAGGCAGGGGAAGACGCGGAGGGCGGCCGTGGGCTGCTCCTGGTGAACCTGGTCGCCGCTGCGCACGGGGCGGAGAAGGACGAGGAGACCGGGGGGACGCGCGTGTGGTTCGAACTTGCCGTCTCCGCCCTCGCCCTCGTCGCCCTGGAGAGGGAGGATGACGTGCCGCGCCCTGTGCAGGACCTCGCCCGCCGGGCAGTGATCGCGCAGCGCATCGCCTCCATGACGGCACACGGCCGTATCCGAACGGCCCGGCCTGTGCCGCACGTCAGCACGGGAGGCGGCCCCCGACGGACCCTGGGCCAACGCCCGCGCCCGTACCTGCTCCGCCGATACCGGACCCCGTGCGGGCTCCGTCTTCGCCATCCCATTTTTTGGCTGCGGAGCGGTAGCCGCAGCACCTCACGCGGCTATTTCGGCCCGCAGCTGAGCGAGAGCACCGTTCCCCTGCATCTGGATATCCGGCAAGCAGCCGCTGGCCCGAACGACGCGCTGGAGCTGGTGCGGGAGTCGATGGACGACCGCACCGTCGATGGCGGTGCGCATCTGTTCACTGGCCGCGCTACTGTCGCCGCGCTGCATAAGAACTTCGCCGGCAGTGATCGCGCAGATGATCCGCCACTGCGCACTGGTCTGTGGGCCCGGGGCGGGTGCCTGTTCCAAGAGGTCAACCGCCCGCTTGATGCGTCCTGTACCCATCAGACCGCGCAGCTGGACCTCGTAGTGGCTGAACGGCGAGAACAGCGCGGTGGCCGGCGCGCGCTCCAGGAGTCGACTGCCCTCCTCGACCGCCTGGTCGAACACCGTGGCGCGGCCGGCCTCTCCGGCGGCGCGCGCCAACAGGACGACGGCCTCGGCACGCTCGGCCGGCGTTCCGGCAAGTGCCCGGGCCTGCCCGAGGCGCTCGAGCGCGGCGCCGAGCAGACCAACCTTGCGCAGCTCGTTGCCGTGGTGCCGGAGGGCATGTGTGTGCAGAGCTGGGTCCTGGAGGCGGCGCGCGACGGCCAGGCCCTTGCCGGTCCAGCGGGCGGCGGCAGCCAGGCGTTCCTCAGGCAGGACATGGCCGAGGGCGACGCCGAGGCTGACGCGAGCGCGAGCGAGCAGCCGCAGGATGTCGATTTCGGTGTGACCGTCGGCGACACGGGCTTCCAGCCTGGCGACCAGGGGCCACAATTCGTCCACCCCGGCGGTGGCCTGGCCGGCTTGGCGGGCGATCTCGGCCAGGCGAAGCACGCTCTCTCCGAGCTGGATCACAGTGCGGTGATCTCCGTCGGCTTCGTCGGTGATACCGAAGCAGTGGGGTGGCAGCCGCAAGCACTCGGCGATGTGACGCAGCGTGCCGACGTCGGTGATGGTGCGCGAGCCGGTCTCGACGCGGGAGATGTAGCTGGTGGAGTATCCAAGCAGGTCAGCGAGCTCCTGCTGAGGCAGGTCGTTGAGTTCGCGGTAGAGCTGGAAAATCTCGGGCAGGCTGCGGCGGCGCAAGATGTCCTGGGCTCTGGGGGTCGTCCAGTGCCAGCGGACGCCGTCGCGGGGCTCGGCCTGGTAGCCCACGGCTCAGTCCTGGTCGAGGAGTTCGTACCAGCGGGCGATGGAGTCCTTGTAGCCCTGGGGCATGGGCAGACCGTCGACAACGTCGCGGTGAAAGAGGCCGGCTTCCTTGTGCTCGTGGCTGACCACGGGGGGCCGGTGGGCGTCTGCTGCCGCGACGGTGCAGCCGTAAGTGACGATAAAGACCCGTCGGCCGGGGAGCGGCTCGTACATCCACACGTCCAGCAGCGGTCCGGCGGTCGCGGTCCAGCCGCTCTCCTCGTGGATCTCTGTCTCCACTCGCTCCACCGGTGTCTCGGAGCCTTCCAGCTTCCCGCCGGGCAGCTCCCACTCTCCTCGCTCGTTCCTGAGCAGCAGGACACGTTGCTGCGAGTCGAGGACCACGCCCTTGATCGAGATGGGGAAGGGAGCTGGTACGTATGGCTGTTCGGGCTGAGAAGTCATGCCTTCTTCCACGGTGTGCGGTCGGTCGCAGGCATTTCGAACCTAGCAGCTCCGGCAGGTCCCGCGGCTACTCCAGACCATGATCACGTTTTGACAGTCTGTCACTTTACGTTCGACGGAGCGGTGGAGACAGTGGTCGTCTCCCATCCAGGTGGCCTTCTCAGGGGGATTGCTATGTCTTTGAGCAGTGTCGGGGCGGACTTCTTCGTGCCTTGGGGCGCGGGCAGCAATGCGGCTCTGGTCGACGCGCGAATCGGCGTTGCTCTTCGCGAACGTGGCGCGGCCGGGCTGGTTGGCCTGCGCTCGCGCGCCGACGTGCTGGCCGCAGCGCATCTGCTCATGCCGGCACTGCGAGCGCACCGCGACAGCGATCCCGACGGTCTGACCGTGATCCGGGACACCGGTCAGCACGCCCACCGGCCCGGGTTCGCGGGCCTGGGCCACGGAGCCCTTCTCGCCCATACGGAGGGCACGCAGGCGCCCGATCCACCGCGCCTGATCCTGCTGGCCTGTCTGCACTGCGGGCAGGCGGGCGGGGCGACCGTGCTGGTGGACGACCGGGCCGTGCTCGGCGAGTTGGCCAGCCTTCAGCCGGCAGCCGTCACAGCACTCATGGCACCGCGAGCTGCCTACTTTGGCGGCGCCGCCGGCCGCCTCGCCCCGGTACTGGAACGACTGCCGACCGAGCGCTGGCGCATCCAGCTGCGCCAGGACGGCCTGGCCAAGTTCTCTCCCGCTGTCCAGCCCTACCTTCCCGCCCTGCGTGCCGTGATACGCCGCAACACAGCGACGCTGCGGCTGGAACCTGGCCAGGCCGTGATCTTGGACAACCATCGTGTCTTGCACGGTCGTTCGTCCTTCACAGGTGATCGTTTGCTGCTGCGCGCGCTGGGCGAGCCGTGTCCCGCCTTACAGCTGGAGGCCGGCTTCGCGCCCCCGCCGGATCTTCTGTCCTCGGCCGGATCTGAGGCGGAGGCGGCTCGCCTGTGACGGCGAATCGGACTGCCTACACGGCTGCCAAAGCGTGGAACTGACGGCGTGGCCCGCGCCGATCCCCAACCCGTAGTCGGCCGGCGGCCTGTTCAGCCGCCCCCACAGTCTCCTGGCCGGACGGCTCACTCGCGTAACCGCACGGCCAGGCACCCATGAGAGAAACCCACATAGGAGGAACAGATGGCCCAGAAGATCAGCGTCCAGTCCACGGCCGTGGCAGCCACCGTCAGCGACGAGTTCGACCTCGACGTGAGGGCGGTTGAGGTGGCCGACGTGGCCAGCCTGCAGGTGCTGACCGACGACGGGTGCGGCAGCACCTGCGGCGCCTGCACCACCGGCGTCCACTGATCCGACCGCAGCACCACACGGGGTTGGCTCCGTCCGGCACCTCCCGGCGGGGCCAACCGCCGCACCCAAACACCGCGACGACTACCGAGGACATCCATGCGCTCACCCGAACCGCCAAGTCCTTACCGTGCGGCCGATCTCGCCATGGTGCGCGCCGTCGCCAACTCGCTGAGTGCAGCACCGGACTGGCCCGATGTCACTCGCACCGCAGCTGGCCAGGTACCGGAGTCGACCGCGTGGCTGCGCGCTGCCTGGGCCGACGAAGACACGGCCGAGGCACTCTCCCTCGCGAGCCCAACCCTGGCCCGGCAGATCGAGCAGCTGTGCCAGGACGACAACCCGAACGCACGCGAGGTCCGGCGCGCGGTCCTGGCGACTGGCCGCTACCTGTTGCGCGCCGCTGGCCGCCCAACACCGTTCGGTTTCTTCGCGGGTGTACAGACGGCCAGATTTGCCCCCTCCGCCGCACTGAGCTGGGGCCACGGGCACCGGCCGGTGGTCCGGGCAGCGGCCGGGTGGCTCGCCGAGGTGATCGCCCAGCTGGAGGACTGCCCCATGCTGCTCGCCCAGCTGGAGGTGGTCGCCAACAACACCGTCATCGTGCGCGGGGACCGGCTTGTCGTACCGCACCAGCCGCTCGCCCACCCCGGCGGCGCCACAGGCACGGCCGAGGTCACCGTGCGGCACACCACCGCGGTGTCGTTCGCCGTCGCCGCCGCTCACGCACCGATCTGGTTCGAGACGCTAACGGGGAAGCTGGCGGCTTCCTTCCCCAGTACTCCGCCCCAGCGCATCACTCGAGCGTTAACCGAGCTGGTCGCCAACCGCGTCCTGATCACGAATCTGCACGCCCCGGCAACCGAACCGGACGCCCTCGGCCACCTCCTGTCCGTGCTGGACATGGCGGCAGTCGAGAGCATCGCCGAGGTCGCCGACTTGGTAGCCGTTCTGCGTTCGCTCCACGCCGACCTCCGCGAGCACAACCGCACTCCCAGCCGAGCAGGCCGAGTCCGCGCAACGGCGACCACCGGCCGAGCAGTAGCCGTGAAACGGCCCGTGTTCGCGGTCGACCTGCTCCTGGACGCCGACCTGGTACTGCCCGAGGCGGTGGCCCGCGAGGCCGAGCGCGCCGCCGAACTGCTTGCCCGCGTCAGTGCCTTCCCCTTCGGCGTGGCGGCGTGGCGTGAGTACCACCAACGCTTCTACGAGCGCTACGGCCGCGGCGCTATGGTGCCACTGCTCGACATGGTGGCCGACAGCGGGATCGGCTGGCCTGATGGTTACCCCGGAACGCGGTCGGCCGAGCGGCCTCGATTCGGCGAGCGCGACGAGGCGCTTGCTGCCCTGGCCCAGCAGTCCGTGCTCGACGGGCAGCGCGAGGTCGTCCTGGACGATCCACTGCTGGCGGCCTTGGACTTCGGGCCGGCCGAGCCGCGCTTTCCATCCCACCTGGAGATCGGCTTCCATCTGCACGCCCGCGACCAACGATCGCTGACTGCAGGCAAGTTCCTGCTGGAGGTGGTCTCCGTCTCGCGCGCGGCGGGCGTGGCGACCGGCCGGTTCCTGCCGCTGCTCGCCTCCGAGCAGCGCACGCAGTTCACCGCCGCATTGGCAAGCGTGCCCGCAATGGACTCGGGCACGGTCACAGCCCAGCTGTCCTACCCGCCGCTGGACCCGGCCACCTCCCACGTCACCCGCACTCTGGCGACCGGACAGCTCCTCATCAGCCTGGCCGAGCACCGCGAGCCCTCCGAGCAGGTGCTCCGCCCGAGCGATTTGGCCGTCGGCTGCGATGGGCGCCGGATGTACCTCGCCGCGCCCAGGCACGGGGTTCGCATCGAGGCCGCCGCGACGTACGCCCTCAACCTGCGTACCCACACTCCGCCGCTGGCCCGGCTCATCACCGAGCTCTCCCGCGCACAGTGTGCCCAGGTCACCCGCTTCTCCTGGGGCGCAGCGCGAACGCTGCCGTTCCTGCCCCGCCTGCGCCACGGCCGAATCGTCCTGTCTCCCGCCACCTGGCGGCTGAGCGCCGGCGAACTCCCTGGCCGCGCCCAGGTCTGGGCACTGTGGGACCAGCAATTCACAGAGTGGATCATCCGGCGCCGCCTTCCGAACCGGGTGCTGCTGACCGACGGCGACCAGAAGCTCCCGCTCGACCTCGCCCAGAGCAGCCATCGCGTGTTGCTCCGCTCCCACCTCGATACCGCCGGATTGGCCATCCTGACCGAAGCGCCCGAACCGGCCGACTTGGGTTGGGCGGGCGGCCGGGCCCACGAGATCGTCCTTCCGCTCACCGCCACCCGCGCGCCGACCTGGCCGCGCCTGCCCAAGCCCGGGCTGCCCCGGCTCCTGGGGCGCCGCCACGGGGACGCGCCCGGCACCTCGCGGGTGCTGCTCGCCGCCCTGTACGGCGACCTGGAACGCCAGGACACCGTGCTCACCCGCCACCTTCCCGAACTGCTGGAGCGGCTTTGCCGGCCACGCTGGTGGTTCGTCCGCTTCCGCGACCCGCACCAGCACCTTCGGCTACGCATCGCCCTCGACGACCCGTCAGACTTCGGCCCGACGGCCGCGGTGGTCAGCACCTGGGCCGGCGAACTGCGCGAGGCCGGGCTGCTGGCCCACCTCTCCTACCCCAGCTCGTTCCCCGAGATCGGCCGATGGGGCGACGGTAGCGCCTGGGAGGCGGCCGAGCAGGTCTTCCGCACCGACTCCGCCGCCGCCCTCGCCCAGCTGTCCCAGCCACGTCGTCCCGAGAGGCAGGCACTGCTGGCCGCCCAAGCCGTCGCAATCGCGGCCAGCTTCACCGGCTCACCGACCGCCGGGCTGGACTGGCTGGTCCGCAACATCCCGCCCAAGGCCCCAGCTCCGATCCCGCGCCCGGTGTTCAGCCGAGCAGTGCACCTGGCAGACCCCGCCTGCGACTGGGCAGCTCTGCGGGACGAGGTGGGCGGAACGGAGATCGTGGACGGCTGGGCCGGCCGCGACAAGGCGCTCGTCGCCTACCGCCGCCTCTTTCCCAGCGCCCGCACCCAAGGCGTCGAGCTGGACGACGTCCTTGGCTCGCTCCTGCACTGCTCCTACGTGCGCGGCCACCGCATCGACTTCGACGACGAAGCCCAAGTCCTGTACCTGGCCCGGGCTGCAGCCTTGGCCCGCCTGTCCCGGAATGGTGAGATGTGAACGCACCGCACCACGCACTGCAGCTGTCCGACCGCATCGCCGACCTGCTCGCTGACCCATCCCGCGTGCCGGTGTCCTGGACGTCCCAGCCGCAGTGGCGCCAGTCGCTCGCCCACGGCCTTCCGGGCATCGCCCTGCT
The DNA here is from genome assembly GCF_029894335.1 of Kitasatospora sp. MAP5-34. GTDB lineage: Bacteria > Actinomycetota > Actinomycetes > Streptomycetales > Streptomycetaceae > Kitasatospora. Next base: position 59,865 of record NZ_JARXZC010000036.1, on the reverse strand, counting down.
GCACATCGAGCGTGCCGCCGTCGGCCGTGCTCCATGGGAACGAGCCCACGCCTGGTTGACGGCCGCGGTCGGCGCAGTGACACGGGGCCCCAGCTGCTACCTCTACTACGGGGCGCCCGCACTCGCCCATGCGCTGGCGAGCGCCGCCGAAGTTCACCCCCACAGCTACCGGCAGGCTCTGGCCGAACTTGACCAGGCCGTCGCAGCCGACGCGATCCACCGCTGCGACGCTGCGCACGCCAGGATCAACCGCGGGGAACTCACCGCCCTCGCAGAGTTCGACACCATCCGCGGCCTGACCGGTCTCGGCGCCCACCTGCTGCGCCGCGACCCAGACGGCCAGGCGCTCTGGGCAGTGCTGCGCTATCTGGTCCGCCTCACCGACGAGGTCAGGCACGACGGCCAGCTCCTGCCCGGCTGGTGGACCGCGACCGCGCCCTCCGGCAAGCCCGACGCGGGCTTCCCCTTCGGGCACGCCAACAACGGGCTCGCCCACGGCATCGCCGGCCCGCTCGCTCTGCTGTCCCTGGCCATGTCGCGCGGCATTGCGGTCCACGGCCAGGTGGACGCGATCGAGGTGATCCTCGCCTGGCTCGACCGATGGCAGGACGGCCCAGCCTGGCCCTACTGGACCACCCCCGTGCACCTCGACCAGCCGCACCGAAAGCCGCTTCCAGGCCAGCGGCCGAGCTGGTGCTACGGAACCGCCGGCGTGGCCCGCGCCCAGCAGCTCGCCGCACTCGCGCTTGGCGACGGGCGCCGACGCCAGACCGCCGAGAGTGCCCTCGCCACGGCCCTTTCGGACCCGGTCGCGTTCGCCACCACCACCGACCTGTCCGCGTGCCACGGCTACGCCGGACTCGCTCACATCGCCTACCGCGCCGCTGGCGACGCCGATATCCACATCGCCGCCCGCCTCCGCTCGACCGCCGCCCAGCTCCTGGACAGCGCCTGCCCGCCTGGCACCGACCCCGACGAACAGGCCCGCTGCCTGCTGGCCACCGCCGGCCCAGCGTTCCTCGAAGGCGCCGCCGGCATCGCTCTCGGCCTCCTCGCCCCCGCCACCGGCTCACCCCCGGCCTCGGGCTGGGACACCTGCCTGCTGATCGCCTGTCCCGGCCTGACCAACTTTGGAGAGCGATGACCACCGCCTGGATCCAGCACGACATCACCATCCCCCGCGACAACGCCGAGCGCGTCGCCGCCCGCGACCTCGCTCCCGCCCTGGAAGGCGCCCGCAACTCCGGTCTGCTGGAGGACTGGTGGTACATGCGCAAGGACCCTTTCCGGCTGCGCTACCGGGCCAAGGAGCCGGTCCTGGCGATCTCCTGCCTGCTCGACTCCCTCGCCGACGAGGGCCACATCGCGGGCTGGAACCTCGGCGTCTACGAGCCCGAGACCGCGGCGTTCGGCGGCGCCGAGGCGATGGACGTCGCCCACCGGTTGTTCCACACGGACAGCCGCCACCTCCTCACCCGCGCTGCTCGGGATCGGGAGCCCGCAGTCGGCCGACGCGAGACCGCCGTACTGCTCGCCGGGGTACTGATGCGCGCCGCCAGCCTCGACTGGTACGAGCAGGGCAACGTCTGGCACCTCTTCAGCCAGCTGCGCCCCGATCCGCCGCCGCTGAACCCGGAGCGCTCCCGAGCCCTGACCGGGGCGATGCACCGCCTGATGACCGTCGACACCCGGCAACTCACCCGGGCCCCCGGGCCGCTCACCGGCCACCACACATGGGTCGCTGCCTTCGAGACGGCCGGCCAGGACCTCTCCCGCCTGGCCCGCCAAGGGCAGCTCACCCGCGGGCTGCGCTCCGTGCTCGCCCACCACCTCCTCTTCCACGCCAACCGCGCCGGCCTGCCCGTCGAGCACCAAGCAGCGATGGCAGCAAGGGCGTTGGACGCCGTCTTCCACTCCGGCGAGGACCCCGTGTCCCCGCTGTCCACCATCCGCACAACCAATAGGGTCGCCCAAGTGACTACTCCCAGCGACAACAACGCCGTCACCGCCGAGCAGCTGCGCGCCGCGCTCACCGATCGCCTGTGTGAGCAGAAGGCGATCAACAGCACCGCCGTCGAGCGTGCCTTCCGCACCGTTCCTCGCGAGCACTTCCTTCCCGACGTCCCGCTGAAGACGGCGTACGCCGACAACCCCACGTACACCAAGACTGACGGCTCCGGCGCCCAGATCAGCGCCGCCTCCCAGCCGTGGATCGTGGCCATGATGCTCGAACAGCTCGGCGCCCTGCCTGGCGAGCAGATCTTCGAGGCCGGTGCCGGCACCGGCGTCAACGCCGCCTACATGGCCACTCTGGTGGGCTCCGACGGACACGTGGTGACCGTGGACGTGGACGACGACCTCGTCGACGGCGCCCGCAAGCACCTCGCCGACGCCGGCATCGCGAACGTCGAAGTCGTCCTCGCGGACGGCGCACTCGGCCACCCCGACGGCGCCCCCTACGACCGCGTCATCGCCACCGTTGGCACCAGCGACATGCCCACGGCCTGGCTCAGGCAGCTCAAGCCCACCGGCCGGATCGTCGTCCCGCTGCGGTTGCGCGGCACCGCCTCCCGCTCCATCGCCTTCGAACGAGGCCAAGGCGGCTGGGTGTCCGTCGACAGCCAACTCGCGGTGTTCATGCCGCTGCGTGCCAGCATGGATGACGCCCGACGCACCGTCACCCTCGGCGAGCAGGGCGACGTGGAACTCCAGGTCCACAAGGACCAGAGCGACGCGGTCGACGCCACCACCCTGCTCGGCGTCCTCGGTACTGAGCGCCACGAGTGCTGGACCGGCGTAAACATCGTCGCCGGCACGACCTACGAGTACATGGACCTGTGGCTGGCCTGCGTACTGCCGCACTCTCTAATGCGGATGAGCGTGGCCGACAGCGCCCAGGAGCGCGGCGTGTCCCGCATGTTCGGCTGGGGGTCCATGGCGACCGTGGACGGCTCCTCCCTCGCCTACCTCACCATCCGCCCCGCCGAACCGAGCGAGGACGGCCGGAAGACCTTCGAGACCGGCGTCATCGGCCACGGCCCCGCCAGCAGGGACCTCGCCGAGCTGGTCTCGCGACAGATCCGCATCTGGGACGAGGAGTTCCGCAACCGCACCGTTCGGTTCGAGCTGCCCGACGTCTCGGCCACCGCCGACCCCGGTGCCGGCCGGATTGTCCTGTCCCGCCCGCACCACCCGATCATCGTCATCTGGGAGTAGCCGCCGTGCACCCGACCGGACCCATCGCCCGGCGCTTCCCGTTGGTCGCCCGGATCCGGCCCGCGTGCCTGCCCCTGGAAGCCCGCGTCGACAAGCTCTGTGAGCTGGCCGACGCGGGCACCCGGCAGGCCGACCCTGGCCTGGCATCCACGGTCTTCAACCAAGCCGCTCTCCTCGCCTCCGACCTCGGCCTACCCGACTATGCGCGCGAGCTGTGCCGGCGCCATGCCCACCTCTACCTGAACCTCGGACCGCTGCCGCCGACGAGCGCCATCCGCGGCCTCGAACCCGTCGTCAACCTCGCCCGCCTGCACATCAGAGCCGGCCACCACGAACAGGGCCACCAGCTCCTGCTCGACCTCTACCAAGCCGTCACCACCGGCGCCGGAACCGTCCTCGACGGCGTCACCATCCCCGCCCACCTCACCGAGACCCACCAGCAACGTGCCGAAGTCCGCAAGTGGCTCTGGCGCGTGGTCCTGGCCGACGGCACCCGTGCCCTCACCACCACCGGCCGCTGGCACGACGCAATGCGCCATCTTCAGGAACACCGCGGTATCGGGCTGCGCATGCTCGACGGCCGCCAGGTCGCCGTCCTCGCCCGCGCCACCACCGGCGACACCGCCGGCGCACTCGCACTCCTCGAAGCCACCGAACCCGGCGAGCCCTGGGAGAACGCCGTCACCGCTGTCCTGACCGCCCTCTGCCGCCCCGGCCACCAGCACACAGCAGCCACCGCCATCGACCACTGCCTGTCCCTGCAACCGACCGCCGGGCTGGACCTGTTCACCACCCGCCTCGCCCTGACCGCCGCCGAAGCAGCCTCCGACGACCGGGGCGCTGCAGGTGGCCCGCTTCTGGACTCGCTGATCAGGCGGATGAGCGAGTCCGGCGACGGCTACGCACTGCGCGAGATCCTCGCCCATCCCCCAGCCCGCGCCCGCCTGAAGCCCACCGAAGCGAACGCCCTCGAACAAGCCCTGCACGCCTGCGCGCTGGACTCCGGCGAGCTACCCGAGCCCACCCAGGCCCAGCTGTGGGAAGCGCTCGGCCACGCCACGAACGTCCTCGAAAGCGCCCCGATCAACCGATGCACGCCCGGGGCCGGACCCGCTTGAACGTACGGTTCAAACCGCACCAACCTCGCTGGACCATCGTCAGCGAAGCGGCCTACAGCAGGGCGTTCCCGGGCCCAATCAGTCGGTCCCGCGTTCGTCCGGCCGCTGGGCTTCGAGGTCAGCGACACGGGCCCGCAGGCCCAGGATCTCCGCCTGTAGCTCCTCATTCGTACGGGCGGACAGCGGGCCCGGCGGATGCGGCTCATCGGGCTGCACTGACAGACGGGCCGCGGCTGCCTCGGACTCACGCTTGTCCTTGAAGAGGATTTCGAGCACCGCCATCATCTGCTCCGGGCTCAGCGGCGGCGGAGGGCAGCAGCGCATGCAGTGCTCGCCAAGGCGCCCAGCGAGCGTCCACCGGAAGGCATGGCACAGCGGGTGCCGAGCCCGGAACTCGGCCTCATACGCAGCAGCCTCGGCCTGCTCGTCCTCCGTGTAATACATGGTCCCCTTGGAATGCCACTCCGGCGCTTCCTGAGCAGTGAGCAGCGGCTGGCCGCAGCCACGGCAGGGTGCGCCGGCGGCGTACTCCTCCCAGCTCAGCTCGGCGCCCACTTCCCAAGCGGCATCCTCACCGACCGGGCACAGGAAGCCGTCGTCCTGCCGGTTGCTCAACGGGGTGAGAATTCCGTTCTCATGGCACTGCAGGCAGTACGACGTACCGTCAATGCCGACGACAGATAGGCGTTGAACCATGACACCGACCCTCCGCTCTCCACTCACGGGGACTACTGCCACCATGGTGACGGACCATCAGCCGTTAGAGCCGAAGCACGGTTCGAGGCCATAACACACCCCTGCCCGCTGTACAGCTGCTCCCACCCAGCCGTCGGCAGCGCGTCAGGCAGCAGCGACACACCGACCAACATCGCTGAAACGGGCTTCTCGCCCTTGACCCCCTGCAAATGGCCCCCGGGCAAGTGGCTTTAATCACGAGTCGTGACGTCAGTTGTTCACGAGTTTGGGAGGCACCCCGAACCACGGACGGGTGATGTTCACGAGTTTCAACGTCACTGGGGTACTTGCCAGGGCAGCATCGGGGTGCTCCTGGTGAAAGGCCCTGGTCATGCCGCAGATGTCGAAGGTCGAGCTGTACGCCGCGATCCGGCGCGACCACCGCGACGGCATGAAGCTGCGGGAAATCGAGCGCAAGTACAACGTGTCGTGGCGGACGATCAGGAAGGCCGTCGACTCGGTCTGGCCGGAGCCGCGGAAGAAGCTCCCGCCGCGGCCGACCGGGCTGGACCCTTACAAGGCGGTGATCGACGGGATCCTGCGGGCGGACCTGGACGCGCCGCGCAAGCAGCGGCACACGGTCACCCGGATCTTCCACCGCCTGGTCGCCGAGCACAGCGCCGAGGTCTCGTACCAGCAGGTCCGGCGCTACGTCGCTGACCGCAAGCCACAGATCCTGGTGGCGTCCGGCAAGGCCCCGATCGAGGCGTTCGTCCCGCAGACGCACCAGCCCGGGATGGAGGCTGAGGTCGACTTCGGCGACGTGAGCGTGCGGCTCGCCGGCGAGCTGGTGACCTGCTACCTGTTCTCCTTCCGCTTGTCGTACTCGGGCAAGGCCGTTCACCGCGTCTTCGCGTCCTGCGGGCAGGAGGCGTTCTTCGAGGGCCACGTCCATGCGCTGCGGACGTTGGGCGGGGTCCCGCGGAGCAAGGTCCGCTACGACAATCTGAAGGCCGCCGTTGCCCGGGTGCTTGGGCTGAGCCGAGCGCGGGTGGAGGCTGACCGGTGGATCGCCTTCAGGTCGCACTTCGGGATCGAGAGCTTCTACTGCCGGCCCGGCATCGAGGGCGCTCACGAGAAGGGTGGCGTCGAGGGGCAGATCGGCTACTTCCGGCGCAACCACTTCGCGCCTGTGCCGGAGGTCGAGTCGCTGGCGGAGCTGAACGAGCTGGTCGAGCAGTGGGACCGGCACGACGGGCGGCGCCGGATCGGCTCCAGGGCCCGGACGATCGACGAGTACTTCGAGGACGAGCGCCCGCGCCTGCTGCCGCTGCCGCAGGACCCGTTCGAGACGGGCCGGGTGTTCACCCCGCGGGTCGATCGCTACAGCCAGATCGCAGTCCGCACCAACCGCTACTCGGTGCCGGTGAGGCTGATCGGCAAGCGGGTCAGGGTGCTGCTGCACGCCTCCCACCTGGTGGTCTACGACAGGAACGTGGAGGTGGCCCGGCACTAGCGGCTGATCGCCAAGGGCGGCTGCCGACTGGAGCTGGATCACTATCTGGAGGCCTTGGTCCGCAAGCCGGGCGCCTTTCCCGGTGCAACCGCGCTCGACCAAGCCCGCTCCGCCGGGAAGTTCACCCCGGTCCACGACGCCTGGTGGGCCGCGGCGGTCAGGGCACACGGCGACGCCGAGGGCACCCGGGCGCTGATCGAGGTGCTGCTGCTGGGTCGTCACCTCCCGCACGAGCACATCGTCGCGGGCCTGGCCACCGCCCTGCGGGCCGGGGCACTGACCGCGGACGCGGTCGCCCTGGAGGCCCGCAAGGCCGCCCAGACCGAGGACGAGCCCGCCGTCGACGTCCCGGCGCCGCGGCCGGGTGCCGGATCGGGATCGGGGACGGTGACGTTTCTGCACGAGTGGAAGCTCAACCATCTTCCGCCGGACACCAGGCCGCTGCCCTCGGTGACCCACTACGACCAGTTGCTCCGACACCGCCGCGCCGGCGGCGGTGACCTGCGAGAGGGAGAAGTGCCATGACCGCCATGCTGCCCCGTCAGCGGAACCTGACCGAGCAGGCCGCGACCACGGCCATCGACACCGCCTGCCGACTGCTGCGGCTGCCGTCGATCCGCAACGAGTTCGCCGACATCGCCGACCGGGCGGTCAAGGATCAGATGACCTACCGCGGCTTCCTCGCCGAGCTGCTGATGGCCGAGTGCGATGACCGGGCCCGCCGCCGCTCGGAGCGGCGGATCAAGGCCGCCGGGTTCCCCCGGGACAAGTCGCTGCGGACCTTCGACTTCGACGCCAACCCCAACATCGACCCCGCCGTGATCAACACCCTCGCCAGCTGCGAGTGGATCAAGAAGAGCCAGCCGCTCTGCTTGATCGGCGACTCCGGCACTGGCAAGTCCCACATGCTCATCGCCCTTGGCACCGAGGCCGCCATGCAGGGCTACCGGGTCCGCTACACGCTCGCCACCAAGCTGGTGAACGAGCTGGTGGAGGCCGCCGACGAGAAGCAGCTGAACAAGACCATCGCCCGCTACGGCCGCGTCGACCTTCTCTGCATCGACGAGCTCGGCTACATGGAACTCGACCGCCGCGGCGCCGAACTGCTCTTCCAGGTCCTGACCGAGCGCGAGGAGAAGAACAGCGTCGCCATCGCCTCCAACGAGTCGTTCGGCGGCTGGACCAAGACCTTCACCGACCCCCGCCTCTGCGCGGCCATCGTCGACCGCCTCACCTTCAACGGAACCATCATCGAGACCGGCACCGACTCCTACAGGCTCGCCACCACCCGTGCCCGCACCGGACAAGCCGCCGCCAGCTGACCTGCCGCGGCCCGCCACCTCCCCGAGAGCGGGCCGCACCACTGGGATCGATTCTCAGCTGACCGTGAAGCCTCCACGGACCACCGTCTCGCGCAGCCACCCAAGCCAGTCACGCCAAAGCTCATCGGCCTCCGGCTCGGCACGCACGCTGACCGGCGCCTCCTCATACCGGTCCAGAGCCTGCGCGATCTCCTGAGAACCGACCAACCACGGGCCGTTGCTCAGCAGCTTGAACTCCGGGATCCCGACCTGCCCAGGCACGGTCTGCGCCGAGGCGGCTCGCTCGGCGGCGACATACGCGTCCCTCCGGGCCTGGTCAGCTGACCGCCAGTCCTCGACGTCCTTGAACGGCCAGGCGGGGAAGGGATGATGCTCTGCCCGATAGGTCATACCAGAACGGCGCATCACGTCCCGGCACACCGCCATCCCCGCGACGTTCAGATGGAATTGAAACGGCTCCGCGAGCGAGAAGTACGACTCCGAGCACCTCGGAACGTGATCACACGGTAGACCAGAATCGGTGCACGACTCCCATCGACTCCGCGCCTCCGCCACGGCTTCGGGCAACTCCACCCACTCCAGGTCATAGCTCATGCGTTCCCCCATCGAACAGTCCAAGGCTGCCCGCACAGAATCCCACGCCACGACCTGCCGAGACGATCAAGAATCGAGCCTATGCCACGGCCCGCCACCGCGACGCTGCTGTCAAAACTCGTGAACATCCACTCGTCGAGTGATCACTAACCGCTGTCCGAACTCGCGGACAAACGCTGTCCCTAGAAGTGAACGAAGCCAGGCAAGGGCACTCCCAGCCCCGAGGGCCCAAAACCGTTGACAGGTAACGCCGCTCCCAGTCAGAGAAACCTGGGAGCAGCAGGTCAGTGACCCCGACCAGTTGCGCACGCCAGCCCGTGCGCCCCCGGCGGACACGACACGCCCCGCCGCCACAGAAAAGATCTCTGCGAACTCGACCGCATCGGGTGACAATGCCCGCCGCCGCATTGACCTCTGGGAGCAGACTGGGAGCAAATCGCTCCCATTTACTCCCAACACTCCCAGCCCTGCGCTCCCAGAAGTTGCCCCCATGAACGCCAAAAGACCGTACTCTGAAAGTAGAGTACGGCCTCTGAGCTGCGACTTTGGACATCAGTCCGAAGTCGGGATGACAGGATTTGAACCTGCGACCCCTTGACCCCCAGTCAAGTGCGCTACCAAGCTGCGCCACATCCCGTGGTCTCGTGACCTCCGGTCAGAGCCTGGGGCTGCTGATCTTCGGTTTCTTGACCCGCCGCCCGATCTTCTGGCGACGTGGAAAACAATACAGCACGGCGGGGGGTGCTCGCTGCCAGGTTTCCGGTGGGGTCGGTCGGGTGGTGTCGCAGGTCAGGGAGCGGGGTGGCGAGCGTCGTAGCGGAGGAAGGCGGGGCGGCGGGCGGCGAGGAGGAGTACGGCGGCGATGCAGGCGAGGCCGCCGGTGACCGCTGAGACGGCGGGGGAGGTAAGGGCTGCGACGGAGCCGGACTCGAAGTCGCCCAGGCGGGGGCCGCCGGCGACCACCACGGTGAAGATGCCCTGCAGGCGGCCGCGCATCTCGTCGGGTGCCGCGACCTGCATCATGGTGTTCCGGAAGATCATGCTGATGGTGTCCGCGCAGCCGGCCACCGCCAGGAACAGCAGGCCCAACCACAGCTCGCGCACCAGGCCGAAGGCGGCGATCGAGAGCCCCCACACGCTCACGGCGACGAGGATGGCGATGCCGTGGCGATGCACCCGGGACACCCAACCGGAGAACAGCGCCCCGGTGAGCGCGCCGACGGCCGGCGCTGCGACCAGCAGTCCGACCGTGCCGGGCCCGCCGCCGTAGAACCCGACGGCGATCGCCGGGAAGAGCGCGCGCGGCAGCCCGAAAATCATCGCGGCGAGGTCGGCCAGGAAGCTGGTCCGCAGATTGGGCCGTTCGCGGAGGAAGCGCAACCCGTCCAGCACCGAGGCCCGCCGCGCGCCACCCGTGCCGGCCGTACGGGCGGTACCGGCCGTGACGGCATTGCCTACAGCACCCGTAGCGCCGGTCACCGCTCCCCCGGGCCGCATCGCGGGCAGGCGCCACATCGCGTACAGCGTGGCGCCGAACGCCACGGTGTCGACCAGGTACGCGGCCTGGGCCCCGTAAGCCCCGATCAGAACACCACCGAGCATCGGGCCCACGGTCATGCCGAGGTTCATGCTGACCGTGTTGAGGGCGTTCGCGGCCGGCAGCTGACGGCTCGGCACCAACCTGGGGATCATGGACGACCGGGCCGGCGAGCTCAGCGCGAAGAACGCGGCTTGGACAGCCACAGCCCCGTACAGCAACGCCACGGACCCGAAGCCCAGCAGTGCCTGCACGGCCAGCACCACCGAGACGGCGGCGAGCCCGGCCGAGCCGGTGAGCCCGAGCAGCCGACGGTCCACCCGGTCGGCGATCACGCCGCCGTACAGGCCGAAGGCGATCAGCGGCAGCAGCGAGAAGAGGCCGACCAGACCGGTCGCGAAACTGGATCGCGTCAGGTCGTAGACCTGTACGGACACCGCCACCGCCGTCATCTGCTGACCGATGGACGAGACGGACTGCCCGAACCACACCCGCCGGTAGTCCGGGATCTCCCGCAGCGGACTGAGGTCGGCGAACGCCCCCTTGGCCACCCGCCGCAGCCGCCCGGGCACTGGGCCGGGACCACGCCCGGACCCACGCCCGGACCCAGGTCCGGGCCCGGACCCGCCGGAGCCGATCGAACTGTCAGGGCCGGCCGCCTTGTCGGCGCTCGCATCGGACGGTGGGGAAGGTTGATTGGTCGACATGTTGGTCCATGCTCGTCCAGGCACTCGGGGGCCCCCGCCCCGGGGCCCCCGAACCCCCGCCGCCACCACCACCAGCAGCACCGCCACTACTCGCGTTACCGCGAGAGCACCTGCTTCTCCCCCGCTATACCGTCGCCGGTCACCGGTAGGAGCGTGTCACCGGTAGGAGAGTGTCACCGGTCGGAGAGCGGGCGGAACAGGCCCTCCTGCATGACGGAGACGACCAGCTGGCCGCTCCGGTCGTAGATCTGGCCCCGCGCCAGGCCGCGCGCTCCGTGCGCGACGGGTGACTCCTGCTGGTAGAGCAGCCAGTCGTCAGCCCGGAACGGGCGGTGGAACCACATCGCGTGGTCGAGCGAGGCCATGTCGAAGTTCCGCTCGCCCCACAGTGGTTCGACGGGTGCGCGGACCGAGTCGAGCAGCGTCATGTCGCTGGCGTAGGTGAGGGCACACACGTGGATCAGCGGCTCGTCGGGGAGTGCGCCGTTGGTGCGGAGCCAGACGCCGCTTCGCGGCTCGACTCCGACCAACTCCTCCTTCGTCCAACGGAGTCGGTCCACGTACCGGATGTCGAAGGGCTGCCGGCGGCTGATGAACGGCGGCAGCTCACCCAACCTGGCGCCGACCTCCTCCAGCGCGCTGGGCAGATCCTCCGGCGCGGGTACGTCGGGCATCGGGTCCTGATGCTCGATGCCGCCCTGCTCCGGCAGGTGGAAGTCGGCGGTGAGCGCGAAGATGCTGCGGCCCTGCTGGATGCCGAGGACCCGGCGGGTCGTGAAGGTGCGCCCGTCGCGGATCCGGTCGACCTGGTAGACGATCGGCACTCCCGGTACGCCGGGGCGCAGGAAGTAGGCGTGCAGCGAGTGCACCGGGCGCCCGGGGTCGACCGTGCGCCCTGCGGCCACCAGTGCCTGCCCCGCCACCTGGCCGCCGAACGTGCGCTGCAGCGACTCCTCAGGGCTGCGGCCCCGGAAGATGTTGAGCTCGATCTCCTCCAGATCGAGCAGATCGACAAGCTGGTCGACGGGTGTACCCATGGTGCGCTCCCTCTCCTGGCCGATCTTGGCCGACCCGGCGGACCGCACGGGGCGTCCACGCCCGGCACCTCCGCCATCGTCTATCAGAAGTCTGCTGCTCGTACCTGAATTCCCGCTCCCCGAAGCTCCCCCGAAGCTTCCCGGAGCCGTGGAGTGCTGCGTATCGCCCCGCACTCACCCCAGGCCCGACTGCCGCAGCGTGAGGTTGAGCCGCCCTACCAGCCCGAGGCCCGGATCGGCCGTCCCGGGCAGGGTCCGCACCACGCCGTGGTAGGCGAACCTGGCCGGGCCACCGAAGACCAGCAGGTCACCGCTGCGCAGTTCCAGATCGGTCCAGGGACGGGTGCGGGTCTCCGTGTTGCCGAGCCGGAAGACGCAGGTGTCGCCGAGCGAGAGCGAGACCACGGGCGCGTCGACCCGCTCCTCGCGATCGCGGTGCAGGCCCATCTTGGCGCCGTGGGGGTAGTGGTTGATCACCGCGACGTCCGGTGCGTACCCGGCCGCGCCGACGATCTCCCGTTCGCCCGTACCTCCCGCAGTCGTCCCGTAGGCGTCCGCCAGAGCCCGCCGGGCCAGCTCGACCAGCTCCGGCGGGAACGGCTTGACCGGGGCACCGTCGCCGTCCACCACCGTCCGCGCGTAGCCGTACGGGTACCAGTGCCAGCCGAGGCAGACCATCCGCACCGACATCACCCCGCCCCGGGGCAGCCGCACCGTCCGCATCCCGGCGGGCGGGCGGGCCCACTCACGGCAGGCCGCCACCATCTCCCGCTGCTCGGCCGGGCTGAGCCAGTCGGGCAGCAGCACGACGCCGGGCGCCGGTTCCGCCCGCTGACGCTGGGCCTGCCCGAGGGACGGCCCGGGGGGCTGCCCGAGGGACGGCTGACGGGACGGCTGACGGGACGGCTCGCCGAACAGCTGGGGGAAGAGATCCGGGAGCTGCTCGGGAAACAGCTCTGCGGGCTGCCCGGGGTACTCGGCCGCGGACTGCCCGGGGGCCTGCTCGGGTGAGCGTGCACCGTCCATGCCCCCATCCTCGCAGCCGACCGGCCCGCCATCCGCTCGGCCATCCGCATCCGCTCGGCGATCCCGTCGGCCATCCGCGTGGCCGTCCGTGCGACCGTCCGCGCGACCACCGCCGATGGGCGGCTGGGCCGTTCGGCGCAGGGTCGGAACGGCAGCGGGTGCAGCGACGGGCCGGGCGGCCCACGCTGAAACCGGAGTACTCCAGTCGGCAAGGAGCCGCCATGAAGACCCTGGACTTCAAGATCGTCGACTTCCCGGACACCTCGCTCAACAAATCCGCCGTGCTGGTCACCGGCGCGCGCGAGGCACTGCTGGTCGACGCGGGCTTCACCCGCTCCGACGGCCGACGGCTGGTGCAGGAGGTCAGGGACTCCGGCCGGACGCTGACCACGGTCTTCGTCAGTCACGGCGACCCGGACTTCTACTTCGGCGCGGAGGTGGTGAAGGACAGCTTCCCCGGGGCCCGGGTCCTCGCCACACCGGCGGTCATCGAGCACATCGTGGACACCTACGAGGTCAAACGGCAGAGCTGGGCCCACCTCGGCGACGAACTTCCCACCCGCCTCGTCGTACCGGAGCCACTGCCGGGCGACGTGATCGAGTTCGAGGGCCACCGGCTGGAGTTGCGCGGCGCCGACTTCCACCTGCCGGACCGGCACTACCTCTGGGAGCACCAGCACCGGGCGATCCTCGGCGGCGTACTGCTCTTCCAGGGGCTGCACGTGTGGACCGCCGACACACCCACCCCCGCACAACGAGCCGCCTGGATCGACCTGTTGGACGGCATGGAGGCGCTGGACCCGTCCTTCGTGGTGGCCGGGCACCGGACGCCCGGCGCGCCGACGGACGGCACGGCCATCCGCTACACCCGGGAGTACCTGCGGACCTTCGAGACGGAGATCGGGCGGGCCCCCGATGCCGCGACAGCGCGGTCGGAACTGGAGCGGCACTACCCCGCCGCCGGCCTCGTCCTCGCCGCCGAACTCGGCACCAAGGTCGCCAAGGGCGAGCTGACCTGGGGCTGACCGGGGCCTCGCACCGGGCCGACCGGCGCAGACACAACAGCACCGCCGGCCGTCCCACGCGTTGGGGAGCGGCCGGCGGTGTCGGTGCTTCGGGGTACGTCCCTACCGGGTACGTCAGACCGAGAGGACCTGGCCCGGGAAGATCAGGTCCGGGTTGCCGCCGACGACGCCGGCGTTGTGGCTGTACAGGGTCTTCCAGTCGAGACCCTTGGAGGCCGCGATGGTGCTCAGGGTGTCGCCGCTCTTGACGGTGTAGTTGCCACCGTTGCTCTTCGCCGCCGGGGAAGCCGGGGCGACGGGGGCCTTGGTGGTCTTCGGCGCCTCGACCGGGGCGGCGGCGCTCTTCTTCGATACCGAGGAGTCGGCCTTCGGGGCCACGTTCTGCGGCGCGGGGGCGGCCTTCGAACGCGAAGCCTTGGTGGAGGACGCGGACGAGTTCGCGGACGAGTTCGCGGACGAGGAGGTGTCGACCTGGGCGGCGGCGCCACCCTGGGTCAGGCCGGCCTTGACGGAGCAGACCGGCCAGGCGCCGGGGCCCTGCGAGGCGAGGACCTTCTCGGCGACGGCGATCTGCTGGGCCTTGGTGGCCAGGTTGGCCTGGGCGGCGTACTGGGTGCCACCGTAGGCGGCCCAGGTGCTGGAGGTGAACTGCAGGCCGCCGTAGAAGCCGTTACCGGTGTTGATGCTCCAGTTGCCGGTGCTCTCGCACTGGGCGACCGCGTCCCAGGTGGAGACCGAGGCGGCGGAGGCCGAGTTGGCCGTGACGAGGCCGGCCACCGGGAGGACGAGGACAGCCCCGCCCATGAGGGCCATCCGCACGCGGTTGCGCTTGGTGGTGGAGGTGGCAGCGGCGGTCTCGTTACGGAAGGTCATGTGTTTCCTCTCGACAATCCCGAGCGGGCATGCGGAACCAGACCCCAGGGGCCTTGATTTCGCTCACCTCGTCCGCAAGGCGGCCGTGCACGTGTCCGACGTGCCGCGCCGCCCCGGTCACCGTCCCGCGCACCGTCCGCCCCGGAGGGCGTGGGCTGCGGGGGTGAACCCGGGTAGTGCTCGTTGCACTGGTTACGAAGCTACGAGTCGCCCGGGCGTGGGCCAAACAGTTTCGGGTCGTCCCAGCTCAGGGCGGTGTTACCGGCAGTAAAGATCAAGCAAACAGTGGCCGGATGTCCGATTTGCACCCTATTTCCATGATCGAACCCTGGCCAAACCTTCTGCGGTTATGACCTGGGTCATATTTTGGACCCCGTGACCTCGGACACAGCGTCGACAGATCGTGACCAATCGTCCACACCGCGTTGTCAGATTTACGGCAATTCCTGACTTGGCCGAGCCCACCCGTGACCCCAGACACAACGGCCCGTTGGTAGTGGCGGCCGGGCGCGCCCCTGCCACCCCCTGACGACCCGAGGAGTACCCGTGCCGCGCATGCTCGATGTGAGCGACGAGGTCCGCGCCGAGATCGGCGATGACGAGGCCGACCGCCTGCTGGCCGGCGCCCACGCGCCCGACACCTACGACTGCACGTCCTGTCGAACGAACGGCGACTCCACCCAGGAGGCCACCAGCACCGTGCTGTTCGTCGGCGAGGAGACAGCCGTACTCGCGTTCGCCCATGCCCGCTGCATCCCCTCCCAGGTGGTGCCCGTCGCGGAGGAGCAGTTGCTCGGCGCGGTCCGCAGCATCAGCCAGGCCCAGGGCACCGCCCCGGCGCCGATGCCAACACCGGCACCGGCACCGGCACCGGCACCGGCCCAGGCGCCCGCCCAAGTACCGGCTGTCGCACCGGCCGCCGACCCCGTACCCCCCGCCGGCCCGGCCCCGATCGTGCCCAGCGCCGGCGCGCCGGCCATTCTCGGGATCACCTGCGGGCTGGTGCTGCGGGGCGACACCGGGCACGCCGCCCTGGTGGTCGAACCGACCGGCCCGGTGGGACGGCCTGGCGACCTCTCCGGCCAGGACCAGTTCCTCTCCCTCCTCACCGAGCACGGCTTCCAGCACGTCACCGGCGTCGACCAGCCACCGGCCCAGATGCCCGGTTGGTCGGTCCTGATGGCCATGGGCCAGCTGCACGCGATCCTGCACCCCACCGCCACCGGCGGCAGCGCCGCCTGGTGGCAGGCACACCAGCCGCTCCAGGTGACCGACACCTGGCGGTCCGCCGCAGGCCGGCAGAACGCCGTGACGGTGTACGCGGCACCGGCCGGCACCATCGGACGCCAGCCCCGGGAGGACCTGCTCCGCCAGGCGCTCGACCGGGCGGCGGCCCAGGGCCTGCTGGTGGCGGCCTCCTTCCCGCTCGCGGGCACCTGAGCGGGCCGGGCCGGCTCAGGTGCCCGGCCTCAGGGCGTCCGTCCTCCGGGAGGCCGGGACGGCTGCCACCGCGCCTGACTCCGGGACCTCGACCAGGTCTCGGCCCCATCCCGGTCACGGTGTCAGGCGTCGGGTGTCAGGCGTCGGACCGGTCGCGGCACAGGCCGCTCTGCCCCGGGCCCGCATCCCCCGGCTTTCTCGCTCGTTGGCTCCTACGTGTACAGCTACGACGTCGCCGCAGCCCACCGCCAGCCCACCAGCAGCCGTTCGATCCCGGGCATGCGCCCGTCGTACGACGCGGAGCACCCGTCCCCGGCCACGCCGATCTACGACGCGCTGTACTCGGAGTACCGGCGGCTCTTCCGCGCCCTGCCGGGCGACCGCTCCGGCGAGGAGGACATGCGCTTCACGGGCTTCGCCATCCGCGACCCGTACCCGTCCCGTGAGCTGTACCCATCGCGTGAGCTGTACCCGGCCAGGACGACGGAACCGGTCGGCTACCCGCAGCAGCAGGCGTTCCACACCTACCCGGGGCACGCCCAGGGGACGCCGCAGTTCATGCCCGCCCAGCAGCAGTTCCAGAGCGGCCAGACCCAGTCCGGCCACAGCCAGTCCAGCCATGCCCAATCCGGCCACAGCCAGAACGGAAACGCCCAGTCCGGCCAGGACCAGAGCAACCAGTTCTCCGGCGGGCAGGGCTGGATCGCGACGGGCTACCTGACCCCGCCTCCCCCGGCCGCCCCCCAGGCCACCGCAGCGACTGCGGCGGTCGGCGGGGTCGGCGGGCGGCACCGCATCAGCATGCTCTCGCTGCCGCCCGGCCGGGTGCCGGGCCAGGGCTGAGCGCGAAGTCGTAACGGATATGAAGTCGTAACGGATATACAGAGAGGAGGCCGGGCACCCTTTCGGGCGCCCGGCCTCCTCTCTGACTACCTCGGCTCGAACGCGCGAGCCGCCTCTCGACTACTTCTTACGGCTGCGCTTCTCGCGCACCCGCACCGAGATCGAGATCGGCGTGCCGACGAAGCCGAACTCCTCGCGCAGACGGCGCTCGACGTAGCGGCGGTAGCCCGCCTCCAGGAAGCCGGAGGCGAACAGGACGAAGCGCGGCGGACGCACGCCCGCCTGGGTGCCGAACAGGATGCGGGGCTGCTTGCCACCTCGGACGGGGTGCGGGTGGGAGGCCACCAGCTCGCCGAGGAAGGCGTTGAGGCGGGCGGTGGAGATGCGGGTCTCCCAGCCGGCCAGCGCGGTCTCGATCGCCGGGACGAGCTTCTCCATGTGGCGGCCGGTCAGCGCGGAGACGTTGACCCGGGGCGCCCACTGGACCTGGACGAGATCCTGCTCGATCTCGCGCTCCAGGTAGTAGCGGCGCTCCTCGTCCATCTGGTCCCACTTGTTGTACGCGATCACCACGGCGCGGCCGGACTCGACGGCCATCGAGATGATGCGGGTGTCCTGCTCGGCCAGCGGCTCGCTGGAGTCGACCAGGATGACCGCGACCTCGGCCTTGTCCAGCGCCGAGGAGGTGCGCAGCGAGGCGTAGAAGTCGGCGCCGGAGGTCAGGTGGACCCGGCGGCGGATACCGGCGGTGTCGATGAACTTCCAGGTCTTGCCGCCCAGTTGGATCAGCTCGTCGACCGGGTCACGGGTGGTGCCGGCCAGCTCGTTGACGACCACGCGGTTCTCGCCGGCCACCTTGTTGAGCAGGCTGGACTTGCCGACGTTGGGCCGGCCGATCAGCGCGACCCGGCGCGGGCCGCCCTCGACGACGCCGAAGGTCTGCGGCGGGGCGTCGGGCAGCGCGTCCATGACGGCGTCGAGCAGGTCGCCCGAGCCACGGCCGTGCAGGGCGGAGACGGCGTACGGCTCGCCGAGGCCGAGCGACCACAGCATCGCGGCGTCGGCCTCGGCGGCCGGGCCGTCGACCTTGTTGGCGCAGAGCACGACGGGCTTGCCGGCCCGGCGGATGAGCTTGATCAGTGCCTCGTCGGTGTCGGTCGCGCCGACGTTGGCGTCCACCACGAAGAGCACCGCGTCGGCGTTGTCGATGCCGACCTCGGCCTGCGCGGCGACGGCGGCGTCGAGGCCGAGCACGTCGATCTCCCAGCCGCCGGTGTCCACCAGCTTGAACCGGCGGCCGTTCCAGGTCGCCTCGTACGAGACGCGGTCACGGGTGACGCCGGGCTTGTCCTCGACGACCGCCTCGCGACGGCCGATGATGCGGTTGACCAGGGTCGACTTGCCGACGTTGGGGCGGCCGACGACGGCGAGCACGGGCAGCGGGCCGTGGTTGCCGTCGAGCCCGTCGAGGTCCTCGGGGTCGAAGCCCTCCTCGGCGGCCAGTGCCATGAACTCCGCGTACTCGGCGGCGTCCAGCTCGCCGTGCGAGGCGGCGGCGGTCTCGTTGCTCATCTTCGTTCTTCCATTTCCCGGCGCGGCCCTTCCCAGGGACGTGCCGTGCGTACCTGCCCTCGAGGGGCAGCGCGGTGCGGACCGCCCTGTCAGCGGGCGACGCAAAGTATGTGTGTGTGCACAGGCTGGTCGGACCGTGTGCTCCGGTCAGACCGTGATTCAGACCGTGGTGAAGCGGGCCTTCTCCTCCACCAGGCCGGCGATCCGGTCGATCACCTGCTCCAGCGTGAGTTCGCTGGTGTCGACCAGCACGGCGTCGGCCGCCTGGGCGAGCGGCGCGGTCTCCCGGGAGGAGTCGGCGGCGTCGCGGCGGGCCAGGTCGGCTGCCATCGCGGTGATGGTCGCCGCGTCCACGCCCTTGGCGCGCAGCTCGGCGGCGCGGCGCTCGGAACGGGCGGCCTCGGAAGCCGTGAGGAACACCTTCACGGTCGCGGTCGGGAAGACCACACTGCCCATGTCCCGGCCCTCGGCGACGATGCCGCGCTCGGCGACCTCCGCGCAGCCCCGCTGCAGCTCCACCAGCCGCGCCCGCACCTGCGGAACCGCAGACACGGCGCTGACCTGCGAGGTCACCTCGGGACCACGGATCGGCCCGGACACGTCCTGGCCGTCCACCGTGATGGTCGGGCCGGCCGCGTCCGTACCGGAGACGATCACCGGCTTCCCGCACGCGACGGCCACCGCCTCGGCGTCGTCGACGTCGACGTCGTTCGCCAGCATCCACCAGGTCATCGCCCGGTACATCGCGCCGGTGTCCAGAAAGCTGAGCCCGAGCCGGGCGGCCACGGCCCGGGAGACCGTCGACTTTCCGGAGCCGGAAGGCCCGTCGATGGCGACGACGACCGGGTCACAAGCTCGGTCGGCAGTGTCCACGGGGCGAACCTCTCTCTGTCTCGGAAGCCGTCTCCGAAACCCGGGCGACTACAACAAGGTTAGACGACCGGCGCCAACCCTCCGCCCGGCCCGATTTCCAGGGCACTCCGCGACGATGCGGCCCGCTCCCCTGCGCGAACAGGGGAGCGGGAACCAGTCGCGTACCGGTGCGTGAACTCAGTGCCCGCGGGCGTCAGTGCCCGCGAGCGATCCAGTCGTCCACGTGGGAGGCTTCTTCGCCGATGGTGGTGGTGGCGCCGTGGCCGGGGTGCACGGTCGTCTCGGGGGGCAGGGTGAGCAGGCGCTCCTGGATCGAGGCGACGATGGTCGGGAAGTCCGAGAAGGACCTCCTGGTGGCTCCGGGGCCGTCCTTGAAGAGGGTGTCGCCGGTGAAGACGGCGTCCAGCGCGGGCACGTAGATGCTGACGCCGCCGGGGCTGTGGCCCGGGGTGTGGCGGACGTGCAGGTAGATCCCGCCGACGGTGATGCGCTGGCCGTCCCGCAGGTCCTCGTCGGGGTGGTCGCTCGGGTGGGTCTGCTTCCAGAGCGGCAGGTCGTCGGGGTGCAGCAGGATCGGCGCGCCGGTCAGTGCGGCCAGCTCGGGGGCGGCGCCGATGTGGTCGTCGTGCGCGTGGGTGCAGATGATCGCCCGCAGTTCGCGGTCGCCGAGGGCCGTCGCGACGGCCCGGGCGTCGTGCGCCGGGTCGATGACCACGGCGTCGCGGTCGTTGGCGATGATCCAGACGTTGTTCTCGACCTCCCAGGTGCCGCCGTCCAGCGAGAAGGTGCCGGAGGTGGTGAGGAGTTCGATCTCGGGCTCGGGGGGCATCTGACGCATCAGAGCATCACCACCGAACGCAGCACGTCGCCGCCGTGCATCCGGGCGAAGGCTTCCTCGACCTGGTCGAGTGCGATGGTCTCGGAGACGAAAGCGTCCAAGTCGAGCCGTCCTTGCAAATAGAGGTCGATCAGCAGCGGGAAGTCCCGCGAGGGCAGACAGTCGCCGTACCAGGAGGACTTCAGCGCGCCACCGCGTCCGAAGACGTCGAGCAGCGGGAGCTCAAGAGTCATCTCCGGCGTCGGCACACCGACCAGGACGACAGTACCCGCCAGGTCACGCGCGTAGAACGCCTGCTTGTACGTCTCGGGGCGGCCGACCGCCTCGATGACCACGTCCGCGCCGTTGCCGTCCGTCAGCGCACGGATCTCCTCGACGGCGTCGCCGGTGGCCGAGTTGACGGTGTGGGTGGCGCCCAGGCGCAGCGCGGTGGCGAGCTTGCGGTCGTCGATGTCCACCGCGATGATCTTCGCCGCACCGGCCAGCCGGGCACCCATCACGGCGGCGTTGCCGACCCCGCCGCAGCCGATCACCGCGACGCTGTCCCCCCGGCCCACCCCGCCGGTGTTGACGGCGGCACCGAGGCCGGCCATCACCCCGCAGCCGAGCAGACCGGCGGCGGCGGGCGACGCGGCCGGGTCCACCTTGGTGCACTGGCCGGCGGCGACCAGGGTCTTGTCGGCGAAGGCGCCGATGCCCAGCGCGGGCGAGAGCGGGGTGCCGTCGAGCAGGGTCATCGGCTGCTTCGCGTTGTGGGTGGCGAAGCAGTACTGCGGCCGCCCGCGCCGACAGGAGCGGCACTGCCCGCAGACCGCGCGCCAGTTCAGGATCACGAAGTCGCCGGGCGCCACCTCCGTCACGCCCGCGCCGACGCTCTCCACCACACCGGCGGCCTCGTGCCCGAGCAGGAACGGGAAGTCGTCGTTGATCCCGCCGTCCCGGTAGTGCAGATCGGTGTGGCAGACCCCGCAGGCCTGGACCTTGACCACGGCCTCCCCGGGCCCGGGATCGGGCACCACGATGGTCTCGACCCGTACGGGCTCGCCCTTGCCCCGGGCGATGACGCCCCTGACCTGCTGTGGCATGTGGCCTTGACCTTTCTTCGCGGAGCGTCCGCGCAAAACGTCCTCGCGAACGGCGGGACCGGACGGCCCCTCAGAAATTGTCTCCCGAGAGCGCGCCCGGAACCGGCACAACGGCATCAGCCACAGACGAGGGGCGGCCCGCACCCCCCCGGCGCTACTCGCGTACGCTCCAGCCGTGCTGGCCCAGCGCGCCGATGAGCCGCTGGACGGCGGCGGGGGCGACGGAGAGCTGGACGAAGCCGACCTGCTGGCCGGTGGAGTGCTCGATCGCCACGTCCTCGATGTTGACCCCGAGCGCGCCGACCTCGCCGAACAGCCGCCCCAGCTCGCCGGGCTGGTCGCCGAGCACGACGGAGACGGTCTCGTAGCGGGTCGGCGGGGCGCCGTGCTTGCCGGGGATCCGGGCCTGGCCGCTGTTGCCGCGCCGCAGCACGGCCTCGATGCCGGCCGCGCCCGTGCGGCGCTCGCCCTCGTCGGCGGCCTCCAGCGCGCGCAGCGCGGTGACGGTGTCGCCGAGGTCGGCGGCGAGTTCCTCCAGGATGTCGGCGACCACCCCGGCGTTGGCGGAGAGGATGTCGACCCACATCGCGGGGTTGGAACCGGCGATCCGGGTGACGTCGCGGACCCCCTGGCCGGCCAGCCGGACGGCCGTCTCGTCCGCGTGCTCCAGCCGCGCCGCGACCAGCGAGGAGAACAGCTGCGGGGCGTGCGAGACCAGCGCGACGGCGCGGTCGTGGGCGGTGGCGTCCATCACTATCGGTACGGCACCGCACAGCGCGACCATCTCGAGGGCCGCGTTGAGCGTCTCGGTGTCGGTGTCCTCGGTCGGGGTCAGCACCCAGGGCCGGCCCTCGAAGAGGTCGGCGCGGGCCGCCAGCGGGCCGGTGCGCTCACGGCCCGCCATCGGGTGGCTGCCGATGTAGTGGACGGTGTCGCAGCCGAGCGCGGTCACGTCGGCGCGCGGGCCGGTCTTCACGCTGGCAACGTCGGTGTACCAGCGGGCCAGCCCGCGCCGCTGGCAGTCCGCGAGCACCTTCCCGACCAGCGCGGGCGGCACCGCGACGATCGCCAGATCGACCGGGCCGTCGGCCGGTTCGGTGGTGCCCGCGCCCAGCGAGGCCGCCGTCCGGGCGGCGTCCGGGTCGGCGTCCTCCAGGTGGACGGTCAGTCCGCGCCCGGCGAGGGCGAGCGCGAGGGAGGTGCCGATCAGTCCGGTGCCGACGACGGCGACAGTGCGCATGGCGTTTCACGTCTCCTGGAACGGGTGAGCTGCTGCTCCGCTCATCCTCCCTCACCCGGGCCTCGACCCGGGACGAGCCCGCGACGCGCGGTACAAATCCTCACCGCCGGGGGCGTCCCGGGGGCAGACTGGGCGCCCTGGGCCGGGGAGCGATGGAATGGGGTACGGCGGGGTGGCTGCTGAAACAGGGCAAGGCTGGGAGTCGGTGCTCGACTCGGTGGTGGTCTACGCGACCGGGGCGCTCTGCCGCCGACGGGCGCGGGTGACGGTCCCGCCGGACGGGCGGGTGCGGCTGACGGGGCTGCCCCGGGCGCTCGACCCGGGTTCGCTGCGGGCGTCCGTGGTCGGCGGTGACGGGCGGCGGGTCACCGAGGCGCGGTTGGCGGAGGACGCCGAACTGCGCGGGCCCGACGGACTGCCCGAGCTGCGCCGCCTCGCCGAACAGGCCCGCGACGCGCTGGACGCCGCCGAGGCCCGCCACACCCTGCAGCTGGGCCGGATCGACGAGGTCGCGGCGCTGCGCCCGGTCCCGCCGCCGCCCGGCCCCGACGAGCCGCACCGCCGCACCCCGGCCGACGCCTGGCTGGACCTCGCCGACTTCGTCGACGAACGCCTGACCGCCCTGCACGCCCGCGCCGCCCGGCTCGCGGACGAGCTCCGCCAGGCCGAACACGCCCTCGCCGTCGCCCAGGAGCGCCTGGACCGGGCCTCCAGCGCCGGTCCCTCCCGCCCGGTGGAGACCAGCGCGACGGCCATCCTGACCCTCAGCGGCGCCGGCGAGGACGAGGACGAGCTCGAACTCGAAGTCGAGTACGGCGTCCCGGGCGCGGTCTGGGTGCCCACCTACCGGCTGAGCCACCGGCAGGGCGCCGGTGACGGCACCCTGGTGCTGTGCGCGTCGGTGGCCCAG
This sequence comes from Kitasatospora sp. MAP5-34, assembly GCF_029894335.1. Classification (GTDB taxonomy): domain Bacteria; phylum Actinomycetota; class Actinomycetes; order Streptomycetales; family Streptomycetaceae; genus Kitasatospora. The sequence continues at coordinate 36,418 of NZ_JARXZC010000036.1, read as the reverse complement.
CGCACCGGCGAGGACTGGACGGGCGTACGCCTCGCGCTCTCCACCGCCGACCTGCGGCGGCGTACCGACCTCCCGCAGCTGCGCTCGATCCGGATCGGCCGGCGCCAGCCCGCCCCGGCGCCGTCCGGCTGGCGCGAAGCACCCGGCGGCCTGGACGACCTCTTCGCCGGGTACGACGCGGCGACCCCGTCCCCGCAGCCACCCCACGCCCAGGCGATGTCCTTCTCAACCGGAGCGGACGAGGGCGGAGCCCCCGTCGCGTACGGCGACGCGGCACCCGCGCCCGCCGGCCCACCGATGCCGATGCCGATGCCGATGCCGACGCGCACCCCGCACCTGCGGATGATGGCCCCGCAGAGCCCCGCCGCACCCCCGCCACCCGCCCCGGCGCCCGCCATGCGGCCGAGCCTGAACCCGAACCCGAACCCGAACCCACCGGCCCGCCGCACCCCGACGTCGGCTGGCTCGACTACGCCGCGCTCACCCTGCCCGGCCCCGACCAGGGCAGGACCCGCCGAGGCCGCCTGGTCCCGGGCGGCGGCAGCGCCGCTCCGGCCGCCGCCGGGTACCGGCACCGCGCGGAGGCCGTCGGCGCGCTCCCCCTCCCGCCGCACGCCGTCCGTCCGCGCCTCTCGGCCGGCTCGTTCGACCAGCGTTACGACCTCGCCGCCCGGGTGGACCTGCCGTCCGACGGCGGGTGGCACACCGTCACGGTCGGCGAGATCCCGGTGGGGCTGCGGAGCGAGTTCGTCTGCGTCCCGTCGGTCGAGGAGACGGTCTACGGCACGCTGGTGCTCACCAACGCTACCGACCGGGCGCTGCTGGCCGGGCCGGTCGAGGTCGGCGTGGACGGGCAGTTCCTGCTGACCGCCGCCCTGCCGACGCTCGCACCCGGTGGTACCCGGCGGGTCGGGCTGGGGGTGGCGGAGGGCATCCGGGTGGCCCGCCGCACCGAGCTGCGCGAGTCCACGGCGGGGATGCTGAACAGCACCACCGTCCTGGACCACCGCGTCCACGTCGAACTCGCCAACCGCCTCGGCCGTCCGGTCACCGTGGAGGTCCGCGAACGGGTACCGGTGAGCTCGGACACCGACATCCGGATCGAGGAACGTCCGGGCTGGCAGGAGGCCGAACCGTCGGACGACCTCCCGCCGAGCACCCGCCGTTGGCGAGTCGAGCTGCCCGCCCACGGCGCCGTCGAACTGGACGGCGGGTACGAGATCCGCATCCCGGCCGGCAAGACCCTGCACGGCGGAAACCGGAGGAACTGAACCGATGACCACCCTGCCCACCACCATCACGGCTCTCCCCGTCACCGCTGTCACCTGCCTGGAGGACCGCAGCCTCGTCGAACGCACCGCCGCCCTCGAACTGACCGCAGGCGTCCAGCGGTTGCGCCTCGGCCCGATCACCGCCCTCGCGGTCGACCGCTCGCTGCGCACCAGCCTGGAGGACTCCCCGGACGCCGGGGTGCTGGACGCCCGGATCGTCCGCTCCTGGACGCCCCGCCCCCCGCTCCCACCCACCGCCGAGGACTCCGAACTCCGGCGGCACGTCCACACCTTGGAACAGGAACAGCTCACCGAGGACGCCCACCGCCGGCGTCTGGAGGCCCGGCTGACCCTGCTCGGCCGGCTCGCCGCCGACCTGCTGCGCGAGATCGGCGAGGGCGCCGGGCGTGGCGAGGTCGAACGCTCCCGCTGGTCCAGGGAGTTGGACCGGGTGGACGCCGAACGCGAGTCGTACGGCGAGCAGTTGCGCAGCGTACGGGCCCGACTACGGGCACTGGACGAGGAGTTGTCCGAGGCCCGGCAGGCGCTGGAACGGGCCGAGGAGGAGCCCGCCGAGCTGGTCGCGTACGTCGAGCTGACCGTCGAGGCCCGGGCAGCCGGCCCGGCGGAGCTGACCGTCACGCACCTCACCCCGTGCGCTCTCTGGCGCCCGGCCTACCGGGCGACGCTCACCGAGGGCACCCTCCGGCTGGAGACCGAGGCCGTGGTCTGGCAGCACACCGGCGAGGACTGGTCGGGCGTCCGGCTGACGCTCTCCACCGCCAGGTCCGCCCTGGCCGGCGAGCCGCCGCGCCTGGTCGAGGACGTGCTGACCCTGCGGGAGCGCACCGCCGAGGAGCGCCGCACGGTCGAGGTCGAACTGCGCGAGGAGGAGATCAGCTCCACCGGCCCGGCGGCGGACGGCCTGCCGGGCGTGGACGACGGCGGCGAGGTCCGCGTGCTGACGGCGCCCGCACCGGCCTCGGTCCCCGGCGACGGCCGCCCGCACCGCTTACCGCTGACCGCCTTCGGCACGCCCGCGACCAGCGAGTACGCCTGCGCCCCCGAGCTCTCGCCGCTGGTCACCCGGGTGGTGCGGTTCCAGAACGGCGCGGGGCACGCACTACTGGCCGGGCCGGTGGACCTGGTCCTCGGCAGCGGCTTCACCGGGCGCGGCGAGCTGGCGTTCACCGCGCCGGGCGCGCCCGCCGAACTCTCGTTCGGCAGTACGGACGGCTACCGGGTGGTCCGCGAGACGGAGGAGAGCCGGAGCAACTCCGGGCTCTCCCAGCGGACCACCGTCACCCGGACGGTCCGGCTGCACCTGTCCCGCTTCTCCGGCCCGCAGGAGCACGACGAGCAGCTGATCACCCTCCGCGAACGGATCCCGGTCTCCGAGGTCTCGGCGGTCGAGGTACGGCTGCGCAAGGAGTCCTGCTCCCCGGCCCCGGACGCACTGGACGCCGAGGGCATCGCCCGCTGGGACCTCACGCTGCCGCCGGGCGGCCGCCGGACCGTCACGCTGGTGTACGAGGTCTCGGCGACGGCCAAGGTAGCCGGGATCTGACCGGAAAGCAGGTAAAAAGGGACACATGATCTACCACCTCGCACCCCTGGACGACTGGCTGCACGATCCCGGACGGCCGTACACCGCCGCCTCCCTGCTCACCGACGGGTTCATCCACTGCTCGGCCGACGAGCAGACCGCCCTGGCGGTGGCCAACGCCTTCTTCCGGAACGCCCCGGGCCCGCTGATGGCCCTGCTGATCGAGGAGAGCCTGGTCGAGCCGATGGTGAAGTGGGAGGCCCCGAACGGCGCCCCGCCACCCGGAGCCACGCCCGACATCCTGTTCCCGCACATCTACGGCCGCCTCAACCGCAGCGCGGTGGTCGGTCTGGAGAAGCTGGAACGCGGCCCGGACGGCCTCTGGGCCACCCTGCTCCCCTGGAGTTAGCACCGGCCACCCGAGGCCCACGGCCTTCGACCTCGGGCTTTGGGCCTTGGGGCCTTGGGGCCTTGGGGCCTGGGGGCCTGGGGGCCTGGGGGCCTGGGGGTCTCGGACCTTGGGGCCGGTCACTTGTCCGGCGTGCACTCCTGATTGGGCGGGCTCCCCTCCGGCCAGGCCAGGCCGTCGAACTTGATGCTCTTGTCCTGCGGGTCCAGCTCGACCACCGCCACGGCCTTGTCGTACGGGTTGCCGTAGTTGTCCAGGCAGATCCAGCCGCTGGTGCCCTCGACCTTGCTGGCGCTGCGCAACCTGAGCCACATGTTGGACACCTCTCGCAGGCTGGGCATCGGGTCGGTCTGTGAGGCGCTGTTGTGGACCGCGGTGATCGCGGTCCACACGGAGTCGTGCGCGACCATCGTCCGGGAGCCCTTGAAGTCGACCGCGCCGATCTGCCCGACGTCACTCGGTGCGTCCTTGCCGGTCAGAGCCTCCAGCTGCTTGACCGCATCCGGCGAGCTGCCCGGGCTGCCCGGGCCGCCCTTGGGGTCGCCGTCCCACATGTGCTGGTTCGCCACCGCCGCGTACTGCAGCGTGATGCCGCTGCCTCGGTTCAGCGCGCTCCAGTCGAAATCCGGGTCCGAGGCCAGGGTGTCGGCGGCGTCGGCGGTGATCACGGTGTACTTCGTCGTGCTGCAGCCCCGGTGGCCGAGCTCGTCGACGAACTGTCGCAACTGCGTGTACCGACCGGCGAAGTAGATCGTTCTGGCGCTCGAGGCGCAGATGTTCGGCACCAGCCGTTGGAAGTCGTTGGAGAGGTTTCCGGTCGAGTGGATGTCGTCCGGGGAGCGGAACTGCTCGGGCGGGTGGGACGAGTAGCCCTCGAAGGCCGTCCTGAGGCTCTTGATGTAGTTGTCGTCCTGGCGGAGGTCCTCCACGACCAGGGTCTGGTCCGGCGTAACGCCCTTGTTGAGCTTGTTGTAGGAGAAGAGCGCGGCGGCCTCCTCGGTGTTGGTCGGCGCGATCCGGGCGAGTCCCGGATAGGTGTCGGGATGCTGCTTGCTGTCGGCGAGGTCGTCGGCGGTGATCGCGCCGCCGACCACCGGGATGTGCAGGTCCTTGGTGAGATGCAGAATGGTCTGCTGGGTGCTCGTCACGCTGGTGTCGAATCCCGCCACCGCCCGCAGGTTGTCGCGCGGCGACTTCGCCATCTTCTCCAGCTGGTCCGTAACCGGCCTCCACTGGGCGCCGCCCGCCCCCGGGTTGGCGAGCACCAGACGGATCGCCGGGGCCTTCGAGTTGTCCCGGTTCGCCTGGTACTGCGCGAGGTAGGCGCCCTGGACCTCCCGCAGGATCTTCTGCTGCTCGGCGTCGTCGGTCTCGGTCAGCGGCACCATCAGTGCGACGGTGGCGTGCGGCCGGCCCGCGATCCGGTCGTTCTCGGCCTTGATCCGGGCGGAGACCGGGGCAAGGCGTGGCAGGAAGCTGAAGCCGCCGTCGGTGACCCCGATGCACTCGTGTGCGGGACCGCGCTTCTCGACCCCCGGGCCACAGGACAGGTCCGGCCGCAGGGCCGACCAGCCCGACCAGCCACCCAGCGCGAGCAGCAGCAGGACCAGGCCGAGGACCAGCCCCTTGGTCAGCCTCCCCCACGCTCCCCAGGGAAGCCAACTACGGACTCTTGCAAGGATGTTCATGCGCCGAACCCTCCCGCTACCGGTAGCTCAGGGGCCTGGACACCCTCGCGCAGCCGCTTGGGCCAGTCGCGGTGCGCCCGCTGGAGCGTGTCGTTCTCCTCGACGTGCTCGTACAGCGTGTGAAGTGCCGACTCGACCCGCTCGATGTAGTCGTCCCGGGGGACGGCCAGCGGGTCGGACTGCCGCCACAGTGCCAGCACCAGTCGCTTGATCGCTTTGTGCACAGGTACGCCGACCGGATCGGCACAGGCCGTGCACCGAGCCAGATCCAGCGGTTGCGCGAGCGTGTCAAGGGCATGCTGGGGCAGGTCGGCGGCGGCGAGCGGCGCCGCGCAGACGATGTTCACCATGGTCAGCCAGTCACGGAGTCCGTCCCGGCCGAACCCCTGGTGCAGGAACCGCACGACCAGGTCCGATTCGCCGAGGGCGAGACTGTGGTGCAGGTACCGCGCCTCCCGCCCGTCCGACCGCGACTCGCTGTGCACGGGGTCGTAGCCGGAGCGGAGCCGCCGCTGCGCCTGGTCCCAGCGCTCGTCCGAGAGGTCGGCGCGCAGCTGCCGCAGCAGCAGGGTGCGCAGCGCCCGGTCGGCGACGAAGGGCGCCGTGCCGCCCGTGCCCGGCCAGGCCCGGAGGTTCCAGCGCGTCTCGTCCAGGTGCTCCCTGACCTCGCGGACCCGCGCGAACGCGTTCTCCTCGGCATGGAAGGAGCCCCAGAGCCGACGGGCGGCCGCGTCGTCGAGCGCGGCCGAGAGGAGGGGTAACCGACCCTGCAAGTGCGGTGCGGGGAGCAGCTGTTCGAGCAGCCGACCGGTCAGGACGCCACTCGATGTCGGCCCGAAGAGCGCGTGGAACTCCTCCATCCGCAGACTGTCCCCGGTGGCCGGCAGCCGCTTGGCGGCGTCCGCCAGCATGCGGGCGCTGCTCGGCCGCCCTCCACTGAGCCGCTCGATCAGCAGCGGGAGGTGCGGCGGGTAATCGAGCGGACTCAGCATCGCCATGATGTCGTCACGCTGGACCGGCGGCAGCCCCAGCCACAGCACACGCGGACCGCCCGCGTCGCCGGAGACCGGGCGGCCGGGCCAGGCCGACGACTCGACGTCGGCCAGCGCGGTGACGGCCTTGGGGTCGCCGAGCAGCCCGGCCACGATCACCGGCCGGGTGACCCGGCCGGCCGCGCGGGGCAGTTTCTGGTACGCCAGGAGCAGCAGGTCGAGAAAGCGCGCCCCCAGGGGGCCGTGCAGGTTGTCCAGCAGGATCAGCGGATGCGGCGTGTCGTTGAGGTTCCGTAGCCGGCCGTAGTTCTCGTCGATGTCGGCGAGCAGGGCGGCGATCAGCAGGGTCTCGGCCTTGCGTCGCCGGTCGCCCGGCCCGTTGCGGAAGTCGAGCACGAAGGAGTACAGCCGCTGCAGGCTGTCCCCGGTGGCCATCGACAGCTGTTCGCGCCACCAGTGCAGCGCTCCACGGTCGGGGCGGGGTGCGAGCAGCAGCTCGCGGGCGGTCTTGACGACGGCGCGGAACATCGGGTCCAGCCCGGCGGGCACCCCGACGGCGCCGCTCACTGCCGGGAGCAGGGCGTCCAGCCACTGTTCGAGGACTTCCTTGCGACGCTTCTGGTCGCCGTCGTCCGCCCTGAGGATCTCGAAGAGCCGGCGTTCCGCGTCCCGGAGATTCGCGGGACGGACCGGCGCCGGGCCTTCCTCGGCGGTGGCCCCGCCGGGCTGCCAGGCACTGACCACCAGCAGGCCGACGGAGAGCCGGCGGAACTTCAGCCCACGGTTGAACCTGTCGGCCTTCAGGCCGAGTTGGTCCGAGAGCAGGTAGAGAAGACTGGTGATCGGGGAGGAGTTAGGGGTGTCGTCCTCCGCCAGGTCGGCCAGCTCGCGCTGACCGAACCCGGCGGCCGCGAGATCGGCGCGGGCCAGCGGCAGCCGGTTGTGGTACCCCTCGTAGAGAGCGTCGAGCATGGCGCTCTTCCCGCTGCCCCGACCGCCGACCACCTGCACGATCGGTCCGCTGTCGCGGTCCTTGAAGGGGACGAGACGCCGGCGGGTGCGCTCCAACCCCACCAACTGCGGTACCAGCCCGTCCAACAAGGCACCTTGACCGTAGAGTCTCTCGCCCATTGCTCCCCCGAGCGCTGTGTGCCCTCGTTGGGCAGACGGTGTTGGAAGAATACGGGCGGGAAGCTCGAATACGACTCCTGTTTCCAAGATGTGATGGCTCGTCAGACTCCGTCTCGGCGCGAATGTCCGGCAACCGGCCCGGCACCGGACAAAGGCCCAGGTCACGGCGGCCGTGAGCGCGGCAACCGGTCACGGTTGGCCGGTCGGCAGCTGACCGGCCAAAGCCGACCGGTCAGAGCCAGCCGCGCTCGCGGGCCGCCATCCCGGCCTGGAAGCGGGTGGTGGCGCCGAGTTCGCGCATCAGGCTCTGCAGCCGCCGCTGGGTGGTCCGGGCGCTCCAGCCGAGCGAGCGGGCGATCGACTCGTCCGTCAGCCCGGCCGCCAGCAGCCCGAGCAGCTTGCGGTGGTCGGCCTCGGGCTCCAACTCGCCGTCGCCGTGGCCGATCGCGGTCTGCAGCGGCACCGCCCGCTCCCACTCGGCCTCGAACAGCCCGTCCAGGGCCTGCAACAGGGCGGACGGGTGGATCACGTACGCCGCGTCCAGCACGGCGTCGCCGACGCTGATCGGGATGATCGCCATCCGGTCGTCGGCCATCATGATCTTCGTTGGCAGGACGGGCCGGACCCGGGCCTCCTCGCCGTCCGCGACGCCGACCAGGATCTCCTTCTCCAGCCGGCCCGGCCAGGCCACGGCCTCCTTGTCGAAGACCGTACGGAACCGGACGCCGGCCCTGAGCCGCTGGCGCTGCCGGGGCAGGTTCGCCACCGGGTCCTGGATGTAGGGCGGGCAGTCGAAGCCCCGGACCTGGTACTCGGCGGTCTCGATCAGGTGCTCCAGCCGCTGGGCGATGGCCTCGCCGCCGGTCAGCACCTCCACCGAGTGCGCGGGGTCGGTGAAGCGGGAGGCCTCCCGGAAGGCGTCCATCAGGCGGTGCATCTCGGCGCGGGCGCTGCGGAGCTGGGCCTCCCGGTGGCCGATCAGGGTGCCGATGGCGACGTCGGGGGCGACGGCGAGGAAGCGCTCGCGGTCCACCGGCGCGCGGGTCGCCATGCCCTGCTGGGCCAGTCTGTCCAGAGCGGCGCGGCTCTGCTCGAGCGTCAGCCCGCACTGCTCGGCGAGCTCCTCGGCGGTGGACTGGGGCGCCACCACGAGAGCCGCGTACAGCCGGCCGTCCGGCCCACCCAGGCCGAGCACTCCGAATGAGTCGAGCACAACGCTCCTTCCCCCGCTGGCCACACCCCTGGTGGCGCAGTTCCGCCACCTGGCAGTCGGTCATCCATTGGCTATCTTCCGCCACCCGTCCACAGGCTGACAAGCCGGTGCGGCCAGGCTCACACCACTACCCCCGAACGGCAGGAGCCCTCCCCGCCGAACGGCGGGGAGGGCCTCCTCCTCAGTGCTTACAGACCGGCTTACAGACCGACCTCGTGCATCAGCTGACCGACCTCGGGGTTGGTCAGGCGGCGCAGCCAGCCCGACTTCTGGTCGCCCAGGGCGATCGGACCGAAGTGGGTACGGACCAGCTTCTCGACCGGGTAGCCCGCCTCGGCGAGCATCCGCCGGACGATGTGCTTGCGACCCTCGTGCAGGGTCACCTCGACCAGGTAGTTCTTGCCGACGTTCGAGAGCACCTTGAAGCTGTCGGCACGGGCGAAGCCGTCCTCCAGCTCGATGCCCTGCGCCAGGATCTTGCCCAGGTCACGCGGGATCGGGCCCTGGATGGCGGCCATGTACGTCTTGGTCACACCGTACTTGGGGTGGGTGAGACGGTGGGCCAGCTCGCCGTGGTTGGTGAGCAGGATGATGCCCTCGGTCTCGGTGTCCAGCCGGCCCACGTGGAACAGCCGGGTCTCCCGGTTGGTCACGTAGTCGCCCAGGCACTGACGGCCGTCCGGGTCCTCCATCGTGGAGACCACGCCGGCCGGCTTGTTGAGCGCGAAGAACAGGTACGACTGGGTGGCGACGGTCAGACCGTCCACCTTGATCTCGTCGTTCTGCGCGTCGACCCGCTTGCCCTGCTCGGTCACCAGCTTGCCGTTGACCATGACACGACCCTGCGAGACCAGCTCCTCACAGGCCCGACGGCTGCCCATACCGGCCCGCGCCAGCACCTTCTGCAGGCGCTCGCCCTCGGGCTCGCCGAAGGTCTTCGGCAGCACCACGGCCGGCTTGTCGTGGCGCGCCAGCACGGCGTCCTCGATCTTCCCCTGCAGCTCACGCGAACGCTGCGGCTGACGACGCGGGTCGCCCGGGGCACCCTGGCCGGGCTGACGCGGACGCGCCGGCCCCTTGGCCTGCGGGAGCGCCTTGCGCGCGCCGTAGTGGCCGCCGGAGCCGAACTCCGGACGGTCGTACTTCCGCTCCTCGGGCCTCAGCGGACGGTCCGGGTACTGCTTGTGCTCGTCCCTGCGGTCGTCACGGCGAGCACCGCCGCCGTACGAGCCACCGCTGGACGACCCGCCACGCGAACCGCCACCGTAGGAGCCGCCGCCGGAGGAGCCACCACGGGAACCGCCGCCGTACGAGCCACCGCTCGACGACCCGCCACGCGAGCCGCCGCCGTACGACCCACCGCCGGAGGAACCACCACGCGAGCCGCCACTGCCGCCGCCGTACGAGCCACCGCCGGAGGAGCCCCCACGGGAACCGCCACCGTAGGAGCCACCGCCACTGCCGCCGCTGTACGAGCCACCGCTCGACGACCCGCCACGGGAACCGCCACCGTAGGAGCCACCGCCACTGCCGCCACCGTACGACCCACCGCCGGAGGAGCCACCACGCGAGCCGCCGCCGTACGAGCCACCGCCCGACGACCCGCCGCGCGAGCCGCCGCTGCCGCCGCCGTACGAGCCACCGCCGCTGCGGCCCCCGCCCTGTCCGCCACGGCCCTGGCTGCCGCCGCCACCACTGCTGTTCCTACCGCTACCACTGCTACGCATCAAAGAAGTCCGTACGTCGTTTCCGTCTGGGGAGTGCAAGTCGTGCCGGCCGACCTCACCGCTCCCTTACCGATCAGGCAGAACCCGACCGGTCTCATCGCCGCCGTCCGCCGCACGTGCGGCGGCGACCGCATCCGCGATCATCGTGCCCTCGAGGGACTCCGCTTCCACGTCGTCGACCTCAGGCAGGAAGGGCGCCAGCTCTGGGAGTTCCTCCAGGCCGCGCAGCCCCATCCGTTCCAGGAAGTAGTTTGTCGTCCGATACAGGATCGCACCTGTTTCGGGCTCGGAGCCGGTCTCTTCCACCAGCCCTCGCTGTACCAGGGTACGCATCACGCCGTCACAGTTCACACCACGTACTGCTGAGACCCTGCTGCGCGACACCGGCTGCCGGTACGCGACGACCGCCAGGGTCTCCAGTGCGGCCTGGGTGAGACGGGCCTGCCGGCCGTCCAGGACGAAGCGGTCCACGGCCTCCGCGCACTCGGCCCGGGTGTAGAAGCGCCAGCCCCCGGCGACCAGCCGCAGGTCGAAGCCCCGGCCCTGGGCGGTGTACTCGGCGGCCAGTCCGCGCAGCGCCTCGGCGACCTCGGCGCGCGGCCGCTCCAGGACGGCGGCGAGGTGCGCCTCGCCCGCAGGCCCGTCGACGACCAGCAGGATCGCCTCCAACGCCGCCCGCAGCGGCACGCCGGGCTCGGGGTCCGCCTCCACCGGCCCGTCCGGGGCCTCCAGGGGCTCGTACGCGGGCTCCAGCCACTCGCTGGCCTTGGGGTGCCCGGGGACTCCCAGCGCGCGCCTGGGCGCCCTCTGCTGCTCGCTCACGCCGGCTCACGCTCCCCCGACGCCGATGCCACCGATGGCACCGATGCCTGCGGCGCCACCGGCGCCACCGGCCGGTCGAACTCGTCCGTCACCTCGATCGCGCGGTCCTCCTCGGCGATCCAGCGCACCAGCAGTTCGCCGAGCGCCTCCGGCTGCTCGAAGGCGAGCGCCCGCTCCCGGTACAGCTCCAGCAGGGCCAGGAAGCGGGCGACCACCACCAACTGGTCGTCGGTGTCGGCGACCAGCCGGGCGAAGCTGGCCTCACCGAGTGCGGTGAGCAGCTCGGCCACCAGGCCCGCCTGCTCGCGCACGCTCACCGCCGGGGCGTGGATGTGGTCGACGTAGACCAGCGGCTTCGGCCTGGGGGTCATCGCCCGGGCCGCGAGCCGGGCCAGCCCCTCGGGCCCGATGCCGAGCACGACCTCGGGCAGCAGCGCGGCGTGGTGCGGCTCCAGGCCGACCGTCCGGGGGCTGCGCAGCAGCTCGGCGGCCCAGCGGTCGGCCAGTACGGCCGCCGCCCGCTTGTACGCCCGGTACTGCAGCAGGCGGGCGAAGAGCAGGTCCCGGGCCTCCAGCAGCGCGAGGTCCGCCTCGTCCTCGACCTCGGCGGCGGGCAGCAGCCGGGCCGCCTTGAGGTCGAGCAGGGTGGCGGCGACCACCAGGAACTCGGTGGCGGCGTCGAGGTCCCAGTCCGGGCCCATCGCCCGGATGTGGGCGATGAACTCGTCGGTGACCCTGGCGAGCGCGACCTCGGTGACGTCCAGCTTGTGCTTGGCGATCAGGCCGAGCAGCAGGTCGAACGGGCCCTCGAAGTTGTCCAGCCGCACCTGGAAGGCACCGCGCTCGGCTGCGGTGGCGGTCGCTGGGGATTCCCGAGTGCTCGGCATGACGGTCCATCTTCGCGCACCGGACGTGCACGACGCGCCCCCGACCCGCGACACGCCAGAACCAGGCCCACCAGCGCCAGCCGCAGCCAGGGGCGCGGGGAACTGCGCGAAACCGGAAGACAACAGGCCCGCACCCTCGCGCGCTTTCGGTTGCCCGGCTGCCTACCTAGTCTGGCGGAGCGCCTCAGCGCCCCCGCAGCCGCCGTACCAGGATGCTGGCCTCGCCGCGCTGCTCCAGGTCCGCCAGCACGACGGCGATCGCCTCCCGGACGATCCGGCCCCGGTCCACGGCGAGCCCGTGCTCGCCGCGCAGGACCAGGCGGGCGTGCTCCAGGTCCATCAGTTCCTCGGCGGAGACGTAGACGGTGATCTTCTCGTCGTGCCGCTCGCGCCCGCTGGGGCGGCGGGGCGCCCGGCCCCGGGCGCGGGGCCGCCGGGCCGCCGCCTCGCCCTGCTGCTCGTCGGCCCCGCCGTGCTCGGCGCGGGCGGCCGGCACCCCGTGGGCGCCCGGGGCTACGGGGGCCTCGGGCTGGGCCCGGTCCGTGCCGCTGCCGGGCTCGGCCGCCCGGGCCGGGTCCACCGGACGGGCCTGCTCGGGCCCCCGGGCGGTCTCCGGTCTGGGCGCCTCGGCCGAACGCGCGAGGGACGGCGACAGCGCCATCCCGCCAGTGGTCCGGAACAGCTCGTCGGCCCCCGGGAGACTCACTCGGCGGGGCGGCACCGGTCGAGCACCTCCCTGGCGAGCTGACGGTAGGCGGCGGCACCGACCGAGTTGGTCGCGTACGTGGTGATCGGCTCGCCGGCGACGGTGGTCTCCGGGAAGCGGACGGTCCGTCCGATGACGGTGTGGAAGACGTGCTCACCGAAGGCCTCGACCACCCGGGCCAGCACCTCGCGACTGTGCACCGTGCGCGAGTCGTACATGGTCGCCAGGATGCCGTCGAGCCGCAGGTCGGGGTTGAGCCGCTCGCAGACCTTCTCGATGGTCTCGGTGAGCAGCGCGACCCCGCGCAGCGCGAAGAACTCGCACTCCAGCGGGACGATGACGCTGTGAGCCGCCGTCAGGGCATTGACCGTCAGCAGGCCCAGCGAGGGCTGGCAGTCGATGATGACGAAGTCGTAGTCCGGCAGCAGCGGCTTCAACGCCCGGGCCAGCGCCGACTCCCGGGCCACCTCGCTGACGAGCTGCACCTCGGCGGCCGACAGGTCGATGTTGGAGGGCAGCAGGTCCATCCCCGGCACGGCCGTCTTCAGCAGCACCTCATCGGCCGTCAGGCCCCGCTCCATGAGCAGGTTGTAGACGGTGACGTCCAGCTCCATCGGGTTGACCCCGAGGCCGACCGAGAGCGCGCCCTGCGGGTCGAAGTCGACGAGCAGTACCCGACGGCCGTACTCGGCGAGCGCGGCGCCCAGGTTGATGGTCGACGTGGTCTTGCCGACGCCGCCCTTCTGGTTGCACATCGCGATGATCTGCGCGGGACCGTGTTCGGCCAGCGGCGCGGGGATCGGGAAGTAGGGCAGCGCGCGGCCGGTCGGGCCGACGCGCTCACGTCGCTGACGGGCTGCGTCAGGGGCCAGGGTCGCGGCATACTCCGGATCTGGTTCGTACTCGGCGTCCGGGTCGTCGATCGAGCCGTACGCGAAGTCGCCGTAGGCCAGACCGTGTGACGGCAGGTCCGCGTCGTAGGCGGTGGCGGTCGTGCTGGGGGCGGCGTTCTGGCGAGCCTCGAAGGTACGGACCGCGACCGAGCCGACCTCTACCGAGCCCACCGTGGCCTGACGGGCCGCGTGCTCCTCGTTCGGCTTTCCGGCGGCGTGCTCCGCCAGTCCTGGCTGACCACCCCCGGGAGCAAATGTCGACTCATTCACAAGTCGTCTTACCTCCTTGGGCATCCAGGACTCTATGTCGATTCGTCAGCGTGGCAGCATGCCGACGGTTTGCGACTCTAGGCCGTCCTTGCCTTCCGCAGCAACACAATCCACGGTAGTCGGCAGGATGTGTCGGCTATCAGCCCGGTCACTGTCAAGGGATGGGCACCCCATTGACCCTAACGTTTCTACCGCGACCGAGCCCCCGAAACCCGCCATCGGGGACGGTCACCGTACCGGGCGGGTGACGTGATGCACATTAATTGACATCTCGACGCCACCAGCAGGCCACCCGCCCACCCGAGGATGGGTCACCCACCCGTCCACGGGCGAGTCACCACCCGCCTGCGGACGAGTGACCCACCCGCCTGCGGCCATGCCGAAGCCCCCGGCCCGCGAGGAGCGGGCCGGGGGCGGCGAGACCTGTGGTCCCGGCTGATCAGCCGTCAGGCGAGCACGCTGTCAAGGGAGACGGACTCCAGGCCGAAGGCCTCGGCGACGGCGCCGTAGGTGATCTGGCCCTCGTGCACGTTCAGGCCCTTGGCCAGCGCGGCGTCCCGGCGCAGCGCGTCCTTCCAGCCACGGTTGGCCAGCTCGACGATGTACGGCATCGTCGCGTTGGTCAGCGCGTAGGTGGAGGTGTTCGGGACGGCGCCCGGCATGTTCGCCACGCAGTAGAAGACCGAGTTGTGGACCATGAAGGTCGGCTCGGCGTGCGTGGTCGCACGGGAGTCCTCGAAGCAGCCGCCCTGGTCGATCGCGATGTCGACGAGCACGGAGCCCGGCTTCATCCGGGAGACCAGCTCGTTGGTGACGAGCTTCGGGGCCTTGGCGCCCGGGATCAGCACCGCGCCGATGACCAGGTCGGCCTGGAGCACCGCGTTCTCGAGCTCGTAGGCGTTGGAGGCGATCGCCTTGATCTTGTTGCCGAAGATCCGGTCGGCCTCGCGGAGCTTGTTGATGTCGCGGTCCAGCAGGGTCACGTCGTAGCCCATGCCGATCGCGATGGTGGCCGCGTGCCAGCCGGAGACGCCGCCGCCGATGACGACGCACTTCGCCGGGTGGGTGCCGGGCACGCCGCCGGGGAGGGTGCCACGGCCGCCGGCCGGACGCATCAGGTGGTACGAGCCGACCTGCGGGGCCAGCCGGCCCGCGACCTCGGACATCGGGGCGAGCAGCGGCAGGGCGCCGTTGGCGAGCTGCACGGTCTCGTACGCGATCGCGGTGGTGCCGGACGCGAGCAGCGCGTCGGTGCCGGCGCGGTCGGCCGCCAGGTGCAGGTAGGTGAAGAGGGTCTGGCCCTTGCGCAGGCGGCCGTACTCCTGCGCGATCGGCTCCTTGACCTTCAGCAGCAGGTCGGCGGTGGCCCAGACCTCGTCGGCGGTGGGGAGGATGGTGGCACCGGCGGCCACGTACTCCTCGTTGGGGATCGAGGAGCCGACACCGGCGTTGTCCTCGATGAAGACAGAGTGTCCGTTGCGGACCAGCTCATGCACGCCGGCGGGCGTGATGGCCACGCGGTACTCGTGGTTCTTGACCTCGCGGGGGATGCCGACCTTCATGACTGAACTCGTCCCTTTTGCCTGGGGTCCCGGCCGGGGAAGACCGGCGGGCGGCGCGCACGTGGGGGAGACCCCGGAGGCGCCGGGGCACAGTTCGCTGCGCGACTAAGTCCGAGTGTAATGAAGCCCAGCCGATCCGTCAGCCTTCCAAAGTGAATAAATCAGCTCGCCACATTGGCAGGTTCGTAGGCTTGCGCTGGCCTTAAGCCTCTAAACCCCTGGTAAACGGGCATCTCGGACATTACTCCGAAGTCACCCGATCGCGCTCACCCGCTACCCGCTCCGCCCCGACCTGTTCCCGCAGTCGGGCCACGGCGGCGGTGACCGCCACCCGGCCGTGCTCGTCGTCGAGCCGCCGCAGCAGCGCCAGCGCGGCCCGGTACTCGCGCTCGGCCTCGTCGAACCGGCGCTGCGCCGCGTGCGCCTCAGCGGTGCGGGCCAGCAGCCGGGCCTCGGCCGGGGAGTCGCCCAGGCCCTGCCGGAGCGCGAGCGCCCTGCCGTACCAGTCGGCGGCCCGAACCGGGTCGCCGAGCGCCCGGTGGCACTCGGCGACGCCCTCCAGCGCCCGGGCGCAGGCGGGCTCGTCCGAGCTGTCCCGGGCACTCGCCAGGGCCGCCCGGTAGCGCTCCACGGCCTGCGGCCACCGGCCGGACGCGGCCTGGAGATCACCGAGATTGAGCAGCGCGGCTGTCACCCGTCTGGGGGTGTCACCGCGCTCGGCGACCTTCAGGACGAAGTGGTGCAGCCGGTAGAGGTCCGTCGACGCAGCGGCTCCGGTGAGCGGCAACGCCCGGAGCAGCGCGGTGACCAGGCGCCCGGCCGAACCGTCCAGATCCGCCGGGCCGATCGCGTCCCCGACCGCACACAGCAGCAGCTCACGCTCGTCGAGCAGCCACTGCCTGGCCTGGGCGGCACTGCGCAGCCGCAGCACGCCGGGCAGCGGGTCCGTCACCGGACCGTGCGCGGGGTCGAGCAGCGCGCGGGCGGAGTCGACCAGCCGGACCAGCCGCTCCAGCAGCCGCGCCCGGGCCAACTGCACCTCGGCCGGCCGGTCGGTGCTCTCCCGCAGCTGGACCAGCCGGGCGTACAGCCGCCCGGGCACCCGGTACCGGAGCGTGCCGTCGGCGGCGGGCGGCTCCTCGTCCAGCAGCTCGCGCCCGGCGAGCTGCCGCAGCAGGTCGGCGGCCTCGGGGGCGGGGCAGCCGACCAGCGCGGAGGCCGTCCGCGCGTCGGCGAGCTGGGCGGGGGCGAGGGTGAGCGTCCGCAGCATCCGGGCCTGCGCGGCGGGCAGCGAACGGTAGAGCAGCAGGAACGCACCACTCAGCGGATCGGTGTCGGGCACCGGAACGGGCCCGGACTCGGGCGCGTTCTCGTTCTCGGCCTCAGATACGGCCTCCGGCGTGGACTTCTTCGGCTCGGGCTCGGTACGCGCCCCCTTGGGCCGCCGCGCACCGCCCTTCGGTCCCGCAGCCGCCACCGGTTCGGCGGGCCCGCCGGGCCGTGCCACCGCGCCGAGTTCACGGGCGGCGTCCGTCACGGCCGCCTTCGCGTTGCCGCGCAGCCAGCCCGCCATCAGCCGCAGCGCGGCCGGGCCCGCCCCACACGCCTCGGCGAGGTCTGCCGCCCCCACCGGGTCGCAGCTGATCCTGGTGCCCCCGACCAGGCCGCTGAGCAGCTCGGCGGAGGTGGTCAGGCCGAGCCCGCCGAGGATGACGGGGTCGATGTCCTCGATGCCGGTCAGCGGGCCGGCCGTGGTGGCGAGCACCAGACAGCCGGGCGCGTCGGGCAGCAGTGGCGAGAGCTGGCCCGCGTCACGGACGTCGTCGAGCAGCAGCAGCACCCGCTTCGCCACCAGTGCCGCGCGCAGAGCGGCACAGACGGGCTCCGCACCGTCCGGCAGCAGAGCGTCCCCGGGCTCGACCCCCAACTGCTCCAGCAGCCCCCGGGCCACCTGCCCGGGCGGCACCCGGCCGCCGTCGGGCGCGGAGAGCCGGGCGAACAGCACCCCGTCCGGGTACTCCTCCGCCACCGACCGGGCATAACGGACGGCGAGCGAGGTCCGCCCCGACCCGGGACGCCCCGCCAGCACCAGGACCGGGCAGCGCCCCCGCGTCGGCCGGGCGGCAGCCGCCGCGAGCGCGGCCAGCTCACGCGTACGGCCGACCCAGACCGCAGGCCCCTCCGGCAACCGATCGAGCACTCCGCAGTCGGCGGGCCGTACGTCCATCGTCGCGGTCTTCCTCGCCACCTGCGTCACTCCCGACCAGTCGCTGAGCCCAGCCACCCCGCCTGCGAAGCGTAGTTCGAACCTACGACGCGACCGGGGGCGACACTGGTACTACCAACCGGCAAATCACCCCCCTGGGCGCACCAATCAGGATCGGTCAACCCAGGGGCGCGGGGAACTGCGCGAAACCGGAAGTCACGGCGCCGCACCCACCGCCCTGCCCAGCCCCCGCACCGCCGTGGTTACCGCGCCCCCGCAAACGGCCGCGCAGGCCAAGCCGAGTCCGCAGGACGCAACGCGTCGATCCCCGCACCGGTGAGCGCCGCGTGCAGGGCCAGCGTGCCGGTGATCAGGGTCGGGTTGTGCAGCTCACCGGCCAACACCAGGGCGACCAGCTCCGCCAGCGGCACCCGGGCGATCTCGATCTCCAGCTCCTCGCCGTGCGCGGCGTAGCGGTCGCCCTCCGCCTCGGCGAGGTCGGTGGCGAGGAAGAGCCGCAGGGCCTCGTCGGTGCCGCCGGGCGAGGTGTAGAAGTCGACCAGGACCTTCCACTCCCCCGCCTTGCAGTGCGCCTCCTCGTACAGCTCGCGCTGGGCGGCGTGCAGCGGGTTTTCCCCGGGTACGTCCAGCAGGCCGGCGGGCAGCTCCCAGAGCCGCTGGCGGACGGGGTGCCGGTACTGACGGACGATCAGCACCCGCTGCTGGTCGTCCAGCGCGAGGATGCTGACCGACCCGGGGTGGATCTGGTAGTCCCGGCGGGCGATCGAGCCGTCCGGCATCTCGACCTGGTCCGTCCGCACGCCCGTCACCCGGCCCTGGAACGGCGTCTCGCTGGAGACCACCCGCCACTCCTCGGCCGCGTCCCTGATCTGCTGAATGTCCGTCATCGCACTCCCCTTGTCCATGGGCCCAAACATATGCCGAACGGCGGCCGCGCATGATCGCGCGACCGCCGTTCAGGAATGTTCAGGCCCTACCAGCTGCTATTCAGCGACCTTGTTGGGACCCTTTTGAAGCGTGATCGCCGCCGCGACCAGACCCGCGAACAGCGGGTGCGGACGGGTCGGACGGGACTTCAGCTCCGGGTGCGCCTGGGTGGCGACCAGGTAGGGGTGCACCTCGCGCGGGTACTCGACGTACTCGACCAGGTCGCCCTTCGGGGACAGGCCGGAGAACTGCAGGCCGGTCTTCTCCAGGTCCGCGCGGTACGCGTTGTTGACCTCGTAGCGGTGGCGGTGGCGCTCCTCGACGTACTGCTCGCCGCCGTAGACCTCACGGACGATCGAGCCTTCCGCCAGCTTCGCCGGGTAGAGGCCGAGCCGCATGGTGCCGCCCAGGTCGCCCTTGCCGTCCACGATCGCCAGCTGCTCGGCCATGGTGGAGATGACGGGGTACTTGGCCGCCGAGTCGAACTCGGTGGAGTTCGCCTCGGGCAGACCCGCGAGGTTGCGGGCGGCCTCGATGACCACGCACTGCAGGCCGAGGCACAGGCCGAGCAGCGGGACCTTGTTCTCCCGGGCGTAGGTGATCGCGGCGACCTTGCCGTCCACGCCACGGTCACCGAAGCCACCGGGGATGCAGATCGCGTCCACGTCGCCGAGGTGCTCCTGCGCGCCCTCGGGCGTGGTGCAGTCGTCCGAGGTGACCCACTTGATCTCGACGCGCGCGTTGTTGGCGAAACCGCCGGCCCGCAGCGCCTCGGTCACCGACAGGTACGCGTCGGGGAGGTCGATGTACTTGCCGACCAGCGCGACCTTGACGATGTGCTGCGGCTCGTGGACGCGGCGCAGCAGGTCGTCCCAGGTGGTCCAGTCGACGTCGCGGAACGGCAGGTCCAGGCGGCGGACGACGTACGCGTCCAGGCCCTCGCCGTGCAGCACCTTGGGGATGTCGTAGATCGACTTGGCGTCGATCGCGGCGACCACTGCCTCCTCGTCGACGTCGCACATCAGCGAGATCTTGCGCTTGATGGCCGCCGGGACCTCGCGGTCGGCGCGCAGCACGATGGCGTCCGGCTGGATGCCGATGCTGCGCAGCGCGGCCACCGAGTGCTGGGTCGGCTTGGTCTTCAGCTCGCCCGAGGGGCCGATGTACGGCAGCAGGGAGACGTGCACGAAGAAGACGTTGTCCCGGCCGACCTCGTGGCGGACCTGGCGGACGGCCTCCAGGAACGGCAGCGACTCGATGTCGCCGACCGTGCCGCCGACCTCGGTGATCACGACATCGACGTCGTCGGTCGCCATCCGGCGGATCCGGGACTTGATCTCGTTGGTGATGTGCGGGATGACCTGGACGGTGTCGCCCAGGTACTCGCCGCGCCGCTCCTTGGCGATGACCGTCGAGTACACCTGGCCGGTGGTGACGTTCGCCGAGCCGTGCAGGTTGGTGTCGAGGAACCGCTCGTAGTGGCCGACGTCCAGGTCGGTCTCCGCGCCGTCGTCGGTGACGAAGACCTCACCGTGCTGGAACGGGTTCATGGTGCCCGGGTCCACGTTCAGGTACGGGTCGAGCTTCTGCATCGTCACGCGCAGACCACGGGCCTTGAGCAGGGCGCCGAGGCTGGAGGCGGTGAGGCCCTTGCCGAGCGAAGAGGCGACACCCCCGGTGACGAAGAGGTGCTTGGTCGTCACGGCGCGGCTGTTCGATGCCTTGCCGGAATGGGGCTGTGCCAAGAGGGGGCTCCCGTGGGTCGCGTGTCGATTGTGACGCTGGTGGAGGGGCCTGAGGCGCTCCTTGGCCCACCGGTCCACGGGATACCAGGGTATCAGCGACCCGCGCCGAACGCGTTCGGGACCGTCCCGGGGTACACCCGGAGCAGCTGCCCGGGTACGCCGATGGGGTGCCGTCGGGGGGTGGACGGGGGCTCGGAAGGATCAGCTCCGGATGGCCGGGACGGTTCATCCGGGATGCTCCAGACGGACCACTTTGGATTCTTTTGGTGTGACTGCGGCCCGACGGGGCGCTCTTCACGTGCCTCACCCCGTTCCACCGACGTATCCTGCACGGACGCATCGCCGACAAGCAGAGCACGCGGGAGGGCGAGGGGGTCAGGACGACGCCTCTCGGTCCCCGATGCGCGACCGGACATCTCCCGTACCAGTTCACCCGTTCAGGCCAGGGGCCCACCAGAACCCCGTCCGGACGCCCCACGAGCCCCATGCGCACCCGCAGGAGTCCGTGAAGCGCCCTGCCTGGGTATCCGGCCACGCAGACCGCCTTCTCCCCGCCGTCGGGCGCCGCCGAGCACATCTTGCGAACTGGAGACCCACGTGGCCGGCCGTATCGAGGATTACGCACTCATCGGGGACATGCAGACCGCCGCCCTGGTCAGCAGGGACGGAGCGGTGGACTGGCTCTGCCTCCCCAGATTCGACTCGCCGGCCGTGTTCGCCGGGCTGCTCGGCACCGACGAACACGGGTTCTGGCGGATCGGCCCCGCCGAACCGGTGGCGGACGCGGACGCAGCCGGCCCGCCGCGCTCGCTGTTCACCGATTCGGGTGAGATCCGCGTCATCCCGCCCACCGCCGCCGCCCCCGCCGTGCCCGCCGACCGGCGGCGCTACCGGGGCGACTCGCTGATCCTGGAGCAGGAGTGGGACTCCCAGGGCGGCAGCGTCCGGGTGATCGACTTCATGCCGCCCCGCCCGCTCGCCGGACGGGACTCCGTCCCGCAGATGATCCGGATCGTCGAGGGCCTCTCCGGCCGGGTCCGGATGCGCTCCGCGCTGCGGATGCGGTTCAGCTACGGCCGCGTCGTCCCCTGGGTGCACCGGGTCGAGCAGGCCGACGGCAGCCACCGCACCTGCGCCGTCGCCGGGCCGGACTCGGTCTGGCTGGACGGCGAGGCCGAGACGTACGGGCAGCACCTCACCACGTACGCGGACTTCACCGTCGGCGAGGGCGAGCGGATCGCCTTCGCGCTCACCTGGCAGGCCTCCCACCTGCCCGCGCCGAGCGCGCCGGACGCCGAGAACCTGCTGATCGAGACCATGCAGTTCTGGCGCGACTGGGTCAGCCAGTGCACCTACCAGGGCCCGTACCGGGAGGCCGTGGTCCGCTCGCTGATCACCCTCAAGGGCCTCACCTACGCCCCGACCGGCGGCATCGTCGCCGCGCCGACCACCTCGCTGCCCGAGGACATCGGCGGCGAACGCAACTGGGACTACCGCTACACCTGGCTCCGCGACGCCGCGATCACCCTCTCCTCGCTGCTGCGCACCGGCTACCGCGACGAGGCCCGCGCCTGGCGCGAGTGGCTGCTGCGAGCCGTCGCCGGCGACCCGGAGAACCTGCAGATCATGTACGGAATCGCGGGCGAGCGCGAACTCACCGAGTCCGAACTCGACTGGCTGCCCGGCTACGAGGGCTCCCAGCCCGTCCGGGTCGGCAACGGCGCCGCCGGGCAACTCCAACTGGACGTCTACGGCGAGGTGGTCGAGGCGCTGCACCTGGCCCACATGACCGGGCTGACCCGCAACGACCACGCCCACCACCTCCAGCTCAAGCTGATCAGCTACCTGGAGCAGCACTGGACGGAGCCGGACGAGGGCATCTGGGAGGTGCGCGGCCCGCGCCGCCACTTCGTGCACTCCAAGGTGATGGCCTGGGTCGCGGTCGACCGCACCATCAAGCTGATCGAGCAGTCCCCGACGGACGGCCCGCTGGAGCGCTGGAAGGAACTCCGCGACACCATCCACCGGGACGTCTGCGAGAAGGGCTACGACGCCGAGCGGAACACCTTCACCCAGTACTACGGCGGCCAGGAGCTGGACGCCTCACTGCTGCTGATCCCGCAGGTCGGCTTCCTGCCGCCGGACGACAAACGGGTGATCGGCACGATCGAGGCGATCCAGCGCGAACTGTCCACCGAGGACGGCTTCGTACTGCGCTACCCGACCCACGACGAGCACGGGGAGAACGTCGACGGGCTGTCCGGGCACGAAGGCGCCTTCCTGGCCTGCTCGTTCTGGCTCGCGGACGACCTGGCCATGATCGGACGGGTCCAGGAGGCCCGCGAGCTCTTCGACAAGCTGCTCTCGCTCCGCAACGACGTCGGCCTGCTCGCCGAGGAGTGGGACCCGCGCGCCAAGCGCCAGGTCGGCAACTTCCCCCAGGCGTTCAGCCACGTCCCCCTGATCGACACCGCCCTACGCCTCACCGCCTGCGCAGGCGCCTACCTCTCCGCCCAGGCGACCGTCTGACGGGAGTTTTTCAGGGGCGCGGGGAACTGCGCGGTTTTCAGGGGCGCGGGGAACTGCGCGAAATCGGGAGCAACGGTGCCGCACCTTCCCGCCTCGCGCAGCCCCTCGTGCCCCCGGGAGGGGCGCGCCGCCTAGGCGCGCTGCACCAGCTCGTCGTACGTACTGAGCACCTGCGCCACAGTCGCCGCCTCGTCCGGCCAGGTCTGCGCCTGCAGACGCCCCGCCGCCGCCAGTGCCGCGCCGCGCGAAGGGTCCGCGAGCAGCCCCCGCACCGCTGCGGCGAGCGCGGCCGCGTCGCCGTACGGCACCAGCACCGCCGCTTCGCCGACCAGCTCGGGCACGCCGCCGACGGCCGTGGAGACCACCGGGACGCCCGCCCGCATCGCCTCCTGGACGACCAGTGAGCGGGCCTCCCAACGGCTGCTGACCACCACCACGTCGGCGGCGGCGAGCAGGTCGGGGACGTCGGTGCGGTAGCCCAGCAGCCGTACCGGCAGCCGCTCGGTGGCGATCCGCTCGCCCAGCCCGGCCCGTTCGGGGCCCTCGCCCGCGATCAGCACCACGGGATCCGAGTCCCCCAGGTCGCGAGCCGCGTCCAGCAGCAGGCCGAAGGACTTCTGCTGGACCAGCCGGCCGATCGCCAGCACCACGGGCCGGTCCGGCCGGTCGCCCAGCAGCCGCGCGCGGGCCGCCTCGCGGCCCAGCTCGCCGGGCGGCATCGGCGGTGCGGCGACCGGGCCGAGCCGGGCGTCGGAGGCGCCCAGTTCGCGGGCCCGGGCGACCAGGTCCGAGGAGGCGCCGAGCACCAGGTCGGCCGCTCGGGCGACCCGGCGCTCCATCAGCCGCTGGAGGCGGCGCTCCATGCCGGTGGCCAGCATCGCGTGGTGCGAGGTCACCACCAGCGGGGTTTCGGGCCGCAGGCCGGGGAAGCGCCCGGCGGTGCGCAGCGCCAGGTCGGAGAGCAGCCCGGCCCGCAGGCCGTGCGCATGCACGACGTCCGCGCCGGTGAAAGCGCGCCGCAGCTCGCCGATGGCCGCCGCGTCGCTGCGGGCGCCCGCCGTCGGGGTGATGTCGACCAGGTGGAAGCGCGCGCCCGTACGGGAGAAACCGAACAGCGAGTCCGTCCCGGCAGGGGCGCAGACCGTCACTCCGACGCCGTGTGCCACCAGGCCCTCGGCGAGGGAGCGCACATGCGCGCCGATGCCGCCGGTGCTGGCGGCCAGGACGAACACCACGTGCAGCTGCCCCGGCTCGGGGACGGCCGCGGTGGCCCGGTTGACGGAATGGTCCACTTCGTCTCGCTCCGACTCGATCACGAACTCACGGCCTGGGGTGCCAGTGCCCAGCCGCCACCATGCCAGGTCGGACAGCCTCTTGGACAGTCGACGCACTCTCCAGGGGCGCGGGGCTCTGTTGATTTACCGCGTGCGCGAAACCGGAAGGTACGGCGCCGCACATTCGCCCGGACGTCAGCGCCCGCGCGGCATGCGCGCCGCTGCGAGCAGCTCCTCCGCGTGCGCGCGGCCGAGCTCGGAGTCCTCCAGGCCGGCCAGCATCCGGGAGAGTTCGCGGACCCGCTCCTCGTCGTTCAGCACCTTGACGCCGCTGCGGGTCACCGTGCCGTCGCTGGTCTTCTCGACCACGAGATGCCGGTCGGCGAAGGCCGCGACCTGCGGCAGGTGCGTCACCACGACCACCTGCGCGGTCTCCGCCAACTTGGCCAGCCGACGGCCGATCTCGACCGCCGCCTTGCCGCCGACCCCGGCGTCCACCTCGTCGAAGAGGTAGGTCGGCACCGGGTCGGCACCGGCGAAGACCACCTCGACGGCCAGCATCACCCGGGAGAGTTCACCGCCCGAGGCGCCCTTGGCGATCGGCCTCGGCGCGGCGCCGGGGTGCGGGGCGAGCAGCACCTCGACCTCGTCGACTCCGTGTGCTCCGTAGGCGACCGTCCGCCCGTCGAGTTCGATGCCCGCCAGGTCGTCGACCCAGCTGAGGGCGAAGGTCACCCGGGCGTGCGGCATGGCCAGTTCGGCGAGTTCGGCGGAGACGGCCTCGGCGAACCGTCCGGCGGCCGCGTGCCTGGCCGCCGACACCTCGGCGGCCAGCTCGGCCAACTCGGCGCGCAGCGCGGTCTCCTGGGCCCCGAGCTCGTCGATCCGCTCGTCGTCGCCGTCGAGTTCGGAGAGCCGCAGAGCGCTCGCCTCGGCCCAGGCCAGCACCTCGGCAAGAGTGCCCTGTCCTTGGGTGTGGGCCGGGCCGCCGTACTTGCGCAGCAGCTGGGCCAGGACGGCCCGGCGGTCCTCGACGGCCGCCAGGCGTGCGGGGTCGGCGTCCAGGTCGTCGGCGTAGCCCGCGAGGTCCTGGGCGACGTCGGTGAGCAGGTAGCCGACCTCGTTGAGACGGTCGGCGAGGGCGGCGAGGCGCTCGTCGTGGCCGCGCACGCCGTCCAGGGCGCGGCGGGCCTGGGCCAGCAGGGTGCCCGCGTCCACCGAGTCCGGTTCGGTCGGGTCGCCCGCGAGGGCGGCGTGCGCCTGGGTGGCGGCGGAGGAGAGGGCGTCGGCGTGGCCGAGGCGCTCGGCCTCGGCGGAGAGCTCGGTGTCCTCGCCCACGACCGGCTCGGCGGCGGCGACCTCGTCCAGCCCGAAGCGGAGCAGATCGGCCTCCTGGGCACGCTCGCGGGCCCTGGTGGTCAGCTCCTCCAGGGTCGTGGAGACCTCGCGCAGCCGGCGGTAGACCTCGCGGTAGCGCTTCAGCGGCTCGGCGACGGCCTCGCCCGCGTAACGGTCCAGCGCGCCGCGCTGGCGGGAGGGGCGCAGCAGGCGCTGCTGGTCGGTCTGGCCGTGCACGGCGATCAGGTCCTCGCCGAGTTCGGCGAGCAGCCCGACGGGCACGGCCCGGCCGCCGACGTGGGCGCGTGAGCGGCCCTCGGCGGAGACCGTCCGGCTGATCAGCAGCGCGCCGTCGTCCAGCTCGGCGCCCGCCTCCAGCGCCCGGGCCGCCGCCGGGGAGCCCGGGGGCAGCCCGATCCGGCCCTCGACCACCGCCCGGTCCGCCCCACGGCGCACGAGCCCGGGGTCGGCCCGGCCGCCGAGCAGTAGGCCGAGGCTGGTCACCACCATGGTCTTACCCGCACCGGTCTCGCCCGTCACCGCTGTAAAACCCGGTGCCAGTTCGACCACTGCGTCATCGATGACGCCAAGATCCCGTATCCGCATCTCGTCCAGCACGGAGACGACCTTACGAGGTTCCACCCCCCTCGCGCGACGAGCCGAGGTGCTGAGGGGACAAGTTCATCCCTTCCGGGCCTGCTCGGGGACCATGCACAACCTGAGGAAGAACTGTGCAAGCGGCCCGATCGCGAGCGCGTAGACGACCGTCCCGACACCCACCATGCCGCCGAGCAGAATGCCGACGGCCAGCACGGTGAGCTCGACGCCGACCCGCATCAGCCGCAGCGAGCGGCCGGTCCGCAGGTGCAGGCCGGTCATCAGGCCGTCGCGCGGCCCGGGGCCCAGCCGGGCGCCGATGTAGAGGCCGGTGGCCAAGCCGTTGAGCACGACGCCGAGCAGCAGCAGGGCGATCCGGCCGGCCCACGAGCCCGGGGCGGTGACCACGCCGAGGGTGAGGTCCATCGCGACGCCCAGGATCAGCACGTTGCCGATGGTGCCGAGGCCGGGCCGCTGCCGCAGCGGGATCCAGAGCAGCAGGACGGCGGCGCCGGTGATGGTCGTCCAGGCACCCATGCTGAGGCCGAGGTGACGCTGCATGCCCTGGTGGAAGACCGTCCACGGGTTGACCCCGAGCCCGGCCCGGACCATCAGCGCCGAGCTGGCACCGTAGAGCCAGAGGCCGAGCAGCAGCTGCGGGAGGCGCCGCCCGAGCCGGTCGAGGCTCCAGGGGGTGGGGGCGGTCATGGTGGTGGCGGCCATCAAGGCTCCTTGCGGTGCGGTGCGGTGCGTGGTGTCTGGCGGCCTTGGTGGCCGCAGTGCCATGATGAGCAGTCCAATCGGGCCGGAACCAGGTCCAATCTCGCTCAGGTGGACTGATCAAGATGACGGGGTGGCCCAGATGACCGAGTGGCAGAGCACCGTCACCCCGACCGCGCTGGCCCGCCTGCTGCGCGCCGCACACCTCCCCGAGCCCGTCGGCCACCGGCCCGCGTACCGCACGCTCGCGGGCCAGGTCCGCACGTTGGTCTCGGAGGGACGGCTGCCCGTCGGGGCCCGGCTGCCCGCCGAGCGGGAACTCGCCCAGGCACTGTCGCTCAGCCGGACGACCGTCGCCGCCGCGTACGAGACGCTCAGGGCAGAGGGCTACCTCCGCAGCCGCCGGGGCTCCGGCAGCTGGACCACCCTCCCCGACGGCAGCCGGCCACCCAGCGACGCGCTGCACCCCGTGCCGCCGGACGAGCGCGAGACCGTGCTCGACCTCGGCGTAGCCGCACTGCCCGCCCCGCAGCCGTACCTCGGCGAGGCCGCCGCCCAGGCGATCGAGCAACTGCCCGCGTACGCCGCCGGGCACGGCCACTTCCCCACCGGCGTCCCCGTGCTGCGGGAGGCGATCGCGCAGCGGTACACCGAACGCAGGCTGCCGACCACGCCCGACCAGATCCTGGTCACCACCGGCGCGATGGGCGCCCTGCACCTCGCCCGGCACGCACTGGTCGGGCGCGGCGGCCGGGTCGCGGTCGAGGCACCCAGCTACGCGCACACCCTGCAGTCACTGCGGCGCGGCGGCGCCCGCCTGGTGGCCGTGCCGCACGCCTGGCCCGGCGGCCCCGGCGAACTGCCGCGCTGGGACCTCCCCGAGTGGCAACGCGTGCTGCGCGGCGCCGCACCCCGGGCCGCCTTCGTCATCCCCGACTTCCAGAACCCGACCGGCGCCCTGATAGACGAGGGACAGCGCCGCGAGCTGCTCGCCGCCGCCCGCGCCGCCGGGACGACCGTCGTGGTGGACGAGACGATCGCCGAACTCGGCTGGGGCGTACGGCCCGAGGAGCTACCCCGCCCGACGGCCGCCCTGGACCGCGCCGCCCAGGTGATCACCGTCGGCTCGGCGAGCAAGACCCTCTGGGGCGGCCTGCGAATCGGCTGGCTGCGCGCGAACCCGAGCCTGGTACGGCAGTTGGCCACCGACCGGGTGTACACCGACGTCGGCACGCCGGTGCTGGACCAGCTGATCGCCGCCGCCCTGCTCACCGAACACTTCGCCGAGGTCCGCGCCCACCAGCACCAACGGCTGCGCTCCAGCGCCGAGGCGCTGGCAGCGGCGCTGCGCGCGCAACTCCCGCACTGGCACTTCGCGTTCCCACCCGGCGGCCTCTGCCTGTGGATCGCCACCGACGGACTCTCCGGCACCGCCCTCGCCCAGGCCGGCGACCGGATCGGCGTACGGATCGCGGCCGGTTCCCGCTTCGGGGTGGACGGCGCGTTCGAGAACTACCTCCGCATCCCCCTCACCGTCCCGGCCCCCGCCGCCCCCGCCGCAGTCACCCGCCTCGCCACAGCCGCCGCCCTCGCCGCCACCGGCCGCTGGCCCACCACCGACGAACACCCGCCCCTGGCCGTCTAACAGGATCGGCCAGCCACAGACAGGGGGCG
This sequence comes from Kitasatospora sp. MAP5-34, assembly GCF_029894335.1. Lineage (GTDB taxonomy): Bacteria > Actinomycetota > Actinomycetes > Streptomycetales > Streptomycetaceae > Kitasatospora. The sequence continues at coordinate 8,270 of NZ_JARXZC010000036.1, read as the reverse complement.
CGGGGAACTGCGCGAAACGGAAGGCAACGGTCTGCCCCCTTCCGCCCTCGCGCAGTTCCCCGCTCCCCTCAAAAAAGGCTGCGTCAGCAGGTACCCCCACGCCCACGCCATCCCGTCACCGGCAGCGCGAACTTCGCCACCAGCCGGTCCGTGAACGGCGCCCGGTGCAGCCGCGCGAGCCGGACGGGGGTACGCCCGCGACGGACCTCCACCCGCGCTCCGGCAGGGAGTTCGACCGAACGGCGGCCGTCGCACCAGAGCACCCCGTGCGGGGTCTTCGGCTGCACCTCCACCGCGAGCACCGAGTCGGGCGAGGTCACCAGCGGCCGGGCGAACAGCGCGTGCGCGCTGATCGGCACCATCAGCAACGCCTCGACCTCCGGCCACACCACCGGCCCACCACCCGAGAACGCGTACGCGGTCGAACCGGTCGGCGTCGCGCAGACCACCCCGTCACAGCCGAAGTTGGAGACCGGACGACCGTCCACCTCGGTCACCACCTCGAGCATCCGCTCGCGCGAGGCCTTCTCGATCGACGCCTCGTTCAGCGCCCAGTCCTCGTGGATCACATCGCCGTTGGTGCGCACCAGCACGTCGAGGGTCATCCGGTCCTCGATCTCGTAGTCGGCCTTGACCACCCGCTCGACCACCACCGCCAGATCGTCCCGCTCGGCCTCCGCCAGGAAGCCCACCCGGCCCAGGTTGATCCCCAGCATCGGCAGCCCGGACTCGCGGGCCAGCTCGGCGCCGCGCAGCAGCGTCCCGTCCCCGCCGGCGACCAGGATCAGTTCGCAGCCGTCCGCCGCGCCGTGCCCGCCGGCCACCCGCTCGACCCCGTCCGGCAGGTCGAGCCCGACCGCCTCGGCCGCGAGCAGTCTGATCCTGATCCCCGCCTTGAGCAGGCCGTGCACCAGCCCTTCGACACTGCGCAGGGCCGCCTCCCGGCCGGTGTGCGCAACCAGGAAGACCGTACGTTCCTCGCTCATGCCGCTGCCCTCTCCCTACGCCTGCCCCTGGCGGTCGGACGTCTGCTGAGTACCCTATCGGGGGCCCTCGGCGACAGCCCGGTCCGCCTCGGCCGGGTCCAGCTGCGGGGCTCCCCGGCGCAGCCACAGGAAGTACTCGACGTTCCCGGACGGGCCCGGCAGCGGGCTCGCCGTGACAGCCTGGACGCCCAGCCCGAGCGCCCACGCCTGGTCGGCGACCCGCCGGACCATCTCGGCCCGCAGCTCCGGGCTGCGCACCACTCCGCCGCTGCCGAGCCGCTCCTTGCCGATCTCGAACTGCGGCTTGACCATCATCACCAGGTCGGCGTCCTCGGCGCAGCAGCCCGCGAGGGCGGGCAGCACCAGGCCGAGCGAGATGAACGACAGATCGCCCACCACCAGGTCGACGGGCACCCCGCCGATCTGCTCCAACGTCAGTTCGCGGACGTTGGTCCGGTCCATCACGGTCACCCGCTCGTCGCTCTGCAGCGACCAGGCGAGCTGCCCGTAACCGACGTCCACCGCCAGCACGTGCGCGGTGCCCGCCCGCAGCAGCACGTCCGTGAACCCGCCCGTGGAGGCGCCGGCGTCCAGCGCCCGCCGCCCCTCGACGACCAGCCCCTGCGGGACGAAGGCCGCGAACGCACCGGCGAGCTTGTGCCCGCCGCGCGAGACGTAGTCGGGGTCGTTGTCGTCCTTGGCCACCACCACGGCGGCCGAGGTCTCCACCTGGGTCGCGGGCTTGGTCGCGGTGGTGCCGCCGACCGTCACCCGGCCGGCCGCGATCAGCTCGCTCGCGTGCTCACGCGAACGGGCCAGGTTGCGGCGGACCAGCTCCGCGTCGAGTCGGCGTCGTGCCACTGCCACTGCTACTTCAGCTCCTGCTGCTGTCACTACTGCTGATCATGCTGATCGAGCGCGGCAAGGGTGTCCGCGAGCCGCTGGTGTACATCTTCGTACACGGCGACGTGCGCGCCGGTCTCCACCCCGTCCAGACCGTCCAGCCGACCCAGCGCGGCGTCGACGCCGGGATGTCCGGTGGGCGCCGGAACGGCCGCGAACTCAGACATCGGCGTCGGGGGCGGTCTTCTTGCGCGGCGCGGCCTTCTTCGCGGCCGGCTTCTTCACCGCCACCTTCTTGGCAGCCGCCTTCTTCTTCACCGGCGCGGCCTTCTTCGTGGGCTCCGGCACGGGCACCGGCTCCTCGGCAACAGGCTCCGGCGGCGCCGCCTCCTCGGCCTCCTCCGCTGCGATTTCGCTCTCGGCCTCGGCCTCCCAGCCGACCCCGAACAGGTCACCCGCCCGCGCCTCCGGCTTGGCGGCGGGCGCGGGGTGCTCCTCCTCGACCTCCCGGAGCCTGCTCTCCAGGTAGCCCAGTACGACGCCGACCTTCACCACCTGGTCGCCGACCAGCTCGAAGATCTTCTCCGCCTCCGCGCGGGCCGTGCCGACCGCGAGGTCGAGCCCGGCCCGGCCGACCGTCACGGCTTCGCCCGCCAGCATCTGTAGTGACCGCACCGAGGGCGGGAACTGCTCGGCCACCGTCCGCTCGATCGCCGCCACATCGACACCGCTGCGCTCCAGCAGCCCGGCCGCCGTACCGACGACCCGCTTCCCGGTCTCCTCCGCGAGCTCGACGGCCAGTACCGTCACACCCCGCACCGCATCCCGCAGCATTCGAGTGCCTCCTCAACGCCTCGCACCGTCTCCGGGCCTGCCCGGACATACCGGGCGCCCGCCACGACGCTACCCTTTCCGGCCCTCCCGGTGCCCGGATCCCCGGGCAATCGGGGGGCGGGCTCTGGGATAGCGTGGCAGCGAACCGGACCGGACGGGAGGGACCAGGACCCATGGCCAGCACCGAGCAGTGCCGCGAAGCACTGGAGCAGCTCAGCAGGAACCTGGCCGGCTCCGAGGGCGACGTCCGCAAGGCCGCCGCCCTCGACCGCTCGCTGACCTGCCGGATCACCGACCTGGACCTGACGTTCACCGGCCGCCTCCAGGACGGCCGGATCACCGACGTCGTCCAGACCCCGGGCCCACCGGCCGCCAAGGCGGAGATCCGGCTCACCATGGCCAGCGACGACCTGGTCGCCCTGGTCGACGGCAAGCTCAACTTCGCCTCGGCCTGGGCCACCGGCCGGGTCAAACTGGAAGCCGGCTTCCGCGACCTCCTCCGCCTCCGCACCCTCCTCTGACCAGCAGCTGGGCAACCGGTCGGCCACAGACAGGGGCGAGGGGAACTGCGCGCCCGACCAAGCACCCACGTAGAGCCTCGCGCCCACCGCTCCCCGCACCCCGGTAAGAACTAAAGCCCCAGTTCAGCGAGCGCCTTGCGCCCGTCAGGGGTCACCGCCGCCGCCCAGGCAGCCCCGCACAGCGCCCGCAGCCCGTCGTACGGGTCCTCCCCCGCGCCGTCCAGCCGCAGCTCCCCGCCACCGTCCACCGACGCGACGTACCCGCCGCAGCCGTACCGCCCCTCGCCCAGCGACTCGACGGCGGGCTGCGGGAGCAGCAGCCCGCGCAGGTCCGCCGCCAGGTAGGTGGGCCGGTGCTGGACGGGCGCGGTGAGCAGCAGCGCGGGCGTGGTGACGCCGGTGAAGACCAGCAGGCTGTCCACACCGCCGTTGTAGGCGCCCTCGATGTCCGTGTCCAAGCGGTCCCCGACCACCAGCGGACGCTTCGCGCCGGTCCGGAGCACGGTCTCCCGGTGCATCGGCGGCAGCGGCTTGCCCGCGACCTCGGGCTCGACGCCGGTCGCCGTCCGTACGGCGGCCACCAGTGTGCCGTTCCCGGGCGCGATCCCACGCGCGGTCGGCACGGTCATATCGGTGTTCGAGGCCACCCAGGGCAGCCCGCGCGCCACTGCGTACGAGGCTTCGGCGAGGTGCTGCCAGCCGACCGACGGGTCGTAGCCCTGCACCACCGCGACCGGCTCCTCGTCCAGCGAACGCACCGCGACCAGCCCGCGCTCGGCCAACGCCTCGACCAGCCCGGCCCCACCGACCACCAGCACCTTCGACCCGGTCGGCACCTTGTCGGCGACCAGCCGGGCCGCCGCCTGCGCGGAGTTGATCACGTCGGCGGCCTCGGCGGGCACGCCCAGCTCGGTCAGGTGCTCCGCCACCACGCGGGGCGGACGCGAGGCGTTGTTGGTGACGTACGCCAGCCGCATCCCGGTCTCCCGCGCGGCGGCCAGCGAGTCCACGGCGTGCACGATCGCGTCCGGCCCGGCGTACACCACCCCGTCGAGATCGAGCAGCGCGGTGTCGTACGCCTCGGTCAGCGGGCGGTCACAGCCCCCGGGTACGGTCCGGTTCTGCCCGCTGGCCTGGTCCGTCATCGCGCACTCCACCTCGTCATTTGATCCGTCTCGGGCCTACTGCGCGCCGTCCTGGGCGTCCGAGGACTCCCGGTAACCGGGCGCACCGGGCAGCAACGGCCCGTACGCCCCGGCGCGGGCCGCCAGCGTCGCCCTGGTCTGCCGCAGCGCGGCCCGGTAGTGCTCGGCCTCGGGCCGCATCGCCACCGCCAGGGCCAGGTGCTCGGCGGAGGTTTCGAAGTCGCCCAGCCGGGCAGCCGAGACACCCCACCCGAACTGAGCGTAGTCGTCGGACGGATCGGCCAGCGCCACCGCCCGGAAGTTCTCCAGCGCCGCCGCGTACAGCCTCGCGTCGAACTGCGCCCGCGCCAGCGTCTCCCGGATGCTCCGCGACTGCGGCTCAACCTCGGCCGCCCGCCGCAACAACTGCTCAGCGGCAGCCGGGTTCCCCTGCTCCAGCAACCGGGCACCCCGCCGGAACCAGTCGTAGACATCCCCCTCCGGCACGCCGGCACCGTCCGGCCGCCCCGCTCCGCCGACGCCGCCCTCCACGCGCCCCTGATCCTCGCTCATGTCGTACCTCGCTTCCAGTACCGCTTCCGGTACCGCTCACCGACACCCTTGACCCTTTTGATCTCCGAACAACGCATACCCGATTACGATGCCCAGAATGAGTGCACCCAGTGCAGATACCGGAGCAGAGGCTCCGGCGGGCGGCCCCGGAGACCCCGGGCACGTCGCCACCGCAGGGCTGTCCCTGTCCCCCTTCCGCGGCCTGCGGTACGTCCCCGACCGGGTCGGCACCCTGGCGGCGGTGACCTCGCCCCCGTACGACGTGGTCGACCCCAATCGCCGGCTCGACCTGGAGACGGCGGACCCGCACAACATCGTCCGGCTGATCCTCCCCAGGCCCGAACCCGACGACAGCGGCGACCGGCCCGACCGCGACACCCGCTACCGGCACGCCGCGCGGCTGCTCAAGGAGTGGCAGCGCGAGGGCGTCCTCGCCGCCGACCCCGAGCCCGCGTTGTACGTGTACGAGCAGCGCACCCACCCGGACTCCCCTGGCGGCGAGCTGCTCCAGCGCGGGCTGATCGGCGCGCTGGCCGTCAGCGGCCGGGAGGCCGGCGTGGTGCTGCCGCACGAGGACGTGATGCCGCGACCGGTCGCCGACCGGGTGGGCCTGATGCGGACCACCAGGGCCAACCTCGAGCCTCTGCTGCTCACCTACCGGGGCCACGGCGGCGCGGCCGACGTCATCGAACGCGCGGTGCTGCGCGAGCCGCTGCTCACCACGACCACCAGCGACGGCACCCACCACCGGCTGTGGGCGGTCACCGACCCGGCCGAACTGGCGGAGGTCACCCGCGACCTGGCCACCTGCCGGGCCCTGATCGCGGACGGGCACCACCGCTGGGAGATGTACCTGCGCCTCCAGCGCGAACACCGCCACCTCCCGCGCAGCCCGTGGGACCGGGGCCTGGTCCTGCTGGTCGACACCGCCCGCTACCCGCTGCGGGTCCGGGCCATCCACCGGGTGCTGTACCGACTGCCGATCGCCGAGGCGCTGGCCGCGATCGCCGACCAGTGGCAGGTCAAGGAGGTCCCGGGCCCGCTGGACACCGCCCTGCAGGCCCTCGTCGAGGCCAAGCGGCACGGCGGCAACTCCTTCCTGCTGACCGGCGGGGACGGCGTGTTCTGGCTGCTCACCGAGCCGGACGAAGCCCTGCTCGAGGCGACGGTGCCGACCGGCAAGCCGGAGGAGTGGCGGCGGCTGGACGCCACCGTCCTGCACGCCACCCTGCTCGACCACACCTGGCAGGTCCCGGACGGTCCGGACGACATCGGCTATCTGCACGCCGCCGCCTCGGCCGAACGCGAGGCCCGCCGCAGCGGCGGCACGGCGGTGCTGCTGAACCCGGTCCGGGAGAGCGTGGTCCGGCGGCTCGCCGAACAGGGCGTGACGATGCCCCGGAAGTCCACCTCCTTCGGCCCCAAACCCGCCACCGGGCTCGTTCTGCGCAACCTCGAACTGAGCTGACCCGGGCCCCTGGCTCCGGACCCGGAAACGGCGTCGGAAACGGCTGAGGCCCTGCCCGCACGCGGATCGCGTACGGACAGGGCCTCAGGCCTTACTCAGCGGCTAGCTCACGACGGGCTCAGCGCTGGTCGTTCTCGGGACGCTTGCCCTGGTCGCGCGAGTCGTGCTCGTCGTCGATCTCCAGGTCGTCCTCGTCGTAGTACTCCTCGACGTCTTCCTCGTCCTCGAAGATCTCCCGGTTCTCACCGGTGTCGTCCACAGCGATCTTGCGCGCCGGGGCGGACTCGCCGCGCCCGCCACGCTCCTCGCCCTCTTCGTCCTCGTCCTGCTCGGGGTCGAGCGCGTCCACGAACTCCAGACCGTCGATCTCGGCGAGCCGCTCGGAAGCGTTGGTCGCACCCTCGGTGTCGGCCTCCGCCGCCTTCGCGAACCAGTCGCGGGCCTCCTCGCCCCGGCCGGCCGCGATCAGCGCCTCGGCGTAGGCGTAGCGCAGGCGAGCGGTCCACGGGTGGATCGCGCTGGAACCCAGCTCCGGGCTCTGCAGCGTGACGACAGCGGCCTCGAACTGGCCCATGTCACCGCGTGCACCCGACGCGACCAGCCGCATCTCGACCTGGCCGGCCTTGTCCAGCTGCTTCACCTCAGGCTCACCGGCCATCGCCAGCGCCCGCTCCGGACGGCCGAGACCACGCTCGCAGTCCGCCATCACCGGCCACAGGTCGGCCCGACCGGTCATCCGGCGAGCCGCCCGGAACTCGGTCAGCGCCTCGGCGTACCGCTGCGTCACGTACGACGCGAAGCCGGCCGCCTCACGGACGGACGCGACACGCGACGCCAGCCGCAGCGCGACGCGGGAGTACTTGTACGCCTCCTCCGAGTCGGTGTCGAGCGTCCGGGCCACCATCACCAGGTTGCGCGCGACATCGTCGGCAAGCGTCTTCGGCAGGCTCTTGAGGTCCTGGCGGACATCGGCGTCGATCTCGAAGCCGGTGACATCCTCCGGGATCGGCAGACGCTGGACGGGCTCGAAGTTCCCACGACGGTCGTCGTAGTCCCGACGGTCGTCCCGCTGCCCCTCGAAGCGCCCACCACGGCTCTCGTACGAACGCCCACCACCGGACGACGGCCGGTCGTCCCGGCGGAAGCCACCGCCAGAGGGACGGTCATCGCGGCGCGGCCCACGGTCATCGCGGTTGAAACCACCACCGGAAGACGGACGCTCATCGCGGCGGAAGCCACCGCCGGACGGGCGGTCGTCACGGCGCGGCCCACGGTCATCACGGTTGAAACCACCGGAGGACGGACGGTCGCCACCGAAGGAGCGAGCGCCACGGTCGTCACGGTTGAAGCCACCACCGGAGGGGCGCTCGCCACCGAACGAACGACCACCCGACGGACGATCGTCGCGGTTGAAACCACCCGACGGACGGTCATCACGACGGAAGCCACCACCAGAGGGACGGTCATCGCGGCGCGGCCCACGGTCATCACGGTTGAAACCACCGGAGGGACGGTCGTCGCGACGCGGCCCACGGTCATCACGGTTGTAACCGCCACCGGAGGACGGGCGATCCCCACCGAACGAACGACCACCCGACGGACGATCATCGCGGTTGTAACCGCCACCAGAGGGGCGGTCGCCACCGAACGAGCGGCCACCGGACGGACGGTCGTCACGACGCGGCCCACGGTCATCACGGTTGAAACCACCGCCAGAGGGACGGTCGCCACCGAACGAACGACCACCCGACGGACGATCGTCACGGTTGAAACCACCCGACGGACGCTCATCACGACGGAAGCCACCACCAGACGGACGGTCATCACGACGCGGCCCACGGTCATCACGGTTGTAACCGCCACCGGAGGACGGGCGATCCCCACCGAACGAACGACCACCCGACGGACGATCATCGCGGTT
>NZ_JARXZC010000035.1 GCF_029894335.1 Kitasatospora sp. MAP5-34 | reverse complement strand
GGTGTCCGGGGCCAGGCGCGGAGCCCGGCGGTGCAGCAGGGCGAACGCGGGCGCGCCCGGGGCGGTCAGGCGGGCGAGCAAGGCAGCGGGGCTGGGGCTGGTCGTGGTCACGGTGCGACTTCTTTCCGGGAGGACGACGGCATCGTGGACGGGTTCCGCAAGGGGCGTCAGCTCCGGAGCCCCGGCCGGTGTACCTCAGGCCGGTATGCGCCGGGCCGGTGTACGTCAGGCCGGGGACTCCGGAGCTGATGAGCGCCGGCATCGGCCCGGATCGGCTGATGCCGGGGGCCTTGCCGGGCTGCGGACTCGCTGTCAGGTGCCCGCCGGCGTGATCGACTGCGCGTGGTGGAAGATGTTCTGCGGGTCCCAACGCGCCTTGAGCTGCTGGAGCTTGGGGTAGTTCCCCTTGTAGTACAGGGTCTGCCACGGCACGCCGGACGTGTTCCAGGCCGGGTCCGCGAGGTCGACGTCCGCGTAATTGACGTACGCGCCGTCGGTCAGGTCACCGGGGACCGGGACGCCGCCGGTGGAGGCGTAGACATCCCGGTAGAGCTCCCTGATCCACTGGGTGTGGACCGGGTCCTGGGCCGGGTCGGCCCACAGGGTCACGTACATCAGGATCAGCGCGGAGTCCCGGTGCGGAAGCGCGGTCGCGTCGGGCGCGACGGCGTTGACCTGGGCGCCGTAGGAGGCGATCAGGATTCCGGCGCCGGGGTTGAAGTAGTCGGTCCGGGTCAGGTGGTGGTAGATCGCCGCAGCCTGCTCGTCGGTGAAGGTCTGCCGGTGGTAGCCGGACTTGCCCTTGATCCGCCAGGTGGTGGCACCGTCGGCGAAGCCCCGCCAGCGCGTACCGAGCAGCCAGGGCAGCCGACGCCGGTCGGAGGTCTGGTAGGTGGCGCCCACCCCGTCGTTGACTGCGGCGAGGAAGCTGTCCAGCAGCCCCTCCGGGTCGGCCGCCTCGGCCGAGAGCTGCACGCTGAGGTGCACGTTGCCGCCCGATATGTGGAACGGGCTGAGGTGGGCGTAGAGGTGCTTGTTCGGGGAGTCGGGTGCGTTGTTGGCGGTGAACCAGGCACTGTAGTTCTTGAGCAGCCTGGTGAACGCCGTCTGGTTCAGGTCGCTCCACGCCCAGTTGACGGTGCAGACCAGCAGCTCCTTCGGCGGCGTGGGCAGCAGCGCCGTCGGGTCGGTGCCGGTGGCACCGGGAGTGCGGAACCAGTACTTGGTGACCAGTCCGAAGTTGCCGCCGCCACCGCCGGTGTGCGCCCACCAGAGGTCGCGGTTCGGGTCCGAGGGCTCGCGGGTGGCCACCACCTTCCGGGCCACGCCGAGCGCGTTCACCACCACCACCTCGATGGCGTAGAGGTGATCCACGGTGAGGCCGAAGAGCCGGTTGAGCGGACCGTAGCCGCCACCCTGGATGTGGCCGCCGACGCCGACCGTGGGGCAGGACCCGCCGGGGATGGTGACGCCCCAGCCCTTGAAGAGCCGCTCGTACACCTCGCCGAGGAGCGCCCCCGCCTCGACCGCGAAGGCCCGGCGGGACGCGTCGTAGCCGACGGACTTCAGCCCGGACAGGTCGATGAGCGTCTTGACCTCCGGATTGCCGACGAAGTCCTCGAAGCAGTGCCCGCCGCCCCGGACGGCTATCCGCTCGCCGGCCAGCACTGCCGCCTGCACCGCTTGCAGCGCCTCGTCGGACGTCCCGACCAGGCGGATCCGGTCAGGGCTGGCAACGATCCGCTGGTTGGCGCCGCGAGCCAGGTCCCCGTACTGCTCGTCGCCGGGCAGGAAGGTGAGCGGGCCGAGCGCGGCACTCGTGGTGGCGCCGGTCGCGTCGACCGTCGCCGGATCCGCGGCGGACGCGAGGCCGGGTACCGTGGCTGCCGCCGCGGTGATTCCGCCGATCACTGCGCTTCTGCGCAGGAAGGTACGGCGTGTACTGCTGGACATTTTCTGATCCCCCGTCATTTGTGTTGCGGGTAAAGGAAATTGATCGGCATCGTCAGACTGCGCAGGCTCCGTCGGCGCAGGCCCCACCCTGGCTGCTCCGCGCCGACTGCTCCGACTCGGCGGCGGCCGCCTCCAGCGCCCGCAGGAAGGCCGACGCGTCCTGCGCGCCCTGCAGCCGCCACTTCCCGTCGATGACGAAGGTCGGGACGGTGGTCACCCCGTCCGTCCGGGCGGCCCGGATCTCCGCGCGGACCTCGGCCGTTCCCTGGTCCGAGGCGAGGAAGGCGAGCACCTGGTCCCGGTCCAGGCCCGCCACGGCCGCCCGGTCGGCCAGCAGCTCCCGGTCGGCCACGTTGCCGCCCTCGGTGAAGTAGGCGGCGAAGACGAGTTCCTCGAGCTCCTGGTGCACGGCAGGGCCGTACTCCCGCAGGGCGAACCACAACAGCCGGTGGCCGTCGAGGGTGTTGACCGCGTAGCCGATGTCGTTGTGGAAGTCGATGCCCAGCCGCTTGCCGACCTCGGTGACCTGGTCGCTCATCGCCTGGGCCTGGTCGCCGTACTTCCCGGCGATCCAGGTGAGCAGGGGCACCGGCAGCTCGGGCAGCTCGCCGTCGATCTGGTAAGCGCGCGGGACGACCTCGACCTGCGGCCCGTGGAACGCGGCGAGGGCCCGCTGGAAGTTCCGCTTCCCCACGTAGCACCACGGGCAGGAGATGTCGGAGTAGATCTCGACCTTCATGTTCACCTTCCTGGATTTCGACTGGTTTGCGGCTGGATTTCGAATGTTCCGGTGGCGGGTCACCCGTCCGGTCACCCGGACCGTCTGATCCGCTGGACGCTGTAGGACGGACGGGAGTTGACGGTGGCCGGGTCGAACGCGCCGACCTGCGCGTACCGTTCGGAGATCGCCCGGAGCTCGGCCTCGGGAATGACCTCGTGGATGTCGTCGAAGCCTTCCGGAGCTCGCTCGTGAGCCAGGCCGATCACGATCTCCGGGCCCATCTGCCGGTTGCTGGACTGCAGTTGGGTCATGGCCGGGCGCCGCTCCTGCTCGTACGCGGCGAGCGCCTCGTCCACGTCACCGCGCACCGCGAGGTGGTGGGCGAGCACCCGGCCGTCGACGATCGACTGGGTGGCGCCGTTGGAGCCCACCGGATACATGGCGTGCGCCGCGTCGCCGAGCAGGGTCACCCGCCCGAACGTCCAGCGGGGCAGCGGGTCCCGGTCGACCATCGGGTACTCGTACGCCTCGGCGGCGGTGCTGAGCAGGCCGGGGACGTCCAGCCAGTCGAACTTCCAGTCCGCGAAGTACCGGAGGAACTTGTCCGGATGCACCGGCCGGTTCCAGTCGGCGCGGTACTCCGGCTCCGTGCTGTCCGCCCGCCGGGCGGTGGCCCAGTTCATCAGCACCTGGTCGGTGGGAGCGGCTCCCGTGGACATCGGATAGAGGACCAGCTTCTGCTGGTCGTCACCGGCGATCACCATGGTCGAGCCGTTCAGATACGGCTCGCTCCAGGTGGTGCCGCGCCAGACGATCAGCCCGTTCCACGGCGGCGGCCCCTCGTCCGGGTAGAGCACGCCCCGGACGGCGGAGTGGATTCCGTCGGCACCGACCAGCAGGTCGGCCACGGTCTGCGTCGGCCGGCCGGCCGCGTCGTTCAGGAGCACCTCGACCCGGCCGTCGGACAGCTCGGTGACATCGACGACCCGGGCATCCGTGACGATGGCCCCGGCGCCGAGACGGTCGCGTACGGCCTCGGCGAGCACGCTCTGCAGGCGGCCTCGGTGGATCGACAACTGCGGCCAGCGGTAGCCGGCCGCGAGGCCGCGAGGCTCGTTCCAGATCACCGACCCGTGACGATTGCGGAAGGACAGCTCCCCGGTCAGCACCGCGACCGCTGCCAGCTCCTCGTACAGCCCGAGCTCCGCCAGCTCCCGGACGGCGTTGGGGAGGATGTTGAGGCCCACCCCGAGCGGGCGCAGCTCCCTGGCCGCCTCGACGATCCGGACGTCCTCGAAGCCGGCGGCGTGCAGGCTGAGCGCGGCGGTGAGGCCGCCGATCCCGGCGCCGGCGATCAGGATGCTCATCGCGCCACCTCCGAGGCCCGGTTGCGCTGCTTCGGAAGCAGGCCGACCGCACTGGTGGGCGTGCCGTGGTCCGGGGTGGCCGGTGCGGCCGGGGTGCGCGGCCTGCTGAGGACGAGGTTCTCCCTGGTGAGGTCGAGGATCTCGCGGAGCAGATCGACACTGGCGCCGCCGCTGCCCACCGGATACAGCCGGAGGTCCGCCTCGTACGCCTTGCGGGCGATGCCGAGGTGCCGGCCACGGAAGACCACCACCACCCGCAGCGCCCGGGCCAGCGCCTCCGCGCCGGCCCGCAGTGCCGTGGGCAGCTCCGCCGGGCCGTCCTGATACCTGCCCAGGGCGGTGACCAGCCGGGTCACCACGGAGGGAGCGGTCAGCCACCGGCTGTAGAGCTCACGCCAGCGGGGCAGGCTGTAGGGGATCGAGTCGGCCAGGAAGGCCGCGTACTCGGGTGCGCTGCGGTCGGAGGCCCAGAGCGCCAGGTCGATCAGCCACAGCGGCGCCTGCGCCGCTGCCGGGCCCAGGAACGCGGTGCCGTCGACGGTCACGTCCTCGAAGTACGGCCGGAGCGTACGGGCGAAGAAGACCGGGGAGACCTTGCCGACCACCAGGTCGATGCAGTCGACCATGGCGCCCAGGTGCTCGGCGAGCTCGTCCACCAGCAGGGCGAACCCCGGGTCCTCGATCTCCGTCCCGGACAGCCGGTCGCAGAGTTCGAGGCCGTCCCTCAGCTTGGGGAAGACCATCCGCACGGACTCCTGGAGGTGGCCCTCCTGGGGGTCACCGGTGTACATGCGCTGCCGCTCGCCCGGCGGGTTCCAGGTGGTGTAGTGGTGGACGGTGTCCCGGGGGACCATTCCGGTGCGCGCACCCAGAGCGAGCAGGACGGGCGCGACCTCGGGCACCGCCTCGACGGGCTCCACCCCATGGCGCTTGAGCGACCCCAGGAAGAGGCCGAGATCTCGCATCGCCGCGAGGGACTCCTGGACCGAATAACCTGCGACCTCCTCGAGTGCGGGATTGATCCGACGCAACGCCACGGCGAGGCCGTGGACGTCCTCCTGACTGTTCATCTCCCGCGCGGCGCGGCAGAGTGCGTCCGCGTGCAACGGGTCGAGGTTCCTGGCTGCTTCGATGTAGCGGGAGTTGGCGAGGTCGACGTGACTGACCGAGGGCATGGCGTTCTCCTGATGGGCTTCCTGGCGCGCGTGAGGAGCGAGTCCTCGGAACTGCGCACCGGTGCCCGGGATCCGGGATGTGAACGTTCGGGATCAGCCGGCCCGCGACGGGGCGGCCGGAGTGAGGGCGGCCTGAGTCAGGCCGTGACCCTGGGGATGATCAGACGCTGCCCGGACAGGACCGGGCCGCCGGTCCTGCGGTCAGCCAGAAACTGCCCGGCTGCCACGGGGACAGCGGCACCGGGACATACCGTCCCGTCGGCTCGCAGAGCTGCGTCCACGAGACTCCCGCAGGGAGGCCGTCCGGGGTGACGGAGTGCAGCAGCCCGGCCCAGGCCGACGGCCGCACGGACAGCACGGGGGCGACCAGATGCCGCTCCCCGGCCGGGATGTCATGGGCGACAGCCACCTTGGCGTCGTCCGCCCGCCCGGACAGGTAGTCCTGAAGGGAGCGGGCCAGGGCGTCGTGCGACTCCCCCATCACGGCCAGCCGGCTCCCGTGGTGCGTACGGCGGGCTGCGGCGCTGTGGCAGATGTCGGGCAGCTCGAAGGCCCGGCCGGCGCCGTGCGGCGCCAGGTAGGCCTGGTAGGCGACGGCCAACTCGTCGAGCCCCTGCGGGCTGCGGGCCGTGAAGGTGAGCAGCTGCGGCCGGCCGGGCCCGGCCGGGGGCCGGTACGCGATCGGGTCCGGGTCCGACTGCCTGAGTACGAGATGCACGTTGGCGCCGGAGATGCTCTGCCCGTTCACCCCGGCGACGGTCGGCCGGCCGCGCTCGGGCAGCGGTTGCAACCTGACCGGTACCACCAGTGGCAGGCCGTTCCAGTCGACCCGGGTACTCGGCCTGCGGTGGTGCAGGCTCGGCGGCACCTGGCTGTGTTCCAGGCAGAGCACGGTCTTGATCAGACCGGCGATTCCGGCGGCGGCCTCGGTGTGACCGATGTTGGTCTTCACCGAGCCGACCAGGCACGGGCGACCGCTCGGCCGGCCCTCGCTCAGCACCTCGCCGAGGGCTGCCAGTTCCACCGCGTCGATGCCGGTGCCGGTGCCGTGTGCCTCGACGTAGTCGACTTCTCCGGGCAGCACGCCGGCGGACTCGTAGGCCCAACGCATCGCCGTCCGCTGCCCGGTGACCGAAGGAGCGGTGAGGCCGGGCTTGGACCGTCCGTCGTTGCCGACCGCACTGCCGAGCAGCACCGCACGGATCCGGTCCCCGTCCGCGAGCGCACGGTCGAGCAGCTTGAGGACCACGACGCCGGCACCCTCCGACCGGACGAAGCCGTCCGCGTCCTCGTCACCGAACTTGCAGCGGCCGTCCGGGGCGAGCACCCCGGCCCGGGAGAGCATCAGTTCCTGGTGCGGGCCGAGGATCAGATTGACCCCTCCGGCCAGCGCCAGCGCCGACTCCCCGCCACGCAGGCTCTGGCAGGCGAGATGGACGGCGACCAGGGACGAGGCCTGTGCGGTGTCGACGGTGACGCTCGGCCCACGCAGGTCGAACGCGTACGAGAGCCGGCCGGAGGCGAGCGAACGCTGGTGGCTTCCGGTGAACGCGTCGAGGTCCAGTGTGTCGGTGCCCTGGCGGAGTTGGGCCTCCCAGTAGTCGGCGTGCATCTGACCGACGAAGACCGCCGTCCGGCTGCCGGCGAGTCCCTCCAGCGGCTGCCCGGCGTCCTCCAGGGCCTCCCACGCGGTCATCAGGAGGATCCGCTGCTGCGGGTCGATCCGGGCCGCCTCGTCGGGCCCGATCTCGAAGAAGTCGGCGTCGAACTCGTCGACCCGGTCGAGGAAGCCGCCCCGGTCGCGCGCGGCCGTCCCCCGGCCGTCCGCGTCCGAGTCGTTGAGGGTGTCGGTGGAGAACCGTTCCTTTCGCTGTTCACCGAGCGCATCGACCCCGTCGCGGAGCAACTCCCAGAGCTGCTCCGGGCCACGCGCCCCCGGAAACGCACATCCCATCCCGATCACGGCGACCGGCTGCTGCCGGCCGACCGCGTGTGCAGTCGAGACCATTCCTCTCTCTTCCCCCGTTGGTACTGCCTTACAGTCACCGCATCCCGCATCCCGCAGGCGTCACACCGCTGGTGTCGTGCGTCCCGGCCCCCATGCCGAGCTGCACCCTGGCGCCACCCCCACGGCGACGTACGGGAGATGTGCACGGTGGACGCCGCACATCTCCCCCGCGTCCCGATCAGCCCGCCGCTGTCACCCAGTGCTCCCAGGGCTGGGCCGCGATCCACTCCGCGACCGGCGTGAGCCGGATCCCGAGCGTCCGCTCCACCAGCTCCGGGTCGCCGTCCAGCAGGTCCACCCCGGCCTCGGTGGCCGCGTGGTGGTAGACACCGGCAACGCCCGCCGCCGTCCCGGCGCCGAGGGCCTGTGCCAGGCCGGCTTCGAAGTCGGCGGCCGGCAGCGGCAGATAGCCGACCTCACGACCCAGGACCTTGGCGAACGCCGCCGCGAGCTCGGTGCCGGTGACCGCCTCCGCGCCGCCCAGGTCGATGGTCCGGCCGAGCAGTTCCGGACGACCCAGGGCCGCGACCGTGGCGGTGGCCAGGTCGCGGTGCGACAGCCACGCCACCCGGGCCCCGGTCGGCAGTGGATAGGCCAGCACCCCGTCGTTCACCAGCGCCGGGCCGGTCCACGGGCTGAAGATGTTGTCCAGGTACACCGGCGGACGCAGCACGACGAGCGGGATCCCGCTCTGCCGCAACACCTCCTCGGCCGCCCGCCTGGTCTCGAACGCCGCATGGGACGTCAGCCCGTCCGGGATCCGGGTGTTGGCGTTGTACACCACCTGGCGGACGCCGGCCGCGCGGGCGGCCTCGGCGACGTTGCGCGCGAAGCCGAGCACGGTCTCGGTGTCGTAGACGAGCGGCAGCACCACGGACGCGTGCGTGATCCCCTCGAACGCCCGCCGGACTTCGGCCGGCTTCCCGAGGTCGCCGTACACGATGGTCGCTCCGGGGATCTCGACCTCGGGCCGGCCCGCCTCCGGCTGCCTGGCGAAGCCCCGGACCACGTGCCCGCCCTCGGCCAGCAGCCGCGCGACCGCGCCGCCCTGATAGCCGGCCGCCCCCACCACCAGGTATTTCGGCTGCTCGGTTCCACTCATGTCCGGTATGACCTTTCGTACGATCCGACAGAGCTACATCAACAGTATGGTGAGGCCGGTGAGTTAGGCTCAATAAACAAAACTGTCCTCCGATTTAAGGATCATCCGAAGCCTTGATCGCCGACGATGTGCTCAGCAAACTGCTCACGCCACTGCGACTGCGTGGCGTGTTCCAGAGCCGATGGACCGCAGGGGCGCCCTGGGCGGTACAGGGCAGTGAAGAACACTGCGCGGTCATGCACTATGTGATCTCCGGTCAGTGCCTGCTCACCCTCGACAGCCGCCCGGGGCCGATCCAGCTGCACAGCGGCGACCTGGTGCTCTTCCCCCACGGGACGGAGCACACCCTCTCCGACGCCCCGGACCGGACCACCCTGCCCCTCCATCTGGCACTGCCCGAGCGGCCCCCGGGGGCCACCGGCGTCATCCGGATCGGCGGCTCCGGGGACGAAGTCCAGCTGATCTGCGCCGGCCTGCACTACGCGCCACTCGGAGAGTCGCCACTCTACCGATCATTACCACCGCTGATCCTGATTACACGTCAGGTACTGGACAAAAATCCTCTCCTGCTGCACACCCTGGACAGTCTGGTGGCCCAATGCCTGCAGACGGACCCCGGGAACACGGTAATCACCCTCAGAGCGTTCGAGATGGTGCTGCTGCTCGCGCTGCAACTGTCCCTCGGCGAAGGGCTGCAGCCCTCCCCCGCCCTGGAGGCCGTCCAGCACCCGGGGATCAGCAAGGCCCTGTCGGCCATGCACTCCGACTTCGGCAAGCCCTGGTCGCTGCCCGAGCTGGCCCGGGAGGCCGGGATGTCGCGGTCCTCGTTCAGTTCGGCCTTCCGTGAGCTGCTGGGAGAGTCTCCGGCCCGCCACCTGACCAGGCGTCGGATGCAGGAGGCCGCCAGACTGCTCACCGAGACCGCCGACAGCCAGCACTCGATCGCAGCCCAGGTCGGCTACCAGAGCACGGTCGGCCTCCACCTCGCCTTCCGGAAGTGGTTCCAGATGCCGCCGGGGGAATACCGCACCACCTACGGTTCGATCTCCGTCTCCGCAGACAGACCGCCCACACCTGACGAGATCGAGATCGACCTGACCGCCTGCCCGACCATGCTCTCGTACGCCCGAAGCCGCGCAGCTGGGCATCCCGGCGACGGGTGAGGAGACGAACAGCGTCCGCCTGGTTCAGATCCGTTCCGGGGCCTCGATCCCGAGCAGCGACAGCCCGAGGGTCAGCACCCTCGAGGTGAGGGCGGCCAGCACCAGTCGGGAGTCACGTACGTCCGGTGCATCGGCGGCCAGGATCGGGCAGTTGGCGTAGAAGGAGGACAACGTGCTCGCCGTCTCGTACAGGTACCTGCAGAGCTTGTGCGGGGCGTAGCCCTGCGTCGCCGCCGCGCACGCCTGCGGGAACCCCAGAATCCGCAACAGCAGGTCTCGCTCGCGCGGGTCGGGAGATCACCACCGGCGTCCCGCCGGCCGGCTCGGCGCCCGCCTTGCGCAGTACCGAGCGCATCCGGCAGTTGGCGTACTGCAGGTAGACGGCGGTGTTGCCGTCCATCGCGAGCATCCGGTCCCGGCCGAAGACGTAGTCCCTGCGACGGTCGTTGGCGAGGTCGGCGTACTTGACCGCGCCGATGCCCACCGCGCGGGCCACCACCGTCTGCTGATCCTCCGTCAGACATCCCCGCTCGGCGATCTCCGTGGCCCGGTCCACCGCCTCGACGAGCACGTCGACGAGCTTCACCGAGCCACCCGCGCGGGTTCGGATGGTCCGACCGTCCTCGCCGAGAATCGAACCGAAACCGATGTGCTCGGCGCGGTGGTCGCCGGTGAGCCAGCCTGCCTCCCGCAGCACGGCGAACACCATCTCGAAGTGCTGCGCCTGCGGGCTGCCCACCACGTACAGCAGGTCGGTGGCACCGCGCTCCTCGATCCAGTACCGCGCGGTGGCCAGATCCGTCGAGGCGTAACCGTAGCCGCCGCCCCGCTTACGAACGATCATCGCCTGCGGGTCGCCGTCGCGGTTCGTGAAACCCTTGGGAAACGCGCAGATTGCGCCGTCGCTGACCTTGACGAGTCGCTTGGCGCTCAGCTGCTTGACGACGTCCGCCAGGAACGGGTTGTAGAAGCTCTCGCCGTAGACGTCGTCAGGGGTGAGCTGGACGCCCAGGATCGCGTAGACCTGCTCGAAGTGCTCGGCCGACTCGTCGACGAGCCGCCGCCACAAGGCCAGCGTCTCCTGGTGGCCGCCCTGGAGCAGCACGACGCGGCGGCGCGCGCGGTTCGCGAAATCCGGCTCGGCGTCGAACTTCTTGCGCGCTTCCTGGTAGAAGCCGTTGAGGTCGCTGATCGAGAGGTCGCCGATCGAGGAGAGGCCGGTCGAGGAGAGGCTGATCGAGGGGAGATCGGCCGAGCCGGTCCGGCCCTCGTCCACCATGTGCTCGATGAGCATGCCGAACGGCGTTCCCCAGTCACCTATGTGGTTGTGCGGGACGACCTCGTGCCCGGCGAACCGCAGCAGCCTGCTGATCGCATCGCCGAGCACCGTCGAGCGCAGGTGCCCGACATGCATCTCCTTCGCCACGTTGGGACCGGAGTAGTCGATCGCGATCCGGCGTGGGCTGTCGACCAGCGGGACGCCGAGCCGCTCGTCGTCCAGCAGGGCACTCGCCCGGCCGGCCAGCCATTCGGGAGTCAGCACCAGGTTGATGAACCCGCTACCGGCGATCTCCGGCGGCTCGACGAGGTCGGCTGCGTCCAGGCGCGCCACGATGTCCGCTGCGATGTCCCGTGCGTCGCGGCCCGACGTCCTGTCCGGACCCACCTTTCGGGCCAGACTCAGCGCGACATTGCTCTGGTAGTCGACACCGTCCCGCCTGGACGGCCGGATCACCGCCTCGTCCGAGGTGATGTGGAGGTCCAGTGCCGCCGCCACCGCCGCAGCCACTCGTCGCCCCAGTTCGACGCCCACGTCACCGTGCACCACTGTCATGACCTCCTGGTCTGTTCCGCGCCGGGCCGGCTCGAAGATCGCTTCGGACGGTGTGCTGGACGATGTGCCGCCGGCCCGTCGGTGCCGGCGCGCATGGCGGACGACGTGACCCCGGCCAGCAGCACGGCCACCATGGCGCAGGCCACTGTGGCGACGTGGATGCCGTCGACGAACGCCTGCCGGGCGGCGGCGACGGCCCGGGCGGACTCCGCCGGCATCGCCGGGGCGTCGGTCAGCGCGCCACCGATCGACTCGCGCAGCCGGCCCGCCTGTTCTCCGGTCAGGCCGGAGGGAAGGACGAGTCGCGCCCGGTAGACGGCGTTCAGCACGCTGCCGATCAGTGCGATGCCCAACGCACCGCCGACCTCGAAGGCCGTCTCGGAGATCGCCGCGGCCGCACCCGCGCGGCCGGGTGGAAGCGCCTCGACCACGGTGTGATTGGTGACGGCGACGCTCAGGCCGGCGCCCGTCCCGAAGACGAGCATCGCCACCAGCACCACCGGGTAGTTCGCCGTCGTGTCCACCGGCAGGCAGAGCGCGCAGCCGAGACCCGTCAGCGCGAGGCCCACGGGGACGACCCGGCCATGTCCCCACCTTGCGAGCGCCGGGGCCGCCGCCACCCCGCCGACCACCGCCGCCGCCGCGCCGGGCAGCCCGGCCAGTGCGGAGCTCAACTGCGACCAGCCCAGCACGAGTTGGAAGTACTGCGCGAACATCAGGGACAGCGCGGCGGTGACGAACATGGCGACCAGCGCTGCGGACACCGACCCGGCGTACTCGCGGCGGCGGAACAGCCGCATGTCGATCAGCGGCTCGGCCAGCCGGGTCTGCCGCCGGGCGAACAGGCCCAGCCCGCCGATCCCGAGCAGCGCGGCGACCACGACCCTGGTGTGCAGGGGTCCGCCGTGGACGCTCTCCTTGACGGCGTGAGGAAGTCGCCGCAGCAGTCCGCTTCCTGGCCTCGTCCGAGGCGTCCTTCATCACCGGTGCCGTACTGCCTGTGGACGGCGGAGCGGGGATGGGCCATTGAGCCCGGGGCCTCGCCCAGCTCATCGGGAGGTCATCCCTCCCTCGCTCCCACCAGGCCGGGGACAGTTCGACGACGGGCAGGCCGGGCGCATCGGAGCAGCACCACGCCGAGAACCGGGCCCGGAAGCCCACGCGGCCCGCCGCGGCGGCGGTCCGGCCATGGATCGTGGCCGTCAGCCGGCTCGCGACCGCTCCCTGAGGCCGGACAATTTCGGCATGGCGCGGGGCGATGCCACTGACCTGCGGCGGTTCCATGAACCGGCCCGGATCGCGTCGTCGCGGCTGGGCGCGAAGCCGCCGGTCGGAAGAACTTACGGCCACGACGCCGCGTTCAACATCGAATGCATCACCAGCCCCGCCACCGCGCCCACCATGCGGACCGTGAGCCTGCTCCGCCGGGCACCGCGCTGAGACTCAGCCGGACTCGGCACCGGGCCAACGGGCGAGGACGGCCGGATCACGTACCACGACCTGTCCGCGCGAAACGACGATCAGGCGGTGCTCGGTCAGCACGCGCAGGACCCGCACCACCGACTCCCGGGAGGCGCCGACCGCTCCAGCAAGCTCCTGCTGGTTGACGGTCAGGCGGCGAGCCATACAGTCCGCCGCGTCCGGCACCGGAGTCCCGTAACTCTGGGAGAGCCTCGCGAGGACCAGTGCAGTACGTGCGATCGTCGGCAGCGCACCGAGGTCCGCCCGGCCGACGTCGGATTCCCGCAGCCGGACAGCCACGCACCGCAGCACGGCCAGCGCGAGTCCGCCGTGTGCTTCCATGAGGGCGGCGAATCTCGGCGCCGGTACGGCCACCCCCGCCACCTCCCCCATCGCTGTTGCCGTCGCGGACCGGGGCCCACCATCCACGCAGGACAGCTCACCGAGCAATTCGTCCGGTCCGCGCAGAGCAAGGAGGCTGGTGAAGCCGGTCGCGGATACCGCGGTGACCTTCACCAAGCCCCGTTGAAGGAGAACCACTCGATCCGCGATGTCACCCTCACGCATCAGGAGCTCACCGCGCCGCCAGAGCACCTCCTGGCCCGCAGACCTGATCAGGCGTCTCCACTCTTCCGACAGCGCCGATCCGGCCATCACTCGCCCCCTTCGAACTCCACCGTAACTTGCCTCCCGTTCCCTCTGGGCAGTTTGACGCAGACGGGCCCCTCCGCCTCAGGTACAAAGATGATCAGTCGGTCGCCTCACCGCGGACTGGCCCCGGAATTCCACTGAATGGGAGAACCACATGAGCGCCCCGACCATCGGAACCAACGGCCTCTCGCTCCCAGGACGTTCAGGCGCCACCACTCCGGTAGCCACCGCCCCAGTCGCCACCGCCGCTGGGCTCGACGCAGCCTGGCGCATCCACGGCTCGCTGTCCGAGTGGGTCGGCCGGGTGGACGTCAAGGCCTCGTTCGCCCTGAGCCTCGAAACAGCGGCTCTGGTGGCGATTACGAGCGTCGCGCAGACCACGCCGATCTCCGGGACATACTCGCAGGGGCGACAGACGGCCACCGTCGTAGACCTCTGGCTCAGCGCGGTACTCGTCGCCGCCGCCCTCGTCTTCGCGATTGCGGCGGTGGCTCCCCGCATCGGTTCCCGTGGCGAGACCGACGACTGGCGGCACAATGTCATCTACTTCGGTCATCTGAGGCACTGGAGTGCCGACGAGTTGGCCGACGCGCTAGCCGAGCGGGACCTGCTTCCGGCACTGAGCAGGCAGTTGGTGACGCTCTCCCGAATCGCCTGGGCGAAGCACGTACGGGTGCGCATCTCGCTGGTCCTGGGCGGGGCCGGGATCACACTGGCCACCCTGCCAGCGATGATGAACTCTGTAGCGTAAGCAGACTGACGACAGCTCCACCGATCTGATCGACCAGAAACGGAATCGCTCCATGGACACCGCCGTTCCAGCCCATCGTTGGGACCTGCCACCTGAACACACGCTCTTCGCGGTTGACATCAAGGATTTCAGCAAGGCTCCCGAGCATCGCCAGCCCATGCTCCGTCAGGCCCTGGACAGCGCGCTGGAATCGGCCTTCATGCAGAGCGGCCTACCTGCGGAGTGGAAGAGCCCGACGTACCGCCAGGACACTGGTGACGGCTGCATACTCGTCCTCCCGCCGGCCCGCACCTGGCGGCTGGTCGACCCGCTGATCCGGCTCCTGGACGAGGAGTTGCACAGCTACGAGCAGCAGCGACAGCGTGACGACCCGCCGCTGCTCGTGCGGGTGAGCGTGCACGTCGGGCCCATGCCCGAGAGCAACTTGGCGGATGCCATCAACGACGTGGCGCGGTTCGTCGACAGCGACGCCGTCCGGGCGGGTATCGCCGCCGCGAGTGCCCATGGGAGCTACACCGCCCTCGCGCTGTCCGACGAGATGTACCGACGGGTGGTCCTGGCCCGCCGGAGCAGGCTTCTGCCGGAGCGGGACTTCCTCGCCGCACCCGCCACCGTACCGGGCAAGGGCTTCACCCGAACCGCGTGGATCCATGTGCCCAGGCTCAGCCCCAGCGTGGTCGCCCAGTACCTGGAGAAGAGCGAGGCGCCCGCCGTCCAGGAGGAGGCCAAGGGGACCACGGCACCGGTGACCCCAAGCGGAATCCAGGTGTCCGGCAACGTCAACATCAACACCCTGGCCGACAACATCAACACCCTGCGGACCCGACAGATCAACCACGCCAGCCGGGCCTCCGATGAAGGGCAGCTCAACGGGTGAACACCGACGATCACCGGACAGTGGACGACCTGGAGGGCCTGCTCGCGTCGCTGCCCGCACAACACCGGGCGTCGGACACCGACTTCGGGAGCGGGCCACCGCGGTTCATACTGCCGCCACCGTCCGACCCCCGTGCCGACCGTCCCCGGCGGGACGCGTTCCCGTCCCGGATCACCAACATCGATGTACTCGCCAATCACATCGAGAACCTGAACCAGGAGACTCGCAAGCGCGACGTCCTCGACGGAACGGAATTCAACCGGGCCGAACTGGTCCGTTCCGCCGTCTTCCTCCAGCCGCCGGAGTGGGAGCAGGCCTGGTCCAACGGTGCCGACGTGCTTCGGCCAGGCGGCAGCTACGGAGTTCTCCTGATCGTATCGCGCCGGGGGTACGGCGCCACCACCTTCGCCCGGCAGCTCAGTGCCCGCCATACCGCAGCGGAATCCACCCTGCTGGACCTGGAGGCCGACTGGAGTCAGCCGTCCACCGGACGGCTCCCGCTCGAACCTGACCACACCTACCTGTTGGAGTTGAAAGATCCCGAGAGCGACCGCTTCGACAGCGACTTCCTCGACCGTCTTTCGAAGTTCGCGGAAAGGCTGCGCCAGGCCAACTCCCACCTGGTGGTGACCGCCACGGACGAACTGTGGGCCGGCCACCACAGCTGGTCCGGGCCGGGGATCAAGGTCGTTCACCTGCCGGCACCACCGAACGCGCAACAACTCGTCGAGCACCATCTCAGTGCCAAGGGCCTGGGCCCGCTGATCCAGTACGTCCAGTCGGCGAACGCCAGGGCATCGATCCAGGGGCGCGACGCCGTCGAGGCCATGCGCTGCGTGGAGACGGTCGTCCGGCAATGGGCCACTCACCGGCAGCGACAAGCCACCGCCGACAGCAACGGCACACAGGGCCCTGTCGATCGCCCCGCGAGAATAGAGCACCTGGCGGCCCCAGCCATACCGGCCGACGGATTGCGGGCGCAGATCGAGCTGGCACTTGCCGACTGGCGCGAGCACTTCGACACGCTCTTCAACGACCCGGCCAGACCGCCCTCCGTCAAGGAGGCTCCGCTCTCACTCTCGGACCGCTGCCTGCTGCTCGCCCTGGCCATCCACCGCACCGCGCCGGCCTCGGTGATTGGTGCGGACGCCCACGCTCTGGAGAAAGCCATCGAAGCCGCGTCCGGCGGGCCGCAGGCCGTCGGCTCGCCCAACATAGGAACGATCTTCGCCGGGCGAGGCCTACGCCCGCGTCTGCTGGCACTGTCCGCAGATGTCGACCCGCAGGACCGAGTCACGTTCGACCGCCCCGGGTACTCGGAGGCCGTTCTCGGCTATGTCTGGGACAACTTCCCATCGTTCCGCCCGGTGCTGATGGAATGGCTGGTGTGCCTGCCGGTCCGTCCGCGGACCGCCAGCGATCCCTCGCCACGCGCCCTGTCCGCGCTGATCCTCCGTCACCGGAAGTCACAAGACCTCGACAAACTAAGGGAGTTGGCGCTCCAGGCCGACCGCGCGGCACTCCTGGTCACCGTCACCGAGCGTGCACTCAAGGACGACCACATGAGCGGCACCACCTGGAAGTCGCTCTCGAAGTGGGCGAAGCAGACAGCACCCGTCCGGGCGGTCGTCGCGGACGTCTGCCGGGGAGTCCTGATCGACAAGAACAGCACGCAGAGCGCTTGCCGGTTGGCAATGACCCGGCTGCGCAATCTTGTCCAGACGGACGACCGCACGATCCGGGCCCAGGCGCTGGACGTCTTCGACTTCCTCGCGCCGAGGCCCGGCATGCGCCCGATGCTGGTTCGCGAAGTCGAGAACTGGCTGGTCAGAGAGCGGCCTGCCCCTGCGGGACGACTGGCCCTCCTCGCCCTGATGCGCTGCGAGGACGCCGGGCGCCCTTGGCTGTTCGGCCCGGCATCCCCACTGGTGGAACCTCACCTCCTGAGCGGACTCCGGGAGTTGTTCGGCGACCTTGCCGAGTCGCCAGAGGTCATCGCCCGCGCGGCGGCCTGGCTCCGCAGCACTGCTACGGACCACACTGCCGCCGACATCGTCCTCGGCCGGCTCGCGCCCACGCTGCGTGGCCACTCGCAGGCCCAGGCGGCCATGGACCTGTACCAGGCGGTCCGCGAGACGACTCTTCCGGACGGCAGCCGGGTCGGCGACCACCTCTTCGACCGCATATCGCGCCCGGAGATGCCCCCGGAATCGAGACAGCCCGTGACGGATGGTCCGATGGTCTCAGTCGGCACCCTTTGAACAGGTGTGCGGATGCCGACACTCGGGACGGCGTGGCAGTCTAACGATCTTGGGTGACATGGGGTTGGGTGTGTTGGCCCGGCGACTCGGCTATCGCGCAATCAGCAGCACCTTCCACCAGTCCCTACAGCCCTTGACGCCAAGTCAGGCCGGTCTTGACGAGGTACTGGGCCGGAGGAGGTGGACGGGTTCCGACTGAGGCTGCTTGGTGCAGCCGGAACCCGTCCGCTGCCTTCCCACAACAGCCGAACGGAACACATCCGTCGCCTGGCAGACAGTGTTGGCCTTCATCACCACCTCCAGGCTCACCAAGCCACCTACTTCCCGGCTCGGTTTCGGCTTCTACCCGCTCCCGCCAGGCGGGTTCACCGCAGCATGTCGGCCTCCCGTACGCGGTGGAGGTGGATGAGGACGTCGTAGGACGAACCGATCGCGATGTTGTCGAGTGGGCAGGGGTATTCGGTGCCGATCTGGCGAGTGGGGCGGGCGGTGTCCAGCCAGGCGCGGGCCGTAGCCGGGGCGCTGCGGGTGTCGAGGAAGTAGTCGGGGTAGCGGACCTGGTCAAGGGTGTACTCGTTGCTGCCGGGAGCGGCCGCGTCCACCCTGAACTTCTTCCACGGGCCGTCGAGGCTCTTGTCCTCCGACAGGAAGGAGCCCTGGTCGAAGGTGGTTCCGATCGCGAGGTAGGCCTTACCGAGCGTCTCGCGCAGGAACGCGCCCTGCACCTTCGGGTAGTTCTCGGGCTCGGCGGTCACATATCCCACATGCCCGTCGTGCGCCGACAGCAGCATCCGGTCACCGGTGTGTCGCTGCCACCAGGCGACGTTCTCGGCCATCAGCCGGTCGCGGTAGAGCATTGCGGCGGCCTGCGTCTTGGAGTCGTCGAAGTCGTAGGCGAGGAACGCGGCGGTCTGCGCGATGGACCGGGCGTGCTGCACCGTCCACTCGAACTCCTCGCCGTCCGCACCCCATTGGCCTTCCAGCAGCTCCAGGGCCTGCTGGGCGTTGGCCGCCAGCCGCTGCCGCTCCGCCAGCGGTCCGCCCATGTAGGCGATGGCGTCGTCGAGGGGGCGCAGGCCGGTGTAGAGCTCGGTGAAGCGCGGCAGCAGCTGCGGGTGGTGCCGGCCGACGTAGCCCGTCACCCGCTCGAAGAAGTCGTCGCCCACCCTGGGAGCACCGACGTCGTCACCCATGAAGTGGACCCGGCGGCCGGGGCAGCGCCGGTTGTGGCCGCGCATCCACTCGATCAGATGCAGGAACTCCTCCCGCCCGAACGGCGATCCGCCCAGGGCCTCCTGCACGACCTGACGCGCGTCCCCTCGGCCGCTCTGGACATACTCGTCGAGCAGCAGTCCCGACGGCCAGCCGATCTCCAGGGCGAAGGTGGTGAAGCCCTTCTCCTCGACGAGATACCGGAAGACCCGCTCCTTCAGGGTGAAGAACTCGTGCGACCCGTGCGTGGCCTCGCCCAGGCCCACCACCGTGGCGTCGCCGATCATCGCCCCCAGGGGTCGCAGGTCGGCGGTGTCCGGCCCCGGTTCCGTCGACCGCAGCGGGTGGGCCGCCCGCTCGAGGGCGTGGACCGGGTCCTGGCCGGCAGGCATCGCCAGGGTCTTCTGGTCCGCGCAGGCCGGCGTGGGAGCCAGCAGCGCCCCCACAGTGGCCGCGGCCGCCAGCAGCAGCGGGCGTCGCCGTATCGTCAGCTTCTCGGTCACAAGCGCCTCCTGGGCCAGAAAAGTTGCCGGGGATTCCCGGCCGGTCTCCAGCCCATCACCCGGCCGGTGCGTTCTCGTCCGAGCCCGGGACGAGAACGCGCGGGGGACCGGGGTCCATCGGAGGGGTGGGACCAGGACCCTGGTCCCACCCCGGGCTCCGCCTCCGGTCCGAGTGGTCGGCGGCGGAGCGGTGGAAGAATGGTTCGCGCACGCCGGTTGCGGCGCACCGGGCAGGGCCCGGGGCGCGGGCCGCCGCAGACATCCGCAGAGGAGAACCACCAGCATGGCGATGCGCCGACCGCTGCCGCCGGACGCACCGCACGGACCGAACGCACCGCGCACACCGCAGGCGCCGCAGGCACCCGACGAGCCGGGCGCCGACTCTCCCTGGACCCGCAACGACGCGCTGGTGGCTGCCGGTTCGGCCGTCATGGACCTGTTCGGCTACGCGATGACGAGCCTGGACGACAACCGGCCGCCCGGCCTCCTGGGGCTGGTGCTCTGTGTGGTGACGGCGCTGCCGCTGCCGGTCCGGCACCGTCACCCGCTCGCGGTCCTGGCCGGGGTGCTGGCCGGGAACCTGGTCCTGAACCTGAGCGCGCCGCTGTCGCACCACTTCCCCTGCACCACGGCGGTGGCGCTGTTCGCCGTCACCCGCCACCGCCCGCTCGCGGTCGCCGTGCCGGCCGGGCTGACCGCCGCCCTTGTCGCGGTGACCAGCCGCGGGCCGCGCCTGAGCCTGAACGGGGCGGACCTCCTGGGCGGCCTGCTGGCGAGTGTGCTGGTGGTCGGCACAGGCGCCGTGCTCAACCGCTGGCAGCGCGAGGTCGAGGCCCGGCGCCGGTTGCTGGCGGAGCGCGCGGTGGCAGAGGAACGGCGGCGGATCGCAAGGGAGTTGCACGATATCGTGGCCCACCACATCACCACCATGCAGCTGATGGCCGGCGGCGCCCGGGCCAACCTGGGCGGCGACACCGAGGTGGTGCGCGAGGCCCTGATGACACTGGAGAGCTCCGGCCGCCTGGCGCTGCGCGAGATGCGCCAGTTGCTCGACGTCCTACGGGCCGACGACGAGCGCGAGGTCATCCCGGCCGCGCCCCAACCCGGCACCGCCGACCTCGAACGGATCGTCGACGAGTCGCGGCTGGCCGGCCTGCCCACCGAGTTCACCGTCCACGGCACGGCGCGCCCGCTGCCCCCGACCACCGACCTGGCCGTCTTCCGGATCGTCCAGGAGTCGCTCACCAACGCCCGCAAGCACGCCGGCCCGGCCAGCGCCCGGGTCGAGCTGACCTACCGGCCGCAGTCGGTCACCGTGAAGGTCAGCGACAACGGCTCCGGCCGGTCGCACGGTCACAGCGGCGCGGTCGCAACCCCGGGATCGGGCAGGCAGCGCGGCGGGTACGGTCTGATCGGCATGCGGGAGCGGGCCGCGCTGCACGGCGGCAGCCTGGCGGCCGGGCCGCTGGCAGAGGGCGGGTTCCGCGTCGCGGCCAGCCTGCCGCTCGGCCCGGCCGAAAGCGTCGACGGGGAGGAGCTGCCCCTGACGAGCCCAGGGCGCAGCTCGTGAAGCCCGCCTCCTGCCCCGGCTGTCGGCAACCCAGCTGACGACTCCTCAGAATTGGCCGGGCTCCTGAACGGTCCCGGCACAGAGTGCCCAGATGATGAAGATGTCCACGGCAATCAGCACGATGGCCCAGAACGGGTAGTACGGCAGCCAGAGGAAGTTGGCGAGCAGGCTCAGACCGGCGAGCACGACGCCGACGGCCCGGGCCCACAGCGCTCCGCCGATCAGCGCGAAGCCGGCCAGCAGGACGACGATGCCCAGGACAAGGTGGATCCAGCCCCAGCTGGTCAGGCTGAACCGGAACACGTAGTGCGCCGTGGTGACGAACAGATCGTCCTTGGCGATGGCGGCGATACCCTCGAAGATCGCCATGGCACCACCGAAGATCATCAGCGCCGCCGCGAGGACGGTCCAGCCGGATCTCAGGACATGCCGCGTGCCGCCTGGGCTGACGCTCCCGGCCGGCGGTTGGTTGAGGTTACTGGCCATACGGGCCTCCCTGGTCAGGGGAACCGTCCGGCCTGCCGGGCAGACTGGCCGGCGGCTCTCAATCCAGCGTTCCACGGCGGCGCCGACTTCGCGCGCCGCACCGGCCCCACTCGTACGCACACTCCCGGTGGTGGGCCGAGCACTTTGAGTATCTCCTGGGACGGCGGACTACGTGACCGCCGAGCTGGACGAAGGGTCCGACCCAGGGAGAGTGCGCGATGGCCTCAGGCACGTCCGAGCCGGAGCCGGAGGAGGCAGGCCACCGGGAGCCGGCCGACGGTCCGCCTCCCCAGACCGGATCACCGGGTCAGCCCCCGCCCGACCAGGCGCCCCCGGCGGCCCGGTCGACCGGACCGGAACAGCCCTCGGCGGCGGGGGCGGGCGAGGTCGACGAGCTGCGGCGGCGGCTCGCGGCGCTCGAGAGCGCCACGCCGCAGCCCGGCCAGAAGCACCGCCTGCGGACCTCGGGCGCGGTCGTGCTGATCATCCTGGCCGCCGTCCTGTCACTGCTGTCGGTGATCGCGGTCTGGACGAGTGACATCGTCGGCAACACCGACCGGTACGTGCAGACGGTCGCCCCGCTGGCCTCCAACCCCGATGTACAGGACGCGGTCACCGGCCGCGTCACCACGGCGGTCCTGGACCAGATCGACGTCAAGGGCCTGGTGAAACAGCTGTCCGACGCCGCCGCGCAGCGGGGCGTCCCGCCCCAGGCCGCCGGTCTGATCAACGGCCTGAGCGGGCCGATCACCAGCGGCCTGACAGATCTCGTCAGCACGACCGTGCACCAGTTCGTCTCCAGCAGCGCGTTCGAGACGCTGTGGGTCGACGCGAACCGGGCCGGACACGCCGCCATGACCAAGGCCTTGACCGGCCAGGGCGGGGGCGCGGTCTCGCTGAACAACAACCAGGTCACCGTCGACATCGGGCCGATTGTCGCCCGGGTCAAGGACCAACTGGTGAGCTCCGGCTTCGGCGCCGCCGCGAAGATCCCGAACGTCCACACCGACATCGTCGTGTTCGCCTCGAAGGACATCGGCAAAGTCAAGGGGTACTTCCGCCTGCTGGAGATCATCGGCAACTGGCTCCCGGTGATCACTGTGCTGATCGCCGCTGCCGGGGTGTTCCTGGCCGCGAACCGACGGAGAGCACTGGTCGGCGCCGCCCTCGGCGTGGCCGCCGCCATGCTGCTGACCGGCATCGTCCTCACGGTGTTCCGGTCCTTCTACCTCGACCACCTGCCCCCCGGCGCGTCCCAGGCGGCCGCCGGGGCGGTGTACGACGCGCTCATCCGGTTCATGCGCGCGAGTGTGCGCAGCGTCGGGGCGTTGGCGGTGATCACAGCGCTCGGAGCGTTCCTGATCGGCCCCTCACGGGTCGCGGTCGCGCTGCGGACCGCCTGCCGCAGGGGCGTCGGGGCCGTCCGCGAGGTGCTCACCTCGCACGGGATGGGACTTGGACCGGTCGGCGGCTTCGTCCACCGCTTCAAGCGCTGGATCGGAGCCGCGATCCTGCTGGTGGCGGCGGTCGTGCTCTTCACCTGGAGCTACCCGTCAGCGGCCGTGGTGACCTGGATCGCCGTCGCCGTGCTGGCCGCCTTCGCCGTCCGGGAGTTCCTCGACGCCGCTCCGGAGACGGGGTCCGTGCACACGCCGGCGCCCGGCTCCGGGAGCACGCCACTCTGAGCCGGATCGGTTCGCCACGCCGACAGCTTTCGGCGGGCCGCTGGGTTACCGGTTTCGGGCCGGCCGGAGTTGGCCCGGGAGTAGCTTTCGAGATACCTGAGATCTACTCATGTTGGTGATTCGCGCCCGGAACACCCGATGCGGCACAGTGGGCGCATGAAGGCGGAGACAGCCGGGCCCGAACAGGCCGTCGGCACCAGCGCACCCCGGCGACGGCCGGTGCAGCGGCGCAGTCTGGAGCGGTACGAACGCCTCCTCGACGCCAGTGCGGGCCTGCTCGACGAGGTCGGGGCCGGCGCGCTCACCACGAAGGAGGTGGCGCAGCGCGCGCGGGTGCCGATCGGCACCCTCTACCAGTTCTTCTCCGGCAAGGAGAGCCTGCTCGCCGCGCTCGCCGCCCGGAACCTGGACCGCTACCTGGACCGGCTCGCCCGCCGCATCGAGGCCGAGAACCCGCAGGGCGTGGCCGGGTTCGTCGACCTCGCCGTCGAGGAGTTCGTCGCGATGAAGCGGACCGTGCCCGGCTTCGGCCAGGTCGACTTCGGGCTGGTGGACCGCCTTCCGGCCGAAGGAACGGCCCCGACGGACCCGGCAGAGTCGGCCGAGCCCAGCGACCCCGAGCACCTGCTCGACGCCGAGCTCGACAACAACGAGGCTGTGGCGGTCCGGCTGCGGGTCCTGGGCGGGGCGATGTTCGGCTCCGAGG
Organism: Kitasatospora sp. MAP5-34; assembly: GCF_029894335.1. GTDB lineage: Bacteria > Actinomycetota > Actinomycetes > Streptomycetales > Streptomycetaceae > Kitasatospora. The sequence goes on along the minus strand of NZ_JARXZC010000035.1, from coordinate 63,751 downwards.
GCTTCCCGCTGGCCCTGCGGGTCGCACTGGAGTGCGCCGACGCCGTTCTCAAACTGGCCTTCCGGATCGATCCGGACGGCGACCCGACCATGATCGCCGAGTGCAAGCGCCTGCTCCGCTGCTACCTCGCCGACCAGGACCCGGCCTGATCCCGGTCTGATCCCCCCGCTGCTCCCCCGCAGCTCCCACGGCTCCCAGCCGTCCCATTGCGGCCGGAGCGGCGGCGCCGCACAGTGGAGACGGGACCGACCCTCCCGCACGGCGGCGGACGGCAGGTCCGCCGACGCGGCCCTCGCTCTCGGAGGAGCAGACATGCAAGCCACGGTAGGCGACCAGATCCACATCCACAGCAAGTCGGTGGGTATGGCGGACCGCAGGGGCGAGATCACCGAAGTGCGGGGCGCCGACGGCGAGCCGCCCTACCTCGTCCACTTCGAGGACGGTCACGAGGGGCTGATCTACCCCGGACCGGACACCGTCATCGAGCGCCAGCAGCAGCGGTAGCCCACGCCCCTCCCGCTTGCCCGGGAGGCATCCTTGCCCCCACCCCCGCCGCTGCCAGGGCCGCCGGCCCACCTCACCCCACTGCTGGAGAACTACGGGTATCCGGCGGTGGGGGCCTTGGTGTTCCTGGACAACTGCGGCGTCCCGGCCCCGGGGCAGACCGTTCTGGTGCTCGAAGCCAGGGTCAGAACCGCAGCGAGAACACCTCGAACGACGACGCGTAGCGGACGCCGAGCCCCTCGCCCGCCGCCCGGGCCATCGGCTCCAGGAAGGCCGCCACGTTGGCCGGATCGCCGCCGAGGCCCTTCAGGTACGCCTTGTGCGCCTGCAGCGAGACGACCCCGGCGGCGAAGTGGTCGGTGGTGTCCACGGCGTGCCGGGCGTCGGGCGAGCCCGCCGCCCAGACCTGGCGCACCCCGCCCCACGGCTGGTGGCCCTCGGCCGTCAGCTCGCGGAAGACCCAGCGGTTGCCGGCGTCCCGGACGGCGTCCAGGGTGGCCCGGCCGACCGCGATGTGGTCGGCCTGGTTGGGGAAGACCCCGCCGTAGGTGTCACGGAAGTTGGTGGTGATCACGATCTCGGGGCGGTGCCGGCGCACGGTACGCGCGATGTCCCGGCGCAGGCGCGGCCCGTACTCCACCACTCCGTCGGGGTGGCCGAGGAACTCCACCACGTCCACCCCGACCAGCGCCGCCGAGGCGAGCTCTTCGGACTCGCGGACGGTCCGGCACTTCTCCGGCTCCAGCGAGTCGATACCGGCCTCACCGCTGGTCACCATCACGTAGCCGATGCGCTTGCCCTGGGCCGTCCAGCGGGCGATCGCCGCCGCCGCGCCGTACTCCAGGTCGTCGGGGTGGGCGACGACGGCGAGGGCGGACTCCCAGTCCTCGTCCAGGGGGAGAAGCGGCGGCGCTGCCTGCTCTGTCACGTTCTCACTCCGCTGTCCTGATCGAGTAGTTGAAGTCCGCATGGCCGAAGTGACCCATCAGCCGCAGCCAGAACGGCATCAGCATCTCCATGCCGCGCGCCGCCGCGATCCCGCCGAGGTCGAGCACCGAGCCGGCCGGCCAGCCGAACTGCTCCAGCACCGCCGTCACCTGCGCCTTCGCCTCGACGTCCTCGCCGGCGATGAAGAGGTTGTGCTGCCCGGGCACCCGGCGCGGGTCCACCATCACCATGGCGTTCACGGTGTTCAGGCCCTTGACCACCCGCGTGTCCGGGAACTCCCGTTGGATCTGCTCGCCGACACTGTCGGTGTTGACCGGGTCGAGAGTCAGCTCGCCGGTGGGTGAGAAGACCAGCGGGTTGGAGACGTCGAGCAGCACCTTCCCGGCGAGCTGCTCGGCGCCCGCGGCGCGCAGCGCCTGAAGCGAGACCGTCCCGGAGGTCGCGTTGATCACCACCTCGCCGAACGCGGCGGCGTCCGCGAACGTACCGCAGTGTCCGCGCGCGCCCGCCTGCTCGGCCCAGGCGAGCGCGCCGGTGTTGTCCTTGGTCCGCGAGCCGAGCGTCACCTCGTGCCCGAGCGCGATCAGCTTGCCCGCCAGAGTCCGGCCGACGGTGCCCGTCCCGATGATCCCGAATCGCATCGCTCGTCTCCCGTTCGCAGCGCGGCCCTCGTCACCGCATGCTAACTGACACTCAGTCAATTGACCGACAGGCTCAGCCAACTGAGGTTGGCCGACGGGGCGGCCTACTCGACGGTCACGCTCTTGGCGAGGTTGCGGGGCTTGTCGACGTCGCGCTCCAGCGCGACCGCCGCGTGGTAGGCGAGCAGCTGGAGCGGGATGTTGAGGAGCAGCGGGTCGAGTTCGGGCTCGCTCTTGGGGATCAGGATCGAGTGGTCGGCGAGCTTGGCCTCGGGGGCGCGGTGGCCGATGGCGAGGACGCGTCCGGAGCGGGCCTTGATCTCGCCGAGGGTGGTGAGGTTCTTGTCGAGCAGCTCGTCGTCGGGGACGAGGGCGACGGTCGGCAACTCGGGGCTGATCAGCGCCAGCGGTCCGTGCTTGAGCTCGCTCGCCGGGTACGCCTCGGCGTGCACGTAGGAGATCTCCTTGAGCTTCTGCGCGCCCTCGCGGGCGACGGGGTAACCGCGCACCCGGCCGATGAACATCATGCCCGCGCTGCCCGCGTACTCGGCGGCGAGCTTTGCGATCTCCTCCTCGCCCGCGAGGATCTCGCGGATCTGGCCGGGCAGCGCCTTGAGCCCGGCCACGATCCGGCGGCCGTCGGCGGGCGAGAGGTCGTGGATCCGCCCGAAGTGCAGGGCGAGCAGGGCGAAGGCGATCACGGTGGAGGTGAACGCCTTGGTGGAGGCGACCGAGATCTCCGGCCCGGCGTGCAGGTAGATGCCGCCGTCGCACTCCCGGGCGATCGCGCTGCCGACGGTGTTGACCACACCCAGCACCCGCCCGCCCTTGCGCTTGATCTCCTGGACGGCGGCCAGCGTGTCGTACGTTTCGCCGGACTGGCTGACGGCGACGTACAGCGTGTCGGCCTCGATCACCGGGTTGCGGTAGCGGAACTCGGAGGCCGGCTCGCTGTGCGCGGGGATCCGGGCCAGCTCCTCGATCAGCTGGGCGCCCATCTCGCCCGCGTAGTACGCCGAGCCGCAGCCGAGGATCTTCACCCGGCGGATCTCGCGCAGCTCCCGGGCGTCCAGGTTGAGGCCGCCCAGGTGGGCGGTGGCGAACCGCTCGTCGAGCCGGCCGCTCAGGGTCCGCTCCACGGCCGAGGGCTGCTCGTGGATCTCCTTGAGCAGGAAGTGCTCGTACCCGGCGGTGTCGTAGGAGGCGATCTCCCAGTCGACCGTGGACGGCTGGCGGGTCACCGTCCGCGCGTCCTCGGTGAAGGTGCGGAAGCCGTCGGCGCGGACGGTGGCCAGCTCGCCGTCCTCCAGGTGGACGACCTGGCGGGTGTAGCGGACCAGGGCCGCGACGTCGGAGGCGACGAACATCTCCTTCTCGCCGATGCCGAGCACGATCGGGCTGCCGTTGCGCGCGACCACGATCCGGTCGGGCTGGGTGGCGTCGAGGACGGCGATGCCGTACGTACCCACCACATGGGCGAGCGCGGCGCGGACGGCGTCCTCCAGCTCGGTGCCCTCGACCGCGTGGGCGGCGATCAGGTGGCCGAGCACCTCGGTGTCGGTCTCGGAGGTGAAGACGGCGCCGTCGGCGAGGAGGCGGGCGCGCAGCTCGTCGGCGTTCTCGATGATGCCGTTGTGGACGACGGCGATCCGGCCGGTGTTGTCCGTGTGCGGGTGGGCGTTGGCGTCACTGGGCTCACCGTGGGTGGCCCAGCGGGTGTGACCGATGCCCGTCACTCCCTTGAACCTCGGCGGTACGGCGGCGGCCAGGTCCGCCACCCGGCCCTTGACCTTGCAGACCTTGAGCGTGCCGCCCTTGCCCGCGACGGCGATGCCCGCCGAGTCGTACCCCCGGTACTCGAGCCTCTGCAGGCCCTCCAGGAGGAAGGTGGTCGCGTCCTTGGGCCCGATGTAGGCGACGATTCCGCACATGGGTGGGGCTCCTTCAGGTCTTCGTACAGGCGGTTCTTCATACGGATCGGGCATGGGTCAAGCCGGCCGGGACCGCTCAGCCGTAGACGATCCGGCGCAGCTGGCGGGTGGACAGGACCGGTGCGGCGACCCGGCGGGCGGCGAGTTCGGTGCCGATCCGGGCGAAGATCTTCTCGTTGGTGAGGCCGCGTGCCTGCAGCTCGCCGTGGCGGCGGCGGACGTACTCCTCGGTCGGTTCGGCGAAGTACGCCAGCACCTCCGCGACCACCCGCGCCGCCTCCCGGGGCCCGAGCGGGCTGATGCGGGTGAGGTGGGCGAGCAGGTCTTCGTGAGGGTGCGGTGAGGCGGACACGAGAGGGGACTCTAGGCGCCGCGCCAGCAGAAATCCAAGAATCCTGCCCGAAATCGGGCACGGATTGCGGCATTCGGCCCTCTTGATCTCCACCCTACCGGCGCGTAGCGTGATCATATCGACACACAAACGAGATGCTGGGGGCTATTACATGTGCGGACTGACGGGCTGGGTCGCATTCGATCGCGATCTGACCAACGAGCGCAGGACACTCGACCTGATGACGGAGACGATGGCCTGCCGGGGCCCGGACGCGGGCGGTGTGCACCTCCAGCCGCACGCCGCACTGGGCCACCGACGGCTCGCCGTGATCGACCTCGACGGCGGCAAGCAGCCGATGATCGTCGAGGAGGACGGCCGTCTGCTGGCCTCCCTCACCTACACCGGTGAGGTCTACAACTACCAGGAGCTGCGCACCGAGCTGGAAGCCGCCGGGCACCGCTTCCGCACCAGGAGCGACACCGAGGTCGTGCTGCACGCCTACCTCGAGTGGGGCCGCAGCTTCGTCGACCGGCTGAACGGCATGTTCGCCTTCGCGATCTGGGACGCCCGCGCCGAGGAGCTGCTGCTGGTCCGCGACCGGATGGGCGTCAAGCCGCTCTACTACTACCGGACGCCGGACGGCGTGCTCTTCGGCTCCGAGGCCAAGGCCGTCCTCGCCCACCCGGACGTACCGGCCAGCGTCGACCTGGACGGGCTGCGCGAACTGCTCGCCATGACCAAGACACCCGGCCACGCGATCTACCGCGGCCTGGCGGAGGTCGAGCCCGGACACCTCGTCCGGGTCCGCCGCGAGGGGCTGACCAAGCACCGGTACTGGGCCCTGGAGGCCCGGGAGCACACCGACGACCTCGACACCACCATCGCCACCATCCGCTCGCTGCTGGACGACATCGTGCAGCGCCAGCTGATCTCCGACGTCCCGCTCTGCTCGCTGCTCTCCGGCGGGCTGGACTCCAGCGCGATCACCGCGCTGGCCGCCAAGAGCCTGCGGGAGGGCGGCCACGGCGCGGTGCGCTCCTTCGACGTCGACTTCCCCGGCCAGACCGAGAACTTCCGCCCCGACGAGCTGCGCGGCACCCCGGACGGGCCGTTCGCCCGGCTGCTGGCCGACCACGTCGGCGCCGACCACAGCACCATCGAGCTGGACGCCGCCTCGCTGATGGCACCCGAGTACCGCCGCGCCGTGCTGCACGCGCGCGACCTGCCGACCGGCTTCGGCGACATGGACACCTCGATGCTGCTGCTCTTCAAGGGCATCCGGCAGCACTCCACGGTGGCGCTCTCGGGCGAGTCGGCGGACGAACTCTTCGGCGGCTACCGCTGGTTCCACGACCCGGAGGCCGTCGCCACCCAGGCGTTCCCGTGGGTGGCGGCGATGACCTCGCTGGCCGGCCCCGGCATCGCCCCGCGCGAGGGGCTGCTCTCCCCCGACCTGCTCGCCAAGCTCGACCTGCCGGGCTACCAGGCCGACCGCTACCACGAGGCGATCGCCGAGGTGCCGTACCTGGAGGGGGTCGACCCGGTCGAGCGCCGGATGCGCGAGCTCAGCTACGTCAACCTGACCCGGTTCGTCCGGATCCTGCTGGACCGCAAGGACCGGCTGAGCATGGCCTCCGGGCTGGAGGTCCGGGTGCCGTTCTGCGACCACCGACTGGTGCAGTACGTCTTCAACACGCCGTGGTCGATGAAGACCTTCGACGGGCGGGAGAAGAGCCTGCTGCGCGCCGCCGTCCGCGACGTGCTGCCCGCCGCCGTGGCCGACCGGGTCAAGAGCCCGTACCCGAGCACCCAGGACCCGGGCTACGCCCGCATCCTGCAGAGCGAGCTGGCCGCCCTGGCCGGCCAACCGGACTCCCCGGTGCACGGCCTGCTCAACGCCCGGACGGTCGCCGACGCGCTCACCCCGGACGCCGACCCGCAGGCGGCCCGCCTCGGCATCGAGGTCGCCCTCGACCTGGACGCCTGGCTCCGCGACTACAACGTGTCGCTGCAGATCTGAGGCCGCTCCGCCGGCCGGCCGGGACCGGATGCCCCCTGGGCACCCGCTCGCGGCCGGCCGGCGGTCACTCCGGGGCGACCTCGGTAGGTGTACGACCGGTGACCGGGAGCCGCCCGCTTCGTTGACCAGGCCGGCGACCGCGCAGCGGACCCGACACTTCCCGGATGGCGGTCACAGACCGCGCATTTCGACCCGAAACCGCCAGGATGGGAAGTAAGACCGGCCGGCAATTGGGGGCGGGTGCGACGCCCCCAATTGCCGGCCGGTCCAACACCCATCCGAAGCGAACTGTCGGGGGACCACCGTCATGCAACCGCGAGTCTTCGCGATCATCGCCGCCGCCCTGCTCGGCATCCTCGGGCTCGGGGCGGCGACGGTGACCCGGTGGACCCCACCGGGGAACGCCCCCTCGGCGGGGTCCGCCCCGGCCGCCCGGACGGCCGCCCGGAGCGCCTCCGCCACCCCGACCGGCGATCCTGCGGTGTGGACGCGCAGTACCCTGCGCAACAAGCTGATGGCCGAGATGGACGCCACCGACCCGGGCGTGGCCCTGGCGGACCTGGACCGCATCACCAAGAAGCAGCCCTACACCGTCCGGTTCTGCCACCCGATCGCGCACGAACTCGGCCACGCCGCCGTCAAGCGCTACCACGAGGACTTCGAGAAGGTCATCTCCTTCCCGCACGAGACCTGCGCGGCGGGCTACCTGCACGGCGCCGTCGAGGAGATGCTCAACGCCTCCAAGGACCCGGAGTCGGACCTGCTGAAGCTCTGCGCGCCCGCCAACAAGGGCCCGTGCATCCACGGCGTCGGCCACGGCACCATGTTCGTCGCCAAACAGGACGTGGCGAAGGCCCGCGATCTCTGCAACAAGTTCCCCACCGACAGCCGGCGGATCACCTGCTCCGAGGGCCTGTTCATGCAGCTCTTCGGCCCGGACGAGGAGGACGAGAAGGCCAAGGCCAACCTGCCCGCCGACAAGCTGGCCGCCGAACCGCTGTACCCGTGCCCGGAGCAGCCTCCGCTCTTCCAGTCGGCCTGCTACTTCTACGCCCCGACCTTCTACCTGAGCTCGCACGACTACGCCGCCCACCCCGAGGTCTTCGCGGGCGCCCTCAAGTGGTGCCTGGCCGCCCAGCCCACCGGCGGCGACATCGACTGCAGCCGGGGCGTCGGCTCACGCACCATGAAGTACAACCTGGACCGGGTGAACTGGGCCGCCGACCAGTGCGCCACCGGCGCCGACGCCAAGCACCGGCAGGCCTGCACCTCCGGTCTGATGAGCTACTACACGGTCAACTTCACCGATCCCGGCGCGCCGGCCCGGCTCTGCTCCCAGATCACCAACCCGGAGATCGCGGGCTACTGCCGGACAGCGGGCGGGCTCTCCAACAGCCTGGACTGACAGCGGAACGGGCAGCCAGAGCTTGTCCCTTGTACCGCCGGACGCCGAATGACACGCTCTGCGCTGTGATCACCACAACCACACGCACCGCCGCCGCAGCGCCCGAGAGCTGGTGGCTGCGGGGCCTGCCCGCAGCCGAGCTGCCCTGCGAGCGGCGGCCTGAGTGGGCCGCGTTCGTGGAGCAGGTGCTGGCGGCCGTGCCGTCCGGTCCCCGTGCGGACCTGACGGACCGTACGGAGTGGCCGGGGACGACCGGCTTCGCCCGGCTGCTCGCGCCGTTCGCCGAGGCGGCTGGCGCGAGGCTGCCGAGCAGCACCGACCCCTCGATCCGGTCGGAGTTCACCGATCGACTGGCGGCCGCCCTGGGCCGGACCGCCGCCCGTACCCTCGTCCTGGAGCTCAACGTGGCCCGGGTCGAGGGCCGGCTCTCCGGTGACACCCCGTCGGCCCGCTTCCGCGACTTCCTCGCCGTCACCTCCCGGCGCCACGGCCTGTCCGCGCTGCTCACCGAGTACCCGGTGCTGGCCCGGCTGCTGGGCCGGAGCTGCCTGTCCGCCGCCGAGGCCCTGACCGAGCTGCTCGGCCGGTTCGCCGCCGACCGCGCCGACCTGGTCAGGGCCCTGCTCGCCGCACAGGACCCCGGCCCGCTGGTCGCGGTCGACACCGCCGTCGGCGACACCCACGGCGGCGGCCGCAGCGTCGCGATCCTGCGGTTCGCCGACGGGTCCCGCGTGGTGTACAAACCGCGCCCGCTCACCGTCCACCGTCATCTCGCCGAGCTGATCGACTGGTACAACCCCCGGTCCGGCTCACCCGCGCTGCGCCTCCCGGCGCTGCTGGCCGGGGACGGCTACGGCTGGCTGGAGTTCGTCCCGGCGGCGCCCTGTACGACGGAGGAGCAGCTGGACCGCTTCTACCGGCGCCAGGGCGCTCTGCTGGCCCTGATGCACGCGCTGGACGGCACCGACCTGCACCTGGAGAACCTGATCGCGCACGGGGACGAACCCGTCCTGGTCGACGCCGAGACGCTCTTCCACCCGCCCGCGCCCGCCGAGACCGACCCGGACCCCGCCCTGCTCGCGCTGGCCGCGTCGGTCCATCGGATCGGTCTGCTGCCGTACCTGCTGATCGGTGACGAAGCGGCGCTGGACGCCTCGGGTCTCGGTGGCGACGCGGGGGCCCGTTCGCCGTTCGAGAGGCTGTGCTGGGAGGCGTCCGGGACCGACGAGATGCACGCCGTCCGCCGGACGGGCAGCACGTCGGGGGCGTCGAACCGGCCCAGGCTCGACGGGCGGGACGCCGATCCGGCGAGGTACACCGAGTCGCTGGCAGCCGGTTTCCGGGCCGGGTACCAGGCAGTCACCGACCACCGGGACGACCTGACCGGCCCGCAGGGCCTGCTGCGACGGTTCGCCGACGACGCGGTCCGGGTGGTCCCCCGGGCCACCCAGGTGTACGCGACCCTGCTCGACGAGTCCACCCACCCCGATCTCATGCGGGACGCGGCGGACCGGGACGAGATCCTCGGCCTGCTGCGGACGGACCAACTCGGCGCCGGCGGCCGACCCGGGCTGGTCGACCACGAACTCGCCGAACTGTGGGCCGGGGACGTCCCCCTCTTCTCGGCGCGGCCGGGCTCGGTGGACCTCTGGAACGGCACGGGACGCCGGATACCCGGCGCGCTGGACCGGTCGGGCCTGTCCCGCGCCTGCGCCAAGGTCGGCGCGATGGGCCCGGCGGACCGCGCCGCCCAGGAGTGGATCATCCGGGCCGCGATGGCGGGCCGGGCCACCGGGCCCGCGCACGGGACGGGCCTCGTCTCCCCCCGGGGAGCCGGCGGGCCGGCCCCGGACCAGGAGCGGCTGCTCGCCGCCGCCCGCCGCATCGGCGACCGACTCGTCGAGCTGGCACACCGCAGCCGCCGCCCTAGGTCTCCCGCCCGGGCCAACTGGCTCGGCCTCGAACTGCTCGGCGACCGGTACTGGCGGCTCCGGCCGCTCGGCGCCGATCTGGGCAGCGGCTACACCGGTACGGCCCTGTTCCTCGCCCGGCTGGCCCGGCTCACCGGCGCGGACTCGTACGCCGAGGTGGCCCGCGCCTCGCTGCGGCCGGTGCCGGACCTGCTCTCCGGATTCGCCGAGAACCGTGCCGACCTCGGCGATCTCGGCTCGGGCGGCTTCGCCGGCCTCGGTGGTGTCCTCTACGGACTCACCGAGACGGCTGCGGCCCTCGACGACGCCGAGGTCCGCAGCTGGATCGACCCGGCGACGGAACTGGCCGTCGCGGCGGCCGAGGCGGAGCACGAGTCCGGCCTGCTGGCCGGAGCCGCCGGGGGTCTCGCGGCGCTGCTCGCCGTACACCGGTCCACCGGCTCCGCCACGGCCTGGCGGGGTGCCGGGCTGTGCGCGGAACGGCTCACCAGGGAGCCGCTGCCCGGCGGGCCCGGCTTCGCCGCCGGACCGGCCGGGGCCGGCTGGGCCCTGCTCAGGTACGCGGCGGCCGGCGGCGGCGCGCAGTACGAGCGGGCCGGGCTGGCGGCACTGCACAGCGCGACGACCGGCCGGGCCGCCACTGCCTCCGCGACGGGCTTCTCCTGGTGCGAGGGGCTGCCGGGGCTCGCCCTGGCCGTCACCGACAGCCCGGCCGCGCTGGCCGACCCCCGGCTCGCGGCCTTCGCGGAGCGGGCCGTCGGGACGGTCCTGCGGACCGGACCGCTGGCCGACCACAGCCTCTGCCACGGCGAACTGGGCGTCCTGGATTCGCTCGGGGACGCCGCCGGGACGACCGAACGGGCCGGTGCGCTGCTGGCCGTCCTCGAACAGGAGGGCCCGCACTGCGGGACGCCCGGCGGCCTCGCCGACCCCGGTCTGCTGTACGGGCTGGCCGGTATCGGGTACGGGCTGCTCCGAATCGGTTTCGCCGACCAGGTCCCTTCGGTCCTCCGATTGGACTCCGGCCTCCGAGCGGACCGGGGGACGCTCTAGGATCAGGCCAATCCGGTGCGCCGAGGACGCCGCGCCCCCGGCCGACACCGCTGGAGCAGCACCATGAGCGCCTCCTCCCCCTCGTCTGCCCCCTCCGCTGCCCCCGACGACTTCCGCAGCGCCGCCCACACCACCGCCGAGCTGGTCTCCGACTACCTCGACGCGCTCCCCGGGCGCCCGGTCTGGCAGCCGACGGACCCCGCCGTGCGGCAGGCGCTGCTGGACGCGCCGCTGCCGGCCGACGGCACGCCGCTGGCCGGGCTGCTGGACGTGATCGCCGCCGAGGTGCTGCCCGCGCCGATGGGCAACGGCCACCCGCGCTTCTTCGGCTGGGTCAACTCCGCCCCTGCCCCCGCCGGGGTGCTCGCCACCCTGGCCGCCGCCGCGATGAACCCCAGCTCGGCCGGCGGCGACCACGCGGACGTCCACCTGGAGCGGGCCGTGGTCCGCTGGATCGCCGAGCTGGTCGGCTTCCCGCACCCGCCCGGCGGCGGCATCCTCACCTCCGGCACCTCGATGGCCACCATCCTCTGCCTCGCCGCCGCCCGGACCCGCGCCGCCCGGCTGGCCGGCGTGGACATTCGCGAGCAGGGCCTCACAGCCCTGCCGCCCCTGGTCACGTACGCCACCGCCGAGACGCACTCCTGCGTCCGCAAGGCGGTCGAGCTGCTCGGACTGGGCAGCAGGCACCTGCGGACCGTCGGCAGCGACTCCGACGGCCGCCTCGACGTCACCGCGCTGGCCGCCGTCGTCGCCGAGGACCGCGCCGCCGGGCTGCTGCCCTTCCTGGTCGTCGCCTCGGCCGGCACGGTCGGCACCGGCGCGGTGGACGCCTTCGACCCGATCGCCGACCTCTGCGCCGCAGAGCGGCTCTGGCTGCACGTGGACGGCGCGTACGGCGCCTTCGGCGTGCTGGACCCGGTCATCGCCCACCGGTACGCCGGGATGGACCGCGCCGACTCGCTCGCGCTGGACCCGCACAAGTGGCTCGGGGTGCCCGTCGACTGCGGGTGCGCGCTGGTCCGCGACACCGACGAGCTGCGCGGCACCTTCAGCCTCGTCCCCTCCTACCTGCGCGACGAGGCGGCGGGCGCGCTCGGGTGGTTCTCCGAGTACGGCCTGGAGCAGACCCGCCCGTTCCGCTCGCTGAAGGTCTGGGCGACCATCGCCCACCGGGGCCGGGACGGCCTCGCCGCCGACATCGCCCGGTGCACCGCACTGGCCCGACGGCTCGGCGAACTGGTCGACGCCGCGCCCGACTTGGAGCTGCTCGCGCCGGTCCGGACCTCCATCGTCGCCTTCCGCCTGCGGCCGGCCGGCGCGGACGAGGAGACCGTGAACGCTGTCAACCGGGAGCTGCCGGTGGCGGTGCAGCTGCGCGGCAGGGTGTTCGTCACGGGCGCGCTGTTCGAGGGCCGGGAGATGCTCCGGGCCTGCCTGCTGAACGCCTCCGCCACCGAGGCCGACCTCGAACTGCTGCTGGCCGAAGTACGCTCGGCCGGAACCGCTCTGACGGAATGTCGATCCGGTACTTGACGGTCCGCCTCCGGTCGGCTGAAGTCGTTCGGAGACTAACCTGAGACATTTACCAACAGGTCACGGGGGATTCGTGATCGCGAAACACCGGAGCGACACCATGCTCCTATGGACAGATTCCCTGACTCCCAGCCCGCCACTCCCTCCCGCGCCCAGCGGCGCAGCGCCCGCGCGCACCACTGGCGCCGGGATTCCACCGAACTCGCCGCCGTCTTCGTCGCCGTCGCGCTGGCCGATCTGGTCGCCAACGTCGTGGTGCACGGGCACGACGGCCCGGTGCTGCTGGTCGCCTCGGCGCTCGCGCTCATGGCCACGGCGCTCTTCCACTCCTGGTGGGCACACCGCCACCCGCACGGACCACCCGCCCCCGAGCCGACCGGCCCACCCGGGGAGGCCGAGGTGACCGGACCGCTGCGCGACTACCAGGAGACCGCACTCTGGCGGATCCGTACCACCGTCGCCGACTCCCCCGGCAGCCTGGCCCGGATCTGCACCGCCTTCGCCGGGCGGGAGATCAACATCATCTCGCTGCAGGCCCACCCGCTGCCGACCGGCACCGTGGACGAGTTCCTGGTCCGCGCGCCCCTCGGCCTCACCCGGGCCGAACTCGCGGCCACGGTGGCCGCCGCCGGGGGCCTGGACATCTGGACCGACCCGGCCGACGCGCACGACCTGGTGGACGAGCCCACCCACGTACTGGCCCTGGCCACCCGGACGGCACTGGACGCCGCCGAGTTGCCCGTCGCGCTGCGGCAGTTGTTCGGACGCTGCACCATCCGGCAGTACCCGGGCGGCGCGGCGCGGGGCACCGCCGGGTTCGACGGCCACGTGATGCGGCTGCCGGCGCCGTCCGGCGACCTGATCGAACTGACCAGGCCGCACCTGCCCTTCACCCCGACCGAGTTCGCCCGGGCCCGGAAGCTGGTCGAGCTGGACGCCCTGCTCGGCCCGCGCATCCCCAACGTCGAAGCCCGGCTGAGCCTGCCCGCCGGAGCCGACCTGACCGTCCGCCGGGCCGACGCGGACGACCACGCTGCGGCGCTCGCCATGCACCACCGCTGCTCCCCCGAGGCCCTGCGCAAGCGCTACCACGGCCCGGTCAACGACGCCGACCGCTACCTCGAGCACCTGCTCGACCCCCGGCACGGGCAGACCCTCGCGGTGGAGGCGCCGAACGGGCGGATCGTCGCGCTGGCCCACCTGATCTGGGACGACGACAGCGCGGAGGTCGCCCTGCTGGTCGAGGACGACTGGCAGCGGCGCGGACTCGGCTTCGACCTGCTGCGCCGGATGGCCGCACTGGCCCTGGAGGCGGGCGTCCAGACGGTCTACGCCGTCACCCACGCCTCCAACACCGGCCTGATCTCCACCATGCGGCGGCTCGGCGCCCCCCTCGACCACCAGGTCGAGAACGGCACCCTGGTCATCACCGCCCACCTCGCCGAGGCCGCTGACCAACTCCCCACCCCCTGGCCCACCGGCCCGGGCCAGTAGACGCACCACCAGCACTTTGGGTGCACGTACGCAACCGGGCAACCAGATCAGGGGCGCGGGGGAACTGCGCACCCCTGATCTGGTTGCCGTGACAGCACAAGTTCCGCCTCACCAGGGGTCCGGAAATCGGTGCCGGAGGATGGAGTGGGTAGGCTGGCCCCCGTCCCCGCCCCCCGAAGGGTTCTCACGAACCCCCGGAGGGCGCCGCAGCAAGGAGGAACCACTGAGCATGCCAGGCACCGATTCGGAAGCCGCGGCCGTACGCGACGCCTCGCTGCCCGCCCGCGCCAAGCTCGCCGTGACGGCCGGCCGGATGGCCGCCGCCCTCTCGCAGAAGGCCGGCCGTGGCAGTGGCTCGGTGATCGGCGGCAAGGTCGCCCTCAAGCTGGACCCCGACCTGCTGGCGACCCTCGCCGAGCACCTCGACGTGGTCCTGGTCAGCGCGACCAACGGCAAGACCACCACCACCCGGCTGATCGCCGAGGCGCTGGGCGCCGCAGGCCCCGTCGTCTCCAATGCGCTGGGCGCCAACATGCCCGCCGGCATCACCTCCGCGCTGGCGGGCGGCTCGGACGCCAAGTTCGGCGTGATCGAGGTCGACGAGAAGTACCTCGCCGGGGTCGCCCGCGACACCAACCCCAAGGCCATAGCGCTGCTGAACCTCTCGCGCGACCAGCTGGACCGCGCCGCCGAGACGCGGATGATGGCCGAGAAGTGGCGCGAGGGTCTCAAGGACAGCGACGCCGTGATCATCGCCAACGCGGACGACCCGCTGGTGACCTGGGCCGCCTCCTCCTGCCGGAAGGTGGTCTGGGTGGCCGCCGGTCAGGCGTGGAAGGAGGACGCCTGGTCCTGCCCGTCCTGCGGTGGTGTGATGCAGCGTCCCGGGGACGACTGGTTCTGCCAGGACTGCGGTTTCCGCCGCCCCCAGCCGCACTGGGCGCTCCAGGGCACCCACGTGATCGACCCGCAGCGTGGCGCCTGGCCGATCACGCTCCAGCTGCCGGGCCGCGCCAACCTGGCCAACGCCACCAGCTCGGCCGCCGTGGCGGCCGTCTTCGGCGTCGCCCCGCAGGTCGCGCTGCAGCGGATGCAGGCGGTGACGGCGGTGGCCGGCCGCTACGACGTGGTCTCGTACCTGGGCCGCGACGTCCGGCTGCTGCTGGCCAAGAACCCGGCCGGCTGGCTGGAGACCTTCTCGCTGATCGACCAGCCGCCCGCGCCGGTGGTGCTGTCGGTGAACGCGATGGACGCGGACGGCACCGACACCTCCTGGCTCTGGGACGTGGACTACGAACGCCTGGCGGGCCACCCGGTCTTCGTGATGGGCCAGCGCAAGCTGGACCTCGCGGTACGCCTGGAGGTCGCCGGACTGCAGTTCCACGTGGTCGACACCCTGGAGCAGGCCGTCCAGATGGCCCCGCCCGGACGGATCGAGGCGATCGCCAACTACACCGCGTTCCAGCAGCTGCGAAAGGCGGTGGCCAACTGATGTCCTTCCCCCCTCAGCCTCCCCAGCCGTACAACGGTCAGCCCCCCTACGGCCAGCCGAACAGCGGGCAGCCCCACCAGAGTCAGCCCCACCAGAGTCAGCCCCAGCACAGTCAGCCCCAGCACAGTCAGCCCCAGCAGTACGAACACTCCCAGCAGTACGCCGCGCCGCAGCCGCACCAGCAGCAGCAGTCGTACGGAAGGGCCTCGCGGATGAACGACAGCAACCTGCGGCTGGTCTGGGTCTACCCGGACCTGCTCAGCACCTACGGCGACCGGGGCAACGCGCTGGTCGTCGAGCGCCGGGCCCGTCAGCGCGGGCTCGGTGTGCAGCGGATCGACGTCCGCTCCGACCAGGCCGTCCCCACCAGTGGTGACATCTACCTGATCGGCGGCGGTGAGGACCGCCCGCAGCGGCTCGCGGCTGAGCGGCTGCGCGCCGACACCGGCCTGGTCCGGGCCGCCGAGAACGGTGCGATCATCTTCTCGGTCTGCGCCGGCTACCAGATCCTGGGCCACGAGTTCATCAACGACCTGGGCGAGCGCGAGCCGGGCCTCGGCCTGCTCGACGTCTGGTCCACCCGTGGCGAGGGCGGTCGCTGCGTCGGCGACGTGCTCGCCGAGGTCGACCCCCGGCTCGGCCTGCCGCAGCTGACCGGCTTCGAGAACCACCAGGGCGTCACGCACCTGGGCCAGGGCGTCGCGCCGCTGGCCACCGTCCAGACCGGCCGGGGCAACGGCACCGGCGACGGCACCGAGGGCGCCTGGCGGGACACCGTCTTCGGCACCTACCTGCACGGGCCGGTGATGGCCCGCAACCCCGCCGTCGCCGACATGCTGATCAAGCTGGCGCTGGACGTGAACGCGCTCCCGCCGGCCGACACCACCTGGTACGACGCGCTGCGCACCGAGCGGATCAACGCCACCCGCCAGCCCGCCTGACCCCTCCCGGGTACTGAGATCCTGGACGGACACCGGCTGACCTGACCGCATGGCGGGCAGCCGGTGCCCAGGAGCCACAATCCGTACGACAATAGGGAAGCTGGACGCACACCCTCCCCGGTGTCCAGCCGCAGTTCCGCGCGGGTGCGTCGACGACGCCGCTCCCGCGTCGGCGCCTGCCCGGCCGGACGCAGGAGCCGTATGCTGCTCCATGGCCCGATTCAGTGAGTCATGTCTGATTCGAGCCAACCTTCAGGTGCCAGCGCCAAGGTGGAAGTCCGGCCGTCCGGTACTGCTCGGGAGTTGCAAAGCAATGCGTATTGGTGTGCTGACCAGCGGCGGTGACTGCCCCGGCCTGAACGCCGTGATCCGGTCCGTGGTCCACCGGGGGGTGGTCGACCACGGCGACGAGATCATCGGGTTCCAGGACGGCTGGCGCGGTCTCCTCGAAGGTGTCCACCGGCCCCTCACCATCGACTCGGTGAGCGGCATCCTGGCCCAGGGCGGCACCATCCTGGGCTCGTCCCGGGTCCAGCCGAGCCACCTGCGGGACGGCGTCGAGCGCGCCAAGAAGTACTGCGCGGACCTCGGCATCGACGCGGTGATCCCGATCGGCGGCGAGGGCACCCTGAAGGCCGCGAAGCTGATGAGCGACGCGGGTCTGCCGGTGGTCGGCGTGCCGAAGACCATCGACAACGACATCGCCTGCACCGACGTCACCTTCGGCTTCGACACCGCCGTCTCGGTGGCCACCGAGGCACTGGACCGGCTGAAGACCACCGCCGAGTCGCACCAGCGCGTGATGGTGGTCGAGCTGATGGGCCGTCACACGGGCTGGATCGCCCTGCACGCCGGCATGGCCGCCGGCGCGCACGCGATCGTGGTGCCCGAGCGACCGTTCCACATCGACCGGCTCACCGAGGTCGTCCGCGAGCGCTTCGACCGGAACAAGAAGTTCGCCATCGTGGTCTGCGCGGAGGGCGCCAAGCCCGAGCCCGGCACCATGCACTGGGAGGAGGGCGTCAAGGACATCTACGGTCACGAGCGCTTCACCGGTGTCGCCAACCAGCTCTCCCGCGAGCTGGAGCACCGCCTCGGCAAGGAGGCCAAGCCGGTCATCCTCGGCCACACCCAGCGCGGCGGCACCCCGACCGCATACGACCGCGTCCTCGCCACCCGCTTCGGCTGGCACGCCGTCGAGGCCGTCCACAAGGGCGCCTTCGGCCACATCACCGCCCTGCACGGCACCCAGATCGCCCTGGTGCCGCTGGCCGACGCCGTGGCCGACCTGAAGACCGTCCCCGCCGAGCGCTACGCCGAGGCCGAGACCGTCATCTGATCCCACCGCCGCCACCAGTGGTTCAGGTCCCCGACGAGGTTTCGTCGGGGACCTGAACCGTCTTCGGCTAGAAGCCGGTGTCGTAGGTGTAGTAGCGGGTGTGGTCGAGCATCGCCGCCGGGGCGGTGTCGTTCCACGGCTTCATGGTGTCGTTGAGCGCGACCACGTTGGTGGTGCTGACGGTCGGCTGGTAGCTCTGGTCGGTGTGGCGGCTCTGCCAGGCCGCCCACAGCTTGTCTATGAAGCAGTGGTGCAGCCAGAACACCGGGTCGTTGGGCGACATCCCGGTCAGCATGTCGCCGCCGACCCAGACGTGCACCCGGTTGTGCAGGTTGACGCCCCGCCAGCCCTCCAGGTTGTTGCGGAAGCCCTCGGAGGCACTGTTCCACGGCGCGGCGTCGTAAGTGGATATCGCCAGGACGGAGTTCACGTCGTCCTTGCTGGGCAGGCTCGCGACCCCGGCGCCCAGTGCTCTGCGCAGGAAGTTGCGATTGTCGGAGCTCACGTTGAGCGTCCAGTTGCCACCGCTGAAGGCGAAGGCCCCGGTGGTCACCTGGCTGTCGCTGCTCTGGCCGTCACCGCCCAGGAAGTCGTCACCCCAGAGGGAGCTGGACGACGTCTGGTCGGCCGTCCAGTCCCAGTACGGGAGGGAGACGGTGGGGTCGATGGCCTGCAGTGCCTGCTCGAACTGGAGCAGGAAGCGGCGGTGCCAGGGCAGGAAGGACGGCGAGCGGTGGCCGGTCCGCTCACCGTCGTCGGTGTCGCTCGTGATGAACGAGTTGTGGGTGGTGACGAAAGCGTCGTAACCACCGTTGGCCTTGAGCGCCAGGACGGCGTTGACGAAGCCGCGCTTCTCCTGGGCCGTCAGGGTCGCCTGATTCTTACGGACTGCCATGTTTCCCCCTCTTGAGATGGTCTGACCTGGTTTGGACCGACGTGCGCCGCGTGTACGGCTCAGGCGATCGGGACGAGCGAGGCGCCGCGCAGCTCACGGACGGCGGCCCGGGCCAGCCCGCGCGGCGTGGTGAAGGTCTGGTAGTGGTTGACGACACTGATCCAGGTCCCGTCGGCGTTCTGCATCATGTGCAGCTCCTTGCCGTCGATCAGCACCGAGTAGCTCCCGTGGTGGTGGTGCCCGGCGCCTCCGGCCGAGACGGGCCGACCCTGGATGCGCCGGCCCTGGTAGACCTCGTCGATCTTGTCCGAGCCGGCCAGGCCGGCCGCTGCGGCGGGCTTGTCGGTGGACCCGGTCAGGCCGATCAGCGCCGTCCCGGCGGCGGCGGTGAGCGCGACGGCCGCGCCCTGGAGCATGCGGCGGCGCGTGAGCTCGGCAGTCTGGGTGGTTTCGGACATGGCTGTACCCCCCTCTGGCGCCCCGCCGGTGGCGGAGCGCACGAACAGATGTCTCTCAGAATTTGACGGGTCGTCAGAATGGCGTGGACACAGCCCGGTTGACGGACATGCCAGTGGCATATTTCATGATCGCCCCGCCCGCTCCCCATGTTTGCAGAGCAAGTGGGGTTCTCGTAACGGCCGAATGGCGGGGGTGCACTGGTTGACCATATTTCCGGACATCCCTGCTGAGCGGAAAATCCGATCGTGACCGAAGGAACTTCCGCCCGCCGGGAGCGTGCCAGGGATTCGCAGGAAATCTTGCCGCCGAACACCTCAACTACAGGAACTTCTCCGACGGGACAGTTAATTCAGTGGTCGGCCTCACACTCCCCGGATGGCGCAATGTCTCTCGCCCCACGAGCGCCACGGACCCCGTCAGCCACTCCAGTCACATCCCTATTGGTCGTATATTCCACGCTTCGTCCGATATGGCAGGTAACGTGAAACGCGCCCCGGGTGCCGTGGGCCTGACCGATCCCGCCGAGCATCGGAGGTGCCGCGTGGATGTTCCCGCCGCGCGAGTCGTGTACCCGGAGGACGACCGGTCTGCGGTCGCCGACGCGGTCAAGGAGATTCTGGCCACCGGCGCGCTGACCCTCGGTCCGCGTACCGAACGCTTCGAGACCGCCTTCGCTGCCGTGCACGAAGTCCCGCACGCCGTCGCGGTCAACACCGGTACGGCGGCGCTGGAGATCGTCCTGCGCATCGCCGAGGTGGCCGGCCGGGACGTCGTGGTACCCGCCAACACCTTCTACGCCTCGGCGGCGGCCGTGCTGCACGCCGGCGGCCGCCCGGTCTTCGCCGACGTCTCGGCCGAGACCTTCGCACTGAGCGTGGCCACCGTCGAGGCGGCACTGACGCCCGCCACCGCCGCCGTCCTGCTCGTGCACGTCGGCGGTCTGATCACTCCCGAGGTCGACGCCATCCGCCGGCTGTGCGACGCCCGTGGCATCCCGCTGATCGAGGACGCCGCTCACGCGCACGGCTGCAGCTACGACGGCCGGTTCGCCGGTTCGTTCGGCCTCGCCGGGGCGTTCTCCTTCTACGCCACCAAGGTGACCACCAGCGGCGAGGGCGGCATGCTGGTCACCGCCTCGGACGAGCTGCGCGACGAGGCGCGGATCTACCGGGACCAGGGCAAGGGCTCCTTCGGCGCCAACCACCACGTCCGGGACGGCTACTCCTGGCGCCTCAGCGAGGTGAACGCGGCGATCGGCGAGATCCATCTGCGCCGCCTCAAGGAGTTCATCGAGACCCGCCGCGAGGTCGCCGACCGCTACACCGCCGCGCTGGCCGGGCTGCCCGGCCTGCAACCGCTGGTCGAGCCGCCCAAATGCCGCAGCAACTACTACAAGTACATGGTGCTGCTCCCGACCGGCGTCGACCGCGCGCACTTCAAGCGCGAGGTGTCCGAGCGGTTCGGCGTCCGGCTCCCCGGCGAGGTCTACGACCTGCCGCTGCACCACCAGCCGGTACTGGCCCCGTACGCGGACGGGCCGCTGCCCGTCGCCGAGGACGTCTGCGCCCGGCACATCTGCCTGCCGGTCCACTCGGACATGCGGGACGACGAGGTCGACCAGGTGCTGACCGCGATCTCCGCCGTCCACGCCGACCTGATCGGCTGAGGAGTCGCCATGAGAGCTGTGGTCACAGGCGGGTGCGGATTCATCGGGTCCCACGTGGTCGACCGGCTGCTGGCGGCCGGTCACGAGGTGGTCGTGGTCGACAGCGCGCCCGTCAGCGGTCCGGCGCACCGGGCCAACCCGGCCGCTGGCTACGTCCGCGCGGACATCCTCGACCTGCCCGGGCTGACCGCCGCGCTGGAGGGCAGCGAGATCGTCTTCCACCTCGCCGCCACGGCCAACGTGGACCAGGTCGCCGCCGACCCCGTCCGGTCCACCCGGATGAACGTCGAAGGCACGGTCTGCGTGCTGGAGGCGGCCCGCCGGACGGGCTGCGCGCGCGTCGTGCTGGCCAGCAGCGTCTGGGTGTACGGCGCTGCGTACGGTCGGCCCGGGCCCTCCGACGTCGAGCTGACGGAGGACGTCCCGATCGATCTCGGCCGCACCGGACACCTCTACGTCGCGGGCAAGATCGCCGCCGAGCTGGCGGTGCACAGCTACCACGACCTCTACGGCCAGCACTTCACCATCCTGCGGTACGGCATCCCGTACGGGCCGAGAATGCGGGACGAGCTGGTGATCGCCCGGTTCGTCCAGGCCGCGCTGGCCGACCGCCCTATCACCATCGCCGGGGACGGCGGCCAGACCCGCAACTGGGTCTACGTGGAGGACCTCGCCGAGGCCCACGTCCGCGCCCTGTCACCGGCGGCGCAGGACGAGACCTTCGCGCTGGAGGGCGGCACCCCGGTATCGATCCGGGAGGTCGCCGACACCGTGAGCGAGCTGCTCGGCCCGCTCACCGTCGAGCACGTCCCGGCCCGCGCGGGCGACTACACCGCCCGGGCGGTCTCCAATGCGAAGGCGAAACGGCTGCTGGGGTGGTCGCCCACCACCCGGTTCTCCGACGGGGTCAGCCGCTACGTCGACTGGTACCGGTCGAACCAGCGGTCTTGAGGCAGGTCACCGTGCCGCACGCGCTGCTGCTCACCGGCTCCCTCGGCCAGGGCCACGACGTGATGGCCCGGGCCTGCGCCGAAACGTTGGTCGGCCGGGGCTGGACCACCACCACCGTGGACGCGATGAGCCTGCTCGGGACGGCGGGCGCCGCCGCCGGGGAGGCGGTGTTCCGCCGGATGCTCGCGCTGCCCGGCGTCTACGACGCCTTCCACTTCGCCGCGCTGCGGCCGGGGAGCAGGCTCGCGCTGCTCACCGAGGCGGCCGCCCGCACCCGGTTGGTGCCGGAGCTGGGGAGGTTGCTGGCGCGGCGGCCGCCCGAGCTGGTGGTCTCGGTCTTCCCGACCGCCGCGTCCGCCGTCAACCAGCTGCGCAGCCGGTGGCCGGGCCTGGTCCACCTGGTCTTCTGCACCGACGTCACACCGCACCGGCTCTGGGTGCAGGACGGTACCGACCTCTTCCTCGTCACCTCCGAGGTCGCGGCCTGCGCGGTCCGCCGCTACCGCCCGGAGGCCCGGATCGCGGTGGTCCCCGTCCCGCTGCGGGCCGCCTTCTACACCCCGCCCACCCGGGCGGCAGCCCGCGCGGAGCTGGGCGTCCCGGCGGACGCCCGGTGCGTGCTGCTGATGTCGGGCGCCTGGGGGCTCGGCCCGGTCGCCGGGACCGCCCGCGCGCTGGCCGCCGCCGGACCGCACGTGCTGGCCGTGGCGGGCCGGAACCAGCGGTTGGAGGCCCGGCTGCGCGCGGCCGCCCGGCGGGAGGCCCGGCTGCACCCCTTCGGCTACACCGACCGCGTCCCGACCCTGATGGCAGCCGCCGACCTGGTGATCACCAGCTCGGGAGACACCTGCAGCGAGGCCCGCGCCCTGGGCCGCCCCCTCCTGCTACTTGACGTCGTCCAGGGCCACGGCCGGGACAACCTCCAGCACGAACTGGAACTCGGCCACGCCGCCGTCACCTCCGCCCGCCCCCACGAGGTGGTCCGCAACGCCCTCGCGGCCCTCACCGGCCCGACAACCGACCGGACCCCGTCCCGGGCCGCCTGGGAGTCCGCCTTCGCCGCCGTGCTCGCGGAGCTGTACCCGTAAATCAGGATCGGGCATCCTCAGGGGCGCGAGGAACTGCGCGAAACCGGAAGGCACAGACCCGCAGCCTGCCACGTGGCACAGTGACTCCCCGCACCCCTACTGGTTACGCCAGCCCATGCTCCCGCAGGGACCCAACCCACAGCCCGCGCTCCCGGCAGTGCTCCACCACCCTGGGCAGCGCGCCGAGCGCCGAGCGCCACGCGCCGTGCGCCGAGGTGCAGTCGGAGTCGTGCAGCAGCAGCGTCGCCCCGCCCCGCAGCTGGGGCCGGAGCGTCGCGTACACCGAGGCCGGCGTGGCGTGGGCCGTCCAGTCGCGGCCCCAGCCCGTCCAGAGGACCGTCCGCAGGCCCGTCCGCCGGGCGGACCGGAGCAGCCCGCTGGTGAGGACTCCGTACGGGGGCCGGTACCAGCGCGGCCGGACGCCGCAGGCCTCGGTGATCGTCCCGACGGTGCGCCGGAGCTCGGTCAGGTCGCGGGCAGGGTCGGGCCACCACGGCCGCCGGTGGTCCCAGCCGTGCACCGCGACCTCGTGGCCGCGCTCGACCAGCTCCCGCCCGAGCACGGGGGCGCGTTCGAGCATGCTGCCGAGCAGGAAGAAGGTGGCCCGCACCTCGAGTGCGTCCAGCTCGTCCAGGAAGTGCGGGGTGCTCCGGGGGTCGGGCCCGTCGTCGAAGGTCAGCGCCACGTGGGTGGCGGAGCCGTACCCGGCGAGCCCCCGGCAGACGGTGCGGCGGGCAGGCGTGAGGCGGCCGGCGGCGGGGGCCAGGTGGGCCACCTCGACCGCCGTCGCGGCTGCGGCGCCCGCCAGCAGGAGCCGTCCGGCTGCCCCGGCCATCAGTCGAACCGTCCGGCCATCCGCTGGAACAGCGCGGGCACGGTCCCGTGCAGCCGGTCGGGCAGCCGCAGCCAGCCGGGCACGATCGCCTCCTCGCGGCGGCCCGTCAGCAGCGCGAGCACGGTCTCGGCGATCCGCTCGGGCGGCACGGGCCGGGGCCGCTGCCGGTGGTAGGGGGTGCCGCGCCGGCTGAAGAACTCCGTGTCGACCACCCCCGGCAGCACCAGCCGGACCCGGACGCCGGTGCCGAGCAGCTCGTAGCGCAGGCTCTCCGCGAACATGCCGAGCGCCGCTTTGGTCGCCGCGTACACGGCCTCCTCCCGGACACCGACCCGCCCGGCGATCGAACCGGTCAGGACCAGGCACCCGCTGCCGCGCTCCAGCATCGCGGGCAGCAGCAGGCGGGCCAGGCGCAGCGGTGCGGTCAGGTTGAGCGTGATCATGTGGTCGAGCAGGTCGAGCGGCATCCCGGTGAACGGGCCGCGCCAGCCGATGCCCGCGTTGGCGATCAGCGCGTCGACCCGGCCGGAGACCGCGAGGGCGCGGCGGGCCAGTTCCTCCGGTCCGTCCCGCTGGGCCAGGTCGCCTGGCAGCGCGGTGCCGCCGGTCTGCCGGGCGATCGCGGCGAGCCGGGCGGGGTCGGTGCCGGAGAGCAGCGGGTACCAGCCGGCCCCGGCCAGCCGGACGGCCGTCGCGGCCCCGATCCCGGAGGAGGCCCCGGTCACCAGCACGACCCGCCGGCCGGCGGCGGGCCGGCCCGCGGATGCGGGGTCCTTCGTCATGCGCTCCACCTCATCGGTCCTGGCCGACGGCCGGTCCGGGCCGGGGGTGCTCGGCCGGTCCGGGCGGATCGGCGCCGTCCCCGGCCTCCGTACGTAGCCCCACCGTCGCACGGGAGGTGACCGGCCGCGCGGTGGGTCCGGGTGGCTGTGGCCCGGGCTCGATCTCCCCGAACCGGGCGAGGACGAACGTCCCGCCGACCGCGATCACGAAGCCCAGCACCGCCAGCCAGCCGGCCCCCGTCCGGGCCCGGTCGCCGAGCAGTACCACTCCGATCAGCCCGGGTGCCAGGGTCTCGCCGACGACCACGGCGGCGGTCGCGGCGGTCACCGAGCCGCGTTGCAGGGCCAGCGCGTAGCAGAGGTAGCCGCCCAGGCCGCCGACCATCAGCGCGTAGGTCGCGGAGTCCGTGGCGAGCGCCGCCGGGGAGGAGTGGTCGAGCACCCGCACCGCGAGGCTGACCACGCCGAACCCCGTCCCCGCGAGCAGCCCGAGCGCCGCCGCGACCGCTTCGCCGCGCCGGTGCGCGAGCGGGAGGGTGAGCAGCAGGACGGCGACGGCGGCCAACAGCAGCCCGAGGTGGAACCCCGTCCCGGTCAGGCGCTTGCCCTCGGGCCCCGCACTGAGCGCCAGCATGACCAGCCCCGCGACCACGGCGACGAGGCCGGCCAGGTCGCGCCGCCCGAGCCTGCCTCCGAGCAGCCAGGCGGCCGACGCTGCGGTCACCGCGAGGCTGGCGCTGGTGACCGCCTGCACCAGGAAGAGCGGCAGCCGGAGCAGCGCGACCACGACCAGGCCGAAACCGACCAGGTCGAGTGCCGTCCCCAGCAGGAACTGCGGTGAACGGGCGACTCCGCCGAGCAGCCGCAGCCCGGGCCGGTCCTGCTCCGGCATCCTGCGCGCGCCCCGGGCCTGGAGAACGGACGAGAAGCCGTAGCAGAGGGTGGCGAGCAGGGCGGTGACTAGTCCGAGAAGCATGGTTCCCTCGGCGGTCGGGGCAGCGCTCACGGCCGCCTGATCCGTTCAACAGTCTTCACCCGGTGCCGGAGGTCCGCAGTTCCTGCCGGCGGTGGGCCGTCATTCGGCCGACGCGACCTCGGGCAGCAGCCGGTCGAGCCAGCCGGGCAGCCACCAGTTGGCACCGCCGAGCAGTTCCATGATCGCGGGGACCAGGACCATCCGTACCACCGTGGCGTCCTGGAAGACCGCGACGGCCAGGCCGAGGCCGAACTGCTTCACGGCGGTGTCGGGGGTGGCGAGGACGGACAGGAAGACGGTCACCATGATCGCGGCGGCGGCGGTGATCACCCGCGCCGTCCGGGACAGGCCGCGCGCCACCGCCTCGCGGGTGTCCGCGCCCGCGTCGTACTCCTCGCGGATCCGCGAGACCAGGAAGACCTCGTAGTCCGTCGAGAGCCCGAACAGGATCGGGAAGATGAACAGCGGCACCCAGGCGGTGACGGGCGCGGGGGCGGGAAAGCCGAACAGCGGGCCCAGCCAGCCCCACTGGACGATCGCGGTCAGCACCCCGAAGGAGGCACCGACCGACAGCAGCGTCATCACCGCCGCCTTCACCGCGATGGCCACCGACCGGACGAGCACCAGCAGCAGGATCAGCGCCAGCCCGATGACCGTCCCGATCAGCCAGGGAAGCCGCACGGTGACCTCGGCCGCGAAGTCGGCGTCACCTGCGGTCGGACCACCGACGTGCACCACCAGGCCGGTGCCGTGGACGGCGGCGGGGATCACCTGGTCGCGGAGCCGGGTCAGCAGCCTGGGGGTGGCGGCGTCGTTGTGGGCGGTGCTCGGGTACGCGACGAAGAGCGCGGCCGCCTTGTCCTGGCTGAGCTGGACGGGCGTGACCTGGACGATGCCGGGGGTGTGGGCGACGGCGTCGGTGAGCGCCGTCAGGTCCGCGCCGCCGGGCGGCAGTTCGGCGACGACGACGAACGGCGCGTCGTAGCCGACACCGAAGCCCTCGGTGAGGATGCGGTGGGACGCGTAACCGCTGGTGTCGCGCGGCTCGGTGCTGTTGTCCTCGAAGCTCAGCCGCATCGAGAACGCGGGCACGGCGAGGACGATCATGACGGCCGCGCCGGCCACCAGCCCGGTGATCGGGCGGCGCTGGATCACCCGCGCCCACCGCTCGGCCATCGGACTGCGGGCGCCCGTCCGTCCGAGGTACGGGAGTTTGAACCGGTCGATGCCGTGGCCCGCGAAGCCGAGCAGCGCGGGCAGCAGGGTCACCGCCGAGATCATCGTCATCAGCACGGTCACCGACGCCGCCACGGCGGTGGCGTTGAGCAGCTTCTGCTGGACGACGAACAGCCCGAGCATCGCGATCACGACGGTGGCCCCGGCGAACAGCACCGACCGCCCGGCCCGGGCGATCGAGACCACCACCGCCTCCTCGGGATCGGCTCCCTCGGCCAGCGCCTCACGGAATCGGGTGACGATGAACAGGGCGTAGTCGATGCCGACACCCAGACCGAGCAGCGTCGCCACGATCGGGCTGAACGACGGGGCCGGGAACACGTACCCGAGCAGGAAGGTGAGGGCCAGTCCGCTGATGATGCCGAACAGCGCGGCCGCCATCGTCAGGCCCATCGCCAGCAGCGAACCGAAGGCGATCAGGATGACGAGCATCGCCGCGACCCCGCCGATGGCGTCCGACTTGCCGCCGTACGGGGTCTCGGCCCCGACGACGTCGGCGCCGCCCAGCGCGAAGGTGACGCCGTTCCCGGAGGCGGCCCTGGTCTGCTGGATCAGGTGCTTGACCTCGGCGGCCGGCAACGGGTTCAGGTCGGACTGGAGATCGGCGAACGCGGTCCGCCCGTCCTGCGAGACCTGACCCGGCGCCGCGTACGGCGAACGTACCGAGGTGATGTGCGGGGCCGTGGCGAGCTGGGCCGCCAGGCTGTCCACCCGGGTGCGGACCGGCGGGGATTCGATTCCGGCGTCGGCCTGGATCGCCAGCGTCAGCGAACTGCCCTTCCGCTCCGGGAAGTGCTGCTTGATCAGGTTCTGGGCCTGCCCGGACTGGGACTTGCCGCCGGCGAAGTCGTTGTCCGCCGGAGCGGCGAAGCCGAATCCGACGGCCATCACCAGCGCCGTGCCGACCGCCCAGAGCAGCAGGACGAGACGGCGCCGCCGGTAGCAGAACCTGCCGAGCCCGGCGAGCAACCCCTGGTCCTCGACACCCGACACCACGCGGAACCACCTCACAGACCGGTCCGCACTCACGACGGCGGAAGCCCCGACGGGCCCCGCCAACGTAGCCCTGGGCGCCGCGCCCAGCGATCACGGCCACGCCGGAGACACCCGATCGGCCGCGCCGTCAGCGCGTAACTGACGGAGCATCAGGAATCCGCAGCACGACCGCGCCGCCCCGGGCGACGTCCGCGCCGGGGGCCGGCTGCTGTCCGCAGACCGCCCGCCCGGCGGCGACCGGGATCGCACAGTCCCCGGTCGCGATCCGGCCGACGCGCAGCCCGGCGCCCTGCAGCGTCCGGCGGGCCTCGGCCACGCTCTTGCCGCGCAGGTCGGGCGCGGGCACGGTGGTCGGTGCGCTGCTGCCCTGGCCGCTCGCGAGGTACACCCCGGCGGGCACGACCAGCAGCGAACACCCGAGCAGGACGAGCGCGGCGCGGGGCAGACGGCGCTTCGGCCGGACGGGCACCTGGACACTCGCCGTGATCGGCCCGGTGGGCGAAGTCGCTTCGGCGGGCCCGGCCGGGGGGCGGAGTTCGCGCAGTACCCGGTCGACGGCGGCGCGCATCGCCCGGGCGTCGGCGAAGCGGTGTTCCCGGTCCTTCGCCAGGGCCGTCAGGAGCAGCGCGTCCACGGCCGGGGGCAGCGCGGGCGCGTAGCGCGAGGGCGGCGCCGGCTCTTCCTCCAGGTGCTGCCAGACCGTGGCCAGCGGGGTGCCGGCCCTGAACGGCGGTCTGCTGGTGAGGAGTTCGTACAGCAGGCAGCCGGTGGAGTAGAGATCCGTCCGGGCGTCGACCGGTATGCCTCGGGCCTGCTCCGGGGAGAGGTACTCGGCGGTGCCCAGGACCATGCCGGTGCCGGTCATCGTGACGCCCTGGGCGTGGTCGAGGGGGCGGGCGATGCCGAAGTCCATCACCTTGACGACGCCGCCGTCCGTGACCATGACGTTCGCTGGTTTGATGTCGCGGTGCACCGTGCCGCTGCTGTGCGCGTGGGCCAGCGCGTCCAGGATCTCTCCGCAGATGCGCAGCGCGCGCTCCGGGCTCGGGGCCGGGCCGCCCTGCAGCAGCTCGGCGAGGGTCTGGCCCCGCAGATGCTCCATCACGATGTACGGCAGGTCCATGGCCCACCCCGCGCCCTCGCCGCTGTCGAACACGGCGACGATACCGGGGTGGTTGAGGCCGGCGGCCGAACGGGCCTCGCGGCCGAAGCGCACCCGGTAGGACGGGTCCGCCGCCAGCTCCGGCCGCAGCACCTTCACCGCGACCACCCGGTCCAGGCGCAGGTCGCGAGCCTGGTGCACCTCCGCCATGCCACCCTGCCCGAGCAGCCCGCACAACAGGTACCGGCCGCCGACGGCCTGCTCTTGCTCCATGCCTTCCCGTCCTCTCCGCTCCCCACCCCCTGGCGGCGGCGAGATCCGCGCGGACCCTAGCGCCCGAGTCTGTGAAATCTCTGTGACTCGGGCGCTGCGGAGGCTTCGGGTCAGTAGCGGACCGGGAGGGCGAGCAGACCGCGTGCGCGCAGCGAGGGGCGGTGGCGCAGCTCGTCCCGTGGGACGTCCAGGGCCAGCGCCGGGAAGCGGCGCAGCAGGGTGGCGAGCGCGATCTCGGTCTCCAGGCGGGCCAGCGGCGCGCCGAGGCAGTAGTGGATGCCGTGGCCGAGCGCGAGGTGGCCGGTCTCCTGGCGGGAGAGGTCGAGGCGGTCGGGGTCGGCGAACTGCTGCGGGTCCCGGTTGGCGGAGGCCAGGACGAGCAGGACGGTGACGCCGCCGATCGTCAGCGCCTCGACCGGGAAGCGGCGGATCGCCAGCGGCGCCGGGCCGTCGTACCGGGCGAACTCCTCGATCGCGGCGCCGATCAGCGCGGGCTCGGCGCGGAGTGCGGCCAGCTGGTCGGGGTGGTCGAACAGGGCGAGCACGGCGTTGCCGATGAGGTGGACGGTGTTCTCGTAGCCGGCGAAGAGGATCAGGAAGGCCAGCGAGGTGAGCTCATCCTCGGTCAGCCGGTCGTCGTGGTCGCGGACGGCGACCAGGGCGGAGAGCAGGTCGTCGGCGGGCTCGGTGCGCTTGCGGGTGATCAGCAGCGCGAAGAACTCGACCATCGCCACCACCGCCGCCTTCGCCGCCTCGGGCCTGGCCGGGTCGGGCGCGATCAGCACGTCCGTCCAGGCCCGGAAGTCCCGCCGGTCCTCCGGCGGGACGCCCAGCAGGTCGCAGATCACGGTGATCGGCAGCGGCGCGGCGTAGGCGGTGATCAGGTCCGCGCGGCCCAGCGGGGCGACGGCGTCGAGCAGCTCGTCGGCGATCCGCTGGACGGGCTCGCGCAGCTGCTCGATCCGGCGCGGGGTGAACGCCTGGGAGACCAGGCGGCGGACCCGGGTGTGGTCCGGCGCGTCCATGTTCAGCAGGTTGGCGTCCAACGCGGCGGGCAGGGCCAGCCCCCGGTAGTTGCCCGGCCGGGCGTGGCTCTTGTCCAGCGCGAGCCGGGGGTCGGCGAGCACCTGGCGGACATCGGCGTACCGGGTGACCAGCCAGGCCGGCAGCCCGTCCAGCCCCGTGATCCGCTGGACGGGCCCCTCCTCGCGAAGCCGCGCGTAGCTGCCGTACGGGTCCCCGACGAGCTCGGCGGCGGCCATCGGTGACGTCTGGTCAGAAGTGATCCCCATGATCAGCCACCATAGTCGGGCGCGCCGTACCGGGGTCGGCTGCGGCGGCGGTATAAGCGGCGCCTACCCTGAGAGCCGAAGCAAAACGGACGAACCGGACCCGCGCGGCCCGGCTCGGACGGACGGATGGACGACGGAAAGCGGGACCCGCCGATGGGCGACGGCATGACAGGCATGTCAGGGATGTCAGGGATGTCAGGGATGCACCAGCACGGGGGCATGGGCACGCTCGAACCGTTCTCCGCCTCCGCCGCCCTGACCTGGTCCCCGGACTGGCCGTTCCTGATCGCCTGCCTGGTCGCGCTCGCGCTCTACGGCACCGGCGTGGTGCGGCTGTGGCGGCGCGGCGACCGCTGGCCAATCGGCCGGGTGATCGCCTGGGTGGCCGGGGTCGGCAGCATCATGTTCGTGACCTGCAGCGGGCTCAACGACTACGGCATGGTCCTGTTCAGCGCGCACATGATGCAGCACATGGTGCTCTCCATGCTCTCCCCCATCCTGCTGCTGCTCGGTGCGCCGATCACCCTCGCGCTGCGCGCGCTGCGGCCGGCCGGCAAGGGCCGGGGCCGGGGGCCGCGCGAGCTGCTGGTGGCGCTGCTGCACAGCCGGTACGTCAAGGTGATCTCGCACCCCGGCTTCACCATCCCGCTGTTCATCGCGAGCCTCTACGGGCTGTACTTCACCCCGCTCTTCGACTTCCTGATGCAGTACCGGCTGGGGCACATCGCGATGATGGTGCACTTCCTGGCCGCCGGGCTGCTGTTCTTCTGGCCGATCATGGGCGTCGACCCCGGACCGCACCGGCCGGGCTTCGTGATGCGGATCATCGAGCTGTTCATGGGCATGCCGTTCCACGCCTTCTTCGGCGTGGCGGTGATGATGGCCACCGGCCAGCTGGTGACCACCTTCAACTCGGCGATGGCCCCGGCCGGCACCGACCTGCTCGCCGACCAGAAGCTGGCCGGCGGCATCACCTGGGCGTTCGGCGAGATCCCGACGGCGGTCGTGCTGATCGCGCTGACCCTGCAGTGGGCGAAGTCCGAGGAGCGGCAGGCCCGCCGCCAGGACCGCGCCGCCGACCGCGACGGCGACGCCGAGCTGAACGCCTACAACGCCTACCTCGCCTCGCTGCAGCAGCGCGGCCGCGCGTAGGTCCGGCACCCGGTCAGGCTGCGGCCAGCAGGCGGCGCAGCGTCAGGGCGTCCGGGGCGAGGGCGGTGAGCAGGGTGGCGCCGGTGCCGGGGAGGGTGAGCAGGACGGCGTCGGCGGGTGCGGTCGGCGGCTCGGCGGGCAGGCCGACCGAGAGCAGCTGGCCGGCGGTGCGGTGGTCGGCGAGGGCGGCCGGGCCGTCCCAGCCGGGGGCGCCCGGGCCGAGGTCGGTCTGCTGGTCGAGGATCAGGCGGCCGGCCTGCCGTACGGTCAGGCGGGAGGTGAGCCGGCCCGGGGGTGCCTGGCGGGCCCAGTCGTGGTGCCGACCCAGCACCTGTTCCTCGCGGTAGCGGAGCCGGGCGCCGGGGGCGAGGGTGATCCGGGTGGTCATGATCAGGTGGCTGCCGGTGGCGGCGACCACGGGCTCCGGGAGCCAGTCGAGGCGGGCGTCCTCGTCCACCGTCAGGTCGAGGTCGTAGTGGGCCGGACCGGCCGGTCGGCCCGGCAGGCTGATGGTGGCGGCGGCGCTGGTGACGCACAGCTCGGCGCCGGCGCCGACCCGCGCGTGGATCGCCAACCGGTCACCGCCCAGGGGTGCGGCCATCGAGCCGACCACCATGACGTGGGCCGCCGTCCCTTCGCCCGTGGTGCGGCGCAGCGCGAGCGGCCCGGCGCCGTCCAGGGCGGGCAGGGCCGTGCCGCCCCGCCCGTCCTGGACGGCGGTGATCCGGGCGGCGGCCAGCAGTGCGCCGGTGGTCGGTGCGCCAGCGGCCGGTGCGTCGGCAGTCAGCGCGCCGACGGTCACCGCGTCTGCCAGGCGGCGAGGCACTCGCGGACCCACGCGACGACGGGCGCGACGCCATCGGGCGCGGCGAGCGAGCAGAAGACCGTGGGCAGGTCGCCGCGCTGGGCCTTGGCGTCGCGGGCCATCACCTGCAGGTCCGCGCCGACCAGCGGGGCGAGGTCGGTCTTGTTGATGACGAGCAGGTCGGAGGTCGAGACGCCCGGGCCGCCCTTACGGGGGATCTTGTCGCCACCGGAGACGTCGATGACGAAGATCTGGTGGTCCACCAGACCTCGGCTGAAGGTGGCGGTGAGGTTGTCGCCGCCGGATTCGACCAGGATCAGGTCGAGTGGCCCGACCGCGTCCTCCAGCTCCTCGACGGCTTCGAGGTTGGCCGAGATGTCGTCCCGGATCGCGGTGTGCGGACAGCAGCCGGTCTCGACGGCGGTGATCCGCTCGGGCGGGAGGACGGCGTTGCGGAGCAGGAACTCGGCGTCCTCGGTGGTGTAGATGTCGTTGGTCACGACGGCGAGCGAGAGTTCCTCGCGCAGCGCCCGGCAGAGCGCGGCGACGGTCGCGGTCTTGCCGGAGCCGACGGGACCGCCGAGCCCGATCCGCAGCGCGCGGTTGCGGGCCGAGGTCGAGGCGGGCAGGGGGGCGGCGGTGTAGGAGTGGTGGACAGTGGCGTCGTAGGGGTCGACGTGGTCACGATGCAAAGAGACGCACCTTCCAGGAGTGGTGCTGCTCGGCGTAGATGTCGAGCAGGGGGGCCGAGGCGGCGGGTAGCTGCTCCAGCCCGGCGCGCGCCGCCTCGGTGGCCCGCGCCGCGACGGCGTCCAGCTGCGGGGCGAGCGCGGCGAGCCGGGCCGCGACCTCGTACGGGTCGAGGCCGAGCAGCCGCAGGCAGGCGGTGGCCGGGCCGTTGACGCTCTCGTACGCGGCGACGGCCGCCGCCTCCGTCGGGCCGAGCCCAGCGGCGTACGCGGCGACTCCGAGCACGACGGGCTGGTGGGCGCCGCGCGGGTACCGGCTACGGAGGTCGTCCAACAGCGGGTGCGGCCAGGCTGCTCGGGCCGCCCGCAGCAGCTGGCGGCCCAGGCGGCGGCTGGTCGCGCGCTGGGCGGGTGAAGGCGTACGGGCGTCCGCCGCCTCGTCGAGCGCGGCCAGGTCGTGGTCGGCGGCGGCAGCTGCGGCGAGGGCGGCGGAGGTCAGCCCGGTGGTGTGCAGGCGGCCGGTGAGGAACGCCGCCATGGTGGTGGCGTCGTGCACCCGGCCGGCCTTGACGGCGGCCTCGGCTCCGCCGGAGTGGGCGTGGCCACCGGCTGGGAAGCGACCGTCGGCGAGCAGCAGGAGAGCGGAAACTGACATCGCGTCAGAAGAGGAAGTACCGCTGGGCGAGCGGCAGTTCGGCGACGGGAGCGGGGGTGACTGTCTCGCCGTCGATGGTGACGGTGAAGGTGTCGGGGTCGACCCGGACGTCCGGGCGGGTGGTGTTGTTGACCATGTGGTCCTTGGTGACACCCCGGGTGTTGCGGATGGCGGTGAACGGCTTGCCGAGGCCGAGCCGCTCGGGCAGGCCGTCGGCGATGGCCGCCTCCGAGGTGAAGTTGATCGAGTTGCCCGCCGCCGCCCGGCCGATCGCGCCGAACATCGGGCGCGGCAGCATGGGTTGCGGGGTCGGGATGGAGGCGTTGGCGTCACCGAGCTGGGCCCAGGCGATCTGGCCGCCCTTGACCACCAGGTCGGGCTTGACCCCGAAGAAGGCGGGCGACCAGAGCACCAGGTCGGCCAGCTTGCCGGGCTCGACCGAGCCGATCTCACCGTCCAGACCCTGGGCGGCGGCCGGGTTGATGGTGTACTTCGCGACGTAGCGGCGGGCCCGGTGGTTGTCGGCCCGGCCGTCGCCCGGGAGCGAGCCCCGGCCGGCCTTCATGACGTGCGCGGTCTGCCAGGTCCGCATCACCACCTCGCCGATCCGGCCCATCGCCTGGGCGTCCGAGCTGATGATCGAGATGGCGCCGAGGTCGTGCAGGATGTCCTCGGCGGCGATGGTCGAGGGGCGGATCCGGGACTCGGCGAAGGCCAGGTCCTCGGGCACGTGCGGGCTGAGGTGGTGGCAGACCATCAGCATGTCGAGGTGTTCCTCGATGGTGTTGACGGTGTGCGGGCGGGTCGGATTGGTCGAGCTGGGCAGCACGTTGAGCTCGGAGACCACGGTGATGATGTCCGGTGCGTGCCCGCCGCCCGCACCCTCGGTGTGGTAGGCGTGGATGCCGCGTCCGGCGATCGCGGCGAGGGTGTCGGCGACGAAGCCGGCCTCGTTCAAGGTGTCGGTGTGGATGGCCAGTTGGGCGCCCGTCCGGTCGCAGACCCGCAGGCAGGCGTCGATGGTGGCCGGGGTCGCCCCCCAGTCCTCGTGAATCTTGAACCCGAGGGCTCCACCGCGCAGTTGGTCGTGCATGGCGGCGGTGTTGACGGTGTTGCCCTTGCCGGTCAGGCCGATGTTGACCGGGAGGTCGTCCATCGAGGCGAACATCCGGGCCAGGTGCCAGCTGCCGGGCGTGATGGTGGTCGCCTTGCTGCCCTCGGCGGGCCCGGTGCCACCGCCGACCAGGGTGGTGATGCCCGAGGCGAGCGCCTCGTCGACCAACTGCGGGCAGATGAAGTGCACATGGGCGTCGATCGCGCCGGCCGTGAGGATCTTCCCGTTGCCCGCGATGATCTCGGTCTCCGGGCCGATCACCAGCTCGGGGTGGACCCCGTCCATGGTGTCCGGGTTCCCGGCCTTGCCGAGCGCGGTGATCCGGCCGTCGCGGATACCGAGGTCGGCCTTGACGATGCCCCAGTGGTCGAGCACCACGACGCCGGTGATCACGGTGTCGGGCGCGCCCTCGGCGCGGCTCGTCCGGGCCTGGCCCATCGACTCCCGGATCACCTTGCCGCCGCCGAAGACCGCCTCGTCGCCGCCGGCGCAGCGGTCCTCCTCGATCTCGATCAGCAGGTTGGTGTCGGCGAGCCGGATCCTGTCCCCGGCGGTCGGCCCGTAGAGGGTGCCGTACCGGCGGCGGGTGACGGTGAGGGGGTACGTGGGCTCAGGCATCGAGGGGGCCTCCGGTCTCGCCGCGCAGTCCGGCCACCACGCGGCGGCCACGGATGGGAATGAGCTCGACCTCGGCCGGGATGCCCGGCTCGAAGCGCACGGCGGTACCGGCCGGGATGTTCAGCCGCAGACCGCGCGCCGCCGCCCGGTCGAACTCCAGACCCGGGTTGACCTCGGCGAAGTGGTAGTGCGAGCCAACCTGCACCGGGCGGTCCGCGCCGTTGACGACGGCCAGCTGGGTGACGGGCAGGCCGGCGTTCAGGCCGATGTCGCCCTCGCCGTAGAGGATCTCGCCGGGGATCACGGTGGCGGCGCACACAGGACCGGCCGTCACTGGATGGGCCCGTGGACGGTGACGAGCTTGGTCCCGTCCTGGAAGGTCGCCTCGACCTGGACGTCGTGGATCATCTCCGGCACGCCGTCCATGACGTCCGCACGGGTGAGCACGTCCCGCCCGGATTTCATCAGCTCGGCGACGGTACGCCCGTCGCGCGCGCCCTCCAGGACGTGCGAGGTGATCAGCGCGACCGCCTCCGGGTAGTTGAGCCGCAGGCCACGGGCCTGACGGCCACGCGCCACGTCGGCAGCGACGTGGATGAGCAGGCGCTCCTGCTCGTGGGGTGTGAGCCTCATCTGCGAACCTTGGTGGTAGGTCACGGAGCGGGCACGACGATGTGCCGCAGGGCGGTCCAGAGCGTGCGGCATGGCCGGCGGACAGGTGGGGGCAGACGGCCGGCAGAGCCCGCAGTCGCCGTCCTCCGGCCCGCACGCTGGAGGATTTCGGGGACACCGTAACCGACGGAGTGTGCCGCCCGTCAGGGTGCCCATCAGGCGTGTCGGGCCGCTCTTTACCCAACTCCCGGCGACGGCCCGGGACGCAACGCGCTGCTTTACCGGCGCAATTGGATTCCGGGCCGCAGGGCATGGCGTAGCCCTGCCACCTGGGGAGATCTCGGCAGACGGAGTAGCTTTCACCTCGTATGAGGAACAGAATCTTTACATTTGAGCGCCCACGCCCCCTCCCTCATCCACCCGGGAATCGCTTTTCGTCACACTCCTCCCGAATTGCTGCCTCCGCATTCCGGGGCCGTTTCCCGCCCGTTTCAAGGCTCTCGACCGCGCGCGGCGGACCTCCGACGCCGGCTGGCTGGCTGGCTGGCTGGCTGGCTGGCTGCGCGAGCACGGTACCGCCGACCGCCCCCTGACGACCGTCGGAGCCGACTCCCCGCACTGGCCGGCAGTCGGCGCACGTTCGTCCCGGTGGTGGCGATCGACGGCCGCGAACATGTCGCCGCTCACTGGTCGGGCCTTCGTGGCGCGAGCGGATCCGGATGGAGGCCGCCGAGCGGTTCGCCGTCGGCGCTTCCAACGGGGAGGTCGCCGGAGACCTGAGCGCGTTCACCCCACCGGCTCCAACCCGATGTCCGGCCGAGAGCCAGGCCAACCTGTCACATCGTCAACCCTCCGCAGCAGTTGGACGCTTGTGCATGGTTACCCGGGCTCGGGGTCCAAGAGCCGTCGAACCTTCCGGCAACAGGGGACGAACGCCAGACGAAAACCCCGGTTCCAGAAGATATCTACGCGCATCCACTTGTCCGGCGTCTGTTTCGCGGCAACCATACGGACCGTAGTCATCTGACCATGAACCGTCATGTGTACGGAGGAGTGTCGATGAGAAAGTGGAAGAGACGATCGGCGAGTGCGGCTCTGCTCGCCGTCGTCACGTTGGCGGGGGCCTCGCTGGCCACGGCCGAGGGGGCCGGTAAGCACCCCGCAACCGGTGTCGGCTCGTGCACGCTGAAGGGGTGGAACCCGGCGGCGAGCCCGGCGAACGCCAAGAACCTGCCAGTCGGCAAGCGTCCGCAGACGTACAAGCCCGACGACTTCGACTGCACCGGCGCGGTGTTCGCCGCGCCCGGCGTGGAGTTCGCGAAGTTCCCGCAGCCGAAGAACCTGAAGATCACCAACAAGACCGTCGTGCAGACGGTCGGTGGCCATCAGACGGTCGTGGGGAAGCCCGCCGCAGCGGTGAACCCGCTGGCGCCGTACTTCCCGCCGTTCCAGCACTTCGTGGTCATCTACCGGGAGAACCACACCTTCGACGACTACCTCGGCGACTGCGCGACCACGATCAGCCCCAGCTGCAACGGCCAGGTGCAGAGCACCAACCACATCAGCTCCGTGCCGAACCTGCACCAGCTGGCGAAGACCTACGCGCTGTCCGACTCGTACAGCACCGGCGTTCAGCCGCCGTCCGGCCCCAACCACTGGTTCCTGTTCTCGGGGCAGTCCTCGTCCAGCAGCCAGCAGCAGTCGTACCCGTCGAACGGCACGCAGTTCGACCGCTTCCTGCAGAGTGACTCGGGTCCCACGGACGAGGGCACCAACGCCTGCACGGCTCCGTCCGGCACCAGCAGCGGCACCAGCCCGTACACGTTCATCATGAACGGCGACATCTACTGGATGCTCAACAGCGGCAGCGGCTACTGGAAGAACCCGGCTACCGGCAAGGCCGAGGTCCTGCCGCCCAACCGTCCGGGCACGACCATCCCCGAAGAGCTGCACACCAACGAGTACACCTGCCAGAACCAGAGCCTGCCCGACAGCACGGTCTCCAACGACTACCTGAACTTCATCAAGACCAACGGGATGCCGGCCTACAACTACGTCGAGCTGTTCAACGACCACCCCGGCACCTACCAGGACGTCCCCGGCAACGACACCGCGACGAACAACATCGTCAACTCGATCATGACCAATCCGACGTACAAGGACAACACCCTGATCGTCGTCACCGAGGACGACACCCAGAACGGCAGCAACGGCGCGGACCACGTCAGCAACACCTACCGCGTGCCGCTGCTCGTCATCGGGTCGCCGACCTACGTCAAGCAGGGCTACGTCTCGCACGTGGCGTACACCACGGGCAACGTGCTCGCGGCGATGGAACGCACGATGCAGAACGTGCACTCCGGCGTCATCGACCCGAACGACAACCTGGGCTCGTCCACCTTCCCGATGACGACCGCGGACCAGTCCGCGCTCGGCGACCCGCTCGAGGACTTCTGGGTCCAGGGCTCGACCCCGCTGTCCGCGAGCGCCAAGGGGTCCCCGACCACCGGCAACGCGCCGCTGACGGAGAACTTCACCGGCTCGGCCACCGGCGGCACGGCCCCGTACACGTACAGCTGGAACTTCGGTGACGGGACCAGCAGTACGACCCAGAACCCGAGCCACACCTACAGCACCGCCGGCACCTACACTGCGACGCTGACCGTCACCGACAGCGCCTCGCCGGCCAACACCGCGACGTCACAGGTGACGACCACGGTCAGCGCCGTCGGCAACCCGCTGGCGGCCGCCGCCTCGGCCACGCCGACCTCCGGTCAGGTGCCGCTGAGCGTCGGCTTCACCGGCACCGGTACCGGTGGCACCCCGGCGTACAGCTACAGCTGGAACTTCGGTGACGGGTCCACCAGCGCGACCCAGAACCCGAGCCACACCTACAGCACCGCCGGTACCTACACCGCGACGCTGACCGTCACCGACAGCGCCTCGCCGGCCAACTCCGCATCCTCGACGGTGACCATCACAGCCTCGCCGATCGCCGCGACGGTACCGGGCGCGCCGACCGGCCTGACGGCGACACCCGGAACCGGGCAGGCCGCGCTGAGTTGGACTCCGCCGTCCAACACCGGCGGAGAGAACGTCACCTCGTACAAGGTGTACCGCGGCACCACCAGCGGCGGCGAGACGCTGCTGACCAGCGGCGGTTGCAGCGGCCTGGGCGCGGTGACCTCATGCACGGACACGGGGCTGACCGCCGGTCAGGCCTACTACTACACCGTCACTGCGGTGAACGGCGTGGGCGAGGGGGCGGCGAGCAACGAGGCGACGGCCACCCCCACCGGCACGGGCTGCCAGGCACAGCAGCTGCTCGGCAACGCGGGCTTCGAGAACGGCAGCTCCAACCCCGCGCCGTGGACCGTGACCTCGACGCACAGCCCCGTGTCGGTGATCAACAAGAGCACCTTGGAGCCGCCGCACAGCGGCACCTGGGACGCCTGGCTCGACGGCTGGGGCAAGGCCACCACCGACACGCTGGCCCAGACCGTCACCCTGCCCAGCGGCTGCAGCACCTACAACTTCAGCTTCTGGCTGCACGTCAACACGGCCGAGACCTCGACGACCACCGCGTACGACACCCTCAAGGTGCAGGTGCTCAACAGCTCCGGCACCGTCCTGGGCACCTTGGCCTCCTACTCCAATCTCAACCACAACACCGGATACGCGCAGCACACCTTCAACCTCGGCGCTTACGCCGGCCAGCAGGTGACGCTGAAGTTCACCGGTGCCGAGGACTTCGAGTACCAGACGTCGTTCGTGCTCGACGACACCGCGCTGAACGTCAGCTGAGCCTGACGAGTCGGACGAGTTCGCCGAGTTGGCCGCCGGGTGGTGCACTGCGGTGCACCACCCGGCGGTTCTTCAGGATCAGCCGAGCGCCGGCTGAGGAATGGATGGACGCATGGAAACACCCGTCGCGGTGAGAGGCCGCGGCATCACCAAAGTCTTCGGTGATGTCGTCGCCCTCGACCACATCGATGTGAGCATGACGCAGGGTCAGATCCACGGCCTGGTCGGCCCGAACGGGGCCGGCAAGACCACGCTCCTCGGCCTGTTGCTGGGCCTGGCCGTCGCCGACGAAGGGAGTCTGGAGATCCTGGGCACTCCGGTGGGACGCGCGCCGGCTGCGCCTGACGGTGTCTCCGGGTTCGTCGACGGGCCTGGCCTCTACCCCACTCTCACCGCGAAACAGAACCTTGCAACGCTGGTCGCGCTGCGCCCTGCTGACGCGCCCGCCACGGGTATCGAGGAGGCATTGGAGCAGGTCGGGCTCGCCGACGTCGCCGACGCCAAGGTCCGCGGCTTCTCCCTGGGCATGCGCCAGCGGCTGGGGCTGGCTGCGGCGCTGCTGACCAAGCCACGGCTGCTGGTGCTCGACGAGCCGTCCAACGGCCTGGACCCGGTCGGCAAGAAGCACGTGCACGCCGTGCTCAGCCGGCTGGCCGCCGAAGGCGTCACGGTCGTGATGTCCAGCCATCGGATGGACGATCTGGAGGCGCTGTGTTCCGAGGTCACCATCCTGACCACCGGGCGCGTGGTCTTCTCCGGACCGGTGTCCAAGCTCTCCGATGACAACCGCGAACTCGACTACCGGCTGCGCACGTCGGATCCGTCCGCCGCTCGCGCGGTCGCGGCCGCAGCGCCCGGTGTAAGCGTCATCGACGGCCACGACGCCCTGGCGCGACCGGACACCGACGTGATCGTCGTCCGCGCCCGGGTGGCAGCCATGGACGGACTCGTGGCCCGGATGGTGCGCGACGACATCGCGGTGCGCGAGCTGGCGCCCGTCGTCTCACCGCTGGAAGCCGCGTTCCTCGCCCTGACCGAGCAGGAGACCGACCGATGACCACGACCGTCGCCGTCGCCGACGCCCCCGCCCCCGCCCCCGCCCCCGGGGCCGGAGCTGGGACAGCGGGCGCGCGCCCGGTCCCGGTGGCCCGCATCCTGCGCTTCGAGCTGGTCAAGCAGTTCTCCGCCTGGCGGGTGCGCCTGCTGATCGGGCTGTGCTGGCTCGGTCCGGGCCTGCTGGTCTTCGCGATCGACCAGCAGAGCACGCTGCCGTCGGACACCCTGTTCGGCCGGTGGATGCACGCCACCGGCTGGGCCGGGCCGCTGGTGGTGCTCGGCGTCGCCGGCTCGTGGGCGCTGCCGCTGGTCACGTCCATGGTCGCCGGCGACGTGTTCTCCTCCGAGGACCGGCTGGGCACCTGGCGCCATCTGCTCATCGCGGTCCGCTCGCACCGGCGTATCTTCGCGGCCAAGGCGATCGCCAGCCTCACCGTGATCGGGCTGCTGGTGGCGGGCCTGGCCGTCTCCAGCGTGTTCGGCGGACTGCTCGCGGAGGGGAACCAGCCGCTGGTCGGGCTGGACGGCCACCTGCTCTCCGGCGGGGACGCGGCCGGAAACGTCCTGCTGGCCTGGGTCTGCGTGCTGGCGCCGACGCTCGCCCTGGCGGGCCTCGGACTGCTCGGGTCCGTCGCCCTGGGCCGATCCCCGATGGGCCTGCTCCTGCCCATGCTCGCCGCCCTCGGGATGCAGGTGGCGCAGTTGCTGCCGCTGCCGGTCCCGGTGCGCCTGGCACTGCCGGGTTACGCCTTCATCTCCTGGAACGGCCTGTTCGCCGATCCCCGGCAACTCGGGCCCCTGCTGATCGGCGTCGGGGTCAGTCTGGTGTGGGCGGTCGTCGCGACGGCACTGGCCTACCTGCTCTTCCTCCGCCGGGACTTCACCAATCTCAACAACGACGGCGCCGGACGCAGGGTGCTGACCTTGGGTGTCCTCCCGCTGGTCGGCGTGCTGGCCGCGACGGTCGGTGTTTTCTCGGTGACGACCGGGGCGGGCGGTTCCGGCATCGACCAGGCCAAGGTGCAGCAGTCGGTGGCCACGGCGTTCGCCCACCTCTACCGGTTCCAGCAGGCGCAGATGCGCCGGCCACCGGTCACCGAAGCGCAGCTGCAGACCTCTGCGGCCTGCGACAAGAGCGAAGGACTCGGTGCACAGGCGGGACCGGGCAACGACTGGCGCTGCACGGTCTCCTGGAACGTCCCTGGTTACAACGCCACCGCCCAAGCCATTTACCAGCTCGATGTCTCCGCGAACGGGCGGTACACCGCCGACGGAGACGGCCCGGTGGAGGTGAACGGCTACTTCCTGATCGTCAGCGGGGGAAAGCCGGTGCCGAACCCGCTCTGGCAGTTCGACGGCAACGTCGATCTGCTTCCCGGATGAACGCCGCGTGTGGGCGGCAGCATCCCTGAGCAGAAGGACCAGGTCGGTCACCGGTTGGCCCGTGGCCCAGCCGGTGGCCGACCACCAGCTTCGACCGCATCGCGTAGCACACGCGGGGCGGAGTGGGGCGGGGAGCCTGCCGCGAGGTCGTGGCCAGGGCCGGCCCGCGCCCCGGCGGCGGCTCAGAGCCAGCCGCGCAGGGCGGCCTGAACGCCGGCCCCGTCCAGTGTGGGTGTGCTCCAAGGCATGATCAAGTCTGACCTGACCACCAGTCACGTCTGGAACGGTTCCGCCACGGTCAACAACAGCGTCACCGTGACCGTGCCGCAGCAGCAGTACGGCTGGGTGACACTGTCGGAGCTGGCGAAGAAGGTGACCGGCACCTGGACCTTCGACGCACGCGGCATCCCGTGGACGGCCGACGACACCATCAGCGTCCCGCTGGCGGACGACCCCAGCGGTGGCGCCATGCTCTACGTCGCCAACACCAGCCCGACCTTCACCTCCTGCGCCTGAGCCGCCCGGAGACCGGGCGGAAGCCGAGCGGAGATCACTGAGCTGAACTGAACTGCGCTCGCCGGTATCGGTGTCCGACCATGAGTCGGGCACCGATACCGCGCGCCAGGCTGCTGTGGAGGTGACCGTTCGCACGCCGAAGGCGCAGGCGATCCTGGTGACAGTCAGCGTCAGTCAACGAAGTACTACCAGCACTTCACCGTACGCACGGCTACTTTTTGACGCCCTTCTTGGCATAAAGCTCGCCCTCGGCGGTGAGGTCTTTGGTCACACGGAGGCCGTTAGCGCCGACCGTGGTGAACTTCGTGGTGCCGCCGTCGCTGACGTTGATGTCCCTGTTGGCATAGAGCACGCCGTGCGCCACCAGGTCTCCCTCGACACTGAGTCCGGACTTGGCGGCGAGCTCTCTCGTCACGCGGAGGCCGTTGACGCCAAGCGTGGTGAACTTCGTGGTACCGCCGTCGCTGACGTTGATGTCCCGGTTGGCATGGAGCACGCCGTTTGCCACCAGGTCTCCCGCGACGCTGAGCTGGGACTCGGCGGTGAGCTCTCCCACGACGCGGAGCCCGTTGACGTTGACCGAGGAGAACTTCGTGCGCCCGGCCTCACTGACGATGACGTTGTTGTTGGCGACGAGGAAGCCGTTCGCGACGAGGGTTCCCGTGACACTGAGCTGGTAGTCGGCGGAGAGGTCCCCCAGGACGCGGGCCCCGGTGACGCCGACCGTGGAGAACTTCGTTCGCCCGCCCTCACTGACGGCGAGGTTGTCGTTGGCGTACAGCGGTCCGTTCACGATCACCGTGGACTGGGCGGCGATGCCACCGCGCACGGTCAGTGAGTCCAGGGTGGGATTGGGGACGGTGAGCGTGAGAGTGGCGTACTGGTAGACCGGGGTGAAGCCGTTGGCGGCTCCCTGGGACCCCGAGAGCACGGTTGCCGCGACGATGAACGTGGTGTCGCTGAAAATGCCGTTCGGGAGGCTGAAGGAAGTGGCGGAACCCTGCTGGATGGGGCTGCTGGATTTGCCGTCGTACAGCTGGAAGTGGGTGCCGTTGCTCTCCCAGGTGAGGTGGATGGGGCTACCGGAGGTGAAGCTCGTCAGCGGCGCGCTCGTCGCGGCCTGGCTGCCCCGGGCCAGGAAGCTGTGCAGGTAGAAGGCGGGTTCGACGACCGTCATGGTCCGCCTGCTGTACTTCTGCGTGTAGCCGGCACCTGCGGAGGTTTTCGAGCGCTCCAGGATGCGGTAGGTGAGCGGGCCGCCGGAGGAGAGCAGACTGCCGCTGAGACCGAAGTTCAGCGGGTAGTTGATCAGGTCTCGCTGCGGGTTCTGCAGCTGGAAGGTGATCAGGTAGTACGAGCCCGTAGGAGCCCCGGGGAGGTTCAACTTCTGCCCGGTGTCCTTCCGGACCGAGAAGGTCCAGTCGCTGCTGCTGCTGGCAGGCACCGGCGCCTGGGCGAAGTACGCCCGATCGCGGGTGTCGTCCGCCGGCACGGCGATCTCGATGCGGGAGCAGTGAACGGCCTGGCTGCCGGGCAGGACGGCCAGGTTGATGGTGGCCGGGGTAGGGAAGTCGGCATCCGCCTGCAGCGGCGCCGGGCTGGTGGAGGTGCGGTACTTCAGCAGCGGGGAGGTTGACGAAGACGGCACGAGCGGAACCTTCCTGCAGGCGGTGAAGAAGAGTTGCCGACTACTGAGCGGCGCTGAGCTGTGCGTGGGACGGCCGGAATCGTGGTCGGTGACGATCTGGAAGCCGGGAAGTGGTGCGGACTTGACGCTTCGTCAGGCCACAGCGAGAAGCCGCGACGTCGCTTCACGTTGGCCGCTGACCGCTGACCGCAGATCGTTCCCTGATTCGGCAGGCGGGTGCCTCAAGGGCAGGAACCGCAACCGTCTCGACCGGCTCACCGCACCGAAGCCGACGTGGCCGCATCCGGTGCGGATACCCGCGCAACGCACTCACCGGGCATCCCCTCACCTCCCACCACGAACACTGCTGGTCAGCCGGTTCACCCAGCCTCGCGGGCGACCCGCGGGCTGCGCAAGGCCACCGGATCGGCCAGAGCTCACTTTCGGACACCGACACCCACCCCTGACGGACCGTCCGACGTGCGCTCCTGTCACTGACCACCTACCGTGCGTCTGGAGGGGGGCGACCACGTACGAGAGGTGAAATCTCCATGGCAGGCAAATTCGAGC
Source organism: Kitasatospora sp. MAP5-34 (assembly GCF_029894335.1). Lineage (GTDB taxonomy): Bacteria > Actinomycetota > Actinomycetes > Streptomycetales > Streptomycetaceae > Kitasatospora. The sequence goes on along the minus strand of NZ_JARXZC010000035.1, from coordinate 19,030 downwards.
TCTACACCGACGAGTCGGGCATGCACCGGTTCCGGCTGAAGGCGAGCAACGGCTCGGTCGTCGTCACCGGCGACCCGCACGAGTCGAAGGAACTGTGCATGAAGAGCATCGAGTCGATCAGGAAGCTCGCGCCGTACGCGCAGGTCCAGGACCACGCGAACGCCCCGGCATAGCCCTGCTGTCGCGCGGGCCGGCTCCCCTGCCTTCGGCCGGAGAGCCGGCTCGCCGCCTGTCGCCGTTCCCGTACTACCCCGCCAGCAGCTCCACCAGGACGGCCGCGTGGCTCAGCTCCGCATCGCGCGTCGCGGTCAGCAGGGTCACCGGGCCTCCGCCGGCGAGCTCGCGCAGCCGCCGCAGGGCCTCGGCCGGTGCGCCGGTACCGAGTTCGGCCAGGTAGCGCTGCCTGAACTCGGCGTACAGCTCGGGCTGGTGGCCGTACCAGCGGCGCAGCTCGGTCGAGGGAGCGACCTCGCGCAGCCACTCGTCGAAGCCTGCGTCCTCCTTGCGCAGCCCGCGCGGCCAGAGCCGGTCCACCAGGACCCGGGTGCCCTCCTCCGGCTCCGGTTCGGCGTAGATCCTCCGGTACGTGACAGGCATCCTCGGCTCCTTCTCGTCGGGTGTTCGGGTCTCGCGTGTTCGGGTCTCGGGCGCAGGGGTCGGCCTGATCCGATCGTCGCCCGCATGCCGCCGGGAACCACGCATCCGCCGCACGGCGGGCCAGGCCGAGCGGCGGCGGTGCGACCACGCCTGCCTGACGGCTCGTACGGCGGGAAGCGGAACCGGTACGCGGCGTACCTCCACACACCCCTGGGCCCATCGACGCGCGGGGTTTCGGGGACTCCGTGACGCGAGCAGGTCAGGGGGCCACAATGAAGCAGCCGGACCCGCGAACTCTCGGAGGATCCATGCCACACTCGCTCGCCTCCGTCCTCGGCGACCGCCGGGTCGTCTGCCTCCAGGGCGGATATCAGTTCGTCCTGGAGCTCTCGGACGGGCTCGCCGTCACGATCAGCAGCGACTTCCGCCTGACCACGGGCGAAGCCGTGACGGGCATCGCCGGGGTCGAGCACTTCTTCCCCGGCCTCGCCATGGAGCCTTCCGGCGGCCTGCTGAAACTGCCCGGCGCCCGGATCTCCGAGGCCGGCACCACGCTCGCCGGGGGCCTCCACCTCTCCTTCGACTGCGGCCTCGCCCTCGACGTCCCCCCGGACACCGCCGACCAGCCCTGGGTCGTCACCGGCCCCACCGGCCCCCTCTTCACCGCCCTCCCGGGCGGCTACCTGACCACCTGACGACCGCCGGTGGTCGAGTGCACCCAGGGGGCACCCCACGGGCGCGCGCGGGGGACCTCCCGGCCGAAGGCTGCGGGCAGCTGGCAGCTGGCAGCTGTCGCTGCCCGCCGCCTTTCCCCGACCGCCCGGCAGAGCCGCTCAGCAGATCCGGGGCAGCTGCTCGCCGATCGGCAGGTCGACGACCCGGGTGCCGCCGAGGCCGGTGCGTGCGACCACCATGCCGGGGTGCTCGCTCACGACCTCGCCGATCACGCAGGCCTCCGCTCCCAGCGGATGGGCCCGCATCGCCGCCAGCACCGCCTCGGCGTGCTCGCGCGGGACGAACGCGACCAGCTTGCCCTCGTTGGCGACGTACATCGGGTCCAGCCCGAGGATCGCGCAGGCGTTGGCGACGGCCGACGGGACGGGGACGCTCCGCTCCTGGATCAGGACGCCGGTGCCGGAGGCCAGCGCGATCTCGTTGAGGGCGGCGGCCAGCCCGCCCCGGGTGGGGTCGCGCAGTACGTGCAGGTCGGGGGTGACGCTGAGCATCGTGTCGACCAGGCCGCCCAGCGCGGCGCAGTCGCTCTCGATCTCGACGCCGAACTCCAGGCCTTCCCGGACGCTCATGATCGCCACGCCGTGGACGCCGATCGCACCACTGACGATCACCACGTCACCGGGAACGACCCGCTGCGGACGCAGGTCGACACCCGCCGGGATCAGGCCGATCCCGGCGGTGTTGATGAAGATGCCGTCGCCGTGCCCGGCCTCGACCACCTTGGTGTCGCCGGTCGCCACCTCGACACCGGCCGTCCGGGCGGCTCTGCCCAGCGCCTCGGCGACCCGGGCCACCACCGACAGCTCGACGCCCTCCTCCAGGATGAACCCGCAGGACAGGTAGGCGGCTCTGGCGCCGCTCATGGCAAGGTCGTTGACCGTTCCGTTGACGGCGAGGTCGCCGATGCTGCCGCCGGGGAAGAACAGCGGGCGCACCACGAAGGAGTCGGTGGAGAAGGCGAGTCGGGCGCCGCCGAGCGACACCGTTGCGGCGTCGCCGAGTTGGGCGAGCACCTCGCCGCCGAAGGCCGGCGCGAAGATGTGCTGGACGAGCTCGGCGGACATCGCGCCGCCTCCGCCGTGGCCCATCACCACGCGCGGTTGGTCGCGCAGCGGCGCCGGGCAGGTCCAGGCGAGCAGGTCGGGCGCCGACTTCAGGGCCAACTCCCGGGGGGCGCCGGCACTGAAGGTCTCGGTGATGTCAGGCAACGGGGCTCGCCTCCAGGCGCGTCGGGGCGGTCTCGAGCCGCCGGTAGAGGTAGTAGGCGGCGCAGGCGCCCTCGCTGGAGACCATGGTCGCGCCGAGCGGGTTGCGTGGCGTGCAGGTGGTGCCGAACGCCTCGCACTCGTTCGGCTTCAGCAGGCCCTGCAGGACTTCGCCGCTACGGCAGGCGGCGGGCTCCTCGGTCCGGATGCCGGTCACCGAGAACCGGTGCTCGGCGTCGAACTCCCGGTAGCGGGAGGACAGTCGCCACCCGCTGCCGGGAATCACGCCGATCCCGCGCCACGCCCGGTCGGTGACCTCGAAGACGTCCGCCAGCATCGCCTGCGCGGCCGGATTGCCCTCGGGCCGGACGGCACGCGGGTAGGCGTTCTCCACGGTGTGCTCGCCGCGCTCCAGCTGCCGGACCGTCCGGCGGACGCCCTCCAGGATGTCCAGCGGCTCGAACCCGGTGACGACGATGGGGACTTGGTAACGCTCCGCGAGTGCCGGGTACTCCTCGACGCCCATCACACTGCACACGTGCCCGGCCGCGAGGAAGGCCTGTACCCGGCAGCTCGGCGACTGCATGATCGCCTCGATCGCCGGCGGTACCCGCACATGGGACACCAGCAGGCTGAAGTTGCGGATGCCGAGCTTGCGCGCCTGGTACACCGTCATGGCGTTGGGCGGCGCGGTGGTCTCGAAGCCGATGCCGAAGAAGACCACCTGCCGTTGCGGGTTCTGCTGGGCGATCTTCAGCGCGTCCAGCGGCGAGTACACCACCCGGACGTCCCCGCCCTCACTGCGCACCCGGAACAGGTCCCGGCCGGTGCCGGGTACGCGCAGCATGTCGCCGAACGAGCAGAAGATCACCTCCGGCCGGGAGGCGATCTCCAACGCCTTGTCGATCACCTCCAGCGGGGTGACGCAGACCGGGCAGCCCGGGCCGTGGATCAACTCCACCTGATCGGGCAGCAGTTGGTCGATGCCGTGCCGGATGATGGTGTGTGTCTGCCCGCCGCAGACCTCCATCAGCGCCCACGGCCTGGTCACCGTGGCATGGATCTCGTCGAGCAGGCGCCGGGCCAGCTCCGGGTCCTGGAACTCGTCGATGTACTTCACTGCTGCGCCTCCTGCGGTGCCGCTCCGGTCTCATCGTCGGCCCAGGGGTAGCCGTTCGCCTCGGCGGCCAGCTCCCACGGATCGCCGAACTCCTCTTGGAGCATCCCGAGGTTGGCGAACAGTTCGAGCGTCTGCCGGGCTGACTCCTCGTCCAGCCGCTGCAGGGCGAACCCCACGTGGACGATGGCGTACTCGCCGACCTGGAGGTCCGGCAGGTACTCCAGGCACACCTCCTTGACCACGCCGCCGAAGTCGACGGTGGCCATCCGGGTGCCGTCCCGTTCCTCGATCTCCAGCACTCTGCCAGGTACCGCCAGGCACATGGGGTTCTCCTCGTTGTGGGTGGGTTCCGGCTGTCCGGGCCGGTCAGTGGATCGCGTCGGGCCTTGCCGCGACCATGAGTTGGCCGAGTGCCAGGCCTCCGTCGTTGGGGGGCACCTGGCGGTGGCGCAGCACGGTGAAGCCGTCCTGGCGCAGCGCGGCGGCGCAGCCGGTGGAGAGCAGGGTGTTGGCGAACACCCCGCCGGTGAGCGCGACCGTCTCCAGCCCGTACCGCTCCCGCGCCAGAACGCAGGTGCGGCGGACGAGTTCGGTGACCGCCGCATGGAAGCGGGCCGCGATCCGGCCCGGCCCGGCGCCCGCCCGCAGGTCGGCGACGACGGCCGCCAGCACCGGCCCAGGGTCGGCGACCAGCTCGGCACCGCCGGAGTGACCAGAACTCAGCCCGAACTCGTAACCCGGGCCGGCATCCTGGCCTGCATCCTGGGCGACGTCCAGCGCGGCGGACTCCAGCTCGATCGCGGCCTGCGCCTCGTAGCCGGCCAGCTGGCAGACCCCCGCCAGGGAGGAGACCGCGTCGAAGAGCCGACCCATGCTGGAGGTCGGCACACAGTTCAGGTCACGCTCCAACTGGCTTGCCATCAGCCGGAGTTCATCCGGCGGGCAGGCCGCCGTACACGGCAGGTCCGACCCCCAGGCGATACCGGCCGCACGAAGGTGGGCCAGCGCCATCCGGTACGGGCGCTGGACGGCGGCGTCACCGCCCGGCAGCGGGACGTACGCCAGTTGCCCGAAGCGGTGGTAGCCGTCGTAGTCGGCAAGCAGGACTTCGCCGCCCCAGACCGCTCCGTCGTCGCCGTAGCCCGTACCGTCGAAGGCGACCCCGATCACCCGCCGGGTGCCGTCCAACCCGTGTTCGGCCAGCGTGGACGCGATGTGCGCGTGGTGGTGCTGAACCCCGGCCAAGGTCCGTCCGCCGCGCACCCGGCCGGCCCACCGGCCGGAGCGGTACGCCGGGTGGAGGTCGGCGGCCAGCAGCTCGGGACGGACGCCGGTGATCGACTCCAGCTGCTGCTCGGCGCGTTCGAAGGCGTGCTGGGTCGCGAGGTCGTCCATGTCCCCGATGTGCGCGGAGAGCCAGGCGTGCCGCCCCTCGCCGAGGCAGAAGGTGTTCTTCAGGTCTCCCCCGACGGCCAGCGCCGCCCGCACCGGCAGCGGCAGTGTGACGGGCAGCGGGGCGTAGCCGCGTGAGCGGCGCAGCGCCAGCGGGGCGCCGTCGCAGATCCGCAACACCGAGTCGTCGCAGGGCACCTGGATCGGGCGGTCGTGGGTGAGCCAGGCGTCGGCGAGGTGGGCCAGCCGGTCGAGCGCTTCGGCGTCGTCGGTGACGATCGGCTCGCCGGACAGGTTTCCGCTCGTCATGACGAGCAGCCGGGGCCCGGGCGGGTCGCCGGGCAGCCCGAGCAGCAGGTGGTGCAAAGGGGTGTAGGGGAGCATGAAGCCGAGGTCCGGGCTGCCGGGCGCGACGGACTCGCACGGCGCCCCCGGCTTCCGGCGCAGCAGGACGATGGGCCGGACGTGCCCGCTGAGCAACGCCCGCTCCTCGGGGCCGAGGTGCGCGAGCGGCTCGATGTCACGGAGCTCCCGGGCCATCAGGGCGAACGGCTTGGCACCCCGGTTCTTCCGCCGCCTCAGCAGCTCCACGGCCACCGGATCGCCCGCGTCACAGGCGAGGTGGTAGCCCCCGAGACCCTTGACCGCGAGGACTGCCCCTGCCCCGAGCAGCCTGCGGGCCTCGGCGACCGGATCGTCAACTCCCTTCGGAGCGCCCGTCCGTACGAGTCGCAGGCGCGGTCCGCAGGCGTGGCAGGCGACGGGCTGGGCGTGGAAACGGCGGTCGGCCGGGTCGGTGTACTCGCGGGCGCAGTCGGGGCACATCGGGAAGCGGGCCATCGTCGTGTGGTCGCGGTCGTAGGGCAGGCCGGTGACGATGGTGAAGCGCGGCCCGCAGTTGGTGCAGGTGATGAACGGGTGCCGGTACCGGCGGTCGGCCGGGTCGGCGAGTTCGGCCAGGCAGTCGGCGCAGGTGGCCACGTCCGGGGAGACCAGCGTGCGGGCCGGGCCGCCGCCGCTGGACGCGAGGATGGCGAAGCCGGCACCGCCCGCGACGGCGACCCGGTGGTGGTCGACGGACTCCACCACCGCGAGCAGCGGTGCGTCGTCGGCGATCCGCGCGCAGAAGAGCAGCACCGCCTCGGCCGGGCCCTCGACCTCCGCGATGACGCCCTCGGCAGTGTTGGTCACGTGACCCGCGAGTCCGAGGCCGGTGGCGAGCGTGTAGACGAAAGGCCGGAAGCCGACGCCCTGGACGACTCCTCGGACGGTCACCCGGCGGCGCTCCACCGTGTCGGCGAGGGCGGTCACCGTCCCGGGCCGGGGGCTGTTCACGAGTGGTGGTGCGCCAGGCTGTGGTGTTCCGCGTGGTCACCGTCGTGGTGATCGTGATCGTGCTGCTGGTGGTCGTGCTGCTGGGCCATGACCGGCGCGTGGACGGGCCCGCCGACCGCGACGGCGAGCGCCCGGTCGAGCAGGGCGCCCAGGCCGGCTCCGGTCTTGGCCGAGGTCAGCAGCACCTCCACACCGGGGTTGACCTGTTCGACGTGCGCGCGGAACGCCGCCTCGTCGAACTCGACGGCGTCGGCGAGGTCGGTCTTGGTCACCAGCACCAGGTTGGCCAGGCCGAACGCGGTGGGGTACTTGAGAGGCTTGTCCTCCCCCTCGGTCACCGAGGCGAGCGCGACCCGCAGGGATTCACCGAGGTCGTAGGAGGCCGGGCAGACCAGGTTGCCGACGTTCTCCACGAAGAGCAGCCGGGTGTCCTCGGGCAGCCAACCGTCCAGGTGGCCGCCGAGCATCCCCGCCTCGAGGTGGCAGAGCCCGTCGGTGAGCACCTGCTTGACCGGGACACCCGAACGGGCGAGGCGTACGGCGTCGTTCTCGGTGGCGAGGTCGGCGGTCAGCGCGGCGACCGGCACCCCGCGCCTGCGGGCGAGCAGCAGCTCCTGCTCCAACAGGGCCGTCTTCCCGCTGCCGGGGCTGGAGAGGAGATTGACCACGATGACGCCACGGGCGGCGAGTTCGGCGCGCAGCTGGTGTGCGCGGATGTCGTTCTTGGCGAGTACCGCCTGCTGCAGGTCGACCACACGACACATGGTTCAGCGCTCCTCGTGGATCCGTTCGCGGGTGGGGGCCGGGGTAGGGGCCCGGGTCGTTCCGTCCTCCCACCGCACGCTGACGATCTGCAGTTCGCGGCCCGAGAGCAGTTCGGCGGTGGCCGAGCCGCACTTCGGGCAGCACAGGTCCGGCGGCATCCCGACGGCCCACTCACCGGCGCACGGCGCGCAGCGGGCGCGGGCCGGCACCGGGTCGGTGACCAGCTCGGCCCCCTCCAACACCGTTCCGGTGCAGGCGAGTTCGAAGCAGAAGGCGAGCGAGTCGGGGACGACCCCGGCGAGTTCGCCCACCTGGAGCCGGACCGACCGGACGGCGGTCGCGCCACCGGCCAGCGCCGCCTCCTCCACCTGGCCGATGACGGCCAGCGCGATGGACATCTCGTGCATCGGTCTCTTCCTGCCGGGCCGTGGGTTCCGGTCCATTACAGGCCGGTGCGCAGGTGGCGGCGGACTGCCACGCCGCCACACCGCGCCGGGGGTAACTCGTTCGGTTCAGTACTCGGCCACGCGCTCGGTCTCACATGCAGCGCATGCGCAGATAGCGCTTGATGTCCGGCAGCAGCTGCAGCACCAGAGCGCCGGCCGCCGCGAGGACACCGAGGGAAAAGATCTTCTTCAACATGGGAACGCGTTCCTCTCATCAGTCACGAGTAGCTCTTCCGCATCCGCATCCGCATCCGCTTCGCCGAGCAGGCGCAGGACGAGGCGTACGGCCTCCGGCACCGCGTCGGCGACCGGGGCGCTGAGCCCGATCCCCTCCTCCACGCAGGCGGGTTCGCAGCCCACCATCAGCGTGCGCCGGGGCGGGGTGCCGCCGGTGCCGACGCACAGGGTGTCCAGCAGCGCGAGGACCGCGTCGGGGGACATCCGGTGCCCGTCGAGCAGGGCCTCCTGCGGCTCGACACCGCCGGGCCGGGCTCCCTCGATCAGGTACAGCGTGCCGGGTTCGCCGCCACGAGCGGTGGCGTCGAGCAGCACGAACGTGTCGTATCCGTCGAGGAGTTGGTAGGCGAGGTGGACTCCCCGGACGCCGACGTCCAACGTCTCCACATGTGCGGGCAGCGGCTCACCGGCCAGTCGGCGTACCGTCTCGACACCGAAGCCGTCGTCGCCGAGGAAGATGTTGCCGACCCCGGCGACCAGGGTCCGGCGGGCGGGGGTGCTCACTCGTCCTCCAGCGGGATCACCTCGTCGGGCTGGAAGTACAGGAACCGGCCCTGCTCCCGCCGGATGTCGGCGCCCGGATCGCCCTCGACGGTGACGGCGAGATGCACCCCGCCGTCGACGTCGTGCAGCACCGCCTCCACCAGGGCGTCCCGCCCGTGCAGGAACAGGTCCTGGGCGTCGGTGCGCCGGAGGCCGGGCCGCAGGCGCACCCGGCTGCCCAGGCCCACCGACCGGCCGTCCACCACGATCCGGTCCCGGGCGGGGTCGAAGGCGCTGTCGCTCGCCGGATCCCACCAGGGGGTCTCCGGCCGCATCAGGTCGACGTCGTCCGTGGCGGCTGCGGGCTCGGTGATCTCCCGCAGCGACCTCACGGCGCCGTGCAGACGTTCCAGCACCTCGGGCGGCATGGTGTCGGCGAGGTCGATGACGGCCGCCGCCCGCGCGTCGGTGCCCCTGGCCTCGCGCTTCTCCTGGTCGGTGAGGGCGGCGGTGCGCAGCGCGAGGATCTCGTCGATCTCCAGCGCGTCATAGAGCGCGCCGGGGCTCTCGGGGGCGATGGCGGGGTGGTCCTCCAGGATGATCGGCGAGGAGAGCACCACGTCCGGACGCCCGCCCTCGCCCGCCAGCACGGGCCAGGTGTGCAGGTTCTCGCAGGCCGCCGCCGCGCCCTTGGCCCACTCGGGCGGGTCGGCCATCGAGAGGAACGAGCCGGCGCTGAGGCCCAGCATCAGGTGGGCCGAGACCAGCGAACGCGGCAGCGCCGCCTCGCGGTCGGAGTGGTCGGAGTCCGTGTGCCGGGGCTGCCAGTCGGCGGTGTTCTCCACCACGGCGGTGAGCCGCTGGACGGCGTACGGGCCCGGCAGTTCGGCGGCGGTGAGCCGGACCGTCCCGTGCACCTCCTCGCGTCGGCGCAACAGCCGGCCGACCAGCCGCCCGGACTCGTCGTACACCGCCTCGGTCTCCTCCCGGACCGGCCGGGTGAAGGGGAACGCCCTGCCCTCGCCACTCAGTTCGGAGACCGGGACGGCCAGTTGGACCCGCTCCTCGACGCCTTCGTCCCAGGGCGTCAGGACCCGGTCGGCGAGCTCCAGTTCGGGAACGGTCTCGTAACCGCCTTCGGGCAGGGCCCGTTGGACCACCCGGCGCTGGGCGTGCAGGAAGCGCAGCTCGACGAAGAGCGTCGCGCCGTGCCGAGGCTCCATCAGGCACTCGGTGCGCTGGAAGGCATGCTCGCCGCTGTCGGCGCCCCAGGCGGGCGGCACCAGCACGCCGAACTGCCAGCGCAGCCGGTTCTTGGCCGCCGACGCGCGGTAGGGGTAGAGCACGTAGCCCTCGAAGAGCACCGCGTCGGCGACCTGCCGGGCGGCCGCGAACCGGGTCTCGATCTCGGGCGTGATGGTGGACGTCGTCACGGGGCCGTCCTCTCGGGGGCGAGCAGCGCCGGGGCGGGCGGCGCCGGGGTGGGCGGCGGCCCGTGGGAGGCCGTCGTGCGGGAGGCCGAGGGCGGCTCCGCCGTTTCGAGCAGTTCCCGGACGGTCGCCTCCCAGGAGGGCAGTGCTCGGCGGGAGCGGTAGACGAGCAGGGCGTCCATGGTGTCGCGCGGCAGCCGGAGCCAGCCACAGCCGGGGAAGTGCTGCTCGACCATGTCGCGCCAGACCTGCACGGGCATCCGGTAGGACGCCTCGCGGTCCCAGGGCACCGGCTCGACGTGGAAGCCGCCGGGGCCGGTGAACGCGGTGCCGGAGAAGAGCATCAACAGCGGTACCTCACCCTCGTCGAGGGCGTTGAAGTACCTGGTCGGCGCGACATCCAGGTCGTAAGTGCAGGGAACCGGCAGGTCGATCTCGGTCTCCCCGGTGAAGCCGGGCACCACCAGCGAGACCTGGGCGAACTGCAGGGGCAGCAGGGTGCTGCCCCAGCGGGCGCGTTCACCGAAGAGATCGGCCAACCCCTCGGCCTCGTCGGCCTGGTAGCCGCGCCTGGCCGGCTCGATGCGGAGCTGGCAGCGCAGCGCGACGGCGTGCACCCGGGTGCCGGGTGTGGCGGTGATCCGCAGCCGGAACACCAGGGTGGGCCCGGCGGCGTACCGGTCGGCGCTGACTCCCGTACAGGCGAAGGAGAACTCCGTCACGGCCGTCCGTCCTCGATCGACCAACCCTCGGGCAGCCGGCCCCCCTCAGGTGCTCGGCCCGCAAGCGGTCGGCCCTGCGCCCACTGGTCCTCCCGGGGTGTCCGGGCCCGCCGGGCGACGTGCGCGAAGAACTCCTCCAGGTCGGCCCGCGCTTCTGACCCACCGTCAAATCCCTGCCAGTGCAGCCGCATTCGCCCGACCAGCTCGTAGCAGATGTCGATCGGCACCAGAAAGCACTCGTACCGGCCGGCCACCCGGCGGAGCAGCAGCGCCTCCACGTCCGGTTCGAGCAGCCCGGCGAGCCGCGAGCCGCCGAGGACGGACTGCCAGGTCGCCGGGTCGAGTTCGCTCTCGGTGGCGCCGGCCGGGCTCGGGTAGAGCGCGACCAGGCGGTCCAGGGCGGCGTTACGGAAGAAGAAGGCGACGCTGACCGGGATCTGCAGCTGCTCCCACGCGCTGTCGTCCAGACCGTGGTCCGGATCGGTGAAGTACCGGTCCGGTACGGTCCGGAACCGCCCGCCGGCCGCCCCCGGGCGCTCGAACAGCAGGGCGCACGGGGTGCAGGCGCAGGCGAGCGAGCGCTTCTCGGTGTCCACCAGGTGGCGGTGACCGCCCTCGGCGACCGCCACGCCGCAGAGTTCGCAGCGCTCCGGCTGCGGCCCGGCCGGGGCGACGAAGCGGCGCAGGCCGACCGGCCCGGGGGCGGGCCCGGTACGCGGGGGCCAGGCCTGACGGGTGGTCATGACGCGACCACCGAGGCCGGGCGGGGTGAGATCTGCAGCAGCGTCGGCTCCTTGGCGGCGGACTCCAGCTGCACCGAGCTGACTTCGGTGGCGAAGCAGGCCAGCGCGTCCTCAACAGCCTGCCGCGCCGCCGAGTTGGTGCTCGGGCAGCCGCAGCCGCCCGAGTCGGCGGAGCGCACCCGCAACGCGCCGGTGTCCGGGTCGAAGGCGATCAACTCGACCGGGCGGCCGGGCAGACTCTCCAGCGCACGGTTGATCCGGACCTCCGTCGGCTCGGGGTGCAGGTCGTGCAGGACCAGCATCCCGGAGACCAGCTCGTCGCGCAGCAGCCGTTCCAGCGCGGCGGGTTGGGCCTTCCCGAGCAGGGCCAGGATCCGGGCCAGCCCCGCGCCGTAGAAGTCCATCAGGACACGGACCAGCTCCTCGGCCGCGTCGCACGCCTCGCGGTTGCCGGAGGCGGCGAGGCGGTCCAGTACCTCCTCGACCCGCCGCCCGGCCTGTTCGGCATTGGGTGCCGGCACCCCTGTCGCGCTCATCCGCCCATTCCGCTCAGGCCGGTGGGCACGTGCAGCTGCTTCACGGTCCGGCCGTTGCCGGTGTACATGTGCACGCCGCAGGGCAGGCAGGGGTCGAAGCTGCGCACGGCGCGCATGATGTCGATGCCCTTGAAGTTCTCCGGGGTGTTCTCCTCGAAGATCGGGGTGTTCTGCACGGCGTCCTCGTACGGGCCCGGAGTCCCGTACGTGTCACGGGTGCTGGCGTTCCACGGGGTCGGCGGGTACGGGTGGTAGTTGGCGATCTTGCCGTCCCGGATCACCATGTGGTGCGAGAGGACCCCGCGCACGGCCTCGGTGAAGCCGACGCCCAGGCCCTCGTCCGGGACCTCGAACTTCTCCCAGGTCTGGGTGCGCCCGGCCCGGACCTCGGCGAGGCCCTTCTCGGCGAAGTGCAGTGCCACGGCGGCCGCGTAGGCCTGGAAGTACGTGCGGGCGCGATTGCGCTCCAGCGCGTTGCTCCACTGCGGGATCTTCCACTCGAAGGTGGTCTCCGGCTTGGTCATGGTCCTCGGCAGGTTGATCACCACGCTGTGGCCGGTGGCCTTGACGTAGCCGATGTCGACCAGGCCGGAGAGGGCGGTGGACCAGAGGCGGGCGATCGGGCCGCCGCCGGTGTCCAGCGCCAGGTAGTCCTTGCCGTCGAACCAGCGCGGGGACATCACCCAGCTGTACTTGTCGTCGAAGTTCCGCTTCTGCGGCGCGGGGATGGTGTGCTGGTTCCACGGGTGGCGCGGGTCGACGGGGTTGCCGAGCGGGTCGTGGGTGACGAACTGCTCCTTGCCCTCCCAGTCCTGGTAGTACGAACTGCCGAGCAGGATCCGGATGCCGAGGTTGATCTTCGTGAGGTCGTTGGTGACCAGCTTGCCGTCCACGACGATCCCGGGGGTGACGAACATCCGCCGTCCCCAGTCGGTCATGTTGCGGTAGGTGAAGTCGCAGTACTCGGGGTCGTTGAGCGCCCCCCAGCAGCCGAGCAGCACCCGGCGGCGGCCGACCTCCTCGTAGCCGGGGAGCGCCTCGTAGAAGAAGTCGAACAGGTCGTCGTGCAGCGGGACGACGCGCTTCATGAACTCCACGTACCGCATCAGCCGGCTGAGGTAGTCCGTGAAGAGCTGGACGGAGGCGACAGTGCCGACGCCGCCCGGGTAGAGGGTGGAGGGGTGCACGTGGCGCCCCTCCATCAGACAGAACATCTCCCTTGTGTAGCGGCTGACTTGGAGGGCCTCGCGGTAGAACTCGCCCTCGATCGGGTTGAGCGACCGCATGATGTCGGCGATCGTCTTGTAGCCGTGTTCACCGGCGTGCGGGGCGGGGGTACGCTCGGCGAGCTCCAGGACGCCCGGGTTGGTCTCGCGGACCATCCGCTCGCAGTAGTCGACCCCGACCAGGTTCTCCTGGAAGATGTTGTGGTCGAACATGTACTCGGCGGACTCACCCAGGTTGATGATCCACTCGCCGAGGTGCGGCGGCTTCACCCCGTAGGCCATGTTCTGCGCGTACACCGAGCAAGTGGCGTGGTTGTCACCGCAGATGCCGCAGATCCGGCTGGTGATGAAGTGCGCGTCCCGGGGATCCTTGCCGCGCATGAAGACGCTGTAGCCACGGAAGACCGACGAGGTGCTGTAGCACTCCGCCACCTTCTTCTGCTTGAAGTCGATCTTCGTGTGAATGCCCAGGCTGCCCACGATCCGGGTGATCGGATCCCAGGACATCTCCGTCAGGCCACTGCCGTCGCCGGCCGCCTTCGTCGTCGGTGTTGCCATCGTGTCTGCCGTGCCCTTCTTCGTGCGGGAGAGTCGGTCCTACTGCGGGCCTGTTGCGGGTCTACTTCAGTCCGTCAGCTGTCCTACTGCCGTCCTACGGCGCTGCTACTGCGGTCCTGGTGCGGGACGGGCCCGGTCACCACGGCGGCCGGTAGCCGGTGGTGAGTTTGTCGCCCCGGTGGCGCCACTTGGGCTCCTTGTCCACGGTGGCGGCGGTGATCGACCGCAGCTTGCGGATCACCGTCCCGTAGGCGGCGCTGGCGGTACTGGAGACCTTGCCGCCGGGGGGCTCGTCCATGAACGGCATGAACTTGTCCGGGAAGCCGGGCATGGTGCAGGCGATGCAGATGCCGCCGACGTTCGGACAGCCGCCGATGCCGTTGATCCAACCGCGCTTGGGCACGTTGCACTTGACGACCGGGCCCCAACAGCCGAGCTTGACCAGGCACTTGGGTGAGTCGTAGGTGGTGGCGAACTGGCCCTGCTCGTAGTAGCCGGCCCGGTCGCAGCCCTCGTGCACGGTGGCGCCGAACAGCCAGGCCGGGCGCAGGTGTTCGTCCAGCGGGATCATCGGCGCGGCGCCGGTCGCCTGGTACAGCAGGTAGACCAACGTCTCGGAGAAGTTGTCCGGCTGGATCGGGCAGCCCGGCACGCAGACGATCGGGATACCGGCCTTGGACTTCCAGTCCCAGCCCAGGTAGTCGGGCACGCCCATCGCGCCGGTCGGGTTGCCCGCCATCGCGTGGATGCCGCCGTAGGTGGCACAGGTACCGATCGCGACCACCGCGAGCGCCTTGGGGGCGAGCCGGTCGATCCACTCACTGGTGGTGATTGGCTGGCCGGTCTCGGGGTCGTCGCCGAAGCCGCACCAGTAACCCTCGGCCTTGATGGCCTCGTTGGGGATCGACCCCTCGATGACCAGGACGAACGGGTCGATCTCACCGCGCTCGCCCTTGAAGAACCACTCGATGAAGTTGTCCGCACCCTGCACCGGACCGCACTCGAAGTCGATCAGCGGCCAGTGCACGGCGATCTTCGGCAGACCGGGGAGCACGCTGAGCGCGATCTCCTCGATGCTGGGCTGCGTCGCGGCGGTCAGTGAGACCGAGTCGCCGTCGCAACTGAGGCCGGCGTTGATCCAGAGGATGTGGATCGGGGCTTCTTCCTCGGCGGCCGGTGCGGTGGCGCCCGAGGTACCGGTGGTGACCGGCGATGTCGTGTTCATGGGATTCCTCCTCGGGGAGGTCTGTGACGAGAACCCGCACGTCAGCCACCAGCTTCCGGGGCCGCCGGATCCGGTGCGACATCAGGCGGGGCCAATCCGGTGACAGCCGTGCGGCGGGGCGCCCGGCCGCCCCTGCGGACGGCCGCGCGGCGCCGGGCGTGGTAGGGAGCGTCGGGACCGAGGAACGTCCAGCCCGGCTCCCGCTCGAGCCAACGGCCTCCACACGCTCGCGGTCCGCCTCCTTCCGGGCGATCCGCGCCCGCGCGCCCGGCAGTGCCGCCAAAGGGCCCGCAGGGTGGGCGGGTCAGGCGGAGGCCGCCGGGCCGTCCCGGAAGTCCACCCGGATGTGAGAGCCGTCGCAGAGCGGCTTGTTGCGCGAGTGACCGCAGCGGCAGAGCACCACCCGGTTGCGGGTAGGCAGTTCGCTGCCGTCGGCGAGGGTGACCGGGACGGATCCGGTCAGCCAGAGCGGTCCGTCGGTGACGGCCGCGATCTCCACCGGGAGGTCCGGTTCGTTGTCCGGCTGGTCCGGTCCCAGCCGGTAGGTGAGCCGCCCGGACGGGCAGTGGTCGACCATCGACATCACCAGGCCGCGCACCACCGGGTTCTCGGTCGCGGGGACGAGGTCCCAGACGCTGGTGGCGCGGTTCTCGCAGAACGCGGCGCCGATGCAGAGCTTCTGGTAGTCCCGAACCTCGAAGCCGCTGCCGCCCAGGCTGCGCGCGTTCTCGTCGTACGGGCCCTCGGGTTCGGCGCTCTCGCTGCCGTCGAAGCCGAGCCGCTGGTGACTCCCGTCGCAGAACGGCTTGTTGGCCGACTGCCCGCAGCGGCACAGGTCCACCGTGCCGCCGCCCTGGGGGCCGGGCAGCGGGTGCGGCGAGGACCAGGCCAGCGACTCGCCGTCGGCCGAGGTGACCACCGCCTTCCGGGTGACGGCGACCGGTCCGCCGACCCGGTAGGGGCCGTCGGGGGTGACCGTCACCCGGGGCTCGACGGGGCTCTCGTCGGAACTGGCAGGGCTGTACTCGTCCACGGGCGGTCCGTTCGGGCGCAGGAGGCGGGACAGGTCGGCAGAGACCGACGGTCCGTCAACCGTCCGGACCGGCACCGGCCTCTCCCTCCGCCGATCTTCGACCGCACGAGCCCGGCGACGGCCCCAGCCGCACCCGCCGCGCCCACCCGCTCCACCCGGATGGCCGCACCGGCGCCGGGGCGCCCCTCGGTGGAACTGCTACGACGGCCCCTGGCCGACCAGGCGGGCCACCTTGCGGGCGGCCACCAGGAGCGGGTCCCAGACCGGGGAGAACGGCGGGGCGTAGGCGAGGTCGAGCGAGATCAGCTGCCCCACCGTCAGCCCGCAGGACAGCGCGACGGCCGCGACGTCGATCCGCTTCGCCGAGCCCGCGCCGCCGACGATCTGCACTCCGAGCAGCCGGCCGGTGCCCTGCTCGGCGAGCATCTTGACGGTCATCATGGTGGCGCCCGGGTAGTAGCCCGCCTGCGCGGTGGACTCGATCACGGCGGCGGTCCAGCGCAGGCCGGCGGCCGCCGCCTCCCGCTCGTTCAGGCCGGTACGGGCGATCTCCAGGTCGCAGACCTTGGTGATCGCCGTACCGACCACGCCGGGGAAGGACGCCCGCCCGCCGCCGAGGTTGGTGCCGATCACCAGGCCGTGCTTGTTGGCGTGGGTGCCCAGCGCGACGTGCTGGTACGCCCCCGACACCAGGTTGAGCACCTCGACGCAGTCGCCGCCCGCCCAGACGTCGTCCGTGCCGACCACCCGCATGGTCTCGTCGGTGAGCAGCCCGCCGTGCGCTCCCAACGTCAGCCCGGCGGCGCGGGCCAGCCCGGTCCGGGGGCGGACGCCGAGGCCGAGCACGACCACGTCCGCCGGGTGCTCACCGACCGTGCTGCGGACGGCCCTTGGCCGTCCGTCCGGGCCGAGCAGCACCTCGACCGCCTCGGCGCCGGGCACCACCTCGATGCCGAGCTTGTCCATGCCGAGCCGGACGAGACGGCCCAGGTCGGGGTCGAGGGCGGGCATCGGCTCCGCCGATCGGTGCACCAGGGTGACCCGCAGGCCGCGCAGCAGCATCGCCTCGGCCACCTCGATGCCGATGTAGCCGCCGCCGACCACGACGGCGGTCCGGACGTCCTCGTGCAGGGTGTCGATCAGCGCGGCGCCCTCGTCCAGGGTCTGCACGCCGTGCACCCCGGGCGCGTCGAAGCCCGGCAGCGCGGGCCGTACCGGCTCGGCACCCGTCGCGACGACCAACTGGTCGTAGTCGGTCCACTGTTCGGTGCCGGTCTCCAACTGCCTTGTGAGCACCCGCCGTCCGGCGTGGTCGATCTCGGTGACCTCGGTACGCAGCCGCAGGTCGATCCCGTTCGCGCGGTGCTGCTCGGGGGTGCGGGCGATCAACGCGTCCTGCTCGGCGACCTCCCCGCCGACCCAGTACGGGATGCCGCAGGCCGAGTACGAGGTGAACGATCCGCGCTCGAAGGCGGTGATCCGGAGGTCGTCGACGCCACGCCGTCTCCGCGCCTGGGAGGCCGCCGACATCCCGGCGGCGTCCCCGCCGATGACTACCAGATGCTCTGTCATACCCGTCCGCCTTCCGCCGCGCGGACCCGGCGGGCCCGCAGGGCTCCCATCATCGCGGTCCGCCCGGGGCTCGACATGATCTTTTATTAGTAACGGAACTTTACTAATCGTGCACACACCGAGTCCGCACTGCGCGACGGTGCATAGAGTGGCCGAAACACAGAAATGATCAGTGGCACGGACAGCAGGACACCGTCCGTACACCCCGACGACAGCGCGAAGGCGCGGAGGCGACCATGAGCTCCCACCCGGCCACCGGACCAGGCGAGGGCTCAGCGCGGAAGCCGGATCCGGCCCGGAGCACCCCCGGCGACACCCCTCTGGAGACGCCTGTGGACCCTCCCCTGGGCTCGGCCGTGGACCCCACCCTCGACCAGCCGTGGAACCGGCAGCGGCTGCGCAGCAACAACGAGTGGCTGCTGCTCGAACGACTGCGCACCACCGGCCCGGCCTCCCGCGCCCAACTCGCCCGGGACAGCGGGCTCTCCAAGCCGACCGTCTCCGCCGCGCTCGCCTCGCTCGAGCAGGCCGGCCTCGCCCGCGAAGCCGGTCTGCTCGCCCCCGAGCGCGGCCGGATCGCCGTGCTGTACGAGCCCGACCCGACCGCCGGCCACGTCCTCGGCATCGACATCGGCCGCGACTGGCTGCGCATCGCCGTCGCCGACCTGGTCGGGGGGATCACCGCCCGCAGGGACGTCCCGAACCGGGGCCGGACGGCCGACGCCGTCGCCGACGCGGTGATCGCCACCGCCCACGCCGCGATCGCCGAGGCCGGGCTGACACCCGAGCAGGTGGTGCACGCCGCGATCGGCACACCGGGCGTCTGGGACGAGTCGCAGCAACGCGTCCGGTACGCGCCCAACCTGCCCGGCTGGGGTCGGCCCGGACTGTTCGACCGTATCCGGGCCGGGCTCGACAGCGCGATCAGCGTGCACAACGACGCCAACCTCGCGGCGCTGGGCGAGTACGCGCGCGGATCGGGGGTCGGCAGCAGCGTCTTCGTCTACCTGCTGATCGGCACCGGCCTCGGCATGGGCGTGGTCTCCGGCGGCAAACTGCGCCAGGGCGCGCACGGCACGGCGGGCGAGATCGGCTTCCTGCCGCTGCCCACCCCGCCCGGCTCCGCACCGGGCACCCGCGCCACCCTGGAGTCGGCCGCCTCCGCCGAATCGGTCCTGCGGACCGCCCGGGAACTCGGCCTGCGCTGCGTGACCACGGCCAAGGAGGTCTTCGACTCGGCCCGCGCCGGTGACCCGATCGCGCTGGCCGCCGTACAGCACGAGGCCGAGCAACTCGCCTACGCGGTGGCCGTGGTGTCCTGCGTGCTCGACCCCGACGTGGTGGTGCTCGGCGGCGGCATCGGCCACAGCGCGGACCTCCTCCTCGGCCGGGTCGAGCGGGCCCTGCACGACCTCACCCCGCTCCGCCCCCGCCTCGCCCCGAGCCTGCTCGGCGAGGACGCCGTGCTGATCGGGGCCCTCTCCACCGCGCTGCGCACCGCCCGCCCCGAGGTGTTCCACCGCCGGTCGGCCGCAACGGGCCGACCCTGACGCGAGCCGCACCCGGGCACAGCGGCAGGGCTTCGGCGTAGTCGCGTGACGTCCGTTTTGTGATCACGCGAGGCCGAGGAGAGCGAGGGGCCGGGTGGCGTCGCGGGCGTTGCGGCGGAG
>NZ_JARXZC010000034.1 GCF_029894335.1 Kitasatospora sp. MAP5-34 | reverse complement strand
GGTCAAGGGCAGGCGGGATCGGGGATGCTGCGTCGGCAGGCACGGTCTTCCAGACAGGTCACGGGGTGTCGAGAACTCCATGATCTTGGAAGCCGCGCCTGTCCTGCCTTCAGGGCACCCACCAGCCAACAGATCACCACAAACCGGGCGTCAGCCAACTACGCCGAAGCCCTGCTGCACAAAGTGGCGGTTCGTCGCTGTCGTCGGGCCGGGTGGCGGGCTGGGCGGGGTTGCGGAGGGCGTTGCCGAGGAGGTCGATGGCGTCGCGTTGGAGGCGGAGTCGGACGTGTAGACGGTGGAGGTAACGCCGATGTGGGCATGGCCGAGGAGTTCCCTGATCACGACCAGTTCGACGCCCTGTTCGAGCGGCAGGGTCGCGGCGGTATGCCTGAGGTCATGAAACCGGATGCGGAAAAGCCGGGCCGTTCCGCACAACGCTGTGAAGTGCCGGGTAAGCGTGGACGGCTCGATGGGTGAACCATCCGGCGCGGTGAAGACAAGCTGCTGCCCTTCCATGCCTTCCCAGTGGCTTGGCGCTCGGAGGAAGTCACCGGGAAGGATATCGGGCCCAATCTGAGGCTTCTGGCCAACAGGAACTGGGCAGTCACGGACATTTAAATAAGTTCTCCTCGGCTCCACAGGAATGGCGGAAATTCAGGAGCCTCCATCAGATCACTCTGATGGAGGCTCCTGTTGTGTCGACAGATGGGCACAGCGCGTAGGGCATCGCCCAACGCCCTCGCTCAGCCCTACGATCCCCCACCAGCAGCAACACCAGCCGCAGAGGCGCCACCCGCCACCCCCGTGACCCAGTGCTCCCGCACGGCGTCCGTCGGCCGGGGCTCGCCCAACGCGTCGAGGCCCCACTCCCCCAGCGCCCCGACGACCTGACGGAGCGTCAGTCCGCGCTCCGTCAGCTGGTACACCGTCGCGTTGGCCGGGCGTTCCAGCTTGCGGCGGACGACCAGGCCCTCGCCCTCCAGTTGCTTGAGGCGGGTGGCGAGGATGTCGGTGGAGACGCCCGGCAGGTCGGCGTGCAGGTCGGTGTAGCGGCGCGGGCCCCCGAGCAGCTCACGGACGATCAGGAGGCTCCAGCGTTCGCCCACGGCGTCCAGGGCGCGGGCGATGGCGCAGTACTGGTCGTAGCTTCGGCGTGACATGCGGATCAGCATAGTCAAAAGGTTGGACTTTCCAAGTGGTTACTTGGTAGAACAAAGCAACCAGACGATGGTGCGGTGTGACGGTCGGGAGGCCGCTGATGGAGTTTCGACAGTCCAGCAAGCTTGCGGGCGTGTGTTACGAGATCCGTGGGCCGGTGGTCGACCAGGCGAACGCGCTGGAGGAGGCCGGGCACAGCGTGCTCCGGCTGAACACCGGGAACCCGGCGCCCTTCGGCTTCGAGGCGCCGGAGGAGATCCTGCAGGACATCATCCGCAACCTCCCCAACGCGCACGGCTACAGCGACTCGCGCGGCATCCTGCCCGCCCGGCGGGCCGTGGTGCAGTACTACCAGCAGCGCGGTGTCGAGGGCGTCACGGTGAACGACGTCTACCTCGGCAACGGTGCCTCCGAGCTGATCCAGATGGCCGTCCAGGCGCTGGTGGACGACGGCGACGAAGTGCTCGTCCCTGCGCCCGACTTTCCGCTCTGGACGGCGGTGGTGCGCCTGGCCGGTGGCAAGGCGGTGCACTACCTCTGCGACGAGGAGGCGGAGTGGTACCCCGACCTCGACGACATCGCCTCGAAGATCAGCCACCGCACCAAGGCCATCGTCGTCATCAACCCCAACAACCCGACGGGCGCGGTCTACCCGAAGGAGCTGCTGGAGGGCATCCTCGAACTCGCCCGCCGGCACGGCCTGATGGTGCTCGCCGACGAGATCTACGACAAGATCCTCTACGACGACGTCGAGCACCACTGCCTCGCCGCGCTCGCCGACGACGTGGTGACGCTGACCTTCAACGGCCTCTCCAAGGCGTACCGGGTGGCGGGCTTCCGGAGCGGCTGGCTGATGGTCTCGGGCCCCAAGCAGCACGCCAAGGACTACCTTGAGGGCCTCACCATGCTCGCGGGCATGCGGCTCTGCCCGAACGTCCCGGCCCAGTACGCCGTCCAGGCAGCACTCGGCGGCCACCAGTCGATCAACGACCTCACGCTGCCGAACGGCCGCCTCACCGAGCAGCGCGACGTCACCTGGCGGGCGCTCAACGAGCTGCCCGGCGTGAGCTGCGTCAAACCCAAGGGCGCGCTGTACGCCTTCGCCAAGCTGGACCCGGCGGTGCACCGGATCGTCGACGACGAGAAGTTCGTGCTGGACCTGCTGCTCCGCGAGAAGATCCACATCGTCCAGGGCACCGGCTTCAACTGGCCCCGCCCCGACCACTTCCGCTTCGTCACCCTCCCCCGCGCGGACGACCTGGAGACGGCCATCAGCCGGATCGGGCGCTTCCTCACCACGTACCGGCAGTGACCCTGGCCGGTGACCCTGGCCGGTCACCTGGGCCGGTGACCTAGGCTCATCAACATGACCGTCCTGCGCTCCATCGCCCTCTTCGCCCTGGCCGCCGTCGCCGAGATCGGCGGCTGCTGGCTGATCTGGCAGAGTGTGCGCGAGTCCCGGCCCTGGTGGCTGGCCGGGATCGGCGTCGTGGTGCTGGGCGGCTACGGCTTCGTGGCCGCCCTCCAGCCGGACAGTCACTTCGGCCGGGTACTGGCCGCGTACGGCGGGGTGTTCGTGGCCGGTTCGCTGCTCTGGGGCGTCGTCGTGGACGGCTTCCGGCCGACCAGGTACGACGTGACGGGCGCGGCCATCTGCCTGGCCGGAGTCGCGGTCATCATGTACGGCCCCCGCCGCTGAACCGGACCACTCGGGCAGCGGCTCAGCGCACGTACGTCTTGAGGATCTCCGTCTCCAGCCTGAACCCGACCGGAGCGGGAAGGTCGACCGGGTCTCCGTAAGCGCGGGTCACAGCAGTGCGGTATCTGCCACCTCGCGGATCGCTGTGGACGGCGACCTCGCAGCGCTCACGGTCGACCAGCAGGTACACCGGGATGCCCGCCTGGGCGTACGCGGCAGGCTTCTCCACCCGGTCGCGCCGGTCGGTGTCGGTGTCGTAGGAGGTGATCTCCACCGCCATCAGGACGCCCTCGGGCGCCGCCCACTCCCCCTGCCCCGCGAAGTGAGCCACCGGCGCCAGCACGCCGTCCGGCCGGGCGCACCCGCTGCGGTACTGCTCGACGCGCAGCCCCTGATCGATGTGCAGGTCCAGCTCCGGCCGGTGCTGCATGCACTGCCGGAGCAGCCACATGATGATCGCGCCATGGTCGCCGTCGGGCACGGCCTTGACCCCCAACCGTCCGTTGATGAACTCCAGCGTCACCGTCTCGGGAGCCGCTGCGGCGATCTGCTCGAACTCCTCGACCCGCATCTGCGGCCGGCCGGTGGCCATGGCGGTCATCATGAACTCCTTCAGCCGTTACTGTGCCACCGTACTACCGAGATGGCCCCACGACGGCGGACGTGACCGCCGTGCCCCGGGCCACAGTGCACCGCCCCCGAAGGTCCCCGCCCCCCGAAGGAATCCCGATGCCCAAGCCCCCCGAGCCCGGTTCCACCGCCCCCGACTTCGTGCTGCCCGGTCTGCTGCTGGGCGGCGACACCGCCGAGCGGCGTGAGTACCGGCTCGCCGATGCCAAGGGCGGCCCGCTGGTGCTGGTGTTCTACCCCGGTGACGACACGACGGTGTGCACCAAGCAGCTCTGCTCGTACACCTCGGACCTCGACCGGTTCAAGGAGCTGGGCGCGACGGTCTGGGGCGTCAGCCCGCAGGATCTGGACAGCCACGAGTCGTTCGCGCGCAAGCACCGGCTGGCCTTCCCGCTGCTGGCCGACGCCGACCGGGCGGTCGCCAAGGCGTACGGGATCGCGGTGCCCGGGCTCGGGCTGCGCAGGTCGGTGTTCATCCTGGACGAGAACGGGGCGGTCCGCTGGAAGCACGTGGCACTCGCGGGTCTGACGTTCCAGCACAGCGACACCCTCGCCGAACAGCTCGCCGCGCTCAAGAAGTGACGCTCTGACAGAAGTAACGCTCTGAGGAAGTGACGCTCTCAGGAAAGTGGGAGCGGCGGCGGGCCCGCAACAGCTGCGGGCCCGCCCGACCGTCAGGGCCGGTCGTCCCACTGCTCGCCGGCGCGGCGCAGGATCGCGTAGTCGTCGATCCGCGTGCCGTCCTCGGGTACGGCAGCGCTCGCTCGGGGAGCGTCCAGGGCGGTGGCGGCGGGCGCCCGGTCCGCCGGTACGAATTCGGGGTTGAACCTCTCGTGGATGTAGATCGACGGGACGCCGCTCTCGGAGAGCACGTAGGACTTGAAGGCGCAGCGGGCCGCGCTGCCGTCGGCCTCCCAGTGGTCCAGCCCCGACGCGATCAACCGTCGGGACTGGCTGAGCCCCAGCGCGATCAGGCCGTGTCCCAGCGGGGTACGGCGATCGCCGAGCAGCCCGTACATGGCTCCGCGCTGCTCCGCGTTGGCCACCACGAGGTTGCGGGAGACGACGGCTCCGGACTCGGTGCGCAGTTCCGAGTGACGCACCAGCAGCTCGTGGTGCGGGTCCGCCTCGATGGCGGCGCGGATCTCGTGCGGAAACTCGAGTGCCAGGAACCTGCTCTGATACGGCACTTCGAGGTGCAGCCGCCGCCCCAGCAGCGCCTGCAGCAGCAGCGTGGTCGACCCGTCGGAGGCGAGCAGCATCCGCGTCTCGGCAGCACTGAACGCCGTTGCAGGTGACACAGTAATGGTTGACATGATCAAGATCTCCCCCTGGAACGGCCTCAGTTGTAGACTCCAGGCCTGGACACATCCGGACACCCACGCCGGACACCCACGCATGGATCCGCCGTCAGCCGGTGCCGACTGTCCCGACGGTGCTTGCTGAACGCCGCCGTCCCACCCGGTGCGCAGGTCTGGGCAGCGGACCCGGGCGGGTCAGACGACGCCGACGTAGGAGTTCGCGAACATGGCGGCGTAGCTGGGCACGCTCCTCAGCTGGGACAGCCTCGAGAGCTGGAGCCGGTGCATGAACTCCCGTTCGCCGGAGCCCGGTTCCGGTGCGTGGAGCAGCTGCAGCATCCAGTGCGAGAACTCCTGGGCCTGCCAGACCCGGGAGAGGCAGGTGGCGGAGTAGCCGGCCAGGCGGCCGCTCTCCCCGTCGGCGTAGTGGGCCCGCAGCCCGGCGGCCAGCTCCTGTGCGTCGGCGATCGCCAGGTTCATCCCCTTGCCGCCCGCCGGGGTGATGATGTGGGCGGAATCCCCCACCAGGAACAGCTTCCGGTGGTCCATCCGCTCCGCGACGTAGCTCCGCATGTCCAGCACGGCCTTCTCGATGACAGGGCCGGTCGACAGCTCCCAGCCGGGCACCGCGAGCCGCCGCTCCAGGGCTTCCCAGATGCGCGCGTCGCTCCAGTTGTCCGCCGAGTCGCCGACCGGGCACTGGAGGTAGTAGCGGCTCACCGTCGGGGTGCGCAGCATGTGGCCGGCGAACCCGTCCTCGTGCAGGGCGTAGACGATCTCCTTGGTGGAGGGGGGCGCCTGCGCGAGGACCGCCAGCCAGCCGAACTCATACCGCTTGGAGAACGCGCCGAGCCGCTCCGCCGGGACCGCCTGGCGGGAGACGCCGTGGAAGCCGTCGCATCCGGCTACGAAGTCGCACTCGACGACCAACTCCGCGCCATCCGCCGCGGACTGCGCGCTGATCACCGCCGAGTCGACGTCCACCCCGGTGACCGGGTGGGAGAAGTACAGCCGCCCGCCGCGCTCCAGATAGGCGTCGGCGAGGTCCCGGACCAGGAACTGCTGCGGATAGACGTAGTGCTCGTAGCCGCCCGCCAGCTCACCGTACGGGATCGAGAAGCTCTCGCCCCGGTACCGGAACTCGCAGCTCGCGTGCGGAACCCCTTCGGCCCGCAGCCGCCCGGAGAGTCCGAGCGAGTCGAGGAAGGCGACCGTGCGGTGCTCGATGAGACCGGCCCGGGCCCGGGACTCCACGTGGGCCCGGGAGTACTTCTCCAGCACCACCGTGCTTATCCCGAGCTGCTCAAGGGAGTTGGCCAGCGCCAGTCCGGCCGGCCCCGCTCCGATGATTCCCACCTGGGCCCGAATACGCACGTCCCCCACACCCCCGGCTTGTTGCGGGGCAGTGCCATGGAAACCAGAATTCGACGGCCCCCCGCGATCCTGCCCCCATCGTAGGGCCGATTCGAGCGGGGAGGGCGCCGGGGCCCGTCCGGGCTTACAACTGATCGTCCGGGATGCCGAAGTACGCCTTGCGCAGCTCGTCGATCACCGGGTGGTCCGCCGCGAAGGCGATGTCGTCCACGGCGGCGATGGGCCGTACACCGATGGCGGCGTTGGTCGCGAAGGCCGCCTCGAACCCGCCGAGCCGACCGAGCGTCACCTCTTCCGTCCGCCAGTCGCGGACCTGTCGCAGCAGCTCCATCGTGGTGCCCGGCAGGCTGTCGGCCTCGGGCCGGACCACCTCGTCGCCCCGGACGAAGCCGATGTTCCAGGTGCCGCCCTCGGAGACCACCGACCGGCCGTCGACGAACAGGACGTCGTCGTAACCGGCCCGCTGCGCGAGCCGTCGCTGGTGCAGCGCCCCGAACAGACCGACGCTCTTCACGGCGGGCAGATCGCGTACGAACTCCATGGACCGCACCCGGATCGCCGGCAGCGACATGCCGCCCGCCGGGCGGGCCGTCACGAGTACCGCCGGGTCGGCGTCGCCGCCGATGTGCCCGATGTCGAGCGCGGGGTCGAAGACCGTCACCCGGAGTACCGCCGCGCCGCCGCCTGCCGGCACCGCCCGGCGCAGGTACTCCAGCAGGCGTCCGGGGTCGAGCTCCGCCCCGAAGACCACCCGGCAGTCCCGGACCAGCCGCTCCAGGTGCAGCGCCAGCCCGCGCACCCGGCCGCCCTCGACCCGCATCGTCGTGAAGTGCCCGTAGTTGGTCAGTGCCAGCGCCCGGAGCTCCTCGGGGCCCACCGGCCTGCCATTCAGTTCCTCCATGAGCCCAGCATCCCACCGTCCGCCGGGCCGGTTCGATCCGGTTCGGCGGACGATGTCAACTCCGGCGGTGTCAACTCCGACAGCCTCAGGCGGGCAGGCCCTGGCCGACGCGCCGCGAGACCGCGAACTGCTGCAGGTCGAGCGTCCCGGGCGGCTCCGCGATGCCGGGGCCGCCCGCCTGGACCCAGTCGGATATCTCGTCGAGCATGTCGTCGGCCAGCACCCATCCCAGCCAGACCGGCCGTCCGCCCGCCTTCCGCCCTTCGGCGGAGGGGCTGACCACCACCACGTTGGAGTGGTCGCAGGCGTCCAGGCACGGGACCGCCCGGACCTTCCCTGCCGTACCGATGCCCGTACGCAGCCGCTCCAGCTGACCGGGGTGGTCGACGTCCGGGTGCTTCACCGCCACTCCGCAGCAGCAGCCCCGGCAGACGGTGACCGTGACAGGTGCGGCCGGGGCGGCGGTCTCCTTGCGGGGGCGACGAGCCATCAGCTTCCTTCCGAGAGGGCCCGCCGACACGCGCTCACGCGCAGCAGCCGCAGGCCGTTGGGTCCGGCGATCACGGCGGAGCCGACGGCCCCCGCACCCGATGATTCTGCCCGACGCGATCCGGCCCGACGCAACCGTGTCCGACCCGTGCCCGGCCCTGGTGCACCCACCGCGACCGGACTCCTCGGCGTGCGGGGTCAGCACCACCCTGCTTATGGTGACGACACCATCACACTCTGCTCCGATCCCGCACGGCCGCGACCGCCGGGGCCGACGGAACGGGGCGAACGAGGAGGATCTCCCGTGATCACAGCGCGTGACATCATGCACAGCGGAGCCCAGTGCATCCAGGCCGACCAGACCCTCATGGACGCGGCCAGGATGATGCGCGACATGGGCGTCGGCGCGCTGCCCATCTGCGGCAGCGACCAGAAGCTCAAGGGCATCATCACCGACCGTGACATCATCGTCCGATGTATCGCCGAGGGCAAGGACCCGTCGATGATGAAGGCGATGGACCTCGGCGGTCATCTGCACTGCGTGCGCGCGGAGGACGACATGGACACCGTCCTCAAGAAGATGGAGCAGCACCAGATCCGCCGCATCCCGGTGATCGACGGCGACCGCCTGGTCGGCATGATCAGCGAGGCCGACCTCGCCAAGGGCCACCGCGAGGGCCAGCACCTGACGGACCAGCAGATCATGAACTTCATGGACAGCGTCTACGTCAGCCGCTGACGCCTCCGTCGGCAACCAAAGCAGGGGCGCGGTGCTCTGCCTGTCCATCGGGCCGAGCACCGCGCCCCTCCTGGTTGCCCCACTCCCGCTACGCCGTGGCCCGGGCCGCCGCGCGGCCGGCCGCCCGGCCGGAGAAGAGGCAGCCGCCGAGGAAGGTGCCCTCCAGCGAGCGGTAGCCGTGCATCCCGCCGCCACCGAAACCGGCTGCCTCCCCCGCCGCGTACACGCCGTCCAGCACCGAGCCGTCGGCCCGTAGCACCCGCGAGGACAGGTCGGTCTCCAGGCCGCCCAGCGACTTGCGGGTGAGGATGTTCAGCCGGACGGCGATCAGCGGCCCCGCCTTGGGATCGAGCAGGCGGTGCGGGGTGGCGGTGCGGATCAGCTTGTCGCCGAGGTAGCGGCGGGCGCCGTGGATGGCGGTGACCTGGAGGTCCTTGCTGAACGGGTTGGCCATCTCGCGGTCGCGGGCCTCGATCTCGCGGCGCAGCTCGGCCTCGTCGATCAGGGCCTCCGGGGTCTTGTCGTTCATCCCGCGCACGAGCGTCGCCAGGTCGTCGGCGACGACGAAGTCCGCGCCGTGCTCCTTGAACGCCTCGACCGGCCCGGTGGCGCCGGGCAGCGCCCGCCCGAGCACCTGGCCGATGTTCTTGCCCGTCAGGTCGGGGTTCTGCTCGGAGCCGGAGAGGGCGAACTCCTTCTCGATGATCTTCTGGGTAAGGACGAACCAGGTGTAGTCGTAACCGGTCGTCATGATGTGTTCCAGCGTGCCCAGCGTGTCGAAGCCGGGGAACAGCGGGACGGGCAGCCGCCGCCCGCGCGCGTCCAGCCAGAGCGAGGACGGGCCGGGCAGGATCCGGATGCCGTGCTTCGGCCAGATCGGGTTCCAGTTCTCGATGCCCTCGGTGTAGTGCCACATTCGGTCACCGTTGATCAGGTTGCCCCCGGCGGCGCCGGTGATGCCCAGCATCAACCCGTCCACGTGCGCGGGAACGCCGGAGAGCATCCGCTCGGGGGGTGTGCCGAGCCGGGCGGGCCAGGCCTTGCGGACCAGGTTGTGGTTGCCGCCGATGCCACCGGAAGTGACGATCACCGCCTGCGCCCGCAGCTCGAAGGAGCCCGCGACCTCGCGCGTGCTGGCCACTCCGCGCTCGGCCGAACTCGGCACCAGCACCTCGCCGTTGACGGTGTCGGTGACGCCGCCGGTGGCGGCGAGGCCGGTGACGCGGTGGCGGAAGCGCAGCTCGACCTGACCGCGGGCCGCCGCCGCCCGGACCCGCCGGGCGAACGGCTCGACCAGGCCGGGGCCCGTCCCCCAGGTGATGTGGAAGCGCGGCACCGAGTTGCCCGGCCCGCTGGCCAGCAGCCCGCCGCGCTCGGCCCAGCCGACCACCGGGAAGAACCGCACGCCCTGCGCGCGCAGCCAGGCCCGCTTCTCGCCCGCCGCGAACGCGACGTACGCCTCGGCCCACTTACGCGGCCAGCCGTCCTCCGCGCGGTCGAAGCCGGCCGTGCCGAGCCAGTCCTGCCAGGCCAGTTCGTACGAGTCCCGGATCCGCATCCGGCGCTGCTCGGGCGAGTCGACCAGGAAGAGGCCGCCGAAGGACCAGTGCGCCTGGCCGCCCAGCGAGGCGGCGGGCTCCTGGTCGAGCAGGATCACCTTGCGCCCGGCGTCGGCCAGTTCGGCGGTGGCCACCAGGCCCGCGAGTCCGGCTCCGATGACGATGACGTCGGCGTCGAGTGCCACGAGCGTTCCTCCGGTGGACGGCGGGGACAGCGGGGTGTGTCGGATTCTGCGGTCTGCCGGGCGCGGGGTCAACCAGCCGGCGGCCCACCCGGGCCGGGCCGGGCCGCGAATTACGCTCCACCCCGTATCCGAATTACCTGCGCTACACCGTGGAGCGAAATTCGGAATACCCGCCTGATGGATATTCGGGAAACTTATCGCCCAATTCCCTGGACAGCTATGTAACCTGACAGTAACTTACTGAGTAGTAGCTGTGGCCCGGCACACCCCCACCCGCCTTGTTTGTTTCTCTCCCCCAGGAGGAACCGTGCTCAGCCCTGCCCTGAAGCGAACGTCCACCCTGGTCAGCACCGTGGTCCTGGCGGCCACGCTCACCGCGCTGGCCACCCCCGCAGCCCACGCCGACAGCGGTTCCGGCGCCTATGTGGCGCTCGGCGACTCGTACGCGGCCGGCGCCGGAGTGCCCGGCCAGTCCGCCGGACTCTGCCTGCGCTCGGACCACAACTACGGCCACCTGGTCGCCGCCGCACTCGGCAGCAGCAGTTACACGGACGTCACCTGCTCGGCCGCCAAGATCAAGGACATCACCTCCGCCCAGTACGACGCGTTCATCCGGGTCAACGACCCGCAGCTGAACGCCGTCAACTCCGGTACCTCCCTGGTGACTCTGGGCATCGGCGGCAACGACCTCGGCACCTCGTCCCTCGGCATCGCCGACGTGATCGCCACCTGCATCGCGGGCGCCGTGGTCGACCCGTTCGGCACGCCCTGCCACAACTACTACGGGCACAAGTACTTCAACTGGAGCGACTGGGCCTGGGAGTACGGCGACGACACCCTCGTCGACCGGATCAACGCCGCCGCCCCGCAACTCGCCGACACCCTGCAGCAGATCCACGCCAAGGCCCCGAACGCCAAGGTCGTCGTGGTCGGTTACCCCGAGGTGCTGCCCGCCGACGCGTCGACCTGCGCCGGCCGCCAGCCCGTGACCGTCGGCGACGTCGCCTACCTGCACGGCATCCTCGGCCAGGTCAACTCGATGCTCGCCGACACCTCCGCCGCCAACGGCGCGACCTTCGTGGACACCACCGCCGCCACCAAGGGGCACGACGTCTGCTCGGACGACCGCTGGATCGAGGGCGCCCTGCCGGGCCAGCCCGCCGTGCCGTTCCACCCCAACGCCTACGGCGAGAAGGCGATGGCGGGAGCGGTACTCACCGCGCTCGGCCACTGACCAGAGCCCGAGAGACCCACAGAACACAGACCCACAGAGCACAGAACCCCCAGAGGGCGTGACCGCACCGGCGGCCACGCCCTCTCGGCATGTCCGCTCGACCCGACTTGGATTCTGGCCCGCCGAGGCCAAGATCAAACATTATCGAACATGCGGATTGCGCTGCACGGATCAGCCTGAGTCAACGTCAGTTCCAGTTGCCAGCCCGTCATCAGCCACAACCCGGCTCGGTCGGCCCTCTTGACGTGGACCTGAAACGCCGCTGTCATATGTTGCATTCCGTTGGAACACGTCGAGCTTTGATGCCTTCGTGGCCGACACCTACCCTCACACTGCAGGAGCCGCCCAGTGCTGTCCCGCAGAACTTCCTGGCGCCGCCGCTCAGCCGCAGCGCTCACCTCGCTCGCCCTGATGACCGGCGGCGGCGCCCTCGCCGCAGCCGTCCAACTCGCCGTGGCCCCACCCGCGATGGCCCTGGACAACGGCCTGGCGCTGACCCCGCAGATGGGCTTCAACAACTGGAACTCCACCCACTGCCGGGCGGAGTTCAACGAGACGATGGTCGAGGGAATCGCCGACCTCTTCGTCAGCAAGGGCCTCAAGGCGGCCGGTTACCAGTACGTCAACATCGACGACTGCTGGGCGCTGCCCAACCGGGACGCCTCCGGCAACCTCGTGCCGGACCCGGTGCGCTTCCCGCACGGGATCAAGGCCGTCGCGGACTACGTGCACAGCAAGGGCCTGAAGTTCGGGCTCTACTCCAGCGCCGGTTCGAAGACCTGCGACGTCCAGGGCTTCCCCGGCGGCCTGGGGCACGAGCAACAGGACGCCAACCTGTGGGCCTCCTGGGGCGTCGACTACCTCAAGTACGACAACTGCAACAACGAGGGCCTGGACACGCAGACCCGCTACAAGGCGATGCGCGACGCGCTCAACGCCACCGGCCGCCCGATCCTGCTCAGCATCTGCGAGTGGGGCTCGACCGAGCCGTGGACGTGGGCGCAGCCGGTCGGCAACTCCTGGCGGACCACGGGCGACATCAGCGACAACTGGGCGACCATGATCGCCATCGCCCACCAGAACCAGGCGCTCGCCCCCTACGCCCGGACCGGCGCCTGGAACGACCCGGACATGCTGGAGGTCGGCAACGGCGGCATGACCGACGCGGAGTACCGGACCCACTTCAGCCTCTGGTCCGAGATGGCCGCGCCGCTGCTGATCGGCAGCGACCTGCGCACCGCCTCGCAGGCCACCCTCGACATCCTGACGAACACCGACGTCATCGCCGTCGACCAGGACTCGCTGGGCCGGCAGGGCACCGTCGTCTCCTCCTCCGGCGGCCAGGTGGTGATGTCCAAGCCACTGGCGGACGGCGGCCGGGCGGTCACGCTCACCAACGAGAACTCCTCCCCCGCCACGATCTCCACCACCGTGCAGACGCTCGGCATCGGCGGCGCGACCTCGTACGGCGTCAAGGACCTGTGGTCCAAGCAGACCAGCTCGACCACCGGCGCCATCAGCGTCGCCGTCCCCGCCCACGGGACGGTCATGCTCCGGGTCACCCCGGGCAGCCCGGTGCCGCCGCCGACCGGGATGAACCAGCTCAGTGACCTGCCGTGGATCTCGGCGGTCAACGGCTGGGGTCCGGTCGAGCGCAACGAGAGCAACGGCGACATCAAAGCCGGGGACGGCAGGACCATTTCGATCCGGGGCGCCACCTACGCCAAGGGGCTAGGGGTGCACGCCAACAGCGACGTCGGCTACTACCTGGGCGGCGCCTGCAAGAACCTCACGGTGGACGTCGGCGTCGACGACGAGACGTACGGGAACGGCACGGTGGACTTCCAGATCTACCGGGACGGCACCAAGGTCGCCGACACCGGCGTGGTCACCGGCAAGGACGCGGTCCGGCACCTGAGCGCCGACCTCACCGGCGCGGCGAAGCTGCGCCTGGTGGTCACCGACGGCGGGGACGGCATCGCCTGGGACCACGCGGACTGGGCCAACCCCCGGATCGCCTGCGGCGACGGCCCGGCGGCCGGTACCCATGCCGTCAGCGACCTGACCTGGACCTCGGCCGTCAACGGCTGGGGCCCGGTCGAGAAGGACATGAGCAACGGCGAGCAGGCCCCCGGCGACGGCGGCCCGATCACCATCCAGGGCGTGAAGTACAGCAAGGGCCTGGGCACCAACGCCTACAGCGAGGTCGTCTACTACCTCGGCGGCACCTGCACCAACGTGAGCACCGACGTGGGCGTCGACGACGAGGCCGGCCCCCGGGGCTCGGTGACCTTCGAGATCTACCGGGACGGCACCAAGGTCGCCGGCACCGGTCTGATGCGCTGGCTCCAGCCCGCCCAGCATCTGTCGGCGGACCTGACGGGGGCGAACGAGCTCCGGCTGGTGGTGACGGACGGGGGCGACGGCAACACCTCCGACCATGCGGACTGGGCTGCGCCCCAGCTCACGTGTAGCTGACGTTTACGGGGTGCGGGGGCTGCGCGGGACCGGGCTGAGGGCCGTAGCCTTCCGGTTTCGCGCAGTTCCCCGCACCCCTTCAGATGGTGCAACTGAGCCAAGGTGGGAGGGTTGCGGGTCGTTGCCTTCCGGTTTCGCGCAGTTCCTCGCGCCCCTGATTGTGGTTACTCAGCTGCCTGGGTTACGGGCGGGGCCGCTACCGGTTCGGTGGTCAGGCCGGCTGACCACTTCTGTTCGACCTTGCCGAACTTCCAGAACGCGAGCGCGCCCGCCCAGGTCAGGACGAAGAGGCCGACGATGGCGTAGCCGACCAGGTTGAGGTCGAGCTTGGAGATCCAGCCGATCGGGCCGGTGGTGATGTTCAGCTTGTCGCCGAGCAGGCCGATCAGCTCGATCAGGCCGATCACCAGCGCGACCAGCACCGAGAGCCCGGTGACGGTGAGGTTGTAGTAGATCTTGCGGACCGGCTTGGAGAAGGCCCACTCGTAGGCGAAGTTCATGAACGAACCGTCGATGGTGTCCAGCAGGCTCATCCCGGCCGCGAAGAGCACGGGCAGCACCAGCAGCGCGTACCAGGGCAGTGAGAAGGCCGCCGCGCCGCCCGCCAGCACCAGCAGCGAGACCTCGGTCGCGGTGTCGAAGCCCAGGCCGAAGAGCAGGCCGACCGGGTACATGTGCCAGGACTTGGTGACGGCCTTGGTGACCCGGCCCAGGATGCGGTTCATGAAGCCGCGCTTGTCGAGCTGCTTCTCCAGCTCGGCCTCGTCGAACTCGCCGAGTCGCATCCGGCGGAAGACCTTGAGGATGCCGTTGAAGGCGCCCAGGTTGATCAGGCCGATCAGCACCAGGAAGGTGCCGGAGACGGTGGTGCCGATCAGGCTGGTGGTCTTGTGCAGCGAGGAACCGTCGGTCTGTACCTGGCCCGCGAGGGACTGGATGCCGAAGGCGAGCAGCGCGCAGAGCCCGAAGACGATGGACGAGTGGCCGAGCGAGAACCAGAAGCCGACCGAGAGCGGCCGCTTGCCCTGGCCCATCAGCTTGCGGGTGGTGTTGTCGATCGCGGCGATGTGGTCGGCGTCGAAGGCGTGCCGCATGCCGAGCGTGTAGGCCGTCAGGCCCATGCCCGCGCCGAAGACCTGACCGCCCATGTCGTAGTGCTTGGGCGCGATGATCGCGAGCAGCGTGAACCAGCCGATGACGTGCAGCGCGAGGATGAAACCGCCCATCCCGGCGAGGCGGATCCACTCGTCCCGGGTGAGCCGGTCTCGCAGGCGGCTTGGCGCTGGCATGCGGGGTCCTTTCGGAGAATCTGGCGGCTGAGCTGGGCCATCTTTCCCCGGACTTGGTAGCAGTTGCAACTTATGTGCAACTGCGAGCCCCCGCGATGAGTCGAAGCGCCCCCGAATCCCACCCCGATAGACCCGTAGGTCACGAAGAGTCAGGAAATGGGACGTAAAGTCCGTTATGACCCGTCCGCTGACCAGTCCGGGAGCGTCCATGCAGCACCCAGCCTCGTATCCCCACCGGACCACCCGCGAGGATCTGCGCATCCCGCTGCCGGACGGCACGGAGCTGTACGCCCGGATCTGGCGCCCCCTCACCGAGGAAGCGGTGCCCGCGCTGCTCGAGTACCTCCCGCACCGGCTCACCGACTGGACGGCGGCGGGCGACGCCCAGCGCCACCCCTGGTACGCCGGGCACGGGTACGCCTCCGTCCGGGTGGACCTCCGGGGGCACGGGAACTCGGGCGGGCTGCCCGGGGACGAGTACTCCGAACAGGAACTCGCCGACGGTGTCGCGGTCGTCGAGTGGCTCGCCGAGCAGCCCTGGTGCAGCGGCCGGGTCGGGATGTTCGGCGTCTCCTGGGGTGGCTGCAACAGCCTGCAGATCGCGGCGCTCGCGCCGGACGCGCTGAAGGCCGTGGTCACGGTCTGCTCGACCGACGACCGGTACGACAACGACGCCCACTACCTGGGCGGCTCACTGCTGGCCGTCGGAACGCACGCCTGGTCGGCCACCTCGCTGGCCTTCACCGCCCGGCCGCCGGACCCGAAGTTCGTCGGGGACGACTGGCGGCCGATGTGGCTGGAGCGGCTCGGGGCCGTCGAGCCGCTCGTCCACCCCTGGCTCGCCCACCAGACCAGGGACGACTACTGGCGGCGCGGCAGCGTCTGCGAGGACTACGGTGCGATCAGAGCCGCCGTCCTGGCGGTCGGCGGCTGGGCCGATCCGTACCGGGACACCGTGCTGCGGCTGGTCGAGCACCTGGACGCGCCCGTCCGGGGCCTGATCGGCCCGTGGCCGCAGCAGTACCCGGACCAGGGGCTGCCGCCCGGCCCGGCGATCGGCTTCCTGCAGGAGACGCTGCGCTGGTGGGACCACTGGCTCAAGGACCTCGACACCGGCGTACCGGCCGACCCCGCACTGCGGACCTGGATGAACGAGTCCGTCCCGCCCGCGACGGCCTACGCCAACCGCCCCGGGCGCTGGGTCGGCGACGACGCCTGGCCCTCACCCGACGTCCGGGGCATCCACTACGGACTGGACGACGCGCTGCGCACGGCCGGGACGCCCTCCGACGACCGCTTCGTACGGGTCCGGTCACCGCAGCACACCGGGGTGGACGCCGGGCGGTTCGTCCCGTTCGGCAACGCCTCCGACCTGCCGGCGGACCAGCGGGCGGAGGACGGGCGGTCGGTCTGCTTCGACTCCACCCCACTGCCCGAGCGGGTCGAGATCCTCGGGCGGACGGGCCTGCGGCTGCGGGTGCGGTGCGACGAGCGGCGCGGGCAGGTGGTCGCGCGGATCTGCGACGTAACACCTGACGGATCGTCAACTCTGGTCACCCGAGGGGTACTCAACCTCTCCGCCCGGCAGGGGCGGGACCGGATCGTGGAGTGGTCGCCCGGCGCCGTCGAGGACGTCGACCTCGAACTGACCGGTATCGCCCACGCCTTCCCCGCCGGCCACCGGCTCCGGCTCGCGCTCTCCTCCGCGTACTGGCCGTGGGTCTGGCCGCAGCCCGGCACCGGCGGCTTCGAGCTGGACCCGGGCCACAGCGTCCTCACCCTGCCCGTCCGCCACCTGGCCGCCGACGCCGGCAGCCCGCCGATCACCTTCGAGCCCCCCGAGCAGGCCGCCGGCCTGGATGTCCACGTCACCGAGCCGCTCGCCGCCCGCCCCGAGCGCCTGGTCCTCCACGACGTCGCCACCGGCGAATGGCGGCTGGAGGTCGACCCCGGCTACGGCGGCTCCCGTACCTACCCGGACGGCCTGGTCGTCGACGAGCAGGCCGTGCAGTCGTACCAGATCCACTCCGACGACCCGCTCAGCGCCCGCACCCGCTCCGACTGGACCATCCGCTTCGAACGCCCCGACATCGGCTGGGACGTCACCGTCCGCACCCGCTCCGAGATCAGCTGCGACGCCACCCACTTCACCACCCACAACCACCTCACCGCGCTGGAGGGCGGCTCGGTCGTCTTCGACCGCGACTGGGAGCGGCGGACCCCTCGAGCAGCCTCCTGACCTGCGCTCGGGCTCCACGGCAGGGGCCTCGCGAAGGCTCTCAGAACGGTCATCTACGATCAGCCAATGCCCAGCCTGACCGGACTCCCGCTCCAGATCATCGCCGCCGTGCTGGCGGTGGCCGTCTTCGCCGCCACCATGTGGCTCTGGCCCAAGCTCGCCGGCCGGGGCTGGAAGGCCTGGGTGGGGCGGATCGGCGCGTTCCTCGTCACCCAGGTCGCCGTGCTGGTGGCGATGGGGCTGGTGGCGAACTCGTACTTCGGGTTCTACACCACCTGGAGCGACCTGCTGGGCCTCGACGGCAAGCCCGGGGTGGTGGTCGACCACCAGCCCGGCCAGGCGATCTCGGTGACCGGCGAGCAGAAGATGTACTCCGACAAGGGGTCGGCGAAGGACCGCTCCGGGGTGATCCAGGCCGTCTCGATCAAGGGCGCCAGCTCCGGGCTGAGCAGCACCGCGTACGTGTACCTGCCGCCGCAGTACTTCCAACCAGGCTTCGCCCAGCAGCAGTTCCCGATGGCCCTGGTGCTGGCGGGCTACCCGGGTTCGGCCGAGAAGCTGATCTCGCTGATGGCGTACCCGGCCTCCACGCTCAAGGCGATCAACGCCGGGCAGCTGCCGCCGACCGTGCTGGTGATGATGCGGTCGACCGTCGAGGGCGACGGGAACCGCGACACCGAGTGCATGGACGTCCCGAACGGCCCCCAGGTGGAGACCTTCTTCACCCAGGACCTGCCGAAGGCGATGTCCGGCGAGTACCGGATCAACGACACCCCGCAGGCGCGGGCGGTGATCGGGAACTCGACCGGCGGGTACTGCGCGCTGAAGTTCGCGCTGCGCAAGCCCGGCGCGTACAGCGCGGCGGTCTCGCTCTCCGGCTACTACACCGCGCCGATCGACCCGACCACCGGTGACCTCTTCTCCGGCAGCGCCCAGCTCAAGCAGCAGAACGACCTGCTCTGGCGGCTGCAGAACACCCCGGCGGCTCCGGTCTCGCTGCTGCTGGCGTCCAGCCCCAACGAGGACGACTACCCGGCGACGCAGAAGATGGTCGCCGCGTTCAAGGCCCCGACCAAGCTGTCGACCATCACGCTGGACAGCGGCGGCCACAACTTCCACACCTGGACCAGGGAGATCCCCCCGGCCCTGGCGTGGCTCGGGCAGCGGCTCACCCCGCCGCAGCAGGTGCACACCGCCTGACCTGCGGCGACAGCGGTTGCGGGAGTGGCTTCGGGAGTGCTTGCGGGAGATTACACCGCGCTCATAGCTGGGTCTCACGGAAATCTCAGCGGCGCGACCGAGCGTATCCCCCATGACCACGACCAGTTCTCTCCCGCCGACCAGTGAACCGTGGCCCGAGGCTGCGAACTTCCCGCCGCCGACCCCGGCGGGGACTCCAGCGGGGAGCGCGGCGGTCGGCCCGCTCTTCCCGCCCGCCGACCTCCCCGAGCCGGGCCCCAAGGGCCCCGGCTCCTGGGGCGGCCGGCTCGGCACCCTCCCCGCCCGCGCCTGGCGCGGCCGCCCGGACGACCCGAGCTGGGTCCGCCCCGCGCTGCTCGGCCTGCTGGCCGCGACCGCGCTGCTCTACCTCTGGAACCTCTCCGCCTCCGGCTGGGCCAACTCCTTCTACTCCGCCGCCGTCCAGGCCGGCAGCCAGAGCTGGAAGGCGTTCTTCTTCGGGTCGTCCGACGCCGCCAACTTCATCACCGTCGACAAGCCGCCGATGTCCTTGTGGCCGATGGAACTCGCCGCCCGGGTCTTCGGGTTGAGCTCCTGGAGCGTGCTCGCGCCGCAGGCGCTGATGGCGGTGGCCACGGTCGGCACGGTGTACGCGACGGTCCGCCGCCGCTTCTCGCCGCTGGCCGGCCTGGTGGCGGGCGCGGCCCTCGCGCTCACCCCGGTGGCGGCGCTGATGTTCCGGTTCAACAACCCGGACGCCCTGCTGACGCTGCTGATGACGCTGGCCGCGTACGGGCTGGTCCGGGCGACGGAGACCGCGAGCACCCGGTGGCTGCTGTTCGTCGGCGTGATGTTCGGCTTCGGCTTCCTGACCAAGACGCTGCAGGCGTTCCTGATCCTTCCGGCCTTCGCGGTGATCTACCTGGTGGTCGCGCCGACCGGGGTCTGGCGGCGGGTCCGCCAACTGCTTTACGCCGGACTGGCGATGGTGGTCGCCGGTGGCTGGTGGGTCGCGATCGTGCAGCTGCTGCCCGCCTCCGCGCGGCCGTACGTCGGCGGTTCGCAGGACGACAGCTTCCTCTCCGTCACCTTCGGCTACAACGGCTTCGGCCGGCTGACGGGCAACGAGACCGGCAGCGTCGGCGGCGGGGGCGGCGGGGGCGGTGGCGGCGGGTGGGGCAGCACCGGGCCGACCCGGCTCTTCGGCACCGACATCGGCGGTCAGATCGCCTGGCTGCTCCCGGCCGCGCTGATCCTGCTGGTGCTCGGCCTCTGGGCGACCCGCAGGCACCCGCGCACCGACAGCGCCCGGACCGCGTTCCTGGTGTGGGGCGGCTGGCTGCTCTCCACCGGGCTGGTCTTCAGCTTCATGTCCGGGATCTTCCACCAGTACTACACGGTCGAACTCGCCCCGGCCGTCGCCGCGCTGGTCGGCATGGGCGCGGACGGCCTGTGGCGGGCGCGCAAGCAGCTGCCGTACGCGGCGATGCTCGCCGCCGTGGTCGCCGTCACCGCCGTCTGGGGGTACGTACTGCTCGGGCGCAGCGCGTCGTTCGCGCCATGGCTGCGCTGGGCGGTGCTGCTCGGCGGGCTGGCGGCGGCGGGCGCGCTGCTGCTGACGGGACGGCTGGCCGGGCGGCTGGCGGCGGTGGTCGGGCTGGTGGCACTGGCCGCCTCGTTCGGCGGGCCGACGGCGTACGCGCTGGACACGGTCTCGACCGGGCACACCGGCTCGATCCCGACGGCCGGGCCCCGGGTGAGCGGCGCCAACGGCTTCGGCGGGCCCGGCGGTTTCGGTGGCAAGGGCGGCTTCGGCGGGAAGGGCGGCCGGGCCGGTCAGCGTGGGGGCTTCGCCGGCGGCGGGTTCCCGGGCGGGCAGCGGCAGGGCCGGCCGGGCGGGTTCCAGGGTGGCCTCGCGGGCGGGGTCCCGGGCGGGGTTCCGGGCGGCGGTAACTTCCCCGGCTTCGGGGGTGCCGGCGGCGCCCGGGAGAGCGGGCGCTTCGGCGGAGCGGGCGGCGGCGGCATGGGCGGCCTGATCGACGGCGCGAAGGTGAGCAGCCAGCTCGCGGACCTGCTGAAGCAGAACGCCGGCTCCTACACCTGGGTGGCGGCGGCGATCGGCTCGCAGAACCAGGCCAGCTACCAACTCGCCACCGGCAAGCCGGTGATGGCCCTGGGCGGCTTCAACGGCACCGACCCGTCGCTGAGCCTGAGCGCCTTCCAGCAGTATGTGAAGGACGGCAAGGTGCACTACTTCCTCGGTGGCGGCGGCATGGGCGGCGGTACGGGCCGAGGCTCGTCCGGCTCCGGTTCGTCCTCCGACTCCCAGCAGATCTCGACCTGGGTGGCGGCGCACTTCACCGCCCGGACGGTCGGCGGCACCACGGTCTACGACCTGACCACCCCGAAGAGCTGACACTCCGTCAGTGAACGCAGAAGCCTTCCGCCTCACCGGAGTCACCCGGTGGGGCGGAAGGCCCTTCGCGTGCCCGTCAGGACTCGGCGGGCTCGGTGGGCTCGGCGGCGGCCAGGATCGCGTCCAACAGGCCCGGGAACCGGACCTGCAGCTCGTCGGCGCGCAGGGCGGTGAGCCTGCGGTTGGCCTCCTCGCGCTGGTGGATGAGGCCGGCTTCGCGGAGGACCTTGAAGTGGTGGCTGAGCGTGGACGCCGCCACGTCGACCGGGAAGGTGCCGCAGGCGCGCTCCGGCTCGGCCCGGAGAATCCGGACGATCGTCATCCGGCTGGGATCGGAGAGTGCGTGCAGGACATCGAGCAGCTCGATGTCGGCCGCCTCCGGATGGGTCAGCGGAGCGCGGCGCTGGCGCGATCGGGGCACGGACAGCCTCCATGTTCGACAATCATCGAATATGCGTGGTACTAATTTCGTCGTTCGTAGAACATCGTAACCGCTGGAGGGGAGCCGGAGATGCGTGCCTTGGTGATGACCGCGCCTGGAGGATCGGAGAACTCGGAGGTGCGAGAGGTCGACGCGCCTCGCCCGGGGCCGGGCGAGGTGTCGATCGACGTCGCTTACGCGGGGCTGAACTTCGTCGATGTAATGGCCCGGCGCGGCGACACCGGGTACGCCTTCGAGTGGCCGCACCGGCCCGGCCTGGAGATCGCGGGCACCGTCCGCGAACTCGGGGCGGAGGTCGGCGGCCTGTCCGTCGGGGACCGGGTCGCGGCCGTGCCGACCGGCCGGGGCCTCGCCGAAGTCGCACTCGCCCGCGCCGAGTTGGTCGTACCGGTCCCCGACGGGGTGGCACTGCGGGAGGCCGCCGCCGTACCGCTGGGGCTGGCGACTTCACTCCTGCTGCTCACCGAGGCCGGCCGGTTCACCCCCGGTGACACCGTCCTGGTGCACTCGGCCGGCGGCGGGATCGGCAGCGCGATCGCGCAGCTCGTACCGCTGCTGGGCGGCGGACGGCTGATCGGCACCGTCGGGCGCCCCGAGAAGGCCGCCGCCGCCGAGAAGGGCGGCTACGACCTCGCGATCGCCCGGGGCGACGGCCTCGCCGAAGCCGTCCGCGCCGCGACCGGCGGCCGGGGGGTCGATCTCGTACTCGACCCGCTCGGCACCACAGCCCTCGCGCTCGACCTCGAGGTGGCCGCGCCCGGCGGACGGATCGTCCTGTTCGGCAACGCCGGCGGCGGCACGGTGGACGCCCTGCCGCCCGCCGGGCGCCTGCTCAGCGGCAACCTCACCATCACCGGCTTCAGCCACCGCGGCCTGGTCGCCGCTGCACCGGCCAAGGTCGCCAACGCGACCAGCCGCGTCCTCGGCTTCCTCGCGGATGGCCGACTCGCCTTCCCCCTCAGCGAGTTGGCGTCCCTCGCCGACGTACCCGCCGCCCACGACCTGATGGCCGAGGGCCGCGCCACCGGCAAGTACGTGGTCCAGGTCGGCGGTTGAGGCCGCGTCGTCGGCAGGTACGCGTCGGCGGTTGAAACCGTGCCACCGACGGCTGGCGGCGAGCGCCGCTCAGCCGCCGATCGCCGACATCGGGCGGTCGGGCTGGACGAAGTCTGCGGAGTTGATGTCGTGGCCGGGGCCCTTGCGGGCGATGGTGTTGCGCCAGGCCCGCTCGATCGCGGCGTCGGCGGCGTCGCCCCGCAACAGCGCGCGCAGGTCGGACTCGTGGGTGGCGAAGAGGCAGTTGCGCAGCTGGCCGTCGGCGGTGAGCCGGACCCGGTCGCAGCCGCCGCAGAACGGCCGGGTGACGGAGGCGATCACGCCGACCACCGTCTCCGTATCCGCGATCCGCCACTCCTCGGCCGGTGCGTTGCCGTGGCGGCCGACCGGGACGAGTTCCCAGCGCTGCCCGAGGATCTCCAGCAGCTCGTCGGCGGTGATCATCTTGCTGCGGTCCCAGGCGCCCTGGGCGTCCAGCGGCATGGACTCGATGAAGCGCATCCGATAGCCGTGCCCGGCCGCGAACTCGACCAGGTCGAGGATCTCGTCGTCGTTGACCCCGCGCACCGGGACGGCGTTGACCTTGACGGGCGCCAGCCCGGCCGCCTGGGCGGCGGCCATCCCGGCGAACACGTCGGCGATCCGGTCCCGCCGGGTGATCTCGGCGTAACGGTCGGCCCGCAGCGTGTCCAGGCTGACGTTGACCCGGTGCAGCCCGGCGGCCTTGAGGTCCACCGCCGTCCGGGCCAACCCGATGCCGTTGGTGGTCAGGGACAGCTCGGGACCCAGCTCGGCGAGCCGGGCGACCAGGCCGGGCAGCCCGCGCCGCAGCAACGGCTCGCCCCCGGTGAGCCGGATGGACCTGATCCCCAGATCCCGGACGGCGATCCGGGCCAGCCGGACGATCTCGTCGTCGCCGAGCACCTCGGCCTTGGGCAGCCAGTTCAGGCCCTCGGCAGGCATGCAGTACGTGCAGCGCAGGTTGCAGCGGTCGGTGAGCGATACCCGCAG
This sequence comes from Kitasatospora sp. MAP5-34, assembly GCF_029894335.1. GTDB lineage: Bacteria > Actinomycetota > Actinomycetes > Streptomycetales > Streptomycetaceae > Kitasatospora. Next base: position 64,102 of record NZ_JARXZC010000034.1, on the reverse strand, counting down.
GTCGGTGTGGACCCGGCCGAAGCGGTCGACCAGCGGGGCGGGTGCGCCGTGCGTCTGCTGAGTACGGGATGCCAGAAGTGCCATCTGCCCAGTACAGGCTGCGCCCTGCCGAAGATCCAGCGGCGGAAGGCCCGGCGCACCGCACCGACCTGCGGGTTTACCTTGTAGATTCATACAACTACCTCCACCCGGGCGGGCCGACCAGACTGTCCTCATGGAAGACCCGAAGAGTCCGGTGCCCGCCCCAGTACCCGCCCTGGTACCCGCTCTGGTGCTGGCGGCGGGCGGTGGGCGGCGGCTGGGCGGGCGACCCAAGGCGCTGATCCCGTACCAGGGGCGGCCGTTGATCGAGCACGCGCTCTCGGTGGTCCGGGCCGGCGGCTGCTCGTCCACGGTGGCGGTGCTGGGTGCCTCGGGCGAGCAGGTGCGGGCCGTCGCGGAGCTGGGCGACTGCCGACTTGTCGATAATCCGGCCTGGGAGAGCGGCATGGGCTCCTCGCTGCGCGCCGGTCTGGCCGCGCTGCCGCCAGGAGCCGACGCCGTCCTGGTGATGCTGGTGGACACCCCGGGCGTCACCCCAGCCGCCGTGGCCCGGCTGCTCGCCGCCCGGCTCGCGGGCGCCGAACTCGCGGCAGCGGCGTACGCGGGCAGGCGCGGTCACCCCGTACTGATCGGCGCCCGCTACCTGGCCGAGGCCGCCGCCGGGGCGACCGGGGACGCCGGGGCCCGCACGCTGCTCGCGGCGCACGCCGCCGAGATCGTGCTGGTCGAGTGCGGCGACGTCGCCGTCCCCGACGACCTCGACACCCCGGAGGACCTGGCCCGGTGGAGCGCGGCCGGTGCAGTGCGGCCGAACCCGCCCGAGCGCCCGGAGCGGTAGCGGACGGCGAACACCCCTGATCTCTCCCTGAGGATTAGCGCAAACGCTGCCAATCCCGACACGCATCGGGGACGATGGGAACGACCTGACCTGCCCAGCCGACCCGAACGGACGGTGCGAGCCATGCCCGGACTGCCGCTGCCCGACGACTTCAGCGACCCGGCTCGGTTCGGTCCGGCCTCCTCCGGAAGCCAGAACGGGAGCCAGAACGGTGGGGCGAGCGCGATCCGTTGCCCGGCCTGCCGTCGCGAGCACCTGTACGAGCCACCGTGCCTGCCCTGCCCGTGCGGGGCGCAACTCCGGGTGCCGCTGCTGCGGGGCGGCGTGCCGGTGCAGGTGCGGTTCCGGTCCTGGGAGGACTCCTGGCTGAGCATGCGGTGTCCGCACTGCGGCCGCAACGACCAGTGGCCGCAGCCCGAGTTCACCTGCAACTGCGGTGCCACGGTACGTCTTCCGGTGGACCGCGCCCCGCGCCTGCAGAGCACCGGCCTGCTCGGCCCGGCCCCGCAGTACGAGATCCCGCCGCACGCCGGCGGGCCGACGCTGCACCCGTACGGTTCACGCCCGTCCACCGGCGTGGTCCCGACCGTGCCGCCGCAGGGCCAGCCGGGCAGCCACCAAGGCAACCCCACCGGCGGCCGGCCAGGCAGCTCGCCGGGTGCGTACCCGGGCACGCGCCCGAGTACGCACCCGAGTACGCACCCGGCGGGCCGGCCGCAGGGCCAACCGCAGAGTCGGCCCCGGGCGCCGTTCCGGCCGCACCCGGTGCGCAGCCCCGAGGACGCCGTACTGACGGCCGCCCGCTACCTCCAGTGGCTCGGCTTCGACGATCTCGAACTGACGGACGATCAGAGTGAGTCGCCGGTAACGCTGCTGGGCTCACGGATGGTCGCCCTGGTGGACGCCGGCTCGGAACCGGCCGACAACAAGGCCGTCGAGTGCCTCTGGCTGCAGACCTTGCACGCCGAGGAGATCGCCGCCGCGATGTTCGTCCTGGGCGGCTTCTCGCACCAGGCGACGGTACGCGGCGAGCAGTTGCTGGTGGCCCTGTTCCGGCTCGACCTCGCGGGCGTCCCGCAACCAGCAAACGGCGCGGCGGAGGCCCTGATGGAGACGGGATGGACTTCCTGACCCTCTGACAGATCGGCCACCCCGGGGGTGCGGGGGCTGTGCGAACCGGAAGGCAGGGACCTGCGGCCTTCCGCCTCGCGCAGTCCCCGCACCCCCGTTGGTCGCCCTGATGCACACCGGCCCGTCGAGCCACTCGCCGGAATCTCCGACGTTCGTGATCTGGTGCACAAGCTCGCCCCCGTGTTGAATTGCGGCCACAGCAGTTCCGTTCGCTGGACGCGCACACAAGGAGGTGGCGTTGTCGAAGCACGGTACGGCCCCGGGGGGCACTGCGGACACGGTGTGGCGACTCAGGTCGCGCGGATGTTGGCAGGAGGCCGCCGAGTTACTCCGGCCCAGCGCTGCGGTGGACCCTGCCGCAGCCCTCGACCGGGCTGAACTACTGATCGAGCAGTGCCTGTTCACCGCCAGGCACTGGGAGCAGGCCGAGCAGGCACTGCGCCTCGCCGAGGCCGGCGTGGCGAGCGGAGGCCAGCGCGCGGCGGCGTCCTGCGCGCGCGGCTTCCTGGCCTACGTGGCGAGCGTCCTCGGGCCGCGCGACCGGCTGGACGAGGCCCAGGCCGCCCTCGGGCGCACCTCGGCCCTGCTGCCGCCGAACGCACCCGGCCGGCCGCTGCTGGACTTCCGGCGCGGCCTGGTCGCCGAGAACCTGCTGCACGACCCGACCGCCGCCTGGATCGCGTACCGCCGGGCGCACGACGGCGCCGCCGCGTGCGGTGACCGGCTGCTGCGTTCGTACACCTGGCGGCACCTGGCGGCGCTGGCGCTGGTGGCGGGCGATCTCGAACGCGCCCAGGAGGGGTTCCGGGCCTCCCTGGAACTGCGCGAGGAGCTGGGGTTCACGGTCGGGGTCGCGCCGGCGCTCGCCGCGCTCGCGGAGGTGTCCGAGCCCGCCGAGGCGGCGCGGCTGCGGGCGGAGGCGGCCCGGCTGATGCAGGCGCTCGGGGGCATCCCGGTCTGGCTCGCGCGCCGTCTGAGCTCCCTGCCCGCGCCGGGAACTCCCCCTGACAGCCGCGTCGGACAGGAAGTTGGGGACTCCATCAGCTAAGGTGAGCCTAACCTGCCCAGGGTGAAACGCCACCCTGGGCGGTTCCACCTTGCCGCCGCCGAGTCCCCGGGGCCCGGTCCGACCCGATGGGGCCCACACCATGACCGTGAGCAGCATCGAGCCGAGCACCGCCCCGCCGCCCGGCGAAGTGCCGCCCGGCGAAAGGCCGCTGGGTAAAGGGCCATTGGCCGGTCCACCCCTCCTGACCACTTACGCGCGCCTCGGCGAGGTCTTCCCCGAGCTGCACATCCGGTCGGGGCCGCCGCGCTCGGGCCAGGGGTGGATCCGCACCGCCGACTTCCTCCGAAACCCGGACACCCTACGGGAGTTGATCGCCTTCGACGCCCGCCAGGGGCTGGCGCAGTACGGCGAGCCGCTGCGGCCGGACGTCGCGGCGGGGTTCTGCCTGCACCGGTACTGCTGGCCGGTGGCACTGTTGTTCACGCTGCCCTGGTTCCTGGAGCGGCGGGTGCCTCGGATCCCGGCCGACCAGGTGTCGATCCGCCGTAGCACCGGCGAACTCACCTTCCGTGCCACCGAGTTCCACTGCCTCCCGGACGACCCGGCGGCCGGGCTGCCGACCGCCCGGGTGGTGCCTGACGAGGCCGCCCTGCGCGCCGAGCTGCTCGCCACGCTGACGGAGCAGCTGGCCCCCGTACTGGCGGCCTTCCGCCCGGAGATACGGCGCGGCCCGCACACCCTCCGGGGCATGGCGACCGACGACGTGATCGAGGGCCTCTGGTACATCGGCAGCCTGCTCGGTGAGGAGGAACGGGCCACCGCCGAACTGGCCGGCCTGCTGCCGGGGGCCACCGAGGGCACCTGCTTCACCGGCCGACCGGGATTCCGGCTGCTGGAACACCCCGGCTCGCCGCCGATGCGTACCCGCACCCGGTTGAGCTGCTGCCTGCTGTACACCGTGGGGCCTGCCGAATCCTGCTTCAGCTGCCCACGGACCGCGCGGAGTACCCAGAGCCCGCCGAGCCTGCCGAGCTCGCCGGGCCTGCGCGAAAAGAATTAACAGCCCATCAATTGTTCTATTATCGATCCGGATATGGGTCAGAATTAGCCCTCCCAGGTGCATTGACAGCAAATCAGCCATAACCAACTCACACTTCCGCCATGATGGTCCCCGCCGTCATTACGCAGGAAAGCGAGGCTGGTTCAGGCCATGAAACTGTCCGACATACCACTGGGTTGGGCCATCACGGGTGTGGTCGCACTGGTGGTGACCGCCGTCCTGGTGGCTTTCGCTCGCACCAGAGCCACCGGCCGGGCCGGCGGCCCGGACTCCTGGGAGCGCAGCGAGGACCGCCGCCGCCGCAAGGAGTCCCTGTACGGGGGAGCCTCGTACACCCTGCTGTTCTGCTGCGCCGGCGTCGCGGCCGCGCTCTCCTTCCACGGCCTGGTCGGCTTCGGCATCCAGAACCTGGACCTCTCCGGGGGCTGGGAGTACCTGGTGCCGTTCGGCCTGGACGGTGCGGCGATGTTCTGCTCCGTCCTGGCCGTCCGGGAGGCCAGCCACGGGGACGCGGCGCTCGGCTCGCGCATGCTGGTCTGGCTGTTCGCCGGGGCCTCCGCCTGGTTCAACTGGGTGCACGCGCCACGTGGTTTCGGCCACGCCGGGGCCCCGCAGTTCTTCGCCGGGATGTCGCTGTCCGCCGCCGTGCTGTTCGACCGGGCACTGAAACAGACCCGGCGGGCCGCGCTGCGGGAGCAGGGCCTGGTGCCCCGTCCGCTGCCGCAGATCAGGATGGTCCGCTGGCTGCGGGCTCCGCTGGAGACCTACGCCGCCTGGTCGTTGATGCTGCTGGAGAACGTCCGCACGCTGGACGAAGCGGTCGAGGAAGTCCGCGACGACAAGCGCGAGGCCGCCGCCAACCGGGAGCGCCAGCGACTCGCCAGCCGGCGCGAACGGGCCGAGATCCGGGCGATCGGACGGCAGCACGGCGGAGTCTGGCGCCCACGCGCCGGCGCGCGCCAACTACCCGCACAACTGGAGGCCGGCGGCTCGGAGCCCGCCATAGCCCCCGCCGAGGGAGCGGTCACCCAGCCGGGCCTCCCCGCCCGACCGGGTCGGCCCACCGTCGACCTCACCCCGGAGGAGGACACCATGACCCTGCCGCGACTCGACTCCCTGGAACAGAAACTCAAGGACCTCGAGCAGCAGTTCGGCTGACCTGAACTGTCCGCGCTCACGGCAACCACAACCGGGGCGCGGGGAACTGCGCGACCAACCACGCACCTACGTCGTGCTCTGGTCACACAGTTCCCCGCGCCCCGGTAGGAACCCGGTTGCGTACGGTCAGCCCTCCGCCGAGAGCTCGAACCACATCCGCTTGCCCGAGCCGCGAGGCTCCACGCCCCAGCCGTCCGCGAGCGCCTCGACCAGCATCAGCCCGCGTCCCGAGGAAGCCTGCTCCCCCGGGGTGCGGCGGGTCGGCCAGAGGTCGGACTCGTCCTCCACCTCGACCCGCAGCCTGGCCCCGGCGCCCTGAGCCGGGTCGCGGTAGAGCCGCGCGGTGAACATCGCGTCCCGGTCGGTGTGCCGGATCGCGTTGGTGACCAGCTCGGAGGCGAGCAGCTCGGCGGTGTCGACCAGCCCGGGCACGCCCCAGCGCCGCAGCGCGTCCCGCAGCTCGCCGCGCAGCTCGGAGATCCGGGCCAGGTCGGCCTGGCCGATCCGGCGGCGGAGCTGCTGGGCGGCCAGGCCGCCCGCCGGGCCGTCCCAGCGGAGCAGCAGCAGCGCTATGTCGTCCTCGCGCTCGGTGGAGTCCGCCGCCTGGGAGGCGATCCGGTCGGCCAGCACGTCCAGCGGGTCGACGGCCGACTCGCCCCGGCCGGGCAGCTCCCGGGAGACGGCCTCGCGGAGCCGGGCGAACCCGGTGTCGAGGTCCATGGCCCGGGACTCCACCAGGCCGTCGGTGCAGAGCACCACGGTCTCGCCCGGGTCCAGGCTGAACCTGGTGACCCGGTACTCCTGGTCCGGTGAGATGCCCAGCGGCAGCCCGCCCACCACCGGCACCACGGTGGTAGTGCCGTCGGCGCGGCGGACCACCGGGTCGAGGTGGCCGGCCCGCACGGCGTAGACCACGCCGTAGTCGACGTTCACCTCGGCGTACAGGCAGGTCGCGAAGTGGTCGGTGTCCAGGTCGGCGAGGAAGCGGGAGGCGCGGGCCATCACGGCGGCGGGCGGGTGACCCTCGGCGGCGTACGCGCGCAGGGCGATCCGCAGCTGGCCCATGATCCCGGCAGCGTGCACGTCATGCCCCTGCACATCGCCGATCACCAGCCCGACGTGGCCGCCGGGGAGCGGGACGACGTCGTACCAGTCCCCGCCGATCTGCAGCCCGGAACCGGCCGCCAGGTAGCGAACGGCGGTGGTGACCCCGGGGACGGACGGCACGGTACGCGGCAGCATGACGCGCTGCAGCCCGGCCGCGAGCTCGTGCTCGGCGTCGTGCAGCCGGGCCCGGGCGAGGGACTGCGCGACCAGGCCCCCGAGGGTGGCGAGCAGGGTGCGCTCGTCCGCGTCGAGCTCCCGGTCGTCGTCGAAGCTGACCAGGCAGACCCCGATCACCCGGCCGCTGGCGACCAGCGGCAGGAAGACCCAGGCGCTGCGGCCGGTCTCGCTGACCCGGGGCCAGGCCTCGGGGAAGCGCTCGCGGTACTCGTCCCGGCTGGCGATGACCACCGGGCCCCTGGTCCGGATGGCCTCGGCGGCCGGGTGGTGGGGGGCGAGCGGCGAGCGGTCGTACGGGTGGACGTCCTCGGGCCGGTAGCCGGACGCGCCGAGTATCGTCAGCCGGCCCGCCTCCAGCGAGGTCAGCACCAGGCCGTCCGGCGGCAGGCCGGGGAGCGGCAGCTCGGTGAAGACCCGGGCCACGTCCCGGACGGTGACGGCCTCGGAGAGGGCCCGGGCGGCCTCCTTGATGAACCGCGAGCGGTCCTCCCGCAGCGCGGCGAGTTCGCCGGCCCGCACGCGTTTGTGCAGCTCGACGGTGGCGTCCCAGACGAAACCGACCATTCTGGAGGCCCGCCCGAAGGCGTCGGCGAGCACCCGGCCACGGAACCGCGCGGCGTGCATCTCCCCGGTGGGGAAGACGGTGCGGTAGTAGGCGCCGCACTGGCCCAGCTCGGTCACCGCGCGCTCGACCCGGCGCCGCACCACAGGAGCGTCCTCGGGATGGAGCATCGCCAGGAAGGCGGCCGAGCTGCGGTCGAGGCGGCCGCCCTGCAGTCCGAGGATGGCGCAGGCCCGGGGGTCGCCCTCCAGGACGTCGCGGCGGATGTCCCAGTCGAACGAGCCGATGCCGTTCGCGGCCATCGCCGGTTCGAGCCAGTCGGGGGTGGAGTCACCACTGCGGGTGGGCAGCCCCTGCCTGGCCGCCGTCGCTGTGGAGACCACGGGCGCGATTCTGCCGGGCGTCAGGCCCGCCGCGGTGCGCAGAGCACCGGCCGCAGCCGCGCTTCTGGCGGTCTGGGCCGGTGGGGTGCGGCGTGCGGGCCCCTGCGGCTCGGGCTCAGTCGCCATGCTTCTCCTGCCGCTGCCGTGCCATTGCCGTCCGAGCGGACCGCGTGGGCACACATTCTCACTATCCTGTCGAAAGATTACTAGTACCGCCTCGCTCGGACAGATAGCGCCCGCATAACAAAAACCGGCCCGGACTCTGCACAAGATCCGCAGACACACCACTCGGGATCGGCACATCCGCTCCCGAACGGCGTGCCCGCTCGGGTCGAGCAGAGCGGACGCGATCAACCGCTCAGGACGCGCCGAGCTCGAACCAGGTGACCTTGCCGTCCCCGCGCAGCTTCACACCCCAGTCGTCGGCGAGCGCCTCGACCAGCAGCAGCCCCCGGCCGGAGGTCGCGAAGTCGGACGGGGGGCGGCGGCCGGGCAGCCGGGAGGTGCCGTCCTGCACCTCGACGCGCAGCCGCAGCTCGGGGGTGAGGACGGCGTCGAAGACCGCCCCGCGCTCGGTGTGCACCAGCGCGTTGGTGACCAGCTCGGAGACCAGCAGCTCGGCGGTGTCCGCGAGTTCCGGCACACCCCAGAGCGTCAGCGCCGCGCGCAGGCGGTGCCGGACGGCTCCGACCGCGAGCAGATCGGCCGGGTCGAGCGCCGTGTGCAGTCTCCGGTGCAACGCGCACCCCGGGTCGCGGACCGGCGCCGAGGTGTCGCCGGGGCCGGCGGACGCGACCGTGTCACTGTTCGAAGCCGTTCGCTGGCGCGGAAACCTCGCCTGACCATCCATCACCGTACGCCCCCGCCCTCTCCCGGGTGGCCGCCGCACCGAGTCCCCCACCGGCCGGGCCGCCCCCTTCCTGCCGATGACCATCCTGGTGCCCGGCTGCCACGGTTTGCAACAGTGCGTACGCGGTCATCGGGGGTGAAACGGGAGTTCGGGGACGCCTGAGTGATCCAATTCGCGGCGGTGCGGAGGTTTGCGCTGGCTCGCGCCGGTGATCTCGGCCGGAAACGTCAGTCAGCCCATCAACCTGCCCGCCAGTCAGCCCATTAGCCGGCCCATCAGTCCACCTGCCAGTCAGCCCGTCGGCCGGTCCGGAGTCAGGCCGAGAAAATGACGGCGCCGCTGTCCAGGACGTAGTGGGCGCCGACCACGTCCAGGTGGCCCGCCTCGACCAGTGGCCGCAGCAACCGGTCCGCGCGCAGCCGGGCGACGGTCTGCGCGGTCTGGGCCCGGATGGTCGCCTCGACCAGCTGGTCGGGCGGGGTGCCCTGGCGGCGGGCTTCCTCGTACGGTGAGCGGAGGTCCTGGACGACGTCCTCCAGGTGGCCGGGCAGCTGTGCACCGTCCTGGAAGGACTTGACCGCCGCCGTCACCGCACCGCAGTGCTGGTGACCCAGGACGACCAGCAGCTTGGTGCCCAGCTCGACCGGCCCGTACTCCAGGCTGCCCGCCACCAGCGCGTCGTGGGTGTGGGCGGCCGTCCGGACCACCATCAGGTCGCCCAGCCCCTGGTCGAAGACCAGCTCCGGCGCGACCCGGGAGTCGATGCAGGAGAAGACCACCGCGAACGGCTCCTGATGGGTCGACAGGTCCCGTCGGCGCGAGGAGGAGGCGTCAGGGTGGGAGGACCGGTCACCGACCCAGTTCGCGTTGCCCGCCCGCAGCCGCGCCAACGCCTGCTCCGGCGTGCCGACCGGACCGACGACCGGACAGATCGGACCGACGGCCGGCGCGGCGACCGGCGCGGCGCCGGCCGTGAACCCGATGTTCGCCGCCAGCGCGGCCACCGCCAGGGTCCCTGTCCTGAGCACACTTCGCCGATCCGTCACGGCTGTTCTCCCGCCTGCCGAAGTCTGGGTGACGGCGGGTCACCCTACCGGCGGCCGGAAGATCCTCTACTCACCTGTGCAGCGCGGCGGTTGCCCGTTCGAGGAAGGACCGGAACTGCTCGCGCTCCCCCGCGTCGAACGCCGTCCAGAGCACCGATTCGATCCCGACCGCACGCGCGTCGGCCGCCGCCACGAGCGTGCGACCCGCCTCGCTCAGCCGGGTGACCAGCACCTTGCCGTGCACCTCGGACGGCTCGCGCTCGACCAGCCCCTTGGCCTCCAGATTGGCGAGCACGCCCGCCATGGTCTGCGGGGTGACGGCCGCCCCGCGCGCCAGCTGGGCACCGGACATCCCGGACCGCTCGGTGAGCTGCAGCAGTACCGCGTACTGCGGGACGGTGAGCTCCAGCTCGCGCAGCGCGTCGGTCTTGGCCGCCATCATGGCCTGCTCGGCCTGCTTGATGGCCAGCCCGAGGCGCAGCTGCGCCCCTCGGGGGCCGGCCAGCAGCTCGGCGGGGTCGGTGGTCATCAGCGGCAGCCTCTCCTCGGCGGGCCCGGTTCACCGGCGGCCCGTTCGAACCCCGGACGGGCCCCGACCAGTATCGCGCCCACCGCACGAGAGGGGCTCACACGGTCCGCAGGACGTACTTCCCGGTCGCCGCGCGCCCCTCCAGCAGCTCGTGCGCCTTGACCACGCCGTCCCAGCCGATCTCCTCGACGTCGATCCGGAGGGTGCCGTCGGCGACCAGCCGCAGCCCCTCCTCCAGGTGGGCCCGGAACAGGTCGGGGCGCCGGGCCAGCACGCCGCCCATGTTGTAGCCGGCCAGCGTGAAGCTGTCGTACCAGACCTGGTTGGCGTCCAGGGTGATGTCCTGGTCGGCGGCGTTGCCGATGACGACGTGCCGGCCGAGGACGGCGAGCAGCCCGCGCACCTGTTCGCGCGGCTCGCCGCCGACCGAGTCGATGACGACGTCGAAGCCCTGGCCGTCCGTCAATTCGGGCGTACGGTCGGCCAACTCCCCGTACGTCAGGGCCTGGTGGCATCCGCCCCCGGCCGCGCGGGCGGCCCGCTCGGGCGTGCTCGCGGCGCCGACCACCAGCGCGGCGCCGTACGCGCGGGCCAGCCCGCCGAGCAGGGCGCCGAGCGCGCCGGAGGCGCCGAGGACCAGCACCCGGTCACCCTCGGTGATCCGGGCCGCGCCGCGCAGGGTGCCGACTGCGGTGGCGGCGTTGCAGGCGGTCGCGGCGGCGAGCAGGGGGGTCAGGCCCGCGAGTTCACCCTCCAGGGGGACGGTGGTCAGCTCGCTCGCGATGACGCGCTCGGCGTAGCCGCCGAAGCCCGTCGGTACGGCGGCCACCGGCTGGCCGACCCGCAGGCCCGTCACGCCCTCCCCGAGTACGGCCACCGTGCCCGCCACCTCGAGGCCGGGTACCGCCGGCAGCGGCAGCGGGAACTGCCCGCGCCGGAACATCACGTCGGCGAAGTGCACGCCTGCGTGGCTGACGTCGATGGCGACCTCGCCGGGGCCGGGCTGCGGGACGGGGATGTCGGCGGTCTCCAGGACCTCGGGGCCACCGGTACGGGTGTAGCGGACTGCGCGCATGGCTGCGCTCCTCACGGTTCGTGGGTCACTCATCGAGCAAGGTGGCTTAGTTATATCAGGTACCTGATACATCTCGTGACACTGATACCGGCGACTCGATTGCGACACCCGGCGCGCCGAACGGTTCGCGGTGGGCAACGCTGGACAGGGCGGCGCGACCCAGGTTCAATGGCGGAAGATGTTTGAACGTCGTTCTAACTTCTCCGACCCCCCGGCAACCGCGAGCGAGGAACCGTGCGACTGACCCCCACCGAGCGGGACCGGCTGCTGATCTTCACAGCCGCCGAGCTGGCCCGCGCCCGCCGCGCACGCGGCGTACGCCTCAACGTCCCCGAGGCCACCGCCCTCATCGCCGACACCGTCTGCGAAGCCGCCCGCGACGGCCGCCGCCTCGCCGAGGCCATCGAGGCCGGGCGCAGCATCCTGAGCGCCGACGACGTGCTGCCCGGTGTCGCGGACGTCGTCACGGTGGTGCAGGTGGAGGCCGTCTTCGACGACGGCACCCGGCTCGCGGTGATCAACGACCCGTTCCGGGGTGGCGGCTCGCTCGGCGACGACGCCCCGGGCGGCGCACTGGTGGGTGCCGGCGAGGGGTACGACCCGGTGGAGGAGACGGTGGTGCTGCTCGTCCACAACACCTCGGCGGTGCCGATCTCGGTGACGTCGCACTTCCACTTCTTCGAGGCGAACCCCCGGCTGGCGTTCGACCGGTCCGCCGCCTACGGCACCCACCTCGCCGTGCCCGCAGGCTCCTCGGTTCGCTTCGACCCCGGCGCCACCGTCGAGGTCGGACTCGTCCCGATCGGCGGCGGACGGGTGGCGATCGGCTTCGCCGGACTGGTGGACGGGCCGCTCGACGCCCCCGGCGCCCGCGAGGCGGCGCTCGCCAAGGCCCGCGCGACCGGGTACCTGACCAGTTTCGACGATGCGGAGCCCCAGTCGTGAGCGCCATCACCCCCCATGACTACATCACCGTGCACGGCCCCCGGGCCGGCGACCGGATCCGCCTCGGCGACAGCGGGCTGATCGTCCGCGTCGAGTCCGACTCCCAGGCCCCCGGTGACGAGTTCCTGGCCGGGTTCGGCAAGACCGCCCGCGACGGCCTGCACCTGAAGGCCGCCGCCGTCCGCGACACCTGCGACGTCGTGATCAGCAACGTGCTGGTGATCGACGCCGTCCAGGGCATCCGCAAGACCTCGATCGGCCTGATCGACGGCCGGATCGCGTCCATCGGCCGGGCCGGCAACCCGGACACCCTCGACGGCATCGACGTGGTCGTCGGCACGGGCACCACGATCGTCTCCGGCGAGGGCATGATCGCCACCGCCGGCGCCATCGACACCCACGTCCACCTGCTGTCCCCGCGCATCATGGAGGCCTCGCTCGCCTCCGGCGTCACCACGATCATCGGGCAGGAGTTCGGCCCGGTCTGGGGCGTCGGGGTCAACTCCCCCTGGGCGCTGCGGCACGCGTTCAACTCCTTCGACGCCTGGCCGGTCAACATCGGCTTCCTGGGCCGGGGTTCGTCCTCCGACCCGGCCCCGCTGATCGAGGCGCTGGCCGAGGGGGGAGCGTCCGGCTTCAAGGTCCACGAGGACATGGGCGCCCACACCCGGGCCCTCGACACCGCGCTGCGGGTCGCCGAGGAGTACGACGTCCAGGTCGCCCTGCACACCGACGGCCTGAACGAGTGCCTCTCCGTCGAGGACACCCTCTCCGTGCTGGACGGCCGCACCATCCACGCCTTCCACATCGAGGGCTGCGGAGGCGGACACGTGCCGAACGTCCTGAAGATGGCGGGCGTCGAGAACGTCATCGGCTCCTCCACCAACCCGACCCTGCCGTTCGGCCGGGACGCGCTCGGCGAGCACTTCGGCATGATCGTCTCGGCCCACGACCTCAAGGTCGACCTGCCCGGCGACGCCGCGATGGCCCGCGACCGCATCCGCGCCGGGACGATGGGCGCCGAGGACGTGCTGCACGACCTCGGGGTCATCGGCATCACCTCCTCCGACGCCCAGGGCATGGGCCGGGCCGGCGAGACCGTACGCCGGACCTTCGCGATGGCCGGCAAGATGAAGGCCGAACTCGGCCCGCTCGACGGCGATGGATCGTACGGCACCAACCAGGGTGGCGACGACAACGAGCGCGTGCTGCGCTACATCGCCAAGCTGACCATCAACCCCGCCATCGCACACGGCCTCGCCCACGAGGTCGGCTCGATCGAGATCGGCAAGCTCGCCGACATCGTGATCTGGCGGCCCGACCACTTCGGCGCCAAGCCGCAACTCGTCCTCAAGGCCGGCTTCCCCGCCTACGGCGTCACCGGCGACCCCAACGCCTCCACCGACCGCTGCGAACCCCTCGTCCTGGGCCCCCAGTTCGGCGCCCACGGCACCACTGCGGCGGACATCTCGGTCGCCTTCGTCGCCCAAGCAGCCGCCGACGGCTCGTACTTGGACCGCGCAGCCGACCAACTCCCAACCCGCAGGCGCCGGGTGGGCGTACGCAACACCCGTGGCATCGGGCCGCGCGACATGGTGCGCAACGCCCGGATCGGCAACGTCCAGGTCGAGGCGGCCACCGGACTCGTCTCGCTCGACGGATCGCCGCTCCGCTCGGAGCCGGCCGACAGCGTCTCGCTCAGCCGCCTGTACTTCCTGTGATCAAGCAGACCCTGTAACTCCCCTGCCTCCCCCACTTCTTAGGACTCCACCCTCATGACGACTCCCGCTTCCCTCGGCTACCGGATGCCCGCAGAGTGGCACCCGCACGAGCGCACCTGGATGGCGTTCCCCACCGACAACCCGACCTTCGACGAGCCCGCGCACCTGCACGCCGCCCGCGAGGCCTGGGCCAGGGTCGCCAACACCATCGTCCGGTACGAGCCGGTGACGCTGATCGTCAACACCGGTGAGCTGGCCGACGCGCGCAGGTACGTGTCACCGGAGGTCGAGCTGGTCGAGCGCCCGCTGGACGACGCCTGGATGCGCGACATCGGCCCGACCTTCCTGCTCGGCGAGAACGGTGAACTGGCCGCCACGGACTGGGTGTTCAACGGCTGGGGCGCGCAGTCCTGGGCCCGCTGGGAGCACGACCAGCACATCGCGGAAGCTATTGTCGAGTTGACCAGCGTGGGGCTGACGGGAGTACAGCGCTTCGCCTCGAAGCTGATCAACGAGGGCGGCGGCATCCACGTCGACGGCGAGGGCACCGTCCTGGTCACCGAGACCGTGCAGCTGGGCGAGGGACGCAACTCCGACTGGACGAAGGAGGCCGTCGAAGCCGAGCTGCATGCCTTCCTCGGCACCACCAAGGCCATCTGGCTCCCGCGCGGACTCACCCGCGACTACGACCAGTTCGGCACCCGGGGCCACATCGACATCGTCGCCTCCTTCGTCCGCCCCGGCGTCGTGGTCGCCCACGTCCAGCCCGACCCGGCCCACCCGGACCACGAGGTCTGCAAGGAACTGGTCGCCATCCTCCGCACCTCCACGGACGCGGCCGGACGCCTGCTCGAGGTCATCGAGATGCCCGCACCGACCGTCCTCACCGACGAGGACGGCGAGCCGGTCGACTTCTCCTACATCAACCACTACGTCGCCAACGGCGCGGTCATCCTCTGCGCCTTCGACGACCCCCGCGACCAGGTCGCCGCAGGCATCCTGGCCGAGGCCTACCCGGGCCGCAAGATCGAACTCGTCGACGCCCGCGAGATCTTCGCCAACGGCGGCGGCATCCACTGCATCACCCAGCAGCAGCCGCAGGCGGGCTGAAAGCAGAGGTCACCGCGATAACAGTTTGCGCGATCACGGACAGCATCGACTCGCTGCCCGTGATCGCGCTCACTTCGCCACCCGACCCACCTCGGCCCAAATGACCTTCCGGGCCCTGCTCCTGGTGGCGACACCCCACGTCCGGGCATCGGCCAGGGCTGCCTGGAGGGCGAGGACCTGAGCGGTGTTGTAGGAGTCCGGTGGGGCTTCGAGGTCGACCACCACGCGATACCCGTCCCCGGCAGAGCGCCAGATGCGGGCCGGCGCGCGGCTGCCGAGGATCCTCCTGACGTTCCGGGCCAGCTCGCTCACCTGAGCCGGTGGCCGCCTCATCCGCGCGACACCTGCCAGTCGTGCAGGCCGCCCGGAGCGTCGTCCGGCGGAATCAACTCACCCACCCTGAGCGCCCTTTCGGTGCCACCCCGAAGCGCCCGGACGTACACGCGCTCCTCGCTGAAGTCCTTCACCCTGACGGACTCGCCGGTGGAGCGCAGGTACGCGGTCTGCCCTGCCGTCGGAATCCACACGGCAGTCACCTCGGGACCTCCACCCGGACAACGTGCGAGCGGCCGTCCATGGCGAACGACAGGACCAGGCACCTGTCACGCTCCAGGAACGTGCTCACCCGCTCCTCGGCCCCCGGAGTGTCGAAAAAGTACCGGTACGCCTCGAACTGCGTCCACCCGAGCGGCAGTGCACGCAGAACCTCCCAGAGGGCGCCGAGGGCCTGCGGGAGTGGTGCGGCGAGCGGGTCCAGAATGCCGTCTACGCTCACCGTGACGGCGGGCCACTGACTGCGGCTCACCGCTCCCCGCACCACCGGCGCGGGCCGGCCGTTGGAGATCTGACTGATGATCCAGCGTTCGGCGCTGAAATCCATCGTGAAGAGTTCCAACCGGCCGTCACTTCCGAGAACCAGCTCACTGGTCGCCTTGTCGCGGATCGCGTACAGGCCGGGCTGCCGCCCGACGGGGGCCTGCCGCTCCACGGTATACCGCTCGCGGGCATTCACCGATCGCCCCCGACAGTGGCAGGACGCACTGACACCGTGTGAGAACAGCCCTTCAGGGTGAAGGTGAGGGACAGCTCGCCGTCCCGAGCCAATGTCCGCTCGACGCGCTCCACCGAACCGGGCCCAAGGACGTAGCTCGCCGCATCAAACTGCTCCCAACCCAACGGCAGAGCCCGGAGCGACTCCCAGAGAGCCCCCAGCGCAGCAGGCAGCCGGTTGAACGTCGCGGGCGCCGTCACCTCCCGGATCTCAACGGTGAAACCCGTGTGCTCTCTTGCCATGTTCTGCTCCTCGAGCCGTCGGCCGATTGCTACGCCGAGAGCATCGGCCCGGACACCCGCGTGCGGCAATGACGGTCGGCTCGTGAAACTGCCAGGGTTTCGCCGGCTGCCCAGGAAAGGCTGAGCCTGAATCACGCGGGGCTCGTGAAGCCGGCGCCCCGGACCGTCACCGCCGGGCTACCGTGAGCACAGCCCTTCACCCAGATGCCCGGAGCTCGCGATGCCACGCGTCAACCACAAGCCGGCAGCGAACCGGCTGCATCAGCAGGCCACTACAGACGGATGGTCGCCCTGGCAGCTGGCTTCTGCGATCGCCGCCGAGTGCGGGACGTCCCTGCTGCACGCTCACCGCCTGGCCCGGGGCTGGACGCTGGACGCGGCCGTGACGGCGTACGCGGAGATCCGGGGCCGCCTGACGGTGCAGCAGCTGTCCGCATGGGAGAACGGGCCGGGACGGCCCGGTGAGCTGCATCTCGACGGCCTGTGCCAGCTGTATCGGACACGCCCGGACCGGCTTGGCTTCGGCGCCGACTACACCAACGGCACGGAACCTCAGCCTTCGGCGCCTAAGGCGTCACCCCGGCGCCCCGAGCCCAACAGCGCGAAGACGACGGAGGACCCGGAGAGGCGCGCGATACTGCGCAGCCTGTTCGCCACCGCCGGGATCGCCCTGTCCGGGTCGGTCCTGGACGCCCTCGGCGAAGTTCGCCGGAGCATGGCCGACACCCTTGGGGAGTCCCTGTCCGAAACGACGATGGAACAGTGGGAACGCTCAGCCGGGGAGTACGGCCACGCCTACCAGATGAGCCCACCCAACCAGCTGCTCGCCGAGAGCGTCCTCGACTTTGTCGAGGTGCAGCAGTTGCTCGGCCGCCGTCAGCCCGCCGATTACCGGCTGCGCCTTTGCCGCGTCGCCGCCCAGCTTGCCGGCACGGCTGGCATCGCGCTGGTCGCACTGGGAGAACAGCGGGAAGCGCGGGGGTGGTTCCGCTGCGCCCACCTGGCTGCGGAGGAGACAGGCGACCGGGCTCTTCGGGCGTGGCTGCTCACGAGAGAGGCGGTCATCCCGTTCTACTTCGGGTCGCCTCAGGCCGCTGCCGATCTGGCGGAGCGCGCCCGGCTGGTGGCCGGCAGTACGGCGTGCGCGACTGCGGCGTGGGCGCCCGCGCTTGAGGCCCGGTCTCTGGCTCGGCTCGGGCGCGCTGATGATGCCCGCGAGGCGATGCGCATCGCGGAGAGGGCGTTCGCGCGGCTCAGCTCTCACGACACGGGTGATACGGCGTACGGCTACACGGAGCGTCAGCTCCGCTGGCACATCGGCAGCATGCACACGGTTCTCGGTGACACCCGACGCGCACAGGCGTCCCTGGACGAGGCGATGACGATGTACGCGCCCGTGGAGCACCTGGACCGGGCGCTCATCACGTTCGACCAGGCGGCAGGGCTGCTGAAGGTGGGCGAGGTCGCGACGGCTGCGCAGGTCGGGCTGCTGACGCTGGAGACGCTGCCCGCCGAGCATCGGACGGGGATCGTGGTGTCGCGTGCCCGGGAGGTGGCGGCGGCAATTCCGGCACGGGCCTCGCGGATGCCCTCGGTGCGGGACTTCCGTGAGGCGATCGTCGGGTCGGCTGT
Source organism: Kitasatospora sp. MAP5-34 (assembly GCF_029894335.1). Classification (GTDB taxonomy): domain Bacteria; phylum Actinomycetota; class Actinomycetes; order Streptomycetales; family Streptomycetaceae; genus Kitasatospora. The sequence goes on along the minus strand of NZ_JARXZC010000034.1, from coordinate 46,434 downwards.
GCTCGCGTTGCCGGGTTAGGGGTGGCGGGCGAGGAGTTGGAGAAGGCCGGTGACGGCGACTCCGGCAACGATCTCCCGCCGGTCGATCATCTCTTGGACCCGGTCGAGGGGGATCCATTCGATGCGGTCGGCTTCGTGGGTGTCGACGGGCGGAGCGATGTACGTGGCTTCGCGGGCGAGGAAGACGTGGTGTTCGGCGTTGGACATGCCGCCCACGGGCTGGTTGTAGGCGAGGGGCTCGACCGTGGTGACACGCCAGCCGGTCTCTTCCTCGACCTCGCGAATGGCGGCTGCTTCCAGAGACTCACCGGCCTCGACGATCCCGCTCGGGATTTCCCAGTTCCAGGTGTCGGTTGCGAAGCGGTGGCGCCACATCATGAGCACCTGGTCGCGTTCGTTGAGGACGACGGTGGCGGCAACAGGTGCCCATTTGACGAGGTGGTGCTCGTAGCGGGGGTGGCCTGGCGGTTCGACGTCGACGAGGTCGAGTTCGACCCAGGGGCTGGTGTAGATGGTCCGGCTGCCGTGGATGGTCCACTCGCTCAACGTCGTGCCTCTCGTCGGGTCCCTGGCGGTGGATCCTGGCATAGAGTCGACCGGGTGAAGGTCGAGGAGTCCGTCGTCACGTGGTGGACAGTACCGCCTTCGCGAACTCCTCGCGGGACACTGCGTAGTGCCAAGCGGCATCACGGATCTGGCAGGCGTTCACAACCGCAGCCTCGTCCTCGACGAGCTCCGCACCGAGGTAGCTATCGGCCTGGTCGAAGTGCGGGTCGCGGGGGACGACGACGAAGTTCTCGCCGGACCAGGATGACGTGGTGAGCCCAAGTGCGGGGCCGATTCTCGGGATTGCCATCACATGATGGCCGAGCCGACCTCGGACGACTGCGGGGACTACGGCGGCCGGACCGCACCGGTCGCAGCTCAGCAACGCCGCTGCGGCCCTGAGGTGACCGCCAGCACGACAAGACCCCTGCCCTCCCGAAGGAGAGCAGGGGCGCGGTGCTTCAGGGCGAGGACGAGAGATGTAGGACAAGGGCCGGTCGGTACTACGCCAACGACCCCGGCTGCCACCACCGTTGTACCGCGTGGCGCGTGCTCGGCCGGCGGGCCGTTCAGACAGTGGTGGGCGGTTTGGTGGGCGGGGTGGTGCTGGTGTCCGAGACTGTGACGTGGACGGTCGCGTCCTTGACGGCGGTGGCGATCGCGGCTTCCAGTTCGGCGCGGACCGCTGGGCTGAGCGAGTTGAGGGCGGCGGTCAGCTTGGGCAGGAGGTCGGCCCAGGGTTGGCCGGCGTCGGTGGGGACCGGGGTGCCGGTGAGGGCCTTCTGCAGCCACCAGCAGACGGCGAAGGCGACGGCGTCGCGGCCGGGGGCGGAGGTTACCGCGTTGAGGGTCTCCTCGTGGATGAAGCGACGCAGGTCGGCTTCGGTGAATGCGGCCAAAGGGTCCTCCTCGACGGGTGGGGGCGCCGGTGTTGGTGTGGTCTGGGGAGTGAACGACAGTGCCCACGAACGGAGTTCGTCCGTGCTGCCGAGATAGCAGTAGTCGCTGTCGACGGGGTTGTCGCTGTACTGGTGGAACAGCCAGCTCGCTCTTATGCCCGGGTCACCGGCGCCGCGTCCGGCGGTGGCGATCCAGAGGAAGTCACCGACGTGGCCGGTCGTGTCGACGCGGTTCCAGTAGTCGAGGTTGCAGTACAGCCCGGTCGGGTTGTTCGGCAACCGGCTCTTGAGGTAGGCGAGATAGTCCTCCTTGTACGCCAACTGGTCTGCTGCGCCGACGTCCTGGTTCGCGGAGTCGTACCCCTCCCAGTCGAGGACCACCAGGTCGCCCGGCTGCCAGGCGACCTGGGAGAGGAAGAAGTCGGCCTCGCTACGGTCGCTGTTGTGCATGTGGGGGTAGTGGTAGGCGCCCCACACCAGGCCGTTGGCCTTCGCGTGGTCCCGCTGCGAGACCCACTCCGGATTGACGTACCCCAGCCCCTCCGTCACCTTCACGAACGCGAAGCTCAGGCCGCTGGTGTCCGGTTGGCTGTCCTGGTATGAGGACCAGTCCTGGCCGTAGATGCCCACTACGCACCCCCGGCCCGGCCGGTCGGCACCACGCCGACGCCAAGTGGTGCTCTGCGGACTGGTGCTGACGGGTCTGCCGATATCTGGTGGGTCAACTGGTGTCTGCTGCGGGCGGTTACAAGGTGCAACCCCACCGCAGTGGTGGTGCTCCGGGACATACTGACTCCGTTCCGTACAGGCACTGGGAAGGTACCCACGCCGGCGCCGGCTGACGCACGGATCCCACCCGCTCTGCCGACCCCCGGCGGCGCTGCCGGTACTGTCGGTCGTACGCCGCTCACCGGGCCCCAGCTGCACGGACCGGCCTGGCGGGAAGTCGAGGCGGACGTCGGTCCGGGACGTGAGTGCGGTGGGGGCGCGAGTCCGGCGTCCGGTTCCCGGTGCCGGGGCGGAGGCCGGTTCGGCCGTATCGTGGGGGGCCGGTCCCGGTAGCCAGGAGGAAGAGCAGATGGCGGAGCCACGGGCGCGCCGCGCTGCGCGACCGCGCGAAGAGGTGTTCGCCGTCGCCCGGGCGGCCATCGCCGAGCACGGGCTCGCGAAGCTGACCATGGCCGGGCTCGGGAAGCAGCTCCAGATGAGTGCCGGTCATCTTCTCTACTACTTCGGCAGCAAGGACCAGTTGCTGCTGGAGACCCTGCGCTGGAGCGAGGAGCAGCTCGGCGAGCGCCGCCGCTCCGCGCTCGACCGGGACGGCGCCGGGGTGTGGGAGCGGCTGGCGGCTTACACGGAGCTGTACCTGCCCGAGGGGCCCGGCGATCCGCGCTGGATCCTCTGGCTGGAGGTCTGGGGCCGGTCACCGGCCAGTGCGGAGATCCGGCAGGGGCAGTTGGAGATCGAGGCGCCCTGGCAGGCCGATCTGGTGGCCCTGATCGAGGAGGGCGTGGCGGCCGGGACGTTCTCGGCGGTGGCCCCCGACGACCGGGCCGTCCAGCTCCGGGCGCTGCTGGACGGGTTCGCCGTGCCCGTCGCGATCGGACTGCCCGGCGCCGGCCGCCGGGCGGCTGCGGCACAGGTGGCCTCGGTGGCGGCCGTACTGCTGGGCGGCGGGCACTGACGCCCTGTTACGCCCCGGGTTACTCGGTCCAGAGCGCCACGGCCGTACGGTCGTCGGCGTACCCCTTCGCCCGGACCTGCACCTGGCGCAGGAAGTCGACCGTGCCGGGCGGGTGCGGGTGCGCCCAGTGGCTGGAGAGGAAGTGGGCCACGGCCGGCTCGTCGGCGACCGGATCGGCCAGCCCGGGCGTGCAGAGCAGCAGGATGTCACCGGGGGTCGCCGGGACGAGCCGGAACCGGAACGGACGCGGCGGGGCCGTACCGACGGCGGGGACGGGCTGCTCCCCGTCCGGATGGTGCAGCAGGCGCGCGGCGTACGCGTCGATCCAGTGCCCGGAGCGCAGCAGGTAGAGCCCGCCGGGGCCGACTCCGAACGCCGCGCGGTGGGTGGCGGCCGGGTCGAGCGGGACGAGGAGGCAGTGCAACGACCCCGCGTCCGGGGACGGCAGGTCCGACGACGGCCCGTCGGACGGCGGGTTCTCGTCGGTGGTGGCGGTGGCGGCTGAGGCGGTGGCGGCAGCCCGGAGGGGGGCGGCGGCGCGGGCCGCCAGGCGCTGCAGGCCGTAGCGCAGGCGGTCGCGGGCGCCGTCGCGCAGGTCGGCGGCGAGCTCCGGCCTGCTGCGGCCGATCGCGGCCGTGAGCTGACGCGCGGCCTCGGCCGCTGCGGAGGACGGCGGCTGCGAGCGGCTCGGCGCGCCGAGCACGGCCAGCAGGAGGCCGTCGGGGCCGTCGCCGAAGCGGGTGACCAGGAGCGTGTCGCGGCGTGGCTCCCCCCGGTAGCGGGCCGAGTCGCCCCGGACGGAGACCGCCCGGAGGGTGGCGACGCCGTACCTCGCGCCTTCGAGGACCGTGTCGGGGACGACGGTGGTGAGCTCGTCGGGGTCGGCGTCGGGCAGCGCGGTGGGCTCGGGGCCGTAGGTGGGCGGGCGCTCTCCGACGTGCGGCACCGGGGGCTGGTCCGGCTTGCGGGTGGACGGGCGCGGAGGCAGCGGCGGGGACGAGGGCGGGGAGGGCGACAGGGCCGGGGCTGGGGTCGGCGCCGGGGTCAGGGCTTGAGCCGGCTTCTCGTCCGGGACAGTGGGGGTCGGGGCAGGAGCAGGGGCGGGCTGATCTGGTGCCTCTTCCTGGCGCTGCGCACCGATCATGCCGACGGCGGAGTCGAACCACTCGTCGACGGTCACCTCGACGGGATCACCAGGATCTCCGGGCTCACCCGGCTCACCACCCTCGCCCGGCTCACCCGGATCGGCCGGCTCCACCGGCTTGGTCAGCTCGACCACCGTCCCAGGGGCGGGGGCCTGCCGTCCCGTGCGCTGAGTGCCGATCATGCCCGCCGCCGAGTCGAACCAGTCGTCGACGCTGCCCTCGTCGGCCACGGCGCCCGGGGTGTCCGGCAGGGTGTCCGCCGGGCCCGTGTAGACCGCCTGCCACCAGCCGTCCTCCGGCCGGTGCTGCTGCGGGGGTGCGCCCTGCTTGCTCATCTGGCGGCTCCTCGTCCGTGTGTGCCGTCTGCCGAGCAGGCTCTGTGCCGGACTCGACGTCATTGTCCCCAAGGAGAACGACGGTGTCCGGGATTCGGGGACAACCCATCACCCGGCGGGTGCACTGTTCCGGCCGAACCGTGGTCCGATCCGTCCGACCTGCCCGGAAGTGCCCCAAGCAGGGGTGATTCACCGGCGCTGAGCAGGAGGAGAGCGGAAAAATGAAGGCCGGTAAGGGGCATCGCTTCACTCCTTCGGCTGATTAATATGTGCGCATGACCGCGCCAGGAACGACCGCACCGCAGCCGGGGAGGACCACCCACGTGGGCCACCCGGCGTACGCGGTGTGGGCGCTGCTGCTCGTGGCACTGCTGGCGCTGCTGCCGTGTGCGGGCCGCGCCGGGGCCATGACGGCCGAACCCCCGGCGGGCGCCGCTACGACGATGGTCGGCCCGACCACCGTGACCACCCTGATCTCACAGAGCAGCGCGCTGCACTCAGCCCATCCCCAGATACGGACGGGCATGCCGGTACAGGCGAGCACCCAGGTACAAGCAAGCACCCGGACACGGGCAGGTGCCCAGGCACCGGCGCGCACCCAGGTGGCCGCCGGTCCGGCGCTGACCTGGTGTTCCGCCGACGGCGAGCACCCGCGCCCGGGTGACGGCTGCTCGAACCAGCCGTTCCGGGGCGCCAACAGCCAGCTCCCGAACCCGCCACCGCAGCCCACGGCCACCGTGCCGGGCCAGCTCGTGCTGGAGCGGGCGGTGCCGGGCCACGCAGCGCTCACGGCCCAGGTCGGTCCCGATCACGCGCCCGATCTCCATGCCCTTCAGGTCCACCGGACCTAGCGGAACCCACCGCCGGCCCCACGTCGTGGGCGGCCCGGCGGCTCCGCCACCCCTGCCACTCCCTCATACCGCCGTGCCCTGAGCGCCGGCGGGGACAAGGACACTTTCCATGGGTTCCGCCTCCAAGCAGTCCAGTAAGTCGGGAAACCGTACGTCCGGAGGCCGTCCCGGCCAGACCGACCGCCGCGCCAGAATCGCCGAGCTGCGCGCCGAGGAGCAGCGTCGCGACCGCCGGAACAAGTTCATCGCGATCGGCGTCGGCGCGGTACTGGTGGCGGGCATGATCGGCGGCAGCGTCTACCTGGCCGTGGACGCCAAGGACAAGCGGGACGCCAAGATCGCTGCGGCCAAGGCCCCGATCCCGGGCGTGCAGACCTACGACAAGCTCACCCGCAACCACGTCCAGACCAAGGTCAACTACCCGCAGACCCCGCCGGTCGGCGGTGACCACAACCCGGTCTGGCTGAACTGCATGGGCACGGTCTACGACAAGCCGGTCGTGAACGAGAACGCCGTCCACTCCATGGAGCACGGCGCGGTCTGGGTCACCTACAACGCCAAGGCGTCGGCCGCCGACATCAAGACGCTGTCGGACCGGGTGTCGAAGACGCCGTACTCGCTGATGAGCCCGTACCCGGACGAGAAGGGCACCATCACGCTGACCGCCTGGGGCACCCAGCTGGTGCTCGACAGCGCGAGTGACCCCCGGGTCGCCGAGTTCTTCACCAAGTACGTCCAGGGTCCGCAGACCCAGGAGCCGGGCGCGTCGTGCAGCACCCAGTGAGCGAGTCCGAGCCGGTGACCGGCACCGAGGAGCTCGACGCCGCCGCCGACACCACTGGAACCACCGCAACCACCCCGCCGCGCTCCCGCGCGCGGCGGGTGTGGTGGCCGGCCGCGCTGGCCACGGCCGTGGCGCTCTGCCTGGGCGTTCCGGCGCTGCTGGCGGGCGGCCCGTCCGCCTCCGGTACGTCCGCGACCGCGCCCTCGAACAGCTCGCCCGAGGCCGGGTTCGCGCGGGACATGGCGACGCATCACCAGCAGGCCATCGACATGTCGTTCATCGTCCGGGACCGTACGCAGGACAGCGCGGTCCGGAACCTGGCGTTCGACATCATCAACACCCAGGCCAACCAGCGGGGCATGCTGATGGGGTGGCTCGACCACTGGGGGCTGCCGCAGAGTTCGGGTGACCAGCCGATGGCCTGGATGAAGATGGACCACACCTACGTGGCGCACGACGGCTCGCTGATGCCCGGCATGGCGACCAACGCCGACCTGGCGAAGCTGCGTACGCTCAGCGGGCGGGACGCCGAGGTGTTCTACCTGCAGCTGATGGTCCAGCACCACAAGGGCGGGGTCGAGATGGCCCAGGGGTACGTGGACGTCAGCACCGACCCGGTCGAGAAGCGGCTCGCCCAGACCATGGTGAACGGGCAGCTCTCCGAGATCGACATGATCACGCAGATGCTCGCCGAGCGGGGTGCGAAGCCGCTCGCCTGACGCATTCGCTAACCGAGGGGGCGCGGGGGCCGCGCAAGGGTCGGAATGCAACGGTCAGCGGCCTTCCGATTCGCGCAGTTCCCCGCGCCCTGGGATGCCCCGTCCTGCCTACTGGTCAGCGGACGAGGTGGGTGCCGGCAAGCGCTACGCTTTCCGCCATGTCGTCGCTGCCCAGCCCCGGTACACCCACCCCCACCAGCGCCGTTTCCGACGGTGGCTCAGCGCTGGAGGAGACTGCGGCGATCGAGCGCGCACAGCGCCTCACCGACGTGATCACCCGGCTGCGCCGGGCGCTGCGCAGCAGCATCCGCACCGACTATCCGTGGGAGTCGCTGCCGATGGCCCAGGTCGAGCTGCTCCAGACGCTGGCGGCGGCACCGCTGCGGGTCGGCGAACTCGCCGCCCGCCAGCGGCTGGCGCCGAACACCGTGAGCGGACTGATCGGCAAGCTGCTGGAGTCCGGCTTCGTGGACCGGCAGGCCGACCCCGGCGACCGCCGCACCGCGCGGATCGCGCTGACCGAAGCGGGCCACCAGCAGCTGCGGGACTGGCAACGGGCCCACGAGCGCCGCCTGGCCGAGGCTCTGGAGAGCCTCTCGCCCGCGAACCGTGAAGCCGTGATGGGTGCGCTCCCCGGCCTGGAGCTGCTGGCCAAGGCCCTGGCCGGCGGCAGCGGCAGCGGAATCACCGGCACGGACGCCGCTTCGGACACCGCCACGGACACCGCTTCGGACGACCGTACGAACTGACGGCCCATCAGCCGACCGGCTCAGAACAGCGTCCCCGCCGGGCTGCTCCCCGGCGATCCGCTCTCCAGCTCCAGCAGCCAGCGCTTGCTGTCGACGCCGGCCGCGAAGCCCGTGAGCGTGCCGTTCGCTCCCATCACCCGGTGGCACGGCCGGACCACCAACAGCGGGTTGGCCCCCACCGCGCCGCCCACCGCGCGTACCGCGCGCGGCGACTGCCCGGCCGAAGCCGCCAGTTCGCCGTAGGTGACGGTCACGCCGTACGGGATGTCGTCCAGAGCGTCCCAGATCCGGTGCCGGAACTCGGTGCCGACCGGTGCGAGCAGCAGGTCGAAGGCGGTCAGCTCCCCCGCGAAGTAGGCCGTCAGCTGCTCGACGGCCGGTGCGAGCGGCGCCGGGTCGCGGGTCCAGTCGTCGGCCGGTTCCGCGAGTGCGCCCTTCTGTCCGGGAGCGGTGACCGTGGCGAGCGCCGCCGGGCCGTTCCCGTCCAGGACACCGCTCAGCAGCAGTCGGCCCAGCGGGCTCTCCATGGTCGTGAACACAGTTGTCATGCGTTGTCACTCTCCGAGCCAGAAGCGGAAGCAGAGGAGGAGAAAGCAGAGGTAGCAGCAGGGGCAGGCGCGGCGGAGGCCGCCGCCCAGAGCCGGTGGACGGCGTAGGAGCGCCACGGCGCCCACGCCGCGCCCGCCGCAGCGGCCGCCTTCGGGTCGCCGGGGTGTCCCAGGCGCAGCAGCCCGTGCCGCACTCCGGCGTCGCCCGGCAGGAAGACGTCCGGGTCGGCGAGTGCCCTCATCCGAAGGTAACCCACGGTCCACGGGCCGATGCCGGGCAGCGCGAGCAGCTCCGCCGCCGCCTGCTCGCGCTCGACCCCGCCGTCCAGGCGGACCGTGCCGTCCGCCAGCGCCGCGCACAGGCCGCGCAGCGCGCGGCGGCGGGCCTCGGGCATGGCGAGGTCGGCCGGCTCCGCGTCGGCGAGGGCGGCGGCGGTCGGGAAGAGCAGGCGCAGCCCGCCGCTCGGCTCGGGCAGCGCGGCGCCGTACCGTTCGGCGAGCCGGGCCGCCAGGGTGCGGGCGGCCGCGACGGTGATCTGCTGGCCGAGCACCGCCCGCACGGCCAGCTCGTGCGGGTCGACGTGGCCCGGGGAGCGGAGGCCCGGACGGGACCGGACCAGGCCGCCGAGCAGCGGGTCAGCGGCCAGCTGCCCGTCCACGGCATCCGGGTCGGCGTCCAGGTCGAACAGCGCGCGCAGCCGGTGCACGGCGGTGGTCAGGTCGCGCAGGTCGGTGAGCCGGAGGCGGCAGTCCAGCCACCCCCGGTCGGGGCGGACGCCGGTCCCGAGTCCGTCCACCTCGGCGATGCCGTGCCCGTAGGGCAGCGTGAGCGTGCGGCGGTACGTCCGGACACCGGGCCGGCCGCCGGCCACCACCTCCTCGACGCCGGGCACGGCGCGCAGCGCGAGGAAGTCGATCAGGTGGTCGCTGTCGAGCGCGCCCCGGTACGCCAGTCGCAGGCTCAGCGTGCCCGCCGGGGCCCCGCCGCGCCGATCGGCCGAGACCTCGGTGCGCAGGCCGCTCGGGGTGCGGTCGTAGACCTCGCGGACGGTGTCGTTGAACTGCCGTACGGAGGCGAAGCCGGCCGCGAACGCGACCTCGGTGACCGGGAGTTCGGTGGTCTGCAGCAGCAGTCGGGCGGTCTGTGCGCGCTGCGCGCGGGCCAGCGCGATCGGGCCGGCGCCCAGCTCGGCGGTCAGCTGCCGCTGGAGCTGCCGGGAGCTGTAGCCGAGGCGGCCGGCGAGGCCCGCGACGCCCTCGCGGTCCACCACCCCGTCGCCGATCAGGCGCATCGCCCGGCCGACCAGATCGGCGCGGTGGTTCCACTCGGGCGAGCCCGGCACGGAGTCCGGACGGCAGCGGCGGCAGGCGCGGAAGCCCGCGCCCTGGGCGGCGGCGGCCGTCGGGTAGAAGGCGCAGTTGACCCGCTTCGGTGTCACCGCCGGGCAGCTCGGGCGGCAGTAGATGCCCGTGGTGCGGACTGCCGTGAAGAACACGCCGTCGAAGCGGGCGTCCCGGCTGCCCACGGCCCGGTATCTGGTCTCGTCGTCGATCACGTAGTCCAGTCTGCGGCACCGCCCGGGACTCGACCGGCGGAAATCGGACATCACCGTGGAGGCGCTCGGCGACCCCGGGTTCACCGTCGACGACACCACGCCCGTGGTGCTGGTGCGGTTCCGGCTGGTGAACCCCGCGTAGGAGGCTCCGGTGGTAGGCAGGGGCGCGGGAGGGTTCCCGCGCCCCTGCCTGGGGTTGATCCGTTAGCTACGGGCGGACCTTGCCGGCCGACTTGACGATGGTCTTCCACTTCTTCAGGCGCTCGGCCGCGAGGCGGGCGTCACTGCGCGAGGCGATCCACTCGTTCTCGCGCTGAAGCTTCAGGTAGCTGTCCATCCGGCGCAGCGGCAGGGTGCCGTCCGCGAGGGCGGCGCCGACCGCGCAGCCCGGCTCGGAGCGGTGGCCGCAGTCGTGGAAGCGGCAGTTCTCCGCCAGCTCCTCGATGTCGGAGAAGGCGTGTGCCAGGCCCTCCCCGCCGTAGAGGCCGACGCCTCGCAAGCCGGGGGTGTCGATCACCACGCCGCCGCCGGGCAACGGGATCAGCTCGCGGGTGGTGGTGGTGTGCCGGCCCTTCTCGTCGGCGGCCCGAGTCTGCTGGACGGTCATCACGTCGGTGCCGGCGAGCGCGTTGGTCAGCGTGGACTTGCCCGCGCCGGACTGCCCGATCAGCGCGGTGGAGCCGGGTGCGCAGGCGCGCAGCACGTCCACGCCCTCGCCGGTCTCGGCGCTGACCACCAGGACGGTGACGCCGGGCGCGATCTCCTCGACGTCCGAGCGGACGAAGTCGGCGTCGTCCACCAGGTCGGCCTTGGTGAGGACGACCAGGGGCTCGGCGCCGCTCTCCCAGGCGAGGGCGAGGAAGCGTTCGATCCGGCCGAGATCCGGCTCGGCGGCGAGCGAGACGGCGATCAGGACGGTGTCGATGTTGGCCGCCAGCACCTGGCCGTCCGAGCGCGCGCCCGCGCCCTTGCGGATGATCGCCGTGCCGCGCGGCAGCAGGGCCGAGACGGTGGGCATGGGCGCGGCCGCCAGGTCGACGGCCGCCCAGTCGCCGGTACAGGGGCAGTTGATCGGATCGGGATCGCCGACCGGACGGGTGTCCGTCCGGACGGTGCGCAGCTCGCCCGTGCCGGGGTCGGCGAGCACGACATCGCACTGGCCACGGTCGACCCGGGCGATCCGGGCAGGGGTGAGCCCGGCCTCGGCGAGGGGGGCAAAGAGCTCTTCGAGCTCGGGAGTCCAGCCATAGCCGGAGAGAGCAGTGGTGCTGGTGGTGCTCGGAGTCGCGTACGACAACGCAGTGGGGCCCTTCGGGAGGAATGCGATCCCGGCGGGTCTACGGCTGCGCGAGCGGCTTGCTCGTGCGTCAGCCGGCGGCCGGGAGGGTGAGGTGAGTGCGCTTGCTGCCCTGGGCAGCCGAAATCACGGCGACAGCCATGAGGCTCACCTCCCACTTCGTACCGGCCCTGTGACAGGGCCCCGATCTGATGTCAGGTCAGAGCCTACGGGGTCCGAGGAAATGCCCGCATCCTATTTTTGACCTGCGATTTCGTCCTGATCACCGCACCCTCCGGGGGTGGCGTAGCGGGCCACTTCCAGGCCGTGGACCAACTCGGTGCGGCAGAGCCGGAAGCGTTCGGCGAGCACGGTCAGCTTCACGCGGTCACGGGCCGAGGGGTTCGGGCGCGGCTTCGGGTCGGTGACCACCACGACCCGCTGGACCCGGTCCGCCGTCAGCGCCGAGCGGATCAGGCCCGGCTCGGCCTCGACCCCGTTGATCGTCGCTGAGTCGTTCCCCGTCTCGGCCAGCGCGAGATCCCGCAGCGCGGCGAAGGCACCGGGGTCGTAGAGGGCGGCCTCCCGGCGGGCCGAGGGGATGAACAGGACTCCGTCGCCCGGCCTGGCCAGGTCGCGCACTGCCCTGGCGGCCGCCGCGACGTCGTTGGGCCTGGCCGTGGGTGAACGCAGACCGAGCTCCACGGGCAGCAGCGCGAGCAGGACGACCGGCAGTACGGCGATCGAGAGTGCCGACCGCGTCCGACCGGCGGCCGGCCCCAGGCGCGACCACGCCCGGTCCAGGACCGGCCCGAGCAGCAGCGCCAGCCCGGCGTAGCTGTAGAGCACATAGCGGTCCACGTAGAGCGGGTCGAGGTAGGAGACCAGGATCAGCGCCACCGGCGGCAGGACCAGCAGCGGCAACGCGACCGCGCGCAGCCGGACGACGCTCTCGGCGCTGCCCGGCACCGAGGGCAGGCAGGCACAGAGCGCGCCGACGACGGCGGTGAGAGCCGGGGCCCAGAGGTCGGACCAGCCCGGCGTGCTGATCCAGCAGACCTGGTCGGCCTGCTGACGGCTGATCAGGATCAGCGGTGCCAGTGCGAGCAGCGCGGCCGCCGTCGCGAGCGCCCACCCACGGCGGACCGCGCGCGGCGCCCGCCCCCACCAGAGCGTCAGCCCGTGCGCGGCCACCGCGAGTACGGCGAACTCGTGCAGCACGGCGGCGACCAGCACGGTGACGCTGTACCCGGCCCAGGCCGCCGGGCCCGGCCGCCGCCAGGCCCGGACCAGCAGCAGGGTGGCGCCCACCACGGCCGCGCACACCAGCGCGTACGAGCGCCCCTCCTGCGCGTACTGCTGCACAGCGGGCAGCAGCGCGAAGACCAGCCCCGCGAGCAGCCCCACCCGCACTCCGGCGAGGCGGCGGCCGATCTCCGCGAGCGTGGCGGTGGCGGCGGCCATCGCGAGCACCGACGGCAGCCGCAGGGCGGGCAGACCACCGTCCCAGACCGCGAAGACGCCGTGCATGAGGAGGTAGTAGAGCCCGTGCACCGCGTCTATCCCGCCGAGCATCCGCCAGATCCCGGGGAGGCTTCGGTGGGCGACCTGATACGTCACCACCTCGTCCCGCCAGATGCTGCCCCCGCGCTCGATGCCCCAGAGGCCGAGCACCAGCGTCAGCGCGGCCGGGGCGAGCGCGACCGCCCACGGGCGTATCGCGGCGGGCGGTGACGAGTCAGTAGATATCATGATCACTCAGTATGCGGACAGCTGTCCGGCGCACAGGCACCGGAGTCCGGTGCCGGAGACGCGGGAGGGGTGGGGAAGGTACTGGAGGTACCAGAGGTACTGGAGACTGATGTGATGCCCTCCTCCCCGCACCGACGGTTCCTGTCCCGTGTCCCGGACCTGGCGTGGCCCGTGCTCTGCTGGCTGCTCAGCCGGGCCGTGCTGGTCACCGGGGCGCTGAAGGCCGGGCCGTTCGCCACCGAGGACCCGCTCGACTACTCGGTCTCGCACGTCTACCACGGCTGGTTCGACGTGCTGACCTCCGGCAGCTTCCCCATCGGCGACGTCACCTGGCAGTACCCGCCCGGCGCCGCCGGGGTGATCCTCGCCCCTGGGCTGGTGCCGTTCGTCGGGTACGACCGCGCGTTCGTGCTGCTGTGCGCGCTCTGCGACGCCGTGGTGCTGGCCGCCCTGGTCCGCGCGAGCCGCCGTCCCCCGGCCGACGGCGGACGCACCGCCGGGCCTGCAGCGTGCTGGCTCTGGACTCTCGGACTGCCACTGCTCTGGACCGTCCCGTGGACCCGCTTCGACATCGCGGCCGCCGCTCTCACCGTGACGGCGCTGCTGGCGGCCGGGCGGGGCCGCCCGGGCGGGGACCGGTGGTTCGGCGTGCTCGTGGCGCTCGGCACACTGGTCAAGGCGTGGCCGGTACTGCTGCTGATCGGTACGGAACGCGGTCCGCGCACCCGCCGTTCCTCCCTCGCCGCGCTGACGGCGGTGGTGCTGCTGACCGGCACGGCGGCCCTGGCCATGCCGGGGGCCTTCGGGTTTCTGACGGCGCAGCGGGATCGCGGCGTGCAGTTCGAGTCCTTGGGAGCCCTGCCGTTCCACCTCGTCCGTCACCTCGGCTGGCCCGGGCGGCTCGCGGTGCACTACGGCTCGACGGAGTTCCTCGGACCGTACGTCGGGGTGGTGACGCGGCTGAGCGAGGCGTCCACCGTGCTCGCGCTGGTCTGGCTGGTGCGGTGGCGGCTCAGGTCGGACCTGCGGCCCGGCTGGGTGCTGCCGGACGCCGCGTTCACGGCGGTGCTGCTGTTCACCGTCACCAGCCGGGTGCTGAGTCCGCAGTACCTGGTCTGGCTGGTGGCGCTGGCGGCCGTGTGCCTGGTGCACCCCGGGACCTCGCAGCGGCCGGTGGCGTACCTGGTGCTGGCGGCCTGTCCGCTGACGATGGCGGTGTTCCCGTTCATGGGCCGCGCGCTCGTCGACGGATCGCCGACCGCCGCCGGGCTGCTGGCCGCCCGCGACCTGCTGTTGCTGGGGGCGGCACTGCTGTCCGCCCGCCGGCTCGGCCGGTCCACCCGCAGGGGCCCGGTGACCCGGCCGGTGGACGCGCCGATCAGGATCGGGGTCTCGCAGTCGGTCTAAATGCCGTCCCACGGGCCCCGGTGCGGGTTGCCCGGGGTGGGGGCGGGGCGGTCGCTGTCCGGTGGGGGCGGGGTCCGGCGGCGGTGGATGCCGGACGGGCGCAGGCGGCTGCGGACGTTGGTCGGCGGGAGGAAGTCGGCCCAGCGCTCGGGGTACTCGGAGGGCGGGTTGCCTTCGTCGTCGTCCTCGTCGAACTCGTCCTCGATGCCCTCGGCCAACCCGAGTTCACGCGCCCGCCGGGCCCGTTCGACGGCGCGCCGGGCGGTGACCTCGCGGACCACCGCCACTGCCGCCTCCTCGTTGGCGCGCTCGTTCTCGGCGCGGGCGTCGGCCGTCTCGACGGTCGGCCAGCGTCGGTCTATCGCGGCGTTCATCGCGGCGCCGATCAGCACCGCGAGCGCCACCACGCCGATCCAGAGCAGCACCGCGACGGGCGCGGCCAGCGACCCGTACACCGAGTGACCCTCGACCGAACTGACCAGGTAGAGCCGGAGCAGCACACTGCAGATCACCAGCATCCCGAGTGCGACCAGCGCACCCGGGATGTCCTCGCGCCACGGTGTGCTGACCGGGACGGCGAGGTGGTAGAGCGTGGTGAGGAAGACCACCAGCAGCAGGATCGCGGCCGGCCAGTAGAGCGCGCTGACCACGCCCGCCGAGTACGGCAGCGCGGCCACCACCAGCCCGGGGCCCGCGACCAGCAGCGGCAGCACCAGCGAGCCGATCACCAGCGCCCCGAGGTAGAGGCCCAGCGACATCAGCCGGGTCTTGACCAGGCCGCGCTTGCCGTCCAGCCCGTACATCACGGTGATGGTGTCGATAAAGATGTACAGCGCCCGCGACCCCGACCAGAGGGAGAGCAGGAACCCGATCGAGATCAGGTCCGGTCTGCCGTTGTCGAAGACGCCCGTCAGCAGCGGTTGGACGGTCTGTCTGACCGAGCTCGGCGAGAGGACCGTCCCGGCGGCCGAGACGATGTCCTCCTTGAGCTTGTCGATGGTGCCCGCGCCGAGGATGTCGTCGAGGTAGCCGAGGGTGCCCGCCAGGCAGAGCAGCAGCGGCGGAATGGACAGCAGGGTGAAGAACGCCGCTTCCGCCGCGAGCCCGGTGACCCGGTACTCGACGCAGGTGTTGGTGGTGTCCTTCAGCAGCGCCCAGATCGTGCTGCGCCAGGTGATGCGTCTGGCCGCGCGTCGTGAGCCCTTGCCTCGTCGCCGCGACGGCCGCTCGGCCGCCGTCCTGGTCGTTTCCCCTGCTGGTTGCACGCCCCTACGGTAGCGGTCCGGGGCAGACGGCCCGCCGCCCGGCGGGTCAGCGCACGGCCACCAGCCCCGCGTGGGAGTCCGAGAGCTGCCCCGTCGCGCAGAGTTCGGCGATGTCCCCGGCCAGCGCCTCCCGGATCTCGGCGCCCATCCGCTTCCAGCCGAAGAACTCGCGCACCTGCTGCATCAGCTCGTCCTCGCTCATCCCCGGGGACTCGCGCGCCAGCTCGACCGCCGCCAGCCGCCGCTCGGCCCCGGGCACCTGGCTCACCTTCCGGGCGCAGCGCTCGACGGGCTCACGGGCCGTCAGCTCACGGCCCTCGGCGCTGCTCAGGAACTCGCCCGTCCGCTTCGCGGCCCCACTGCTCACCAGCTCGCGCAGCACCTGCTCGATGTTCTCCCGGATCCGGCTGCCCGCCCGACCGACCTGCCAGGCTTCGCGGACCCGCTGGACGAGCAGGTCCGGGTGGATCGGCCCCTCGGTCTCGATGATCTGCACCAGCGCGCGCCGCAACGGCCGCCGGGCCTCGAGGGTGTGCAGCTCGACCGAGCCGGTGACCTGGACGTCGGCCGGGCGGTAGACGCTGCTCCAGGTCCGGACGTAGTCGCGGCCGACCGGTACCCGGACGGGTTCTGGCGCAGATTCTGCAACGGGTTCTACTGCTGGTTCCGCCTCGACGGCCGACCCGGCCGGCGGGATAGTCCCGGCAGGCGGGTCAACCGGCGCAGTCCGGGCCGGCTCGGCGAGCGGGGAGACGGCGACCGCGCGCTCCACCGCCGCCCGGAGCCGGGTCTCGGACTCGGCGCGGTTGCGGTACCAGTCGGTGCCCCAGATCCGGTGCAGCCGCCAGCCGAGGCCGATCAGCACCTGCTCGCGCAGCCGGTCCCGGTCCCGGGCCGCCCGGGAGGAGTGGTACATCGCCCCGTCGCACTCGATGCCGAGGGCGTACGAGCCCTCGGCGGCCGGATGGCGCACCCCGAGGTCGATCCGGAAGCCGGCCACGCCGACCTGTGGCTGGACCTGGTAGCCCCAGTCGCGCAGCACATCCAGCACCGACTCCTCGAACGGGCTGTCCGGCTCGGCGTCGGCCTGGAGCAGGTCGCGGGCGAGCACGGCGGGCCCCTGCTCCGCGTACTCCAGGTAGCGCTTCAGGTGCTGGACGCTAGGGTTTCCGCTCTCCTTGAGTTGGACGCCCTGGAAGGAGGAGACGACCTCCATCCGGTACCTGGCGCGGGTGACGGCGACGTTGAGCCGGCGCCAGCCGCCCTCCTTGTTGATCGGGCCGAAGTTGAGGCCGAGCTGTCCCCGCTCGTCCGGGCCGTAGCCGATCGACATGATCATCACATCGCGCTCGTCACCCTGGACGGACTCCAGGTTCTTGACGAAGAACCCGTCGAGGCGGCTCTCGGTGAAGCAGTGATCCAGCTCCGGACGGGCCAACCGGGCCTGCTGGACGGCGAGTTCGATCGCGCTTGCCTGGGCCTGGGAGAGCGCGACCACGCCGAGGCTGCGGCCCGGGCGGGTGGCGAAGTGGTGCAGTACTCGCTGCGCCACCGCCTCGGCCTCGATCCAGTTGTCCCGGCGGCCGCCCCGGTCGTAGACGCCGTGCGCGTGGACGAAGGCGACGCCCACGTCCGCGCCGCGCTCCTGTGCGCCTGGGAAGGTGATCATCGAGTTCCGGTAGAAGGACCGGTTGCTGAAGGTGATCAGGTCCTCGTGGCGGCTGCGGTAGTGCCAGCGCAGCGGCAGGGCACGCATCGCACCCGCCTTGCAGGCGTCCAGCAGCGACTCGAACGAGTCGGGGAGTTCCTCGTCGTACTCGTCGGAGTCGTCGTCCGCCGAGGAGCCGAAGAACGAGGTGGGCGGCAGCTGCTTCTCGTCGCCCGCGACGACCAGGGACGCTCCCCGGTAGATGCAGTTGACGGCGTCGCTCGGCTTGACCTGCGACGCCTCGTCGAAGATCACCACATCGAACCGGTAGTCGGTCGGGAGGAACTGACTGACCGTCAACGGGCTCATCATGAAGCACGGCTTCACCGCCCCGACCACCTCGCGCGTGCTGCCGAGCAGCTCGCGCACGGGGAGGTGACGGCTCTTCTTCTCCGCCTCGCGGGTGATCCGGGCCGCCGCGCCCGCAGCGACGTTCCGCGGCCGACGGGCGTTGCACGCGGCGGCCACCGCGCCTCCGGCGGCCTTGACCAGGAGCTGGTCGGCCTCCTTGAACGCCGCCACCCGCGCGTCGAGGTCTGCCGCCCGGCTGACGGCCAGCCGCTGGTCGGTGTCGAGCAGCCGGTCCGCCCAGCGGCCCAGCACCGCCCGCTCGACGGCACCGGTGAACCACTCCGGCGCGACGCCGCGCTCGGCGCTGCGGGCCGGCAGGTCGTCCAGGGCGTGCCGGGCCAGCACCGCCAGCCCGCTGCGGTACGCCTGCCACTCCTCCACTCCGGCCGTGTCCGACCGCAGCACGGCCAGCGTCTCCCCCGCCTGGCCGAGACCGGCGAGCAGGGCGGGCTGGAGCCGCGTCCGCCGGGCGTCCTCGAAGAGCGCGAGCAGCGCGTCGACCGCGCCGCGCCACCGATCGCCCCGCGTCAGCGCCACCTCGCACCAGTCGGCGAGCGCGGCCCGCACCGCCTGGACCTGCGCTTCGGCGAGCCCGTCCGGTGGCGCGCCGTCCCCGAGCCGGGTCGCCAGCAGCGCGGGCTGGGCCGTGCCCCCGGTCAGCTCGGCGATCCGGCCCGCCGTCGCCACGGCCCGGTCGAGCGGCTCGAAGGCGTCGCGGGCCTCCGGGGTGTACCGGCCCAGCAGCTCGCGGTGGCCTGCGGCGAGCCCGCCGACCCGAGTCTCGGCCTCCTGCCAGGCGACGGCCTGCGGCAGGCGGGTGAGCAGCTGCTTGCTCCAGCGCCCGCCGTGGGTGAGGCCGGCCGCCGCCGCCTTGTCCGCTCGGTACTGCTTGTGCAGCGGGGCCAGCAGCCCGTGGTTCTCGGCCAGCCGCCGGGCCAGCTCGGGGAGTTCGGCGAAGGCCACCACCTGCGGCCCGAACAGGTCCGCTGCCGCCGCCCGGGCGGCGTCCCGGACCGCGACGGCCTCCCGCAGCTCCGCCACGGCCGCCACCACTCTGGTCATGGTCGCGGGCTCGAACCAGCCGGGCAGCGGGCGATGCGGTGCCTGCGCGAGGTCGGTCAGCTCGCAGAGCGCCAGCGCCTCGTCCACGCCGGGCGGCTCAGCGAGCCCCAACCGGCCCGCCAGCTCCGTGAGCACCGCGCCCTGGTCCCCCGGCAGGGCCGGCGCCCGGCCCGGGGCCGGCCGGCGCTCGGGCAGCCGGGCGCGCAGCGCCGTGGCCGCCCGGTCCAACTCCTGTGCGCCACGCGGGGCGGGGACGGCCGCCCCCAGCGGGTGGCGCTCCGCCGCGACGCCCAGCTCGGCCAGCGCATCCTCCGCCTCGGCCAGTACGGTCGTCGGCGAGGCGTTCAGCTCGGCGCGGCTCCGCAGCCCGTGCCAGACGAACTCCTCCCCCAGCAGGACCGGCCGCCAGCTGCGCGACACCGAGTCGGCCGCCGTGAGCAGCTCCTGCAGGCTCTCGGCGCTGAGCGCCGTGGCGGCCTCGCCACTGCCCGGCCGGAGCGCGAGGCGCGGGACGCCCGCCCGCTCCAGCTCCCGTTCGAGGAGCGCGATCCGGCCAAGGACGTCGTGCAGGCTGCGGCCGAGGCGCGGGCGCAGCTCGTTCATCGCCGCCGCGTACGCCGAGAGCTGCTCGCGCAGCCGCCGGGCCTGCTCCAGCTCGTGCGGCGCGGCGCCGGCGGCGGGCAGCTCGGTGGTGAGCACCCGGTTCAGTTCCTGCGCGACGGCCCGCTTGCCGGTGTCGCTGCTGTGCAGGGCCAGCACGAAGTCACCGAGGCCGACTTCAGCGAGGCGGTTGCGGACGACGTCGAGGGCGGCGGCCTTCTCACTGACGAAGAGCACGCTGCGGCCCGCGTGCATCAGGGCCGCGATCATGTTGGTGATGGTCTGGCTCTTGCCGGTGCCCGGTGGGCCGTTCATGACGAACGAGCGGCCGGCCATCGCCGCCGCGATGCACTGCCGCTGGGAGGCGTCCGCGTCCAGGACGAGCGGGGTCTGCTCGGGCAGCTGGATCTCGTCGATCCGGTCGAGGGCGGGCGGTTCGAACCCGATCAGGTCGTCCGGCAGGCCCGAGTCCGGTCCCAGGCCGACGGCGCGTACCAGGGGGTGGGCGAGGATCAGCTGCTCGTTCTGCTGGAGGTCGCGGTACATCGCCTCCCGGTGCGAGGCGAACAGGCCCAGCACCACGCGCTCGCCCACCTCCCAGCCGTCCTGCCGCCGGACGGCCGCCCGGGCGGCGGCGAGGACGGCGGTCACGTCCGTGCAGTCGACCTCGCCGACCGCGCTCCAGTCGACGCCGAGGCGCCCGAGCTTCACCGCGAGGGCGGGGTTGTGGATCGGGTCCTGCCCCTCGGCCTCGTGCAGCCTGGTCCGGCCGGCGCGGTCCCTGCACAGCTCGACGGGCACCAGGACAAGGGGGGCCGCGCTGGCTTCGGTCGCCCCCTGCTCGCGCCAGTCCAGCATCCCGACACCGAGCCAGAGCACCCAGAGGCCGTAGTCGTTGAACATCTGGCCGGATTTGCGCCGTAGCTGGGTGAGCGCCGCGTCCAGGCCGGACTGGGTGGTCTTCTGGGTGACCAGGCCCGGGACGCGATCCGCAACGCGGTCGGTGACCCGGTCCGCGACGCGATGGGTGACCCGGTCGACGACGCCGTTGGCCTCGACCACCGGGGCGAAGTCCCAGCCCCGGGGGAGGCCCGCGAGCAGCGCGGGCGCGGCGGGGGCGCTGAGCTCCAGGGTGGCCGTTCTGGTGTGTCTGAAGTTCAGCAGGCGGTTACGCCCGCCCAGGTCGAGCAGCGAGTCCCGCCAGCCGTCGAGCACCGCCCGCAGCCGGTCGGATCCTGGATCGGTGGCGGTGCTCGGTGCCTGGTCGCGCATGTGGAGGATGCCTCTCAACGGTCCGGGACGGATGATCACGAGCCGCGCTCCCCCCCAGGAGGCACCCAGCTCTCACGTTATCTACCACCTACCGCGCCACAACACAGCGAACTGCCATATTCTGATCGGCCGAGATCCCCGCGAGGCCCGTCCAGGCTCGCGCGTCGGCCGCACGTCGGCCCGGCCCGGAGCCGATCGGTGCGCCTCACCCACCGACACCCAGCAGGCCTCCATACTGGGGAACGTGACCTCCATCTCGACATACGAAACAAGAATGTCCAGCATACGGACGTTAGTGGACCGTGGGTCGTTCGCCATGCGAATCTCTTGCCATGCCTAGCGCCGGAACCACCCTGGTCGGTCGACTCCACGTCGACCTGCTTCGCGTGGCCAGCGCCATCTGTCCGGTGACCTGAGCCCCACCCCGCTGCCACCACCGCACCCGGCGCACCACCTCGCCCCACCCGCGTTCCGCGGGTGCCCGCGCGCCATTCGGGCCAGGTCACTGTCTCCCCCGCACCTGCCACGGCAAAACCGTGAACGAGCAGGTCAGAGGCAGGCCCATGCTCAGAGCACGTCAGCGTTCCGCCCCAGAGCCAGCTGCCTTAAGGACGACACCATGGCCCCCACCCCCGAAACGGCCGAGCCCCAGGTCGACGGCGCCGACGCGCGCCGTCCCGCCGCCGCCCGCAAGGTGACCCGCCATCGTGGCGAGGGCCAGTGGGGCATGGGCCACTTCACGCCGCTCAACGCCAACGAGCAGTTCAAGAAGGACGACGACGGTCTCAACGTGCGGACACGTATTGAGACGATTTACGCGCGGAACGGCTTCGACTCGATCGACCCGTCGGACCTGCGCGGCCGGATGCGCTGGTGGGGGCTGTACACCCAGCGCAAGGAGGGCATCGACGGCGGCAAGACCGCGATCCTGGACCCGCACGAGCTGGACGCCGAGTTCTTCATGCTGCGGGTGCGGATCGACGGCGGCCGGCTCACCGTCGCCCAGCTGAAGGCCATCGCCGAGGTCTCCGAGCTCTACGGCCGGAACACCGCCGACCTGACGGACCGTCAGAACGTGCAGTACCACTGGATCCGGATCGAGGACGTCCCCGCGATCTGGCAGAAGCTGGAGGCCGTCGGTCTCTCCACCACCGAGGCCTGCGGTGACACCCCGCGTGTCATCCTCGGCTCCCCGGTGGCCGGGATCGCCGAGGACGAGATCATCGACGGCACCCCCGCCATCGACGAGATCATGCGCCGCTTCATCGGCAACCCGGACTTCTCCAACCTGCCGCGCAAGTTCAAGTCGGCGATCTCCGGCTCGCCGCTGCTGGACGTGGCGCACGAGATCAACGACGTCGCCTTCGTCGGCGTGAACCACCCCGAGCACGGCCCGGGCTTCGACCTCTGGGTCGGCGGCGGGCTCTCCACCAACCCCAAGTTGGGTGTGCGACTGGGGGCCTGGGTTCCGCTGGACGAGGTCGCGGATGTCTACGGCGGCGTGATCGGCATCTTCCGCGACTACGGCTACCGCCGCCTGCGCAACCGCGCGCGGTTGAAGTTCCTGGTCGCCGACTGGGGCGTGGAGAAGTTCCGCCAGGTGCTGCAGGACGAGTACCTCAAGTACGAGCTGATCGACGGCCCCGCGCCCGAGCAGCCCACCGGCGTCTGGCGCGACCACGTCGGCGTGCACCGCCAGAAGGACGGCAACTTCTACGTCGGCTTCGCGCCGCGCGTCGGCCGGGTGGACGGCAAGCTGCTCGGGCAGATCGCCGACCTGGCCGCCGCCCACGGCTCGGACCGCCTGCGGACCACCGCCGAGCAGAAGATGCTGGTCCTGGACATCGCCGCGGACCAGGTCGAGTCGCTGGTCGCCGGGCTGGAGGCGCTGGACCTGCGGGTCACGCCGTCCCCGTTCCGGCGCGGCACGATGGCCTGCACCGGCATCGAGTACTGCAAGCTCGCGATCGTCGAGACCAAGGAGCGCGGCCGCACGCTCATCGACGAACTGGAGGCCCGCCTCCCGGAGTTCGCCGAGCCGCTCACCATCAACATCAACGGCTGCCCGAACGCCTGCGCCCGTATCCAGGTGGCGGACATCGGTCTCAAGGGCCAGCTGGTGACGGACGAGAACGGCGAGCAGGTCGAGGGCTACCAGGTCCACCTGGGCGGCGCGCTCGGCCTGGAGGCCGGCTTCGGCCGCAAGGTCCGTGGGCTCAAGGTCACCAGCGCCGGCCTGCCGGACTACGTCGAGCGGGTGCTCACCCGCTTCCAGGCCGAGCGCGCCGAGGGCGAGCGGTTCGCCCAGTGGACGGCCCGGGCCAGTGAGGAGGCGCTGTCGTGAGCGAGCGCGCTGCCCCCTTCTACTGCCCGTACTGCGGCGACGAGGATCTGCGGCCCTCCGCCGAGGGCGGCCACGGCGCCTGGGAGTGCGCGTCCTGCCGACGCGCCTTCCAGCTCAAGTTCCTCGGACTGCTGTCACCGACCAACGGGGGTAAGGGAAATGACCAGCACGGTTGACCTGGAGGCGGTGGCCATCGCGGCCGCTCGCGACCTGGAGGAGGCGTCCGCGCAGGACGTCCTGCGCTGGGCCGCCGAGACCTTCGGCAAGCGGTTCTGCGTCACCTCCTCGATGGAGGACGCGGTCGTCGCGCACCTCGCCTCGTCCGTCTTCCCGGGCGTGGACGTGGTGTTCCTCGACACCGGCTACCACTTCGCCGAGACCATCGGCACCCGGGACGCGGTGGCGGCGGTGATGCCGGTCAACGTCATCACGCTCAAGCCGCTGCATACCGTGGCCGAGCAGGACGCGCAGTACGGACCGCAGTTGCACGACCGCGACCCGGACCTGTGCTGCTCGCTGCGCAAGGTCGAGCCGCTGAACCGGGGGCTCGGAGCGTACGACGCCTGGGCGACCGGGCTGCGCCGCGACGAGTCGCCGAGCCGGGCCGGCACCCCGGTGGTCGCCTGGGACGCCAAGCGCCGCAAGGTGAAGATCGCCCCGATAGCCCGCTGGACGCAGGAGGACGTCGACGTGTACGTCGCCGCCAACGGGGTACTGCTCAACCCGCTGCTGTGGGAGGGCTACACCTCGGTCGGCTGCTCGCCGCTCTCCTGCACCCGCAAGCCCGCCGAAGGCGAGGACGGCCGCTCCGGCCGCTGGGCCGACTCGGGCAAGACCGAGTGCGGCATACATCTCTGACCGATCGTCATATCCCGTTTCCCCAGGTTACCTTCAGGAGAGTCCACCGTGACGACAGACACACTGGCCGTCGGCGGAGCCGCAGAGGCGGCCCGCACGGCCGCCCCCTGCGAACTCGGCGCCACCGTGTGGCTGACCGGGCTGCCCAGCGCGGGCAAGACCACCCTCGCCTTCGCCCTGGCCGAGCGCCTGCGCGCCGAGGGCCACAAGGTGGAGGTCCTCGACGGTGACGAGATCCGCGAATTCCTGTCCAAGGGACTGGGGTTCAGCAAGGAGGACCGGCACACCAACGTGACCCGGATCGGCTTCGTCGCGCAGAAGCTGGCCTCGCACGGCGTCAAGGTGCTGGCCCCGGTCATCGCCCCGTACGCCGACTCCCGTGCGGCCGTCCGCGCCCAACACGCGGTGGCCGGTACGGAGTTCCTGGAGGTCCACGTCGCCACGCCGGTCGAGGTCTGCTCGGAGCGTGACGTCAAGGGCCTGTACGCCAAGCAGGCGGCGGGCGAGATCGCGCATCTCACCGGCGTCGACGACCCGTACGAGGCGCCGGTCGTACCGGAGCTCCGCATCGAGACCCACAACCGTTCGGTGGCCGAGTCCGCCGCCGACCTGCACGCATTCCTGACGACGAGGGGCCTGGCATGACGACCGTGACCGACACCCCGGTGGCAGCAGCGCTCGAGAACCCCTATGCGCTCTCCCACCTGGACGCCCTGGAAGCGGAGTCCGTCCACATCTTCCGCGAGGTGGCGGGGGAGTTCGAGCGTCCGGTGATCCTGTTCTCCGGCGGCAAGGACTCCATCGTCATGCTGCACCTGGCGCTGAAGGCCTTCCACCCCGCGCCGGTACCGTTCTCGCTGCTGCACGTGGACACCGGGCACAACTTCCCCGAGGTCATCGAGTACCGCGACCGCGCGGTCGCCGAGCACTCCCTGCGCCTGCACGTCGCCCACGTCCAGGACTTCATCGACGACGGCCGGCTGCGCGAGCGCCCGGACGGCCTGCGCAACCCGCTGCAGACCGTGCCGCTGCTGGACGGCATCGAGCGGAACCGCTTCGACGCGGTCTTCGGCGGCGGCCGCCGCGACGAGGAGAAGGCCCGCGCCAAGGAGCGCGTCTTCTCCCTGCGCGACGAGTTCGGCGCCTGGGACCCGCGCCGCCAGCGCCCCGAGCTGTGGAGCCTCTACAACGGCAAGCACGCGGTCGGCGAGCACGTCCGGGTCTTCCCGCTCTCCAACTGGACCGAGCTGGACGTCTGGCAGTACATCGAGCGGGAGAAGATCGAGCTCCCCGGGATCTACTACGCCCACGAGCGCGAGGTCTTCGCCCGCAACGGCATGTGGCTCACCGCCGGCGAGTGGGGCGGCCCCAAGGAGACCGAGAGCACGCAGCGGCGCCTGGTGCGCTACCGCACGGTCGGGGACATGTCCTGCACCGGCGCGGTCGACTCCGACGCGACCACCATCGCCGACGTGATCGCCGAGATCGCGGCCAGCCGCCTGACCGAACGCGGCGCCACCCGGGCGGACGACAAGATGTCCGAGGCCGCCATGGAAGACCGCAAGCGCGAGGGGTACTTCTAAGATGCCGACCAACCTGACTTCAGACGCCGCGCCTTCGGATCCCGTGGCCTCGGGCACCGTGACCCCGACGGACGTGATCCCGGCACACGTGATCCCGGCACACGTGATCCCGGCAAAGGTGATCCCGGCAGACGTGATCCCGACCGACGTGTTCGGCGCCGCCTCCGGCACCGCGCTGCTGCGCTTCGCCACCGCCGGCTCCGTCGACGACGGCAAGTCGACCCTGGTCGGCCGCCTGCTGCACGACTCCAAGTCGGTGCTCGCCGACCAGTTGGAGGCCGTCGAGCGCGTCTCGCTGGGCCGGGGCCAGGAGACGCCCGACCTGGCGCTGCTCACCGACGGCCTGCGGGCCGAGCGCGAGCAGGGCATCACCATCGACGTGGCGTACCGCTACTTCGCCACCCCCAGGCGGCGGTTCATCCTCGCCGACACCCCGGGGCACGTGCAGTACACCCGCAACATGGTGACCGGCGCCTCCACCGCCGAACTCGCCGTCGTGCTGGTCGACGCCCGCAACGGCGTGGTCGAGCAGACCCGTCGGCACGCCGCCGTGGCCGCGCTGCTGCGCGTCCCGCACGTGGTGCTCGCGGTCAACAAGATGGACCTGGTCGAGTACGCCGAGCCCGTGTTCGCCGCCATCGCAGCCGAGTTCACCGCGTACGCGGCCTCGCTGGGCATCGACGACATCGTCGCCGTCCCGATCTCCGCACTGGCCGGCGACAACGTCGTCGAACCGTCCGCGCACATGGACTGGTACGGCGGCCCGACGCTGCTGGAGCACCTGGAGACCGTCCCGGTCGGCAGCGACCCGAGCGCGGAGCCGACCCGGTTCCCCGTCCAGTACGTGATCCGCCCGCAGAGCGGTGAGCACCGCGACTACCGGGGCTACGCGGGCCAGTTGGCGTCCGGCGTCCTGCGCACCGGCGACACCGTCACGGTGCTGCCCTCCGGCCACACCACGACCGTCGCGGGCATCGACGCGCTCGGCAGGGAGACGGACATCGCCTGGGCCCCCCAGTCGGTGACCGTCCGGCTCACCGAGGACATCGACGTCTCGCGCGGCGACCTGATCGCGGCCGGGCCGACTCCCGTACCCACCAAGGATGTTGTGGCGACGGTGAGCCACCTGCACGAGCGCCCGCTGCGGGCCGGGGACAAGGTGCTGCTCAAGCACACCACCCGGACCGTGCGCGCGCTGGTCAAGGAGATCACCTACCGGATCGACATCGACACTCTCGAACAGCGTTCCGGCGCCGAGGGGTTGAGCGTGAACGACATCGGCCGCGTGGTGCTGCGCACCTCCGAGCCGCTGGCGCTCGACGGTTACACCCAGAACCGCCGGACCGGGTCCTTCCTGCTGATCGACCCGGCCGACGGCACCACCCTCACCGCCGGCATGGCGGGCGAGTCCTTCAAGACCGTCGCCATCCCGGCGGCAGAGGAGGACTGGGTCTGATGGCCCGCGAGGCGTTCTCGGACATGGACAAGGAAGGCGGCCGCATCGGCAGCGGCGTCCTCGGCAGCGGCCAGGGCGGACTGACCCGATGTGTTGGCGGACAGGGGCTCTGACCCCTGCCACCGGGCCGTCACTCCCGTGACAGCCCGGCTTGCCCGGTATCGCGATGCCGAAGGCACCACCACCATCTTCCCTCCCGGACCTGACGGTCCGTCCGTGAACAGGACGACTCCCATGGCTGAGAACTCGCCCTTCCCCCATATAGTGACCCGCCTCGGCGCCGGCCGGATCAGACGGTCCGCCGTCGCCGTCACCGCCGCGCTGACCGCCGTCAGCCTGCTGAGCGCCTGCGGCTACGGCTCGAAGAGCACCGACAACTCGTCGGTGGCGCCCGTCGCCGCCGCCTCCGGCGCGAAGCTCTCGGCGAGCACGGTGAAGATCGGGTACTTCGCCAACCTGACCCACGGCACCCCGCTGGTCGGCCTCAAGGAGGGCCTGTTCCAGAAGGAGTTGGGCGCGACCCAGATCAAGCCCCAGGTCTTCAACGCCGGTCCGGCGGAGATCGAGGCGCTGAACGCCGGCTCGATCGACATCGGCTGGGTCGGCCCGTCCCCCGCGATCAACGGCTACGTCAAGTCGAGCGGCCAGGACCTGAAGATCATCGGCGGTTCGGCCTCCGGCGGCGTCAAGCTGGTGGTCAACCCCGACAAGGTCAAGAGCCTGGACGACCTCAAGGGCAAGAAGATAGCCACCCCCCAGCTCGGCAACACCCAGGACGTGGCACTGCTCAACTACCTTGCGGGCAAGGGATTCAAGGAGGACCCGCAGTCGGGCAAGGGCGACGTCTCGGTGCTGCGCACCGACAACAAGGTCACCCCCGACGCGTACAAGTCCGGCTCGATCGACGGCGCCTGGGTGCCCGAGCCGACCGCCTCCAAGCTGGTCACCCTCGGTGCGAAGGTGCTGCTCGACGAGAGCGACCTCTGGCCGGACAAGAAGTTCGTGATCACCAACATCGTCGTCTCGCAGAAGTTCCTCAAGGAGCACCCGGACGTCGTCGAGGCCGTCCTGCGCGGCTCGGTGAACACCAACGCCTTCATCAAGGCCAACCCGGCCCAGGCCAGGACCGACGCCAACGACGCCATCAAGGCGAACGGCGGTGGCTCCCTCGACCCGGCGATCCTCGACCCGGCCTGGCAGAGCATCACCTTCCTGGACGACCCGCTGGCCGGCACCCTGCAGGCCGAGGCCGACCACGCGGTGACCGCCGGTCTGCTCAAGAAGCCGGACCTGGCCGGGATCTACGACCTGACCCTGCTCGACAAGGTGCTCACCGCGAAGGGTCTGCCCGCCGTCGCGGACGCGGGCCTCGCAGCGCAGTGACATTCACCGGGTAACCCACTCCAGACTCCGTGGTCCGGCCTCCCGCCCCGCCTCAGTCGATGCCCAATCACGAGGCGTGGCGGGCCGGACCCCGGCTCCCAGCCAAGCTCAGCGCCAAGCTCACCGCCCGACTCGCCGGACCACTCAAAGCAGGAGGTGCCCAGATGTCCCAGGTACTGACCACCATCTCGGAGAACGCCCCCCGCGTCGAGGCGCCGGACGGCCCGCCCGCCATCCGCATCTCGCACGTGCACAAGTCCTTCGGCCGCCCCGGCGCCGCAAACCACGTGATCGACGACATCTGCCTCGATGTCGCCCCCGGCGAGTTCGTCACCCTGCTCGGCGCCTCCGGCTGCGGCAAGTCGACCCTGCTCAACCTGGTCGCCGGGCTCGACAAGCCCACCGCCGGGACCATCGAGGTCCCGGGTGCCCGTCCCGCCCTGATGTTCCAGGAGCACGCGCTCTTCCCCTGGCTCACGGCCGGGAAGAACATCGAACTGGCGCTGCGGCTGGCCGGTGTGGCCCGCGCCGAGCGCCGCGCCGAGGCCGAGCGCCTGCTCGACCTCGTCCGGCTCGGCGGCGCGTACGGCAAGCGCGTGCACGAGCTCTCCGGCGGCATGCGCCAGCGCGTGGCCCTGGCCCGCTCGCTCGCCCAGGGCAGCAACGTCCTGCTGATGGACGAGCCGTTCGCCGCCCTCGACGCCATCACCCGCGACGTGCTGCACGACGAGATCACCCGGATCTGGGCCGAACGCAAGCTCACCGTCCTGTTCGTCACCCACAACGTGCGCGAAGCCGTCCGGCTCGCGCAGCGCGTGGTCCTGCTCTCCTCCCGCCCCGGCCGGGTCGCCCGCGAGTGGCAGATCGACCTCCCGCAGCCGCGCCGGATCGAGTCGGCCGGCGTCGCGGAGCTTTCCATCGAGATCACCGAAGAACTGCGTGGGGAGATCCGCCGCCATGTCCAGCACTGACACCTCCCCCGCCCCGAACCCCGCACCGAACCCCGCACCCGCCGCCCCGGCGACCACCGACGACCTGGGAGCGGGCCTCGACGCGCTCGACGCCGTCGTCCTGCAGCGCGTCCCGCTCAGCGAGACGCTGCGCAAGAAGGTGCTGCCGCCGGTGCTCGCCGTCGTGCTGGTGCTCGGCGCCTGGCAGCTCGCCTTCGACCTCAAGCTCACCGACTCCTACAAGCTGCCCAGCCCCGCCATGGTCTGGCAGAGCCTGGTCGACCTCTGGCAGGCCGGCACACTCTTCTCGATCATCTGGACCAGCCTGTGGCGCGGCGTCTCCGGCTTCGCCGCCGCCGTGGTGATCGGCACCCCGATCGGCCTGCTGGTCGCCCGGGTCAAGCCCGTCCGCACCGCGATCGGCCCGATCCTCTCCGGCCTGCAGTCGCTGCCCTCGGTCGCCTGGGTCCCCGCCGCCGTCATCTGGCTCGGCATCAACGACCAGATGATGTTCGCCGTGATCCTGCTCGGCGCCGTCCCCTCCATCGCCAACGGCCTGGTGGCCGGCATCGACCAGGTCCCGCCGCTCTTCCTGCGCGCCGGCCGGACGATGGGCGCCACCGGCTTCGCCGGCGCCCGGCACGTCCTGCTGCCCGCCGCCCTCCCCGGCTACCTGGCCGGCCTCAAGCAGGGCTGGGCCTTCGCCTGGCGCTCCCTGATGGCCGCCGAACTCGTCGCCTCCTCCCCCGACCTGGGCCTCGGCCTCGGCCGCTACCTGGAGAACCAGCGCGAACAGAACGACATGCCCGGCGTGCTGCTCGGCATCGTCATCATCCTGTTCGTCGGCATCGCCATCGACCTGCTGGTCTTCTCCCCGATCGAACGCCGCGTGCTGCGCAGCCGTGGCCTGCTGGCCGGCAGCCGCTGATGCGCGGCTCTCCGACGTACAGCTCCCCTGCCCTGCTGCTGATCGCCCACGGCAGCCGGGACCCCCGGCACGCCGCCACCGTGGAGGCGCTGGCCGGGCGGCTCCGGCTGCTGCGGCCCTCGGCGGAGATCGCCACCGCGTACCTGGAGCACTGCGCCCCGCGCGTCCCGCAGGTCGTCGGCCGGCTCGACGGCGCGGCGGTGGCCGTGCCGCTGCTACTCGGACGGGCCTTCCACGCCAAGAGCGACATCCCGGCCGCGCTGCGGGCGGCCGGCGCGGACCTCCCGCTCGCGGACGTGCTCGGCCCGTCCCCGCTGCTGCTCGACGCGCTGGACCGGCGGCTCGCCGAGACCGGGCTCGACGTACGCTCCGCCGCCGTCCGCGCCCGGACGGGCGTCGTGCTCGCCGCCGCCGGGTCCTCGGACCGGACGGCCAACGCCACCACCCGCGCGGTCGCCGCCGAGTGGCAGCGCACCCGTGGCTGGGCTGCCGTCGAGGTCGCGTACGCCTCGGCCGCTCCCCCGCAGGTGCCCGACGCCGTGTCAGCCCTGCGCGCCCGGGGCATCGCCCGGGTCGCCGTCGCGCCGTACCTGCTGGCGCCGGGAGTCCTCCCGGACCGCATCGCCGACGCGGCGGGCGACGCGGACATCGTCGCGCCCGTCCTCGGCGCGGCCCCCGAAATCGCCCGCCTGCTGCTCCAGCGCTACGACCAGGCCCGCCTGGCCGTCCCGGCCGCACCCGCACTCAGCGCCTGACCGGTCCTTCATCCGCCCACCACTTGCTGGTCGGTCTCAGGACGCCTTGCGGTGCTGGTACTCCGCCACGGCCGCCGTGATCACGGCCGCCGCAGGCAACGGGCCGGGCGGTAATTGGGAGCAGGCCCGACCGGGGCCGGGGTAGGGTCGGTCGGTTCAGGTCGGACGAGACAGGATCGAGGAGTCAGATGGCCCTTCCCCCCGAGGAGTTGCTCGCCGGAACCCGCCGAGCTCTGCTGCACCGGCTGGCCGTCGGGCAGGCGGAGGGGCGGACACCGTCCCTGGTGGGCGCGGTGGTCCGGGGTGGACACCCGGTCTGGACGGACGGCCGGAGCATGATCGACGGTCACGCCCCGGACGACGACGTGCAGTACCGGATCGGGTCGATCACCAAGAGTTTCGTCGCGGTGCTGGTGATGCGGCTTCGTGACGAGGGGCTGCTGAGCCTGACCGATCCGCTGGAGCAGCACCTCCCCGGTACTGCGGCCGGTCGGCTGACGATCGCCCAGTTGCTCGCCCACACCTCCGGGCTGGCCTCCGAGACGCCGGGGCCGTGGTGGGAGCGGACCACCGGGACGCTGCGGCCCGAGCTCGCGGACGTGCTCGGCGAGCAGCCGGTGCGGCACCCGGCCGGGAGCCGGTTCCACTACTCCAACCCCGGGTTCGCGCTGCTGGGCGCCTTGGTCGAGCGGCTGCGCGGGGAGCCGTGGGGCGAGGTACTGCGCCGGGAGGTGCTGGAGCCGCTCGGCCTGACCCGGACCACTCTGGCGCCGCAGGCGCCGCACGCCGGAGGTTTCGCGGTTCACCCGTGGGCCGATGTCATGCTGCCGGAGCCCCTTGAGGACACCGAGGTGATGGCACCGGCCGGGCAACTCTGGTCCACGGCCGCCGACCTGTGCCGCTGGGCCGCGTTTCTCGCCGCCGGCGACGAGTTGGTGCTGAGCCCCGGCAGCATCGCCGAGATGCGGCGTCCCGCCTCGGAGCCCGACGGCGCGGAGTGGACCTCGGCGTACGGGTTCGGCCTGCAACTGCTGCGCCGGGACGGCCGCGTGCTGTACGGGCACACCGGTTCGATGCCCGGCTTCCTGGCCACCCTCTGGGTGAGCGCGCAGGACGACGTGAGCGCCGTCGTCCTGGCCAACGCGACCTCCGGGACACCGGTCGGGGAGATCGCCGCCGACCTGATCCGGATCGTCGTCGAGCACGAACCGCGCTTCCCGGCGCCGTGGCGCCCACTGCCCGAGGCCGACCCGGAGCTTCTCGCGCTGACCGGTCCCTGGTACTGGGGGGCGTCGCCGCACATCCTCCGCCTGCGCGCGGACCGCGCCCTGGAACTCGCACCGCTGAACGGACCGGGCCGGGGCGCCGGCTTCCGAGCCGAGGCGGACGGCACCTGGACCGGCCTGGACGGCTACTACGCGGGCGAGACCCTCCGGGTGGTCCGGGCGGCGGACGGCACGGCGAGCCACCTCGACATCGGCAGCTTCGTGCTGACCCGCGCACCGTACGACCCCGGCACGCCGATCCCGGGCGGAGTCGACCCGGGCGGCTGGCGGGCGTACTGACGGTCAGTCCGTTCCTTACGTTTCGTCAGGTTCCGTGCGCGGACCGCTACGGCTGAGGCATGATCAGTTCGGTCAACGGGCGGCCGGCGCGGCCGTCACGTCGTACGGACGATTCCAGGAGCAGGCATGGCAGACAGGCAGCGCGGCACGGTGAAGTGGTTCAACGACGAGAAGGGCTTCGGCTTCATCACCCCGGAGGGTGGCGGCGATGACCTCTTCGTGCACTTCAGGGCGATCGAATCGGAGGGCTTCAAGTCCCTCGCGGAGGGGCAGGCCGTCTCGTTCGTCCCCGAGAAGGGGCAGAAGGGCATGCAAGCCGCACAGGTCCGGGCCGAGTGAGCTGAGGCATCCGGTGGGGCGGCCGCAGCCCGCTGCCCCACCGGTCACGGTCCGAGGGTGGTGAGCGCGCCTGATCACCGCCGGAAACGAGTGGCCGCCGCACTGGCACCGGGAGAGGGTTTGGCTCATGACCGTACAGCCGGAGGGCACCCCACCACCGCGTCACGAGACCGCCGACGAGCGGGCCGACCGGAACCTGATCGAGCTGCTCCAGGAGCTGCGGGTCCTGCAGACCGGTGTGCAGATCGTCTTCGCGTTCCTGCTCGGGGTGGCGTTCACCGACCGCTTCGCGCGGCTCGACGACGCGCAGCAGGACATCTACGTCGCGACCCTGCTGCTCACCGTCGTCGCATCGGCGGTCCTGGCCACCCCCGTGGCCGTGCACCGGGGCCTGTTCCACCGGGGCGCCAAACAGCGGATCGTGGCCCTGTCCACCAAGCTCACCCAGGCCGGGCTGGTCTTCCTCGCCCTGGCGCTCAACGGCGCCGTCCTGCTGCTGACCGACGTCGTACTCGGCCGCACCCTGGCGATCACGATCACCTCCGGCAGCGCGCTGATGTTCACCGGGCTCTGGTTCGTCCTGCCCTGGGCGCTGCGGCGGCCCTGACTGGCAGGTGTTGATCGCCTGAAGGCAGGCTGCCTGCCCGTCTGTTCACCCGCCGGGCAGGCGGGCAGGCAGGCAGGCAGGCCATGGAGCGGGCAGGCCGTGGAGCCGCTACGCCTCGGGCCGGGCCGCCCGGAAGCGCGCTTCGAGATCGGCGAGCGCGGCCCGCTCCGCGAGGCTGCTGAGCGTCGGCCGCCCAGCCCGCAGGTCGTCCTCGCTCGCGTACCTGAGCGGCGGCTCCAGCCACTTCCAGGCCGCCGCCGCGCAAGCCCGGGGGTAGGGCGTCCCGTCCTCGACCACCCGGAGCAGGTCCTCCAGCACCCGGCGCCGGCTCACCGCCGGTACCAGCAGGGCGGCGAACCAGCGCGGCGAGCTCGGACCGTCGTCGTGGACCAGCGCCGACAGCACCCGCTCGTAGTGCCGCTCGACCAGCGCGCGGTTCCCGGTCAGCGCCCGCACGGCCGACTGCCGCTTGTGGCCGATCCGGTGGTACTGCGGGAAGAGCGGCTCCCGCTCCGCCAGCGCGGCGATCCGCGGGTCCTCCGGCTCGGCCCACTCCAGGCGGAGCGCCGCCAGCAGGCTGTCGAGGTGGCTCTCCTGCAGCATCAGCCGCGCACCCTGATCCATCTCCCGTACATCCGTCCCTCGGAGAGCCGGTCCGGCCCGGTTGTCGAACGGTGAGGCCGCCCGCGCCTGGCGGCCGGACTTCATCCGAACAGACTACTCAACCCCTACCGGAGGAGGAGCCTGGGCACGACCGGGTCCGTGACGGCCTGTGGTGGCCGATACGCACGGTATACAAATGGTCTCGTTCGTCGCCGGGCAAGGGCAGAAGGGCACGCAGGCCGCACCGGTCCGGTCCGGGTGACCCGCCGTCTGGAAGGCCCGGCGGCACGGGATCTGCCGCGGGTCCCGCTTACCCGGAGAGTTCCTGGACCACCCCTCGCGGCTCGACATAGAAGACTTTCGGATTGCGGTTGTGCGGGCCGTATCCGGTGTTGCCCCTCAGCAGCAGGTAGGCGCCGGGCCGCACCTGTCGTCCCTCGAACCAGGTGTCCTGGGCCGTCCCGGTGTCGTGCCAGACCACGATGGCCTTCGATCCGGTCCGGGCGCGCTGGTAGACCCGCGTCACCTGGGCGAGATGGACGCCTTGAGCGCGAAGAGCGGGCAGGTCGCGCTGGAGGCAGGCCCAGGCTTCGGCCCGGGCGATGTGCCGAAGACGCTCGCGGCGGCGTCGGCGGCGGACGGCCAGGATGGCCAGCAGCATCGCCGCAGCGCCGAGGAGCGGGCCGGGTACGGATGGCAACGTGCCGTCTGCGAGCGGGATCACCGGCCACCAACCTCCTGGGCCACGGCCTCCGGCTGCTCCACGCAGCGCCATGCGGGAACCAGCAGGGCACGATCGGCGCCGGACTTCTCCAGCAGCACACACCGCTGCCGCAGCAGGAGCATCGCCCGCGCCCGTTCCTGGGCCGAGCGGGAGAGCTCCGGCTCGTCGATGACGACGGCGACGGTGCCCAGAGCGGTGCGGACCATGAAGTCGCACCTGTAGCCGCCGATCCGTGCATCGCGCTCGAAGTCCAGACGGCGGGCCCGGAAGGCCTGGTGGAGGAGGTCCGCCGAGGTGTTCGCGGCCGACGGCGTCGCGAGGTCCGGGGACGCCGCGTGCGCGGCGGGGCCGGCCGAGGCAGCGACCCGCAGGAGATCCTTCACTGGGCCGGTCTGCTGAGCCCAGTAGTCACGGTCCCCCAGTACGACCAGCACGGACTTGGCCCGGGTGATCGCCACGTTCCACAGACTCGCCTGGGAGAGCAGCCAGTTCAGACTGCCCTGCTGGATCCCCGGTGCCGCGACGAGTGAGAAGACCATCAGGTCCTTCTCGTCCCCCTGGAACGTGTGGATGGTGCCCACCGTGACCCGGTCCCTCAGCTCCTGCGGAACACTGCGTTCCAGCAGGGCGCGCTGTGGCGCGAACGGGGTGACCACGCCGATCTTCCCGTCGGCCGGCAGCAGCCCGGCGGCATGCCGGAGCACTCGCGGAAGTGCCGCCGCCTCGGCGTGGTTGACCCAGGAGCTGCCCGACGGCTCGGCTCTGCTCCCGGGTGTGTCCGCCCAGCGCACGGCCGGGTCCATCCGGCAGGCCAGCCGGGACGGATCGGTGAGCACCTGGAGCTGCCTCCGGTAGAACCGCTCGTTGACGACGCCCGCGATGTCGGGGTGGCAGCGGTAGTGCTCGTCCAGCAGCAGGACCTCGCCGGCGGCCTCCGCGAAGGCGTCGAAGGCCGAGTGCTCGCGGAAGTCGAGCCGGCGCTCGGAAATCCACTCGGCGGACAGCCCCGAGGCTCGGCGGAGCCCATCCGCCCGCTCCGCCTCGATGGTCGCGATGTGGCGCAACTGCTGCGGGTCACCGATGATCAGGGCGCGTTTCGCCCGGAGCAGCAACGGCAGCACGGCCGGGATCGAACACTGGCTGGCCTCGTCGATCACCACCAGGTCGAACAGCGCCGCCCGGGGCGGCAGCCTGCGGGCCGACAGCGAGCTGACCGCCCAGGCCCGCACGTACGGCAGCATCTCGGCAAAGCCGTCCCAGCTTCTGCGTGCGTTGACCTGGAGCCGTACGATGCGACGCTCGATCGCGGGCCGCCCCTGGACGAGCGCGTCCGCCACCACGGCACGTACGAGATCACCGCCGGCGAGCCGTCGCTCCTCCTGAAGGTCGAGGAGTTCCCCGGCCTGCAGATCGAGCAGAACAGCCGCCGCAGGCTCGGCGGCCGCCTCCAGGCGGCGTTCTTCGGCGGCAAGCAGCTTCGCGAGGGCGCTCAGCCGTTCCTCGTCCAGATCGATTCCGAGCTCGCGCCGCACCTTCCGCTGGTTCCAGTTCGCACGGACTCCGCTGCCGGCCGCACGTTCCGCCGCCCTGCGCCAACGGCCGAGCCAGCCGGGGTCGGACAGTTGTGCAGGGAGCGAGTCGAGGTCCCAGCCGAGTACGGCGGCGTGGTCCCGGAGCGCGAGCCATGCCTCGTACCGGCGGCCCTCCGCACGGGCTCGCGCCGCGAGAGCGGCACGAGCCCGGTCGACCCGCTGCTCGACGAGTCGGAGGCCGTGCGCGGCGGTCGCGGGGCTGAGCCCGGGTTGCGCGGTCTGCATCAGCAGCTTGCCGAGCAGCTCGGGTTCCTGCTCCCGGTACCTCTGGGCGCCGGTTCTGATGATGCTGCCGGGGACCAGCTCGCCGACCCGGGTGGCGACGACGTCGACGGCCTGGTTGTTGGTGGAGGCGACCAGCACGGTCTGTCCGGCCGCGACCGCCGTGGTCACGACCGCAGCGACGAGCTCGCTCTTGCCGGTGCCGGGGGGACCGGTGGCGACGGTGAGGCGACGTGACATCGCAGACTGCAGAACCGCCTCCTGTCCCTGGTTGAGCGGCTTTCCGGCGGACACCAGCTGCCACGGGCGCGGGTCGCCCTTCCGGGCGTCGTCAGGGCCGCCCAGACCGCTGAGCGCCGTCGTGGCGAGCCTCGCGGGCTGGTCGATCAGCTCCTTGTCGAAGTCTTCGAGCAGGCCGCTGGACGCGCTGCTCCCGGGATCGGCCAGGTAGAGGACGGCTGCGTTCTGCGCGCCTTCCTGACGTGGGGTCAACTCCAGGTCCGGGCGGAGAGCGGCGGCGTCGACGGCGTGCCGGGCGGGTAGGTCCGTGATGGTCAGGAGATTGGCGATCTGCGAGGTCAACGCCGCATGGTCGCCCTGCGGCCACTGCATCGAGAACCAGGCCTCGATCTCCTCCAGCTCCCCGGCGGAGACTCCGGTCACCGCTTGCAGGGCGCCCAGGTTGAGGGTGAAGTCCCCGACCGGGACGAGCTCCGGCTCGCCTGCCCCGTCCTGGCGCATCTCCAAGTCGACGGTGAGCAGCGGGGCCAGGCCCCAGTCCGAGTCACGGCTCTGCTTTCTGCCCTTGGGTCCGGACAGCACCACCGGGTAGCCGTAGCGAAGTTGCTGTCCCGCTGCGACGCCCCGGGCCACGATCCCGGTGAGCTCCCCGCGCACCGCGAGCCGCCCCGCCGCGCCGCTGAGAACTTCCTCCGGCCCGCCGGGAACGAGGGCGAAGCGGTCGGCACTCTTCAAGGGGAGGATTTCGCTCAGCGCACCCTCCCGGAGCAGGCAGTCGCGGTAGTAGTGCAGGAGCCGCTGCCAGCGCACGGCGTCGAACGGCGCGTCGGCGGGATCGTCCGGCTCGCCGGCGGCCGTCGCGACGCTCTGTGCGGGCGAGCCGGCACTGCGACGCCGTGCCTGTTCCGGCTGCTGGGCCCGCGCGTTCGCGGGGCCGTTCGCAGGGCCGGCCGGTGGACCGCCCCGGCGCGCCTTCTGCGCGATCCGGATCGCTCCCTGCCGGGTCAGCTCGAAGTTCGTCGGCCGCTGCGCCTCCTCGGCGAGGGCCTGCTCCACGTGGTCGGCGAGATCGGAGGAGCTGATCCACCCGTCGAGGTCGCTGTCCACGGCGTTCCGCAGGCCGTCCACCACCGCCTTGGTGAACACGGACGGCTGCGCGATCCCGGCCTGCGGTGCCGGTTCCAGCGCTTGCTGGGTGGGCCCGGCGGCCGCGAGGATGTGGGTGCCCTGACTGTCCTTGAAATGCGCGGGAAGGTCCAGCGAGTCGGCGGACGACCGCCCGGCGAACCCGTCGGCCACCGCCCCGCTGTAGCAGCAGTCGAGCAGCACCATCTTGCTGCCCGCTTTGCTGCTGCGGAGGAAACTACGCAGGTCCTGGGCGGAGACAGCAGTCGACACCGGTGTCTCCCGGCGCGTCTGCCGGACCGCGAAGTACAGTTCGCCGCCGAGAGACTTGAAGCCGTGGCCGGAGAGGTGGATCAGGACCGTGTCACCGCGCCGAGTCCCCTGGATGAGCGTCTCCAAGGCTGACTCGATCTGCTCCTTGGTGGCATCGAGCAGTACCTGGACCTCGAACGCGCCGACGAGCGGGTCCTCCAGCAACCCCTGGAGCAGCCTCACGTCCTCACGTGCTCCGGGCAGGTCGTGCAGGCCCGGATCGGTGTACCGCGTCGTCCCGATGAGCAGGGCGCGCCTCATCCCCGGGGCTCTCGGTCCTCGCCGAGCGCCCGGGGCTCCCGGTCCTCGTCGAGGCAGGCGGTGATGAACCGCTCGGCGAGGTCCTTCATGTCCGCAGTGGGCAGCGCAGTCAGCTCCAGCCGGTTGTCACCCTTCACCAGCACCACGCTGCGCTGCCCGGCACGTGCCAACCACGCCTGGATCGTGGCGGCGGTGTGCTGGAACAGAGGAGGCGCGATCGCCACCAGCAGCGCTCCGAGTGCGGCCGTCCCGGCGGAACGTGCCCCGGCAGGAGACGCCATCGACGGCGTCCGCAGCTCATCCACACCTGCGGCGGACAATTCCTCCAGCAACGAGCGGGTGAGCTCCTCAAGCTCCTCGGGAGCAAGATCCTCCACGCCGCCGAGCCGTACTTCGAGCCACAGTGCCGCTGCCATGCTCTCCCCCTTGACATAGCTCTGGACCTGCCGCGGCAAAGCCGGTAGGACGGCCACCGAAGCGCCCCGCCCGATCCTGCCCGGAACAGGTACAGCAGATGATGGACCGCACACCGGCGTACGGTGAAACGGAACAGCGGTGAGTGTACGCAGCACCGATGGTTTTCGGCCACCCCCTCCGGCCACCCCCTCCGGCCACCCCCTCCGGCCCCCTCCCGACGGCCACCCGGGGTCGGCAGCCGGGCGGCGCTGCTGACGGACGTCGTCCTCGGCCGGACCCCGGCCATCGCGATCACCACAGCCAGCGCGCTGATGTTCACCGGGCTCTGGTTCGTCCTGCCCTGGGCGCTGCGGCGGCCCTGACTGGCAGTCAGGCAGTCAGGCAGTCAGGCAGTCAGGCAGCACGGAAACGCCGCAGGGGCACCGGATCACGTGGATCCGGTGCCCCTGCGGCGTGGCCTTGAACCGACCGAGAGTCCGACCGAAAGACCGGCCGACCGACCGAACGTCAGTCGGACTTGCGGCGCTGGCGGCCGGTGCCGTAGTTGGAGCCGCTCCGGGAGCCGGAGCCCGGCTTCGAACCGGCTGAGGACTTGCCCAGGAAGCCGGCCGCCGTACGGGCGCCGCCACCGGTGCCGCCGCTCGCGCCGCCACCGCCCGCGCCCATCCGCTGCTTGGGGCGGGGGCGACGCGCGTTGCCGTTGATGTCCACGTCGGCGGGCAGGCCGGAACGCTTGACCGGACGGCGGCGCGGGGCGCCGGCGGCCGCCGGGGCGGGCGCGGCCGCTGCGGGCAGCGCGACGGTGACCGCGACACCCGAAGGCGTACGGGCGCCGGTGATCCGGGCCAGCTCGGCGTCGCCGGGGCGCACCTTGGTGGTGGTCGGGCGGATGCCCGCCACCGTCATCAGCTTGCTGACGTCGCGGCGCTGCTCGGGCAGCACCAGCGTGACGACCGTGCCGGACTCGCCGGCCCGGGCGGTGCGGCCGCCACGGTGCAGGTAGTCCTTGTGGTCGATCGGCGGGTCGACGTTCACGACCAGGTCGAGGCCGTCGATGTGGATGCCACGGGCCGCGACGTTGGTGGCGATCAGCGCGGTGAGGTGACCCTCACGGAACTGGTCGAGGGTCCGGTTGCGCTGCGGCTGGGACTTGCCACCGTGCAGCGCGGCGGCCCGCACACCGGTGGCGAGCAGCTGCTTGGCCAGGCGGTCGGCGCCGTGCTTGGTGTGCACGAACATGATCACGCCGCCCTCGCGGGAGGCGATGTGCGCCGCCACCGAGGCCTTGTCGGCGGCTTCGAGCTGCAGCACGTGGTGGTCCATGGTGGTCACCGCGCCGGCCGACGGGTCGACGGAGTGCGTCACCGGGTCGGTCAGGAAGCGGCGGACCAGCCGGTCCACGTTGCGGTCCAGGGTCGCGGAGAACAGCATCCGCTGCCCGCCCTCGGCGACCTGCTCCAGCAGCTTGGTGACCTGCGGCAGGAAGCCCATGTCGGCCATCTGGTCGGCCTCGTCGAGGACGGTGATCTGCACGTCGTCGAGCCGGACGTCCTGACGGTTGATCAGGTCGTCCAGGCGGCCGGGGGTGGCGACCAGGACCTCGGCGCCACGGCGGACGGCGTTGGCCTGCCGGGTGATCGACATGCCGCCGACCACGGTGGCGATCCGCAGGTTCACGGCGGTCGCGTACGGGGTCAGGGCGTCGGTGACCTGCTGGGCCAGCTCGCGGGTCGGCACCAGGACGAGTGCCAGCGGACGGCGGGCGTCGGCGCGCTTGCCGGCCGTGCGGGCCAGCAGCGCGAGGCCGAAGGCGAGGGTCTTGCCGGAGCCGGTACGGCCACGGCCGAGCACGTCGCGCCCGGCGATCGCGTCCGGCAGGGTGGCCGACTGGATCGGGAACGGCGCCGTGACGCCCTCGCGGGTCAGCGAGGAGAGCAGCCCCTTGGGCATCTCCAGCTCGGCGAAGGTCGCGGCCGGCGGGCGGGCCGGAGTGCCCTCGACGACGGCGAAGTCGGCGGGCGCCTCGACGGCACGCTCACGGGAGGAGCCGCCACGGCCACGGCCACCACCGGAGGCGGAACCGGAGCTGCGCAGACCGCCCTTGCTGGTACCGCTGCGCCGCTGAGCGTCACTGAACCCGCCGCTGCTGCTGGTGGCACCGGAACGGCCACGGCCGCCACTGCGGCCTGCCTGGCCGCCGCCGCCCTGGGGACGGCCTGCGGAACGGTCGCGCTGCGGGCGTGCTTGATCTGACATCCAGGATTCTCTTTCCTGATCGGCCGAAGGCCACGGGTACGAGGACGCCGTGGCGAAGGACCTGGTGGGGTCGGCCGACAGGAAAGGACTGCTGCGCCGCCTCGGCCGTTCGGCGGCATGCACGACGAGGGCCCGCACCGTGCGGTACGGGCCCTCGCTTCGCGCTGTGTGAGTCAGCTCAGTGGCTGGACTCAGATGGTGCGAATGTTCTCGGCCTGCGGGCCCTTCTGGCCCTGCGTCACGTCGAACTCGACGTGCTGGCCCTCCTGGAGCTCACGGAAGCCCTGGGCAGCGATGTTCGAGTAGTGGGCGAAGACGTCCGGGCCGCCACCCTCCTGCTCGATGAAGCCGAAGCCCTTTTCGCTGTTGAACCACTTCACGACGCCGGTAGCCATAACCGTCTCCTTCTCTGGGGCATCAGAGCCCACACCTCGTGGACTCCAAGTAGCCGCGATCCCCATCCGGAGACAAAACACCGGACAAAACAAATGCGCCTGTTGGTTGGTACCAGCAGGCGCACACGTACGTTCATGGGAACCAAAACTGCAACTGCTTCGACTGTAGCACGGTGCGGCCCGGGTGATCGAAGAAGTTTTCTTCACCACATCGGCCCCCGATCAGGTTTGCCGAAACGCCCGAGGGGGCACCCGGCGCGAGCACCGAGTACCCCCTCTGACCTGGGCAGGTCCTCCGCCCCGAAGTACCTCGAAGAGCGGAGCAGCACGGACCGTCAGCGACGACCGGCCGGCTCCGGATCGCCCTGGACGATGCGCAGCTCAGTGCGCTCGCCGTGGCCGGAGAGCTCCCCGTGACCGGGCCACCAGGCGGCCCGGCCGAGCAGCGCGGTGAGCGCCGGGGTGAAGAAGAGCGCCATCACGTAGGCCGAGACCGAGATGCCGAACGCGACCGAGAAACCGATCTCGCTGAACAGCACGTTCCCCGCCAGCAGCATGGTGGCGAAGGTGGCGGCCAGGATCCCGCCGGCCGCCGCGACGGTCGGACCGCCGTGCCGGATCGCCAGGCCGGCCGCCACCCGCGGGCTGTGGCCCTCGGCGGCCTCCTCACGGAGCCGGGCGATCATCAGGATGTTGTAGTCGGTGCCGATCGCCACCACGAAGAGGTAGATGAACATCGGCAGCATGAACATCAGGCCGGACTCGTGCTCCACGTGCTGGAAGAGCAGGCTGGTGGCGCCGACGGTGGCACCGAAGCCGAGCCCGACGGCCGCCATCAGGTACCAGGGCGCGACCACGCTGCGCAGCAGCAGGCCGAGGATCACCATGATCAACAGTGCGGCGATCGGGAAGACCAGCGAGTAGTCGCGGGCCATCGCGGTGTTGATGTCCTTGTAGACCGAGGTGATGCCGCCGACGTACACCTGGGTGCCCTGCGGAGCGGCGGCGTGCGCGGCGTCCCGGAGCTTGCCGACCGCGTCGATCGCGCCGTTGCTGGCCGGGTCGTCCTTGAGCAGCACGGTGAAGTCGGCCGTCTGGCCGTCCTTGCTCAGCTTGGGCTGGGGGACGACCTGGCCGACGCCGCTCACCTTGCCGAGGGTGGCCGTGAAGGAGGCGAAACCGGCCTTGTCGAGCGGGGTGCCGGCGGCGGAGGTCAGGTAGACCTCCGAGGGAGCGGACGCACCGGCCGAGAAGTTGGCCATCAGGGTGTTCTGGACGACCATCGACTCCTTGGTCTTCGGCATCGAGCCGGAGGCCAGGTCGAAGGTGCCCTTGAAGCCGAAGGCGCCGAGCGCGAGGACCACCATCAGGCCACCGGAGACGACGGCGACCAGCCCGGGCTTGCGCTGGACGGTGTTCCCCAGAGCGGCGAATCGGGCGTTCTTCGGCTCGCGCTGCCAGGCCCTGGACGGCCAGAACAGCACCTTCTCCGGGATCAGCGAGAGGATCGCGGGCACCAGCGTGATGGACGCCAGCGCGGTCACGAAGACGGCGATGGCCAGCGACGGGCCGAGCGCCTTGAACATGCCGAGGCTGGAGAGCAGCAGCACGCTGAACGCCACGATCACCGCGCCGGCCGCCGAGGCGATGGCCTCGCCGACCCGGCCGACCGCGTTGATCACGGCCGTCTTGCGGTCGTCACCGGCACGCAGCCGTTCCCGGTAGCGGAACATCAGGAAGAGGAAGTAGTCCGTCCCCACCCCGAACAGCACGATGATCAGAATGGCCGAGACCGAGCTGTCCGCGTTCAGGCCGAACGCCTTGCTCGCGTCCGCGATCAGGCCGTTGGCCACCATCGAGTAGACGGCGATCGACAGGACCGGCAGCAGCGCGATGATCGGGCTGCGGAAGATCAGGCCGAGCGTGAGCAGGATGATGCCGACGGTGCCGAACGCGATCAGCGCGTTGGCCAGCTTCGAGGAGTCCTGCTGGTCCAGGTTCTGCGCGGCCTGGCCGCCC
Source organism: Kitasatospora sp. MAP5-34 (assembly GCF_029894335.1). Taxonomy (GTDB): domain Bacteria; phylum Actinomycetota; class Actinomycetes; order Streptomycetales; family Streptomycetaceae; genus Kitasatospora. Next base: position 2,991 of record NZ_JARXZC010000034.1, on the reverse strand, counting down.
AGCTGCACCTTCAGGTTGCTGCCGGAGGCGAGCGTCTTGGAGTCGTCGCGCAGCTTCTGCGCCGCGTCCACGGCCTTCGGGTCACGCTGGGAGTTCTTGTCGAACGCGATCATCGAGAGGGCGTACTTGCCGTCCTTCGACATCGCCTTCTCGCTGACCGGCAGGATCGTCTCGACCAGGTTGATGTGCTCGTCGGCGAGACCCTTGACCACCTTGTTCATGGCAGTCTGGTCGGCCTGGTCCAGCTTGCCGCCGTCGGTCCGCTCGAAGAGCAGCATCGCGGAGGGGGTGAAGTTGGCCGGGAACGCCTTCTCCTGCAGCACCGAGGCCTGGATGGACTCGTAGTGCTTGGGGAGGAAGCTGCTCTCGTCCGTCTGTGCGGTCAGCGTCGGCGCGCTGGCGACGATAGCTATCGCGGCGACGACCCACGCGGCGATCACCCACCATGCCCGTCTGACGACGAATTGTCCGATTCGGTGGAACATGCTCGTGTGCCTCCTGGGCATGGTTCACCGCAGCCCTGGGGGACGGGAAGCCGGGCGACGGCTGGACCGGGACGGAGCGGCGAGCTCTTAGCCGGTCGGCAGGTAAGTAAGTAAGTAAGTGTGAGCATCCTACGGCAGCTTGCTTGCCGCCCGGCAAGCGACCCCCGCCGGGTGTACGCCCCCTAGGAACCGCTGAAACCGGCCCCGCTCCATCCTGACCTGTGCCCACCCTTTCCCACCTCGTACTCCGGGTGGAGACGCCTACGCCTCAGGGTGGATCCCGCGACTCCCGCAAGCAGGAGAGACCCAGGGTCGAAGCCAGGGAAAACCCCTACTCGGGCCCTCCCCGATCGGTGCGCGGGCCTGAGCTCGGTGCGCGGGCCTGAGCCGGCGTCACCTCGGCCGGGCCTCGCTCCGCGCGAGGTTCGGCCTCGTACCCTGCGGGGTATGACCGCCGCCTTCGACGAACCACTCGCCCGGGCCCTGCTGGCCACCGCCTGTGCGGCGGCCGGGCTGCCGGACCCGGTGGACGCCCGGCTGCTGGCGCTCGGGGAGAACGCGGTGTTCGACCTCGGGCCGACGGCGGTGGTGGCGAAGGTCGGGCGGGGGCCCGGACTCGCCGAACGGGCCCGGCGTGAGCTGCTGGTGGCCCGGTGGCTCGACGGGCAGGGGGTGCCGGTGGTCCGCCCGTACCTGCCCGAACCGTGGCCGGCCGGCGGACACCCCGTCACCTTCTGGCACCGGCTCGCCCCGGCCGTGGCCCCGGCCCGGACCGCCGACCTCGCGCCGCTGCTGCTGGCCCTGCACCGGCTGCCCGAACCGCCCTTCCCGCTCGGGCGGCGCGACCTGCTGGGGCCGGTGGACCGCTGGCTGGCCGCCGCCGAAGGGCACCTCGACCCGGCGGACGCCGAGTTCCTGCGCCACCGCAAGGACGAGTTCGCCGCCGCACTGGACGGGCTGACGCCGGAGCTCACCCCCGGCGTGATCCACGGGGACGCACTGCCGCGCAACGTGCACGTCGGCCCGGACGGGCCCGTCCTGCTCGATCTGGAGACGGTCTCCGCCGACCTGCGGGAACACGATCTGGTGGTGCTCGCCCTGAGCCACGACCGCTACGGCGTCCCGGCCGAGGAGTACCGGGCCTTCACCGCCGGGTACGGCTGGGACGTCCGGGACTGGCCCGGCTTCGCGGTCCTGCGCGGCGCCCGGGAGACGGCGAGCGCCGCCTGGGTCGCCCAGCGGGTGCCGGGCAGCCCGGCGGCGGCCGCCGAGTTCCGCCGCCGGGTCGGCTCGCTCCGGGACGGCCGGGCGACCGTCCGCTGGTACCCCTTCTGAGACCGACCGGCAGATGGTGGGCGGCGTCGCGACGCTGCGCCAACTGCTGCCCCGGCTCGTCGCCCAGGGCTTCTTCCGTGGACTTCCCGGCGCTCTGAGAGCCTGGAAGTACACCCGTGGCCTGACCGGCACAGGTACACATCCAGGCGCTGAGACCGACCGGTAACCGGCGGCGGCTACCTGATCGGCCAGCGCTGGTCGACGACCGCCTCGGCGTCCTTGCCCTTGCGGAGCCAGGACTGCAGGCCCTCGGCCCAGTCCCGGTACCAACCGGCCTGACGCCCGTGCAGCTCGTCCGGTGTCAGGTCGCCGACCTGCGCCGGATAGCGCTCGCCGAGGGCCACCGCGACCCGGACGGCGGCCAGGGCGTCGCTGCCGGCCTCGTGGGCGTCCGCCAGCTCGACCCCGTACACCGTGCAGACGTGCTGCAGCGTCCGGGAGCCCTTGCGGTACTTGTCGACCGAGCGGTCGATCACCAGCGCGTCCACCACCGGGCCGACACTGCCGCCGAGCCGCTCGGCGAGGTCCGGGAGGCCGTACCGGCGCAGCTCGGCGTCGAGCAGCGAGAGGTCGAAGGGGGCGTTGAAGGCGACCACCGGCCGTCCGGCCGCCAACCGGGCGCAGAGCGCCTCGGCTATCTCCTCGACGGCCTCGGCCGGCTTGCGGCCCTTGGCCCGGACCTGGTCGTCGGTGATGCCGTGGATCGCCGCGGCCTCCGCCGGGATCGGCACGCCCGGGTCGATCAGCCAGTTGGTGACCAGCTCGAGGTGACCGCCGAGGGTGTCCACCAGCGCGGCGGTGACGATCCGGGACTCGGCCGGATCGGTGCCCGTGGTCTCCAGGTCGAAGCCGACCAGTGGCTCCTTCCACCAGCTCATGCGGGGTGTCCTTCCATCCGTCGGTCGTCGTGTCCGGACCATCATCGCTGGTGCCTGTGACAAGCCGGGAAAAGCCGGGCTCCGGCTCCCGGTCGCGAACCGCTCTGACGAGGTGTGGACCGTCATGATCGGCGCGAGGGAGCCGGAGCCCGGGGAGAGCTCGCGGGTTCGGGAGCCCGTCAGACCGCTGCGGCGAAGAGCCCCCGGCCGAGCCAGTCGGCGCTGTCCTTGGCGCCCGGCAGGGCGAAGAAGTAGCCGCCGCCCGTGGGTGAGATGTAGTCGACCAGCGGTTC
>NZ_JARXZC010000033.1 GCF_029894335.1 Kitasatospora sp. MAP5-34 | reverse complement strand
AGCGTAGAGAACTCCATGATCACGCGGACCCGTGCCCGCACTGCATCCACCCCACCCCATCGCTCAGCGGCAGCCGCCTATTGCCGGTCGGTCTTAGCCACACTCACCTGCCCTGATCCTCTTGACGGGTTCCGCAGCACCGACGGCCGGATCTCGTGGGAGTACAGGCGGTTGGTGGAGAGCGGCATGAAGAACACGGAGCCGGGGTAGAGAGTCACGGTGAACTGCGGGGGGAGCACAACGCCGTCGCGTTCTTCGACCGGCTCCTTGAGGCGGAAGTGGAGCTTGGTCAGCCCGCTGGCACTCTTCACGCCGTAGTCGAAGGCGTCCTCGGCCAGGGGCTGCAGTCTGTCGAGCCGGTCGTAGAAGGTGCAGAAGGCCATGATGCCGTTTGCGGGCATGTCCTTGGTCTTGTCAGCATGGGCTGAGATCCTGGCCTTGGACTGCTTGCGTTCGGGCGTGGCAAGGGTGTTGTGGTAGATCTGGGCGAGGACGTGATTGAGGGGCGCCTGGTTCCGGAAGACGGTGGCGGCCTCGCGGTTCAGGGCGTCGACGATGTGCGTGTCGGTCGGGCGGAAGCCCTCGGTCGGCCCCGAGAGGTTCGTGGAGCACCGGAGCAGGCGGAAATGCAATTCGTCGTCGTTCCGTGTGACGGGCGTCAGATAGATTCCGCTGCGATGAGCCGTGCCAGGCTTGGTGGACTCCGTCAGGGACTGGAACGCGTGCTCCGCACGGATACGCCCGAAGTGATCGGTGTCGAGCCCGAAGAAGCGGCGGTAGTACACGCCGGCGCCGTGCACGCGGACGGGCACTCGGCCGAGGTCGACGAGGGTCCAAGGCCGGTCGGCGTTCTCGCGGTGACCGTGTGACAGCTCCCGGACGACGAACACCCGGGCAGCCGCCTGCACTTGGCGGCTGGTGATCCCTGATGTGTCGCCGCACAGGTAGACGGTCTTCCTGGCGAGGTCGGGCGAGCCGGAAGCAAGGTCCTCCGGCGTGATCACGGACCCGAAGAAGTCCCTGAGCAGGTCGTTGCCCTGCAACATCGCAGGCGCGACCAAGAGGTTGCCCGCATCCTCGATGCAGGCTTCTGCCGGCTCTGTTGCGCGCATCAAACGGTACCTGCCATTCGCGGACCTCGGCGGACTGCTCAAAAGCCCTGATGATCTCACGTGGCCCGATATCGGGCAACGGTACCGTGATGTCGCGCATCGGTGGGGTGTGCCCGTCGGCGTTGGGCGTAGCCCTGTCCGGGCTGGCGTGTTGGGCAGGGCAGACGCTACCGGGTCCCTACCGTTTGGCCGTGATCTCGGTGTACACCGGGACGCTGAAGGCGTTGAGCAGGACGTTGGAGACCTTGGTGGACCAGCCGACGGTGCCGTTTCGGTACCACAGGGGGATGGCGGGCAGGTCGGTGACGAGGAGCTTCTCGGCGTTCTGGAAGTCGGCGACGGCCCTCTTCGGGTCGGCGTCGGCATTGGCCTTGTCGACCTGGGTGTCGAAGTTCGCGTTGCTGTAGTGGGAGATGTTCGCGGAGCCCCCGACGGTGTACAGGGGCTGGAGGAAGTCCTGGATGAGTGGGTAGTCCATCTGCCAGAAGGCGATGAACGCTCCGGTGGCCTGCTGGCCGGTGATCTGGTCCAGGTACTCGGCGAAGGTGCCGACCGGACTGCCGGTGCACGCGCTGGTGGAACCGAGGGTGTTGTTGATGCTGTTGCAGACGGCGTCGACCCACGGTTTGTTGGGCTGGTCGGCGTTGTAGCTGATGGTCAGTTGGCCGCCGGGGATGCCACCGCCTTGCTGGATGAGCGAGCGGGCCTTGTCCGCGTTGAGCAGACAGACGTCGCCGCACAGGCCGGTCTGATAGCCGCCGGCGGAGCCGAGGACAGGAGAGGTGAAGTCGGTGGCGGGGGTTCGGGTGTTGTGGAAGATGGCCTTGGTGATGGTGGGCCGGTCGATGGCCATGGAGATGCCCTGGCGGACCAGTTTGGCCGCGTCGGTGTTCCACTCCGGGCGGTAGAGGGGGAAGTTGAGGGTGTCGATGATGCCGGCGGGCTGGTTGAGGTAGCGGCCGTCGAGGTCGCTTGCGGCGGTCTTCAGCGCGCTGGTGGGCAGGTTGTTGTCGACGTCGAGGTTGGCGGCTTGCAGGTCGGCGTAGGCGGCGTTGGGGTCGGTGTAGACCTTGAGGTCCACGCCGCCGTTCCTGGGCTTGTCGGTGCCGTTGTAGCCGGTGTTGGGCCGAAGCCGCATCTGCTTGGTGCGTTGCCAACTGTCGATGACGTACGGGCCGTTGCCGATCGGCTTGTCCAGGTAGGCGGCGTGGTTGGCGAAGAAGGCTCTGGGCAGCGGGTAGTAGGCGACATAGCCGAGGGTCTGCGGCCAGGTGGAGAACCTCTGGGTCAGGGCGACGGTGAATGTGGTGCCGTCGACGACCTTGAGGCCGGACATGCTCTGGGCTGTGGGCGTACCGGAGGTGGGGGCGACGTTGCCGTAGCCCTGGATGTAGGAGTAGAAGCTGCTGTTGACCTGCTTGTTGGTGGCGAGCGCTCCGTAGTTCCAGGCGTCCACGTACGAGCCAGCCGTCACGGGAGTGCCGTCGCTGAAGGTCCAGCCCGGTTTGAGTTTGACGGTCCAGTTCTGCTGGTCCGGGGAGGTGATCGACTCGGCCATCGCATTGCGGGCCTGGGCGGTCTTCGGGTCGTACGCCACCAGGCCGGTGAAGATCATGTTGAGGGCGGCGACGCCATTGACCTCGTTGGTGTTCGCTGGTTCCAGCGGGTTCTGCGGGTCCGCCCATGTCGCCCGTACGATGCCCCCGCCCCCGCCCGTGCCGGTGTCGCCGGCGCAGCCGGTGGCGATCACGGCCATAGATGCCGCGGCGATCACGGCCAAGCGCACTCGGGTGGCTGCGGGCACGGGCGATCCTCCTCGTCGGCCACACCATTACATCCGCTGAGCGGCGGGGTGGACGCGCGGCGCGCGGGCTGCCCAGCCGGATGGGCGACGAAGCCGGCCCGCCTGCGGCTCGAGCTCTATCCGCGGGGACGGCGCCGGCCCGGATTTGGTCGAGCTGTCCTCACACCACGTGGATCACGTTGCCGGGGCCCGAGGTGTTCGTGGCAACCGAGCTGGGCCGTTTCGAGCATCGGCGGCCCGTCCGGCGGTACCGGAGATGTGGCCGTAAGGTGACACCCTGTTCGACGGGCCGAGGGGTACCACCAGCGCTTCGGCCTGGTCCACGTCGACTTCGAGACCCAGGTGCGCACGCCGAAGGCCTCCTATGCGTGCCACCGGGGCGGTCTCGCCGTCGGTGAAGCGGCCGTACGGCGTCGGCTACGACGCTCCGCAGGTGGCCAGTGCGGTTCGCGCCAGTGCGCGCAGCCAGGTGTGGGCGCGGTCGGTGTCGTAGCGCTGATGCCACGACAGGTACACCGGCGCCGAGGGGAGTTCCAGCGGCAGGGGGAGCACGACCAGACCGAGGCCGGCGGCCGCGGTGCGTGTGGTGATTTCGGGGACGCTGATCAGGAGATCGGAGCCGCGCGCGAACTCCAGCGCGGCCGCTTCCGTGGGCGCGGCCGCCACCACCCGGCGGGTGAGGCCGAGCCGAGCCAGGGCGTCGTCGACGGCGTTGCTGAGGTTTCCACGTCGCGAGATGGTGACGTGTTCGGCGGCGGCGTACCGCTCTGTGGTGACGGTTCGGGCGCGGGTGAGGGGGTGCCCCTGCCTCACGACGGCGACGAGGCGGGTCTCGCCCACCTTCTCGGCGCGGATGTCGGGTGCGCTCGGACGGTTGGCGTTCGCCTCCAGATCGACCTCACCACGCCGCAACTCGGGGGTGTCGACGCTCGATTCCGCGACGAAGCGCAATCGCACGCCCGGCGCCTGTCTGCGTACGGCCGCGAGCAGCGTGGGGCCACTCATGGCGACCAGGGAATCGTGCCAGCGGAGCGTGAAGGTGCGTTCCAGCGTTGCCGGATCGAGTTCACGGCTCGGGGCCAGCACGCCCCGGACCTGGTGCAGCAGTTCGTGCACCTGCTCCCGGACGGCGATCGCATAGGGCGTCGGGGTCATGGTGCGGCCGGTGCGCACCAGGATCTGGTCCCCGGTCGTACGCCGGATCCGGCCCAGACTCCGGCTCATCGCGGGGGCGGTGACGTGCAGTCGTGCGGCCGCCCCGGCCACGCTGCCCTCCTCGAGCAGCGCGTCGAGCGCGGTGAGCAGATTCAAATCCAATTGCATGGGAGTAATCCCAGCCGTGCTTGACATGCATTTGATGTTAATGGAGGGGGTGGATAGCGTCGTCACCAGGGCGCAGGACGGAACGCGAGTCCTGGCCCGAAATCCTCTTCAACGCCCCTTTCTCAGACGGGAGTTCCACCATGTCCGAAACGCTTCGGGCCACTGACGTCACCGGCTCCGACGCCGGCCTGCTCGACCGGACCGCGGCCGCCGTGCGTGAGGCCGGTTCGGCACTGCGCGAGCGGTACGGCGAGGTGGTCCCCTACCGGACCCGCGAAGACCTGATGAGCGCGCTCGCCGCCAACGACGACACGGCCCTCGGCATCCTGCGTCCCCGCCTCACGAGCCTGCGCCCGGACGCCGGCTGGGTGGAGGACGAGCTGGACGGCGGGGCGCTGCCGCCCGGCGAGTGGTGGGTCGTGGATCCGGCCGAAGGCAACGTCAACCACCTGCACGCCCTGCCGGAGTGGGCGGTGACCGCCACCCTCGTGCGCGACAACCAGCCGGTCCTCACCGTGGTCCACCTGCCGTTGACCGGCGAGACCTACACCGCGCTCACCGGCGCGGGCGCCCACCTCGACGGCCGGCCGCTGAACGTCTCCCGGACCGCGGACCTCGGCCTGAGCATCGTGGCCACCAGCCAGGCCCGGCCGGATGAGGACGAGAAGGTCGTGCGGCGCGTCGGCTCCTCGATCACCGCGATGCTCTTCGACGCGCTCGTCGTCCGCGTCGCCGTACCCGCGACCCTGCACCTGCTGAACGTGGCCGCTGGCCGGCTCGACGCCTTCTGGCAGTTCGCCGGCGCCCGAGCGGACCTGCTGCCCGGCGCGCTCCTCGTCACCGAGGCCGGCGGACGGATCTCCGACGCCAAGGGCCGCCCCTGGACCCCGCAGAGCGAAAGCTTCCTGGCCGCCGCGCCCGGCGTCCACGCCGAGGCCGTCGCCACGCTTTCACGCTGACTCTGCACCACAACCCGCACACACGGAAGGACCAGATCATCATGACCACGATCGCCGTTCTCGGAAACGGCCGCGTCGGCGGCAACCTGGCCACCGCCCTCACCCGGGCCGGACATGAGGTGACCGTGGCGGACCGCGCGCCGGGCGCCGCCGCCGACGCCGCCCGAACAGCCCGGATCGTCATCAATGCCACCCCGGGCGCCGGCTCCCTGGACCGGCTCGCCGCCCTGCGCGACGAACTGCGCGACAAGATCCTCGTCGACGTCTCCAACGCCACCGTCGACGGACCGGACGGACTGCCCGCCGACCTGATCTACCCCGGCTCGAGCCTCGCCGAGCAACTCCAGGAAGCGCTCCCCGAAACACACGTCGTCAAGACGCTCAACACCATGCTCTTCCCGGTGATGACCGCGCCGGCCACGCTCACCCAGACGCCCACGGTGTTCGTCTCCGGCGAGGACCCCAGGGCCAAGCAGACCGTCCGCGAACTCCTCACCGACCTCGGCTGGCGCAAGGAGTGGATCACCGACCTCGGCGGGATCCGGACCGCCCGCGCCACGGAGGCTGCGATCCTGTTCGTACCCCACGTGATCCGCTCCAGCGGATTCGTCCCCTTCGCGATCTCGATCACCCGCTGAGCCCGGACCCAGCACACCACCCCCTGGCCGGCCCGCGTCCGCCCCGTCACGCTCGTGGTGGTCTCGGTACGGCGGTCGCATCCGAACGACTTGCCGTTCAGGTCGCGAGTGCCCAACCCTGGCCGGCGGCCTGTCGTAGCGCCTCGTGCGGATCCAGGCGGCGAGCGGCAGAGACCGCGGTGCCTTCAGTCAGAGCCCGAGGCCACTCCGGGACCGAGATGCGATGGCCTTCGTCGGCCCCAACTGTGCTAACAGGTAGAGTGATTGATGTTGGAGAATCGACTCCTAGGTAGGATGACAGGGTGTTCGACCGGCTGAGGGCTTCAGCCAGCGCTTCGGCCTGGTCCACGTCGACTCCGAGACCCAGCGGCGCACCCCGAAGGCGTCGTACGCCTGGTGCCGCGACCTGATTGCCGCCCACCGAGCCTGCCAGGCAAGGTAGTTGAGCCCTGCGGTGAAGCGGCGCCGGTGAGGTTCACACCGCCGCGCCGGCACAGCTGATCAGGTGCCGAGCTCTGCATGCCGACCTGGCGAACCACCCGTCCGAACCGCTGCTCGCCGATACTGTCCAGGCCGCCTTCGAAGGCTTCAGCGACGATCTGAACGCCGGATGCAGGGAGGGCGGCATTTCGGCCGCAGCACCTCCAGGCCGGCGGTTTCCAGGCCGTCACACAGCAATCGCGCCTCGCGCCTCGCGCCTCGCGCCTCGCACCTCGCACCTCGCACCTCGCGCATCGCGTGGCGCCGTCCGGGTGAACCACCCCTTGCCGTGGGTCCCGTCGCCCCCGCCGGGTGGCCATTCGTATGCGAATCTCAGATCGCGAGCGATCAGGCACGAGTGTGAGGTGGCAGTGGATGACAGACACCGGCAAGGCCCTCGGGCGGACTCTGCTCGACCTGGAGGCGACGATCGTTCAGCCCCCGGGGGCGCCACCGAGCGAGCTCGCCGGCCCGATCGCGCAGGAGTACTTCACCACCCTCGACCAGTGCCGTGGTAAGCAGTACGACGCTGTGGTGGTCGGCGCGGGCGCCGTCGGCAGCACTGTGGTTCACCGGCTGCTGGAGCGCGGCTTCCGGGTGCTGCTGCTGGAGAAGGGCCCCTTCCTGCTGCCGGAGCACGTCCAGAACATCGATCCGGTCTACCAGCCACTGATGAACCGGGCGGTGGCCACCCCGTGGGACATCGTCCCCAAGGACGGGTACGGGCTGGCGCCGCAGATCCCGTACGTCGGCGGGCGCGCACTGTTCTGGAGCACCTGGATCCCGCAGCCCACCCGTGAGCAGATGCCCGACTGGCCGCAGGACGTGTTCGACGCGCTCCGGCCCTACTGGCGGCCCGCCCACGAGTTCCTCGGCTCGGTCGAACCGTCCGACATGGGGCCCGAGTTCGACACCTTCCACCCCCATCTGGTGCGCGAGCTGTTCGACGGTCTGCCCGATCTCCCCGGGTTCATCGACTACTCGCGCCTGCGGGACCTCGAGCAGCCGCTCGCCTCCCGGGCCACCCGCTCCACCCTGGGCTACCGCAAGTTCAGCCCCGCGCCGGTGGTCCTGGCGGACGCCCGCCGGTACTCCTACACCTCCCGCAACGGCTCGGCCCGGCTCTCGGTCGTCCCCGACTGCCTGGTGGAGCGCATCGAACACAAGGCCGGGCGTGACGGCGGACGGGTCGCGACCGGCCTGGTGACCTCCCAGGGCGCCTACGACCTGAAGGGCGTGCCGCTGGTCCTGGCGAACGGCGTGATCGAGCCGACCGGTCTGCTGATGTACTCCTTCGGCGACGCGCTGAGCGAGCTGGCCGGCAAGAACCTCGGCGGCCACGTCGCCGACTGGTTCACCATGCGGGTGCCCCGCGACGCCTACCGCGACCTGCCCGACCGGCTGCAGATCTCCTGCACCTACCTGGAAGGCACCCACCGTCCGAACGGCTCCCCGGCCGACACCCGCGACTTCCACATCCACCTCATGGGCGCGTCCAACCCGCGCCCCGACGACTCCGTCGCCGACCTGTACCGGCTGATCCCCGACTCCTTCGACCAGGACTTCCTGGCCCAGCTCAGCACGCCGGACCACGTCGGTTTCCTGGTGCACTGCCTCGGCGAGTGGCGCGGCGAACGGTCCGTGCACGCCGCCTCCCACGTCAGCGTCAACCCCGAGGGCGTCCCCCAGGTCAGGATCGACCCGAACAAGGCCGACAAGGCGCTGGCCGAGGCCATGGACGAGTCCGCCCGGGCCCTGGTCGGCCTGCTCGCCCGTGGGCACACCCCGCAGTACTGGGACGCCGACCAGCAGAAATGGACCGACCGCATCCCGCCCGGCCGCGAGAAGAAACTGCTGGTCCACGAGTCCGGAACGCTCTGGATGGGGGAGGGCCCGGAGGACTCGGTCACCGACCACCTCGGCCGCCCGCACGGCGTCCAAGGGGTGCACGTCGCGGGTGCGGCGATCTTCCCCAGCAGCGGCTCGTGGAATCCGACTCTGACCGCCGTCGCCCTCGGGCTGTGGCTGGCCGACCGCCTGCCGAAGGAGGCCGCCCGATGACCACCGGAGTCCCGCTGACCCCCACCGCGCTGGCGAGCGCAGCGATGCCCGAGGCGCCGCCGCCCGCCCTGCCCGACCGCGACGTCGAGCGCTTCGTCGAGCTGTCCGTCGCGCTCACCGGCTTTGACGCCTTCGACCTCCACGGCACCGGGATGGCCCGGTTCTACCTGCGCACCGTCCTCGACCAGATCGGCGACCAGCCGTACCACGACTTCGAGACGGCCCTGGAGCAGGCCGGGCTCGACCCCGAGAAGCTCCAGGGGGAGGTGGCCCAGGACCTCGCCCGGGCCATCGCCCACCTCTGGTACCTGGGGGTGTGGCCGCCGCTCTCGGCGACCGTCCACGCGGAGCTGCGCCGCCAGGTCGCCAACACCGGGTTCACGGCCTCGCCCGAGGCGTACGTCCAGGGCCTGGTGTGGTCGGCCTTCCACGGCCACCCGCAGGGTGCCAAGGCACCCGGCTTCGGCACCTGGGCGGCCCCACCGCCGGGCGCACCGGAGCTCCCACCACCGGGCCGGCACCGCCGGCAGGCAGGAGACGGACGATGACCCGTGCACGTGAGGTCGACGGCCACCGCTACGACGTGATCGTGGTCGGCGCCGGGATGGCCGGCACGCTGGTCGCCAAGCGGCTCGGCGACCAGGGCTGGCGCGTCCTGGTCCTGGAAGCCGGTACCAAGACGCTCAACACCTGGCCCGGCCACCTCGACGCGATGAACACCTTCTACTCCTCGCTGATCAAGGTGCCGAACGCCCCCTACCGCGCCAACACCGCCGCGCCCTCGCCATCCGTCCTGGACACCCTGCCGGCCAAGGACGGCCATGGCTACCGGTCCGTCGGCTACCTCGTCCAGGACGGCCCGCTGCCGTACGGCACCGACTACCTGCGGGCCGACGGCGGCACGGGCATGCACTGGCTCGGCCTGACGCCACGGATGCTCCCGCAGGACTTCAAGGTCAGGACGGAGTTCGGTTACGGCCGCGACTGGCCGATCGGCTACGACGACCTCCAGCACTACTACTGCGAGGCCGAACGCGAGATCGGCGTCGCGGGCGACACCGCCGAACAGGCCGAGGCCATCGGGCTGCCGTTCCCCGAGGGCTACGTCTTCCCGATGCACGAGATCCCCAGCAGCTACCTCGACCGGGTGCTGGCCCGCGAGTTGGACGGAAAGAGCGTCCTCGACCGCTACACCCAGCAGCAGGTGGAGCTCCAGGTCGTCAACACCCCGCACGGACGCAACTCCACCCCCAACCAGGCGTACGACGGCGGTCGCGGCTTCCGGCCGGAGAGCGCCGCCGGGCTGCCCAACTACGGTGAACGCTGCGTCGGCAACTCCTCCTGCACGCCGATCTGCCCGGTCCAGGCGAAGTACAACCCGCTGAAGACCCAGGAGCGGTGGAACAGGAAGGTCACCCTGGTCGACCGCGCCGTGGTGAGCCGGGTGCTGGTCGCCGACAACGGCCGGATCACCGGCGTCGAGTACCAGGCGTACGACGACCCGGGCACGCCGGTCGCCACCACGCACACCGTCGAGGCCGACATCGTGGTGGTGGCCGCCCACGCGATCGAGACCGCCCGGCTGCTGCTCGCCTCCGAGGTCGCCAACAGCAGCGACCAGGTCGGGCGCAACCTGATGGACCATCCGGTGATGCTGACCTGGGGCCTGATGCCGGGCCAGATCGGCCCCTTCCGAGGACCGGGCTCCACCTCGGGCTTCGAGAAGTTCCGGATGGGCGACAGTCGGAAGAAGCACGCCCCCTGGCGGCTGGTGATCGCGAACTGGGGCTGGACCTGGGCCGCCGGCTCGCCCGGCAGCGACGTCGCCGACCTGCTGGGCATTCCCGACTCCCCGTTCAAGCCGCGCGGGAAGGCCGTGTACGGCAACCAGTTGCGCGAGCGCCTCGGTGACCGGATCGGCCGTCAGGTCGCGTTCCAGTTCGAACTGGAACAGGATGCCCAGCCCGGCAACCGCGTCACCATCGACCCGCGCTACCGCGACGCGCTGGGCAACTGCCGGCCCATCCTCAACTACGACCTGTCCGATCACGTCAAGAAGGGCATGCGGGCGGCCCTGGACGTCTCCCACCAGATCTTCCAGCTGCTCGGCGCCGACGAGCGCACCGCCTACCCGTCGGACGCGCCCAGCTACTTCCAGTACGACGGCGCGGGGTACACCTTCCAGGGCGCCGGGCACGGCTGCGGCACCCATGTCATGGGCGACCACCGGCACAACTCCGTGGTCGACCAGTGGCAGCGGTCCTGGGACCACGCCAACCTCTACCTGGTCGGCTGCGGCAGCATGCCCTCGATCGGCACCTCCAACCCCTCGCTCACGATGGCCGCGCTCGCTCTGCGCAGCGTCGAGAAGATCCATCACGACCTGATGGACCTGCACCGGCCGCTCGTCCTGCGACCGACGCCGGTCCCCGGCTACGCCCAACCGAGGGAGGCCTGACCGTGACTACCCGCGACCTGCTCACCGGGCTCACCGGATTCACCGACATCGAGGCGCCGCTCGCCGAGCTCGAGCAGCCGCCGTTCGAGATCCCGAGGACCGTCCCGAAGCTCCGCCACTTCCTCCAGGCGGCGCTGGCCCTGGAGTTCCTCACCATCCCGCCGTACCTCACCGCGATGTACACCATCAGACCCGAGGCCAACCGGGAGGCCTGGTACGCGCTCCGCGCGGTCGTGATGGAGGAGATGCTCCACATGACCCTGGTCGCCAACATGCTCAACGCGGTCGGCGGCAAACCCGTGGTGGCCGACCCCGAATTCGTCACGGACTACCCCGCCAAGCTTCCGTACGCCAGGGAGCGGGTGCCGATCGCGCTGCGCAACTTCGGGCGGGAGGCGGTCAAGACGGGTCTGTGGATCGAGCGGCCCGAGCGGATGGAGGACCTGCCCGGCACGGGTGAGGAGCCGGACCCACGGGGCTGGACGTCCATCGGCCAGTTCTACGCCACCATCCGAGAGGGCCTGGTCCGGCTGGCCGAGCGGCATCCGGACCTGTTCAGTGGAGACCTCGCGCACCAGATCGGCCCGGAGGACTTCTACAACTCCGGCGGCATGGCCTTCCCGGTGACCGACCTGGCTTCGGCACTCAAGGCGATCGAGGTCATCGCCGAGCAGGGCGAGGGCGTCCCCGGGTCCATCTACAACCCGGACGAGCGGCTCTTCGGTCAAGCCCGCGAAGTGGCCCACTACTTCCGGTTCATGGAGATCTACGAGGAGCGCCGGTACGGCCCGCTCGACACCCCGGCCTCCGGGCCGACCGGTCCGGCCATGCCCGTCGACTGGGCGGCGGCCTACCGGATCGACCCCGAGGCCAAGGTCTCCGACTACCCGAAGGGCAGCCAAGTCCGCGCTGCGGCGGAGCAGTTCAACCTGGTCTACGCCCGGCTGCTCCTGCTGCTGGACCGGTCCTTCAACGGCGAGCCCAAGCAGCTTCAGGCCGCCGTCCCGGTGATGCTTGAACTCCGCGACCTGGCCTGGCAGTTGTACGCCAATCCGCATCCGGACCCGGCCAAGGCCGCCCGTGGCGTCCACGCCAGCGCCACCTTCGAGATCACCCGGGCGGAACTGACCGCAGCAGCGGCCGAACTCGACGCCGGCGTCGGCGCGGCAGCCCTGCTGGCCGCTCTGTCCTGACCACCCACCACCTGAGGAGACCTTTCGCCATGAACGAGATCGCACCCCCGCTTCCCCCGCTCCCGGAGGGCTTCCGGCTGCCGTTCTACTACGGGGCGTTGCACAACGTCGGTGTCGACTACCTCGTCCCGCCCGAGCGGGTCAACGGCCACCTCGCCGGCACCGGCCTCTCGGCCGGCCTGCTGGACGGAAAGGCCTGCGTCTCGTTCAACTACCAGCTGTACTTCGCCCAGTTCGACTTCGGACCGAGCGTGACGCAGGAGATCGAGCTCAACATCATCGCCTTCCCGACCGCCTCCTCCAGCCTGCTGCCCGATCTGACGTACAGTCAGTTCGCGCAGGGCGAGGACCAGACCAAACTGCGCGGCAACTGGCGCATCCAGGTGGCCTGTGATGCCCCGATCGCCATCAGGGCGGGCAAGATGCTGTTCAACGAACCGAAGTTCCCGGCCTGGTTCAAGACCACCATGCCCTCGCCGAACGCCGATCCGGACGCGGTCTGGAAGGTCGAGTGCCTGGACGCCTCGCTCACCCCGGACGGCAACGACATCATCAAGCACGACAAACCGCTCTTCTCCTTCCGGGTCGACCTCGCCGGGCTGCTCCCCGCCCCCGTGAGCATCGCGCCCTTCACCGAGTACGGCACGGACCCGAAGCAGCGCACCCTGGCCGCGCCGCTGAACGTCTACCAGGCCTATCAGCACTATGCGTTGGACGGCCGAGGGCGCGAGCGCGTCAGCCTTACGGTCGAGGACCCCAGGTCCGGCATCGGCGCGGACCTGCTGGCGCTGACCAAGGATGTGCATCCGGTCGGTGTGTGGTCGTACCAGTCGCCGATCGTCGCCGCGCAGAACCGGCCGTACTACACGGCGACGAAGCCCTGATACGAAGCCCTGATACGTCGCCAGGCCACCGGGCCCGGGCGGAGGCCGGTTGGTCGCAGGCCCCCGCTCCTGGCTGCGGGCGGGGCTGGATGAGCAAACCTGGTCGGTCTCGGCGGAGGATGCCGTGGCCGACCAGGCGTTTCTGCGCTTGGCGCGTGTGGTGTGCATGGGCCGAAGGCTTGTCGAGTGTCGCATCTGCCAGGTTCTGGTGGCCCGGGCGCTACGGCAGCGTCACCCCCACGGTGGCGGTCCAGATGTCGTCCTTCGAGGCCGTGGGCGCGACCGCGCTGCCCCAGGCCGGCACCAGCCGTGTCGGTGACAGGGCCGAGAAGAGGTCGGATGCGATGACTCGGTGTGCGACGGGCCGAGGGCTGCACCCGGCAACTCGGCCTGATGCCGGTCGACTTCGAGACCCGGCAGCGCGCGGGAGGTGGGGCCGGGGTCTGAAGCGCCGCTTCCCCGTGCCGTGATGGTTCGGATCACCAGCACGGCACGGGAAGCGGCGTAGTTGTGACTAGCGCTAGCCGTTCCCGTGACGGGTGTTCAGGCAGAGGGCCCAGACGTCGGTGTAGGTGTTCGGGGAGGGGGACCCCCCGGCGTGGATGGAGGCCGTCCAGGAGGCGGGCGCGGTGGTTCCGTCAGCGAGCGGTATGCCGGCGGTGTCGCTGGGGAAGCTGCCGGTGAGGTGGGTTCCGCCGGACCCGGCCTTGGTGAAGTCGGTCGTCGTCACGTTGCCTCCGCTGGCGGCGGCGCCTCCGCTGACCAGTTGCCAGGCGTCGCGCCCGTTCCCGTGGCGGCGGTCCTCGGCAGGGGAGTCGCAGCCGGCCGTGGCCGTCTGGTGCGTGCCGGCCGTCGTCGGGCCGCTCGCCTCGCTGAAGCTGACCTTCGTGGTGAGGCCCTCGACGTTGACGTCGTCTCCGGTGCAGATCGCGTAGGCGTAGGTGGTGTTGCCGCTGTTGCGTCCGCCGCCGATGCCGCCGACGGCGGTCCAGGAGTCGGGGTTGGTCTCACCGTCGGCGGCGGCCTTCTGGCCGAAGTCGTGGGCGGCGTCGTCGAAGGTGGGGTAGCTGGCGATCGGCTTGAGGCTGCCGACGCTGGCGGGGGTGGTGCGGGCGCCGCCGCCGATCAGGAGCGTGCCCTCCGGGCAGGTGGCCACGACGAGCTTCGCCGACAGCGAGGCGGAGGGGCCGGTGATCTTGTTCATGACGACCTGGGTGTGCCTGATCCGGTGGCTGGAGAGACAAATGGCGTAGGGCGTGGTGGAGAAGACGGTGTTGGAATTGCTGCCGCTCCCGCCGAACGCGAGCCAGTGCGTGACGTCCTGTCCGACGACCCCGGGGGAGTCGGTGAACTCGGTGACGCCGTCCGCGCTGGGCGCGATGCCCATCACGTGGTTGCCGTTCCCGGACCGCTCGTCGCCGGTGGCCTGGTCGACCCCGCCGCCGGAGACGAGACCGTGCGCGCAGTCCGCGTGGGACGAGACACCGGTGAACGGGGTTGCGGGGCCCATCGTGGGTCCGGGGGACGTGACGGTGACGGTCGCGGTGTTGGCGTACGCGAGTGACGGCACTGCCAGGACGAGCAGGGCGCCCGGGACGAGCACCTTCCCCAGGGTGGCGGCCCGAAGGAACCTCTTCGTCATCGACTGCTGCCTTTCTGATGGATCGGTGGGTGGGGCGGGCTCAGACGCCGTCGTTGGCGCAGAGCGCCCAGACATCGGAGTGGGTGGTCGTCGAGCCCGTCCCGCCGGTGTGCGTGTAAGCCGTCCAGGAGGCCGCCGTGGTGGTCCCGTTGCTGACGGGATTGCCGCTGGAGTCGCTGGGGAAGCTCCCGTTGAGGTGGTCGCCGGCCGAGCCCGGTCCGGTGAAGTCGGTGGTGGTCACACCGCCCCCGCTGACGGCGGCGCCCCCGCTGACCAGGTTCCCGTCCCCGCTGCCGCAGCTGACGGTGGTGTTCTGGCCGGTGCTCCCGGTGTTCGGGCCGCTCGCCTCGCTGAACCGGACCTTCACGGTGACGCCGCTGACGTTGATGCCGCTGCCGCTGCAGATCGCGTAGGCGTAGGTCTCGTTGGCGGCGTTGGTGCTGTTGTCCCAGCCCACGGCGGTCCAGGAGTCGGGGTTGGTCTCACCATCCGCAGCGGCTTTCTGGCCGAAGTCGTGGGCGGAGTTGTTGAAGGTGGGGAAGCCGGCGATCGCCTTGAAGTTGCCGGTGTTGCCCGGTGTGACGAGGGCGCCGCCGCCGAGCAGGGCGGTGTTGGCCGGGCAGGTCGCCGTCACCAGGCCCACCGTCGTCGCGGTGGTGGGCGTGTTGGCCTTGTTCATCACGACCTGGGTGTGGTTGATCAGGTTGCTGGTCAGGCACATCGCGTAAGGGGTGGTGGAGAACGAGGAGTTGAGCTGGCCTCCGCTGCCGCCCTTCGCGATCCAGTACGCCACGTCGGTGCCGACGACCCCGGTCGTGCCGGTGTACTCGGTGCTGCCGTCGGAGCTGGGCTCGGTGCCCAGCACGTGGTTGCCGTTCACCCCCGTACCCGTCCCGACGGCCTGGTCGATCCCGCCGCCGGAGACGAGCCCGCTGGTGCAGTGGGCGCCGGCCGAGACCGAGGAGTCGATGGCGGTGGGGCCGAGGGTGGCCCCAGGGGTCTGCACCGTGACGCTCACGGTGTTGGCGTACGCGGCGCCCGGCGCCGCCAGGACCAGGAGGGCGCCGATGGCCAGCGCCTTCCCTGCGGCGACACGCCGCCGGGACGGGGCGTCCGCTGTCTGCTTCGTCGATGTGTGGAGATTCATGCCGCATCCTCAGTGTCGGGCTGATCGAGGTCGGACCCGATTGAACTCCCGGCCCGGGCACGGGGGCTACCGGTGTGCGGCACATCGCGAAGCGCCCGTGACTGGGCGATCGGACAGCGGAGGTCGCGCGGCCGGCAAGGTCCGTGGCGGCGGAAGACGCAGCCGTCGGCGCTACCGGTGGCCGGCCGTTGCTGGGTCTCGTCCTTCTCACTGCGCGGCGCGGCCGGGGGCGGGATCGATTGTGCCCTTGACGCGCCGTCGCGCTGAGTGGATAAGAATCCCTTTGATAGGGGCAAAAATTTACTTTTCAACCTTAACATCCGTGCCAGAAGTCCGATTTGATCTAGGAATCACAGGTATGCCAGGCTGTTCCTGGCGCGCCGTTACCAATGGGTAACTCGCCGTGCCGTTCTCGTGCGGACGCCCCGGGGGAGTCATTGGGGCGTCGCACGACAGCCGGGGACCGCACATGGGGGCAGTGCGTGCGAGCCGTCCGGCCACCGGCTCCGGCGTTCGCCGGAAGGGCCGTCCATCAGATCTGGAATGTGTGGGTGTGCGATGCGGAATCGTGGTGTCGATGTGGCGAGCTTGCGCAGCGAGCTCGAGGACCTCTGGGAGCGGCGGGACGAGGTCTCGCTGCAGTCCGCTGAGGCGGTGGCGGCTGTCGACGTGGCGATCGACCTGCTGGACACCGGTCGCGCGCGGGTGGCCGAGCCGCTGGACGGCGGGGTCGTGGTGCACGACTGGCTGAAGAACGCGATCCTCCTGCTCTACAAGCAGGCCGCGCCGCAGACTTCGCAGTTCGGGCCCTTCCAGACCGCCGACAAGATCCCGCTGAAGACCGGGATCGCCGGGTCCGGCGTCCAGGTGTCGCCGGGCGCGGTGATCCGCCGGGGCAGCTACCAGGAGCCCGGCGTCGTGGTGATGCCGAGTCATATCGGTATCGGCTCGTACGTCGGTGAGGGCACCCTGGTGGACTCCTGGGTCGGCATCGGCTCGTGCGCCCAGATCGGCCGGAACGTCCACCTGTCCGGTGGGGTCGGGCTGGGCGGCATGATCGAGCCCCCCATGGCCAAGCCGGTGGTGATCGGGGATGACGCGTTCATCGGTGCCCGTTCGATGATCTACAGCGGGGCCCGGGTCGGCGAGGGCGCACTGGTGGGTGCGGGGGCCCTGCTGACCGACACGATTCCCGTGATCGACGCGGCCACCGGCGAGGAGCTCGGCCGTGGCGAGGTGCCGCCGTGGACGGTCGCCGTTCCCGCGAGCCGTCCGCGTGAGTTCGCCGGCGGCACGTACGGCCTGCCCTGTCTGCTGGTGATCAAGCACCTCAAGAAGGGCGAGCGGCACGACAAGGCCAAGCTCAACGACGCCGTGCGTACTCAGCCGCCGGTCATCCTCTGACCCCGGGCGCCGCCCGTCACGCCGTCCCCTTCTACGACTCCCAAGGAATCCTCACCCATGCCTGTCACCGGCATCCACCCTCTTCTGGTCCGTCACCCCGAACTCGGGGATCTCAAAGCCCAGTTGACGGAATTTCTGGACCGCCACCTGCCCACGCCGGTCTGTGAGAGCGACGCCCGGCCCGACTGGCTCGCCCTGCGGGCACAGGCCGCCGCCGCCGGGCTCACCGGCATCGACGTCGCGTCCCCCGGCGAGCCGGGTGTGACCGGACGGGTGGCCCAGGGTCTGGCCATGTTCCTTGCCGGGCAACGGGATTGCGACGCCCGGGAGATCTTCAGTACCGGACACGCCGCGATGCCGCTGCGCCACGGTTCGCCCGCGCTCGTCCGGCACACCCGTGAACAGGTCGTCTCGGCAGGGAAGTTGGTGGGCATCGCAGCCAGCGAGCCGCACTCGGGCTCGGACCTGCAGGGCTTTCGCACCGTCCTGGTCGACCACGGCGACCACTTCACGCTGTCCGGGTCCAAGGGCCTGCTCAGCCGGGTCGAGGAAGCCTACGGCTTCGTCGTCTTCTGTAAGATGATCGACCGTCAGGAGGTCGGCCGGGTCGACCTGCGGGCCGTGCCGCTGTCCGCAGTCTGGGTTCCGATGGACGCCGCCGGCGTGCTCACCGAGACCACCGAGCCGCTGGGCATGCGCGGATGGAGCTTCGGCTACCTGCACTTCGTCGACACCCGGCTGGACAAGGACTTCCTGCTCGGTGCACCCGGAGACGGCCGGCGGATCTTCGACGCGCACTTCTCCGCCTGGCGGTTGATGATGTCCCTGGTCTGCCTGGGCGCCGCCGCAGCGGCGATCCAGGAGTCCGCCGCTCGCACCCGAGCCCGTACCGTCGGCCGGATGCCGCTGGCCGGCATCCCCTCCGTCGCCGCCCGCCTGGGCGCCGCCGCCGCCGAGGTCGAGGCCGCCACCGCCTGGTGCTTCGCGCTGCTGGAGCGGATCGACCAGGGTGAGACCGACGTCGCCGGCTGCTCCGCCGCCAAGGCCCTGGCCACCGACGCGGCCTACCGTGCCGTCGACCTCGCGCTGCAACTGCACGGCAGCGAGGGCTACACCAGGCAGACCCCGATGGAGAAGCGCCTGCGCGACATCCGTGGCCTGCGCATCGCCGACGGGCCCAACGACACGCTCTACAGCGTGCTGGCCCACTCCCTGCTGACCGAGGGGCAGCAGGCCGAGAACGTCCAGCTGCTCGCCCACCACTGAACCGAGGCGCAAGGAACCGCAGATGCCAGTCACTCCGCCTTTCCGCACCGAAGTCACCCGGATCCTGGACGTGTTGGGGGACGCCCCCGACCGCGAGGCGCTGGTCCACCAGGGACGACCCACCACCGCCGGACAACTCCGCGACCTTACCCACCGTCTGGCCCGGGCGATGCGCGCCCGGGGCATCGACCGCCACCACACGGTCACGCTGCTGAGCGGCAATCTGCCGGAGGCGATCGCCGCACGGTACGCCGCCAACCTGGTCGGCTGCCGGGTCAACCAGCTCTACACCAAGCTGCCGGCCGAGACGCAGGCCGTCATGGTCCGGGACGTCGAGACGCACGCGCTGATCGTCGATCCCCGCCACGCGGACCGGGCTGCCGAGATCACCGGGCGAGCTCCGGTCGGGACCGTGCTGGTGCTCGGCCCCGGCGCGGCGGGGCCGGACCTGCTGGCACTCGCCGCCGCCGAGCCGACCGACCCGTTCCCGAGCCGGGCCCGGCCGCAGGACGTACGGACCATCCGCCACTCCGGCGGTACCACGGGCCACTCCAAGGGGATCTGCATCAGCTACGGGCAGGTCCGCCCGTTCGGCCCCGACCTGTCCGGTGACCCGTCGCACCCGCCGCGGCTGCTGGTCTGCACCACCATCGCCCACGCGGCCGGACAGCTGACCGACAAGGTGCTGCGGGTCGGCGGCAGTGTGGTGCTGCTGGACGACTTCGACGCGGGCGCCGTCCTGGCGGCGATCGAACGGGAACGCATCACCGATGTGTTCCTGATGCCACCGCTGCTCTACCAACTGCTGGACCATCCGCAGTCCGAGTACACCGACACCAGCAGCGTGCGCCGGATCACCTATGGCGGCTGCCAGGTCTCACCGGCCCGGCTCACCGACGCGATCCGCCGTTTCGGCCCGGTGCTGGTGCAGCTCTACGGGCAGCACGAGGCGGGCATCGTCAGCGTCCTCGACGCCGAGGACCACGATCCGAGCCGTCCGGACCGACTGCGCTCGGTGGGCCGGATCGCGCCCGGGTACCAGGTGGAGATCCGCGACGAGTCGGGCCGGGTCGTGCCCGCCGGCGTGCCCGGCGAGGTCTGCGTCAGCTCGGACAGCCTGATGCAGGGCTACTGGAAGCAGCCCGAGTTGACCGCCGCCGTCCTCAGGGACGGCCGGCTGCACACCGGTGATGTCGGTTACCTGGACGACGAGGGCTACCTCTACATCGTCGACCGGCTCAAGGACCTGATCAACACCGGTGGCGGCCACGTGTACACCTCCGAGGTCGAGGACCTGCTGAACTCCCATCCGCTGGTCCGCCAGAGCGCGGTCTTCGGCATCCCCGACGCCGACCAGGTGGAACGCATCCACGCCGTCGTCGTGCCCGTCCCGGGCGCCCGGCTCGACGCGGACGAGCTCCGCAACCTGGTCCGCACCCGCCGGAGTCCCCTCCACGAGCCGGCCCACCTCACCTTCCGTTCCGCACTCCCGCTCACCGACGCCGGCAAACCCGACAAGAGGCTTCTCCGCCGGCAGGCCACCACCCGGTAGTCCCGGCTGCGTCCCGCCTGCCCGGATGCGGGACGGACCCGTTGGCAGGCGTGATGACCCTTCAGCGACGGTTCGCCCCGCCTGCCGGGGCCGTACGGGTGGACTCGCCGGGGGGGGGGTGTCGGTGGGCGCGGAGCCCGCAGCCGGGGCGGATGGTGACCTTGGCCGTGCAAGGTCAGCTCACTCCTGGAAGAGACATCCCGCCATGCGCCGTGCCCCCGCCCTGCTCGCGCTCTACGCAGTTCCAGTACTCCAACACCAGCTACATCCTGCTGGGCCTGCTGGTGGAGAAGCTCGGCAGGATGCCGCTCGCCGACTTCATCCACCAACGCGTCACCGGGCCGTCCCGCCTGGACCACACGCTGTTCCCGCAGGGCGCCGAGTTCCCGAAGCCGCACGCGCACGGCTACACCAACCAGACGCTGTCGGGTGCGATCGCCGACACGACCCACTGGAACCCGAGCTGGGGCTGGGCGGCCGGCGCGATGGTCTCCGACCTGCACGACCTCAAGCACTGGGCCAAGGACGTCGCCACCGGCACCCTGCTCTCCCCGGCCACCCAGGCTGAGCGGGAGAAGTTCGTCACCGTGCCCGATTTCGACGGTGACGGGTACGGCCTGGGCCTGTTCAACACCCACGGGTGGATCGGACACAACGGCTCGCTGCCCGGCTACGAGAGCGTGACGATGTACCTGCCGGAGCAGGACGCCACGATGGTCATCCTGCTCAACACCGATGTCCTGCACGCCGGTTCCGAACCGAGCACCCTCTTCGCCAACGCGATCACCTCCATCGTCACCCCGGACCATGTCTACCAGATCCCGGCCGAGGGCTGACCGCAGCGCACCTTCGTGGCAGCGCCCAGCTACCACCGAATCCCCAAGGGCGGTCAAGACGTTGGCGTACGCGAGCGACGGAACCGCCTGAACCCGTCCACCCCCCGAACGGGCGGCGACGGGCTCAGGGTCACGGTCCCGGCCCGCCCGCTGTCGGGCCCGCCCTTCGTCCGGTTGCGTGATCGCGGGACGGGAGGGCGCGGGCCCGGCAGCGGGCGCGGGTTCAGCTCGTGGTGGCGAACGAGGTCGCGAGCCGGGGGATGTAGTCGGCGAGGGCGGGGGCCCAGCAGCTGTAGTCGTGGCCGCCGTCGCAGGTGGGGGACAGCGACGATCCGTTGCCGTAGTCGACGAGGCGGCTGGGGAGGCCGAGCTGGTCCAGGCGGGTCTTGACGGTGTTGCTGGCGATCTCGGTGAAGTGGTCGATGGGTCCCTGGTTGCCGGTGTAGAGCGTGATGTCGGCTCCGGCGAGTTTGGCCAGGTTGGTGGTGGCGGCGGGGTTGACCTCGTTCCAGAGGTGATCCGCGTTGAAGAACGGGTACGGCGAGCCGAAGATCGCGTCGCTGTCGACGTAGGGCCCGTAACCGGTGCACCGGCCCGTGCCGGCGGGGCTGGAGGTACTCACGGCGCACCAGGCACCCGTGAGGTTGAGTTCGGTGGCCAGGACCGCCGCGCGGACCGGCGCCAGGCCGAAGTCGATGCCGCCGGACAGTGAGGCGGTGTGGCCGAACAGGTCGGGACGGGCTTCGGCGTAACGCAGCGCGCCGTAGCCGCCCATCGACAGGCCGACGACGGCCCGGTGGGACTTGTCCGCGATGGTGCGCAGGTTGGCGTCGATGAAGGGGACGACCTGGTCGGTGTGGAAGGTCTCCCAGTTCGCCGCGCCCACGGCGGTGTTCTGCATGGCCCAGTCGGCGTACCAGCCCTTCAGGCCGCCGTCCGGCACGACAGTGATCATCGCGTTCGAATGCAGCGCGGGGGCGGCTGCGGCGTCGTCCACCGTGCCGCCTCCGCCGTGCAGGAAGTACGTCACCGGCCAGCGCTTGCCGGGGTCTGCCGCGTAGCCACTGGGCAGGAAGATGCGGATCTTGTGCGGGCCGGACAGCTGTCCGGTGGTCACGGTGACCGTGAAGTCGGTGCTCGAGTGCACCTCTGGGGCGCCGACCTGGGTCAGGCCGAACCCGTTGGTGAGCGTCGGAGGGACGGCGGCGTCCGCGTGTGCGGGCGCGGCTGCCGTCGTGGTTGCCGTTGCCGTTGCCGTCGTCGTCGCGAGGAGCGTGGTCAGGGTCATGGCTGCGGCCACGACGGCTGCTTTCGCGTGCAGTCGCCAGGTGGGTGGAAGTGATGTCATCGGTGGTCCTCTCGGAACGTGGGTGGCAGGTGCGGTGCAGAGGAGGATCTTGCTCGTGCGGGTCGGCGGAAGGGCCGTGGTCCGGTCAGGGCTGGAGCGCGCAGTAGGCGTTGACCGTCGCGCCGACGGTGTCCGTCAGGCCCCGTGTCGGGGTCAGCATGTGGTACTCGTTGTTGGCCCGCACCACCTGCTTGGTGCCGTCGTCGCTGCCGAACCAGTCGCTGTAGTAGCCGAGCACGGCACCGTCGTGGGTCCAGGCCCACTGCCCGCAGGGCAGTTGCATGTGGTCGATGCCCAGGCCGTAGCCGCTGGTGCCCTCGCCGGTCGGGACGGTGGTCTTGAGTTCGGCCTCCTGTGCGGGTGGC
The DNA here is from genome assembly GCF_029894335.1 of Kitasatospora sp. MAP5-34. Taxonomy (GTDB): domain Bacteria; phylum Actinomycetota; class Actinomycetes; order Streptomycetales; family Streptomycetaceae; genus Kitasatospora. The sequence continues at coordinate 68,738 of NZ_JARXZC010000033.1, read as the reverse complement.
AGGAGCTTCCCGGCGAGCAGCGCCCGGGAGAAGGTGGCCAGGTCGTCCAGGGTCGACACGATCGCTCCGGCGGACCCGTAGGCCTGGACGTCCGAGACCGTGACGTCCATGATCGCGAAGCTGAAGCCCCCCGGATACTCGTACCCGTGCAGGTAGTTGCCGTGCAGGGTCGGATCGGCGGTGGGGAAGGTGGTGTCGTGCAGGCCGAGCGGTTCGATGATGCGGTGCTGGATCTCGGTGGCCGCGTCGTTGCCGGTGACGGCCTTGATCACCATGCCCGCCAGGACGTAGTTGGTGTTGGCGTAGCTCCACTGCCGGCCCGGCGCGGAGGTGGGCTGGTGCTGTGTGAGGGCGAGGTTCACCAGGGTCTGCGGCGACCAGGCCTGGTAGGGCTGGGTGTCCAGGGCGTAGGAGAGCGAGAACCCGTAGTCCTTGGCGTAGTCCGGCAGGCCGGAGGTGTGGTTGAGCAGCTCGCGGATCGTGATCTTCGTTCCGTCGTACCCGTTGGCGTTGACCGCTCCCGGCAGCCACGTGGCGACGGTGTCGTCGAGCGAGAGCCGCTGCTCGCTCTCCAGTTGGAGCAGGATGGCGGCGGTGAGGGCCTTGCTGTTGCTGCCGATCCGGAACTGCGCCTTGGGGTCGGCGGGCGCCTGGCTGTTGCGGTCGCCGACACCTGCGTGCACGTACTGGGTGGTGTCGCCCTGGCGTACCAGGCCGATCACGCCCGGGTATCCGTCGGCGACCCCCTGCCGGGCCCCGGCCTGGAGCAGGCCGGCCGCGGTCGGCGTGTCGGCGTTCGCGGGGCCGACACCGGTCAGGGCGGCGAGTGCCAGCGTCGCGGCGACAGCGGTCAGACGTAGGGACTTCATCGGACTCCTTCAGCTACGGGTGTTCGTGGCACCGGGGTGAGTTGACGTCGCGCAGGAGGGTGAGCGGGCGGGCCGACGGGCGACTGCGGACGCGATCCGCCCGGTCGGCAAGCCGTCATGCGGCGGCGGCCCCCACGCACCGTGGGCGGCGCCTGCGCTTCCGTGCTCGTCACTTCGAACCCTGGCGGTGCGTTCCGGGCACCTCTGATGTTGGTGTTCCGGCAGCTCGGCGGACAGGCCAAGGCACCGGCCAGATATGACCGGCCGTCATGGTGGTGGTCCGTGGTCTCGCGGGCCTGGCCGAGGTCAGACTGTGGCCGGTGCCATCGCCGTCACGATCGCCGTCACGATCGCCGACACCCTCGCCGTCACCGTTGCCGTGACTGTTGCCGTCACGACGATCTGGTCTGTGCGGACGGGAAGCTGGCCGGCAGGTAGTTGGCCTGCCGTTGGCGGAACGTGTGGCCGAGGTGGTGTTGCAGCCGGATGTGGCGGAACTGGTACACCGCGCCGGTCTGGCGCAGCACTCCGCGCTGGTAGGCGTCGTCCAGGAAGGCGACCGCGTCCCAGGGCAGCTTGCCGGTCAGTGGCAGCCAGACGCGGGACAGCAGGACCCACTGTCCCCAGGCGGTGAAGGCGAGGGCGTAGGAGAACGCACCGCCGAGCCCCCCGACCGCACCGATGAAGAGCCCGTCCGACAGCTTCCAGTTCAGCGGCCCGAGCAGGCCCTGGAGCAGGTCGACGATCAGGCGTCCGCCGAGGGCGATCGCGAGGGTGAACAGCGGCACCAGGACGAGGATCTGCCGGCCTACCGTCGCGCGGTTCGAGGACAGCAGGCTGACCGGGGTGGCTGCCGAGGTGACGTCCACCGGCGCTTCGAGTGCGGCCATGAGCCCGAAGACCAGCCCGGCGGCCGAGCCGAAGATCAGCCCGAAGCAGAGCATGTTGATCAGGGTGCCTTCGATCACGTAAGGGTTGGTGATCGGGCTCCCCTGGTACAGCGCGCGCTCGAGGGTGAGGGCGCACGCGCTTCCCACACCCATGACGAATCCGCCGAGCAGACCGCTCCCGAAACGGGCGGTGAACGTGCGGATCGGCCGGCGGCCGATGCTGGTGTGGGTGCCTGGCAGCCGCAACCGTACGCGGGCCGGTTCGAACACCACCCCGCCGCCGAACGCGGTCATGGCCGCGTACACGGATCCGAAAGCGAGGCCGGCACACGGCCCCATGAGGCTCCCCTGCAGGACGACCTCGCCGATCCCGGTCGGGGTGACGAGCGGGCAGAGGAGCCAGTCGGACAGGGTGATGCACAGCGTGGTCGCCAGCACGACGGCCATGACGCGGGTCGAGCGTCGCAGCGAGTTGCTGATCTGCCACCAGGCCAGGTCCTGCTGTTCGTGGTCGAGCCGGACCAGGTGGTGGGCGAGGTAGCCGAGCCAGTGCTGGGCGCGCTCCGGGTCCCGGCTCCGCTGCCGGCGCTGGTGGCCGCCGCCCACCTGCTCGGGGACGCGGCGCCGGTAGACGGCCGGCACGAAGCCCGCCAGCAGGTGTTCTTCGAGGGACTTCGCGGTGGGGAACCGTGCGGTGTCCAGCAGTTCGGCCGGATCCCGGTCGGGGGCCTCGCTGTACATGGTGCGCGCCAGAATGACCATGAGCGGGGTGGTCAGCACCCCGGCGAGGTTCGCGCTCGCCCGGGTCGCCCCGGTACGCAGTTCGTCGAGGACGACGTCCCACACCGCCCCCGCCCCGGGCCCTGTCCCGTCGCCGTCGCCATGCGTGACCGTTCGAGCGGTGCGGGGCAGGTAGGTTATGAGGTTGTCGAGGGTGAGGTCGGTGAGTTCGATGCCGGCTGCCCAGACCAGCGGTGCGTGCGCCGCCTGGACGGCCTCGGCGTACTCGCCGCGTCGGCTGGTGAGGACGAGCGGCAGCGAGGTGGCGTTGAGCGCCTCGAGTGCCTCGCGCCGGAGGCCTTCCGCTATCTCGTCGAACCCGTCGAGGACCGGGAGGACGAGGTCGGCGTCGACCAGCGCTGCGGCCAGGGTCGACCTGCTGGGGCTCCGGCGGGCCAGATGCGGGTGGTCGCGCAGCAGCCGGTCGATCAGCCAGTCGCGCAGCGCGGTGGTCGTCGGGTCCCAGGAGCCGAGACTGAAGATGACCGGTACCCGGTCGGGAACGGCCTGGGCCTCGAGGAAGTCCAGGACGAATCTGATCGTCAGGATCGACTTGCCCGAGCCGGCCCGGCCGAGAATCACCAACCGTCCGGAGGAGATCCGTCGGTAGACCTCCGCCACACTCCGTAGGTCACCGCTCAGGTCCACCTGGCGCGGCACGGCCCCCGGCCCGAGACGCTGGATGTTCTCCCAGTGGTCCGTCAGGCCTGCGGGCGTCTGCTGCCAGCGGACCGGCAACGGGAACGGGTCGTGGACCCGGCGCTGTTCCTCCTCGCGCCGCCAGCGACGCCTGACCTCCCTCGCCAACTCCTGCGCGGCCTCGGCGAGTGCACCGCGGGCCGGTAGCGGCGCGGGAACCGGAAGGGAGAGCGGCTCGGGAAGGGGGAGCGGCGCGGGAAGGGGGAGTGGCCCGTCGACCCGTTCAAGCGGACCGGCCATCGGTTCGGGCAGCACGGGAGCTGGTTCAGGCACCCCGGAGACCGCCTCGTCCTGAGCTCCCGCGAGCGTGGCCGCCAGCCGCCCGCGGTCCTCGGGCCCGACCTCGAGGGCGTCCGCCAGCAGGTTCACCGTCCCCAGCCGGTGATCGGTGGATTTGCCGGTCTCCAGTCGGCGGATGGTGCGAACGCTCACCCCGGACCGTTCCGCCAGCTGCTCCTGCGTCAGCCCCGCCCGATTGCGCAACTGACGTAGCAGCGTGCCGAGCCGATCTGTCACTGGGGGCCTCTCTACTCGCCGGTACGACTGCCGGTGAGCCTACCGTGACGGCCGGTCATATCTGGCCGGTGCCTTGTCCTGTTCGCTGAGCAGCGCGAACCCCACGATCAGTGGCGGAGCGACCGAGCGGACTGCGGCAGGCCGCAGGACCGGCGCTTCATCACGAACGTGTCGCTCAATGTGGCTCCGACCACTTCGAAACCCCCGCATGGCGACACAGGAGGAGTCGACGTGGGATACCGCTACTGGTGCGGTGAGTGCAGTTTCAAGACGCCCTGGCTCAGCGAGGCCCAGGGCGGGCAGCAGCAGATCGAGCACTACGCCAGGAAGCACCCCGGCATTCCCCCCGGCGGCCATGTCGAAGTCACCCGAAGGAATCCGAACGGAGGCCATGGTTGCCTCCAACTGGCGGCGCTCGTGCTCCTGCTGCTGATCCTCGCGGCTTCGTGCCATCGCTACGGAGCTTGATCGCGTGATGGCGGGGCTGTTCGCCTCACGGGCCGGGGTCGTGATCCGCGTGGTGAGTGAGCGGCCTGAGCGCTACCGGCGCTGGGCGGGCGGCTGCGTGCCGGTGGTGGCACCGGTGGCCGGCCGGCCTTGGGTTTCGTCCTTTTTCCACGGGCCGACCCCGAGTTGGCCCGTGGTGCCCAGGTCGAGTTCCGGGATCACCATGACCGGGTCGGAGCCCGGCTTCGCCCGCACTCTCAGGTAGGGGGCGTCCACGGGGCTGCCCGCGCCGGCTTCCACGGTGTTGCGCCAGACCAGTACGGCGTAGGCGCGCTCGCCGGGCTTCAGGACCAGCGGTTCGGGCGTGCCGTCGGCTCCGGTGCCGGTGGCGATGGTGCTACCGCCCTGGAGGATTTTCACGGTGTCGACGGCTGCGTGCCGTTCGTCGAGGAGTTGGAGCTGCGGGTAGCCGTTGAGCCGGCTGGTCGCAGTGCCGCAGTTCTCCAGGTGGAGGCTCAGCGCGCGGAGCCCCATGGCGGCGTCGGCGTCATCGGCGTACACCCGTACCCCCGATTGCGGGCAGGGGCCCGCCTCGGCGGATGCTTCGCTGCTGGGGACGCTCCGTACCTCGGCGATCCGCACCTGCGGCTTGCCTCCGGCGTTCGGCAGGGGTCCGCCGTTGACGCTGCTTTTCACCGTTCGACCGGGCCCGACGGACGCCACGGTCTGCTTCGCGGTCGCCAGCGCCTCGCCGGAACCCGAACGGAACTCGAAGGTGACCGAGTAGGTGAAGGGTTCGGGTTCGCTGTTGGTGACCTCGAACTCGGCGCAGGCACCGCTGGAGGCCGTGATCCGGACTCCGTCCTTCGCCGGGCCGGACGAATCCCCGGGCAAGGCCCGGGTACCGGTCGCTGACTGAGCGTCGGAGGGTTGCGCTCCGCAGGAGACCTCGCCGGGCCGAGCGCCGGATGCCGGCGGCCGGCCGCCGCTCTGCGAGCCGGCCTGTTGCGATCCGCAGCCGGTGAGCAGCAGGGCACCGGCCAGGGCGACGGGAAGAGTGAGAAGGTAGCCGCGCATTCACCGAGTTGATCAGGAACGGGCCGCGATGGCTGTGATGCGGGTCATGCTTTCGGCAACAGGCCTGTCACAGCGGAGCGAACGGCCGGGAGGGGAGACCACCGGGTCATGTCCACGCCTCGGACGTCGGTGCGTCCGCGCGTCGGTGCGTCTGTGGGTCGGAGTGGGCGGCGGGGGCTCCCCAAATCCCGGCGCTGCTCGTAGGGTGATCACCAGCCGCCACCCTCCTCCGGATTTGACCACGGCTCAGTGCGTGCCGGGTCGGCCCGGGGATCCCCAGCCCAGGAGTCGCGCCATGACCATGCCTGAAGCCACCACGGAACCAGCGACGTTCAGAGCCTTCCGCTCCGCACTCGGTGGCGACGGACGTGCGGCCGGGCCCGAGTGGCTCAGGAGCGTGGGGGAGGCGCTCTTCGAGGCGATGGAGGCCGACGCGGCGCGCGACTGGGCGCGCCGGATGCATGGTGAGCTGGCGCGGCTGGACGGGGAGGCACCCTTCACCGTCGTGCACGACTGGCACCACCGCAGCGTGCAGCCGGTCCTGGCCGAGGCGAGCGCGCGGCGCGGCGGGGTCGCCGCCCGGCACCAGGCGGTGGCCGCCCTGCACGAGCGGGCGTCGGACGGCGAGCGGATCGGCGAGGCGGCCTGGACCGCCGCGCTCCAGCCCGCGCTGCGGGAGATGTACGGGCAGGCCTACGCCTATGCCGACGCCTACGCTGCGGCCGCCTCGGCGGCGGGCGCGTACGCGACGGCTCAGGGTTGGAGCGAGGCCGACGCCGCTGCGTACGGCGCGAGCTACGCCGAGCTGAATACCGAGGCCAACGCGCGGGCGCACGCCGACGCGAACGCCATCGCCAACGCACCTGCCGTGGCGCGCGCGTTGGCGGCTGCCGACCCGGCGGCCTACGCGGCCACGTACCCGGCCGCGCGGGTCCGGGCCGTCGTCCGGGCCTACGCGGAGCAGGACCGGACGACGGCGGGGGAGGTCGGCGCGCGGCTGGCCGACGGCCTCGCCGACAGCCTGGCCCGGGTCGCGGCAGCTTGAGAGCCTGGGAACCTCAGCCCTTCAGCGGGCCGCCGTTGATCGCCACGCGCTGGCCGTAGCGCGTGAGGGGGTAGTAGTCGTACGTCGCGTGGTGCTGGACGCAGCGGTTGTCCCAGAAGACCAGCGTGTTGGGGGTCCAGCGGACGCGGCAGTGCAGCAGGGGGCGCTCGGCTATGACGTCGCAGAGCAGGTCGACCAGGGCCCGGCTCTCGTCGGCCGACAGCTGCGGGATGCGGCCGGTGTAGGCGCGGTTGACGTAGAGGATCTTGCGGTCGGTCTCCGGATGGCGCACCACCAGCGGGTGTTCGCTCTTGGGGATGACGTAGTCGGCCGGCGGGGTGTAGCCCTGGAAGGCGATCCGGCCGTCGTGCACGGCGCTCAGGCCGTCCAGCAGCCCCCGCATGGTCGGCGACAGCATCTCGTAGGCCAGGTGCATGTTGGCGAACAGGGTGTCGCCGCCGCTGCCGCCCTCCGGGGTGCGGGTGATGTAGAGCATCGACCCGAGGGAGGGCTCGGCGTCGGCGGTGCCGTCGGCGTGCCAGCCGTTGCCGGCCACGTTCTCCGCCTCCGGGGAGGTGCTGATCTCCAGGATGTACGGATCGGCGTCCACCGGGGGCGGGTTGACGGGGCGGAGCTCGCCGAAGTGGGCGGCGAGGCGCTTGTGGTCCTCGGGCGTGATGATCTGGTCGCGCAGGACCAGCACGTGGTGGTCCAGGAACGCGGCCTTGAGCTCGGCCAGTTGGTCGTCCGGCAGCTCCTTCGAGAGGTCGATCCCGGTCACCTCGGCGCCGATGACCGGGGTGATGGACCGGACCTCGATCGTCCGGTACTTCCGCGCGGGCCTCGTGGTGAGCTGCTTGACGGCGTCGAGCTCGTACTGCTCCATATGTTCCTCCTGAGTGGGGTGAGGGGGATTCGGGTCGGGGACGGCAGAACTACAGGCCGCGCTCCAGCAGTTCGGCCAGGATCAGGCGGCCGAAGGCGAGATTGCCGTGGATCGCGTCGTCGGGTTCACACAACTCGGGCCGCTGGAAGCCCTGTTCGTCGGTCGTCCGGGCCCGCAGGTCGACCATCTCGACGCCGAGGCCGGTCAGTGCGTCGCGGACGACGTCCTGGGCCGCCATGAAGACCAGCGGGTCGGCGTGCGACGGTACGCGTTGCGGTGGCAGCACGGCCAGCACCCGCAGGCCGAGGCCCAGCGCGTGGCCGTAGAAGGCCAGCGCGGCGCGGACCGAGGCACGGACGATGTCGGCGAACAGCGCACTGGACAGGAAGCCGGGCAGGAAGCCGGGCCGCAGACCGTTCGGGTCCCGGTAGAGCTGCCAGTTGTCGGCGGTGGCGACGAAGTGGACGCTGAGCCCGAGGGTCGAGACCACCGGCACCGCGACCGCTCCGAGCTCTGCCACCTGCAGCCCGGACAGGAAGCCACGGTAGTGCTGCTCCGCCTCGGGCGCGCGGAACACGACGTCCGCGTCCCGTGGTTCGAAGAAGTCGTCGGTGAACTCCCGTCCGGCGCCGAGCGGTCCGCCCTCGAAGGGCAGACCCGCCGCGCGAGCGGCCCGCCCGATCGGGCCGGCGTGCGAGTCGCCGAGCAGCAGGAACCTAGCGGGGGCGGTAGTAGTCGAGGACGGCATCTTCACAGGGGTCTCCTCCCGGTCCTGCGGTGGGGGTCAGGGATGCGTGGGTCAGGGACGGACGCGGTTCGGGTCCGGGCGCGCCGAACGCGCCCAGGAAGTGGCGCAGGACGAAGGCGACGCCCTCGGGTGTGACGGTCCGCAGATTCGGCTCGTACCAGGCGCCCTTGAAGGGGGCTCCGGTGACGAGTTCGTACGACGGGAAGTAGTCGACGTGTGCGTGGTCCCGCGCCAACTGCCCGGCGACCGCGCGCAGGACGGACTTGGAGTAGCTGTTGGCGCTCAGCACGTGCTCGCCGGTGGCGGTCGCGGTGAGCGGCACCGGCGAGACGGTGAGCAGGATCCGCAGCTCCGGATTGGCCGCGCGGGCCATGGCGATGGCCGCGAGCAGGTCGCGGTGCACCTCGTCGAAGCCGGCGTGCCGGAAGACGTGCCGCTCGGCGTCGAAGGTGCCGCGTACCGTGCCGGGGCAGACCGGGTACGTGGTGCCGTCGGCGCTGTCCCGCCAGGCCTCGGTCAGCCCCAGGGTGAAGACCAGGCAGCTCGCTGTGGTGATGCCACGGCGGATCGCGGCGAGGGTCAACTCCCTGGCGTCCAGCATCTCCTCGGCGGACGCGTAGCCGTCCGGTTCGACGGCCGGGCGGTAGGGGTCGTGGTACCTGCCCTCCTCCAGCCAGGACGTGCTGGGCGCGGCGGTGTGGCCGAAGGCCCAGGACAGCCACTGGTGCAGGACGGCGGGGGTGTAGATGTTGCCGGTGCGGAACGAGAACAGGCCGTAGTGGCGGTTCCGCCGCTGCTCGCCGGTCAGCCCGGGAGGGGCTGGTTCGGTGTCGTACCAGTTCATGCCGCGCTCCAGTAGGGCGCGGCCGATGTGGGCGGCGAAGCAGGAGCCGGCGGTCAGGACGGGGTCGTCCTGACCGAGGGCGAACTTCGGTGTCCAGAGGCCGTCGATGGCGAGCGGGTCGGGCTCGGCCACGGCCGGGCGCCAGAAGGAGCGAACCGGCAGTGCCTGGTAGGGGTTTGCGGGGCTCACGGCAGTGCGTCTCCGATGGTGGGGTGGCCGGTGGCGGCCGGTCGGGGGCAGGTGCAGGCGGTGGGGTGGGGCGTCACTCGTCCAGAGCCGCGTTGATCGCGGCCGTCACCGTGTGCACGTACGGCGGCCGGACGACGCCGTAGTGGGTGGTGGCGAGCCGGTGCCGGCTGCCCGAGGCCGGGAAGTACCGTTCCCACAGGGTCAGTTGCTCGTCCGGCGTGCCCTGCCGGGGCAGTCCCGCCACCGGCTGCTCCGCCAGCCACAACTGGCCCGGGGTGGCGGACAGTTGCGGCAGCTCGTGGTCGGCCATGCTCGCCAGATTGGCCCGGCAGCACTGCGCGAGCCGTTCGGCGTACGCCTTCGCCTCACCGGTGAACGATGGGCCACCGTCGCCGAGTTCATGGGCGAACACGGCTTCGAGCTGCGCCTCGTCGTAGCCCTGGAACAGCGAGCCCGAGCCGGGCGCCGGCGGGTCGAGCAGGTAGAGCCCCTGGGCCGGGCGGCCGGCCGCCTCCGCCTCGGCCGCCATTCCCATCGCCGCCCAGGCGCCGAAGGACCAGCCTGCCAGGTACAGGCGCCGCGTGCGGTCGGCGAAGTGGCCGTGCAGGGCGGCGTGGTAGCGGCGGGCGCGTTCGGCCAGCGGCCATCCGGGCGCACCTGATTCGGGCAGTCCTGATTCCGGCAGTCCTGTTTCCGGCGGACCGGACTCCGGCAGGCCGGTTCGGCGCAGGGCTGGGTCGGCGATGAGGCAGACGGTCAGCCGCCGGTCGATCGCGGACACCAGGGACCGGTAGGCCTGGATGTCGCCACCGACCGGGTGCACCAGGCACAGTACGTCGCGCCCGGTACCCTCCTGCCAGATCTCCAGCACCACGTCGTCCGAGTCGCGGGGGATGGCCTCCTCGAGTCGGGCCAGGATCTCGTTGACGGAGACCTGATGGCTCAGCCGGGACAGTTCGAGTTCGACTCCGAAGTGCTGTTTGACCGAGCCGATCAGGTCGAGCATGGTCAGCGAATCGGCGCCCAGGTCGTACAGGGCGTCGTCCGGGTCGATCCGGTCGACGCCCAGCCATTCGCAGAGCCGGTCGGTGAGGTGGTCGGCCGGGGAGAGGGCCTCCTCGGCCGTGCCGGCGGGCGCGGCGGCCGGAGCCGAGGCGGTGTAGAACACCCGGGACTCCTCGATATCCGTGGTGGAGACCAGGAGTTGGGGCAGCTGGAGCGCCATGGCCCGGGCGAACACCCGCTTCCCCTCCTCGATCGTCAGGCCGGTTGCCAGATGGGCTTGGTGCCGGGCGTCGGTGGACGGCACCCGCAGCGCCATGCCCGTCTCCCGCCACACGTCCCAGTCGATGCCGAGCCGCACAGTGGCCTGCGGGTCCGTCCCGGTGCCGCCGGGTCGATGGTGGGCGAAGCCGTCGAGCAGACCGTTGGCGGCGGCGTAGTCGAGCTGGCCGACCCCGCCCAGCAGGGCCGACATGGAGGAGCAGTAGACCGCGAGCGCCGGTGCGTACCGCTCGATCAGCCGCTCGACCAGCAGGGCGCCGCCCAGCTTGGCCGCCTGGCTCGCCGCTACGGCGTCGCGCCGGACGATCAGGCCGCCCGACCCGACACCGGCCGCGTGCGTCACGCTGTCGAGCCGCGCGGTACGGCCGCCCACGCGCCGCAGGATCTCCTCCACCCCGGCGTCCTGGGCCAGATCTCCTTCGATCAGGTCCACCCGGGAGGCCCAGCGCGCCAGTTGGGCGGGCAGCTGGGGCCGTCTGGCCAGCAGCAGGACCCGGCCCTCGGTCTGCTCCAGCAGCCAGGCCGCCACGCTCGCGCCGATACCGCCGGTACCGCCCAGCACCAGGTGGACGCCGTCCCCCGGTGGGATCATCGGCGCGGTGGCCTCTGCCACCGGAGAGATGGCCTGCTGCCACCAGTAACCCTGCCGCAGGGCCAGCTGCCTGGTGTGCCCGGCGCCGTCCCCGGTGAGCAGGGCGGCCAGCGGCGCCGCCCAGTCGGTCAGGGCGGCGCTTGGCAGGTCCACCCAGCGGCCGTCCACAGGGATCTCCTGCGGAGCGACCTCGCTGATCCCGGCGAGCAGACCCAACTCCGGTCGCTCGACGGCTCCTTCGACGGGTCGGGCTCGGTACGACAGCCACCACAGGCGCGGTCGGGGCGCTCCTGACATCCCGGCGAGTGCCTGGACGAGGGCGGCGGGCGCATCGACGCACGCCCAGCGGGCCTGCTCCAGGGAGCGCCGGCCGACCGGGCCCGCGACGCCCAGGGGCAGTGCGTGCAGCCAGTCGATCCTCTGCTGCCCCGCCTGTGCGGTCACCGCGTCGAGCAGCCGGCGCAACGAAGCGGGGTCGGTCGCATCGACCTCGAAGACGTCGTCCCCGTGCCGGGCGAAGGCGTCGGCCGCGCTCACCTGCACGACCCGGGCGTACGCCGCCTCGAACACCCGGAGCGCCGCAGCGGGCGCCGGGCCGTCCGTGACCACCACCAGTACGGCGGACTCGCGGAGGCCACTGTTGGTGTCGCTGCTGCTGCCGGTACTCGCTCGGCGCAGCCGCACCCAGTGCGGCTGGCTGAGCCAGTCGGTCTCCGCGAGCCGTTGCGGACCCTCGGGGACGGCGGGTGCGGGGTGGACTGCCGTACGCTCGAAGTCGTAGTCCGCCAGCTCGAAGGCCGGCGGGGGGAAGTCCCACGGCGCCTGCGCCGGGCCCTGCGGCCAGTCGAGGTCGTACCCGTCCGCCCAGGCGTCCGCCGGCTCGTCCGCAGGACGACCGGTGGTGGGAACGGGCGTCGCGTCCGGCTTCATCGGCGCGACCGGTACGGCCGTGCGCAGCCAGTCCACCGCAGCGGACGCGTCGGGGCAGACTGCCGCCAGACGCCACTGCCGGGCCGGTCGGCCGGCCTGGAGGTGCCGCAGCACCTCGCCGTAGGCCTCCGGGTGGGCGGCCAGGTAGTCGGCGATGCGGGTGGCATCGGTACGCAGGGCGGCCGCACTGGTGGCGGACAGTACGAGGCAGGTGTCCGGGGCGGCCGCCGGAGCGCCGGGATCCGTCGGCGGGACCGCCTCCAGCACCACATGGGCGTTGGTGCCGCCGATGCCGAAGCTGCTGACCGCCGCCACCCGGGGACGGTCGGCGGGCCAACTGCGGGCGGTGGTGGGGATGTAGAAGGGAGTCGGGTCGGCGGTTATGTGCGGGTTGAGGGCTCGGAAGTCGACGTTGGGCGGGATGACGCCGTGGTGGACACTCAAGGCGGCGCGGATCAGTCCGACGACACCGGCGGCGGCACCCAGGTGGCCGATCTGGCTCTTGACCGAGGTCAGGGCGCACCGACCGGACTCGGCGACGCCGAACGCCTGCCGCAGGGCGTCGACCTCGACCGGGTCGCCCAGGCGGGTGCCGGTGCCGTGGGCCTCGACGTAGGCGAGGTCCGCGCCGGTGCGACCGCTGCGGCGCAGGGCGGCGCGGATCACCTCACGTTGGCCCGCGAGTGAGGGCGCGCTGTAACTGAGCTTCTCGGAACCGTCGTTGTTGAGAGCGGAGCCGGTGATCACCGCGTAGACGGTGTCGCCGTCGCGCCGGGCGAGCCGCAGTGGTTTGAGTACCACCACGCCGATGCCGCTGGCGCCGATCGTGCCGCTCGCGTCGCCGCTGAAGGGCCGGCAGTGGCCGTCCACGGAGAAGATGTGCTGGGGCTGGTAGCGGTAGCCGCCGGTCAGGGTCGGGTCGACGAGCACGCCGCCGGCCAGCATCACCTCGGCGTCGCCCTGGCGGAGCAGGCTCGCGGCGAGATGGACGGCGACCAGCGAACTCGCGCAGGCCGCCTGGGCGGTGAAGGCCGGGCCGGTCAGCCCGAGATGGTAGGCGGCCTTCGTCGCGAGGAAGTCCTTCTCGTGATGCAGGGCCATCCGGAAGCCGTCGGGCAGCCAACCAGGGTCGGCCTCCCGCAGCATGGCCTGGAAGTACGTGTTCTCGCCCGCCCCGGCGATCAGGCCGACGCGCGGACCGGACGACGGATCCTGGATTCCGGCATGGGCCAGCGCCTGCGTGCAGGCCATCAGCAGGTGGCGTTGCTGAGGGTCCATCAGCCGGGCGTCGTAACGGCTGATGCCGAAGTGGTCGGGGTCGAAGGCCAGCGGTCCGTCCAGCTGACTGCGCGCCCCGACCAGGCCGTCCGCCGCGTCGAAGTGCTCGATGCCCCGGCCGGCGGTGGTCACCAGCTCCCAGAAGGAGGCCAGGTCAGGGGCGCCGGGGAGGCGCACGGCCATGCCGATGATGGCGATCGGTTCGTCGGCCGTCACGGCCTCGGCCCGAGCGCCCGTGGTGTCGGTCGTGCCCGTCGTGCTGGTCGTGCTTTCAGGCCCGTCGAGGAACCGGGCCAGCCGCCGTACGGTGACGTGCTCGAACAGCTCGGCGACCGTGAATCGTAGACCCAACTCGGTTGTGCAGCGCAGGTGGTAGCGCATCAGCGTCAGGCTGGACGCGCCCGCCTCGAAGAAGGACCGGTCGGGGCCGATAGCCGCGCCGGTCACCGCCTCGAACGCCTCGGCCAGCCGGGCTTCGAACTCCGACAGTACGGGCCCGCCGCTCGCGCCTCCGCGCAGCTCCTCGCCCGGTGAGCGCAGGGCCCCCGCGCGGTCGAGTTTGCCGCTGGGGGTGCAGGGCAGGGTCTCCAGCCGCCGGAAGCGGTCGATCCGTACGTAGGCGGGCAGCAACGCGGCCAGGTGAGCTGTGAGTTCCTCGGCTGTGGGTGTCCGTCCGCGATCCTGGAAGCAGGCCGTCAGGAGCTCGCCGTCGCGTGCCACCACGGCGTTGACGATCTCCGGGTGCCGCAGCAGGGCCACCTCGATCGATCCCAACTCCAGCCGGTGACCGCTCAGTTTGATCTGCTGGTCGTCGCGGCCCAGGTAGTGCAGCAGGCCCTCCCGGTCGAAGCGGGCCCGGTCGCCGCTGCGGTAGAACAGGCCCAGGCCCGGCAGTTCGACGAAGCGCTCGTCGTTCGGACCGTCCTCGCCCTCGCCGAGGTAGCAGCGCTCGGCCATCGTGCCACCGATGAGCAGGTCGCCGGGGCAGCCGGCCGGGACCGGTTGGCCGGCCTCGTCCACCACGCGCAGCACGGCGCCGCCGACCGGTCGGCCGATGGCGGGGCGGTCCGGCCAGTGGGCGGGGTCGCCATCGAGGCACAGGCTGCTCACCACGTGCGTCTCGGTGGGGCCGTAGTGGTTGAACAGCCGGGCGCCCGGCAGGCCGGCGAACCAGCGGCGGATGGCGTCGGTGCAGACCAACTGCTCACCTGCGGTGACCACTTCGCGCAGCTCGGCAGGGTAACGGCCGAGGTGGACGGCGTGCTCGGCAAGGAGTTGCAGGGCCACGTAGGGCATGAAGACGCGCTCCACCCCCGCCGACTCCAGCTGCGTCAGCAGGGCGGGCCCGTCCTGCCGCCAGCCGGGCCGGACCAGGTGCAGGCGGCCGCCGCCGCAGAGCGTGCCGAAGATCTCCTGGAAGGAGACGTCGAAGGACAGCATGGAGAACTGCTGGGTCACGGCGGGCGCTCCGAGGCCGCCCGCCTCCGCCTGCCACTGGAGCAGGTTGCACAGGGTCCGGTCCGACACCTGGACGCCCTTGGGAGTCCCGGTGGAGCCCGAGGTGAAGAGGGTGTAGAGCGGCCGGACGCCGTGGTGCAGAGGAAGCACAGGCGCGGGCGGGCATACGGGCGCCAGCGTGACGGTGTGTCGCGTCAGCCTGTCCACATCGCCCGCGTCGAGCGCGTCGAACGCCGCTGCGCCGCCCGGCGGCAGCAGGACGCACAGCGGGTCCGCCTGTTGCAGGATCAGCCGGAGCAGGTGCGGCGGGTAGGACGGGTCGAGCGGCACGATCGTCAGGTTCAGCCGGGCCAGCGCCAGCAGCGCCACCACGTGCTCGACGCACGGCTCGAAGTACAGCGCGACACGGCGCGGGCGGTCGTCCTCGTCCGGTACCGGGTAGGCCGACCGCAGTTCGGTGGCGAGCGCGGCCGCGTGGGCGTCGAGTTCGGCGTAACTCAGCGTGCGCAGACCGTCGTTCAGGGCGGCCGCGTCCGGGGTCCTGGCGACCTGCCGGGCGAAGCCGTCGGCCACGGTCGTGTACGTCAACTCCGTGGCCGGGCCGTCGCCGTGCTGCGGCAGGCTGTCGCGGTAGGGAGCGGCCAACTCGGCCACGGTGACAGGTTCGCCGGCGGCGAGCAGGTCCAGGCCCCGCCGGAACAGCCCGGCCATCGCCTCGACCTGCGCGGCGTCGAAGTGGTCGGCGGCGTACTCCCACACGCAGTCCAGGTCGCCGGCGTGCTCGGCCACGAACAGGGTCATCGGGCACTTCGCCTCGGCCGGCGCCCACCACAGCGGGCGGGCGGCGCAGGACGGCAGGGCCAGTGCCCCGAAGTCGGTGTTCTCCTGGACGAAGAGGATGTCGAACGGCGATTGCCCGGCCCCCGGGCCCAGGTCAGCCAGCACGTCGGAGAGCGTGACGTCCTGCCGGTCCAGCACCTCGCGCACCCCGGCGCCCAAGTCCCTTAGCTGATCACGCAGTTCCTCACCGGGTGTGAGGGACAGCGGCAGCAGCACGGTGTTGGCGAACATGCCGACGCTCGCCTCGAACTCCTGCACCGGCCGGTTCGCCACCGGAGTGGCGACCCTCAGCCGGGTCCGGCCGGTCACGGCGTACAGGCTCCAGGCGAAGACGCCCAGCAGCAACTGGAAGCGGGTCAGGCCAAGTTCGGCGCAGAGCCGGTCGACGTGGGCGCGGCGCACGACGTCCAGCGTGGTGTGCAGCAGTCGTCCTTCTGCCATCGGGCGGGTGCCGCTCGGCTGCAGCGGCTCGGCGACCTCGGCCAAACCGGCGTAGTGGTCCCGTAGTTCGGCGCGTTGCGCGCGGTACCCCGGGTGGGCGGACCAATCGGCCTGCCAGTGTGCGAAGTCCAGCGGCGTGAGCGCGGGCTGCGCCGGGTACGATGGGTGCTGCTGGTACCCCGCCGACAGGTCGCGGAAGAGTACGTTGAGCGACCAGCCGTCGACGGCGATGTGGTGCAGGTGGAGCAGCAGGACGCCGCCCCCGTGCTGCGGCAGCCAGCAGGTCCGCAGCATCCGGGGCAGGGCCAGGTCGAAGGGGAGCGCGAAGAACGCCTCGGCGAAGGCCCGTTGGCCGTTCTCGTCCTGGGGAGTGGCGGTGCCGGGGTCGGTCCAGGGGTCGTACGGCTCGCCGACCACCTGGCGCAGGCCCTCGGGCGTCGCCTCGAACCCGGTGCGCAGCGCCGGGTGTTGGTCCACCAGGCGTCGCAGCGACCGCCTCAGTGCCGTGGCGTCGACCGGACCGTCGATCCGCACGGCGGTGGTCACGTCGTAGGCGCGGGATCGCGGCGAGCGCTGCTGGAAGAGCCACAGTCGCTGCTGCTCGCTGGTGGCCGGTGCGGTGCGGGCCTCGGTGGGCCCGGCCGGTACGGGATAGTGCGCCTTTCCGGCGGCGCGGGCGGTGGCGACGGCCTCGGCGAGCGAGGTGAAGTCCCCTCGCAGGACTGCGGATTGTGGCAGGTCGCAGCCCCAGCGGCGTCTGACCTCGAAGCGCAGTCGCAGCGCCTTCAGTGAGTCGCCGCCGATGGCGGTCCAGCTGTCGTCGAGCCGGGGGTCGGGCATCCCCAGCACCTCGGCCACCAGCTCCAGCACCTCACGCTCCCAGGCGGTGGCGGCGGGGCCGGTTCCGTTCGTCCGCCGCCAGGCCGGGGTGTCGCGGGCCAGCAGCGCGGCCTGGTCGACCTTGCCGTTGGCGTTCAGCGGCAGCGCGTCGAGGAGGTAGAGGTGGTGGGGACGCATGTAGGCGGGCAGCCCGTTCGCCAGGTGGCGGTCGAACTCCCCGAAGGTCAGCTCGCCGTCGGGCACGAGGTAGGCGAGCAGCTCGTTCGGGCCGTACTCGCCGTCGCGGCGGGTGCAGACGTATGCCTGCCGCACGGCCGGGTGCTTGACGATCTGCCGCTCCAGCTCGCCGGGTTCGATCCGGAAGCCGCGTACCTTCACCTGCCGGTCGGCGCGTCCGACGTACTCCACGACGCCGTCGCCGTCGGCGCGGACCAGGTCGCCGGTCCGGTAGTAGAGGTCGCGGCCGTCGTCGTACCAGGGCAGCCGGACGAACCGCCGCTCGGTCTCCTCGGGCAGATTGCGGTAGCCGGCCGCCAGCCCGGCTCCGGCCAGGTGGAGTTCGGCGACCTCGCCGGGTGCGGCCTCCCGGTCGGTGCCCGGTACGACGAGGACCGCCAAGGTGTCGGGCAGCGGGCGTCCGATCGGGACGACGTCGGCGGCGAAGTCCCGGGGGATGGGGTGGCAGAGTGCGAAGGTGGTGGTCTCGGTCGGGCCGTAGACGTTGTGCAGCCGGGTGGGGCTGTCCGCGTTGTGACGGTACCAGCGGTGTATCAGCCGGGAGTTGAGCTGCTCGCCGCCCACCAGCACCTGCCCGACGCCGGCGAAACAGTCGGGGACGGCGTCCACCACGGCGTTGAAGAGTGCCACGGTGACGAAGAGGGTGTCGATCCGTTCGCGTAGCAGTGCCGCCGCCAGCCGGTCCGGGGTCTGGACGTCCGAGTCGTCCATGATCACGCAGCAGCCGCCGGTCAGCAGCGGCGCCCAGACCTCGAAGTTCAGCGCGTCGAACGCGGGGTTGGACATGCAGGCGTAGCGCGCACCCTGCTCCAGCTCGAGGTACCCCGGGCGGGCCAGCCGCAGGACACCGCGCTCCGTCACCTCAACTCCCTTGGGGAGGCCGGTGGTTCCGGAGGTGTAGAAGAGGAAGGAGACCGGCGCTCCGGTGAACGGGGCCTCGGATGCGGCACGGTGGGCGAGCAGGGCGGTCACCGGGAGAGCCCGTACGCCGTCCGGCAGGTTCTCGGGCGCGGTGTCCGCGTGGATCAGCGCCACGGCGGCGGAGTCGGTCAGGATGTGATGACGGCGCTCCGGCGGGCTCTGCGCGTCGAGTGGCACGACCCTGGCGCCGACCCGGAGGATGCCGAGCATCGCGCAGACCAACTGCCAGGAACGGGGGAGGTGGACCGCCACCGCCTGGCCGGCCTGGACTCCGCTGCGGCGCAGCCCGTCGGCCACCGCCGCGCCGGCCGCGTCCAGGGCGGCGTAGTCGAGCCGCTGGTCGCCGTCGACCAGCGCGAGCGCGCCGGGGGTTTGCAGTGCCCGGGCGTGCACGCCCTGGGCGAGGCCCGTGATGGGTTCGGTGCCGAGTCGCATCACGCCTCCCGCACGGTGTGCAGGTCGGACGGCCCGGCGGAGGCGGGCTGAGCCGGTACCCGCACCAGCTCCGCCACGATCAGCTTCGCGATCTGCGGCACCGCGTCGCTCTCCAGCATGTCCCAGTGGCCGCAGCCCACCGGTTCCACCAACAGGCGGTCACCGGCCCGTCGTTGCCAGAACGCGCGGGCTTCGTGCTCCACGTCCTCGTCCTCCCCGGACGCCTGGACGAACACCAGCCGGGCCGGTGACGGCGGCACGAGGTAGGCGCGGGCGGACATCCGGTTGTGGTTGTAGATCCGGAAGTACCGGTCGATCTGCGCGTCCTCGATGCCCGGGTACATCCCGTTGAACCTGACCAGCTTCTCGCGGAAGTCCGCCGCCTCGACGGGCTCGATCGCGGCCCGCTCCTGCGGGTCGTCGGTGCTACGGCTGTCGAGCAGGACCACGCTGAACCGGGGGTGTCCGGCCTCGGCCAGCAGCCGGCCCATCTCGTGCGCGACCAGGCCGCCGTAGGACAGCCCGCACAGCACCAGCGACTCGTCCGCGCGCGGCTCGACCAGCCTCAGGTACTCCCGCGCCATGGCCTCGACGGTGGGCAGCGGCGTCTCGCCCGGGTCCAGGCCGGGCGACTGGATGCCGTACACGCCGATCTCCTCCGGTAGCGCGGCGGCGAGCGACAGGTAGCAGAAGGCGGTGCCGCCCGCCGGGTGGACGCAGACCACCCGGCGGCGTCCGTCGCCCTTGCGGAACTCGATCAGGTTTCCGCTCAACTGCCGGGCCGTGCCGGTGCGCAGGCGCTCGGCGAGGGTCTCGATCGTCGGGTGCGAGATGACGTCACGGATGGGCAGGCTGTCGCCGAACTCCTCGCGGACGGCGGCCGCCACCTTGATGGCGGAGATCGAAGTGCCGCCGATCTCGAAGAAGTTGTCGGTGATGCTGATCGCGGGGTGAACCAGCACCCGTGTCCAGATGCGGTGGAGGGCCAGCTCGACGTGGTCGCGCGGGGTGGCCGTGTTGACCTGCTGAGGAGCGGCCGTCCGGGCCTGCCGCAGCAGCTCGGCGCGGTCGAGCTTGCCGCTGCGGTTCAGCGGTAGCGCGGGCAGTTCGACGAAGAGCGCGGGAATCATGTAGTCCGGCAGCCGCTCGGCCAGCGCGGCGCGCCACTCGTGCGGCTGCCTCGGCTCGGTGTCGCCTCGGCCGATGGCGGCCACCAGGCGTAGTTCGCCGGCGTCGTCGCGGTCGGCGAGGACAGCCGCCTCGCGTACACCGGACACCGCCAGCAGCGCCGCCTCCACCTCGCGGGGTTCGATCCGGAAGCCGCGCAGCTTGACCTGGTCGTCCCGGCGGCCGAGGAACTCGGCGTTGCCGTCGGGGAGTCGGCGGGCGAGGTCGCCGGTGCGGTAGATGCGCTCGCCCGGTACGAAGGGGTCGGGGAGGAACCGTTCGTCCGTCAGGTCCGGGCGGTTCAGGTAGCCTGCGGCGAGTCCGGCGCCACCGGTCCAGACCTCTCCCGTGACCCCGGTGGGCACCGGCTGGAGCCGTTCGTCGAGCAGGTAGAGGCGGGTGTTGCCGAGCGGCCGGCCGATCGGGCAGGGCCGGTCGAGGGGCTGCGGGTCGGTGTAGAAGGTGCAGTAGACGGTGCTCTCGGTGGGGCCGTAGCCGTAGCAGATCCGCAGGCCGGGCAGCACCTGCGTCATGCGGTGGAGCGCGATCTCCGGGAGGGACTCCACTCCGGTCAGCAGCTGGCGCAGCGCGAGTCCGGCGAGCCGCTCCTCGGGCGCCTCGTCGATCCACCGGACGTACGCCGGGGGCAGGAACGCCTGGACGATGCGGTGTCGGCGCATCCAGTCCAGCAGCGCCTCGGGGTCGGCGCGCAGGTCGTCGGGGACGAGGTGCAGTACGGCACCCGTGGTGAGCGGCAGCAAGAGCTCGTGGATCGTCGCGTCGAAGCTGATGCTGGACCACGCGGAGCTGGCCTCACCGGGTGTCGGGCCGAACCGGGCGAGCCAGGTGTCGAGGAGGTTGAGCACACTGCCGTGCGTCACCGCGACGCCCTTGGGGCGGCCGGTGGAGCCCGAAGTGTAGAGCACGTAGGCCAGCTGCGACGGGCCGACCGCGACTGCGGGGGCGTCGTCACGTACACCCTCCGCCTCGACCGAGCGCAGGTCCTGCCAGTCGTCCGTGGTGCTCAGTACCAGGGCCGGCGCGGCGTCCGTCACCATGGCGGTCAGCCGCTCGATGGGCTGGCCGGGGTCGAGCGGGAGGAAGGCGGCGCCCGCCTTGAGGATGCCGAGGACACCCACGACCAGCTCCGTGGACCGTCCGGCGTGCAGGCCGACCACCTGGTCGGGGCCGATCCCGCGCGCGATGAGCGCGTGCGCCAACCGGTTGGCGCGCCGCTCGAGTACGGCGTAGTCGGTCCGCCCATCGGCACAGACGAGCGCCGGGCCGTCCGGGTGGGCCCGTACCCGCGCCTCGAAGCGTTCGATCAGGCCGCCGAGCCCGGAGGGCGGCACGGCCTCGGCGCCCTGGGTCGCGTCCCAGTCCGTGAGCAGTCGGTGGCGCTCGTCCGGGGCCATCAGCGTGAGCTCCGCGACCTGCCGGTCAGGTTCGGCCACCATCTGGGCCAACACCCGTCGCAGGTACCCCGCGTAGCGTTCGGCGCTCTCGTGGTCGAACAGGGCGGTGGCGTAGTCGAGATGGCCGACCAGCCGGCCGTCCTCCTCGGCCAGCGACAGCGCGAGGTCGAACTTGGCGGCGGCGAACGGGATTTCGAGGGGATCAGCCTCAATACCCGGCAGGTCCAACAGGCCGCTGCGCGACGGCTGCCAGGCGAACATGGTCTGGAACAGCGGTGAATGGGCGTTGCTGCGCGGCGGGTTGACCAACTCCACCACCCGCTCGAACGGCAGGTCCTGGTGGTCCAACGCCCCACGGACGGCGGCGCGCGTCCGGCCCAGTGCGGTGGAGACCGTCGGCGCGTCGGACAGATCGACGCGTACGGCAAGGGAGTTGACGAAGAAGCCGATGAGTCCGGCGAGATCGCGGCTGCGGCGGTTCGCCGTCGGTACGCCGACCACGAGGTCGGTCTCCCCGGCCAGTCGTGACAGCATCAGGGACCAGCCGGTCAGCGCGGCGACGAAAAGGGTGCCGCCGTGCTGCCGCGCGAGCGTGCGCAGGCCGGCCGTCAGCTCCTCGTCAAGGTTGATCGCCACCCGGCCGCCGTGGTGGTCCTGCTCGGGTGGTCGGGGCCGGTCGGTCGGGAGCTCGAGCAGGGGCGGGGCGCCGGCCAGGTTCTGCTGCCAGTAATCCGCCTGCGCGGTCTGCTCCGTACCGTCCATCCACTCGCGCTGCCGACGGGCGTAGTCGGCGTACTGGAGGGGCAACGGCGGCAGCGGGTCGTCGTCACCACGGAGGAACGCCGAGTAGAGCGCGGTGAGTTCGCGCATCATGACGTCCATCGACGATCCGTCGAAGACCGTGTGATGCATCGTGAGCAGCAGCGCGTGGTGGTCCGGGGCCAGGGTGACCAGGCGGCCACGGGCCAGCGGGCCGCTGCCCAGATCGAAGGGCGCGGTGGCCTCCGCACGTTGCAGCGCGGCCAGCCGGGCTTCGGGATCGGGGACACCGGTCAGGTCGTCCGTCAGGAGGGGGTAGCCGATGTCCGACCGGTCGATCCACTGGTGCACCTCGCCGCCTGCGGGGACAAGGCGGGTACGCAGCACCTCGTGCCGGACGACGATCGCGTCCAGCGCCCGGGCCAGCACCCCACGGTCCAGCGGCCCGCGCAGCCGGTGCACGACCGACTCGTTGTAGGCCTCACCGGCGCCCGTCAGTTGAGCCAGCGTCCAGAGCCGTTGCTGCGCGAAGGAGAGCGGCTGCGGTTCGGTCCGCGCGCCTGCTGCCGACTCGTCGGCATCAGGTCCTGGTACGTCGCGGTGGCTGCTGGTCGTCGTCGTGGGGGAGGTGCGTATCGTCGGCAAAGCCAGCTCTTTCCTCGGAGCGGAGGACAGTTGGGGAGGCGTGCGGGGTCGACTCACCGGCCCGGCGGGCGGGCGGGAGGGACGGTGACTACTCGACGGGTGCACTGCTGCGACCGCAGGCACCTGGTGTGGTTCTCGGCGGTGCCCCCGCGATGGGGCACCGGGGTGTTCCCCGTTCAGGCGGACTCGGTGTCCGGGGACTCAGTGGCAGGCGGACTCAGTGTCTGGCGATGAACGATGACTGTGTACGCCCGGCGCCGCCGGAACGGCCGCCTTCCGTACGTGCCCCTCGGCGGAGCGGACTGTCCGCACGGTTTGAAGCCACCATCTCACCCACCGCGTGCTCATTTCCCCGGCAGGACAGGCAGTCAACGGCCGACTGTCTGAATAGGGAGAAGGTTGGTTGCCGTTCCGATCTAACGTCTCGCCTGATGATTGATCATGTCGCCGGAGGTGTCAATGCCCGATCGTCTCCGCAGGAGTAATGCGTGTTTCAGCGTCTGGACCAGGCAAGCAGTCCGGGGGCGGGCAGTTTGCGGGTCGGCCGCCGTTCCATTCCGGCCATGCCGGAGTGGGAATCCGGTGTCGCCCGGCCGGGGGGACTTGACGCGGCCTGTGCCGCTCGACACCTGTGCTGCCAGGGCCGTCCGGCCGTGACTTCCCGGCAGTCGATTCCGCGCGGACGGGCGACCTGATCGCCGTGCGCCGGGCCTAGCCGTACGCCCGCCCCACCCCTACACTCAGCCGGACATGAGGGTCTCTCATGTTCGGCCGGATGGGGTGGACCATGGACCGCACCGCCCTCGACGAGCCCACCACCCGCGTGACGGCACGCTGGACGGCCTCGCTCAGCCTGGCGAACCTCGCGGTCTTCCTGGGCTTCTTCACCCCGATCCAGATCCTGCTCCCGTTGCAGCTCGAACACCTCGACGCCGCCCACAAGGCCGGGCTGCTCTCCTGGGTGACGGGAGTGGGTGCCCTGGTCGCGATGCTGGTCAACCCGCTGGCCGGAGCGGTCTCGGACCGGACGACCAGCCGGTTCGGCCGTCGCCGCCCGTGGATCCTGGCCGGCGCGCTGATCGGTGCCGCCGGCCTGCTCTGCACGGCCGGGCAGCACGGGCTGGCCGGCATCGTCGCCGGCTGGGCGCTCGCCCAGGCGGGTCTGAACATCATGCTGGCCGGGGTGACCGCGCCCGTCGCCGACCAGGTGCCGCTCGCGCAGCGGGCCGTGGTGTCGGGGTGGACCGGGATCAGCCAGTCGCTGGGGCTGGTGGTCGGGGCGCTGCTGGTGACGGTGGTGGTGAGCGGCGTCCTCCCCGGCTACGCGCTGACCGCTGCGGTCACGGTCGCCCTCGCGCTGCCGTTCGTCCTGTTCTGCCCCGACGCGGTACTCGCGCCGGAAGCCCGGGCCTCCTTCAACCTCCGTACGCTGCTGGCCGGTTACTGGGTCAGCCCGCGCCGGTACCCCGACTTCGGCTGGGCTTGGCTCACCCGTTTTCTGATCAATCTGGGCAACGCGATCGGCACCCTCTACCTGCTCTACTACCTCACCGACGCCGTGCACTACCCGTCCCCCGACAACGGCGTCCTCGTCCTCACCGCCGTCTACACCCTCGCCGCCCTGCTCACCGCGATCCCCAGCGGCGTGGTCTCCGACCGCACCGGGCGCCGCAAGGCGTTGGTCGCCGTCTCCTGCGTGGTGATGGCGCTGGCCGCCCTGCTGCTGGCAGCCGTGCACACCTGGCCGGCCACCGTGCTGGCCGCTGCGGTGCTCGGCGCGGGTTACGGGATCTACCTCGCCGTCGACCAGGCCCTGGTGACCCAGGTGCTCCCCGCCGCCGCCGACCGGGCCAAGGACCTCGGCGTGATCAACATCGCCAACTCCGGCCCCCAGGTGCTCGCCCCGGCCCTCGCCGCCCCGATCGTCGCCCACCTCGGCGGCTACGGCGGCCTCTACACCGCCACCGCTCTGGTCACCCTGCTGGCCGGCCTGCTGGTCCACCGCATCCGCAGCGTCGCCTGACGGACGTTCCGCTGCGGTGGTGCGGGCGCCCAGCGCGAGTTGATGTGGTTCGGTGCGGACGTCAGTCGGTGGCGGAGGTGAGCTGGCCGGCGGCCCAGTGCGCCCACTCCTCCTGCATCGCGTACAGGCGCAGGCCGTACTCGAGCGCCAGTCGGCCGTTGACGGTCAGCTGGCCCGGCTCGGTCCAATCGAGGGAGTCCTGCAGTTGTCGTAGCGCGGCCTGGTCCGCTGCGGCCTGCTCGGCCGCCCTGGCCAGGTAGTCCGCCGCCTGCTCCGGGGTGAGTACACCTATGAAGAAGACGCGGAGCAGCGCGCTGCTGCGCCGAGGCTCCGGCTTGTCCTCGATCAGCCAGCGTTGAAGCTCGGCCAGGCCCGTATCGGTGAGTGTGTACTCCTTGCGCCCGCGTGGACCCTCTGCGGCGACGTCGATCAGGCCGTTGTCGGCGAGGCGGGCCAGTTCCCCGTAGACCTGGCTCTGGGTCGCGGGCCAGACGTTGGCCAGCGAGGTGTTGAAGCGCTTCATCAGGTCGTAGCCGCTGGCGGGCTGGTCGACGAGGAGGCCGAGGACTGCGTGGCGGAGGCTCATGCGGCCATCCTACCTTCCTCTATTGACAGGTCGAATAACGACATTCTAGTTTTGACAGATCAAGCTTGGAATATGCAAGGTCCTTCAATCCCCCCAGGAGTCGTCATGACCGCCGCCGCCCCCCATCTGCTGGGCAACTTCGCCCCTGTCCCCGACGAGCTCACCGTCACCGAACTGCCCATCACCGGTTCCATACCGCCCGAGCTGACCGGCTGGTACCTGCGCAACGGGCCCAACCCGCGCGAAGCCGCCTCCGCGCACTGGTTCCTGGGCGACGGCATGGTCCACGGCGTGCGCCTGGAGGGCGGCAGGGCCGTGTCCTACCGCAACCGCTGGGTCCGGACAGCCGCCTTCACGCGCGGCGCCCGCCCGTACGACGACCACGGCAACCACGACCTGACAGCCGGCGTCGCCAACACCCACGTCGTGCGGCATGCGGGGCGCACTTTGACATGTCAAGACAGGAGTCTTGCTAGGAGCCTCAAGGAGTACGTCATGTCGTACCTGCGCACCTTCGCCCCGTGGATCGTCTATGCCGTCATCCCCTCGGCGAGCTGGAGCTGGGGCGCGCTGGCCGCCCTGCTGGTCTCGCTTCTGGTCGTTGCCCAACAGGCGCGCGCAGGCCGGACCTTGGACGCACAGATCATCGAGATCGGCTCCGCTGTCTTCTTCGCCGCGATCACCGTGCTCGCCTTCGCGGACCCGCACACCGCGCTGCACCCCTATGCCCCGGCGCTCTCGTCCGCCGCGCTGGCGCTGATCGCCGGAGCCTCGCTGGCCGCCGGGCGCCCGTTCACCCTCGGCATCGCCAAGCAGAGCACCCCGCGCGAGTTCTGGGACCAGCCGCTCTTCATCCGCACCAACGTCGTCATCACCGCCGCCTGGACGGCGAGCTTCGTCATCGGCGCCGTCACCCTCGCGGCCGTGGCCCACGACTCGACCGCGCGCACCGTCGTCCAGATCGCCGCCTTCGTCGCCCCGGCGACCTTCACGATCCACTACTCCCGCCACATCCAGGCCAAGACCGCAGCCCTCCGCAACCTGGCCTCGTGACCCCCGCTCGTCGAACACCTCCACCGCCGGATCCGGGTCGGCGTGTCGTCGCTGATCCGGGCAAGCTCTTTCCCTCTGGGATCTGTGGCCTATCTGATCGAGCTTCAGGAATCACTGACGCCGAGTCGGCGGATCGACAGCGCGTCGGCACGGCGGGGGTTCATGTCAGCCGGCCAACCCTGCCGCTCCGCGCTCAAAATGCCCAGGCCGCCTACGAACTACCGGACCCTCTTGGCGCTACTCTCAACTTCCGGTAGTCCTCGTGGGATGACCAGGGGTGAGAACTGATGGCAGAGTATGTGAGGGTGTCCGAACGGCTCGCGCTGCCGCGTGATCTGGATGTCCCGATCACGGGTTCGGCCCAGCGGCAGGACGAGTACAGGGTCCACGTGTGCCAGGACGAGGCGAAGGCGGTGGAGCTGCTCCGCGCCGAGATCGGTGGCAGGCGGGTCGCGCTCATCACCGACGACCTGGTCGGCGTCCTGCACGGAAAGCGGCTTGCGGACCGGCTTGCCGGGGTCGGGTTGGACGTGTCGATGACCTCCTTCCCGGCCGGCGAGGCCAGTAAGAACCTCGGTACCGCGGCCGAGCTGCTGGACTGGCTGGCGGGCACCGAGTTGGCCCGTCGCGACGTCGTGCTGGCGGTCGGCGGCGGTGTCGTGATCGACACCGTGGGCTGGGTGTCGAGCACCTACATGCGCGGCGTGCCCTACATCAACGTGCCGACCACACTGCTGGCCCATGTCGACGCGGCGCTGGGCGGCAAGGTCGCCGTCGACCACCCCAGTGCCAAGAACCTGCTCGGTGCGTTCTACCAACCTGTGGCGGTGGTTTCGAACGTCGGCTATCTGAGTACGCTCGCCGACCGGGACCTGCGGGCCGGGCTCGCCGAGGCGATCAAGAAGGGTGTCATCGCCTCGCCGGAGCTCTTCGAGCTGATCGAGTCGAGGCACCGTAACATCCTGGCCGCAGACCCGGCGGTCACCGCCCGGTTGGTGCACGCGGCCAGCCTGATCAAGTGCCGGCTGATCGCCGACGACCCGTACGAGCACGATCTGCGAAGACCGCTGAACTTCGGTCACACCATCGGTCACGCGGTGGAGACGGTGGCCGGGTACGGGCACGTGCTGCACGGCGAGGCGGTCGCCTTCGGGATGGCCTGCGCCGCCCGGATCGCCGAACGCCGGGGCCTGCTCGACCCCACGCTGCGGCGGCGGCTCACCGGCTTGCTGCGCGAGGTCGGACTGCCCGTCACCCATGACGACCTGCCGGCCTCGCTGGACCCGGACGGCACGGTGACCGCGCTGGGCCAGATCCGCAAGATCAGGGGCGGCCGGATCCGCTTCGTCCTGCCGGTGGAGCTGGGCGAGACGGTCATCGCCGATGACGTGACGGACGACGAGATCCGTGCCGCGCTGACGGCGCTGCCTCCGGGAGGAAGCGATGACTGAGCTCGATGTGCTGGTGGTGGGCGGCGTCGGGGTGGACACCATCGTCCGGGTGCCCGAACTGCCGCTGCCGCCCAAGGAGACCATCGCCGTCCCGCACATCAACCGGTATGTCGGCCACACCGGGAACGGCGTGGCCCTGGGCTGCCACCGGCTCGGCCTGCGGACGCACTTCGCGGACGTGATCGGCGCCGACCCGGAGGGTGCCATGGTGCGGGCCCGGTACGCGGAGACCGGGCTGTCCTTCGGCTACCTGATCCACCCCAGCGGCACCCGACGGAGCGTCAACCTGGTCGACCCGCACGGCAGGAGGCAGTCGCTCTACGACGGCCGCCACCCGGTGGGCATGACGGTGGATCCCGGCCTGTACCGCGAGCCGCTGGCTCGCACCCGGCATGTCCACATCTCGCTGGTCGACTGGGCCCGCCACGCACTGGCGGACGCGATCGACGCCGGGCTGACCACCTCCACCGACCTGCACAACTGGGACGGCAAGGACGAGTACCGCCAGGACTTCGCCTACGGCGCCGATCTGGTCTTCCTCTCCACCGGCGCGCTGGGGGACCGGATCGAGGAGACGGCCGAGGACATTCTGGCCCGTGGCCGCGCCAGGGCGGTGGTCGCGATGGCCGGAGGCGACGGGAGCTACCTCAAGCTGCCGGGCGCGGCGCTGCGACATGTGCCCCCGGTCGTGTTGCCCGCCGAGCAGGTGGTGGACACCAACGGGGCGGGCGACAGCTATGTGGCGGCCTTCCTCTACGCCTGGCTCTCCGGCAGAAGTTGGGCGGAGTGCGCGAGGGCGGGATCCCTGGCCGGAGCCCACGCCGTGCGCACGGCGGGCACGCACACCTCCTTCATCACCGCCGACGAGCTGGACGGTCAGCTGCCCTGAAATGCCATGCCATGCCCTGCCCTGAACCGCCCTGAACCGCCCAGAACAGCAGGGCCTACGGCATCCCGAACCGGTCACCGGCCAGCACCTCGCCGGCCAGCACGATGCCGTCCCGCACGGTCGCGCCTGCCGCCACCGTCGCACCCGGAAGTACCACCGAGCGCAGCACCTTCGCGCCCGGCTCGACACGGCAGCCCGGATGCAGCACGCTCTGCTCGACCATCGCACCGGCCGGCACCTCCGCGCCCAGCAGGCTGCCCGTGTCGGGCGCGAAGCGCGGCGCTGCGCCGACCAGCGTGCGCGGCAGGGACTCCGGTGCGATCGCGTGCGGCCGTGCCAACAGGCGGAGCTGCTCGCGGTGGTAGCGCTCCACGGTTCCGATGTCCGCCCAGTACCCCTCGACCGGAAAGGCCGTCACCCGGCGCCCCCGGGCGATCATCTCGGGCAGCACGTCCCGGCTGATGTCGTGCTGCCAGCCATCCGGGCCGCGTGCCGCCAGCTCGGTGAGCACCGACCGCAGGGCGTCGATGCGGAACAGGCAGAACGCCGTGAACACCAGGTCCGAGGTCGGGTGTTGCGGCTTCTCGACCAGGGACCGAACGCGAAGCCCGGCGTCCACCTCGACCATGCCGAACAGCTTCACGTACTGCGGTTCGACCGGCTGGACGCCGATCGTGCAGTCGGCTCCCGAGCTGCGGTGCGCGGCCAGCATCGGCCCGTAGTCGAAGTGGTAGACGTGGTCGGCGTGTTGGACCAGGAGATCGCTCGCGCCGGGCGCGAAGAGGTACTCGGCGTTGGCCAACAGCGCGTCGGCGGTGCCGCGTTCGGCGGGACGCGGCGGCAGTACGGTGCCGGGGCGGTGCACGTCGCCGGTGCGCAACAGCCGGTCGTGCGGTCCGAAGTGCAGCCTGGTGCCCGGCCGGTCGTCCCAGTGCGTGAGCAGGTGGTGCACCAGGTCCGACTCCCGATGGAGGGAGAGCAGCACCACCTCCGGCACCCCGGACCGGACCGCGTTCGCCACGCTGAAGTCGACCAGCCGGCAGGACGCCGCGTACGGGACCAGCGGCTTGCAGACCTGCGAGGTCAGCGGTCCCATCCGTTCGCCGAGCCCTCCCGCCAGCAGTCCGGCGCGCACGCCGTCCAGGCTCACCAGGTCCTCCCCTGCGCAGTGGCTGCGGGGAGCAGGCGCCGCAGCACCGCCAGCGAGTTCGCCATGCCCTGCTCGGTCGGCAGCAGGGCGTCCTCGTGTTCCACGTAGATCACTCCTCGGTAGTCCTCGTCCAGCAGCCCGGCCACGATCTCCGGCCACGGGAGCTCGCCGGAGCCCAGCGCACGGAACCGGATCGCGGGTCCGGGGCCGTAGCGCGACCAGCCGGCCCCGTGCGGGTCCTGCGGTTCGCGCGGGCGCTGGAGGTCCTTGGCGTGTACGGCGACGAGCTTCGGACCCCAGCCCCGGACGGCGTCGACCGGATCGTGGCCCACTGCAGCGAGGTTCGCCGGGTCCAGGCAGAGCCGCACCCGGTCCTCGGCGGCGAGCAGCGACCTCGTACTGGCCGGGTCGTAGACCACCTGCTTGGGATGCGGTTCCACCACGACCGCCACGCCCAGCTCGTCCGCCAGGTCCAGCACCGGCCGGGCGGCCCGCACCCAGGCGTCGATGTTGTCCTGCCAGCTCACCTCGCTGCCCCACCACGAGAGCCAACGCCCGAGGTCGGGCACGCCGAGCATCAGCCGGGCCTGCGGGGCGCCGAGCGCGGCCGCCAGCCTGACCGTCGCGAGCGCGGCCCGCAGTCCGTACGCACGCTTCGCCTCGGCGGGACCGGCCAGCACCGGATCGGTGTGCGGCCCGTGCGGCCCGAGCAGCAGCTGGGTGTCCCGGCTGTTGCTCACGCAGCCCACCTCCAGCCCCAACACGGCGAGCAGTTCACGCAACTCACGGTGGTAGCCCGGGTGTTCGGAGCAATCTGCGGGGACCAGCCCGAACGAGCTGTCCGCCGGCAGGTCGACCACCTCGACTCCGGCCCGCGCGGCGGCCCGCAGGGCACCGTCGAGGCCGCCAGGTGCGAGGGCCGCCAGGCACAGGCCCAGCCGGACGGGTCCCGGCGTCATCCGGGACGCTCCTCGGCGGCGGCCAGGGCGGCGTGCTCACGGCCGGCGTCGTCCCGGGTGTGCGCCCATTCGTGCGTCCATTCGTGCGACCACTTGCGCGTCGAATTGTGCGTCGACCTGTGTGTCCAGGCCCATCGCCCGGCCACGGCCGCAGGCAGGCCGCCCGCGTGTTCACGCAGGGCGGCCAGGACCGCCGCCGCCGGATCGTCGACGACCGTCGGTGGGCTGTCGGCCCCCAGCTCCTCGGTGATCCGCATCCGCAGCGCGTCGGCGAACTCGGGGCAGCCCCGGAACACGCCGCCGGCCAGCGTCGCCGACCACTGCCCGGTCAGCCCCATCGAGTCGCGTGCGGTGCGTACGCCGTGCAGCAGTTCGTCCAACGCGGCGCCCACGACCTGGCCCGCCACCGGGTCGCCGGCCAGCCAGCAACGGCAGACGACGACGGACAGCGCGGCCACCGAGGCCTTGGGGTACGGCTGCCCGGCGAGCCGGCGGGCGAGTTCCGGCGCCGACACGTCCGCGTGTTCGGCGATGGCCGGGCCGAGCGCCGTCGGCGCGCCCCGCCCGTCGGCACCCCGTACGGCGGCCCGCAGGCCGCCCAGCCCGAGGGCGAACGCGCTGCCCTCGTCGCTGCCGAGGTACTCGCAACCGCCGATCGCGCGGGGCGTGCGGACGCCGTCGCCCGCCAGGAAGCCCGAACCCGTCCCGCACACGACGGCCACCCCACGGCCGCGCAGTGGGGGAGCGAGCAGCAACGGCAGGATGTCCCGGGAGACCACCAGCGTGCCGGTGAGCCCGGCCGTGCCCGCCGGCCGGGTGAGGCGGTCGAGTTCGCGCTGCGGGGCGTCGGCGTCGAGCGCTGCGGTGGCCAGCCAGCCGGCCGCCGGTTGCCCGTCCAGTCGGCTGCCGACGGCACGGAGCAGGTCCAGCAGGCCCCGGTCGGCGGCACGTGCGCCGACCGACGCGGGGTTCACCGAACCCGCGCGCCACCGTGTCCCGTCGTCGAGCAGGGCAGTGGTGGTGCTGCCACCTGCGTCGATAGCCCAGTACCTCACCGTGGGACGCCTCCGCGTTACTCTGTGCGACCGATTGCGCGCTACGCTACCGGAGCAGGGCGGTCGAACCCGCCAGGCAGCAGGCTCTGAGGCCAGTTCTCACGGACGGGGTGTCTGACGGAGTGTCTGTTCGGCGGGGAGACGACCGAAGCGGCGCAGTCGTCGGGCTGCTGGCCGTCGCGGTGAGCTGGGGGCTGTTCTGGGGCGGCTGGTCCGCCCTGATCCCCGCCGTCAAGTCGGACCTGGCGCTGACCGACGAGCAGCTCGGGCTGGCGCTGTTCGCCGTACCGATCGCAGCCGTGCCGGCCATGCTGCTCACCGGGCGGCTGGCCCAGCGGCTGGCCCAGCACACCCTGCCCGCCGTGACGGCGGCCTTCGCCGTCGGCTGCCTGCTGGTCGGGCTCGCCTCGTCCCGCTGGACGTTCACCGCCGCGCTGCTGCTGGTCGGTGTGGCCAGCGGTGGGATCGAGGTGGCGCTGAACGCGACCCTCGCCGCACGGGAGGCCAGGGACGGCGTCCGCCTGTTCAACAAGGTGCACGCGGCGACCCCGCTGGCGATGGTGGGCGCGGCGGCCGGCGTCGGCCTGGCGCGTTCCCTCGGCGTGTCGCCGCGCGTGCTGCTCACGGTGATCGCGGTGCTGGTGGCGCTGAGCGCCGTCCTCGCGATCGACCGGCGCCCCTGGCAGGACGCGGCACCGGTCCCGGACGGCGGGTCGCCCGGCCGGATCTCCCGGCCGTTGGTGCTGGTCGGCGCCGTCGGCGCGGTCGTCCTGCTGATGGAGAACAGCGTGGAGCAGTGGGGTGCGATCCACCTCGCCCAGCAGCTCGCGGCGGGGCCGTTCCTGGCGGCCTGCGGCCCGGCGGTGTACATGACCGGCCTGGCGGTCGGCCGGATCCTCGCACAGTGGCAGGGCGAGCGGTTCGACGACGGCACGCTGGTCCGGGTCGGCGGAGCCCTGGGTGGGATCGGTCTCGCGGTCGCGGCGGCGGGCTGGAACGTGCCGTGGACGCTGACCGGCTACGCGCTGGCGGGAATCGGGCTCGCGCCGGTGGTGCCGGGCCTGCTCGGCGCGGTCGGCCGCGCGGTCGGCCCGGACCGGAGGTCCAGGACGATCTCGGCCGTGACGACAGTGGCGTACGCGGGCTTCCTGGCCAGTCCGCCCCTGGTGGGCGTACTGGCGGGCGGGCTCGGGCTGCCGACGGCGCTGGGCTTGGTGGCGCTGGGCGGGGTACTGGTGGTGACGGGTGCCCACGCGGTACGGCTGCTGCCGGTTCCGGTCCCGGACCCGGACCCGACGGGGGAGGAGACCCGATCATGACGCTGCGTCACCTCGACGGCACCCGCCTACGCGTGCTGGTGATCGGCGCGGGCTACCTGGCCGGCCACATCGGCCGACGACTGGCCGGGCTCGGTCACGCCGTCACCCTCAGTTCGCGGCACCGGCCGACCGGGTCCGGAGCCAGGGGCCTGGCCTGGCTCCCGGTCGACATCGTCCGGCGCGGCTCGGTACAGGCCCTCCTCGAAACGGCCCGCCCGGACGCGCTGGTCATCGCGCACGGGCCCTCCGACATCACCTGGTGCGAGGCCAACCCCGAGCAGGCGGCCGCCGCGCACCACGGCGGCGCCCGGCACCTCGCCGAACTGCTCGACGGCCGCCGGGCGGTGCTGATCTCCACCGACAACGTCTTCCCCGGCCGCGCGGCGAGCTGCGGCGAGTCGCAGCCCACCGAGCCCGCCAACGCGTACGGCCGCGCCAAGCTCGCGGCCGAGGACACGCTGCTGGCGAGCGGCAACGTCCTCGTGTTGCGGGTGAGCCTGGTCTACGGTTGGGACCGCGACGGTTTGCGGCCGAACTTCTTCACCACCTGCGCACTGAAGCTGAGCGCGGCCGAACCCGTAGCGGTACCCGACGACCACTGGAACAGTCCCGTGCTGGTGGACGACGTCGCCGCATGGAGCAGCGCACTGCTGGTCTCCGAGCACACCGGCGTCGTACACCTGGGCGGCCCACGACGGCTGACCAGGCTGACCTGGGCCCGGCACATCGCGCAGAGCTACGGAGTGGACCCGGCCCTGGTGAGCCCCGCACCCCAGCAGAGCACCGGCTACGCCTGCCGCCCGCGCAACGCCTGTCTGCACAGTGAGCGCGCCGGGAGCCTCCCCGAGCTCGCGACCCTCGCCCCGATGGACGTCTTCGAGGCCACCGCCAGGCTCATCGCTCTCTGAACCGCCCTTGCACCCTCTGAACCGCCCTTGAACCGCCCTTTGAATCGTCCGAGGAACCGTCCGAGAAATCGCCCAACGAGAGGACCGGCCGTGACGGATCGCCAACTGTTCCTGGCCAGCAAGCGGGCCGCCGTCAGCTACGCGCCCGACCCGGATACCGGCGAGCTCCGCCCCTGGCTCGCGCCCGGCGGCACCGGCAACGTGGTGGCAGAGCAGGCCGGCGTGCTCGACGTGACGTGGATCGCGAGCGCCGACACCGACGACGACCACCGGGCCGCCCGGGAGAACCCCGACGGCCTCACCCTGGAGCTGCCGTCCGGCCGTGAGATCCGGATCCGGCTGCTGCGCCACGACCGCCGGACCTTCGAGGTGGTGCAGCACGTGGTGACCGCGCAGCTCCTCTGGGCGGCCAACAACTACGGCTGGGACACCTGGACTTCGCCCACCTTCGACGCCGGGACCTACCGGGCGATGGAGTCCTTCGCGGAGTTCACCGGCGATTTCGCCGACGCGCTGCTGAAGAGTTCGGCCGACGCGTCCGACCCGGCGTACCTGGTGCACGACTACCAGCTGGTCGCCGTCCCCGCCAGGCTGCGCGAGCAGCGGCCCGACGCGCCGATCCTGCTCTTCGTGCACATCCCCTGGCCCTCGCCCGACTACTGGCGGGTGCTGCCGAAATCCGTCCGGGTCGGTCTGCTGGAGGGCATGCTGCCGGCCACCACGATCGGCTTCTTCGCCGACCGGTGGCGGCGGAACTTCCTCGACTGCGTGGCCGATCTGATCCCCGACGCGGTGGTGGACCGCGACGCCGGCGTCATCCACCGGCGCGGCCACCGGACCAGCGTACGCACCATGCCGCTCGGCTACAGCCCGCTGACCCTGCACAGCCGCGAGCCCAGGCTGCCGGACGGCTTCGCCGACTGGGCGGGCGAGCGCCCCCTGGTCGTCCACAGCGGCCGGACCGACCCGATGAAGAACGCCGAACGCGCGGTGCGGGCTTTCGAGTTGGCTATAAGGTCCGACGAACGCCTGTGCGACGCCAGGATGCTGGTGCGGATGAACCCCAACCGGCTCTACGTCGAGGCCAATGCCGACTACGTACGCCGGGTGCAGGCCGCAGTCGCCGACGCGAACGCCCGGCTGGGCGCTGACACGGTGCGCTGGCACTGCGACAACGAGGTCGAGCACACCCTGGGTTGCTTCCGCCGCGCCGACCTGTTGATGTTCAACTCCACTGTGGACGGCCAGAATCTGAGCACCTTCGAGGCCCCGCTGATCAACGGGCGGGACGCCGAGGTGATCCTCTCCGAGCTGTGCGGCGCGGCCGAGGTGCTCGGTCCGGTCTGCCGTACCGTCAACCCGTTCGACCTGGTCGAGCAGGCTCGGGCGATCACGGACGCGCTCACCTCGCCCCCGGCCGCGCGAGCCGAAGCGGCCGAGCGCCGCCGCCGGGCGGCCGAGCCGTGGACGCTGGAGGCGTGGGTGCGCGCCCAGCTCGACGGTCTCGCCGCCGACCACCGGGCCCGCCATGAGTGACCTCGCGGTCGACCCCCAGCAGGTCGACCCGCAGCAGGCGGCGCAGTACCAGCTGGGTGACGCCGTCCTGGTCAGGGGCGAGGGCATCCGCGCCTGGGACAGCCGTGGGCGCGAGTACCTGGACTGCGTCTCGGGCACCTTCAACCTGCTGCTCGGGTACCAGCATCCCGAGGTGATGGCGGCGGTCCGGGCGCAGACCGAGGAGCTGGTGTTCGCGAGTTCCTCGTTCCAGACCGAGGCGACCAACCGGGTGATGCAGGAGCTGGTCAGGATCAGCCCGGACAACCTGACCCGGGTGAACCTGCGCAGTTCCGGCGGATCCACCGCCAACGAGGGCGCGATCAAGATGGCCCAGCACCACACCGGTCGGCGCGACGTGATCGTGCCGTTCCGGGGGCACGTCGGGCAGACCCTGGCGGCGGCCGGTCTCAACGGCAGCAGCCGGCTGCGCGCACCCTTCCCGCACCGGTTCCCCGGCGCGCTGCACGTACCCGGGCCGTACTGCTTCCGGTGCTTCTACCGGCAGACGCCGGACGTCTGCGGGATGCTGTGCGTCGAGCGCATCGAGGACTTCATCGAGTACGCGAGCTCCGGCAGCGTGGCCTGCGTGATCATGGAGCCGATCAGCGGCGTGGGCGGCAACGTCGTCCCGCCGCCCGGCTACCTCCAGGAGCTCAGGGCGTTCTGCGACGCCCGCGAGATCGTGCTGATCTTCGACGAGATCCAGACCGCGTTCGGCCGCACCGGCCGGATGTTCGCAGCCGAGCACTTCGGCGTGCAGCCGCACATGATGACCGTCTCCAAGGGGCTGACCGGCAGCGGCCTGCCGCTGGCGGCCATCCTCACCGAGGAGCGGATGGCACCCTGGGACCGCTCGCTGCACGGGTTCACCTACGGCGCGCACACGCTCGCCGCCGCAGCCGCCGTGAAAACGCTGGAGATCATCCAGCGACCCGGGTTCCTGGAGAACGTCCGGGCGGCCGGAGACGTCCTGACCGACCGCCTGCGCGCCCTGCAACAGGACCACCCGGTCATCGGCGAAGTCCGGGGGCTCGGGCTGATGTTGGGCGTCGAACTCGTCAAGCCCGACGGCGGCAAGGCGGTCGAGGAGGCCCACGCCTACCAGCGGGCGCTCCAGCGGCGCGGCGTACTCACCCGGGTGTCCGAACACGGCCTGGGCAACGTCATCGAGCTGCGCCCGCCGCTGGTCCTCACCCCGCAGGACGCCCACCTGGTCGCCGACCGCTTCGGTGAGGCCCTGGAGGCGCCGTCGGCTCCGGAGCCCGTCGGATGAGGGTGGTGCTGGGAGTTGACGGTCCGTCACTTGAGCGGACGCCGTGCGAGCGCCCGCCGGGCGAGCACGCGGTGCGCGTCCGGATCGAGGTGGCCGGCCTGTGCCGGTCGGATCTCAAGGAGATCGTCGGCGACCGGCACGGGGTGAGCCAGTTCGGTCATGAACTCGTCGGCGTGGTCGAGGAGTCCACCCTGCCCGGGCTGTCGGCGGGACAGCGCGTCAGCCTGGACCCGAACGTGGCGGTGACGCGCGGTACGGGCTTCGCGACCCGGATGTGGGCGGCCGGCCCGGCGGACTGCCTCGCGGCGGCCCTGCCGGTGGTGCCGCACGGCGTCGCGGCGCGCCGACTGGTGTTCACCGAGCCGCTGGCCTGCGCCCGGCACTGCCTCGCCGCGATCGCCCGCCACCTCGGCACCGAACTGCCCGGCCTGCGCCTCGGCGTGCTCGGCGCGGGAACGGCCGGAGTCCTGATAGCAGGGCTCGCCGACGCGCTGGGAGCCGACGTCGCGCTCGGCAACCGCAGCGCCGACCGCACCTCGTTCCTGCGCGACAGCGGCGTACTCGACGTCCCGATCGGGCCGATGGAGTCGCTGCCCGAAGGCGGCCTGGACGTGGCCGTGGTGGCGACGACCCTTGTCCAGCCCGCAGTTCTGGAGCAGGCACTGCGCCTGGTCGCCCCGGGTGGGTTGGTGATGCTCTACGGCGGCACCGCCCCGGGCGACACGTTGGCCGGACTGGACTGCGACCTGGACACCACCCGCCGCACCGAGGTCGCGGTCTCGACGTCCTGGCAGGGCAAGGCGGTCCGCGTCGGCGGCAGTTACGGGACCGCGCCCGCCGACTTCGTCGCGGCGGTCGACGCGCTGACCGGGCGGCCGTTCGAGGACCTGCCCGTGGAACGGTTGATCACCCGGGAGATCCGGCTCGCCGACCTCCCGGGAGTCCTCCGCGACCAGGTCACCGGCCGGCCCCTCGGCAAGACGCTGATCCGGCCGTAGCGGCCCGACACCGAGCACGACACGACGAGGCGGGGATGACCCCGCCACCCCAGCCACCCCCGTTACCCACCCGATCCGCGTGCGGACGGGTCGGCGACGGGCCGGCCCGTCCAGCGGAGCAGGACGACGCTCGCCAGGGCGGCGAGGGCGCACCAGGTGGAGGCGAAGGCCAGCTCGTACAGCACGCCGCAGAGGACGGCCCCCAGGCCGACGAGCGTGCCCAGCAGCCGCAGCAGCCGGTCGCCGCTCAGCAGTAGCGAGCCGACTGTCACGAGCAGGTAGCAGGCCAGCAGTAGCGGGGCGGACGCGAGCCCCACCCCGTACCGCAGGGTGTGGCCGTGGATCTCGGCCGTGACGGGGTGGGCTGCCACGGCGACCGCGAGCGGGACGGCGACGGCCACGCCCAGCAGGGCCAACGCCGCTCGCGGGCCCTGGCCGGGCGGGCGCGCGCTGCACCACACGCCCAGCGGCACCAGGACCGGCAGCAGCGGCAGCGCGATCACGGCCCAGGCGGCCCGGGCCCACTGCGCCGCCCCGGCGGACGGCCCGCCCTCGGCCCCCGACCAGACGGCCGCCTCGATCAGCTGATGCGCTCCGAGTACCAGCGGCAGGGCGGCCAGCGGTACGTCCGGCAGCCGCCGGACGCGCGCCAGGCAGCACACCCCGAGCCCGGTGATCACCGTCCCCGCGATGAGGTCGGCCTCGGCACTCCAGCACACTCGGGTCTCCTGCCGCAGGTCCGGCCTCAGGCTCCCAAGTTCTCAGGCTCCCGGGCTCTCAGACTGGCAGAGCGCGGTACGGTCGGCGACCGGCGCAACCGGCGGGTCCCGCCGCGCTCATGGCGGGTCGATCCCGCGCGACCAGAGCGCCAGCCCGGCCACCACGGCCGAGCCGACCACCGCGAGCGCCGCGACGAGGCGTCCCCAGGTGACCCCGCCTACCGGCGCGAAGGCCGCCAGCAGTACCAGGGCGCTCGCGCCGTACGCGGCGGCGGGGACCGCGCGCGAGCGCCACTGCCGTGCGCCTGCCGGGCCGGCTGCGACCGCGTCGGCGAGCAGCAGGTACCCGAGCAGCAGCGCCGTGACGCAGGCCGCCAGCCAGAGCGGTGGTGAGCTCGCCGCCGCGAGCAGGACGCAGCCCGCCGCGAACACCGTGTTGCGGTGTCGCGACAGCTGAGCGCCCCAGGCCCAGGAGTGCCGCACCGGGCGGTCGGCCACCACCGGGCTCGCCCACCACGCCGCTGCCACGGCGGCGACGGGCACCAGCAGGGTGAGCCGGGGCGCGTGGGCGAGCGCGACCGGATCGGCGGACGCGAGTGCGAGCGCGATGCCGAGGCTGCGCGCGGCTCGGGTCGTGGAGATCGGCGTGGAGATCGGAGTGCTCATCACACATTCCCTCTGATCCGGGTGCGCAGCAGCGGCGCCAGCGCGAGGTCCAGGCCCGCGCCCGGCTCCGGCCGGACGACCGGGATGCCCCGGCCGCGCAGCGCGAACCGCAGTGCCTCGCGGTCCGCGCGCCACAGCTGGACCACCAGCTCGCCGATCTCGCCGGCCCGGGCCGGCTCCGGGTCGCCGATCGGGACCTCGACCACCACCACGGGGTTGCCGCGCGCTGCGAGACCGCTCAGGACGTCCAGCACCCGCTGGTCGTTGAGCGGCGTGATCACGTACACCAGGGCGTCCGGCGGGAGCACCGGGCGGGGCAGCTCGTCCAGGTCCGGCACCTGGTAGCCGAGGTCCCGGCGGACCTCCAGCACCGTCTCCACCAGGCGGTAGAACTGCCCGGCGGCGCTGCCGGGCCGCAGCCAGCGGGTGGTGCCGCCGATCGACACCACGCCGACCCGGTCGTGGCTGCGCAGGTACGCCCGGGTGATCCCGGCGGCGGCGCGCAGCGTCTCGTCGAGGCTGGAGGCGCCGGTGGCCGGGTGCACGTAGTCGACGAGCGCGTCGATCAGTACGACCGTGTCGGCGGCGCGCTCGGCCGCGAACTGGTTGATCTGGATGGACCCGCGCCGGGTGCTGGACGGCCAGTGGATGCGTCGCTGCCGTTCCCCCCAGACGTGCGGACGCACCCCGGTCACCTCGACGCCCTCGCCGCGCTGGCGGGCGGTGTGCTCGCCGAGCCGCTCCGGCAGCCGTACCGGAATGGGCGTGAGCGAGGACCGTGCGGGGGAGGGGAAGACCTGGACCTCGCCCAACTCGACCCGGACGGTGCGCCGGGCCAGCCCGCCGAGGTCGTACAGGTCGAGATCGACGCTGCCGAGCGTCCAGTGGCCCCAGCGGTGGGCGGTGAGCCGCAGTTCCACCACGGGGCCGGTCACCGTGAGGCCGTCCAGCGTCATGCCGGGCCCGAGGTACAGCGCGGGGTCGATCCAGCCGGCCGTGCCGTCGAAGGAGAGCTCGATCCGGATGTCGACGGTGTCGCCCTCGAAGCAGCGGCGCGGGCCGATCTCGGCCTCGGCGGTGAGCCGGGTCGGGCGACCGCGCCCGGCGGCGGCCAGCACCAGCAGTACGACCGGCCCTGCGGCGCAGGCCAGCAGCCAGGCGTGCCCGGTCACCAGCGCGGCCGCGGCGGCGACGGCGGCGACCGTCAGCAGCCGTAGGGCGCGTTCGCTCGCCCGCCAGATCGTCGGCGGTGCGGCGGGCGGCCGGGTCAGGGCGAGTGCGGCGGGGGCGGAGCCGGTGCCCAGCGCCCGGGCGGCGCCGCGCCTGCCCTGCGAGGGTGTCACGGGCGGGCCGGTGCGGTCTGCGGCGCCGGGACCGTCCCGACCAGCGCCGAGATGACGTCGTCGGCGTTGATCTGACGGACCCACAGCTCGGGCCGGAGCGTGACGCGGTGCGCCAGCGCCGGGACGGCCAGGGCCTTGACGTCCTCGGGGACGACGTAGTCGCGGCCGTCCATGAGGGCCCGGGCGCGGGCCAGTTGGATCAGGGCCAGGCCGCCGCGTGGGGAGGCGCCGACCTGGATCTCCGGGTGCGAGCGGGTCGCGTCCACCAGGGCGACCACGTAGTCGACCAGGTCGTCGTCCACCTCGACCCGCTCCAGCGCCGCCCGCATGGCCACCACCTCAGCCGGGTCGGTGAGCCCCCGCAGGGCGGCCTCCGGGGTGGCCCGGTCCAGGCGGGCGCGGAGCATCGCGGACTCCTGTGCCACCGGCAGGTAGCCCATCCGGACGCGCAGCAGGAACCGGTCGAGCTGGGCCTCGGGCAGGCTGTACGTGCCCTCGTACTCGATCGGGTTGGCCGTCGCGATCACCACGAACGGGTCCGGCAGGCGCCGGGTGACACCGTCCACCGAGACCTGGGCCTCGGCCATCGCCTCCAGCAGCGCGGCCTGGGTCTTGGGCGGCGTCCGGTTGACCTCGTCGGCCAGCAGCAGGTGGGTGAAGACCGGTCCGGGGCGGAAGACCATCTCGCCGCTGCGCTGGTCGTAGAACGGCGCGCCGGACACGTCGGAGGGCAGTAGGTCCGGGGTGAACTGGATCCGCCGGAAGTCCAGGCCCAGCGC
This sequence comes from Kitasatospora sp. MAP5-34, assembly GCF_029894335.1. Classification (GTDB taxonomy): domain Bacteria; phylum Actinomycetota; class Actinomycetes; order Streptomycetales; family Streptomycetaceae; genus Kitasatospora. The sequence continues at coordinate 27,778 of NZ_JARXZC010000033.1, read as the reverse complement.
GGTGGCGAAGGACCGGGCCAGCAGGGTCTTGCCGAGGCCGGGCAGGTCCTCGATCAGGATGTGGCCCCCGGCCAGCACGCCGAGCAGCACCAGTTCGAGCGCCTCGGGCTTGCCGACCACCGCGCGACCGACCTCGTCGAGGACCCGCCGGGCCCGCTCACCGGCCTGACGCGGCGTCAGATCGGTGCTGGACAGGCCGGATTCGGCGGTCTGGGTGCTGGTCACGGTACTCCTCGGTACGGGATCGGGGCCCCCGGCCGGGGGTGCGGAGGGTCAGAGTTCGTTCAGGCGGTCCACGGCGGCCCGCAGTGCGGGGAGCGGGATCGGGGCTGGCGGGGTGCGGCTCGGATCGATCAGCCGCCAGACCTCGGGGCCGACGAGGGCCGCGGCCGCTTCGGGCTGGTCGTACAGCGAGACGGCGTGACGCTCCGTCAGACGGGCGGCGTAGAGGCGCTGCAGGCGCGGGTGCAGCAGCCGGGCGCGGTCGCCACGGCCCGCGAGCGCCTCCCCGACGACCCACTCCCAGTCGCTCAGGCCGGCCCGGCGTTCGTCGATCATGCGCAGCGGAATGCGGTCCCCGCCGTCCTGCGATTCGAAGCCGGACACGTAGCGGGCGGCGAGCACGGCGACGGCGGTGATCAGCGCCGCACCCTCGGCGGCCGTGGCGGCCCCGCCGACCAGTGCGAGCCCGGTCTCGGCGGCCACGGCGACGGTGGTGAGCACGGCCACGGTACGAAGGCTGGAGCCGGGCTGGTTCATCGGCTGCCTGCCGGGGTCGGCTCGGGGTGCTGGGGCTCGGCGCGTCGGGACTCGGCGTGTTGGGGCTCCGCGAGTTGGGCCGAGATGGCGTCGAGGGCGGCGCGGGCCCGGTGCAGGTGGTCGTGGTCCATCGGGTGACCCGAGTAGCGGGCCTCGCGGAAGAGCGCGGCCAGGATCTGCGGGTACGGTCCGGCGAGTACGCCGCCGACGGCCGCCCGGCGCAGCAGGTCCGCCGGGCTGTCCGACTCCTCGCGGATCACCCCGGAGTCCGCGAGGGAGGACTCCAGGGCCGCGTAACAGGCGATCACCGCCGCGCGGACGTCATCGCCGTGCAGCGCCCGGAGGCCGGAGTCGATGGCGTCGGCCAGGGCCCGGGCCCTGATCGGAGCGGTGCCGGCCGCCTCCGGCCGGAGTGCCACGCGCCTGCGGAGGTGGTGGCCGAACCGGCGCCACAGGAGTACCAGGGCGACCACCACCGCGAGCACCAGCACGGCGATTGCAACGGCCAGCAGTGCGTTCGAGGCGCCGCCCCGCGCACCGCCGTCGTGGTACGGCGGCGGGGGCGGTGGCGGGTTGTCGCCCGACGGCTCGGCGGCGGGTGGTGGCCCGGGTGAGTCGGGCAGCAGAAAGATGATCAGCGGGGCGAGACCGGCCGCAAGCGGCAGCAGGAACGAGGCGACGGTGGCCAGGCGTTCGGCCACCGGGGTCGGGGTGCCGTACTCCTTGACGTCCTTCCGGTGCCGCCCGGCGACAGCCGCGCCGCCCACGGCGCCGCCGAAGGCCAGCAGCCAGACGAGCCCGCTGTCCTGGGCCAGCGGGCCCTGCGAGAGCCAGGCGGCCGGGCCCGGCGCGGTCCTCAGCGCGAGCGCGGCGAGTGCCAGTGCCGCCACGGCGAGGCCGGCGAGTACGGGCCGTACCCACGTGGAACGACCGCGTATCCGGCCGGTGCTGCTCCCCATGCCGCTCTCCCCCTGGAGCCTTCCGGCTTCAGGGCGGTGGCCCCGCACACCGGGTGTTCAGGGGAGCAGCCTTGCACAGTGATCGACAGTCTGTCAGTTCCTGTACGAACCTGTCGGACCGGCGGGCGGCGCGGATCGGTCAGTCCGTGGACGAGAGTGCGAGACCGACCGGATCGCTCTCGCGCCGCCCGGGCAGACGGAGGTCGAGCCCGCCGTTCTCGGCCTTGCCGAGGGCCAGTGCCGCCGCCACCTCGGTGGGCAGCGGGCGCAGCCCGAGCAGGCCGCCGGTGAGCCGGGCGGTCGCGCGGTGCCAGTCGCCGGAGCGCCGGAGCAGTGCGTGGCCGTCGCCCCGCACGGTGTACCCGGCGACCCGGGCGCCCGCCGTCCGGGCCTGCGCCGCGAAGTGCCGGGTGGCCCCGGGGTCGGTGACCTGGTCGCGGTCGCCGTGCAGGGTCAGCAGGGTGGAGCCCTTCAGCTGCGCGTACGGCTCGCCGTCCGGGCACCAGGGGGCGAGCGCGATGACGCCGGTGACGCCGGGGTGCCCGGCGGTCCGCAGCGCGGCGCGGCCGCCCATCGAGTGCCCGACCAGCACGATCGGGACCTGGCCGAGCTCCTCGGCGAGGTCGTTCAGGGCGGCGACGGTGTCGCGGGCCGCGTCCGCCCGGCTGCCGTTCCAGCCCCGGTAGCGGTACCGCACCACGCCGACGGCGACCCGGGCACCGGCCGTCTCCCGGGCGATCGCGCGGACGAACCCGTACATCCGCAGCCCGGGGAGGTTCACCGGCCCGGGCGCCCGCTCACTCTTCTCCTGCCCGCCGTGCAGCACCAGGACGGCGGCGACCGGGGCCTCGGGCCGTACCCGCCACTCCAGTACCTGATGGCCGGTCACTCTCGCCCTGCTCCGCCGCATGTGTCCACCCTCTGCCGCCACCCGCTGCCGCCACGCCTGCCCGTCCCGCTGCGGACGGCCACTGTACGCCGCCGGGGGGTGCCCCTGAGGTGCGAAAGCCTGTACCCGTCGGCTACCGACGAGTAAGGTCGCAGGCGTCACCGACCGTTACCAGGACGGAGCGAACGTGTCCCGCCACCGCGCACCCCTCGCACTCGCCGCGCTGCTCGGCCTGGCCGGGGTCATGCACTTCCGGAAGCCGGAGTTCTTCGACCCGCTGGTCCCCGAGCAGCTGCCCGGTGACGCCCGGCTCTGGACGGAGCTGAGCGGCGTCGCCGAACTCGCCTGCGCGGCCGCCGTCGCCGTCCCCGCCACCCGGCGGGTGGGCGGTCTCGCCGCCGCCGCGCTGTTCGCCGCCGTCTTCCCCGCCAACGTCAAGATGGCCCGCGACTGGAGCACCCGCAGTGCCCCCGAGCGCGCGTTCGCGTACGGGCGGCTGCCCCTGCAGGTGCCGCTGGTGCTCTGGGCCCTCAAGGTCCGCCGCGACGCCTGACCCGGTGCGGGCCGCTGCCGCACGTCCGGGAATCGTAAGACGAGGTTTCCGGGAGCGGGCCCCGGCGGCTCCTAGGGTGGTGGACACGACGCGACCGAAAGGCGGCCACCATGGCTGACACCTCCCGTACCACCCCCCGTGCCGAGCTGGGCGTGATCGGGGGCTCCGGGTTGTACGCCCTGCTGGACGACGTGACCGAGGTCGCCGTCCGGACCCCGTACGGCCCGCCCAGCGACTCGCTCTTCGTCGGTGAGGTGGCCGGGCGCAGCGTCGCCTTCCTGCCCCGGCACGGCCGGGGGCACAGCCTGCCACCGCACCAGATCAACTACCGCGCCAACCTCTGGGCGCTGCGTTCGCTCGGTGTCCGCCAGGTGCTCGGCCCGTGCGCGGTCGGCGGCCTGCGCGCCGAGTACGGCCCCGGCACGCTGGTCGTCCCGGACCAGTTCGTGGACCGCACCTCCGGCCGGACGCAGACCTACTACGACGGGCTGCCGCTGCCGGACGGCACCCTCCCGCACGTGGTGCACGTCTCGATGGCGGACCCGTACTGCCCGGACGGCCGCCGCGCCGCCGTCGTCGCCGCCCGCGACTGCGCCTGGGAGCCGGTGGACAGTGGCACCCTGGTGGTGATCGAGGGCCCGCGCTTCTCGACCCGGGCGGAGTCCCGCTGGTTCACCGGCAACGGCTGGTCGGTGGTCGGCATGACCGGGCACCCGGAGGCCGTGCTCGCCCGTGAACTGGGGCTCTGCTACACGTCGTTGGCGCTGGTCACCGACCTCGACGCGGGTGTGGAGAGCGGCGAGGGAGTCACCCACGCCGAGGTGCTGGAGGTCTTCGCCCGGAACGTGGACCGGCTGCGCACCGTCCTGTTCAAGGCGCTGGAGGGCCTCCCCGCCACCCGGGACTGCGTCTGTTCGCACGCCCTGGACGGCCTGGAGACCGGGTTCGCCGGAGTCTGACGGAGTCGGTCCGACCCGCCGTACGGGTTGCGCCGGGCGGCCGGAAGCCGGGGCCGGTGTCGCATAGGGTCGATCACGAGATATCTTGATATCAAGACGTTGTAGACGTGAAGCGGAGTATGCGGTGACTGACTCGACCATCATCTATACGCACACCGACGAGGCCCCGGCCCTGGCGACGTACTCGTTCCTGCCGGTGGTCCAGGCGTACGCCTCGACTGCGGGCGTCAACGTGGAGACGCGCGACATCTCGCTGGCCGGGCGCATCATCGCGAGCTTCCCGGAGCGTCTGGAGGAGGGCCAGCGCATCCACGACGCGCTCGCCGAGCTCGGTGAGCTGGCCAAGACGCCCGAGGCCAACATCATCAAGCTGCCGAACATCTCGGCCTCGATCCCGCAGCTCAAGGCCGCGATCGCCGAGCTCCAGGCCCAGGGCTACGCGCTGCCGGACTACCCGGACGAGCCGCAGACCGACGAGGACCGCGACGTCCGCGCGCGCTACGACAAGGTCAAGGGCAGCGCCGTCAACCCGGTGCTGCGCGAGGGCAACTCCGACCGCCGCGCCCCCGCCTCGGTGAAGAACTACGCCAAGGCGCACCCGCACCGCATGGGCGCCTGGACCCCGGAGTCGAAGACCAACGTCGCGACCATGGGCGCCGACGACTTCCGCTCCACCGAGCGGTCCGCCGTCATCACCGAGGCCGGTTCGCTGCGCATCGAGCTGGCGGCCGCCGACGGCACCACCACGGTCCTGCGCGAGTCCGTCCCGGTGCTCGCGGGCGAGATCGTGGACGCGTCCGTCATGCACGTGGCGGCGCTGGAGGCGTTCTTCGCCGCTCAGATCGCCCGGGCCAAGACCGAGGGCGTGCTGTTCTCGGTGCACCTCAAGGCCACCATGATGAAGGTCTCCGACCCGATCATCTTCGGCCACGTCGTGCGCGCCTTCTTCCCGAAGACCTTCGCCCAGTACGGCGCGGTGCTCGCCGCCGCCGGCCTGAACCCGAACAACGGTCTCGGCGGCATCCTGGGTGGCCTGGACGCGCTGCCGCAGGGTGCCGACATCAAGGCGTCCTTCGACGCCGAGCTGGCCGACGGCCCGGCGCTGGCGATGGTCGACTCCGACCGTGGCATCACCAACCTGCACGTCCCGAGCGACGTCATCGTCGACGCCTCGATGCCGGCCATGATCCGCACCTCCGGCCACATGTGGGGCCCGGACGGCAAGGAGGGTGACACCCTCGCCGTCATCCCCGACAGCAGCTACGCCGGTGTCTACCAGGTCGTCATCGACGACTGCCGCGCGCACGGCGCCTTCGACCCGGCGACCATGGGCTCCGTCCCGAACGTCGGCCTGATGGCGCAGGCGGCCGAGGAGTACGGCAGCCACGACAAGACCTTCGAGATCCCGGCCGCCGGTACGGTCCGGGTCGTCTCCGCCGCCGGTGACGTCGTGCTGGAGCAGCCGGTCTCCGCCGGTGACGTGTTCCGGATGTGCCAGACCAAGGACATCCCGGTCCGCGACTGGGTCAAGCTCGCCGTGAACCGCGCCCGCGCCACCGGCAACCCGACCGTGTTCTGGCTGGACGAGAGCCGCGCGCACGACGCCAACCTGATCGCCAAGGTCCGCGCGTACCTGCCCGAGCACGACACCACCGGGCTGCAGATCGAGATCATGACGCCGGAGCAGGCGACCGCGTTCTCGCTGGAGCGGATCCGCCGTGGCGAGGACACCATCTCGGTCACCGGCAACGTGCTGCGCGACTACCTGACCGACCTGTTCCCGATCCTGGAGCTCGGCACGAGCGCCAAGATGCTCTCCGTCGTCCCGCTGATCAACGGCGGCGGCCTGTTCGAGACGGGCGCCGGCGGCTCCGCCCCCAAGCACGTCCAGCAGCTGCTGAAGGAGAACTACCTGCGCTGGGACAGCCTGGGCGAGTTCTTCGCCCTCGCGGCCAGCTTCGAGCACCTGGCGCAGAGCCGGGGCAACGCGCGCGCCCAGGTGCTCGCCGACACGCTCGACCGGGCGACCGGTACCTTCCTCGAGGAGGACAAGTCGCCGAGCCGCCGCCTGGGTGGTATCGACAACCGTGGCAGCCACTTCTACCTGGCGCTCTACTGGGCCCAGGAGCTCGCCACCCAGACCGCCGACGAGCAGCTGGCCGAGGCGTTCGCGCCGCTCGCCAAGACGCTGGCCGAGCAGGAGCAGGCCATCGTCGCCGAGCTGATCGCCGTCCAGGGCTCGCCGGTCGACATCGGTGGCTACTACCAGCCCGTGGTGGCCAAGGCGGCGGCCGTGATGCGTCCGTCGAAGACCCTCAACGAGGCGCTCGCGCTCCTCGGCTGACGGCTCGTCGGCTGACGGCACCTCGTGCAGGCCGGCCCGACCGGCAGACCGCCCCGGGCCCGACGGAGAACTCTCCGTCGGGCCCGGGCCGTTCGGCTTTCCGCTCAACCCTGCTTCGCTCAGCCGTGCTTGAAGACGACGACCCCCGCGAGCCAGACCGTCTGGGCGCCCGTGCCGAAGGTCGCGTTCGGGGTGGCGCCCGCTGTGGTGAGCTGGTCCTCGACGGCGAGTTCCATGTCGGGGGTGTTCGACACGCCGACCCGGGAGGTGAAGCCGGTGCCGGCCGTCAGCGTGTCGCCGAAGCCGGAGTCGGCGTAGAAGCCGAGGGCCAGTTCGCCGCCGCCGGCCGTGGCCGCCGTCGCGCCGGAGGCGACCACCACCGCCGTGGACCCGGTGGTGCCGGTGGCAACGGTCAGTACGCCGACGGCTCCCGTTCCGGCGGCCGTCGACAGGCCGGAGTACTCGAGGGCCGCGACGCCCACGTCGGCCGGGCCGGTGACGGCGGCCGCGACGGTCGGGGTCGTGCCCCCGCCGGCGGTGACCGCCCGGGGGAGAGCCGCACTTCAGGGGGGTTGGCCAGGTCCGTTGCCGCTTCGGGGGCAGCGGCAGCGGACCCGCAGCGTGCGGGGTCAGCCGATGCTGGCGCCGATCGCGGCGACGAGAGCGGTTGCTCCGGCGGCGATGAGAGTGGTGCGTCGGGTCTTCAACTGAGGTCCCTCCTGTGGGGGTTGGGTCCAGTGGTGCTCGGACCCGGAGAGGTGCGCCGGGGCATGCGCCGGGGTGGGGGCGGCTGCGGGAATCGATTGCCGCATTCATGCCAAAGCGATTTCGCCGAGTATCCCGACGGCGGCCCGGCCACCGCAAGGCGCTACCTGGGTCGCGTTCCCAGGAATCTCGCAGCTTGGACCATTGACTCTGTAACTGTGGTTCTCGCTGGACGAGTTGACGCCAGATGGCGGTGATTGACGGCCAACTGGGCGCTGTCGGCGGGCGGGTGGTCCGTTCCGTCCCGCGATCTTCCCGAGGCTTTACGAAAGCGTTACCCGGATTTCCTGCTCCGCCCTTCGGTGGCAGGGGAGTTGGTTGATCTGCGCAAAGGCGCCGACGGCCCGCTCTGCGGGACGCGAACCTGCGCGGCTGCGAAAAACGCATGTTCACATCACTCTTGTGGGCTGTGCTTAGGCTTCGCTAACTTTCTCGCACCGGACACCACGCCCCAATACGGGGTGGCTGGTGCTCAGTCCATGTCATGCCTATGACATCTGGGTCTCCGTCATACCCACCCCCACGTCTTGCTCCGGTAACCCCGGCACCTGATCCGCGCTGCGGACAGGCAGCCAGGAGCAGTGAAGCCCAGCAAACGCGCGACCATCCTGTTCCCCGGCACGGCGCGACCCCAGGACGCTCCCCACCAGGACCGATCCCCGCGTCTGCCTCATCCCCCATGGGAGGGCTGTTCGTTGTTCTCATCCTCAGCCGCGCTCCGGCGCGGCCTCGGCAGGGCCGTCACGGCATCCGTATCGGTCACCGCTCTGGTGTCCGCCGGTCTGATGGCGGCGGCCCCTGCGGGTGCCACCGCCGGCGCCACCACCACCGTCTCGTCGCACGCCCAGGCGAAGCGGGTCTGCTCGGCTCCGGCCGCGCCGCACATGATGGCCTGCAACGCGCTCGTCCGCACCGACGTCCACCAGCCGCACGCGTTCAGCATCAGCGCGGTGTCGCCGAACGCCACACCGTCCGGCTTCGGGCCCGCCGACCTGCAGAGCGCCTACGGCCTGCCGGCCAACGGCGGCACCGGTGCCACGGTCGCGATCGTGGACGCCCAGGACGACCCCAACGCGGAGTCGGACCTGGCCACCTACCGCAGCCAGTACGGCCTGCCGGCCTGCACCACGGCCAACGGGTGCTTCAAGAAGATCGACCAGAACGGCGGCACCAACTACCCGACCTCGGACACCGGTTGGGCGGGCGAGATCTCGCTGGACCTCGACATGGTCTCGGCGGCCGCCCCCAACGCGCACATCCTGCTGGTCGAGGCCACCTCGGCGAACATGAGCGACCTGGGTACCTCCGTCAACCAGGCCGTCTCGCAGGGCGCCAAGTACGTCTCCAACAGCTACGGCGGGCCCGAGGACAGCACCGACACCTCCTCGGACACCAGCTACTTCAACCACCCCGGCGTGGCCATCACCGTCTCCTCCGGTGACTCCGCCTACGGCGCCCAGTACCCGGCCGCCTCCCAGTACGTCACCTCGGTCGGCGGCACCGCGCTCACCCGCGACTCCAGCGCCCGTGGCTGGAGCGAGTCGGTCTGGAGCACCTCCAGCACCGAGGGCACCGGCTCCGGCTGCTCGGCGTACGACGCCAAGCCGAGCTGGCAGACCGACAGCGGCTGCGCCAACCGCACCATCGCCGACGTCTCGGCGGTCGCCGACCCGGCCACCGGCGTGGCGGTCTACCAGACCTACGGCGGCTCCGGCTGGGCCGTGTACGGCGGCACCAGCGCCTCGTCCCCGCTCATCGCCTCGGTCTACGCCGACGCCGGCACCCCCGGCTCCGCCGACTACCCGGCGTCCTACCCCTACGCGCACACCTCCGCGCTGAACGACGTCACCACCGGCAACAACGGCACCTGCTCCCCGTCCTACCTCTGCACTGCGGGCCCCGGCTACGACGGCCCGACCGGCCTCGGCACCCCCAACGGCCTGGCGGCCTTCACCAATGGTGGTAGCACGGGCGGCAACACCGTCACGGTGACCAACCCCGGCAGCCAGTCGACCACCACCGGCGGCGCGGTCAGCCTGCAGATCCACGCGACCGACTCGGCGAGCGGCCAGACCCTGTCCTACAGCGCCACCGGCCTGCCCGCCGGCCTGTCCGTCAACTCCTCGACCGGCCTGATCAGCGGCACCGCGAGCACTGCGGGCAGCTACAGCGTGACGGTCAACGCCACCGACGGCACCAACGCCAAGGGCAGCACCTCGTTCGGCTGGACCGTCTCCACCGGTGGTGGCGGCTGCACCGGCGCCGGCCAGCTGCTCGGCAACCCGGGCTTCGAGACGGGCAGCGCCTCCCCGTGGACGGCCACCGCCGGTGTCCTCAACAACGACACCGTCAGTGAGCCCGCCCACTCCGGCAACTGGGACGCCTGGCTGGACGGCTACGGCGCCGCCCACACCGACACCCTGTCGCAGACCGTCACCATCCCGGCCGGCTGCAAGGCCAGCTTCTCCTTCTGGCTGCACATCGACACCAACAAGACCACCACCAGCGCGTCCGACAAGCTCACCGTCGCCGCCAACGGCACCACGCTCAAGACCTTCTCCAACCTGAACGCCAACAACGGCTACACCCAGCAGACCATCGACCTCTCCAGCTACGCCGGAAAGTCCGTCACCCTGAAGTTCACCGGCACCGAGAACTCCTCCTCGGCCCAGACCAGCTTCGTGATCGACGACACCGCCCTCAACGCCTCCTGACATCCCACCCCGCGCCACCCCGAGGGCCGTGGCTCCCAGCCACGGCCCTTCGGGCTGCCCCGGGTCCGTGCCGCCGACCGTCACCCCCGAGTCCGCAACCCCTGGCCGCACACCTGGCAGTTCTCAAGCGGCTTTCAGCCCGTCAGGAAGCTGCGCCAGCTGCGCCAGCTCCTCCGTGCTCAGCGTGAGCTCTGCGGCCTTGGCCGAGTCGGTGATGGAGGTCGGGCGGCCGGCTCCCGGTAGCGTGATCACTGCCGGGGAGCGGGCGAGCAGCCAAGCCAGGGCGATCTGCTGCGGGCTGACGCCGCGCTCGGCTGCGAGGTGGTGGAAGGCGGTGCCGACGGAGGTGGGGCCTGAGGGGCCATCGAGGGAGCTGCGGGAGATGCCACCGAGCGGGCTCCAGGGCAGGAAGGCCAGACCCAGCCGGGTGCTCAGCCGCAGCTCGGGCTCGCTGTCGCGGACGGCGGGCGAGTACTGGTTCTGCACGGAGACGAGCCCGTCGCCGAGGATCTGATGCGCCTGCTGGATCTGGGCGGTGGTGACGTTGGAGATTCCCGCAGCGCGGATCGTGCCCGCGTCGAGCAGCTCGCGCAGGGCGCCGACGCTGTCGGCCCACGGCACGGCCGGGTCCGGCTTGTGCAGCTGGTACAGGCCGATCGCGTCGACGCCCAGGCGCCCGGCGGAGGCCTCGGCAGCTTGCTTGAGGTGGGCGGGGGTGGCGGTGACGGTCCAGCTGCCGTCGCCGGGGCGGCCTCGGCCGCCCTTGGTGGCCACCAGGATGTCGGAGGTGTCGCCGCCGTAGCGGGCCAGGGCGCGGGCGATCAGGAGCTCGTTGTGCCCGGTCTCGCCGGCGTGCCAGTGGTAGCTGTCGGCGGTGTCGATGAGCGTGACGCCCGCGTTGAGAGCGGCGTGGATGGTGGCGATGGCCCGCTCTTCGTCCGGGCGGTGCTCGATCGACAGCGGCATGGCACCCAGGCCGACGGCGCTGACGGTGGTGTCTCCGATGGTGCGGTACTGCATAACGGCTTTCGTTCCTTTACGCGGTGGGGGTGGCGGAGGCGTCGAGGACTTCGGCGACCGCGCCGGGCAGCCAGTCGGTGGCCCGGGAGAAGGAGAAGCCCAGGTCCTTCGCGCGGGCGTTGCTCATGGCGTAGTGGCGGTCGAAGGAGAACGCCGAAACCTCCTCACCGCCGGCGACGGTCCGGTACACCGGCTCCCGGCCGGTCTGCGCGGCGACGATCGCAGCCAGGTCGCGTACGTCGAGCGGGCCGTCGGAGCAGGCGTTGACCGGACCGGTGAAGTCGCCGGTGACAGCCGCCCACATCAGGAGATCCGCCAGCTCCGCATAGTGGATGAACACCGTGGGCAGCGGCTTCGCGTGCACGGTGATCTCTTCGCCCCTGGTGATGCGCCTGGCGTAGTGCGCGAGCCGGCCGGTGAACTCCTGCGCACCGCCGCCGAGCACGTGCGCGCTGCGCACACTGGCGAAGGCGAACCGGCCGTTCCGGGTGAAGACGGCCTCGGCCTGGCGCTTGCCCTCGGCGTAGTGTGCCTCCAGGTACGCCGCGTCGTGCCAAGGCAGGTCCATGACTGCCAGCCAGGTGGCCGGGTCCACGCTCGCCTCCGGCACCGGCGTGCCCGGCGGGACAGCCGGCAGCGCAGCGGTCGCCGGGTCGTAGACCTCGATCGTGGAGGTCATGACGTAACGCCGGGTGCGGCCGGCGAAGGCGCGGGCGGCGACAGCGGCCTGCACGGGGGTGTAGCAGACCTGATCGACGATCACATCGAAGGTGCGGTGGCCGAGCGCGGCGGTGAGGGCGGCCTCGTCGTCGCGGTCGACAACGAGGTGCTCGACACCGGCGGGCGGCGGCGTGGATCCACGGTTGATCACAGTGACCTGGTGGCCCGCAGCCTGTAGGCGCTCCACCAGGAGCTTGCCGAAGTAGCGGCTTCCGCCGATGACGCAGACCTTTTGCATGCCCCCATCGTGGACGTCTACCGTCATCAGCAGAAGTGCCGACCTGCTGGATACGCATTAAGGAAAACTGTTGATCGATTTGCAGCGGCTACGCGTCCTGCGGGCGGTGGCGGAGCACGGCAGCTTCAACCGGGCGGCCACGGCTCTCCGTCTCACCCCCTCGGCCGTCTCCCAGCACGTGGCCGCCCTGGAGCGCAGCCTCGGCGCCCAGGTCGTCGCCCGCAGCACCCGAGGCGTCAGCCTCACCCGAGCCGGCCAGATCATGGTCGGCGCCGCCGAATCCGTCGCCGCCGAGCTCGAACACGCACAACAGCAGGTCGACCGGCTCAGCACCGGCCGGACCCAGCTCACCGTCGCCACCTTCACCAGCGGCGGCAGGCTCCTGCTGCCCGGCGCCCTGGCCCGGCTCATGGCAGCACATACCCGGACCGTGCTCCACGTCAGGGAGGGCGAACCCGAGAACACCCTGCCGCTCGTCCGCCAGGGCGCCGTGGACCTCGCACTCGCCTACCACTTCGACGGCCCGCTACCCGCCTGGCCGGGCCCCACCTCCAACCTGGAGTGGACCCCACTCCTGGAAGACCCCCTGCACGTCATCCTGCCCCAAGGGCATCGACTCGCCGGAAACGACGTGCTCGACCTCGCCGAGCTGGCGGCCGAACCCTGGGTACTCGGCTGCCTGAAGACCGAGGAATACCTGCGCCGCTACGCCGAGCGGGCCGGCTTCGACCCGGAAGTGCGCGGCACCACCACCGACTACTTCTTCGCCCGCTCCCTCGTCGCCGCAGGCCTGGGAGTCTCCCTGGTCCCCTCCATCGCGCTCACCCCGGAGATCCCCGGCCTGTGCACCGTCCCGATCAAGCCGCCGGGGCCGATCCGGTACATCGGCGTCGCCGCGATCAGTCGTGGCGACCGGCCCCACGTCACGACTCTCATCCAGGCCCTTCGTGAGCAGGCGGTGCACGGGACGAACAAGCCTCCATCGCCGAATCGCGGGTCGTCCGGCAGAACATCCGCACCAGACCGGGCAACCCCGTCGCCTACCGGGCCGTGATCGCCCGACGCCCCGGGCATCACCCGGTCAGCGGCCCGGCGCACCCCCGCCGACGGGGTTCGGGGTGGCGTGGACGCGGGTGGGGTCGAAGACGCTGCGGCTGGTGCTGGAGGCCTCGATGCGGATGGTCGGGAAGAGGAAGCGAACCACCGCTGTCCGGCGGGCTGGTGAGAGTTGGTGCCAGGTGCGTTCGGCGTCCGGCCCGGTGGGGACGCCGTCGAGTGCGTCGGCCGCCCGGACCACGACGGTCTGGTGGGCCGCGCGGACGGTCCGGGGGGCGTCCGGGTGCGGCGTGGCGACCGGGGTTGTGACGAGGGCGAGTTGGGGGTCGAAGCCGTCTTCGAGGGTGCGCAGCACCCGCAGGGCCTCCTGTTCCATGTGCGTCTCCAGCGACTGCGCCGCGATGCGGCGGCTGCACGGTTGCGGCTGGAGGCGGCTGGGGGTGGTGCACGCGTAGGTGCGGAAGCCGGCGATGGCCGAGCCGACCATGTGCCGTTCGCAGCGGGCGCAGCGGACCAGGCCGGTGAGCGGGTACTCGGCGTCCGGGCGGCGGGCCGCTGACGCCGCCTGGGCGAGTTCGGCGCGCTTGAGCTGTGCGTTCTCCCAGTCGGCGATGCTCACGACGGCCGGCCAGTTGGCGAGGACGTAGCTGCCGTCGTCGTTGCGGGCGGGCTTGCCGCGTACGATCCGCAGCCCGGCGTAGCGGGGTGCGTCGATGATCCGGGCGACGCCGCCCACCGTCCACCGGCCGCCGCCGGCCGTGGGGATGCCGCGCTGGTTGAGGTCGAGGGTGAGGGCGCGCAGTGACGGTGTGTGGGCCGGGTCACCGGTCAGGAAGCGGCTGAAGATCTCCCGGACGATCGCGGCCTCGGCCTCGATCAGGTCGGTCATTCCCGCCGTGTAGCCGTAGCGGCGGCGTCCGCCGCCGTGCGGTTGGCCGGCGGCGGCGGCCTGTTGGTGGGAGTCCTTGGCCTTGCGGGACCTCCGGTCGGCGGTGCGGCAGGCCTTGGTGGTCCGGTCCTGGAAGATCCGGCGCTGGGCCGGATCGCCGAGGTCGAGGCCGTCGGCGTCACCGTGCAGCACCAGGTCGGCCCGGTCGGCCGCTCGCAGCAGCTCGTCGAGTAAGCGCGGGCGGCGCAGCAGGTCGGCCGGGCGGTGCAGGAAGAGGTGGCCGAACTCGCCCGCCCGGACGGCCGCCACCATGGCGTCCCAGCCGGGCAGCGCGCGGTCGGAGGACCATGCGGACAGGTGACTGTCCACGTAGACGTGCCGGGCGCGCACGGTGACGCCGGTCAGTGCGGCCGCTTTCCGGCCGAGGAGTTCCTGGCGGTCCACACCGGTCTGCTGCGGGTCTCGGAGCTGCGCGGGCCAGCAGTAGACCGCGCCGTCGGCGGCGGCGGGTGAGTGGGGAGGTTCCACGTCTGGTGAGCCGGCGGCGTTACCGGGCGGGGACCGGTGTCGCGGGCGGGCGCGCCGCTGCCGGCTCTGCGGCGGCGTCGCCGACGGGGTGCGCGGCGCCGCTGACCTGGACGTACACCTGCGCGCCGATCTCGAACGGCGCGCTGTCGGTGTACGCGACCAGGCGCTCCGGCAGGCCCCCGACGGTTTCCGGGGCGAGTTCGACGCGGTAGTCGTGGCCACGGAACAGGCAGCGCACGACCTCGGCCCGGACGGCGTCGCCGCCCGGCAGCGAGGCCAGCTGGAGCTGGCGGGGGCGGAGCATGACGAGTTGTCTGCCCGTGCCGAGGGAGCCTTCGGTGAGCGGCAGGACGCCCAGCGCGGTGCTGGCGGTGCTGCCGTCGAGCTCGGCGGTGAGCAGGTTGGCCTCGCCGAGGAAGCGGGCGGTCCGGGCGTCGGCGGGCTCGCGGTAGAGCGCCTGCGGGGAGCCGGTCTGGGCGATTCGCCCGTCGCGCATGACGGCGATGGTGTCGGCGAACGAGAGCGCCTCGTCCTGGTCGTGGGTGACCAGGATCGCCGTCGCCCCGGCCCGCCGCAGGGTCGCCGCGACCTCGGCCCGTACGTCGGACCGCAGCGCCGCGTCCAGCGCGGCGAACGGCTCGTCCAGCAGCAGCAGTTCGGGCTGCGGCGCGAGGGCGCGGGCGAGCGCGACGCGCTGCTGCTGGCCGCCGGAGAGCTGGTGGGGGTGGCGCCCGCCGAGTCCGGCGAGGCCGACCAGGTCGAGCAGTTCGGCGACCCGGCCAGCGCGTTGGGCGCGCGGGAGTCCGAAGCCGATGTTGGCGGCGACGGTCAGATGGGGGAAGAGCGCGCCGTCCTGGGGGACGTACCCGATCCGCCGCCGCTCCGCCGGGAGGCGGCTGCGGCCGTCGTCCAGCAGGCGGCCGGAGAGCGCGACCTGCCCCCGGGTGGCCGGGTGGAAGCCGGCGATGACGCGCAGCAGGGTGCTCTTCCCGCAGCCCGACGGGCCCAGGACGCAGGCCAGCGAGCCCTTCTCGACGGTGAGGTCGACGCCGCTGAGCACCTGGGTGCGGCCGTGGGAGGCGTACAGGTCCTGGATGGTCAGACCGGTCACGATGTCTCCAGGGTCTTCGGGCCGAGGGTGCGGCGGGTGAGCAGCAGGACGGGCGGGACGGACAGGGCGACCATCAGCGCGGCGTACGGTGCGGCGGCGCCGTACGCGAGGCCGCTGGTGTACAGCCAGAACTGGGTGGCCAGCGTCTGTGTCCCGGTCGGGCGCAGCAGCAGGGTCGCGGTCAGCTCGGTGGAGGCCGTCAGCGCGACCATAGCGACGGCCGCGCCGAGTCCGGGCAGGATCAGCGGCAGTGTCACCCGGACGAGGACGGCGGCCGGACGGGTGCCGAGCGAGCGCGCGACCTCCTCGACGCCCGGCGGCACCTGGGCGAGGGCCGCCCGTACGGCGGTGAGGGCGAACGGGAAGAACAGGATCACGTACGCGGCGACCAGCAGCGGCGGCTGCTGGTAGAGCGGCCGGGCGTACCGGATCGCGAAGAACACCACCGACAGGGCGACGGCGATCCCGGGCAGCGCCCGGGTCAGGTACGCGGCCCGTTCGGCGGTGCGGGCGAGCCGGGTGCCGCGCCGCCAGGAGTACAGCGCCACGGGGACGGCGGCGGCGGTCGCCACGACGGCCGCCGACAGGGCGTAGCCCAGCGTGGTGGTCGCGGCGGAAAGGATGGAGGCCGGGGGCAGGGTGGTCGAGGTGCCCTGAACCAGCCAGTAGACCAGCGCGTACACCGGCACGCCGAGGGCCAGGCCGGTCATCGCGCCGAGTCCGGCCAGCGCCGGTACCGTCCAGCGCCCGAGGCCGAGGGGGGCGCACCGGCGGCCGGTCGCGCCCTCGCGCACCACCCGCCCGCCCCGGCCGGCCCGGGCCTCCAGGGTGACCAGCAGCAGCGCGAGCAGGCAGAGGGCCAGCGTGAGCATGGCGGCCGAGGCGGCGTCGAAGCCCAGCTTGTACTGGGTGTAGATCGCGGTGGCGAAGGTGGTGAACCGCAGCATCGCGAACGCGCCGTACTCGCCGAGCATGTACAGCGCCACCAGCAGCGCGCCACCGGCCAGCGCGGGCCGGGACAGCGGCAGGGTCACGCGCCACAGCGTCGCCCAGGCACCCCGGCCGAGGCTGCGCGAGACCTCCTCGGCGGAGGCGTCGCCGCGCCGCAGGGTGGCGGCGACGGGCAGGAAGACCAGCGGGTACAGCGAGGAGGTCATCACCAGGACGGCACCCCAGTAGCCGTGCACGGCGGGGAACAGCGAGACCCAGGAGTAGCCGTGGACGAACTCCGGCACGGCCAGCGGCATCGCGAGCACGATGGTCCACGCGCGGCGTCCCGGCAGGTCGGTGCGCTCCACCAGGTAGGCGGTGGCGAAGCCGAGCACGGCGGTCGCCACCGTGACGGCGGCCGTCAGGGTCGCGGTGTTCCAGAGCAGGGTGGCGATCAGCGGACGGCCGAGCAGCCGCTGCGCCTGGGCGGCGGTGGACTCCGAGGCGCGCAGCACGATGAAGACCAGCGGCGAGGTGACCAGCAGGATGACGGCGGCGGCCAGCAGCGGGAGTACGCGGGGAGCCCGCCACCGCCGCAGCGGTGACGGGTCCTCGGCCGTCGCGGGGGCGGTGCTCACAGGAGGCCGGCGTCCTGGAGCAGCTGCAGCGCCTCCTTGCCGTCGCCGAGGTCGGCGACGGGGGCGACGGTGCCGATCGAGGCGAGCGGCGTGAGGTCCTTCTTGCCCTGGACGCCCGCGACCAGCGGGTACTCGTAGCTGGCCGAGTTCGCGATCACGGTCTGGGCGGGCGCGCTGGTCAGGTAGGCCAGGAAGGCCTGGGCGGCGGCCTGGTGCTTGCTGGAGGCGAGGACGGCGGCGCCGGAGACGTCGACCAGGGCGCCCGGGTCGCCCTTGGCGAAGTAGTGCAGCGCGCTGTGGGTGCCTGCGGCGGTCTTCTCGTCGCGCAGCCGGTACCAGTAGTAGTGGTCGACGACGCCGCCCTGGACCTGACCGCTGTTCACGGCGGCGCTCAGGTCCTCGTTGCTGTTGTAGACCTTCGCGTTGGCCTTCAGGGCGGTGAGCCACTTCTTGGCCGCGTCGGCGCCGTCGGTCTTGATCATGCGGGTGATGACCGGCGCGAAGTCGGTCTCGGACGGGGCGATGCCGAGGCGGCCCTTCCAGGACGGGTTCGCCAGGTCGCGTACCGAGGTGGGCGGGGCCGAGTCGGCGGGGGTGCCGGTGGCGGCGACGAACGCGGCGGTCCGGGCGGATACGCCGATCCAGTCGCCCTTGGGGGAACTGTCGTCCGCTGCAACGGCCTTGAGCGTCGCGGGCGTGACCGGGGCGAGCAGGTTCTGCTCCTCCAGGACGGTCAGCGCGGGCGGGTTCTCGGCGTAGAAGACGTCGGCGGGGGAGCCCGAGCCCTCCTGAAGGATCTGGTTGGCCAGCTCGGCCTCGTCGCCGGAGCGGAGCTGGATCTTGATCCCGGTGCGGGACTCGAAGTCGGTGGCCAGGGCCTTGACGGTCTGCTCGTGCTGGCCGCTGTAGACCGTCAGGGACTGGCCGGCCAGCGGCTTGTCGCCCGACGCGGCCTTGGCGGTGCTGCCGGTGCCGTCGTTGCTTCCGTTGCTTCCGGTGGAGGTGGTGGCGGAGCTGCCGCAGGCGGTCATGGCGAGGGCCGAGAGTGAGAGGACGGTCAGGAACAGCACCGGCCTCTTGGGTCCGAGCACCATGCGATCTCCAAATATCCGACGGCGCGGAGACCCTGGCTCCGCCCCGGAAGCCGAGGGTGTGACGGCTGGGCACAGCGATGCCCGGCCGACCGGTCGCGTTCCGCTGTGGGAGCGGTGTTGACCGCCTCGAACATAGAGTAGGAGAGGCTTGCCTAACAACTATGGCGGCCGCGAATCTCGGCCGTGTAACGGAGTGGTGGCGAACGTGTGGACCTGACCGGCCTGGCCTGCGGATCGCCCGCAACGGCGCGCGGCCGGAGCGGGAGGGCGCGCGTGGTGCGTGCGCGAGACCCTCCTGCTCCGGCCGCGCCGGTCAGTCGGTCGGTCAGTCGATCCGGCAGTGCTCAGGAGACGACGTCGATGTAGCTCATCATGCCGTTGTCCTCGTGGGCCGCGATGTGGCAGTGGAACTTCATCGCCCGGGCTGACGGGTATATCAGGCAGGCGTGCGAGGAGTGGATGACCGGCACCCGCTTCGGCGAGTGTCTGCACAGCGACGCGGTGATCGCCGTCGACCAGTCCACCTTCTGCGGCGCCCACAGCGACATCCGCCCCCAGGCGCGCTGAGCCGCCCTGGCGGCGGCCACCGCCGGCTGAGACTGCCGCCGGCCCGGCACTCTTCCCATTCGCCCCTCCCGCCCGTGGAGTGCATGACAGGATTGCCGATATCACTGCGGCTGGACGGAGTTGGGGGAGCAGTGGAGCAGCGGATACTGGTCCAGGTCGAAGGCGGCGGCTCGGCGGACGACGTGCGGTCGTTACGGCAGTGGCTGGTGGCGGAGGACGAACTGCGCGGCCGGGTGGTGCTGGCCGAGACCCCGCCGCCGCCGGGCGCGCTGGGCGCCGTAGTCGACGCCCTGACCGTGGCGCTCGGGCCCGGCGGGGTGGCGACCGCGATCGCGAGCGTGCTGATCTCCTGGATCCGGCGGCAGCGGGGCAGCGTGTCGGTGAAGGTGACCCGGCCCGACGGGACAGTGACCGAGTTGAGCGCCACCCACGTCAGCGGCCTGGAGCCCGCCCGGCTGCGGGAGTTGACGGCCGAGCTGTCCGGTTCGCTCGAGTGGCCCGACGGCGAGCAGGAGACGCGGTGACGTCGGACGCCGTCGGTGGCCCGCTGTCGGCCACCGCGCTCGCCTCACCGGGCTCGCGGGCGTTGTTGGTCGGCACCGGGCGGCACACCCCGGGTTCGCGGCTGCCGGACGTGCCCGCAGTGGCCGCCACCGTCCGCGAGGTCGCCCGGGCCTTGGTGGAGGACTGCGGTCTGCGGCCGGAGAACCTGCTCCCCCCGCTGATCGACCCGCGCGACCCCATCGAGTTCGGCAACGCCGTGGTGGCGGCGGCCCGCGAGGCCGAGGACGTGCTGCTGGTCTACTACGTGGGCCACGGGCTGGTCAGCCCTGGGAACGAGCTCTACCTGGCGACCGCCGCCACCGACGACGTGGCCGAGGGGTTGGCGTTCAAGGCGCTCCCTTACCAGGCCCTGCGGGAGGCGTTCAGCAACTGCCGGGCCGGGTCGGTCATTGTGGTGCTCGACTGCTGCTTCGCCGGGCGCGCCCGTGGCTCGTTCGGCACTGCGGCCAGCGACGGGTTCGCGCTCGCCGCGCTGAGCGGCACCTACCTGCTCGCCTCGGCCTCGCGGGACGAGCAGGCGCTGAGCATCGAGGGGCAGCCCTACACGGCGTTCACCGGCGAGCTGCTGCGCTACCTGCGCGAAGGTGAGCCGGGCGGGCCGCCGGAGCTGACCCTGGAGGCCGGCTACCGTCACCTGCGCCGCGTCCTGCCGCTGCTCGGCCTGCCCGCCCCGGAGCGTCAGCTCAGCGGCCGGGCCGGGGACTTGGTGCTGGCCGCGAATCCGGCCGCAGCGGTTGCGCCGCCGACCGTCCGGCCGCCCGACGACTCGTCGGGCGACGAACCGGTCTGCCCCTACCCGGGGTTGGAGCCATTCACGGCGGACGACGCGCGGTACTTCTTCGGCCGCGGCGAGCTGACCGGCGAACTGCTCGGCCGGCTCGCGGGCTGGGCGAACGCAGGCGGACCGATCGCCCTGGTGGGCCTGTCCGGCGCGGGCAAGTCCTCGCTGCTGCGGGCCGGCCTGCTGCCCGCCGTCAAGCGCGGGGAACTGCGCGTCCCGGGGGCCGGGACGTGGCCGCAGCGCGTCCTCACCCCGGGCGAGCACCCGCTGGACGCACTGGCCGGCCTGCTGGCGGAACCGGCGGGCCTGCCACGCGCCACGGCGCTCGACGGGCTGCGCGCCGATCCGGCCGGCGCGGCCGCACTGGTCAGCCGCGCCCTGCAGCGGTTGGGCGGCGGGCATGACGTGCCGGGCGGACGGCTGCTCCTGGTGGTGGACCAGTTCGAGGAACTGTTCACGGCCTGTCAGGACGAGACGGAGCGACGCGCGTTCATCCTGGCCCTGTGCAGCGCGGCGGGCCAGCCCCTCCCCGGCGCGGCGGGCGCCGACGCCGGTGGCACTCCCCCAGCGCTGGTGGTGCTCGGCATCCGCGCGGACTTCTACGCGGCCTGCATGACCTACCCCGAGCTGGTCGACGCGCTCAAGGAGCGCCAACTCCCGGTCGAGCCGATGACGCCCGGGCAGCTACGCGAGGCGATCGAGAAGCCCGCCGAGCTCGCCGGGCTCACCCTGGAGCCGGGCCTGGCCGACACCCTGCTGCGTGACCTCCGAGCGGGCGGCAGCCCCAGCGGCAGCGAGTTCACCGGAGGCACCCTGCCGCTCCTCGCGTACGCGCTCTGGCTCACCTGGGGCCGCCGCGCGGGGCGGATTCTGACCCTGGCGGGGTACAGCGCCACCGGCGGCATCTGGGAGGCGGTCACCCGGCACGCGGATCTCACCTACGAGGCGCTGGACCCGGCCGCGCAGCGGGCGGCCGAGCTGCTACTGCTGCGGATGGTCCGGATCGGCGAGGCCACCGAGGACACCCGGCGCGTCCTCGACCTCGCCGCGCTGCGGGCCGAGCGCCCGCCCGGCGAGGCCGCCGCGATCGCCACCGCGCGCGACGCCCTCGCCCGGGCCCGCCTCATCACCCTGGACGGGGACACCGCGCAGATCACCCACGAGGCGCTCCTGCGCGCGTGGCGACGGCTGCGCGGCTGGATCGAGGGCGGCCGGGCCGACCTGCTGATCCGGCAGAAGCTGCTGGAGGCCGCAGAGGAGTGGCAGCGCACCGGGCGGGACACCGGCGTGCTCTACTGGGGGGCCACCCTCGAACTCGCCCAGCGGCTGCACGGCGGTGCTGACCACGGGAAGGCGTCCCGAGCAGGCAAGAGGGCGGCGCCGGCCGGCGGCAGCACGCAGCTCGCCGCCGAGTTCCTGGCCGCGAGCATCCGCGCGGAGCAGCGGCGGCGGCGTACCCGCACCGGCGTCACCGCCACGCTGGCGCTGCTGCTGGTGGTCGTGCTGATCGCCGCCGGCTTCGCCTTTCAGGGGCAGCAGACGGCGCTGCGGCGCCAGCGCGAGGCCGCCGCGCTGGCCCTGCTCAGCCAGGCGGACACCGCCCGCGGTAGCTCCCCGCAGCTGGCCCTGCGCCTGGGCATCGCCGCCGACACGCTGCACCACACCCCGCAGAGCACCGCCAACCTGCTGAGCACCCTTCTCACTCCTTACACCAGCACCTTGACCGGCCCGCGCGGCACGGTCGTCGGCCTGGCGTTCGCACCCGGCGGCCGGCTCCTGGCGGCCGCCGACGAGGACGGCACAGTGACCCTCTGGGACACCGGCACCCCGGACCGTCCGAAACGGCTCGGTGCGCCGCTGACCGTGAGCCCGAACGGGGTGTACGCGGTCGCGTTCAGCCCGGACGGGCACACCCTGGCTGCGGGCGGGGCGGACAGCCGGGTCCTGCTGTGGGACGTCAGCGCGCCCGACCACCCCCAGCCGCTGGGTGACCCGCTCGCCGGACCGAACGGCGTCGCCTGCCTCGCCTTCGCACCGGACGGCCGCACCCTGGCCGCCGGTGGCGGGGACGGCCAGGTCCTGCGGTGGGACGTGCGCCACCCGGGCAGCCCGCAGCCGCTGGCCAAGCTGACCGGGCACACCGGGCGGGTCGAGTCGCTCGCTTTCCGGCCTGACAGCCGGGTGCTGGCCGCCGGCGGGGCGGACACCGCCGTCCTGCTCTGGGATGTGGGCGATCCGAACGCTCCACGGGCACTCGGCGGGCCGCTCAAGGGCCGCACCGCCGACGTCACGGCGCTCGGCTTCACTCCCGACGGGCACACGATGGCCACCGGCGACGGCTGGGGCGAGGTGCTGCTGTGGAACGTCAACGACCCGGCCGCCCCCAGCCTGCTCGGTCAGCTCCCGGACCGGAACACCGCGGTGCTGGCCCTGATCGTCGGCGCCGACCGGGTTGACGTCGCCGAGAGCGACCACACCACCAGCACCTGGGACACCACCGACCCTGCCAACCCCCGCCAGATCGGCGGCACCACCCTGGGCCGGACCAACTTCTCACCTGCGGCCGCCTTCAGCTTCCAGCCGAACCTCCAGGGCCATCAGGCCCAGCTGCTGGCCACCGGCAGCGCCGACGGCACCGTGATCCTCTGGGACGCCAGGGGCAGCGGCGCCCAAACCACACTGCTCGCCCGCCTCGGCGGCCGCAGCGACGCGGTGGCCTCCCTCGCGGTCAGCCCGGACGGTCGCACGCTGGCCACCGGCGGGAGCGAAGGCTCCACCGTGCTCTGGGACTTCGGCAACCGGCAGGAGCCGAGCAAGCTCGCCCCCGCCCTGGCCGGGCAGTCGGGTTCGGTGGACGCCATGGCCTTCAGCCCGGACGGACACCTGCTGGCTACCGGCAGCCTCGACACCACCGTGATCCTCTGGGACACCACTGATCCCCACCACCCCCGGCAGCTAAGGCAGTTCACCGCCAACACCGGCGGGGTCCAGGGCCTGGCCTTCGCCCCGGTGGGCCACCTCCTCGCCACCGTTGGCGGCGATGGCACCGCCCAGCTCTGGGACACCTCCGGCCCGGCCGACCCCCGACCCGTCGGCCGGCCGCTCACCGGCCACCGCAACGCCGTCGCCGCCGTGGCCTTCACCCCGGACGGGCACACGCTGGCCACCGGCGGCTGGGACGGGACGGTGATCCTCTGGAACACCGCCGACCCCGCCCACCCGCAGCAGCTGCGCCAACTCGACGGCCACACCAACTGGGTGGTCGCGCTGGCCTTCAGCCCGGACGGACGCACCCTCGCGACCGGCAGCCTGGACGCCACCGTCATGCTCTGGGACACCAGTAACCCGGCTGAGACGCACCGCCTCGGCCAGCCGCTGACCGGCCACAACAGCGGGGTGCGGACGGTGGCCTTCGGCCCGGACGGCCGCACCTTGGTCTCCGGGAGCGACGACCGGACGGTGATCGTCTGGGACGTGACCAACCCGGTCCAGCCCCAGGACCTCGGCGGCACCAGCACCCGGACCGGCTCGATCACCGCCGTCGCGATCACCCCGGACGGGAAGACCCTGCTGTCCGGCGCCGAGGACAAGATCGTCAACGTCAACGACCTCGGCCAACTCGACGAGTTGCGCAACCACGCCCACGAGCTGGCCTGCACCCGGGCGAGCGGCGGGCTGCCCGCCCAGGACTGGAGTTCCTACCTCCCCGGCCTCGGCTACCAGCGGACCTGCTAGAACGTGCCCCAGAAGACGCAGTTGTGCTCCACGCCGCGCCCGGGGGCGAACATGACAGCGTCAGTTCGAGGAAGCGCGGAGGCGCTATCGTCGCCCCATGACACAGGAGTTCGATCTCGCCAGGGCTCTCGCTGCCGGCCTGGAAGACCGCGCCGCGGCCTGGCACTTCATCTGCGGATACGCCAGGGAATGGCTGGTGCCGCTCGCCGACGGCGACGGCTGGCCGGCGTCGGACCTGGACGCGGCCGAGGCACGGCTGGGCGTCAAGCTCCCGGCGGCGTTGCGCGAGGCGTACGGACTGCTCGGCGGGCGAGACGATCTGACCAGCAACTTCAACGTGCTCCTGGCCCCCCAAGACCTCTACCTCGACGATCTCGGCCAAGCCCTGGTCTTCCAGGACGAGAACCAGGGCTGCGCGGCCTGGGGTGTCCTCATCGCCGACCTCGGCCAGCTCGACCCCCCGGTCGTCATCAAGCTCGATCTCGCGGACAAGCAGGCCGAGCGCTGGGAACAGTGGCTGAACTGCCTTTCGACCACCTTCATGGAGATCGTCCTGTCGGAGTCGGTCCTCGCTCCGATGGAGAACTGCGACTTCCTCAGCGGCCTGGACGACCAGGGCCGCGCCGAACTGGAACAGCACTATGTCCGACTTCCGTTCCCCGACTATCCGACCGCCGAGCCGTCGGTCCGCTGGTACTCCGGGCCCGGTGCAATTCTGCGTGAAGACGTCGGTGGCGTCCTTCACGTGCGGGCCCGGACCCCGGAAACCCTGGAAGGCGTCCGTGAGCAGATCGACGGCGACTGGCTGAGCGACTACGAATAATCGACGTTGTGTGTAGCTCGGAATGAGTGAGCTGTGTTGTCAGGGGGCGGTAAGTGAGTTGACGCCCGTTCTGCCATTTCGGTTGGGTCACCGTGGTCGGACGCAACGGCTACCGGGGCACCCAAGCGGTCGACCGGATCAACGCGATGAATCCGGCACACCCCGCGCGGTTCCTGCCCGCCGACCTCGGCTCGCTCGACCAGGTGTGCGCGCTCGCCGACCGGATCACCGCCGAGCACGCCGCCTCTGGCGAATCGCTGACCGTGCTGGTCAACAGTGTCGGGGCAGACCCGACACCGCGCGCATTTGAGGAGAAGCTCGCGGACGCCGTGAAGCGGGAACCGGTTCGCCCACGAGGACGTCAGAGCGGTATGCGACGTACGGTGCGTCTGTTGGCAATAACCCTGCTTGTCTGTCTCGTGTCGTCCGGTTGCTCCGGCAGCACGCCGCCGGTCCACCTCACCTGTCGCCGCCGGCAGACGTGACGGTGACGAGCTCTGACGACAATCGGACCGTGGACATACACGTGGGGGAGATCGTGGCGGTGACGCTCCCCGCGGTTGATTGGGTGTTCCCGTTTGATGGCCTGTCCGACGTCCCGTCGGCAGGCCCGTCTGCGGTTCTCCGTCCGGAGGGGTCGCTGCAGACCCGCTACGACGGGATCGTGCCGCATCACCTCGTGCCCCGGGACGGTCACCATGCGCTACAGCGCGATCGGTGTCGGGCAGACCACTGTGAAGGCACGGAAGCTTCAGTGCGGTGAGGCTCGTCCCTGCCCTGAAACGACAGGACTCTTCAGCGTGACGGTCCTCGTATTGAACGCCCCATAGTGCGACGCTTCCACGCAATGGCCCTTCACCGTCCGGCGGTGGTCGGCCCGCCGCCGCCCACGGACCGGCTCGGTCGGCATCAGCGGCTCGGTTCGATCCCATCGTCCCGTTGCCCCCGATCCGGATCGAACGCCACCAGGCCGTCACGGGCCTCATCAACGAGTACCGCAGAGCCAGCTGACGTCCCACCAACATCCCCAGCTCAGACCCAGTGAAGACCCTCTGGAGCGCTACGGGCACTGTCGAGCCGTCGGCTGTCGCCTGCTGACTGAGCTCAGTACTTCCGGGTGACATGCGCATGTACCGTGCAGGAGCTGCCCCGGTACCGCAGCGGCGCGGAAGAGACGAACGGCGCCACGTCGGCAGACCAACCGTAGCGGGTGTGGTGCACGCATGCCTGGACGGGGCCGGGCTGCGTGGTCATCAGCTGGCGGTACTCCTGAATGACGGCCAAGCGATCGGGCTCGTCAGGTTTGAATCGCACGGGCAGCGTCTCGATGACCCCTTCTATGACGCAGTAGCTGCAGGTGCCGAGGACCCGGCGGCGAACGGTCCGAAGCCGGAGTGAGTGGCTGCTGCCCTCGGCGGTCAGACCGATTGCCCCCTCTGGAGTGGCGACGAGGAAGAGTCTCTCGAAACCCCGGGCTCGTATGATCCGTCTGACTTCGCGCCGCAGTCCGCGTTCGCTTCTGCTGCGCACAATGCGTTGCGACTTGTGACGCCAGTCGGGCGGAATCTTCTCTTCGATCACCGCCGCCAGCACGATCAGCGCGAGCAGCGTGCCAAGGATGACGGCAAAAGCCATTTCAGCCCCCTAGTCTTCGGTGTGCACAGTCAGCGGTTGGTGCTCTGCGAGACTGCGGACGGCGAGGTCTCCAGGCCCTGGCGCCGCCCGAGCCGCATCGGCTGGTCGGCCTGTCGATTGACTGGTCGATTGGTTGATCACTCGTTAATTCGCCTGGTGCCAGGACTTGACGGTATGCGCGTGCCCCCTGTGCATCGCCGTGAGTACTGTAACTGCCGTCACCGACAACGCGGCGTACTGATCCGGTCGTTGCCCCAGTGGGTGAGAAGCGCAGCATCGGACGTCGGCCTCGACATCGCCGTCGGGCTCCACCATCACACGGAGCGGGAGCGATGGATCGGATGCTGCGGGCCCGAGCGGCATGGACGGCCCGAATCAGGTGTGCGCGTGCGGCAAATCAGGTCGGCACGCTCGTGGCGGACTGCCTCATGCGGAATGATCACCTCGACCCGGGCCGAGCCTGGGCGGAGCCGTGACCATCGGCCAGGGCGGGCCTAGAGGTGTCAGCGGCCTGTCGTACAGCCGCCAGCTGTGACGACGACCCTGATGTGCCGATCGGGTACCCAGCGCAGCCCAACTGGCTTCCTGGGTAACAAAGTTTGCCCGCGCGGGCCGTTACAGTCCCCTACTCTCCCCGCATGACTATGGATCTCGATGCACGGTGGGCACGCTGCTGCGAGGCATATGACGTCGCCTATCAGGACACCACCACGCTCTTTCAAAACCGCCGCGTCTGGCTGTCGATCGAGGAGATGTTGAAGGCGTCGACCGGCGTTGAGCTCAACACGATCGTCACCAACTGGCTCACTCGGCGCTACGTCGTGACCCAGGTCGTTGGAGTGCGGCGCGAGTGCGACGCCGGACCCACCACACCTGCCACATGTCTGTCCTCGGGGGACCATCAGCGCCATGAAATCCGAAGTTCACTCCGGAGCGGAAAGGCGATGAAAGGCTCCGTCGAACTCGCCCGACGCAAGCAGCTTGGCGATCACGTCCACCATGCCCTGGATGCCAGGACCTCGAACGATCAGCCCGTCCGAGCACCAGAAGCACCGACCCCCTGCCGCCTCCCCGGTCCCCTCCCATCTCCTCATCAGCCGGTCCACCTCGGCGAGGGTGAAGATCGTCGCACTCCAGCGAGAGCCATCGGGGAGGTGAACCTCGACATCCACGTTGCAGACCTCATCGAGTACCTCATCAGGGCTCGGGAGGAACAGTGCCTCGAATCCTTCGGCGCGGGCACGGTAGTAGGGGCCGTCCCATCCGGCCTCGGTCTGCACTTTGTTCGTCGTGGTGGTCACAGCAGGAGCATCCCAGTACTCCGGATGACCATCCAACAGGAATTGGACACCGCAGCGGCTGGCGCGCAGACCGCCGCCATCATGGGCGCTGAGCGAAGGAATGGGCCAGCTTGAGGGGCCACGCGTTTTCCGGACAGCCGCCGTGTGCTTGAAAGCTACGCTGCGAGCCGCATGTTGCGATGCTCGAGATACGCCTCGCGCGGC
This sequence comes from Kitasatospora sp. MAP5-34, assembly GCF_029894335.1. GTDB lineage: Bacteria > Actinomycetota > Actinomycetes > Streptomycetales > Streptomycetaceae > Kitasatospora. The sequence goes on along the minus strand of NZ_JARXZC010000033.1, from coordinate 2 downwards.
GT
>NZ_JARXZC010000032.1 GCF_029894335.1 Kitasatospora sp. MAP5-34 | reverse complement strand
CAGGCCCGACTCCTCGACATACTCGAAGTCGACCCAACCCACCCCCGCTGGCTCGACACACGTTTCCCTATGTGCGAAGGACACAGCTAGCCGGCTATCCGGCGGGGTGCGGCGACCCGGCGGGCCTCGCGCAGTTCGCCCTCCCGGCGGCGGCGGCGGGCCAGAACCACCCGGCGTTCGGCGGCCGTCAGCCCGCCCCACACACCGTACGGCTCGGGCTGGGCGAGCGCGTGCTCCCGGCACTCCAGCAGTACCGGGCAGCGCGCGCAGACCTGCTTCGCCTGCTCCTCGCGGGCCAGCCGGGCGGCGGTCGGCTCCTTGGAGGGCGCGAAGAACAGCCCCGCCTCGTCGCGGCGGCAGGCCGCTCCGGTATGCCAGGGGTTGTCGTCCAGGTGGTCGAGCTGCTGCGTCCCGGTGCCCGCCTGGCCGGCGGTACTGCGCCGGACCGCCACGTTGGCACTGCGGGCGCTGGACTCGATCGGATGCAGCACGGCTTACTCCTGACGAGGCTCGTGACTCGGGGAAGACTCGCATCACTGCCCGGCTGCCCCGCGTGTACCCCGCCTCGACACCGGCGCACGGCGGAGGCCGGGCCGGTACCGACTGTCTCCGGGGTCACAGCCGTACAAGAAACGATGTGCGACAGGAACTACCCCGCCCTATCCAGATTCATGCACACCGCAGGCAAGCGACTACGCAGTGCACTCGCCTCAAGATCCAGTGCCTGTCCGGAAGTTGACGATATGTCGGCGACGTCCGCAGCCCCGTGAGGACTACTCGCCGAGCTGCTTGCGCACCCACTCCTTCAGCTTCTTGCCCCGGCGCGGCTTGGCCTCGCAGCCGCCGAAGACCGCCGCGCCCTTGACCAGCACCACCGGCGCGTACGGATCCGCCGAGGTCTGTTCCTGGACTTCGAAGCCGCCGAAGATCCCCACCCCGGCGCCCTGCAGAGTGACGTTCTCCGGCACCTTGATTTCCACGCCACCGAAGACCGCCGTCACCTCGATGACCACCTCTGGCGACTCGAAGACCGCGTCGGTGAGGTCGATCTCCACCCCGCCGAAGATCGCCACCGCCTTGAGGTGTGAACCGACCCGCCAGCGGCCCTTGCGGCTGGCCCCGCCGAAGATCGCCACCATCGACGGCGACTCGCTCCGGGCCGGGGTCAGCGGGCCGGCGGCAGGCCGGGACCCGGCCTGCGGGGCCTTCTCCATCGAGATCGGGCGGTGCGTGGGCAGGTCCCGGGTGAGCGGAGCCAGCTCACCCAGCGTCCTGGCCTGGTAGGCCGCCTCGATCCGCTCGGAGTGCTCCTCCATGGTGAGCCGGCCCTCGGCGTACGCGTCGCGGAGCAGCTCGGCGATCCGCTCCCGGTCGGCGTCGGAGGCACGGAGCTCGGCCTCGGCCACCGGGGCCGTGTCCAGCGCGGGCCGGCGGTCCTGCGGCTCGGGCCGGGGCTGGAGTTCGGACTTGCTCATGGATACGGGTGGCTGGTCCTGGTCGTCCTGCGACGGCGTGTTTTCCACGTCACAAGACTAGCCACCGGGCCCACTGTCGAACGGTCGTTCAGCACGGTTCGGCGTGACCCCCGTCACGAAGGCTCACCTGTACGCATCCGACGTTTCCCCGGCGCCTACCCTTGAGGGTGCTTCGTCGACGCAGCCGGATCAGTTAAGGACCTCCCCATGGCTCCCACGCCAGAGTTCGCGTACTCCGACCTTCTTCCCCTCGGGGCCGACCCGACCCCGTACCGGAAGCTGACCTCCGAAGGCGTCAGCACCTTCGAGGCCGGGGGCCGCCGCTTCCTGAAGGTCGAGCCGGAGGCCCTGCGGCTGCTCACGGCCGAGGCCATGCACGACATCTCGCACTACCTGCGGCCCGCGCACCTGGCCCAGCTGCGCCGCATCCTGGACGACCCGGAGGCCAGCCCGAACGACCGTTTCGTCGCGCTGGACCTGCTGAAGAACGTGAACATCTCGGCCGGCGGCATCCTGCCGATGTGCCAGGACACCGGCACCGCGATCGTGATGGGCAAGCGCGGCCAGAACGTGCTGACCGAGGGCGCGGACGAGAGCTCGATCGCGCGCGGCGTCTACGACGCGTACACCAAGCTCAACCTGCGCTACTCGCAGATGGCGCCCGTCACCATGTGGGACGAGAAGAACACCGGCTCCAACCTGCCCGCGCAGATCGAGCTCTACGCGACCGACGGTGACGCGTACAAGTTCCTCTTCATGGCGAAGGGCGGCGGCAGCGCCAACAAGTCCTACCTGTACCAGGAGACCAAGGCGATCCTCAACGAGGACTCGATGCTGGCCTTCCTGGAGCAGAAGATCCGCTCGCTGGGCACGGCCGCCTGCCCGCCGTACCACCTGGCGATCGTGGTCGGCGGTACGAGCGCCGAGTTCGCGCTCAAGACCGCCAAGTACGCCTCGGCGCACTACCTGGACGAGCTGCCGACCAGCGGCGACGCCGCCACCGGGCACGGCTTCCGTGACCTGGAGCTGGAGGCCAAGGTCACCGAGCTGACCCAGAAGATCGGCATCGGCGCGCAGTTCGGCGGCAAGTACTTCTGCCACGACGTGCGGGTGATCCGCCTGCCGCGCCACGGCGCCTCGCTGCCGGTCGCGATGGCCGTCTCCTGCTCGGCCGACCGCCAGGCGCTCGGCAAGATCACGGCGGACGGGATCTTCCTGGAGCAGCTGGAGACCGACCCGGCCAAGTACCTGCCCGAGACCACGGACGAGCACCTGGACGACGACGTCGTCCGGATCGACCTCAACCGGCCGATGGACGACATCCGGGCCGAGCTCTCCAAGTACCCGGTGAAGACCCGGCTTTCGCTCACCGGCACCCTGGTGGTGGCCCGCGACATCGCGCACGCCAAGATCAAGGAGCGGCTGGACGCGGGCGAGGGCATGCCCCAGTACCTGAAGGACCACCCGGTCTACTACGCCGGCCCGGCCAAGACCCCCGAGGGCTTCGCCTCCGGCTCGTTCGGCCCCACCACGGCCGGGCGGATGGACAGTTACGTCGACCAGTTCCAGGCGGCGGGCGGCTCGATGGTGATGCTCGCCAAGGGCAACCGCTCCAAGCAGGTCACCAAGGCCTGCGCCGAGCACGGCGGCTTCTACCTCGGCTCGATCGGCGGCCCGGCGGCCCGGCTCGCCCAGGACTGCATCAGGAAGGTCGAGGTCCTGGAGTACGCGGAGCTGGGCATGGAGGCGGTCTGGCGGATCGAGGTCGAGGACTTCCCCGCCTTCGTCGTCGTGGACGACAAGGGCAACGACTTCTTCGCCGAGGTCACCGACGGCCCGCTGATCACCAGCCTGCGGGTCCGCTCGGCGGAGTAGGCGGCGCCGAAACGCGAGCGCCCCGCCGGCACCTGAAGGTGGGCGGGGCGCTCGCGGGGCGATCCGTGGCTTACGTCGACTACGGGCGGCTCGCGATGATGCCGGTCGTCTCGTGGTCGTCCCCCGGCTCGGTGCCGTCGGTCTTCGGCTCCGCGAGCGACGCCCCGCCTATCAGGTCCTGGAGATCGGGCAGGATGTCCGGAGTGGTCACAGTGTGCTCGGCCGGCGCAGCGGCAACCGGCTGCGTGGTGCCGGTCCCCGCCACGGGAACCTGCGGCTCGGCGGACGCCGGCACCGCGGTCGTGCTCTGGTCGTTGGCCATGGCTGGCCGCCTTTCGACTTAGTCAGATGTGTTCAGGCCCGACCAGACCGGTCTGGGCGCGCGGACAGTATCGTAGGCGTCGTTAAATGTCTTATAAACATCGCGCCGCCTGCGCTCTTCTCCAACGTTTGCAACACTCCGCCTAAGCTGGCGGCGCCACGGCGGACCATTGATCGCCCTGCGCGGAAAGCAACATCACAGGCTATCGGGGGATTTCATGGAGCTTCGGGAAACGCCGCACTCCCATGCGCTGCGCTTCCAGGTGCTCGGACCGGTCCAGGCCTGGCGCGGCGACCAGCCGCTCTCCCTCGGCTCGCCGCAACAACAGGCCGTACTCACCGCGCTCCTGCTGCATCACGGCAAGCCGGTGAGCACCCAGGACCTGGTCGACGGCCTCTGGGGCGACCGCCCGCCGCCGCAGGCGGTCGCGGCGCTGCGCACCTACGTCTCCCGGCTGCGCACGGTCATCGAACCGAACCGTGAGACCCGCGCCCGCGCCGAACTCCTGGTCTCGGTCAGTGACGGCTACGCCCTGCGGATCCCCGCCGAAGCGCTGGACGCTTCGCTGTTCGACACCAGATCCGCCGAGGCGCTGGCGGCCCGCGCGGCCGGGGACGCCGAGTCGGCACACCGGCTGCTGGTCTCCGCGCTCTCCCTGTGGAGCGGCCGTCCGCTCGCCGGAGTCCCCGGCCCCTACGCCGAAGGACAGCGCCTCCGGCTGACCGAACGCCAGGTGACGGTGGGCGAGGAGCGCTGCGCGACGGCGCTGGACATCGGCCTGCACGCGGAGGTCGTCGCGGAGCTGAGCTCACTCGCGGCCGAACACCCGCTCCGCGAGCGGCTCCGCGAGCTGCTGATGCTCGCGCTCTACCGCTGCGGGCGGCAGGCCGAATCGCTCGGTGTCTATGCGGACACCCGGAAGCTGCTCATCGAGGAGCTCGGAGTGGAACCGGGTGCCGGGCTGGCTGCCATGCACTCCCGGATTCTGGCCGCCGATCCGGCCCTGATTCCCCCCCGTCCCGACGAGGTTTCCGGGCCGGAAGCGGACGAATCGGTCCCGGTTATTTCCCCGCCGGCCCAGCTTCCCGCCGACGTATCGGACTTCAGCGGGCGGACCACCCTGGTCGACGAGCTGCGGGACGTCCTGCGGAACGCCACCGGTCAGGCCGTCGTGGTCACCTCGCTCGCCGGGATCGGCGGGGTGGGAAAGACCACGCTGGCGGTCCACGTTGCCCACAGTGTCCGGTCCGAGTTCCCCGACGGGCAGCTGTACGTCGACCTGCGCGGCGCCGGAGCCTCCCCGGCCGACCCCGCCGTGGTGCTCGGTGACTTCCTGTACGCCCTGGGGGTCGCGGAGATGCCTGACTCACTGGAGCAGCGGGCCGCCCTGTACCGCTCGCTGCTGGCCAACCGCCGGATGCTCATCCTGCTGGACAACGCCCGGGACGCCGACCAGTTGACGCCGCTCATCCCCGGCGTCTCGGGCTGCGCCGTCCTGGCGACCAGCCGTTCCCGGCTGGCCGGGATCGCCGGCGCCCACCTGATCGACGTGGAGGAGCTGACTCCGGACGAGGCACTGGCGCTGTTCTCGGCCATCGTCGGCGAACAGCGGGTGGCAGCCGAGCCCGAGGCGTCCCTGGCCGTGGTGCGCGCCTGCGGCCTCCTGCCGCTCGCCGTACGGATCGCGGCCGCCCGCCTGGCCAGCCGGCCTCGCTGGAGCGTCTCCGACCTGGCCCGTCGGTTAGCGGACCAGCGCCGGCGCCTCGACGAGCTGCAACTGGGCAACCTCGCGGTGGAGACCACCATCGGCCTCGGGTACGGACAGCTCCGGCCCGACGAGGCCCGCGCCTTCCGACTGCTCTCCCTGGTGGACTCCCCCGACCTGCCGCTCAGTTCGGTGGCGGCCCTGCTGGGCGTCGACGAGGACCGGGCCGAGGACCTGGCCGAGGCGCTCGTCGAAGCGAACATGCTGGAGTGCTTCACTCCTGGGCGTTACCGCTACCACGACCTGCTGCGGCTCTACGCGCAGCGGCAGAACGAGAAGCTCAAGGACGCGGAGGAGCAGCGGTCCGCCGTCCTGCGCCTGTTGGAACTCCTGCTCCCGACCATGCGCAACGCCGCTCAGGCCATCGAACCGGACGACCAGCTGCCCGAACCGATGGACCGGCTGGTCCACACCGGCCTCGGCCTCACCAGCAGCGGCGCGGCCCAGGACTGGCTGCGCTCCGAGGTCTCGGTCCTGCTGAGCGCGGTGGAGGCCGCGGTGCAGGGACCGTCGGAGCTGCTGCGCCCGGCGGTGGACCTGCTGATCGTGCTGGACAGCATTGTCGAGGACCCCACCCACGGACCCCGGGTGCGCCGGATCCTGGAGATCGCCGACACCAACGCCCAGTCGTACCACGACGCGGAGGCGCTGGCCCGTACCCACTTCGCGCTGGGGACCCTTCAGCACGTCACCGGCGAGTTCCAGAGTTCCGAGCTCTCGCTCCGGAAGAGCCTCGCCCTCCAGGCCCCGGACGATGTGACCGTTCTCCGCTCGACGACCGCCAACACTCTGGGCATCATCCTGAGCCTCGCCAACCGGTCCGCCGAGGCGCTCCCGTTCTTCGAACAGGCCCTTGCCATCGGCCGGGGCATCGGCTTCCCGATCGGTGAGGCACGCGTGCTCGGGAACATCGCCCGGGCGCAGCTCGACGTCGGGCAGACCGCCTCCGCGATCCGTTCGGCCGAGGAGGCGGTCACCACGGCCCGGGCCTCCGACAACGGCCCGTGCCTGGCCGACACGCTCTACCAGCTCGGCGTGGTGCTCTCCTCGACCGGTTCGCCCTCCGGGGCCGCCGCTCATCTGCGGGAGGCTCACCGCCTGTACCAGGCGCAGCAGAACCGGCTACGGGAGGGCTACACCCTGGCCCGGCTCTCGACCAACCTGCTCGCGGACCACCAGTACCCGGAGGCCGCCGAGGCCGCCGACGAATCGTTGGCCATCGCCCAGGAGATGGACGCCGCGTACTGTCAGGGGCTGGCCAACGCGGCGCTCGGTGAAGCCCTCCTGGAGCTGGGCCAGCCCGCTCGCGGACTGGCTTGCCTCCAGGAGGCCCACGCGGTCTTCACCCGACTCGGTGTGCCCGAGGCCTCCCCCGTGAAGGACCTCATCGACCAGCAGCACACCGAGTCCCTCGTTCCCCCCGCGCCGTGACCCGTCCCCCGACAGGTCCCCCGTTTCGCGTCGTCGGCGTCCCCGCAGCCCCCCGGCTGCGGGAACGCCCTTGACGCTTCCCCGGCGCTGAAGCAACTGTCGCAGGCGTCGATTGACGTTCGATAAACGCCCACCGATAGACCGTTTCCGCAGGTCAGAGCGGTCACCCGGCGCACTGGGCGGCGCGGGGCCGGTGTACGCACCACCCCTGCCCACACCCGCGTGCTCCTGCTGTCCCGGCCATATTCGTCCCGGCAACCACTAGTTGACCGGAAAGGGTCCCCACAGCCGGGTGATCACGCCTATTCTCGGAGGCCAGCCCAGTCTTGGAGGCCGGTGCGACGGAGCGGCACGCTTTGACAGAACGACGCAGCGCACAGGGACGCGGGGAGCGTGACGGACCGCGGCAGGACGTGGGCCAAGGGCGGAGTACGGCCGTCCGGTAGCGCCACCCTGCGGCCAGGGTGGAAAGGTGCCTCTCAATCGTGACGACCGGACAGATATCCGATCCCACCCAGGGTCGCGAGCCCACCACGACCGATCACCACACCTGCCGGCGCCGCGCCGAGCGCGCCCTACAGGCAGTGGCCTTCGATTCCATCGGTGAGGGTTACAGCCGAGCCTTCCCGGGCAAGGCCGGCCAACTGGCTTGCGGCGAGTGGCTGCTGCGCGAGCTGGAACCCGGCGCGCCGGTGCTGGACATCGGCTGCGGTACGGGCGATCCGACTGTCCGGCAGCTCACGGCGGGCGGGCTGCGCGTCACGGGGGCCGACCTCTCCGACGGCATGCTGACGCTCGCGCGCCGCGCCGCCCCCGAGGCCGGCTACCACCGGATCGACATGTACGACCTGGCCACGCCGCGTGCCGTACTGGCGTGGGGCACACCGCAGTTGGGCCCGGAGGCAGCCGGGGCGTTCGCCGCCGCGACCGCCTTCTTCTCGCTGATCCTGCTGCCGCAGAGCGAGATACCGGTCGTACTGCAGCGGATCCACCAACTACTGCGGCCGGGCGGGCTGTTGGCCCTGGGCATGGTCGAGGCCGATCTCGACCACACCCCGCTCCCCTTCCTCGGCCACGAGATACGGATCAGCGGCTACCTGCGCGAGGAGCTCGAACTGACGCTCTCCAGAACCGGATTCGCCGTCGAGGTGCACTCCGGCCACCCGTACGCACCCGCCAGCACCGCCCTGCCCCCGGAGGAACAGCTCTTCCTGTGCTGTCGGCGGATCGACTGACCTGCGGATCGACCGACCTCCCGGCAGGCCCCTCGACCTCTCCCCCTCAGACCTCCCAGAACGGGAAGCCCGTGCGCGACCCCCTCAAGCCCCTGGCGGGGCAGCCACCCGCCGTCCCCACCCAGCGCCGACCGCCGGCCCCGCTGCCGGAGGCGCCGTCACAACCCGGGACGGCCGAGCGCCTGGCGTACCTGGACAGCGCCTCCCGGCGGATCAACAGCTCACTGGACCTGACCGCCACCCTGCGCAACCTCGGCAAGGTACTCGTCCCCGCGCTGGCCGACGCCGCCGTCGTACACCTGCGCGATCCACTGCCGAACGTCGAACGCGATCCGGGCCACCCCACCGCGCTGCGACTGCAGCACTCCCACGGCACCCGGCTCGGCCGCCGCTCGCGGACCAGGGCCATCCGGCCCGGCGGCCCGATCTCCCGGATCCTCAGCCAGCAGCTCCCGGCCGGCCCGGTGGTGCTCGGCACGCCCTCGGCGGCCCGGCTCCGACCGCTGCTGGAGGAGCTCTACGGCGCCCGTACGCTCGGCCGGCTCGCCGCCGGGACGGCGCTGCTCGCGCTGCCGCTGCGCGGGCGCAAGGCGGTGCTCGGGCTGCTGGTGCTGATCCGTCGTCCGGGCAAGGGCGCGGGGGCCGGGGCAGGGCCAGAGTCAGGGGCCGGGTCAGGCTCGGGGACCGACCGCGTCGGCGACCCCGCCCGGGTCGCCACGTTCGGCCGGCCCGGCGTCACGGACCAGCAGCGCACGCACACTCCGGCCCGGCCGGCCGCGTTCGAGCTGACTTCCGCCTACGACCTGGCCTCCGCGTTCGACGCGACCGACAGCGCCACCGCCGGCCACCTCGCCACCCAGGCGGGGCTCGCCGTCGACACCGCGCTGCGGTACTCGCGCGAGTGGGAGATCGCCGACGAGCTGCAGCGCAGCATGCTGCCCACCCACCTCCCACAGCGGCACGGCGTCCGGCTGGCACACCGCTACCTCCCGAGCGAGAGCGGCGCCCAGGTCGGCGGCGACTGGTACGACTCCGTCCCGCTGCCCGGCAACCGGGTCGCGCTGATCGTCGGCGACGTGATGGGCCACTCGCTCACCTCGGCCGCCATCATGGGCCAGCTACGGACCAGCGCCCAGACCCTGGCGGCCCTCGACCTGCCACCGCACGAGGTGCTCTACCACCTCGACGAACAGGCCCAACGCCTCGGCCGGGAACAGCACTTGGCGACCTGCGTGTACGCGGTCTACGACCCGATCGCCAACCGGCTGGTGATCGCCAACGCGGGGCACGTCCCGCCGGTACTGGTCCAGCCGGACGGCCGCACCGAACTGCTCGACCTGCCGCCGGGCGCCCCGATCGGGGTCGGCGGGGTGGACTTCACCTCGGTCGAACTGCCGGCGCCACCCGGATCGGCGCTGCTGCTCTTCACCGACGGCCTGGTGGAGTCCCGCCGACGCTCGCTCACCACGGGTCTCGAGCTGCTCCGGGCCCGGATCAGCACGGCGCACCGGCACTCCCCCGAGCACCTCTGCCAGGAGGCGTTGCGGGTGCTGCCACCGGGCGACCGGGCCGACGACATCGCCCTGCTGGCCGCCGCCTTCGACGGCATCCCGGCCGAGGACGTCGCGTACTGGTTCCTCCAGCCACGCCACGAGACCCCCGGACGGGCCCGCCGCCTCGCCGGGCACGCCCTGCGCCGGTGGGGTCTCGAACCACTCACCGAGAACACCGAGTTGATGGTCAGCGAGCTGGTGACCAACGCGATCCAGCACGCCACCCGCCCGGTCACCCTCCGACTGGTACGCACCTCGGTGCTGCGCTGCGAGGTCGGCGACGACAGCCCACTGCTCCCCCGCACCAGGCGGGCCGGGCCCGACGACGAGCGCGGGCGGGGGCTGCAGATAGTCGCCAAGTGCGCGGAGCGCTGGGGTGCGACGCGGCTCGGCGCGGGGAAGGTGGTCTGGTTCGAGCAGCGGCTGCCGTAAACGGCTCTGGAGGGGCGCGCGGAACTGAGCGAGGCGGAAGGGTGCGGGCCTGTTGCCTTCCGGTTTCGCGCAGTTCCCCGTGCCCCTTCAAAAGAAACCCCGATCAGCTGAAGTGCTCGTCCTCCCGGGACAGCGTCCGGAGGGCGGTGAAGGCGGCCGGGCCGAGGACGGTCTCCGCCAGGGCCGGGGTTCGGCCGATGCGGACGACCGCGCGGAGGACGTCGGCCTGCCAGAGGAGGCGGAGGGAGTCGGCCAGTTCCTGGGCGGCCGCGAGGTCGCCGTTCGTCCGTAGGTTGTGCCACTCGCGCAGCAGGGCCCGGACGACGGTGAAGGCCAGGCGGCGGGCGCGGACCAGTTCGGCGCGGGAGTTGAGGGCGAAGACGTCGATGGTGGCGATCCCCTTGGGGGTGAGCCCCTGGTACGAGCCGGATTCGAGGTAGAGCAGCAGGTGGTCGGCCGGGTCCTCGCGGGCCGGGTCTACCAGCAGGTGCGCGCCGGTGACCGGGTCGCAGGGGAAGCGGTCGCGCTTCTGGTTGCTGTTGCAGTAGGCGCAGGCGAGCAGGTGGTTGTGCCAGTCGAAGGTGCGCAGCGGGGCGCGGGCGATCGGCTCGAAGTGGTCGATGTCGGTGCCGAGGTTGTCGCCGCAGTACATGCAGCGCACCAGCCCGGGAGCCATCCGGTGCAGCAGCAGCCGGAGCCGGGCCTTCGGTTCGCGCGCGTTGCGCCAGGCGTTCCGCCCGGTGGCGGTGCTGGGCCCGGCGGCCCGGATCGCCTCGGTACGGCGGGCCAGGTCGGCCGCCAACTGTGCTTGCAGTGGCGGCCGTTGAAGCGGGATCACCGCTCGCCCCCGGTGCGGGCCCGGAATTCGTCCACCCGTGCGCTCAGTGAGCTGTTCAGCTTGGCACCGAGCTCCTGGTACTCGGCGACCTCGGAGCGGGACGCCTTGCCCGCGTACAGCTTCCGTTCGAGCGCGATGAGCAGCCGCCGCTCCGCCTCGGCCTGCGGCGAGTACGCGCTCGGGAGACCGAAGAGCTCGGAGAGCGCGGCGTCGTCACCGCTGCCGTAGACGATCCGCTGGTGCAGATCGTCGTCCAGCACCCGGGGCGGTTCCGCCTCGGTCGGCGCCGCCAGCCGGATCAACCCGCCCGGGTCGGCGGCCTGGCAGATGTACGGGCTGTTGGTGCTGACGATGAACTGGACGTTCGGGAAGTGGGCGACCAGCCACTCGCCGAGGCGTTGCTGCCAGCCGAGGTGCAGATGGGCCTCGGCCTCGTCGATCAGGACGACCCCGCTCACCGGTACGGTCGGCACCTCGCCGTTCACCACCAACTCGGCGTCAGGTTCGGCCTGTTGTGCTTGGCGGACCAGGTCGAGCACGAGTGCCGCGACCGCCTGGCAGCCGTCCCCCAGCGTGCGGAGCGGGAACTCGGCGCCGCCCTGGCCGATCCAGAGGCCGTCGGAGTCGACCCGGAGCACGCGGTGCCCCTCGGGCAGCAGGCCGTCACCGAGCAGGGCCAGTACGGCGTCGAGCAACTCGGCGGCGCCGCACCGCTGTTCGAGGCGGCGGAGGTGCTGAGCGACCAGCCAGTCGACGCTCTCGCCGAGGACCGGCGCGTCGTGGAACAGCGAGCCGACCGGAGCCGCCCCGCCCGTCATCGGAACCCGGGGGCCTGCACCGTGCCCCCGGAACGGGCCGTAACCCACGCAGAAGCCCCGCCCGCCGACGTGCCGCTCGATCACCCCCCTCGCGGCCCTGACCAGCCGCCACTGGACATCGCCCGACGCCTCGTCGACGATCTTCACCCCACCGACCGCCGCATCGGCGTGCAGCCAGGACGACAGGTCCAGCAACCCACCCCCGGCGACCCCGGTGAGCGTCAACGCGACCGCCCGCAGCAGTGTGCTCTTGCCCGATCCGTTCGGCCCGGCCACGACCGTCCAGCCCGTGTGCGACCCGTCGGGCCGGGTCAGGTCGAGATCCACGGAGCGATCGCCGTGGAAGCCCTTGATGTTGTCGATTCTGAGCCTGGAGACGTACATGCCCACACCCTCCGCACGTCGACTGCACCAAGCATAGGGACCGACGCCCCGTCACTCCACGGTGTCACTCGACGATTCGGACCGGCAGTTCGCGCAGCACCTCACGCAGCGACGCGGCGAAGCGGTCGTACTCGGCGCTGCGGGCCGAGCCCGGCCGGGTGGCGAGGCCGATCCGGCGTCCGGGTGCGGGGGTGGCGAAGCGGACGGCGGCGAGGCGGTCGGTGCGGGAGGCCTCGACCTCGAGCGCCGTGGCGGGCAGCAGGGTGACGCCCAGTCCGCCGGCCACCAGCTGGACGAGGGTGGAGAGCCCGGCCGCGCGGGTCGAACCGCCGGAGATCTCGGCGCCGATCTCCCGGCAGATGTCGAGGGTCTGGTCGCGCAGGCAGTGGCCCTCCTCCAGCAGCAGCACGTCGAGGTCGAGCAGTACGTCACGCGGGACGTCCACCCGGCCGGCCAGCTCGTGCTCGGGCGGGGTGACGAGGACGAAGTCCTCGTCGAAGAGCGGGATGTCCCTGGTCGGCGCGGTGCCGCCGGCGGGGAGCGCGAGCAGCAGGACGTCGAGGCGGCCGGCCGTCAGGCCCTCCAGCAGCGAGGGGGTACGTTCCTCGTGGACGTGCAGCTCCAGGTCGGGGTAGCCGTCCCGGACCATCCGTAGAACGGCGGGGAGCAGGTACGGTGCGACGGTGGGGATCACGCCCAGGTGCAGCGGCCCGGTGAACGGGCGGCGCGCCGCCTCCACCTCCTCGGTGAGGGCGTGCAGCGTGGAGAGCACCCGGCGCGCGTGCTCGGCGACGCGCTCGCCCAGTGGGGTGATGATGACCCTGCGGGTCGTACGCTCCACCAGCTGCGCGCCGAGCGCCTCCTCCAGCGCGGCGACCGCACCCGAGAGGGCGGGCTGGCTGGTGCCGATGGCGGCGGCCGCGTCCCGGAAGTGGCGGTGCTCGGCCACCGCCGTGAACGCCCGCAGCTGGGCGACGGTGGGCGTGCGGGGGGCACGGTGCTTGCTGTGGGGGGTTTGAGGGGTACTGATAGCTCTCTCCGATCAGATGTATCGAGTCTAGCTATTTCCCCGATCAGTGGTCGCTGTGTCACTGTGGATCAAGTCCAGAACCTGCCGAACCATAGGCAAATCTGGACAAAAACCACCCTCGCTTCCCAACCCAGGAGACGTGAACGTGCTCACGATCGGTGACAAGTTCCCCGAGTTCGAACTCAACGCCTGTGTCGACCTCGACGCCGCGAACGCGTTCGCCGAGATCAACCACAAGTCCTACGAGGGCAAGTGGAAGATCGTCTTCTTCTGGCCGATGGACTTCACGTTCGTCTGCCCGACCGAGATCGCCGCGTTCGGCAAGCTGAACGAGGAGTTCGCGGACCGCGACGCCCAGGTCCTCGGCGTCTCCGGCGACTCCGAGTTCGTGCACCACGCCTGGCGCAAGGACCACAAGGACCTCCGCGACCTGCCCTTCCCGATGCTGGCCGACGTCAAGCACGACCTGATGCGCGCCTGTGGCGTCGAGGCCGCCGACGGCACCGCCCAGCGCGCGGTGTTCATCGTGGACCCGAACAACGAGATCCAGTTCGTCATGGTGACCGCCGGCTCCGTCGGCCGTAACCCCAAGGAGGTCCTGCGGGTGCTCGACGCCCTGCAGACCGACGAGCTGTGCCCCTGCAACTGGACGAAGGGCGAGGAGACCCTCGACGCCCAGGCCCTGCTGGCCGGCTGACCGATGGCACTCGACGAGCTGAAGGCGGCTCTCCCCGACTACGCCAAGGACCTCAAGCTCAACCTGAGCGCGGTGATCGGCAACTCCGACCTCCCCGCCCAGCAGCTCTGGGGCACCGTGCTCTCCTGCGCGATGGCCACCCGCAGCGCCTCGGTGCTGCGTGAGCTGGAGCCCGAGGCGAAGGCCAACCTGAGCCCGGCGGCGTACACCGCGGCCAAGGGCGCGGCGGCGATCATGGGGATGAACAACGTCTACTACCGGACGCTGCACCTGCTCTCCGACAAGGAGTACAGCGGGATGCGGGCCGGTCTGCGGATGAACATCATCGGCACGCCGGGCGTGGAGAAGGCCGACTTCGAGCTCTGGTGCTTCGCGGTCTCCGCGATCAACGGCTGCGGCCAGTGCCTCGACTCGCACGAGGCCGTCCTGCGCAAGGCCGGTGTCGAGCGCGAGGTCATCCAGGCGTCGATCAAGATCGCTGCGGTGCTGCAGGGCGTCGCCTCGGTCCTCGACGCCGAGGCACTGCTGGCGTAACGCGACAGGTACGAGCAAGAAGGCAGGGCACCTCGGTGCCCTGCCTTCTTGCTTGGGCTCGGTCAGACGGCGGCGTTCTCGCGGGCGGCCTCCATGGCCTCGAAGACCTCCTGCCCGGCGGCGTTGCGGCGGCGGAGGTGGGTGACCACGGTGTTGGTGACCGCGATCAGCGGTACGGCCACGATGGCGCCGCCGATCCCGCCGACGATCGAGCCGGCCGCCACGCCGAGGACCACGCCCAACGGGTGGACCCGGACGGCGCGGCCGAGGATCAGCGGCTGCAGCAGGTGCCCCTCGATCTGCTGGACCGCGATCAGGATGACCAGCACCATCAACGCGGTGAACGGCCCCTGCGTCACCAGCGCGATCAGGACCGCGATGGTGCCGGTGACCAGCGCGCCGACCAGCGGCACGAAGGCGCCCAGGAAGATGATCACGGCCAGCGGCAGGGCCAGCGACACGCCCAGCAGCTGGATGCCGATGCCGATGCAGAGCGCGTCGATGAAGGCCACGCAGACCGTGCCGCGTACGTACGCCGTGAGCGTCGCCCAGGCCTTCGGCCCGGCGCCCGCCATCGCGTAGCGCGAGTGCCTCGGCAGGCCGCGCAGCAGCCAGCTCCAGATCCTGGCTCCGTCGTAGAGCAGGAAGAACGTGGTGAAGCCCGCCAGCAGCATGCCGGTGAGCACCTCGACCGCGATCGTCACGCCGGTGAAGCCCAGTGACGTTATCTGCGCCGTGTTGGTGCCGATCGCCGTCGAGATCTGCTTGGCGAAGTCGATGATCTGCTGGTGGGTGAGGTGCAGCGGCCCGGTGACCAGCCAGTCGCGCAGCTGGCCGACACCGGCCTGCACCTTCACGGCGACAGAGTCGATGTTGGTGGTCACCTGCCAGATCACGAACCAGCCGACACCACAGATCCCCGCGAGCCCGCTCAGAAACGTTCCGGCAGCGGCCAGCGAGCGCGGCACCCCGTGCCGGCGCAGCCACGAGACGGTCGGCTCCAGCAGCGCCGAGATCAGCAGCCCGGCCAGCCCGGCGAAGGCGACCAGCCGCAGCATGTCGACCACCTGGAACACCAGGTAGAGCGCCGCCGCGAGCAGCAGCAGCCGCCAGGTCGACTCGGCGGCCACCCGCAGGCTCCAGGGCACGGCCTCGGCCGGCGTCGCCGGACGGCTCGGGTAGTACTCGCGGCCGGGCGGCGGCAGCGGACGGGGGCCGCTCGGCTCCGGCCCGGGCTCGAACCCGTCCACCTGGTCCGGACCCGGCGTGCCCCGGCCTACCGTTCCTGCCGTGGCCGCCACGTTGCTCACCGGCTCGGCCTCCTGTGTCTCGGCGGCCCTGAGCCGGTTCTCCATCGCGGTCTGTGTCCTGGACGCCAGTACCCCGGCCCAGGACACCGCCTTCAGCAGTTTCGCACCCCCTGCCATCTCCCTGCCCCACCGCTCCCGTCCGGCTGCCGCGCCGTGGTCTCACCACGGCCGTTCGGGATGACGCTACCCGCCCGGCGGGCGCCGACTCCGGTGGGTCGGGCAGCTGGCGGGCGAAATCCGTGACCGATGCCGTGGACATAACCGTCCGAATCATCCGGAATCATCTGGTTTCAGGCAGCACTTCGAGGGGGAGGAGACCGGTGCCACGGGACCATCTGCCGGCGGACCGGCCGGTGCCGGAGCACCCAGGACCCTCTCCGGCGCCCCGCGTCCGCACCCAGGACCGCCCCGCCCGCGAACGCGCCGGTCAGCGCGGTCCGGGTGGAGCGGCCCGCCTGGCGGCGGCAGCGGCAGGGCACGACGACGGCGAGGCCCCCGACCTGGGTCGGGGGCCTCGCCGTACGAAAGAGCTGTGGTGCCTAGTACCAGCTGTGCGCCTGCCAGAAGGACCACGCGCCGCACGGCGAGCCGTAGCGGTCGTTCATGTAGCCCAGGCCCCACTTGATCTGCGTAGCGGGGTTGGTACGCCAGTCGGAGCCGACCGAGGCCATCTTGGAGCCGGGCAGCGCCTGGACCAGGCCGTACGCGCCGGAGCCCGAGTTGGTGGCCGTGTAGTCCCAGCCGCTCTCACGCTTCACGATCTGGCTGAAGCACTGGAACTGAGTGCTGTCACCGACGATCGACGCGGCCAGGGCCTGGACCGAACCGGGGCTGACCGAGACCGGCGGCGGCGTGTCGGCGACCAGCGCGGAGCGCGCCTTGGCACGGTTCGCGGCCTCTTCGTCAGCCTTGCGCTTGTCGTCAGCGGCCTTGGCAGCCTTGTCCGCGTCGGACTTGGCCTGCGCGTCGGCGGCCGCCTTCTGACGGGCCGCCTCCTCGGCGGCCTTCTTGGCGGCTGCGTCGGCGGAGACCTGCTGGGCGTTGGCCTGCCGGACGAAGTTGTCGGTGACGACCTGCGTGTTGGCACCCGTCGGCACGTCGGCGAGCAGGGTTGCGCCTGCGACGTCGACCGTCGACACATGGGGGGCCTCGCTGCCCGAAGCCACACCCACGACGGCACCGACAGCGGTGACGGCGGTGGCAGAGGCCACGGCAACTCCCCGGACCGAGATCCGAGTCACATGGTTTCCTTCCAGCATCGCCCACGCGTGACCGTACGGGCGCAACATGCCCCCTGACACTGGCCTCCATGTGGTGCTGGTCACGGAAGGCACTGGCCCGCGCCGGACCGACGGGAGTCGGGACGACGTTTGGATCGGGCGGCGTACGGCTCATCGGTCTTCAGTTGTCCGCCCGCCGACCGGAGTTGCCGGGCGATTCGCACACACCGTCACCTTTCGGCGACTCGGGCTTCCGGAGGGAAGCCCTGTCACGCCGTACGCGGGGCCTGACAGAACCCTCACCATGCCGCACCGGGACGTGTCGACGCAATTCCCGGTTGCGTGGCGCATCTCACATTCTCGGACACCGGGGAGTTCGCCTGTTCGGCAGACAAATGACAGTCAGATGTGATGACGAAGGCGGGGCGCACCGTCCAACAGTGCGCCCCGCCTCGGGCATTGACCCTGTTATGCCCGGTTTGTCCTGCGGTTCAGCAGACCCGGGCCGGAGTTGGTCAGAGCTGGATGTCCTCCAGCATCTCGGTGACCAGTGCCGCGATCGGCGAGCGCTCCGAACGGGTCAGCGTGATGTGTGCGAACAGTGGATGCCCCTTCAGCTTCTCCACCACCGCCACCACGCCGTCGTACCGACCGACCCTCAGGTTGTCACGCTGCGCGACGTCGTGGGTGAGCACCACCCGCGAGCCCTGCCCGATCCGGGACAGCACGGTGAGCAGCACGTTCCGCTCCAGCGACTGCGCCTCGTCCACGATCACGAAGGCGTCGTGCAGCGAACGCCCCCGGATGTGGGTGAGCGGCAGCACCTCCAGCATCCCGCGCGAGATCACCTCCTCGATCACGTCGGGGGTGGTGACGGCGGAGAGGGTGTCGAAGACGGCCTGGGCCCAGGGGCTCATCTTCTCCGACTCGGAACCGGGCAGGTACCCCAACTCCTGGCCGCCGACCGCGTAGAGCGGGCGGAAGACCATCACCTTCCGGTGCTGCTGCCGCTCCAGCACGGCCTCCAGGCCGGCACAGAGCGCCAGCGCGGACTTACCGGTGCCGGCCCGGCCGCCCATCGAGACGATGCCGACCTCGGGGTCGAGCAGCAGATCCAGCGCGACCCGCTGTTCGGCACTGCGCCCCCGCAGCCCGAACGCCTCGCGGTCCCCGCGCACCAGCCGGACCCGGCCGTCGCCCGCCACCCGGCCCAGCGCCCGGCCGCGCTCCGAGGTGAGCACCAGACCGGTGTGGACGGGCAGATCCGCCGCGCCGTCGATCTCCACGGCTGCGTCGTGTCCCCCGGCGAACAGGGCGTCCACCTGGTCGCCGGCGACGTCCAGTTCGGACATACCCGTCCAGCCGGAGGTGATCGCGAGTTCGGCCCGGTACTCCTCCGCGAGCAGGCCGACCGCACTGGCCTTGATCCGCATCGGCAGGTCCTTGGAGACGACCGTGACGTCGTACCCCTCCGCCTGCAGGTTGCGGGCGACCGCCAGGATCCGGGTGTCCGCCTCACCCCCGCCGAGCCGGTACCCGGCCGGCAGCAACGAGGTGTCGGAGTGGTTGAGCTCCACCCGGATGCTGCCGCCGACCTCCCCCACCGGGATCGGCTCGTCGAGCCGCCCGTGCCGGACCCGGTAGTCGTCCAGCAGGCGCAGCGCCTGCCGGGCGAAGTACCCGAGCTCCGGATGATGCCGCTTGGCCTCCAACTCGGTGACCACCACCACCGGCAGGACGACCTCGTGCTCCTCGAAGCGCGTCATGGCGAGTGGGTCTGCCAGGAGCACGCTGGTGTCGAGAACGTACGTGCGCCGGTCTGGTGTCCGGCGGCTCTTCGAACTGACCACTAGGCCTCCAGAGCGGATGACCCTGCGTCACCCGCGGCATACCGGTCCCCGCGACCCCGGTGGCCGGGATACCGGTCTGACTGGGGTATTCCCAGGCGAACCGTCAGGCATGCCGCCGGCAGATCATTGTCAGCGAACGTTTACCTTCGCGCCCCTCGGAGGGCAACCACCAGGGGCGCGGGGAACTGCGCGAAACGGAAGGTACGGCGCCGCAGCCCGGGGCCGTCAGAGGCCGAGGCGGCGGTGGCGGAGCTGGTAGTCGCGCAGGGCGCGGAGGAAGTCGACCTTGCGGAAGGCCGGCCAGTACGCCTCGCAGAAGTAGAACTCGCTGTGGGCGCTCTGCCAGAGCAGGAAGCCCGAGAGGCGCTGCTCGCCGGAGGTGCGGATGACCAGGTCGGGGTCGGGCTGGCCCTTGGTGTAGAGGTGTTCGGCGATGTGCTCGACGTCGAGGATCTCGGCGAGCTCCTCGATCGAGGTGCCCCGGCCGGCGTGCTCCTGGAGGAGCGAGCGGACGGCGTCGGCGATCTCGTGCCGGCCGCCGTAGCCGACGGCGACGTTCACCGTGATGCCCTGGATGTGCGCGGTCGCCTGGGCGGCTTCCTTCAGGACGCCGGCGGTGTGCTCGGGCAGCAGGTCGAGCGCGCCGACCGGGTGGACCTTCCAGCGGCGGGTCTCGGCGAGGCCCCGGACGGTGTCCTCGATGATCCCGAGCAGCGGCACGAGTTCGTCGGCCGGCCGGGAGAGGTTGTCGGTGGAGAGCATCCAGAGGGTGACCACCTGGACGTGCGTCTCGTCGCACCAGCCCAGGAACTCGCTGATCTTGTCCGCGCCACGCTGGTGTCCGTAGGCGGTGGTGCCCCCGGTGGCCTTGGCCCAGCGGCGGTTCCCGTCGAGGATCACGCCGATGTGGTGCGGCGTCTCGGCCAGGTGGATCTCGACCCGGCGGCCGTACAGCCGGTAAGCGTTGTCCAGCAGGGTGCGGAGACCCGGCGTGCGCTCGACAACATCGCGCAGACCCATGATGTTCGGCCCCTCCGTGCTCGGTTCCCCGGGTGCGAAATACCCTCGCGCAGCCTACTCCCGCAGGACGCGGCACAGGAAAGCCGCTGGTACCGGGAGGGTCACGAACACCTCACGCAGCCGGACGATCGCACGTGGTGACCGTCACACCGGATTCGGATACGGAACGGTATCCGCTTCCTTAAATATCCCGTAAGCGGGCGGTCGGGTGCTTGACGCCCCCTATTGGTCTAGTCCAGCTTGAAACCGCGACCCCTCCCCCCATGCGGGGGCCGCCGCGCCCCCACCGCGACGGCCCCTCCTCTCCTCCTCCCCCACAGGAGCGCACCCATGGCCCGTACCCTGCACGCCCCGTCACACCGACGCCGCCGCACGACCGTTCCCGCCGTCCTCGCCGCCGGCACCACGGCCCTCGCCCTGGCCGGCACCGGCCTGGCCCTCTTCGCGGGCGGCGCGAGCGCGGCCGTCGGCAACCTGGTGACCAACGGCGGCTTCGAAACCGGAAACCTCTCCGGTTGGAGTTGCACCGGAACGGCGAGCGCCGTCACCTCCCCCGTGCACTCCGGCTCGTACGCCCTGAGCGCCACCCCGAGCAGCTCGGACACCGCGCAGTGCCAGCAGAGCGTCAGCGTGCTCCCGAACAGCAGCTACACGCTGAGCGGTTGGGTGCAGGGCCCGTACGTCTACCTGGGCGCCGGCGGGACGGGCGGCACCGACCCGAGCTCGTGGTCCAGCCAGAGCAGCTGGAACCAGCTCGGCAGCACCTTCACCACCGGGGCCAACACCACCAGCGTCACCCTCTATGTGCACGGCTGGTACGGCCAGGGCACGTACGGCGCGGACGACATCACGCTGACCGGCCCGACCGGCTCCGGCTCCCCGTCGCCGTCGTCCTCGCCGTCGTCGTCCCCTTCGTCCTCGCCGTCGTCCTCCGCTTCGCCCAGCAGCAGCCCGAGCTCCTCACCGAGCTCCTCGCCGAGCAGCAGCCCGAGCAGCAGCCCCAGTTCGAGTCCGAGTTCCAGCCCGACCGGCACCCCCACGCCGCCCGTGACCGGCCTGCCCGCGCACGCCGTCACCGGCTACTGGCAGAACTTCGACAACGGCGCGACCGACCAGAAGCTCAGGGACGTCCAGAGCGCGTACGACATCATCGCGGTCTCCTTCGCCGACGCGGACGCGACCAAGCCCGGCGGCATCACCTTCACGCTCGACTCGAAGCTGGCCACCGCGCTGGGCGGTTACACCGACGCCGACTTCAAGGCGGACATCGCCGCCAAGCACGCGGCGGGCAAGCGGGTCGTCCTGTCCGTCGGCGGGCAGAACGGCGCGATCACCGTCGGCGACGCCACCGCTGCGGCCAACTTCGCCAACAGCGCGTACTCGCTGATCCAGCAGTACGGCTTCGACGGCGTCGACATCGACCTGGAGAACGGTGTCAACGCCACGTACATGGCGCAGTCACTGCACACCCTGGCGGCCAAGGTCGGCTCGGGCTTCGTGCTGACGATGGCCCCGCAGACCATCGACATGTACCAGACCTCCGGCGGCTACTTCCAGCTCGCGCTGGCCACCAAGGACATCCTGACCGTCGTCAACACCCAGTTCTACAACTCGGGTTCGATGAACGGCTGTGACGGCAACGTCTACTCGCAGGGCACCGTCGACTTCATCACCAGCCAGGTCTGCACCCACATCCAGGGCGGCCTGCGGCCCGACCAGGTCGGCATCGGCGTCCCGGCGTCGGCCAGGGCGGCGGGCAGCGGCTACGTCTCCTCGACGGTCGTCGACAACGCGCTCGACTGCCTGGCCACCGGCACCCACTGCGGCACCTTCGTCCCGCCGGCCAAGTGGCCGACCATCCGGGGCGCGATGACCTGGTCCACCAACTGGGACGCGGCCAACGGCAACGACTTCTCCACCAACGTCGGCGCCCGCGTCCACGCGATGCCGTAACTCTCCCTCGTACTCTCCCCGTCGACTCGCCGGAGTCGCGTCGCGAGGCCCGCCGTACCGTCCAGGTAGGGCGGGCCTCCGCCCGTCTCCAGAGGTTTCAGGAGGCCGCCAGCACCGCGAGCAGGGCCCCGAGCAGCATGGCGGGGCCGAAGGCGAGCGAGTCGCCGCGCTTCGAGCGGCCGGTGAGCAGGAGGGCGGCGCCCCAGAGGGAGGCCAGCAGGAAGCCGTAGAAGAAGCCGGCCAGCGCGGTGTTCCAGCCGTACCAGCCGAGCACCGCGCCCAGTGAGGGCGCGAGTTTGGCGTCCCCGAAGCCGATCGGCGCGACCAGGGCGAGCGCGCCGTAGCACGCGCCGAACGCGAGCCCCGCGTACAGGCAGCACAGCAGCGCGCCCCCCTGATGCTCCGTCAGGAGTTCTGCCAGGACGAGCAGCGCGGCGGTGCCGAGGGCGAGCGGGAGGGTGAGCGCGTCCGGCAGCCGGAACACCGCCGCGTCGACGAAGCCCAGGACGACCCCGAACAGCCCGACCCAGGCGAGCACCAGCACCATCGGCCAGTACGTCACCTGCGAATGCATCACCGGTGACTGCATCCCCGGCGACTGGGCCACCGAACCGATGGCGGCACCGACCCCGGCCGCCGCCAGCTCGACCAGCCCCGGCGTGGGTCCGCCGCGCTCCTCGCACCCGGAGCAACTCCCGTTCGGCAGCAGCCAGTAGCGCCCACGCGGGCAGCAGACCCGCAGCGGCTCGCCGTACGGCACCGAATGCCGGGCGGCCACCGCCCGCAGCACGGGCGAAGCCAGCAGGCCCACCACCGCACCGGTCACCGCACCGATCATGACGCCCCCCTCCGCCCGTTTGCGCCGATCCTACGGACCGTACGATCTGCGGGCGAGCACGTCGGTGCTCCTGACCAGCCGCGCGAACACGGGGGATGCAGCAAATGGAGCCACTCGACGCCACCGACCCGGAGTCGATCGGCCCCTACCGGCTGGTGGCCAGGCTCGGCGCGGGCGGCATGGGCCGGGTGTACCTAGCGCGTTCGGCGGGCGGCCGGACCGTCGCCGTGAAGGTGGTGCGCCCGGAGCTGGCCCAGGACCCGGAGTTCCGGACCCGCTTCCGCCGCGAGGTCGCCGCCGCGCAGGCCGTGGACGGCGCGTACACCGCCCCGGTGGTGGACTCCGACCCCGAGTCGCCGACCCCCTGGCTGGCCACCGCGTACGTACTCGGCCCCTCACTGACCGACGCCGTGCAGCAGCACGGCCCGCTGCCCGAGCACTCGTGCCGGATCATCGGCGCGCGGCTCGCGGAGGCCCTGCGGGCCATCCACGGCGCCGGGTTGGTGCACCGCGACCTCAAGCCCTCGAACGTGCTGCTGGCCGCCGACGGCCCGCGCGTCATCGACTTCGGCATCGCCCGCGCGATGGACGGGGACAACCTCACCTCGACCGGGGTGGTGGTCGGCTCGCCCGGCTTCATGGCACCCGAGCAGGCGTCGGGGCTGGCGATGGGCCCGGCCGGCGACGTCTTCTCGCTGGGCTCGGTGCTGGTGTACGCGGCGACCGGGCACGGCCCGTTCGACAGCGCCTCCGGCGCGGCCGCGCAGCTCTACCGGGTGGTGCACGACCAGCCCGAGCTGTCCCAACTCCCGTCCGGCCTCCAGTCCGTGATCGCGGCCTGCCTGACCAAGGACCCGGCCCGCCGCCCGGACCCGACGCAGCTCGCCGCCATGCTGCTGCCCCCGGGCGCCCCGGTCTCGGGCGAGGACTGGCTGCCCGCGCCCGTCGCCTCCGCGCTGGCCCGGCACGCCTCCTCGGTGATGGACCTGGAGACCCCGAGCCGAGGCACCAGCGCCCCGCAGCCCGCGTACACGCCGACCGGCGTCAACCACCAGCCGTACCAGGCGCCACCGTCCCCGTACCAGGCACCACCCTTCCCCGGCAATCCCTACCAGGCCCAACCCGCCCCCGGCACGATGCAGTTGGGCCGTGCCTGGCCGCCGAACGCCGCCACCCCGTCGAAGTCGAAGGTCTCCCGGCGGGCGCTGCTCGCCGCAGGCGGCGGCGTGGCCGCGCTGGCCGCCGCCGGCGGCACCGCCTGGGCGCTGACCCGTCCCAAGCCGAAGCCCACGCCGGGCCCCGCCGTGAAGAAGGTCGTCAGCGCGCCGAAGCCGGTCTGGTCGTACCCCTCGACCGACTCGACCCAGGCCCAGCACCCGGCGCTCGTCCTGGGCAACTCGACCTACCTGACCGGCCGGGGACTCACCTCGCTCGACGCCGCCTCCGGCGCCGTCCGCTGGTCGAGGCCGGACCTGTTCCCCTCGGACGCCACGGTCGGCGCCGGCCAGTTGCTCATCCTCTCCCGGGGGGTGACCTCGATCGACCCGGCGACAGGCCGCGAGGGGTTCGGCTCGCTCGTCGCATGGGGCTCCGACCACAAGGTCATCAACGTGACCAAGATCCTGGCGGTGGACGACAACGCGGTCTATCTCAAGGTGCTGGTCACCCCGGAGTACCAGACCGGCGGCGACCAGATGGTGCTGGCGCTCCGCGACACCATGCTCATCAAGGCCTGGGCCCAGCCCGACCAGGACGACGCGGCCAGCATCGCCACCGGCCGGGTCACCGGCTCGACGCTGCTGCACAGCTCCGGCAAGTCCGGCATCGTCGCCCGGGACACCAAGGACGGCCACCAGCTCTGGCAGACCGACACCGGCAACCTGGACCCGTGGCCGATCTGGTGCGACGACAAGCGGCTCTACTGCATGATCGAGGACTCCGACCTGCAGGCCGTCGGGCTGGCCGACGGCAAGCAGCAGTGGCGGATCAAGTCCACCGTCGGCCGCTTCACCCCCGTCCTCGCCTCGAACGACGTGATCTACACCTCCGACGGCAAGGAGGCCATCGGCGCCTTCGAGGCGGCGACCGGCAGACCGATCTGGTCCTGCCCGCTGCCCAAGCAGCCGAGCCTGACCAGCGCACCCGTACTGGTCGGCAGCACCCTCTTCGTCCCCGGCGACTACGGCATGGGGGTGCACGCGATCGACGCCCGCTCGGGCGTCCTGAAATGGACATTCCAGGACGATTCCAACCCCGGAACCTACAACGACTGGTACCTGAGCACCGACGGCAACCTGGCCTTCGCCCGGCTGGGCACGATCACCTACGGACTGCAGAGCTGACGGGCCCGCCGGCCTGACACCGCTCCTGACCCGATGCCGCTCCTCACCTGACGACGTGTGTCCGATCGCACGAGGAGATCAGGGTCGGCGCGCCGTAAAGTGTCGTGACATGCAGGTGATCCAGTCCAGCAAGCTCGCCAATGTCTGTTACGACATCCGTGGCCCGGTGCTCGACGAGGCGATGCGTCTGGAGGACCAGGGGCATCGCATCCTCAAGCTGAACACCGGCAACCCCGCCGTGTTCGGGTTCGAGGCGCCCCCGGAGATCCTGCAGGACATCCTGCGGAACCTCTCCACCGCGCACGGTTACGGGGACTCCAAGGGCCTGCTCTCCGCGCGCCGCGCGGTGGTCATGCACTACGAGGAGCGCGGCGTGCCCGGGCTCACGGTGGAGGACGTCTTCCTCGGCAACGGGGTCTCCGAGCTGATCCAGCTCGCCATGACGGCGCTGCTGGACGACGGCGACGAGGTGCTCGTCCCGGCGCCGGACTACCCGCTCTGGACGGCCTCGGTCAGCCTGGCCGGCGGCACGGCGGTGCACTACCGCTGCGACGAGCAGTCCGAGTGGTACCCGGACCTCGCGGACATCGAGGCCAAGGTCACCGACCGGACCCGCGCCATCGTGGTGATCAACCCCAACAACCCCACCGGCGCGGTCTACCCGCGCGAGATCCTCGAAGGCATCGTCGAGATCGCCCGCCGCAACAAGCTGGTGGTCTACGCGGACGAGATCTACGACAAGATCCTCTACGACGACGCGGTGCACATCCCGCTCGCGACGCTGGCCCCCGACCTCTTCTGCGTCACCTTCAACGGCCTGTCCAAGTCCTACCGGGTGGCCGGCTTCCGCTCGGGCTGGATGGTGCTCTCCGGCGACCGGCACCGGGCCCGCAGCTACATCGAGGGCCTGACCGTGCTGGCCTCGATGCGGCTCTGCGCCAACATGCCCGCGCAGCACGCGGTGGCGGCGGCGCTCGGCGGGCGGCAGTCGATCAAGGACCTGGTGCTGCCGGGCGGGCGGCTGCTGGCGTCCCGCAACGCGGCGTACCAGCTGCTGAACGAGATCCCGGGCGTGAGCTGCGTGAAGCCGATGGGCGCGCTCTACGCCTTCCCGAGGCTCGACCCGCAGGTGTACAAGATCAAGGACGACGCCCGGATGGTCCTCGACCTGCTCCGGGCGCAGCGCATCCTGATCGTCCAGGGCACCGGTTTCAACTGGACCGAGCCCGACCACTTCCGGCTGGTCACCCTCCCGCGCCCGGAGGAGATCACCGACGCGGTCACCCGTATCGGTGATTTCCTCAGCGGCTACGTCCAGCCGTAGGGCAACCGCGTAACGGCCGGAGCCCCGGTCCGGACGGCTCCTCCCGGTCGGGGAGAGGTCGTCCGGCCGGGGCTCCGGCCGTCAGCGGTTACGGACTAGCCGAGCCGCTTGACGAGCGCGCGGTACTCGTCCCACAGCTCGGTGGGGGTGTGCTCGCCGAAGAGCTCCAGGTGCGCCGGCACCAGGGCCGCCTCCTGGCGCCAGATGCCGGCGTCCACGGTGAGCAGCAGGTCGAGGTCGTCCTGCGAGAGGCCGAGGCCGTCCAGGTCGAGCGAGGACTGCTCGGGCAGCACGCCGATCGGCGTGTCGACGCCGGCCGCGGTGCCCTCCAGGCGGTCCACGATCCACTTCAGGACGCGGCTGTTCTCGCCGTAGCCCGGCCACACGAACTTGCCCGCGCTGTTCTTGCGGAACCAGTTCACGTAGTAGATCTTCGGGAGCTTGGTCGCGTCGGCCTGCGCGCCCAGCTTCAGCCAGTGGCCGAAGTAGTCGCCCATGTTGTAGCCGCAGAACGGCAGCATCGCGAACGGGTCGCGGCGCAGCTCGCCGACGGTGCCCTCGGCGGCGGCGGTCTTCTCCGAGGCGATGTTCGAGCCCAGGAAGACGCCGTGCTGCCAGTCGAAGGACTCGGTGACCAGCGGGACGGCGGTGGCGCGGCGGCCGCCGAACAGGATGGCCGAGATCGGCACACCCGCCGGGTCCTCCCACTCGGGCGCGATGGTCGGGCACTGCGCGGCGGGGACGGCGAACCGGGCGTTCGGGTGGGCGGCGGGGGTGCCGCTCTCCGGCGTCCAGTCGTTGCCGCGCCAGTCGGTCAGGTGCGCCGGGGGCTCCTCGGTGAGGCCCTCCCACCAGACGTCACCGTCGTCGGTCAGCGCGACGTTGGTGAAGACGGTGTTGCTGTGCAGCGTCTCGATGGCGTTGGCATTGGTGTCCACGCCGGTGCCCGGGGCTACGCCGAAGAAGCCGGCCTCCGGGTTGATGGCGTAGAGCCGGCCGTCGGCGCCGAAGCGCATCCAGGCGATGTCGTCGCCGATCGTCTCGACCTTCCAGCCCGGGATGGTGGGCTGGAGCATCGCGAGGTTGGTCTTGCCGCACGCGGACGGGAAGGCCGCGGTGACGTACTTGACCTCGCCGGACGGCGGGGTGAGCTTGAGGACGAGCATGTGCTCGGCCAGCCAGCCCTCGTCACGGGCCATCGTGGAGGCGATCCGCAGCGCGTAGCACTTCTTGCCGAGCAGGGCGTTGCCGCCGTAGCCGGAGCCGAAGGACCAGATCTCGCGGGTCTCCGGGAAGTGCGAGATGTACTTGGTGGTGTTGCACGGCCACGGCACGTCCGCCTGGCCCTCGGTCAGCGGGGCGCCGACGGTGTGCACGGCCTTGACGAACTCGCCGTCCTCGCCGAGCTGGTCGATGACCGCCTGGCCCATCCGGGTCATCACGCGCATCGAGACGGCGACGTACGCGGAGTCGGTGATCTCGACGCCGTACGCGGCCAGCGGGGAGCCGACCGGGCCCATCGAGAACGGCACGACGTACATCGTGCGGCCCTTCATGGCGCCCTTGAACAGGCCGTTCGCGCCGCTGAACAGCTCCCGCATCTCGGCGGGGGCCTTCCAGTTGTTGGTGGGGCCCGCGTCCTTCTCCTGCTCGGAGCAGATGTAGGTACGGTCCTCGACGCGCGCCACGTCCGTGGGGTCCGAGGCGGCGTAGTAGGAGTTCGGGCGCTTCTCCTCGTTCAGCTTGGTGAAGGTGCCCTGGGCGACGAGCAGGTCGGCGAGGCGCTGGTACTCCTCGTCCGAGCCGTCACACCACTCGATGCGGTCCGGCTGGGTCAGCTCCGCGATCTCGCTCACCCAGGCCAGCAGACGCTTGTGGCGGGTGGGCGCGGATGCGCTGAGAGCAGAGTTCTCGTACGACACGATCGCTCCGTTTCACGCCGTCTCGGCTATGAGACGGCGACGCGGGGGGTTGAGGGTGCTTGCAGCGTAGCTCCGCCATACGGGTCGGAACACGGCACCTTGGCGGTTTTGGCACCACTTTTGCACCTTACTGTCGAATTACCAGCGAGTAACAAGGCGCTCCGGTCCCTGTTCAACCCTTCAAGAAACCGACCCGAATACTCCAGAACGTCTAAAAGTGACGAGGCCCACTTCCTACTTCGCAGTAACCTACGGTTCCGTAGGTAGCATGTCCGTCATGACTGCGGACCAGAGCAAGGCCGCCGGAGCCCCGGCCCTCGTCGTCTCGGATGCCCCTGCCGCCTCGGACGCACCTGCCGTCCCGAAGGCGCTGGCCGTCTCCGATGCCCTCGACACGTTCGTCAAACCGAAGTGGCGCGGCTGGCTGCACGCGGGCATGTTCCCGGCCTCCGTCGCGGCGGGGATCGTGCTGATCTGCCTGGCCGACTCGACCTCGGCCAGAATCGCCTGCGCCATCTACTCGGTCAGCGCCTGGCTGCTGTTCGGCGTGAGCGCGGTCTACCACCGCTTCGACTGGGGACCGCGCGGCGACGCGGTGCTGCGCCGGCTCGACCACGCGAACATCTTCCTGATCATCGCGGGGTCCTACACCCCGTTCACCATCCTGCTGCTGGACGGCGGCAAGCGGGACGTCCTGCTCTGGCTGGTCTGGGGCGGCGCGCTCGCGGGCATCGCCTTCCGGGTCTTCTGGGTCGGTGCCCCGCGCTGGCTCTACACACCCTGCTACCTCGCGCTGGGCTGGGCCGCCGTCTTCTTCCTACCGGACTTCCTGCGGACCGGCGGCGTCGCCGTGATCACGCTGATGGTCATCGGCGGACTGCTCTACAGCGCGGGCGGCGTGGTCTACGGCCTGAAGCGGCCGAACCCGTCACCGCGCTGGTTCGGCTTCCACGAGGTCTTCCACGCCTTCACCCTGGGGGCGTTCATCGTGCAGTACGTCGGCGTCTCACTGATTGCCTACAGCGCGACCCGCTGAGCCCGGCCCCGATCCGGCCAAACCCGATGCCGCTGGACCCGCGCCGGCCGAACGCGAGCCCGAACCTGCTGAGTCCGAACCTGCCGAACCCGATCCTGCTGAGGCGGCCCGCGCTTCCAGCTGTTCCCTGGCCCGGCGGCAACGCTCGCAGTGCGCCGCCGCCGGGCCCTCGGCGGCCGACCTGACCCGGGCCTTGGCGCGGAACCGGCGCGCGACGTGTGCCATCACCAGCAGCACCTCCACCGCCGCCACCGCCCAGACCAGCCTGGACCCGCCGACCAGATAGGCCGCGACCACGGCCAGCGCGGCCGACACCCCCGCCACCGCCGTCCCGACCTGGACGCGGTGGAGTCCACCGTCCGTCATCGCTACCCCCTCACGACCGCACAGCCGAGTGAGACATCCTCTCAGCTGAGCGTGCCACGGGCACCAGCCCGGGTGGGCGAACGCCGGATCAACGCTCCATCAATTCTCGGCACCAGCGATCACACGGGAACTGCGCGGACGCACGACCCTTGGGGGAGAAGGGCAGCGGCCCGGTGGTCCGTGGACCACCGGGCCGCCGAACACGCGGGCGCCGAGGTCAGCCCCGGGCGCGGCGGCGGACGGCCAGGCCCGCCCCCGCCAGCGCGGTGACGCCCAGCGCGGCCGCCCCCGTGAGCAGCGGCAACGCGCTGTCGGAGGGTCCGGCCGGTGCCGCGTTCAGCTCGAAGCCGCCGCCCAGACCCGCCTTGTCGTACGCCGAGCCGGCAGCTTGTCGCCGTACCGCTGGTGCACCAGCTTCTGGTACGCGGCCAGGCTCACCCCGCCCGCACCGACCGAGCGGCGCGCCTCGTCGTCCAGCGGCAGCACCCGGCCGCCGCGCAGCACGTACCAGGCGTTCAACTGCGGCTCACGGAGCGCAGGGCCGCCGGGCGCAGGATTCGCTTCACCCCCGGCCTGAAGGCCGGAGCACTGCGAATAGTTCCGGTAGAAGAGTCCGCCGACGAGGGATCGGGCCTCCTGCTCTCAGCCGGTCAGGTCCAGGGTCAGGCAGTCCTGGACCGGCTGGTAACCGAGCTTCTGGTAGATCGAGTTACTGGTCGGGTTGGCCAGGTCGGTGTAGAGCAGCACCTCGCGCGCGCCCTGCGCGAGGGCGTGGGCCGAGACTGCCGCGACCAGCGCGCTCGCGTAGCCCCGGCCGCGCAGCTCGGGTGGCGTGTAGACCGGGCCGATCCGGGACATGCCGGCGATCACCGGGCTGACTCCGGCGAAGGACACCGGCCGCCCGGCGCCGTCCTCCCAGAGGCCGTCCTCCCAGAGGCCGTCCTCCCAGAGATACAGCGAACCGTCGGCGGTCCGCTGGTCGACCACGGATCCGTGCTCCGTGTGGACGGCGACATTGATGTCGGCCATGAAGGCGTCGTACCAGGAGATCATCAGCGCCCGGTCGGCCTCGGTGACCGGGCGGGCCCGGCCGGCGGGGGCCGGGTCCGGCGCGGCCAATTCGCCGAGCCGGTACATCCGTTCGTTGGCGCGGACGGTCGGCCTGGTCCCGGATCTGTTCCCCCAGACCCATCCGAAAGCCTCGACGGGCACCTTGCCACCCCGGACCCCGGTCACCGGCGCGCCGTCCGCGAGCAGCTCGGAGGCCAGGTGAGCGGCGGCGACCGCCGACATCCGGCCGAGCGCCGGCCCGAACGGCGGCGTCTGCAGGAACGCACCCTCGACCAGGCCCTCCGGCGCTTGCTGCCACCAGCCGAAGCGGGGCGTGCCCGACCCGAAGGCGTGCGGGCCGACCCGGCCGAGCCGGTCCACGATGGTGAGCAGCACGGTGTTCTCGGCGGGGTGAGCCGCGAGGAAGTCGCCCGCCGCAGCGTGGAATTCGTCCAGGGAGGTGCTCAGAGTCCAGGCCATGCCACATCGTGTCCGACCACCGGCGCCCGGCGCACCCGGATTTCCGTCAGCTCCGGACGCCCAGGCTCGCCGCCAGCACCGCCCGGTCCGCCGTCGGGGCGTCGCAGGTGAAGTGGCGGCAGACGTACGCGGCGGGGCGGCCGTCCAGTAGCGGGCGATCGGCGAGCAGCGGAACGTCCGTCGCACCGGGCTCGCCGAGCGCGACGACCGCGCCGGGGGCGGTGGCGAGCAGGGCGATGCGGTGCAGTTCGGCGGTGGCCGGGTCGGCAGCGGGGCCGACCACCGCCACCTCGCGCGGGCCGTCGGCGAGTGCCTCGGCGGCGGCCAGGCCCCAGCCGACGAAGCGCGCAGCCCGCGCGGCAAGCGCTCCGACGATCCCGAGGGCGCGTTCGGCGGCGGTGCGGTGCAGGGCCGATCCGGTGTAGGCGGCGTACGTGAGCAGGGCGTTGGCGGCGGCCGTCCAGCCGGAGGGCGTCGCGTTGTCGGTCGGGTCCTGTGGTCGGCGGATCAGCTGTTCGGCGTCATCTGCGGTGTCATACAAGGCGCCTGACGAATCGTCAACGAAATGCACCAATACCGTGTCGAGCAGTCCGCCCGCCAGTCCGAGCCACTCGCTGTCGCCCGTGACGGCGTACAGGGCGAGGAAGCCCTCGGCGGTGTCGGCGTAGTCCTCCAGGACCCCGGCATTGGTACCGGCCCGGCCGTCACGCGAGGTGCGCAGCAGCCTGCCCTCGGGGGTGAGATGGACGGCGAGCAGCAGGTCCGCCGCGCGGACCGCCGCGTCCAGCAGGTCCGGGCGGTCCAGCAGCGCGCCGGTCTCGGCGAGGGCGGCGATGGCCAGGCCGTTCCAGGCGGCGACCACCTTGTCGTCCCGGGCCGGGGCGGGCCGCTCGGCGCGGGCGGCGAGCAGCCGGGCCCGGATGCGCGCGTACGCCGCCGGATCGGCCGGGTCGGCGGGCAGCTGGAGCACGGAGCTGCCGCGCTCGAACGTGCCGGTGACATCGAAGAGTTGGACGGCGAGCGCGCCGTCCGCCGCGCCCAGGACCTCGGTCAGCTGCTCGGGCGTCCAGGCGTAGTAGGCGCCCTCGGTGGACTTCCCGGTGGCCGGGTCGAGGCTGTCCGCGTCCCGCGCGGAGGCGAACCCGCCCTCTGGCGTGCGGAGTTCACGCAGCAGGAAGTCGGCGGTCTCCAGCGCGATCCGCCGGGCCTGCTCGCCGCCGGTGGCCCGCCACAGGTGCAGGTAGACCCGGAGCAGCAGAGCGTTGTCGTACAACATCTTCTCGAAGTGCGGCACCACCCAGTCGGCGTCCACCGAGTAGCGGGCGAAGCCGCCGCCGAGCTGGTCGTAGATACCGCCCCGGGCCATCGCCTCACAGGTCCGCTCGGCCATCAGCAGCGCGGCCTCGTTTCCGGTGCGGGCGTGGTGCCTGAGCAGGAACTCGACCGTCATGGACGGCGGGAACTTGGGCGCACCGCCGAACCCGCCACGCTTGTCGTCGAAGCTGCGGCCGAGCCCGGCCAGCGCCTGCCCGAGGTCGGCCTCGGCCGGCGGATGCTGAGCGCCCGCGCCGTACACCGAGGCACGCTCGGCCAGATCGGCCCGGATCCGGGCCGCGACCTCGCCGACCTCGTCCGGCCGCTCCCGCCAGGCCGCGTTGACACCCTCCAGCACCTGCCGGAACCCGGGCATCCCGTGCCGGGGCTCGGGCGGGAAATAGGTGCCGAAGTAGAACGGGTCCTTGTCAGGGGTCAGGAAGACCGTCATCGGCCACCCGCCCTGCCCGGTGGCGGCCTGCACCGCCTCCATGTACACGGCGTCGACGTCCGGCCGTTCCTCGCGGTCCACCTTGACGGCCACGAAGTGCTCGTTGGCGTACGCGGCGAGGGCCTCGTCCTCGAAGGACTCATGGGCCATCACATGACACCAGTGGCAGGCGGCGTACCCCACACTCAGCAGCACCGGCACTCCCCGGCGCTCGGCCTCGGCAAAAGCCTCGGGCCCCCAGGGCCACCAGTCCACGGGGTTCTCGGCGTGCTGCAACAGGTACGGGGAGGTGGCATCGGCCAGGCGGTTCACCATGTGGGCAGTATCGCAGCACCGGCCGTGGAAACCTCGAAACCGGAACGGACTGGTGGGGTCGGTGCCAGCCGGTCGATCCGTGCGGTCCCGCCGCACGCGCCGCGGCTGCGGAGTCGAGCGGCACAGCAATCCCCATCACCCCCCTTCTTGTGCAAGTGACAATAACTGAAGTACCTTGCAGGACATGCAAGATGACGTGTGGTCACCAACTCCTGTACTGCTGACGGTCGATCTCGTGATCCTGACGCTGCGGGAGAGCCGCCTGCACGTCCTCCTGGTGGAGCGGGGCGAAGACCCCTTCCGGGGCATGCTCGCCCTGCCCGGAGGGTTCCTGAACCACGATGGTGAGGAGATTCTGGATGCCGCCCACCGTGAACTGAGCGAGGAAACGACCCTGACCGCCGACTCGGTGCACCTTGAACAGCTGGCCGTGTACGGGTCCTCGGGCCGCGATCCGCGGGGCCGGGTCGTCTCCGTGGCCCACCTGGCGATCGCGCCGGGGCTGCCCGACCCGGTCGCGGGGACGGATGCCACCGACGCCGCGTGGCTTCCCGCAGAAGCTGTCCTGTCCGGCGAGGTGGAGCTCGCCTTCGACCACCGCCGAATCGCTACGGACGGGATCGAACACGCGCGCACCAAGCTCGAGTTCTCAGCGCTGGCCACAGCCTTCTGCGAGGAGAGCTTCACCATCGCGGAGCTGCAACAGGTGTATGAGGCTGTCTGGGGCACCGAACTCGACACCCGCAATTTCTACCGGAAGGTCCAAGCCGCGAAGGGATTCATCATCCCCGCCGGCACGGACCGCAGGACCACGGGAGGACGGCCCGCACGGCTGTACCGGGCCGGTCCGAAAACCGTGCTGTTCCCACCGCTGATCCGCCCCGCGCCATCCGCAACGGAAGAGAACACGAGAGGGGAAGAGGAGTAGATGTCGAATGGCTCGGTGGTGATTCTCACCGCCCTCAATCTTGAGTACCAGGCCGTGCGCCAGAGGCTGGCCGATCCGCAGGTGCACCGCCATGAGCGTGGTACCCGGTTCGAAGTGGGATCCGTGCGGGGCACGTCGTGCAACGTCGCGCTCGGCCTGACGAGCAAGGGGAACCATTCCGCCGCGGTGATCGCCGAACGCGCGATTCAAGAGTTCTCACCGGTGGCCGTGCTGTTCGTCGGGGTCGCCGGCGCCCTGTGGGACACCACCAGGCTGGGCGACGTGGTGATGGCGTCACACGTGTACGCCTACCACGGCGGGACCAGCGAGGACGACGGGCTCAAAGCCCGCCCTCGGGTGTGGGAAGCACCGCACGGCATCAGCCAGCTCGCCTCCCACCTGGCCCGCCTGAACGACTGGGCGGACCCCGCACCTGGTCACGAGGACGCGCCGCAGGTGCGCTTCGGGGCAATCGCCGCCGGCGAGATCGTCCAGAACTCGAGGATCTCGGCCGAGGCGAAGTGGATCCGGCGGCACTACAACGACGCACTCGCCATCGAGATGGAGGCGGCCGGTGTGGCACAGGCCGGCCATCTCAACGGGGCGCCGGTGGCCATCGTCCGGGGGATCAGCGACCGGGCAGACGGCACGAAGAACAGCGCGGAGGACCGCAACTGGCAGCCGAAGGCCGCAGCGAACGCGGCGGCCTTCGCCACCCGCTTGGCGGTGGAACTGCTGGGAGAACAGGAGGAGACCGCGATGCCCCGGGACGACAGGGTCCGCTCGACCGACCAGCTCGACCGACACGTCAGCAACACCGCGCACAACAGCACCGTCGGCGTCATGGCCGGCTCGGTCACGGGCAGCAACGTCCACCTGAACACGGCCCCGAAGGCATCCGGCCCGACCGACCTGATCGCGGAACTGGAATGTTTCCACGACCAGTTGGCGTGGCACCGTGCCGAGGGCACCCTCGACGAGGACACCTGCCGGGAGGCCCTGACCGATCTGGACTCCGCCCTCCGCTCGGCCGGGGGAAACACCCCTGAATCGTCGAAGCGGACGGTCATGACGCTCAGGAGGCTGCGCGGACTGGTCGCGGAGTACCCCGCGCTGGTGGCCGCACTGGCTCCCATCGTCGCCGCGGCCGGTGACCTGGCATGAGCCACAGCAACGCCGCGTACAACTCCACCATCGGGATCCAGGCCGAGACCGTACACGACTCCACCATCTACCTCGTCCACCCGGACGCCTCGCCGCAGGAGAAGTACCGGGTGGGCGTGCAACTCCTGCAGGACGGCGTCCCCAGCCGCGCCCGCGAAATGATCACTGATGCGATCGTCCACGGGTACGACGGTGCGGAGGTGCGTTTCCACTGGGTGCTTGCCATGCTCAGCGCACGCACCCACCACGACCTCAGCACCGAAGAGGTCCAGCGGCTGCGTTACACCTCCGGGCTCGTGCAGACCTACGCCGAGGACGAGTGGAAGGAAGCCCTGCGCGTCACTTTCGACCTGCTGGCGGTACTCAGCACCGCCAACGGCGAAACCGGCCCCGTGCTGAAGCAGCTGCAGGACCTGCCGCTCCGCCAGCACGACGCGATCCTCCGCCACCTCGACCTCATTCTCACCGGAGGTCTGAAGGACGATCTGTGGGCGGAGACCCGCGAACGTGCCGGGGCGGAGCGCTTCGGCAACGAGCGGGCCCGGCGGGTCTGGGCCTACTTCGCGCCCACCCCCATCGGGGCGCGGGCCGTTCCGCCCCGCCCGAGCACCGCTGCCGCCGCCCAGGCGGCCCTCCCGGTCCGGGCGGTCCTGTTCGTCGTCAGCAGTGTGCTCCTCTGGACCCTGGCGCTGATCGCTGATCCGACCCAGGCGGTCGTCGAGTTACTGGTGGCGCTCGGCGCGGGCCTGACCGCGGCCCGTTGCGGTCTCCGGTGGTGGGGCCGGGAATCCCGGCCGGGCCCCGCATCCGGGCCCCGCGTCCCGCACCCGCGCGATCCCGCCTCTGCCGAGGGCGGGTTCACCAAGGGCGTCCGCCATTCGTTCGATCACTACTTCAGCGTTCGCACGCCCTACGGGTTCGCCCCGGACGCCTGGCTCGCCCACACCGCTCAGGTCCGCGGCAGCCTCGCGGCCGAGATCGCGGACCTCTACCGGGAGAGCCGGATCGGTGTGGAGCGGGTCAACTGGCTGATCCGGTACCTCGCCGAGGACACCCGGAACCGCCACAACGACGGCACCCTGTTCCAGCACCGCCAGGAGCAGACCCCGGGCAGGACGAAGGCCCTGACCGTAGCGGCCCTCGCCGTTCTCGGCGCCGCGGCCCTGGCCGCGTTCGGCACGGCGGTCTCGGGTGCCGCCCAACCTCGGCCGCTGTGGGTGTTTCTGGCCGTGCTCGGTGCGGCCTGGTCCGGGCACGCGGCCGCTTCCCGGTGGTATCAGATCAGGCGCGAGGAGTACCGACTGATCCGCGAGACCCAGGAGTACCAGGAACAACTGACCGCACGACAGATCGCCCACCAGCGCTGGCAGTCGTTCCTGGACGCGACACGCCCCAGCGAGCTGGAAATGGAGACCTGGCTCACCTGTGACAAGACCTCGTTCGTCGATGAGGCGCTCCGGCACCACCAGCTCACCTGGCGCGACCTGATCACCCACACCATCCTGGTGGCCCCGGGTCCTTCCTACAAACGGGGCCGGGTCAGGGGCGGCCCCTGGCGGTACTCGCACTACGTCTTCCGCCTGTTCCTGTTCACCCAGGACGGCATCCGCGAGGTCAGCTCCGAGTTCAACTTCTCCGACGCGACGCGCAGGAACGAGCAGCGGAGCAACTACCGGTTCGACGCGGTGTCCTCCGTGCAGGTGACGGAGAACGTCGACGTCGGCTACGACCTGGAACTCGTCCTCACTAACGGACCTGCCAGGAAGATCCGCATCAAGGACGCCGACGCCCATCAACTGGCGCCGAACGAGAACTCCCAGGAGATCTCCGAGATCAACCTCAGCGCGACCGGCTCCACTCACACCTTCCGCCTCCTGGAGGGGATAGCGGCGGACGGGAAGAGCTGGATCGAACGGCACGGCCCCGACAACCTGACACCCTTCCAGATCGCCGGCTGATCCCGAACTCGACCATAGGAATGCCTGTGACCTCCACGGACGATGTCACCGAGAGCAAGATCCTGCTGGCCGAGTACGACTGCCTCAAGGACGAACAGAAGACCCGCATAGGGTTCCGCGACAACCTGCTCTACTTCACGCTCGCCGCAGCCACTGCGGTCGTGGTGGTCACCGTCCAGAGCGGACAGTCCCGACTGCTGCTCTTCGTCCCGGCGATCTGCCTGATCCTGGGCTGGACCTATCTGGTCAACGACGAGAAGATCTCGGCGATCGGCTGCTACGTCCGCGACCAACTGGGACCGCGCCTGGGGAAACTCGCCTCCGCCCATGGCACAGTGTTCGGCTGGGAGGTCTACCACCGCAACGTTGCGGGCCACGCCATGCGCAAGCGGCTTCAGACCGTGGTGGACCTGTGCGCCTACCTGGTCCTGCCGATAATCTGCACCACCGCGTTCTGGTGCTCTCCCACCGTTCAGCCCCTGCTCGCGCTCACTTCTCTCGTGCAGACGCTCGCCCTGGCCGTGCTGGGCTGGCAGTTCCTGCGCCGTACGGAGCGGCAGCACCAGCCCCGCCGGACCCGCTCCACACACGCGTACGACGCCTCCAGTGCGCGGAGGCGCGAGCGGGCTCCGCTGTACGGTCAGCAGGCATCCGGCTCGGGCCGGGGCAGTTCGTCCAGGTCGAGGGTGTAGGTCCGCCCGTCGGCCAGCTCGATGGGCAGCTTGCCCGAGCCGTACTTGTGGGTGTGCGCCGCGATGTAACCGGAGCTGGTGGGCTGGGTGTGGACGACGACCTCCGCGGCGTACGGGTCCACCACCACATAGACCGGGATGCCGTAGCGGCCGTACTTCGCGGTGCAGTCGTCGTAGTCCTTGCGCGCGGAGGAGACTGACACAACCTCGGCGATCAACAGCACGTCCTCGAAGCCGTAGCGCTTGCCCTGCCGCTGCGCGTCCTCCCGCAGGATCGCGAAGTCCGGGGCGGAGTTCTCGTCGGCCGGGAAGTCCAGGTAGACGTCGGAGGCTGTCTTCGCGTGCCGGCCGAGCAAGAGCGAGTCGATCTGCATCGACTTGATCGTGCTGGAGTGCTCGAAGCTCTGCGGAGTCATGACCACCTTCCCGTCGGTACCGAAGAAGACCACGTACCCAGCGGGGAACTCGGTGTGCATGACCGCGTCGATGCTCATCAACGGCTCCTTCCTGTCGCCTCTCAGGATATGGGGCCACGGTCCTGCGCGGGGTCCACCATGAGAGTGCCGGCCGGGGCGGCGTCATACTCGTGGACAGGAGCAGCGGGGTGTGCCCTCCAAGCGCTGGGCGGATGCAGGCGTACTGTTCGGGCGAGGCGGCCAGCTGAACTATGACCCGGGCGTCCATCTCCCTGCACAGTCGCTCATCGTACGTGCCCACGCCGGCACTCCCCGAAAACATCCCAGGTCAGAACTACCGGGTTGTGTTAAGTCATTGGAACCAGTGACACGCTGCGTAGCCGACCAATGGCAGAACGGGCACGTTGCGCCGCCGTGCTTCCTCGAAAGCCTCCGGTCCCCAGGGCCACCAGTCGACCGGATCATCGGCGCGCTGAAGCAGATAAGGCGAGGTCACACCAGCCAACCGGTTCATACGCCCCAGCCTCTCAAGTTCCCCGCCCCCGACGACGGAACCCGCACCCGCTTGGCCGATTTGCACTCATGCGCCATCACGTGATGAACGGGGATCCCCCAGTCCCCCGCCTGACTCGGCCCACCGGCGCTGGTGCTATCGGCCGCTGTTCCGTTGATCTGCGCTGCCCGGCATGAGGTGGGATTCCCAGGCCCAGGCGGTGATCTCGCTGCGGTTGCGGGCTCCGAGTTTGTTCTGGATCGCGGCGAGGTGGCCCTTCACGGTGCTGACGGAGATGAAGAGGGCGGCCGCGATCTCCTGGTTGGTGCGGCCCCGGGCGACGGCGCGGATGACGTCGGTTTCCCGGTCGGTGAGCGGGGGGTTGGGCTGGAGGGCGGGGGAGGTCTTGATGGGGGCGAGGTTGCGGAGCAGGCGCCGGGTGATCGATGGGGAGATCAGGGCGTCCCCGGTGCTGGCGGCCCGCACGGCGGCGGTGAACAGGGTGGGGTCGCCGTCTTTGAGGACGAATCCGAGGGCTCCGGCCTGGAGGGCGCCGTAGACGTACTCGTCGAGTCCGAAGGTGGTGACGATGACGACCCGGAGCGGGTCGGCGATGCCCGGTCC
Source organism: Kitasatospora sp. MAP5-34 (assembly GCF_029894335.1). Classification (GTDB taxonomy): domain Bacteria; phylum Actinomycetota; class Actinomycetes; order Streptomycetales; family Streptomycetaceae; genus Kitasatospora. The sequence goes on along the minus strand of NZ_JARXZC010000032.1, from coordinate 52,508 downwards.
GGCGAGTGCGCGGGTGACGTCGATGCCGTCGAGGCGGGGCATGCGGATGTCGATGAGGCAGACGTCGGGCCGCAGTTGGCGGGCCAGGGCGACGGCCTCGGCACCGTCGCGTGCTTCCGCGACGACGGTGATGTCGGGCTCGTCCTCCAGGATGAGGCGCAGGCTGGTGCGGATCATGGCCTGGTCGTCGGCGACCAGCACGCTGATGCTCACGGGCGGTCTCCGGCATGCAGGGGCAGGGTGGCCCGTACCGACCAGCCGGCGCCGGGCTGCGGACCGGCGTTGAGCGTACCGCCCAGTGCCTCGACGCGCTCGCGCATGCCGACCAGGCCGTAGCCGCCACGCGGGGAGGCGCGGATCGGGGGGTGCGGCGGAGCATCGTTGTCGATCTCGACGGTGATGTCCGTGCTGTCCTGGGAGATGGTGACGGTGGCCGCGCAGGCGCCGCGGGCGTGGCGGGCGATGTTGGTCAGGGATTCCTGGACGACCCGGTACACGGTGGTGGTGACCACGGGTGGCCAGGTCGGCGCTGCGGTGGGCAGCCGGAGATCGACGGCCGGTCCGTGCTCTTCGAAGCGGCGGACCAGGTCGATGAGTTGCTCGGGGCCCGCAGTGACGGCAGCGCCGTCCTCCGCGTCGCGGAGCAGGGCTACCACCCGTCGCATGGCGTCCATGGCGTCGGTGCCCGAGCGTTCGATGTCCGCCAGGGCGTCGCCGAGGAGGTCGGGCTGCTTGCGGAGCATGATCTGGGCGGCGTGGGTGTGCATCACGATGCCGGAGACATGGTGGGCGACGACATCGTGCAACTCCCGAGCTAGGGCCAGGCGTTCGTCTCGCCGCACCGCCTCGACGGCGGCCTGGCGGTGATGCTCCAGAAAGCGCAGGACGAGCCCCGTGCCAAGACCGGCCAACCAGCCCTGGACGCCCATGTGGAACGGGGCAACGGCATGTGAGGTGGTCACGAGCCGGCCGAGTACCGTGACCGCGAGCCCGGCCGCGGCGACCACGGCGGCTCGTCCGGGCGGCAGGACCCGGACCGCCGAGCCGGCGAGGACGGTCAGCGCCAGGGACGCGGCAACGCCGGGCTGACCGGTCAGATACCCCATGCCGGCGGCGAGGACGGCGGCAGCCGCGACGGACAGGCCGATGGCCACGGCGACCAGCCGGTTGCGCTCCCGGAGCAGCGCTGCGACGCACACCACCGCACCGACACCGCATTCGAGCAACCAGCCCCGGCCGCCCGCGTGGGCGGCATGCCAGTAGGCCGTCGCTGCCAGCACCGCCGCGAAGGCAAGCCCGAGCAGGACGTTGGTTCGTCTGGCGGCCAGTGCGGCCAGTGCGGCCAGCCGTTCCATCACACTCACGGTGCTCAGGCTACGGAACCGGTCGCGGCCGCCGCACCGGCCAAAAGGACCGCTCCGATCCGCCCGATCAGTACTTTTGGCCGGTACGAGTCCCGGTCGGCGTGACCAGGCTTGACGGCATGCAACGAGACCTTGACACATTCTGCGGCGACGCGGGACCTGCACGAGCCGGCAGGTGGACATGAACCGGTCCACCTGGGCCCGCCTCCGATTGGAGCTGCGGGTCATCGGCATCGCCCCGCCGGTGACGGCACTGGCGGCAACGCTGGGCGGCGCGATCCTGGTGATCGTCATGCATGCCACCGGGGCCGGCGCGGAGCACCTCGACCTCGCCGCCGGCGCGGTCCTGGCGGGCTTCGCCCCGCTCGGCACCGCCGTCGCGGCCTCGTCGGTCGTGGGGCGTGATCCCGGCGCCGAGCTGGTCATGACCACTACGGCCTACCGCCGGGTGCTGTTCCTGCGGGTCGGCCTGGTGGTGGCCCCAGCGGCCCTGGTCACGCTGTTGGACGCCGTCGTGTTCCGCGCCTTGAACGCCTGGCCAGTGGGGCAGGGCACGGGCGGTTACGTCCTGGTGTGGGCCCCGCCGATGCTCTGGCTGGTCGCACTGGCGATGCTCATCGCGATCGGCCTGCGCAGCCCGGCCGCCGCAAGCGGCCTGATCGGGGGCCTGTGGCTGGCCCAGTACCTGATGACGCCCGCCATCCGGGACAACACGGTGCTGCGGGCGCAGTACATGTTCATGGGCGTCGCCGCCAAGGTCCCGGCGCACGAATGGACCGTCAACCGAATCGCCCTGCCCGCCGTCGGCGTCGTCGCCGTGATCGCGGCCGGCCTGCTACTGGGGCGTCCCGAACGATTTGTGGGGAGCGATACCGCATGACCACCGTCCTTCAGCGAACCGCCCCGCCGACAGCAGCTCGCACCTGGTGGGCGAAGACCGTCGCGGCCGCCCGCTACGAGTACCTGATGCAGGTACGCCGCCCGGCGGTCTGGGTGGTCGTGGTCGGGCTGATCGCGCTGCGCTGCGCATCGCCCTTCCCGCCCGGTTTCACCAGCACCACGGACAACACCTTTCTGGTCGCGGACTGGGCGGGCAACTTCATGCTGTGCCCGATCGGCGTCGGCGCCGTCCTCGCCGACCGCGCCTGGCGGGAGTCCCGGCTGGGGCTGAGCGACCTGCTGACCTCGACGCCCACCGGCATCGGCCCGCGCCTGTGGGGCAAGGCCATCGGCGCCGGCGCGGCGACCATCACACCGGTCGCCGTCGCCTGGGTGGGCCTGCTCGGCTACCTGACCGCCCAGCGCGGGGCCGGGGTGATCCCGGTCGGCCTCGCGGCGTTCGCCGCCATCATCCTGCCCGGGCTGATCTTCATCTCGGCCTGCTCGGTCACCATCCCGTACCTGACCGGGCCCGTGCTGTACCGGCTGGGCCTGTTCGGCTACTGGGTCTGGGGCAACATGGTCGGCCCGCGCTTCGGGATCCCCACCCCCGCCGGCACGCCCTTCGAAGCCATCGGCGAGTACCCGGCCGGTGCCTGGTTCCACGGCACCCTGTTCGACGCCAGGCAGCGGGGAATCACCCCGACCGGCGGCGAGGCCGTTCTCAGCATCGCCTTCCTGCTGCTCATGGCGCTCGCCGCCCTCGTGATTACCCAGCTCGTGCTCACCAGGAGGAGCCCGTCATGACCGCGCCCAACGTGACCATCACCGATCTGACCGTCACCTTCCGGCGCGGCGAGATCCGCGCCCTCGACGGCATCAGCCTGCGCCTGCCCGTCGGCATGGTCGGTCTGCTCGGCCCCAACGGGGCCGGCAAGACCACCTTCATGCGGGTCCTCACCGGGGTGCTGCTGCCGACCTCGGGCACCGTCGCGGTGGACGGCACCGAGCTCACGTCGCGCAGCCAGCGCCGAGAGGTCAAGGCCACCACCGGCTACCTCCCCCAGGAGCTCGGCCTGTACCCGGACTTGACGGCCCGCCAGTTCCTCGACTACATGGCGCTGCTCAAGGGCATCACCGACCGGCGCGCCCGCCGCGTCCGCGTCAATGAGGTCCTCGAACTGGTCTCGCTCAGCGATGTCGCCAACCGGAAGGTGAAGGGCTACTCGGGCGGCATGAAGCGCCGCGTGGGCATCGCCCAGGCGATCCTGAACGACCCCCGGCTGCTGATCGTCGACGAACCCACCGTGGGGCTGGACCCCGAGGAGCGGCTGCGGTTCCGTAGCCTGCTCGCCAGGCTGGCCGGCGACCGGACGGTGCTGCTCTCCACCCACATCGTCGACGACATCGTGCAGACCTGCCCGAACGTCGTGGTGATCGAGCGCGGGCACGTCGCCTTCCAGGGCGCCATCGGTGACCTCGCCACCCGTGCCGAGGGCATGGTGTGGCACCTCACCCAGCCGGCCACCGCCGTGCCGCCCACCCTGCCCACCGTCAACGTCACCCCCGGCATGACCGGCACCACGTACCGGGTCATCAGTTCCGGCACCCCCGCCCCGGACGCGGAGCGCGTCAGCGCCACCGTCGAGGACGGCTACATCGCCCTGATGCACGCCATCGCCCCGGAGCGGGCCCAGCACCCCGGCCCCAACCTCCGCGCCATCTGACCCCACCCCGCCAACATCCAAGGAGCAGAAGATGCCCCACCAGCCACTCGCCGCCGTCCTGGCCGCCGCCGACACCACCACCGGCTTCCACCCCGGCCCCGCCTACTTCGTGCTCTGGGCCCTCATCATCGGCGCCATCATCGGCGGTCCCATCTACGTCGTCCGCCTGGTGCGCAACCGCCGCAACCGCCGTTGAACGCTGCCTGAGCACACGGCGGTTGGCGCCTCCCGTGGCGCTCGGGTGGACCTTGCCCTCAAGCGCCTCCCCAGAGAGCTCCTCCTCGACCGGGGGGCGCAGAACGTCACCGTATGGGACGTGATCTGCGCTCCCGTGCCCTTACTCGTCCGCAGCGGGAGTGCTGCCCTCCAGGTGCTGGCGAATGCCGGCGGAGCTCCGCCGATCACCGTACTCCGGCGACCACATCTGCGTCGCCATGCGTGCTGCCAACCAGTACGGAACCTCGGCGTGGACCCAGAGCCTCTGCTTCGACACCCCCTACTGACACCGGACCGGTCGCGGGCGGACGTGGCCTCGCCCGCCCGCGACTACCACCCGCCGGCGCCGGGAGCCACCATCTCCCACAGGCTCAGCAGCACCGGCACCCCGCGCCGCGCCGCGCCGGCGAACGCCTCAGGGTCCAGGGCCACCAGGTGCCGGCGCAGGTACGGGGAGGCGGCATCACCGAGTCGGTTCACGCGGTCAGCCGCTCACGACAGGGGCGCCGCACCGAGGATGACGGGGTCGTCGGCCAGATCCGCCAGCAGCGCGTCCAGCTTGGCGCGGTCGACCGAGGACATCAGGAAGACGTGCACGTAGCTGCGGCGGGTGCTCTCGTCGCCCGGGACGGTCAGGACGTCCTGCGAGGAGAGGGACCACTTGGCCACCAGCTCGGGGCTGGGCTTGCGGAACCGTACGGTGATGGCGCCCGGGGTGCGGGCCGGCCAGAGGTCGACGTCCTTCTCCAGTTCCAGCAGGCGCAGTTGCTGCTCCAGGTAGGCGGCCAGCTGCTGGGAGCGGCGGATCCGGTCCACCTGGTCCTGGTGGGAGTAGCGGGAGAGGTGGTCCCAGAGCACCAACGGCGAGAAGCCGTTGCGGGAGCCGGCGAAGGTGGTGTCGGGCGCACCGGTGTACTCCGGCTGGGACGGGGGTGCGACCTGGTACTTGACCTTCGTCATGTAGATGCCGCACGGCCAGGGCGCGCCGGGCCACTTGTGGCCGCTCATGGCGATCGAGGAGACCATGTCGAGCTCGCCGAACTCCCGGGTGGGCAGGGTGAGGCCGAAGTCGAACTCCGGCAGCTCGGTCTCGGGGATCCAGCCGAAGCCAGCCGCGTCGTCGCCCGGACCCGCCGCGTCGTCGCCCGAGCCGGACGGGCCACCCACGCCGGACGGGCCACCCGCGCCGGCCATCCGCACGAACGGCACGTAGCCGGCTCCGAGGGCGCCGTCCACGTGGATCCAGAAGCGCCGGCGCAGGTCGACCAGCGGCTCGCCGGTGACCGGGTCCTTGCCGTGCACCACCTGCCCCTGGACCAGGCCGTGCTTCTCGAAGATCGGCAGCAGCCGCTCGCAGACCCCGCGCACGTCGTCGTGGGCACCCTTGAAGGTGCTGCCGAGGTTGAGGCTGACGAAGACCGGGTGGCCCTTCGCGGCGAAGAACTCCACCAGCACCGCCAGGGCGTCGGCGTCGATCTCGCCGGTGCCGTCCCAGGAGTGCCCCGAGGGGCCGCTGCGCGAGGGCACCTCGGTGGGCCAGTCACGCGGCTCACCAGCGGGCCCGAGCAGCGGGCACTCGCCGGGGTACTGCTCGGTGCCCACGGCGTGGAAGGTGTCGACGCCCAGCACGCAGACGGCCTTGGCGAAGGAGTAGTGGGTGTCCTCGGAGTAGAAGGCCACCGGGCGTCGGGCGTTGGGGTTGGCCGACCCGACCGGTCCGACCGGTCCGACCGCCCGGTCGCCCGAGCTCCCGGTCGAGGGCTGGATCAGCGGCTTGCCGCTCAGGTAGTCCCGGGCGTTCCAGAGCGCGTACATGTTGCCCTCGGTGGAGCCCATGGAGAGCACATAGCCCCAGTACGACTCGGGGTCGTCCGGGTGGTGCGGCCCGTCGGCGTGCCAGAGGGCGGCGTAGTAGTCGAGGACGGCGCGCTCGACGACCTTGGTGTTCGGCTTGTAGCCGCCGCTCTGGAACGGGTCGCCGAGGTTGTTGATGTTGTGCTGCATGAACCGGCCGAGGTCGAAGGCGCTACCGCCCATCTCCTGGGTGGCCTGGAAGCCGAGCAGGTGCCGGCGCTTCCTGGTCAGGTACTCGTCCATCCGGTTGAGGGCGCGCAGCCGCTGCTCCTCGTCCAGCCCGCCCGCCGGTATCGCGAACTCACGCACGTCCGGCTCCAGCCGGGACGGGTCGTCGTGGGTCGCGAAGGCGGGCAGGGTTTCGGTTCGGATCATGGCAGCCAGAATGGAACATGCGGCAGTTCGAGGGGAAGTCTTCCGTAGAAGATTCGGAATCAGCCCTTGATGCCTTGCATATCATCGGCATGAGCAGCGACCCTGGACCCTGTGCCGAATAATCATCACACCCGACAGACGCCGCTCGACGACGTGGACCGGGCGATCCTGCGGATCCTCGCCGACGACGCCCGCATCCCGAACAACGCACTCGCGGACGCGGTGGGCATCGCCCCCTCGACCTGCCTGGCCCGGGTACGCGCGCTGCGCGAGCGCGGGGTCATCCGCGCGTTCCGGGCCGAGATAGCCCCCGCCGCGATCGGGCTGCCACTGCAGGCGATGATCTCGGTCCGGCTCCGGGCCCACACCCGGGAACAGAACGAGAGCTTCCGAGCCACCGCCCCCGACCTGCCCGGCGTCGTCGCCGTCTTCCACATGGCCGGCTCCGACGACTACCTCCTGCACGTCGCCCTCGCCCACCCCGACGCCCTGCGTGACTTCGTGGTGGACCACCTCACCACCCACTCCGCAGTGGCCCAGACCCGGACCAACCTGATCTTCGAACAGATCGCCGGCCGCCTGCAGCTGACGCCGGGCCCGTGAACGCCACTCCCCAATTGCCGGTCGACCTATGACAGTTCCGGTGTCGAAAGTTCCGGTGTCAGGCGGGTGGTGAAGCTGAAGCGGTCGCCACGGTAGAGGGATCGGACGCACTCGATGGGGCGGCCGTCCAGGTCACGGGAGACGCGGTTGATCAGCAGCATGGGCAGGGCCGGGCTGGTGCCGATCAGCTGCACCTCGCGGGGTGAGGCCAGGACGGTCTCGATCCGTTCGTCGGCTTCGGCGAACTGCACCCCGGCCGCGCGCAGGAACGCGTACAGCGAGGTGGCCGGGTCGAAGTGGGTGGCGAGGGTGGGGAAACGCTGCACCGGGAGGTAGGTGCTCTCGACGCCGATCCGTTCGTCGTCGGCGAGCAGCAGCCGTTCGAGGTGGACCACGGTGGCGCCGACCGGGATCTGCAGGAGTCCGGCGAGGTCGGCCTCGGCGGGGAGCTGTTCGAGGGTGAGCAACTGCCGGCCAGGACGTCGGCCCTGCCGGCGGACCCCTTCGGTGTAGCTGGCGAGGATGAGCGGCTGGACGAACTTGGGTCCTGCGACGACGGTCGAGCGGCCACGGCGCTGGAGCCTGCCCTCCAGGCGCAGCTCCCTGATGGCTTGGCGCACGGTCATCCGGGAAACCCCGAAACGCTCGGCCAGCTCCCGTTCGGTGGGCACGGCGGCGCCCTGGCTCAGGGTGTCCAGGACCGTTGAGATCTTGTGCTTCACCTGGAAGTACTTGGGAGCTTCGCCGTGCTCGGGCAGGCCCTCGCGGGCGGGCCGCAGCGCGGCGGACGGTGGGGCACTGGCCTCGGCCGGGCGTGTGGTCACCCCGTCAACGGTAGCCGAGGCGGGGTCCGGGGAGCGGGGGCGCGGCCGCCGGGCCGGGGGCGCGGCAGGCCGTTCGCCCAACCGTCGTCCGCTGGGCAGCTGGCGGTCTTGCGCTGTCCGCCCGCCACCGCCATTCTCGTCGCGATTGGGCTAGCCCAATCGCGACGTACGGACGTTCTGTGGCTCGGCCCCCGCTTCCCTCGGAGGAACTCGATGTACGGCAAGCTCAGATCAACCAACCCTTGGACGAGCCGGGCGGTGGCGGCCGCGCTGCTGGGCGCGGCGCTGTCCGCCCCGGCCGTCTCCCCGGCCGCCGCCGCGACCGGCAGCGCGAACCTGCTGCTCAACTCCGGCGCGGAGACCTCGCAGTGCAGCCCCGGCGGCTGGGAGGAGACCACCCTGCCGGGCTGGCAGATCACCTCCGGCGACCCGGTGATCAACTGCTACAACGCGACGAACGGTGCCAACACGACCACCCCCGGCTCGCCGTCCAAGGGCACCGCGTACTTCCAGGGCGGCTCGCGCGGCTCCTCGGAGATGACGCAGACCACCGACGTCTCCTCGGCGGCCACCGCGATCGACGCGGGCGGCGTGCACTCCACCGTCTCCGGCTGGCTCGGCGGCGTCAGCAGCTACAACGACGCGGCCGCAGTGAGGATCAGCTACCTCAGCGCGTCCGGCGCCTCGCTGGGCACCTCGTCCATCGGCCCGGTGCTGGCCGCCGACCGCTCGAACACCACCGAGTTCCTGCAGCGCAGCGCGACCGCCACGGTTCCCGTCGGCACCCGGTCGATCCTCACCGCAGTCGACTTCACCATGACCGGGACGCAGAACGACGGGCTGGCCGACGATCTCTCGTTGACCCTCGACACCGCGACCGCCGCCCCGGCCCTGACCGTCCCCGCCTCCACGGTGCCCGGGTACGACCACGTCTTCGTCGTCATGATGGAGAACAACAACCTCTCCGCGAGCTCGAACACAGTCGACGGCGGCGCCGGGATCATCGGCAACTCCGCCGCGCCGTACATCAACAACACCCTGGTGCCGATGGGGTCATTGCTGACCAACTACCACGCCGGCACGCACAATTCGGACCCGAACTACGAGCAGATCGCGTTCGGCAACTCCTACGGCCGCAGCAACAAGGCGGCCGGCGGCGGCAACGCCAACTGCATCACCAGCACGGCCTGCACCGCCACCAACAACGGCCTGAGCGACAACCTGGACGCGGCCGGCAAGAGCTGGAAGCAGTACGTCCAGAGCCAGACCAGCAACTGCCAGACCACCGACAGCGGCAACTACTCCGCCGACGACGTGCCGTTCTACTACGCGGCGAAGATGAAGAACGACAACGCCTACTGCCAGGCGCACTGGCAGCCGCTGCCGCAACTGCTCAACACCGACCTGGCCTCGACGGCGAGCACCCCCGCGTTCACCTGGTTCGACGCGGACGGCTGCAGTGACATGGAGGGCTGTGGAATCGCCTCCGGTGACACCTGGCTGAGCCAGACCCTGCCGACCCTGTTCAACTCCCCGGCCTGGACGCAGCAGAAGTCCCTACTCATCCTCACCACGGACGAGGACGGCAGCAACGCGCCCGGCGGCTGGGGGCCCGGACAGACCAACCAGGTCATGACGCTGGCGATCGGTTCGCAGGGCACCGTCAAGGCCGGGTACCAGGACGCGAACCGGTACGACCACTACAGCACCGCCCGGGTCATCGAGGGCGCGCTCGGGCTGACCACGACGATGACCGACAACGACAAGTGGGCCACCCCGTACAACGAGGTGTTCACCACCGCCGGTACGGGCACCGGCGGGAACACCGTCGCCGTCACCGGCCCCGGCTCGCAGAACTCGACCCTCGGCACCGCGATCAGCCCGCTGCAGATCCAGGCCTCGGACTCGGCGAGCGGCCAGACCCTGACGTACGCCGCCACCGGCCTGCCCGCCGGCCTGGCGATCAACTCCTCGGGCCTGATCACCGGCACTCCGACCGCTGCGGGCAGCTCCACCGTGACGCTCACCGTCACCGACGGCACCGGCGCGGCCGGCACCACCACCTTCGGCTGGACCGTCGGCGCGGCCTCCGGGTGCACGTCGGCCCAGCTGCTCGGCAACCCCGGCTTCGAGACCGGCACCGCAGCGCCGTGGACCGCCACCGCCGGCGTCGTCAACAACGACACCACCTCCGAGCCCGCCCACTCCGGCAGCTACGACGCCTGGCTGGACGGCTACGGCGCCGCCCACACCGACACCCTGTCGCAGGCCGTCACCATCCCGACCGGCTGCAAGGGGACGTTCAGCTTCTGGCTGCACGTCGACACCGCCAAGACCGGCACCACCGCCGCCGACACCCTCAAGGTGACGGCCAACGGCACCACGCTGGCCGGCTACTCCAACCTGAACGCCAACACCGGCTACGTCCAGGAGTCGTTCGACGTCTCCTCCTTCGCCGGCCGGACCGTCACCCTCACGTTCACCGGCACGGAGGACTCCTCCTCCGCGCAGACCAGCTTCGTGATCGACGACAGCGCGGTCAACGTCTCGTGACGCACCGTGCCTGAGAGCGCTGAGAGCTGCTGGTAGAGCAGTGGGCAGGGCAGTGGGCAGAGCGCCGGGGTGAGCCGAGAGGCCCACCCCGGCGCTGTCGTCCCGTGGTCAGCGGGCCTCCCACCGAGGGTCACGCTTCTCGGCGAAGGCGAGTGGGCCTTCGATCGCATCCTTGCTGTGCATGCGCCGCTCTTCCCATGGGTAGCGCGTCGCGAACGCCGACTCCAGCGTCATGGTGGCGGACTTCGTGGCCGCTTCCTTGATCGCCCGGACCGCGAGGGGCGCGCAGCGCACGATGTCGGCCACCCAGCCCTCGACACAGGCCTCCAGGTCACCGGCCGGGACGACCTCATTGACGAGACCGAGTTCGTACGCTCGCTGAGCGTTCATCGGACGCCCCGTCAGAAGGTGTCCCATCGCGGTCTTCCACGGAAGCTGCCGGGTCAGTCGGAATACACCGCCGGCTCCGGCCATCAGGCCGAGCTTGGCCTCGGGCAGCGCAAAGGTCGCGTCCACGGAGGCAATGACGATGTCACAGGAGAGTGCGAGTTCGAAGCCGCCGCCCATGGCGTACCCCTGGACCTTGGCGACGACCGGCTTGGCCAGCTCGAACCGTTCCGTCAGACGCGGCCAGCCGGGCTTGCCCCGGCTACCGAAGGTGGACGGGCTCGCAGTGCCCTCGCGTTCCCGCCCGGCCAGCTCCTTCAGGTCCTGGCCGACCGAGAAGGCACGGGTGCCGGCACCGGAGAGCACGGCCACCCACATGTCGTCATCGGCCTCGAAATCGTCCCAGACCCAGGCGAGCTCCTCGTGCATGCGCAAGTCCATCGCATTGAGGACCTCGGGCCGGTCGAGAGTCACGTAGGCCACCCGGCCGACCTTCTCGTAGCGCACTCTCGACAATTCCGGAGAGTGGCCGCCAACGCCTTCTTCGTTGATCCCCGATTCCCATGACATGGCGGCAAGCGTAGCGCCTGTGCGCTACATCGTCTATTCCCTACTTCGACAGCGTGCCATGCGGAGGATTTTCCGTGAAACTGTTTGACAGGGCCCCGCAGAGCGGCCCGACCATTGCTATCGGTGGGCTCCCCCAGCGGAACCGAGAATCCTGGGCGCCGGTACCGCCTCCCAGCAACTTCGTGCACACAGCAAAAAATGCGGCCTTTCCAGCGGGTCCTTTCTGTTCTCGCACGAGCGGCTGCGCACCGAAGGGTGCACCGAACCCGGTGAATTCGGTGAATTCGTGACCATGGGTCCGGGATCCACAATCGAAATGGCCCTGGCGGGCTGGTGACAGAGTTTCCCCGGGCGGCACCGGGCATCCCGGGGCGGGATGCCCGGCGGCGAGCGCCCGGCGGGATTGTCAGACCGGGCCTATGCCCCGGACAGCTCGCGGGCCAGGTCCTGGACGGTGGCGGTGATGCGGTTGTGGAGGGTGTGGCCGAAGGTGACCCGGGTCGCGCCCAGGCGGCCGAGTTGCTTCGGGGACGGGCCGCCCGGGAGGGCGAGGGCGTTGACGGGGATGCCCGCGCCGGCCGCCAGCTCGGGGAGCAGGTCCGTCGGCGCGAGGATGGGGTAGACGCAGTCGGCTCCCGCCTCCGCGTAGCGCCGGGATCGGGCCACGGCGTCCGAGACGTCCTTGTCCCCGTACAGGAAGGTGTCGACGCGGGCGTTGAGTACCAGGCGGCCGGCCGACTCCGCCTGGAACTCGGCGAGCCAGGCCGCGTGTTCCTCGATGGGCTTGAGCTTTCCGGTGGCCGGGTCGGAGTCCTCCAGGTTGCAGCCGACCGCGCCGGCCGCCAGCAGCCGTTCGACCAGCTCCGCCGGGGGCAGGCCGTACCCGGCCTCGAGGTCCGCCGTCACCGGGACGTCGACCGAACGGACGATCCGGGCGACGGCGGCGAACATCTCGTCCACCGGGGTCTGCTCGCCGTCCGCGTACCCGAGTACGGCCGCGATCGCGCCACTGGAGGTGGCGAGCGCCGGGAAGCCGGCTTCGGCGAAGGCCCGGGCGCTGACCGCGTCCCAGGGGTTGGCGAGGACCAGGGGGTCGGCGGCCGGACGGCCCCGGTGCAGGGCGCGGAACGCCGTCGCGGCCGCCCGGGCCTGGGTGCCGGTCATCGCCTCGGTGCCGGTCATTGCTTGGGTACCGGTCATCGGAGCGCTCCCGTGAGGCGGGCCGTGGTGTGGATGCGGTCGGTGCCGGAGAAGCGGGTCACCAGTTCGCGCAGGCCGCCGTCGAGCAGGTCGCCACCGAGGATCTCGTCGACCGTGCGCAGCGTGCCGTCCTCGGCGAAGAGCTCCGCGCCGAAGCCCTTGGCCATCGCCAACTGGGTCTCGGCCGCCGGGTTCCCGGTGGTGAAGTCGAGGTCGAGCGCGGCCGAGACGGCCGACTCGAAGCTCTGGGCGAGCCGTCGGTTGAGATCCTCGATCTCGGCCAGCAAAGCCCGGACCCGCTCGCGGTCGCTCTCTCCGAGGGCCGGGTGGATGAGCTTCATCGCGACATGGTCGACCTTGACGTGCCGCGCCTCGTCCAGGCCGTGGGCGTGCAGCAGCCGGGTGAAGAACCGGGTGCGGTCCGGGTCCAGGGCGTCCGTCCGGTGCTCGAAGACGGTGATCACGGACTCGCCGACGTACGCCGACAGGCAGAGCGCGACCAGCTTCACGTACGGGTGGTCGTCCGTCCGGAAGACCGCCAGCCGCTCCTCGAACAGGCCGTTCGCGACCCGGGGTTCGATCCCCGAGACCGCTCGCGCGTAGCGGTAGAAGGTGTTGGCGTGCTGGAACTCCTCGGCGGCGAAGCAGGACAGCGCGTGGTGCAGCTCGTGACCGTGGTTGACCGCGTCCGGCAGATCGTGCAACTCGCCCATGGCCAGCGCCATGACGGCGCTGACGTGACGCTCGATCTCGGCGAGCTGGGCCAGCTCCTTGGCGATGTAGGCGGCCGCCTTCGCGCCGTGCCCGGGCTCGCCGAAGGCGACCACCGAGAGGTACTCCAGCTCGGCCGGGGTGGCGGCCTCGGACCAGTCGAAGGCATTGGGGTGGAAGGTGTTGACATGCGCGAACCGCATCACGTCGGTCAGTTCCGCCCGCACGGCGTCGGCGATACCGGCGACACCGGCGGACTCGGGCCCGCCGGGATCGGGGGAGGTGGGCATCTCGGTGCTCCTTCTGGCGAGGCTGGCGAGGCTCGCCAGGGTGGTCGGGCGGGCGAAGGTGGTCATGCCCGCAAGGGTGGTCATCCGGCCGGGGGTGTCGGGCCGGGTGGGGCCGCCGGGGCGAGTGGCGGTGTTCATGCGGATCGGTACCTGTCGGCGACCGAGAAGGCGAGGTCGAGGGCCTGGCCCCGGTTGAGGCGCGGGTCGCAGGTGCTCTCGTACCGGCGGCCGAGGTCCTCGAACGTCACCTCGTCCGTGCCGCCGACGCACTCGGTCACGAAGTCGCCGGTGAACTCCAGGTGGAAGCCGCCGGGGTGGGTGCCGAGTTCCCGGTGCACGGCGAGGAAGCCCTCGGCCTCGTCGGCGATGTCCGCCACCCGGCGGGTCTTGTGGCCGGTGGGCGAGGTGAAGGTGTTGCCGTGCATCGGGTCGCAGACCCAGGCCACCTGCGCCCCCGAGGCCGTCACCTTCGCCACCAACTCGGGCAGTACGTCACGGATCTGCCGCGCGCCCATCCGGGTGATGAAGGTGAGCCGCCCGGGTTCGCGCTCCGGGTCGAGCAGGTCGATCAGCGCCATGGCCTCGTCGGCGGTGGCCGAGGGACCCAGCTTCACGGCCACCGGGTTGTCGACCCGGGCGGCGAACGCCAGGTGGGCGCCGTCCAGTTGGCGGGTCCGCTCGCCGATCCAGAGCAGGTGTCCAGAGCCGGCGTAGTACCGGCCGGTGCGGCTGTCCCGCCGGGTGAGGGCCGCTTCGTAGTCGAGGATGAGCGCCTCGTGGCTGGTGTAGACCGCCTCGGTCTCCGCGCCGCCGGTGACCGCGCGGATCAGGTTCAGGGTCACGGCCGAGGAGTGGTAGGCACGCCGCAGCCGCTCCGGGTCGGGGCGGCGGGCCTCCGGGGTGAACTCGACGCTGTTGACCGAGTCGCCCCGGTAGACCGGGAGTTCGAGGCCGTCGATCACCTCGGTCGGGTTCGACCGGGGCTTGGAGTACTGGCCGGCGATCCGGCCGATCCGGATCGCCGGCAGCCCGGCGGCGGCGGACAGCACGGTGGCCATCTGGTCCAAGGTGGTGAGCTTGGCCCGGATCTGGCGCTCCGAGGTGCCCCCGAAGGTCTCCGCGCAGTCGCCGCCCTGGATCAGGACGGCCTCGCCACGGGCGACGGCGGCCAGCCGGTCGCGGAGCCGGTCGGACTCCTCCGGCAGGACCAGGGGTGCACAGCTGCCGAGGTCGGCCATGACCGCCGCCAGTGCGCTCTGATCCGGCCAGTCGGGTTGTTGGGCGGCGGGCAGGTCGCGCCACGAGACATGCCCTGGAACGAGGGGGTCCGGAGCGAGGGGGTCGGGAGCGAGGGCGGGGTCGTACGAGGCTATGAGGTCAGTGACAGTCATGGCTCTTTCGATCCTCGTCAGGGCAGGGTGGCGGCGTCGGCGAAGACGATGTCGCTGTCGATATCGGCGTCGATGTCGGCGGATGCACCCGGGATGTCCCCCGGGCGCTCGCCCGGGGTGCGCAGCACGGCCCGGTCGACGAGTGGTCCCGCCGCGCCGGTGTATCGGACAGGGTCGAGCAGTCCGGCCAACTCACCCTGGCCGAGGACTCCTTGCAACTGCGGAAGCGCGGCCAGGACCTCGCCGAGCGGGACGGCGTCACGG
Source organism: Kitasatospora sp. MAP5-34 (assembly GCF_029894335.1). Classification (GTDB taxonomy): domain Bacteria; phylum Actinomycetota; class Actinomycetes; order Streptomycetales; family Streptomycetaceae; genus Kitasatospora. Next base: position 37,300 of record NZ_JARXZC010000032.1, on the reverse strand, counting down.
TCGGCGGTGGTGGAGGCGTCGGTGAGCAGGGTGCGGGCCACCGACTTGCCGAGCCGGGGTGCCAGCACCGCCACGATCCGCTCGGCGACGACCTGGCCGCCGGTGAGATCGAGGTTGGCCCGCATCCGCGCCGGGTCGAGGTCAAGGTTCTCGGCCAGTTCCACGGCCGTGTGGGCCGCGCCGCCGGCCACCCGGAGGCAGTCCCGCAGCAGCTGCCACTCGGCGTGCCAGACACCGGCCGACCGCTCGTCCTCGGCGACCAGGCACTGGGTCAACCCGGCTGCCAGTACCGGGACTTGCAAGGCGGCCGACCGGATCATGGTGGCCAGTACGGGGTTGCGCTTGTGCGGCATCGCGGAGGACACCCCGCGCCCGGCGGGGGCCGGCTCGCAGACCTCGGCGATCTCGGTCCGGGCCAGCACCTGGACGTCGGCCGCGAACTTGCCGAGCGCCCCGGCGGTGTGGGCGAGCGCGGCGGCGAGGTCGGCGACCGGGGTGCGCAGCGCGTGCCAGGGCAGTACGGGGACGGCGAGCCCGGTCTGGGCCGCGTAGGCGGCGGCGAGCCGGTCCAGGTAGTCGCCCGGATCGACCGGAGCGCCGCCTTCGGCGTCCACCCCCGCGTACTCCAGGTAGCCGGCCAGGGTGCCCGCCGCGCCGCCGAGCGAGATGGGCAGCCCCCCGTCCAGGACGCGTTCCAGCCGCTCGACGGAGTCCAGCACCAGGTGGCGCCAGCCCGCCACCTTGAGGCCGAAGGTGCTCGGCACCGCGTGCAGCGCGAGGGTACGGGCGACGGCCGGGGTGTCCCGGTGCTCGGTCATCAGCCGGCCGAGCGCCGCCGCCGTCCGTCGCAGGTCGGCCGTGATCAGCCGGAGCGTGCGGGCGGCGACCAGCATGCTGCCGGTGTCCATCACGTCCTGGCTGGTGGAGCCCCGGTGCACGTACTCGGCCGCACCGGGGTCGGCCTCGGCCACCAGGGCCGTGAACGCCCGGACGAGGCCGACCACCGGGTTTGCCGTCTCCCTGGCGGCCAGCGAGAGGGCGCGCACGTCCAGCAGTTCGGCGCGCGCCCGCTCGGTGATCACCTTGGCGGCGGCGGCCGGCAGGGTGCCGAGCCCGGCCTGGGCCCGGGCGAGCGCGGCCTCGGCGTCGAGCATGGCCTGCAGCCAGGCCCGGTCGCCGGTGGCCGTCTCGGCGGGGGTGCCCGCCCGGACCGGGGAGAGCAGCCCGGTGTCGAGTTCGATCCGATCGCTCACGAGCTGGGCCGTCCGACGGCCGCTCCGGCACAGGCCTGCCGGGCGGGCACGGGCGGCAGCGACCGCACCGCCTGGACGATCGCGTCGGAGTCCTCCAGGGTGACCGAACCGACGCCCGGCCGGATCCCGGCGGCCGTGACCCAGTGCACGGACTCGGTGGGCACCCCGTACGCGAACCGCCTGGGGTGCGCCTGTCCCTGGGCGTCGACCACCCGGTAGGGGCGGCCGGTCACGGCCAGACCGCCGGTCTCGTACTCCGTCCCGGCGGCGCCGTGGATCCGGTACGGGCGGCACTGGCCACTGGCCAGCAGGTGCCGCAGCAGCGGGTCGGCGGTGCGACGCAGGTCCGGCTCGGGCAGCCGGGCCTCGATCAGGGTGGTGGCCAGGACCCGCAGTCCGGGTATCCGGCCCGCCGTCACGACGAAGGCCGACTCCTCGTCCTCGGCCCGGACCCGCATCCCCGGTCCGGCGATCTCCACCACACCTGCCTCCATCAGCGCGACCAGCTCCTCGATCCGGGAGGCGGGCGGGCCGATCGACAGGAAGGCGTTGAGCGGGGTGTACCAGGATTCGAGCTCGTCGCGGTGCGAGTTGCCCTCCAGCCCGCCGTGGTCGACCACCATCCGGATCTCGTTGCGCAGGTCGCGCAGCACGTCGAGGGCTGCCTTCAACGGACCGCTGACGTTCCCGAGCCGGGCCGCCCGGACGTCGGCGGCCAGGTGCTCCAGGAGCCAGGCCTTGAACTCGGCCGAGTCGGCGAACTCCCGGTCGCCGTACGGGTTTCCGATCCGCTCCCAGTCCCAGCGGTCGGCCTGGGTGACGCGGGCCTCGTCGAGCAGCCGGTCCTCGTCCGGGCCGTCCGCCACGCCAAGGTAGCGCTCCAGGAAGCGGCTCACGTCGGTGCCGTCCGCGCGGGCGGTCAGCAGGGTGGAGTAGTAGACGCTGCGCACCTCCTTGGAGATCAGCGGCCACAGGTCGGTGCCGAAGTTGACCCAGCCGCCCTCGGCCGCGCGGTCCTTCAGCCCGCCGATCCACTCGGGAGTGAGCAGCCGGGGCAGGTAACGGCCGTGCGCGCCCTTCTCGTTGTCGCCGCGCGCGTGGTACGGGATGCCCCGGCGCGAACCGGCGACCAGGTGCGGTTCGGTGCCGGAGGGGCGGTAGACCAGCTTGCCCTGGTCGTCCCGGTCGAAGGAGCCGCCACGGCCGACGGTGAGCAGGGCCATGTGGTCGAAGAAGTTCAGCCCGAGCCCGCGCAGTGCCACCGTCTCGCCGGGGGCGATGACGCTCAGGTCGACGTCCGCCGGGTTGGCCGGAGAGACGTAGTTCAGGCCGTTGGCGCCGGCGAAGGCGGCGAACCCGATCTCCGACTCCGAAGCGAGCAACGGGACATGGCCGAGTGCCAGCACGACCGCCGCCAGTCCGGTCAGCCGGGTGCCGTCCTCCAGCAGCAGTTCCTGGGTCCCGCCCGGGCCGGTCTCCTCGTCGTCGAGGGCGACGGCGCGCGAGCGGTGCAGGCAGATCTCGACGTGCGCGGGCGCACCGGCGACCACCCGGCTGAACACCCAGGAGAGGTAGGTGCCGTAGAGCGCGCGGGTCGGGTAGGAGTCCGGGCCCAAGTCGCGGGCCTCGGCCAGGGTTTCGTCGCTCACCGGGCCCGGGAGGTCGTCCAGGGCGCCGTGCGCGAGCAGCTTCGCCCAGGTGTACAGCGCGGGCCCCTCCTCCAGCGGGCCGTCGATGTTCACACTGTCGTCGGTGAAGATCGTCACCTGTGAGGCGACGGTGTTCATCAGGAGGTGGCGGGGCTGCACGGTGCGCCACACCCGGCCGGCTCCAGCCGGGGACGGATCCACGACGTGGACCGTGAGCCGTTCGGCCGACGGGGACTTGCGCTCGTTGGCGCACAGCCGCTCCAGGACGGAGAGTCCGCGCGGGCCTGCCCCGACGATGCCGATCTCCACCCGGCTGCTGCTGTTCAGGTGGCTGTTCACGTGGTTGGTGTTCACGGACTGCTCTCCGATCTCGCTAGACATCGGACCCCACCCGAGCGGGCTCAGCGAGGGGCGCGGGAATTGGTGCGGGTACGGCTGCGGATCTCGGCGCGGGGCTCCGTTGCCCCCCGACCACCGCGAGGAGGATCATGGCGATCCCGGTCAGTTGCCAGACTGTGAAGGACTGGTCCAGCACCAGGTAGCCGACCAGGGAGGCGACGACCGGGCTGAGCAGGGCGAGGAAGGTCACCGCAGAGGGGGTGAACTGCTCGATGCCCCGGAACCAGAGGGGGTAGGCGAAGGCGCTGGAGATCAGCGCGAGGTAGCCGTAGCCGAAGACGTTCACCGGCGTCAGGTGGGTCGGCAGACCCTCGACCAGGACGGTGAGCGGCAGCAGGACCAGCCCGCCGGCGAGCAGTTGCCAGCCGCTGAAGACCCGGAGCGAGACGCCCGGGGGACGGCCCCACTTCTTGGTCAGCACCGTGCCGGAGGCCATCGAGACGGCCCCGCCGAGCGCCGCCGCGACGCCGAGCGCGTCCAGGTGGGTCGCGGCACCGGCCACCAGCATCACCATGCCGGCCGTGCCGAGCACCGCGGCCCCCAACTGGAGTGCCCGGATGCGCGATCCGAAGACCATCGTCACCAGCAGGATCACGATGATCGGCTGCAGCGAACCGGCCACCGCCGCCACCCCGCCGGGCAGCCGGTAGGCCCCGACGAAGGCGAAGGCGAAGAACGCGCCGATGTTGAGGATGCCCAGCGCCAGCGCCCGCCAGATCCAGATGCCGCGCGGCAGCGTGCCGCGCCACAGCAGGAGCAGGATGCCGGTGGGCAGGGCCCGGGCCAGCGCGGCGAACAGCGGGCGGCCCGGGGGCAGCCACTCGGTGGTGGCGATGTAGGTGGTGCCCCAGATCATCGGGGCGATGGCGGCGGTGTACCGCAGGGAGGAGGCTCGACGGCCCATGATGGAGTCCTTTGCCGTTGTGGACCGGCGCTCAGGGGGCAGCGGTGATACGGGTGGAGAGCTCGATGCCCTCGCCGACCGGGAGGTCGACCGACACGTAGTCACCGCCGGTGCGCACCCGGTCCAGGTACTCCTGCGGGAGCATCGACAGGTTGTCGGCGAGCACCACCGTGCCGGGGTGCATCTTCGGTTCGAGCAGTTCGAGGACGGGCAGGCAGAGGTCCTTCCACCCGTCCAGCAGGATCAGGTCGATCGGGCCGGGTACGGAGGCGAGGGTCTCGCGGGCGTCGCCCTCGCGGATCTCCACCACGTCCGCCAGGCCCACCGAGGCCAGGTTCTTCCGGGCCTGGACGACCTTGGAGGCGCTGAGCTCGGAGCCGACGACGCTGCCGAACCCGTTGTCCCGGACGCCGGCGGCGAGGTGGATCAGCGAGATGCCGAAGGAGGTGCCGAACTCCACCACATGGGTCGGCCGCAGTGAGCGCACCAGCAGGTAGAGCAGCTCGCCCACGCGCGGCTGGACGGGCAGCAGGGCCTCGGCGACCAGCTCGACGGACTCCTCCAGCGACGGCGGGGCGGCCCGCCCGGCGACACCGGCCAGTGCCCGGCCGACGATCTCGTCGTCCTGCCGCGAAGCCTCGTAGAGGGCGGCGAGGACCTGGGCCACTTTGGGATCGTGCAGGCTGTTCGGGTTTTCGTACGCGGGCATGGCGGACTCCTGGTGTGGTCTGCGGGTGAGCGCCGGACATGGGCTGTGGACGGGCTCCGGGCGGGGCTGTTCAGGAGCCGGGGAGCAGGTCGCGCCGGAGGTAGCTCTGCGCGTTGTAGATGGTCCGATCCGGGTCCTCGATGGCTCTGCGACCGTGCATCACACGGGTGTTGTCGATGAGCACGACGTCCCCGTCCTGCCACTCGACGTCCTCGGTCACCTGTGCGGTGACGCGCTCCAGCTCGGCCAGCAGGGCGGCGGGCAGCTCGCTGCCGTCGGCGAAGGTGATCACCGGCTTCTCGTAGTTGTACGAGGGGCCGAAGATGCTGTTGGCCCAGGAGAGCCGGTCGCCGAAGAGCGTCCGGTGGGCCGCCGGGGTGCGGTACGCGTACGTGACGGAGCCGTCCGGCAGCGGTTCGACGACGGTGCTCTCCGGATCCTCGACCAGGCCGGTGAAGTCGTCCAGGGTGATCTCGTCGAGCGGCTTGACGCCGCCCAGCCGGTGGAAGGCGAACGCCCTCCACTTGGGCTCCTCGACCCGTCGGCTGTACTGGATGTCCTGGGCGGCGAAGGCCGTCCTGGCCTCCTCCCCGACGGCGTCCCAGACCCGGTAGCCGTCGCAGACGGTGGTCTGCGAGCCGCTGGCCGCCGCCTTCTCGCAGAGGAACCAGGTGAGGTCCGGGCGGAAGGGGCTGTTGCCGTTCTCCAGGTGCAGGCCCACCGCGTCCGTCCCGGCGTCGACCTTCTGCGCGACGTCGCCGCCGTGGAAGGAGCGCGCCGGGTCGAGGGTGACCCGGTCGGAGTGGTTCTTGACGAAGAGCGAGAACGCCTCCAGGTCCGGCCGGAAGCCGCGCAGCACGAGGAATCCGGCCTCGGCGAGGAGCCGCGTGACGTACTCGGGGGCCAGCTCTCCCAGCGAGTCCTGGCCGGGCGCCGCGAGCACCAGCCGGCCCGAACCGCTGCCGTAGGGCTGGACGGTGGACATCCGCTTCTCCTCTTCGTTCCCTGAGACGGCCGTTGCCGTGGCCGTGGTGATGGTTTCGAGGTCCCCGTCGTGGATCGCCCGCTCGATGGCAGCGCGCATCGGGCGTCCGGTGACGGTGAAGAACCGGTGGTACGAGGGCTCGTCGGCGGTGGCGAGGCGGAGCCGGCCGACCTGCTCGACCTCGGAGAGGTGCTCGCGGCCGAAGGCGGCGAGGGCGGCCCGCGCCTGCTCCGGATCGGTGTCCGGCCGGATCACGAACAGGCCGTGCAGCACCGGCAGTTGGTTGCCGACCACGGCGACCGCCTGGACGAAGGGCAGCCGGGCGTACTGCGCCTCGACCCATTCGGGGGCGACGTTCCGGCCGACCGAGGTGATGATGACGTTCTTCTTGCGTCCGGTGATCGTGACGAACCCGTCGGCGTCGATCTCGGCCAGGTCGCCGGTGTACAGCCAGCCGTCCAGGACCGGGCAGCTGGTCGGGTCGTCGCGGGTGTAGCCGTCGAACAACGAGGTGCTGTTGACCAGCAGTTCGCCGTCCTCGCCGAGCGCCACCCGGACGTGCGGCAGCGGTCGGCCGACCGTACCGAACCGCCGGGCGGCGGGCGTGTTCCAGCTGACCACCGAGCTGTTCTCGGAGAGGCCGTAGCCCTCGTACACGGGGAGGCCGAGCTCGTCCAACTCCCGTAGCACGTCCGGGTGGACGGGCGCTCCGCCGCAGCAGACCAACGGCACCTCATCAGTGCCGAAGAGCGCCGGGGCGACCTCCCGGCCCGCCGCGCGGGCGGACTTGGCGGCGGTCGCCAACGCGCCCGCCAGCGCCGGGGTGGCGACCAGTGCGGTCGGCCGGGCGGCCCGCAGGTAGCGCAGGATGCCGTCGGAGGCGTCGGCCGAGGTGCCGACCAGGGCCGCCTGTTGGGGCAGCAGGGTGACGCAACCGCCGTCCAGCAGCACCATGTAGAGACCCGTCACCTGCTCGATCAGCAGGCTGAACGGCACGGTGGACAGGTAGCGGCCGAACGCCTCGGCGGGCATCACCGCGCTCAGCGAGGCGATCAGCGCGCCGATCCCGTTCGCCCGGATCCGCACGCCCTTGGGGCGCGAGGTGGTGCCGGAGGTGTGGATGACCTTGCAGACCCAGTCCGCGTCGACGGGATCGACGGAGTACGGGCGGCTCGCGGTGGCGAGCAGCTCCGACAGCTCGACGTCGACCACCGGACAGCCGGCGGGCAGCACCTGCGCCTCGCCCCACTCCGCGAGCCGACGGCGGCCGGGCCCGTCGGTCAGCAGGACGTCGATCAACTCCAGCATCCCGGAGGCCTGTTCACGGGTGAAGGCGAGCGGCACCGGGACCTCGACGGCCCGCCCGGCGAGCAACGCCAGGTCCGCCACGACGAATTCGGGGGTGTTGCCGCAGACCACGCCGACCCGGAGCCGGGCTCCCGTGGTCTGCCGGTCCGCCAACTGGTCGGCCAACTGCCGGGCGGCGCGGGTGATCTGCCGGTAGCTGAACCCGTCCGCCTGCTCGCCGTTCAGGTCGAGGACCTGGACCAGCGGACGGTCGGTGTCGGCGTACCTGCCGAGCGCGTTCTCAACGTCCCGCATGGCCGGACACCTCCTGGGAGTGCATGGCGTCGCCGAGCAGCGTCACTTCGGGGTCGAGGAACGAGTACCGGCCGGTGGCTTGGGCGAACAGCGGGGAGATCACCCGCAGCGAGATGACGCCGACCTGCGGCTTCCGCTCGTAGTAACTGCCCCACGCGCGGCGCTCGTCCGGCTCCAGGCCGTCGGGCTCGGCGTCGCCGAGCGGGGTGAAGTCGATGCCGGCGGTCTCCAGGGACTCCCGCAGGCCGCTGGTGGCCGTGCAGAGGATGTACTCCATGCCCAGGGTCCAGGCGATGACGGGCGTGATCTTGATCATTTCCTGGCCGGAGCCCTTGCAGCAGCTGGCCAGCGCGCCGACCTCGATCACCCGGTCCCGGGCCACCGGCACACCGAACCGCCGTTCCAGCTCGACGTCGATCGGCGCGTCGAGGTAGCGCTCGGAGAAGAACGGACCACCGTTCGCGTAGGCGATACCGGCGCAGGCGATCACAGCGTCCTCGAAGTGCCCGACGATGAAGCGGTCGGGATCGGGCATCACCTGCGCCTCGTAGGTTCTCGCGTAGGTCTTTCTGACGAGGTCGGCGGCGGCCAGCCAGGGGTCTGACAGTCGCCGCGCGATGCTTATCTTGAGCATGAGGTCTCCGCACGGAGTTCGGGGAGCCGCTGGGCCCAGGGCTGGGCGCGCTCCAGTTGCGCGGCGAGGGAGAGCAGGCCCGCCTCGTCGCCGAATCGTCCTGTGAAGTGCACGCCGACCGGGAGCCCGTCGGCCGTCCACTGCAGCGGGACCGACACGGCCGGCTGGCCGGTGAGGTTGGCCAGCGGGGACTCGTGGACGAACTCCACGGCCCGGGCCATCTGTTGGTCGGGGGTACCCTGGGAGAAGCTGCCGAGCTCCGGGGCCGGTGAGGCGGTGGTGGGGGTCAGCAGGGCGTCGTAGTCCTCCTGGAACCGGCCCAGCGTCCGGGCCGCCTGCTGGAGCCGGATGACGGCGAGCAGGTAGTCGGCGGCGCTGATGGCGCGCCCGCGCTCGTACAGGCTCCAGGTCAGCTCCTCGAAGAGCTCCGGGGCGGGGGTACGGCCGCTCAGCAGCCCGGCGGCGGTGATCGCGGAGGACACTCCGGCCGCCCAGACCACCAGGAAGGGGTCGACCAGGTCGGCGAAGCCCACCGTCGGCTCCGTCCATACGACTTGGTGGCCGAGCTCCGCGCACAGCCGAGCCGTCCGCTCGACCGCCGCGACGCACTCCGGGTCCACCGGACCGACGGCCGGTGCGGTGCTGACGGCGATCCGCAGTGGCCGGGCGGGGTCGCGGAGGGTGGCGCTCAGGTAGGAGTCGGGGCCGGCCGGCGGCGCCCAGTACGGGTCGCCGATCGACGGACCGGCCACCGCATCGAGCACCGCCGCGCTGTCGCGGACCGAACGGGTGACGACGTGCTCGGAGGCCAGACCGTTCATCAGGTCACCGACCGAGGGCCCCAGCGGGGTCCGGGCCCTGGTCGGCTTCAGGCCGAACACGCCGCAGGCGGCAGCCGGGATGCGGATCGATCCGCCCGCGTCGTTGGCGTGCGCCACCGGCACCAGGCCGGCCGCAACCGCGGCCGCCGAACCGCCACTTGAGCCACCGGCGCTGCGAGTGAGGTCCCAGGGGTTACGGGTCGCGCCGTGGAAGCGGGGCTCGGTCGTCGGCAGCACGCCGAACTCCGCACTGTTGGTCTTGCCGAGCACCCGCAGCCCGGCCCGCCGGAACCGCGCCACCAGCTCGCTGCCCGCGCTCGGCGTGTAGCCGGCCATGAAGGCCGAGCCCAGCGTGGCTTCGATACCGGCGGCGGACGGGCCGAGGTCCTTCAGCAGGAAGGGCACTCCGTGCAGCGGACCGGTGGTCCGACCCTCCGGCCTTCCCGCGAGCGCGAGTTCGGCAAGTTCGGCGAGGGCCTGCTCGAAGTGTGGAATGACAACGGCGTTGACGCTGCCGTCGTAGGACTCGATGCGCTCGATGGCCGCCTCGGTCAACTCGCGCTCCGTCAGCTCGCCCTTGGCGATCAGCTCGGCCTGCGCGAGTCCGTCCAGACCGCGCAACTCCCCCGTACCGTGCATCCCTCATCCCTCCCCGACTGTGCCGACATGCGGCGGACGGCATATCTGACGTGACGTCAGTTCCAACCCACATCCTCGGCGCCGACCGCAGCCGCTGCAGCCACCCCGGCCGCTCCAGTCGCTCCATGGCCGGTCACGGCCGAATTCCCGACGGCGATGAATGCCGTCACCGCAAGGGCTGCGGCGCTGAATACCAGGCCACACCGGGACCGCCATGTGGCGGAGTCAGAATCCCTGCGCTTCATTTCTCGTTCCCTCTTCCAGGAATGTGCTTCTTTTGGAGACCGAAGAGATCCGAAAAGGACCGGGGCGATCGTCCGAGCCCGTCCTTGAGTACCAACCTTCCCCCGCCGAGGGTGAGTTGGGGAGAGCTATGATCCTTCGGGTCGGCGCACTGCCGGGAAGCGAAGGATCCTTTTGATGAAGAAACGTGACAACGAGGACAGTCCGGGCGGAGGAGTGGAGCTTCGACCGACACCGCCGGTCCACCCCGCAGACCCGTCCGAGGACTCCGTCGACGTCCAGCCTTCCGAAGTCGACAACGGTCTTCACGCCATCGCCGCCGCCCTTGCGGACCTTTCGCAACGCGTCGCCGAAGAGGCCAGACGGACCGTCCGAGATCAATCCGAAGAAGTTCCCGACAGCACACCGCAGGCGCCCGGTGACACGCAGTACTTCGCCGCCATCCAAGGACTCACGCAGATCAACGAGGCCATCCAGGAGGCGCTCGACCACGCCCAGCACGAGATCCTCACCGCCCAACCGGACGGCCCACGCCCGCAGTTGGTCCTCGACAACGCCCTGAGCGCGGTGCGCACCCGGATCGCCGCCGGCGTCCGGATGCGCACCCTCTACCAGCACAGCACCCGCTTCGACGAAGCCACCAAGCGCTACGTGCGGGAGGTGGCGAATTACGGCGTACTCATCCGGACGCTCCCCGAATTCTTCGACCGCCTCATCATCGTCGACCGGCTTGTCGTGTTCATCCCGGCCACCTCCGACCGGACCACGGCGATACGGATCGAAGAGCCCGCCGTGGTGCGATTCCTGGCCGACATCTTCGAGCGGGCCTGGGACCGCGCGGAGCCCTATCCGTTCCTGCCGGTACGCGCCGCCGAGGCCGCGCCCGAAGTCATACCGGCGCTACGTGACACAATCCGCCGGTTACTTATCGAAGGGCGTTCCGACAAGGAGATCGCCCGCCGACTCGGCATTAGCCTGCGCTCGCTGCAGGCCCATGTCGCGCATCTCAAGGACGAGTACCAGGCTCAACACCGGCTCCAACTCGGTTATCTGATGGGGATGGAGGAGGCCCTCCAGGAGCAGGAATAACCCTGCCGGAGCGGCGAGTCACCCCCTCCCCCGCGCGCCACCGCCCCGCGCCCCACCGTGCGGAAGTCTGCGAGCGGGGGACCTCCGACCGCACCACCACACCCGTACTCCGCCTGTACTCCACCGAGAAAGGTGCACGAGATGACCCATCCGCGACTGCGCTCAGCCGTCACCGACGCCGCCCCCAAGCCGGCCCGTCCGCCCGGCGCCGCGCCGGTGACTCACGTGCCGGTGACTCACGTGCCGGTGACTCACCTGCTCGCCGCCAACGAGAACCCCTACCCGCCGCTGCCGTCGGTGCGGGAGGCGGTGGTGGCCGCGTCGGGCGGGCTGCACCGGTACCCGGACATGGCCGTCACCGAGCTCACCACGGCGATCGCCGAACGGTACGGCGTCCCGCCGGAGCACGTGGCGACCGGCACCGGTTCGGTCGGCATCATCAAGCAGCTGCTGCAGGCCACCTGCTCGGAAGATGACGAAGTCCTGTACGCCTGGCCGTCGTTCGAAGCCTATCCGCACCTCGCGGAAATAGCCGGGGTCCGTTCCGTCCGGGTCCCGCTGCGAGAGTACGCACACGACCTGGATGCGCTGGCCGACGCCGTCACCGACCGGACCGGACTGGTCATCGTCTGCAATCCGAACAACCCCACCGGCACCGTCGTCCGCCGGGCGGAACTGGAGCGCTTTCTGGACCGCGTTCCCGGTGACGTCCTGGTGGTACTCGACGAGGCCTACCGGGAATTCGTCCGCGACCCCGAGGTCCCGGACGGCATCGAGCTCTATCGCGACCGCCCCAACCTCGCCGTGCTGCGCACCTTCTCCAAGGCGTACGGGCTGGCCGGCCTGCGGGTCGGCTTCGCCGTCGCCCACGAGCCGGTCGCGGCGGCGCTGCGGGCCTGCTCGGTACCGTTCGGCATCACCGGGATCGCGCAGACGGCGGCCCTGGCCTCACTCCGAGCCGAGACCGAACTCATGGACCGGGTGAGCACGTTGGTGGACGAGCGGGATCGGGTGGTGGCCGCCCTGCGCGCGCTCGGCCTGCCGGTGCCGCCCACCCAGGCCAACTTCTTCTGGCTCCCGCTGGGCGACCGGGCCACCGCCTTCGGCGAGGCCTGCGCCGCCGCCGGTGTCCAGGTACGCGCCTTCCCCGGCGTGGGCGTCCGCGTCACCATCGGCGAGCCGGCGGCCAACGACCTCGTCCTGGAGATCGCGGCCAAGTTCTAGGCAACTGGCCAACCACAGAAAGGGGCGCGGGGAACTGCGCGAAACCGGAAGGCACCGACCCGCAGCCTTCCAACCTCGCACAGTTCCCCGCGCCCCTTCAGGCTGACTCCTAGTCGACACTCACCCGCAGGTGCTTCCGGACGTGCTCCAACGCCTCCTCGCGCTCCTCGGGCGAGGCCGCGTCGACCAGGACGTGCCCGAGCCGCGCGGACGACGAGGTCAGCGGGCCGACCACGTCCCCGACCTGCTTGCGCAGCCGGACCCGGACGACCGCCGGGTGGGCGAGTGCCTCCTCGACGCCCTCGATCCGGCTGATCCGGCCGGGCTCGACGGTGGGGAACCAGGTCGCCGCGTACCGCACCGGGTCGGCGTTCAGCAGCCCGTCCAGCGGCAGCCCGAGCGCGAGCCGGATCACCGCCTCGTACAGGTCGAACCCGTACGTCAGGCCGACCGCCTCGCCGAGGTAGTCCCCCGGGGTCCGGACGGCGATCTCCATCAGCGCCGGGCCGTCGGGGCCGAGCCGGAACTCCAGGTGGACCAGCCCGGTCCGCATCCCGATCGCGCCGAGGACGCCACGGGTCAGCGCGTTCACCTGGTCGGCGGTCTCCCCGTCCTCGAACCGGTGGCCGATCCGGTGGCACAGTTCGACGAAGTACGGGGGCGGGGTGGTCTCCTTCGCGGTGAAGTTCTCGAACAGCACCTCACCGTCGCGGACCAGCGCCTCCCAGCTGAACTCCGGGCCGAGGACGGCCTGTTCGACGAGGACCGTGCCCTCGGCGCTCCGGCGCGCGATCAGCTCGGGGACGGCGGCGGCATCGAGCACCAGCTCCACGCCCGAACTGCCCGACTCGCTCAGCGGCTTCACCACGACCGGCAGCCGGTCGAGCATCCACTCCCGCGCCCTGCCGACGTCGGAGGCGAGGAAGAACTCCGGCTGCGGCACCCCGTGCGCGGAGAAACCGGTGCGCTGCAGCGCCTTGTTGCGGGAGATGACGGCGGCGTGCAGGGACGGTCCCGGCAGTCCGAGCCGGTCCTGCGCGAGCGCACCCGCGAGGACGTGCGGTTCGGCGAAGGCGAGGACACCGTCCGGGACGCTCGCGGCCAGCGCCTCGGCGACCCCCTGGTTCCACGACTCCTCCGCCTCGCCGTCGACCCGGTGGTACGTGACGCCCAGGTCGGTCGGCCGGTTGTCGTAGGCCGCGGCGGACTCCACCGCGCTGACCTTGAGCCCGAGCCGGGCGGCGGCGTCGAGATAGGGCCGGCCCATGACGCCGACGCCGACGATCAGGAGTTCCTTCATCAGGCTTGCCCTTCCGCGTTGACGAGAATGAACGAGTTGTCGGCCGGCCGCGCGGTGGCGCCCTCCAGGGCCCGGACGACCGGGGTGACCAGGAAGGCCGCCAGGCAGAACACCGCCGCGAGGACGATCCAGCCGGTCGTTCCGGCGGCGATCACCCCGCCGGTGATCACGGCCGGGCCCACGATCCGCTGGCCGGTACCGCCGAGGCTGAAGACGGACAGGTAGATGCCCTTCCGGTCCTCGGGTGCGAAGTCGTCGCTCAGATCCCAGCCGCCGACCGACTGCCACATCTCGCCGAAGGTCAGCAGCACGCACCCGGCCAGCAGCACCGCGCCACCCGCGATCGCCGAGGACAGGGTGCCCGCCAGCGCCATCACCAGGGCGCTGGCGGCCAGCGCCAGGCCGCCGAGCCGCAGCGCCAGCGCCGCCCCGCCGCTGCGCTCGGCGACCTTGGACACCGGCACCTGGAGCACGATGGAGAGCACGGTGTTGGTGAGGATCAGCACCGGTACGAAGCCGGCCGACGCTCCGGTGGCCTGGAGTGCCCAGAGCGGCAGACCGACCGACAGCAGGGTCATGTGCAGGCTCAGTACGCCGTTGAGTCCACTGAGCAGCAGGTAGCGCCAGTCCCGGAAGCCCTTGATCGCGGTCAGCGGTCCGACCTTGCGCTGGGCGGTGGCCTGTCCGGCCAGCCGCATCCGGGCGAGCAGCACCGCCGACAGGACGAAGGCGGCCGCCGTGCCGAGGATCATCGCCTGGTACGCCACCCTGCTGTTGGCGGCGAGCAGCGGCGCGGCGATCAGCGCGCCGGCCGAGAAGCCGATGTTGCGTACGGTCCGGACGATCGCCATCGTCCTGGTCCGGTCGGCGGCCTCGGTGGTGGCCTGCGCCACCGCCTGGCTCATCGGCTGGGTCGCGGCCTCGGCGGCGGCCAGGCAGGAGGAGACGATCACGAACCCGACGATGCCGTGTACGTAGGCGAGGGCCGCGAACCAGCCGGCCCGCCACAGGTACAGACCGACCAGGGTGCGCTGCGCGCCGAGCCGGTCGGCGAGCGCGCCGATCGGCACGGTGGCGACGAACCCGACGATCCCGGACACCGCCATGCCGAGGCCGACCTGCGCGGCCGACAGCCCGACCGAGCGGATGAAGAAGATGGTGGCCCCGGTCAGGTAGAGACCGGTGCCGATCGCATTGATCAGCGAGGTGACGGCGAACGTACGCCCGGTCGGGGTGGCGGGTATGTAGTCCCGCACCGACGGCATCCTCATGACTCGACCTCCCCCACTTCGGAGGCGCCCACGCTGACCGCGATCCGGCCGACCGCCCGCTCGGCGTTGCGCACGGCGTCGGCGGGATCCGCGCCGACGGCGATGACGGAGCCGATCCGGTCCCAGGAGCTGGTCGCGGTGGACTGGACGTCGTCGCCGACGGCGACCGTGAGGTGCAGCGCGTGCACCCCGGCCGACGCGCGCGCCTCCTCGACGCCCTCGATCCGCTCGACCACCCCGGTCGGCGAGGTCAGGAAGCGTACCGACGCGCCGGCCACCGCGTCCTGGCGCACGGTGGGCGCGTCGCCGCCGAGCACCTGGAGCAGCTCGCGCAGGATGTGGGTGTCGTAGGCCAGGTCGATCAGCACGGTGATGCCGTCGCCGGGCAGCCGGCCCGCGCACTCGACCAGGTACGGGCGGCCCTCCTCGACGATCCACTCGGAGTGCAGGATCCCGGAGCCGAAGCCGGTGGCCTTGACCAGGGCGGCGAGCCCTTCGGCCAGCGCCGTGGAGGTGGCGGCGGGCAGCTCGGCGGGGAGGACGTGACCGGTCTCCACCGGGTAGCGGGAGTCCTGCACGCTCTTGTCGGTGATGTTGAGGAAGCCGATCGTCCCGTCGTGGACCAGCGCCTCGACGCTGACCTCCGGTCCGTGCAGCCGCTCCTCGGCCAGGAAGCGGGCGGCGTCGGGGTACTGCGCGCGCAGGGTCGGCTCGTCGGCGCTGGTGGTGTGCAACCAGGCCGCCTCGACGTCGTCGTCCGGGCCGAGCAGCTGGACGCCCAGGCTGGCCTGCCGGTTGGCGGGCTTCAGCACGTACTCGCCGCCCTGCCGGGCCCTGAACTCCTCGACGTCCGCAGGGCTTTCGACCAGGGCCCAGGCCGGCTGGGCGATGTCGGTGCCGGCCACCGCCGCACGCAGCCGCGACTTGTCCCGCAGCACCCGGGCAGCGCGCAGGCTCGCGCCGGGCAGCTCCCAGGCCTCGGCGAGCGCGGCGGCCGTCACGACGCCGTACTCCACCATCGGCACCACCACCCGGACCCCGGCCGGACGGGGGAAGGTCCCGGCGAACCGGGCGGCGTGCGCCTCGTCCTGGCTGGCCGTGGGGAAGAGGGCGGCGACGCTGCGGTGGCCGGCGACCAGCTCGCGGATGCCGCGCGCCTCGATGACGGCGGGCTCCTCCAGCAGCAGGACGGAGTTCTCCGGCAGCAGCTTGTCCAACTTGCCGAGCGCCACCGGGCTGTAGCCGACCACGACATGCGTGACGCTGTCCGGTACGACTGGCGTGGTGTGGATGGTGACCGCCTTGCGCACCTGCTCCTCCAACTCGTTCAGTTCGTCGACGGTCAGGGCGTCGACGAACAGCGACACCGCGCGGTCCTCGGAGCTGTTCAGCTCGCCGAGTTCGCTGCCCCGGTCCTGGTGCACGAGCACGGCCCGCAGCGTCGGCGGCTCGCTGTCGCCCGCCCGTCCGATGTGCGGCCACAGCCCGCCGTCGCCGACCCACTGCGGCACGGCGGCGAAGCCGTCGACGGTCACGTCCCGCAGGATGCCGGGGGTGTGCTCCAGGTAGATCTGGCGCGCGTAGCGGGAGGGCGCGGGGTAGGAGGCGGGCTCGCCGAGCGCGATCCGGATGATCTGCGGCTCCAGCGGCGCACTGGTGGCCAGCTCGTAGAGCACGCAGATCCCGTCGCCGGGGGTACGGGCCGCGACCTCCATCAGGAAGGGCGTGCCGCCCGGCCGCACCCGCCACTCGGCGTGCGCGATGCCGTCCTTGAAGTCCAGCCCCCGCAGTGCGCGCCGGTTGGCGTCGAGCAGCACGGCCTCGGTGCCGGCCAGGTCGCTCGGCACCGAGTGCGACAGCTCCACGAACGTGAGGGCGTGCGAGTCGGTGGTGTCCTTCCGGGTCACCGAGGCGAAGATGATCTGCCCGTCCTGGACCAGGCTCTCGACCGAGTACTCCTGGCCGGCGACCCGCTCCTCGACCAGCACCGTCTCGTACGGCGGGTAGCTGTCCAGCTGGAGCCGCAGCGCGTCCTCGTCCTGGACCAGCGCCACCCCCGAACTGGAGTGCCGTCCGGCCGGCTTGACGACCACCGGGAAGGGCACGGCGGAGAGGTCGAACCCGGCCCGCTCCTCCGGCGCCACGATCAGCGACACCGGGCTGAACTCCGGCAGGTACCAGCGCTGGAGGTACTTGCTGCGGCAGGCGCGGGTCGCCCGCAGGCCGGGCCCCGGCAGGCCGAGCGCGTCGGCCAGCAGGCCGGTCGGCTCGACCTGGGTCTCACCGGCCGCGTAGACCCCGACGATGTTGTACTTCTCCCGCCATCGCCGGGCGCTGGATATCACGCCCGGCAGATAGGAGTTCTCTCTACTGACATCCCCGTCGACGAAGGCGAACTCGTCGATGGCGGAGGCCGGATGCGACGGGTCGGCGGCGGTGCTCAGCGCCTCTTCACGCCAGTTGGAGGGGGTGATCAGCAGGACCTTCAGGCCCCTGCGGGTCAGCTCCGAGAGGTAGAGCGGCGTACGGCAGACCACCAGGAAGGACCCGGTGAGCACGAAGGCGTCCTGCTTCATATCCCTATTCCTCAGAAAGACGCGGACCGTCCCTGCCGAAGGGTCTCGAGAGGGACGGTCCGGGGGCGGGTCAGCCGAAGTTGAGCTTGCCGGTGCGGGTGCGCTTCAGCTCGAAGAAGTCCGGGAAGTTCGCGAGCGCCCGGGCACCGTCGAAGATGCGGACCGCCTGCTCACCGCGCGGGATCGAGTTGAGGACGGGGCCGAAGAAGGCCACCCCGTCGATGTGGATGGTCGGGGTGCCGACGTCGTCGCCGACCGGGTCCATGCCCTCGTGGTGGCTCTTGCGCAGGGCCTTGTCGTAGGTCTCGCCCTCGGCCGCCGCCAACAGCTCGGCGGGCAGGCCGAGTTCGGCCAGCACCTCGGCCGCGACGGCGAGGAAGTCCTTGTTGCCGTCGTTGTGGATGCGGGTGCCCAGCGCGGTGTACAGCTCGGGGATGCGGTCCTCGTGCTGCTGCCAGGCGGCGGTGACGATCCGGGCCAGGCCGAGCGACTTGTCGACGAGTTCGCGGTACCAGTCCGGCAGTTCGCGGTCCTCGTTGAGCACGTACAGGCTCATCGGCAGGAACCGCAGGTCGAGTTCCTGGAGCTGCTGCACCTCGAGGATCCAGCGCGAGGTGATCCAGGCGAACGGGCAGGCGGCGTCGAAGTAGAAGTCGACCTTGGCAGGCGAGTCGGTGGTTGTCATGACGGGAGTCCCTCCAGGGGGCTTCGGAGTGTGCCGCCTCAGAACGCGGCGGCGAGGATCTTACCGGCGTCGTCGCGACCGTAGGTCTCCAACGTGCGGTACTTCTCGCGGAGTTGACGCTTGAGCACCTTTCCGGTCACGCCCACCGGGAAGTCCGCCTCGGCCTGGGCTATCTCCAACAACGCGAGCTCCGGGTGCCCGGCCGCCAGAAGCGCCTCGTTGGCCCGGGCGAGCAGCTTCGCGGGCTCGGCCACCGCCGCGCCGGTGGTGACCACGGCGACCGCGACCTGCTCGCCGTCCCGACGGCCGGCCACCACGGCGGCGTCCGTCACGTCGGCCACGTCGTTGAGCAGGACCTCTTCCATGAACACCGAGTAGCCGGTGCCGTGGGCGGTCTCGATGGCGTCGACGGCGCGGTCCACCAGGAAGTGGTCACCGTGCGCGTCGCGGTATGCCATGTCGCCCGTCAGCCAGTAGCCGGAGAGCGTGTAGCGGTAGGTGGTGTCGTGGTCGGCCCAGTAACCGGGGGTGATGGCCGGGCCCTTGGCACCCAGGAAGCCGATCTCGCCGTCACCGGCCACCGACCCGTCCTTGCGCAGGATGACGACCTCGGCGACGCCCACCGGCTTGCCCGCGCAGCGGTCGTTGCGCTCGGTCTCCAGGGTACGGATCTTCAGCAGCACGCCCCAGCCCAGCTCGGTGGTGCCGAGCCGGTCGAAGAACGCGGACGGCTTCAGGCCGGGGCTGCGCCGGGACAGCACGCTGGTGATGTGCGCCTGGTGCACGGCGTCGCCGATCGAGGTCCAGACCGCGACCGAGTCCAGCGCGCCGTCCGGGAGGTCGAGCGCGTGCAGCTCGGCGTAGCCGTGCGCGAAGGACATCACCGAGGTCGGCTTGAACTTCTGTACGTCGGCAGCCAGTTCGGCTCCCGTACGGTCGCGGAGCGCGACCAGCGGGGTGCCGGCCAGCACGGCGTACACCGTGTACGCGACGCAGCCCAGGTGCGACTGCGGCAGCGCCGTCATCATCATGGCGCCGGCCGTCTCGGTGTGGTCCACCAGCCGGAACTGCGGGCCGGCCACGATCGAGCGGTGGGTGTGGATGGTCGGCTTCGGCCGGCCGGTGGTGCCCGAGGAGTGCAGGATCACCACCGGGTCGGCGTCCACGTGCCTAAAGCGCGAGCCGTCGGGCAGCTCGGCGGCGGGCGGCGCCGGCAGCTCCTCCAGGGACTGCGTCCAGGCCAGGCCGGTCAGCCCGGCGAGGCCGTCGCCCAGCTCGTCGATCCGCGCCTGGTCGGCGTACAGGCCGACCGGGGTGGTCTGCTCGATCAGCGAGGTGGCGATGGTCCGGGTGGCGTTGCTGTTGATCAGCACCGCGATGGCGCCGATCTGCGCGAGGGCGTAGAAGTGCACCGAGTACGCGATCGAGTCCTCGAACCAGACGGCGACCCGGTCGCGCGGCTCGACACCCTTCGCCAGGTACCAGGCGGACCAGCTCTGGGCCAGCTGGTCGAGCTGGTTCAGGCTGAAGTCGTGCTGCTCGACGCCGTCGGTGTTGACCATCGGGCGGTAGCTGTGGACGAACGGCAGCTCGGGGTGCGGGTTGGCGGCGATGGCGGAGCTCAGCAGGTTGCCACCACCCACGGTCGGGTCGGCGGCCAGCGCCGCACGCTGCTCCGGCGACAGGACGGTTGGGGCGAAGTCCGACATGGCTGAACCTTTCAGTGATGGCTTACAGGGTGTGGGTGGGGCTTCAGGCATGGGTGGGACTCAGGCCGACTCGAAGAGCCGGGCACAGGTGTCCCGGTAGTGCTCGAGTTCCGGGCCGAAGGCGTCGCGCACCTCGTGGAGCATGGCGGCGAAGTCCTCCTCGGTGCCCGTGGCGAGCAGGTCGGCGAACCGCCGCACACCGTCCGCCAGGGCCTGCCGGGCCGCCAGGGCCTCGGGGTTGGCCGCCTGGACGTCCCAGTAGACCTCCGGCGTACCGGCGGCCACCCGGGCGAGCATCGCCAGCAGCACGTTGTGCGGCGGCGGCGCGATCTGCCTCAACTCGGTTGTGCTGATGCCGAACTGACTCAGCGCCAGCCCGAAGGAGAGCAGCGTGGCGTGGGTGAGCGCCTGGGTCGCGCCGGCCAGCCGGTCGTGCTCCTGCGAGGTGACCGGGACGACCTTGCCGCCCCAGAGCCGGATCAGGTCGAGCAGGGTCCGCGCCGCAGGCCCGTCGTGCACGACGACGGCGGCGACCGGACGCCCCTCGAAGCCCAGCGAGGGCGCGAACATCGGGTTCAGGCTCAGCGCCTCGACCCCGGGTGCGTCCGCGAGGATGCTCTCCACGATCCGCTGCTTGACGGACAGGGTGTCCACCAGCAGCGCGTCCGGGCGCAGCACGGCGGCCAGGCCCTTCACCGCAGCCACCGCGACCGGCTCGGGCACGGCCAGCACCACCAGGTCGGCGGCGGCCAGATCCTCGGCCAGCTCCGGGCCGAAGTCCGTGATGTCGCCCTGCTCGTACCGCAGGCGCCCGTCCTCGGGCGGCCTGCCGTCGACGACCAGGAGCTCGACGTCCGAATTCGCCAGGCAGCTCACGAAGAGCCCGCCCACCGCTCCCGAACCGCCGACCACCACGGCCCTCCTGATCACTTCACACCACCTACCGGCTCCAGAGCGGTCGCCAGCACGGCGCTGATCATGGCGCGGGACTTCACGACCGTCTCCTCGAACTCCTCCTCGGGGTCGGACAGGGCGATGATCGCGCCGCCCACCCCGAAGCTGACCCGGTCCTCGGTCGCGACCAGCGTGCGGATGACGATGCTCAGGTCCGCCGCGCCGCTCAGTGCGAACCAGCCGATCGAACCGGAGTAGACGCCGCGCGGCCCCTCCTCCAGCCGGTCGATGATCTCCATCGTGCGCAGCTTCGGCGCACCGGTCATCGAGCCACCCGGGAAGGCCGCCCGGACGGCGGAGACCGACGACTTGCCCCGGCGCAGGGTCCCCCGGACGGTGGACACCAACTGGTGCACCGGCGCGTAGGTCTCCACGTGGAACAGCTTCGGCACGTGCACCGAGCCGACCTCGCACACCACGTTGAGGTCGTTGCGGATCAGGTCCACGATCATCAGGTTCTCGGCGCGGTCCTTCTCCTGGCTGAACAGGTCCAGCCGAAGGGCCTCGTCCTCGGCGGGCGTCGCGCCGCGCGGCCTGGTGCCCTTGATCGGCTTCGACTCGACGACCCGGTCGGTGCCGATGGTGAGGAACCGCTCGGGCGACGCGCTGAGCACCGCGACCCCGGGGAAGTCCAACAGCGCGCCGTACGGCACCGGGCTGATCCGGCGCAGGTGGGTGTAGGTGCGCAGCGGGTCGATCTTGGCGTCGAGCGTGACGGTGTTGGTCAGGCAGACCTCGTACGTCTCACCGTCGCGGATCTCCCGCATGCTCTCCACGACCCGGTCGAGGTAGGCGCCCTTGCCGTGCCGTAGCTCGGCGAGCCCCTGCGCGGCCTGGTCGGTCATCCCGACGCCGGAGAAACCGGCGGTCACCGCGTCGGCGTCCGCCCGGGCCGGCAGCGCGCGCAGCCGGGCCTCGGTCTCGTTCAGCCAGGACCGGGCGGCCGCCGTGTCCCCGCCCTGCGAGAGCGCCAGCAGGTAGCTGACCCCCTTCGCGTGGTCCACGGCCAGCATCCGGTCCGCGAAGAGCAGGGCCGCGTCGGGCGTCTCGGACTTGTGCACCGTCTCGCCGCCGGACTCGGCCTTCAGCTCGTAGCCGAGATATCCCACGTATCCGAGGTTGAAATCGAACGGCAGGCCCGCCGGAACGGGAATGGAGCGGGTCTTCAGCTGCCCCTCGAGGTATTCGAAGAAGCCCTGCGCCACGAACTCCTCGGTACCGTCGGAGTAGCGGACACCGACCGCGCCGTCCGCGGTCCGGTAGGTGACGTACTCGGCGAGCGGACCGCTGCCGTCGCCGAGGAAGGAGAAGCGGGACAGGCCCTCGATCACGTTACCGCTGTCCAGCCAGAAGCCGTGGTCGTTCCCGGCGAATATCTCCTGGTAGGCGACCTCGGTGTCGGGCATGACGGGAATCTCCCGCACGTGCACCTCGTAACCGGGTGCGGAGTGCGCGAGCGCCAGGTCCCGGAAGTTCGCCAGGAGTTCGCGGCCGTACTCGCTGCTGATCGACTCCGGGTGGAACTGCACGCCCCAGATCGGCCGGGTCTTGTGGCGGACACCCATCAGGATGCCGTCCTCGGTCCAGGCGATCGGCTCCAGCACGTCGGGCAGCTCGGTGGCGATCAGCGAGTGGTAACGGACCACGTCGAACGGCGTGGGCAGCCCGGCGAAGATGTCCGCGCCGGTGTGGTGCACCGCCGAGACCCGGCCGTGCATCGGCTCGGGGGCGTGCCCGACGGTGCCGCCGAAGAGGTGGGAGATCCCCTGGTGGCCGAGGCAGACACCGAGCAGCGGCAGCCCGCTCTCCATGATCACCCGGGCGCTGACACCGAAGTCCTTCTCCCGCTCGGGGCGGCCGGGCCCGGGCGAGATGACGATCGCGTCGAACTCGTCCAGCTTGAGATCCGACCAGTCGGTCCCGTTCCGGACGACGACCGGCGGCTCGCCGTTCACCTCGCCGAGCAGCTGGTACAGGTTGTAGGTGAAGGAGTCGTAGTTGTCGATCAGAAGAGTTCTCATGCCGCGGCTCCGATCACCAGGTCTTCGACCCTGCAGGTTTCCGCGATGACGAGATCGTAGAGCTCGTGCAGAAATTCCTGACTGAGTCCGTGTTCCGCTCCGAACTTCTCGGCACGCTCGTGCACGAGGTTGATCCGGTGCGGCTGCATCATGGGAACGCTGTTCTCCCGCTTGAAGTGAGCGATCTCGATGCAGATTTCGATACGCGCCCGCAGTTCTTCAAGAAACCTCTCGTCGATGCGATCGAGCCTCTCTCGGAGTATCTCTATGGTCAAATCACCGGCAGGTACCGCACTTCCGGGCATATGCATTCCCCTCCCAAGCGCTGATCCGGCCCCGGAAAATACGGTTCCATATATTCCGGCGCTCACCTCATACTGAAACCATGCCCGCGCGATTCTGTGGCGACCAGCCCCTGAATGGTTCGCAATCACGCACTGCACACAGCGGAGGGATCCGGCCCGGGGGCGGAGCGGACCATCCGGACGGGAGCCGCACCGGGCGGTCGCCCCGACGGAGTAGCGGAGAGCGACGGGATCGGACCGCCGGAGCCACCTCGCGACGAACAACTGACATATCGTCAACTTTCGTCTCCCGCAAGCTGTTTGGCGATATCTGCAGCCCGATTCACCGGGCGCCGCCCAGCCGCCGACCGGCCCGTCCGGCGTGGCCGGTCGGGCGGATCCGGGTGAGCCTGAGCGGGCCAGACAGTTCGCGGGCCGCCACAGCGGGTGCACCTGGGCGGCCGGGCTCTCCCGGGCCGCCGGGCCGCAGCCGTTGGCGGTCCTGTTTGCCTGCGGTGCTCGGACTTCCGAAACCCGCAGGCACCTCGCTCGCATCTGGGTGCGGCGGGAGGGAGAGAGTGGCGTGGGACCTTCGACGAAACCCGAGGAAGCCGGCGAAGAGGCCGGGCAGGATGCCGAGGCCGAGCTCCCGGAGCCCGCCGGACGCCCGGTCGGCCGGCTACGACGGCTGATCCGGAACCTGCTGGCCAGGCGGTCCGTCAAGGCCGTCCTGGTGCTGTTCGCGGTCTGCCTCGGCTGGCTCGCCTGGTCGGTCGGCGGGGCACTGGCCGCGCCCGGGAACGACAGCGTGGCCGCCCGGCTCGCCGAGTGGGGGCGCGACCACCACCTGGGCCAGGTGGTGACCATGCTGGAGACCGCCCAGTACAAGCTGAACCCACCGAAGATCGGGGGCACCCCGAACTTCGCCATCGGGCTGCCCTCCGCCGCCGCCAAGCCGTCGAGCCCGGCGAAGGCCGACCCGTCGAAGCCGGACCCCTCGAAGCCGGACCCCCACCCGACGATCGCCGCGTTCTACCCGCCCCCGCTGACCTCCCCCGCCGGGGCACCGCTGCCCGGCGAGGGCACCTGGAAGGTGCTCGGCAGCGTGCGCGGCACCCCCGCCATCCAGACCGCCCTGATCCGCCCGGATGCGGAACACACCTCCTACCTGGCCGGGGTGGTGTCGATGGACTCCCGGCTGCTGCGCTTCCAGCTCCACCCCGGTACGGACGATCCCGGACCGGACAACTGGGGCGTGCCGCCGTCCATCCCGCCCGAGGCACGGAACGGCCTGCTGGCGAGCTTCAACGGCGGGTTCAAGGTCCGGGAGGCGCACGGCGGGTTCTATCTCAACGGCGTCACGCACGGCACGTTGAGCCCCGGCGCCGCCTCGCTGGTCTTCTACAAGGACGGGCACGCGACGGTCGGCACCTGGGACAGCGGGGTCACGATGACCCCGGACGTCGTCGGTGTGCGCCAGAACCTCCGCGTCATCGTCGACCACGCCGCCGTCCCGGACGGTGTCGACAGCGACATCGAGAACGGCTGGGGCCTCACCCTCGGCGGCAAGTACTTCGTCTGGCGCTCGGGGATCGGCGTGACGAGCTCGGGACGGATGATCTACGTCTACGGGCCCGCGCTCTCCGTCCGCACCCTGGCGGACCTGCTGCAACAGGCCGGCTGCGTGGAGGCGATGCAGCTGGACATCAACCCCGCCTGGATGTCCTTCAACTACTACCAGGCCGGGCCCGACCCGCTCAGCCCGACAGCGCTGAAGCTGCTGCCCGACCAGGAGCGGCCCGCCGACCGCTACTTCGAGCCGACCAGCCGCGACTTCACCGCGGTGTACGCCCGATGAACCGCGGCACCCGCCCGCCCGGCCGGCGGTCCCCGACGCTGCCCGCACCCGACCTCGCCACCCCGAACATCGCCGGCCCGAAGCTCGGCGTACCCGACCTCGCCACCCCGGAGCTGGTCACCCCGGCCACCGCTGCCCCCGCCGCCGCGCGGCCGCTCCGGTTCGGCTGGCCGGTCGCGGTGCTGCGCACCTCGCGACCGCGCCAGTGGCCGAAGAACCTGCTGGTGTTCGCGGCCCCGGTGGCCGGGGCCACCCGTGGGCGGGCGGACGGGATGGCGTACGCGCTGGTCGCGTTCGGGGTGTTCACGCTGGCGTCCTGCGCGGTGTACTTCGTCAACGACGTCGTGGACGCCGAGCGGGACCGGAGCCACCCGCGCAAGCGGACCCGCCCGGTGGCGTCCGGCCAGCTCGGCGCGGGCCACGCGCTCGGCGTCGCGGCGGCCTGCGTACTGCTGGCCGTGGCGGGCGGACTGGCGATCGGCAGCGCCGGGCTGACGGCCACCGTCACCGCCTATCTGGCCCTCTCGTTCCTCTACTCCTTCGCCCTGAAGCACATACCCGTGCTCGAACTCGCCCTGGTGGCCTCCGGGTTCGTCCTACGGGCGCTCGGCGGCGCGGCGGCCGCCCAGGTGCCGCCGTCGGGCTGGTTCGTGCTGGTGTGCAGTCTGGGCGCGCTGCTGGTGGCGATCTCCAAGCGGTACACCGAACTGGCCGGCCTCGGTACGACGGCGGCGGGGCACCGCCCCTGTCTGCGCCGGTACACGCCCGGGGGCCTGCGGCTCGCGCAGCGCTTCGTGAGCGTGGCGATGATCGCGGCGTACCTGAGCTGGGCACTGCTCAACGGGTCACCATGGGCTGTGGACTGCCACCTCGTCACCGCGATCCCGCTGGCGGCGGCCCTGTTCCGGTTCGACTGGCTGACCGGGCGGGCCACCCTGACCCGGGTGGAGGACCTGATCACCCGGGACGGGCCGATGCTGGGCTGCGAGTTCGTCTGGCTGCTGCTCTTCATCGCCGGGATGCGCGGATGACCGCCCCCGCAGGGCCGGGCCGGCTGCTCCAGGGCTGGGGCCGTACCACCGGCAGCCGGTCCCGGGTGGTCGGGCCGCTGGAGCCCGCCGCCCTGCGCGACCTGCTGGCCGGCCGGCCCGAACGCGGTGTGCTCGCCCGTGGTGCGGGCCGCAGCTACGGCGACGCCGCGCAGAACGCGGGCGGCCTGGTGCTGGCCCCGGCGACCGGCCCGTACGTCGAGCTGGACGCCGCCGCCGCGACCGTACGCGCCGCCGGCTCGACCACCTTCGCCGAGTTGCTCGCCGCGCTCGTCCCGCAGGGCCTGCTGCTGCCCGTTCTGCCGGGCACCCGTCACCTGACGGTCGGCGGCGCCGTCGCGGCCGACGTGCACGGCAAGAACCACCGCACCGACGGCTCGCTCTCCCGCTGGCTGGAGAGCATCGAACTGCTCGGCGGGGACGGCGAGTTGCGTACCATCACCCCGGAGACGGACGGTCCGGCCTTCCGGGCCACCGTCGGCGGCATGGGCCTGACCGGGGTGATCCTCGCCGCCACCCTCCGGCTGATCCGGATCCGCAGCGCGCTGCTGCGGGTCGGCTCGTACCGCGCGCCGGACCTCGACGCGCTGATGGCGATGCTCGAGACCGCGACCAGCCGCTACGCGGTCGCGTGGGTCGACACCACCGCCACCGGCCGGTCGCTCGGGCGCGGCATCGCCGACCTCGGCGACCACCTCCCGGCCCCGGATCCCACCGCCGAGCCGGACGGCCTCCGGTACGACCCTCCACGCGCGCCGCGCGCCCCGCACCTGCCGCTGGGCGTCTTCACCCCGCTGACCGCCCGCGCCTTCAACGGCCTCTGGTACCGCAAGGCCCCCCGGGAGCGGCACGCCGTCCAGGGCCTGCCCGAGTTCTTCCACCGGCTCGACGCGCTGCACGAGTGGAACCGCGCGCTCGGCCCGCGCGGCTTCCTGCAGTACCAGTTCGTGGTGCCGCTGGAGGCCCGGCAGGTCGTGGTCCAGGTGCTCGAAGCCCTGCGGCGGAGCGGCGCCGCGCCCTTCCTCGGGACGCTCAAGCGCTTCGGACCGGCCGGCGGCGGTCCACTGTCGTTCCCGCTGCCCGGCTGGTCGCTCGCGGTGGACCTGCCCTCGGCCGGCCGGGCCACTGCGGAGCTGCTCGACCGGCTGGACCGCCGGGTGGCGGAGGCCGGCGGCCGGATCTACCTCGCCAAGGACGCCCGGCTCGGCCGCCCGGCCTTCGACGTGATGTACGGCCCACTGACCGAATGGCGCGCCACCCGCGCCCGCCTGGACCCCGCCGAGGCGATGCGGTCCGACCTGGGAAGGAGACTGGGACTGTGCCGATGACCAAGCACCCCAAGATGACCGCGAGCGACTTGCCGGGCCGCATCCTGCTGCTGGGCGGGACGAGCGAGATCGGCCGGGCAATCCTGCGCTCGCTCGACGCGCCGCCCGACACCGAGGTGATCCTGGCAGGGCGGGACGAGCGGCGGATGGCCGAGCTCGGCGAGACGCTCCCGTTCCGGGTCCAGACCGTCCGGTACGACGGCACCGCCCTGGACACCCACCAGCACTTCGTGGACGAGATCTTCGCCGCCGGCCCGGTCGGCCTGGTCATCTCGGCGGCCGGCATCCTCACCCCCCAGGAGGTACTCGACCGGGACCCGGCCCAGGCCGGGTTGCTCGTGCAGACCAACCTGACCGGTCAGGTGACCACCCTGCTGGCCGTCGCCGGGCACCTGCGCGCCCAGGGCAGCGGAGTGATCGTCGTACTGTCCTCGGTGGCGGCCGTGCGGCCCCGGAAGGCCAATTTCGTCTACGGCGCGACCAAGGCCGGGCTCGACGCCTTCGCCCGGGGGCTGGCGGACTCCCTGCACGGCAGCGGCGTACGGCTGCTGCTGGTCCGACCGGGGTTCGTGATCGGCCGGATGACGGCAGGTATGTCCCCCGCCCCGGCGGCCACCACGACGGCAGCCGTCGGCGCGGCCGTCGCGGCGGCCCTGGCGAGCAGCGCACCCGTGGTCTGGGTGCCGCGCGGGCTCGCCGTCCTGTCCACCGCGATGCGCCTGGTACCGCGCCCGCTCTGGCGGCGGCTGTCCCGCTGAACCCCGCCCGGTGGGCGGCGCTACTTCTTCGAAGCCTCGGGCTCCTCGACGAAGTCGACCCGCTTGAACTGCTTGTTCATCGACTTGACCAGGAACCAGGTGGCGAGGCCGAGAGCGGCGAAGACCACGAAGCCCAACAGGCCGGGGGTCACCTTGTTGTCGTCCAGCGCGAGGCCGGCGGCGAGGTGGGTGAGGTTCACGGGGGTGCTCATCTCTCCATGGTGACCCGGCCTTACTCGGGCCGGGTCACCGGGGTACCGCGGGTCGGGTTGATCAGGCCGTACGGGTCGACACGCGCAGGCCCGCGAAGAGGTCGTCCTCGGGCAGGTCGGTGTCGATCAGCGAGCGGGCCAGCTCGTAGTCCTCGGTCGGCCAGACGTCGCGCTGGACGTCCAACGGGACGCGGAACCACGGGCCGTCCGGGTCGATCTGGGTGGCGTGCGCGATCAGCGCCTTGTCCCGGGTGGGGAACCAGTCGGCGCACTCCACCCGGGTGGTGATCTCGCGCTCGGTGCGGCCGCTCTTCTCCCAGCCCGCGATCCACTCGCCGTACGGGGAGTCCTGCCCGTGTTCGGTGAGGTAGGCGTGCAGGGCACGGATGCGCCCCATCGGGAAGCCGTGGTTGTAGTAGAGCTTGGACGGCTGCCAGGGGTCGCCGAGCTCCGGGTAGGCGTCCGGGTCACCTGCGGCGTCGAACGCCAGCATGCTGATCTTGTGAGTCATGATGTGGTCCGGGTGCGGGTAGCCGCCGTTCTCGTCGTACGTCGTGATGACGTGCGGACGGAACTCGCGGATCAGCTTCACCAACGGGCCCGCGGCCACGGCCACGTCCTCCAGTGCGAAGCACCCCTCCGGCAGCGGCGGCAGCGGGTCACCCTCGGGCAGACCCGAGTCCACGAAGCCCAACCACGCCTGCTTGACGCCCAGGATCTCCCGGGCGGCGTCCATCTCCTTGCGGCGCACCTCGTGGATGTTCTCCTCCACCCACGGGTCCCCCTGCAGCTTCGGGTTCAGGATCGAACCCCGCTCCCCGCCGGTACAGGTGGCGACCAGGACATCCACACCCTGGTCGATGTACATGGCCATCGTGGCCGCGCCCTTGCTGGACTCGTCGTCCGGGTGGGCATGTACCGCCATCAGTCGCAACTGCTCAGTCAACGCCTGGTTTCCTTCCGGGAATGTCCGGTTCGTCGGGCCGACTCCCCCGCTGCCTTCGGCGCGGACGTGCCCCTCCTATAGTGACTGACCGAAGGGCCAGTACATTCCCTCTGCCGGCCGACAGCCCCTCGGCGAAAGGACTGAGCGCACCATGGACTCCGGTACTACGTCCTCCCCCGCGACCGCCCCCGCCGCGCCCGGGCTGCCCGAAGGCCGCTACGGCCGGCGCAGCGACCGCGACGCGGACCGCCGGCTGAAGGTGGTCGGCGCGGTCTGCGGTGTCGTCTGCCTGGGGCTGATCGTCTGGCTGGGCGGCTCCTACCTCGTACGCGAGACCCGGATGAACGGCTCTGTGCTCGCCTTCGAGGCGGTCTCGGACACCGCGATGCAGGTACACCTGTCGGTGAGCAAGACCGACGGCACAGCCGGCGTCTGCACCATCCGTTCGCAGGCCCCCGACGCCTCGGTGGTCGGCCTCTCCGACTTCCCGGTACCGGCCGCCGGCACCAGCTACGACCGGATACTGACCCTCAAGACGACCTCCCGTGGCACCACGGCGGAGCTGATGGGCTGCACGCCCGCCAAGTAGCGGCACTCCGCTCCGCTCCGAGCAGCAGCATTCCGGCCCGGCCGGACCGCGCCGCCCGAGCGGCACTCGTCGTCCGACCGTCGAGCAAGTGCATACTCGATCGGGGGAACGGGAACCGCGACCCGGTGGTTCCCCCGACCGCCCGCGCACGCCCCTCCCACTCGGAGCCGGAAATTGTTAGGCTCGGGGTTTCGCCCCTTCTGAGCCGGACGGCCCGGGAGCGGGCGCTGATTTGTAGATACGCCGAATTATCGCCATCTGCTGACGATCCACCCTCAGCACTGCCCAGTACCGACGAGGAGCACCCCTGTGACCCAGACCAGCGAGAACGTGACCTGGCTCACTCAGTCCGGCTTTGACCAGCTCAAGGCCGAGCTGGCGCACCTGGAGGGCCCTGCCCGCGCCGAGATCGTCCAGAAGATCGAGGCCGCGCGCGAAGAGGGCGACCTCAAGGAGAACGCCGGCTACCACGCGGCCCGCGAGGAGCAGGGCAAGCAGGAGCTGCGCGTCCGCCAGCTGAAGCAGCTCCTGGAGCGCGCCAAGGTCGGCGAGGCACCCACCGACACCGGCATTGTCGCCCCCGGCATGGTCGTCACGGTCGCCTTCGACGGCGACCCGGACGACACCATGGAGTTCCTGCTCGGCTCCCGCGAGGCGGCCGACGGCACGCTCGCCATCTACTCGCCGCAGTCGCCGCTCGGCCGCGCCATCGACGGCAAGAAGATCGGCGAGGACGCGACCTACGAGCTGCCGAACGGCAAGAAGGCCAGCGTCACGATCACCGAGGTCAAGCCCTACGAGGGCTGAGCACACTTTCTTCGCCAGGGGCGCGGGGAACTGCGCGAAACGGAAGGCAGCAAGCCCGCAGCCTTCCGCATCGCTCAGCTCACCGCGCCCCTGTCGTGCAACTGGCCGACCCCGGCAGGGCTACCCCACCGCCGAGCGGTATTTCCGCACGGACAGCCACGAGAACACCGCCATGATGATCAGCGACCACCCCACCGACACCAGCGAAGCGTGCTGCATCGGCCACGCATGGTCCACCGGGCCGACCTGGTTGCCGAAGAGGTCGCGGCAGGCCTGGACGGTCGCGCTGAAGGGGTTCCAGTACGCGATCGGCTGCAGCCAGCCCGGCATGCTGCTGATCGGTACGAAAGCGTTGGAGATGAAGGTCAGCGGGAAGAGCCAGATCAGACCGGCCGAGGTGGCCGCCTCCGGGCTCCGCACCGACAGGCCGATCAGCGCGCCGATCCAGGAGAAGGCGTAACCCAGCAGGAGCAGCAGCGCGAACGCGCCGAGCGCCTTCAGGACGCCCTCGTGGATCCGCCAGCCGACCAGCAGCGCGACCATGGCGAGCACCAGCAGGGTGAACGCGGTCTGGACGAGGTCGGCCACGGTGCGGCCGACCAGTACCGCCGAACGGGTCATCGGCAGCGAGCGGAACCGGTCCACCAGCCCCTTGGTCATGTCCTCCGCGACACCGGCGGAGGCTCCGGCGACGGCGAAGGTCACCGTCTGGGCGAAGATGCCCGCCATCAGGAACTGGGTGTACGCCGAGGAACTGGCCTGCGTCCCGGGGATCTGGATCGCGCCGCCCATGACGAACGAGAACAGCAGCACGAACATGACCGGCTGCATGAGGCCGAAGACCACGATTTCGGGTATTCGGGTCATTCTGCGCAAATTGCGCTTGGCGACGACCCAGGAGTCGTGTGCCATGGCGGAAATGCCGTGGCGCTGCCTGGGGACGGCCGCGCCGATCGCGTGCTCGGTGGCAGTGCTGGTCGACATCTCAAACCTCCTTGCCGTGGCTCTTGCGCCCCTTGGCGGGCCGGCCGGTCTCGTCGGTGTTCCGGTCACCGTTCTGCTCGGCGATAGTGGCGTGCCCGGTGAGCGAGAGGAACACGTCGTCCAGGGTCGGGCGGCGCAGCCCGATGTCGTCGATCTCGATCGACCGGGCGTCGAGCTCGCGGATCACGTCGGCGAGCACCTTGGCACCGCCGCTGACCGGGACGGTGATCTTTCGGGTGTTCTTCTCGACGTCCGGATCGCCCTTGGCGTACGGGGCGAGGGCGGCGAGCGCCTCGCTGACGTCCTCACGCTGGTGGACCACCACCTCGACCCGCTCGCCGCCGATCTGGGCCTTGAGCTGGTCGGCGGTGCCCCGGGCGATCACCCTGCCGTGGTCGAC
The DNA here is from genome assembly GCF_029894335.1 of Kitasatospora sp. MAP5-34. GTDB lineage: Bacteria > Actinomycetota > Actinomycetes > Streptomycetales > Streptomycetaceae > Kitasatospora. The sequence goes on along the minus strand of NZ_JARXZC010000032.1, from coordinate 5,418 downwards.
CACCGCGATGTCGTGCGCGAGGCGGTCGGCCTCCTCCAGGTACTGGGTGGTGAGCAGCAGGGTGGTGCCCTGGTCGACCAGGGTCTCGATGACCCCCCAGAGCGCGAGCCGGTTGCGCGGGTCGAGGCCGGTGGTCGGCTCGTCCAGGAACATCACCGGCGGCCGGACGACGAGTGCGGCCGCCAGGTCGAGCCGACGGCGCATGCCGCCGGAGTACGTCTTGGCGGTGCGGTCCATCGCCTCGCTGAGGTTGAACCACTCCAGCAGCTCCAACGCGCGGGCCTTCGCGTCGCGGCTGCTCATCTGGTAGAGCTCGCCGACCATCTGCAGGTTCTCACGGCCCGTCAGATACTCGTCCACGGCGGCGTACTGGCCGGAGAGGCCGATCAGGCTGCGCACCTGGTTGGGGTGTTTGAGCACGTCCACCCCGGCGACGACGGCCCGGCCGGAGTCCGGGCGGAGCAGGGTGGTGAGCACCCGTACGGTCGTCGTCTTGCCGGCGCCATTGGGGCCGAGCAACCCGAGCACCGTGCCTTCGGGGACATCGAGGCTGACGCCGTCGAGGGCTCGTACGTCCCCGAAGGTCTTGACCAGGTTCTGGGCTTGGATGGCTGGCGCCATGAGCCTGCCTCATCTCTCCGACGATAGGACTGACTACGTCCACTGTGACCGGGGAGAGGTGTCCGCGCTACGGATGGCCACCTCGCGACATATCGCGTCAAGGCCGCAGCCGCAGCGGGGACGTTCACCGGCGGCTCACTGGGAGACGACGTACCCTGCGTCCTTCAGCTCGCCGACGACCGCCGCACAGTGCTCCGGACCCTTGGTCTCCAGGTGCAGGTCCACCTCGACCTCGGTCAGCCCGAGCCGGGGGTCGATCCGGACGTGCGCCACGTCCAGTACGTTGGCGTCCACCCTGGTCAGCACCCCCAGCAGATCCGCCAGCGCGCCCGGCCGGTCCGCCAGCCGTACCCGCAGCGAGAGGTAGCGGCCGGCCGCCGCCAGCCCGTGCCGCAGGACCCGCTGCATCAGCTGCGGGTCGATGTTCCCGCCCGAGAGCACTGCGACCACCGGGCCCTCGAAGCTGTCCGGGTGCTCCAGCAGTGCCGCGATCGGGCTCGCCCCCGCCGGTTCGACCACCAGCTTGAGCCGCTCCAGGCTCAGCAGCAGCGCGCGCGAGATCGACTCCTCGGAGACCGTCCGGACCCCGTCGGCCAGAGTGTTGACCACCTCGAACGGAATGTCACCCGGACGGCCGACCATGATGCCGTCGGCCATCGTGGCGAAGTGCTCCAGCGAGACCGGCCGTCCGGCGGCGAGCGACAGCGGGTAGGCCGCCGCACCGGCCGCCTGTACGCCGATCACCTGGACGTCCGGCCGCAGCGGCTTCACCGCCGCCGCGATCCCGGCGAGCAGCCCGCCACCGCCGACCCCGGCCAGGATGGTCCGGACCTCCGGGCACTGCTCCAGGATCTCCAGGCCCACGGTGGCCTGACCGATGATCACGTCCCAGTGGTCGAACGGGTGGATGAACACCGCACCCGTCGCCTCCGAGTACCGCTGCGCCGCCCGCAGCGCCTCGTCCACCGTGGCGCCGTGCAGGCGTACCTCTGCTCCGTAGTCCCTGGTCGCCGCGACCTTGGGCAGCGGGGCGGCCACCGGCATGAAGATGGTGGAGCGCACCCCCAGCAGCGAGGACGCCAGCGCCACCCCCTGCGCGTGGTTGCCCGCGCTCGCGGCCACCACCCCGCCGGCCCGCTCCACCGGGGAGAGCCCGGCGATCCGGACGTACGCGCCGCGCAGCTTGAACGAACCGGTGCGCTGAAGGTTCTCACACTTGAGGTGCACCGGGGAACCGACCAACCCGGACAGGTACCGGCTGCTCTCCATCGGGGTGACCCGGGCGACCCCGGCGAGCATCTTGTGGGCGCCGCGAACGTCGTCCATGGTGATCGGCCAGCTCTGCATGGCGTCAGCCTACGGCGGTGATCCGGCTCACTGCCGTACGTACGCGCAGGGGGGCGCGGGGCTCTGCCCCGCGCCCCCCTGTCGTGGTCACTCCTAGCCGAGCGCCTGCTGGAGGTCGGCCAGCAGGTCGTCGATCTGCTCGATGCCGACCGACACGCGGACCAGGTCGGACGGCACCTCGAGGGCCGAACCGACCACCGAGGCGTGCGTCATCCGGCCGGGGTGCTCGATCAGCGACTCCACACCACCGAGCGACTCGCCGAGCGTGAACAGCTTGGCTCGGTTGCAGACCTCGACCGCCGCCTGCTCACCCGCCGCGACTCGGAACGAGACCATGCCGCCGAACGCCTTCATCTGCTTGGCGGCGATGTCGTGGCCCGGGTGCGAGGGCAGCCCCGGGTAGAGCACCTCGCTGACCTTCGGGTGCGCGGTGAGCAGCTCGACGACCTTCTCGGCGTTGGAGCAGTGCCGGTCCATCCGGACGGCCAGCGTCTTGATGCCACGCATCACCAGCCAGGCGTCGAACGGGCCGGAGACCGCGCCCATCGCGTTCTGGTGGTACGCGATCTCCTCACCGAGCCCGGCGTCTGCCGCGACCAGCGCGCCGCCGACCACGTCGGAGTGCCCGCCCATGTACTTGGTGGTCGAGTGGACCACCACGTCCCCGCCGAGCGAGAGCGGCTGCTGCAGGTACGGGCTGGCGAAGGTGTTGTCCACCACCAGCAGGGCGTCACTGCTGTGCGCGATCTCGGCCAGGCCCGCGATGTCGGCGATGCCGAGCAGCGGATTGGACGGCGTCTCGACCCACACCGCACGGGTGTTCGGGCGCAGCGCGGCCCGGACGGTCGCCAGGTCCTGCATGTTGGCGACGGAGAACTCCACGCCCCAACGGGTCAGTACCTTGGCGAACAGCCGGAAGGTACCGCCGTAGGCGTCGTTCGGGATGATGATGTGGTCGCCCGGCTTGAGGACGGTACGCAGCAGGGTGTCCTCGGCGGCGAGGCCGGAGGCGAAGGCCAGGCCACGGGCGCCGCCCTCGAGCGCGGCGAGGCACTCCTCCAGCGCGGTGCGGGTGGGGTTGGCGGAACGGCTGTACTCGTACCCGTTCCGGAGGCCGCCCACCCCGTCCTGCTTGTAGGTGGACACCTGGTAGATCGGCGTGACGACGGCCCCGGTCTGGGGGTCTGCTTCCTGACCCGCGTGGATGGCGAGAGTCTCGAAGCCCTGGGGAAGCTGGTGCTCGGTCATACCGCTGAGCCTAGTCGGGAACCCGCTCCGAGCGCGGCCCGGCAGCCAACCCGGGGAACCGTCCGTCAGATCTTCCCGGACCATACGGACCGAGCCACGCCGGAATCCGGGCGGCTACTGCGGCCTCGGCGGCACGGGTGTCAGGCTGGGTACCCATTCCACCGACTGGGACTCCTGCCCCACGGGCATCGCCGCCATGGAGGACAGACACGACATGCAACGAGTTGAGCAGCGTGGGCCGCATTCACAGCTCACCATCTGGACCGGTGATGACGGTCCCGTCGGTCTGGGCGCCACCAGTGTCGGTGTGGAGTACCGGGGCCTCCTGGGGCAGCCGTCCTCGTACGGTCTTCTTGCGGCCTCCTACCTCCACCCAAAAGGTGAGCCACGGGCCACTTTCAACCCGCTCCCCAGCCAACCCGGTGCCGTGATCCCCCCGGTGGAGGATGATCACCTCACGCTGGGGCACTTGCAAGCCGAGTACCAGCAGGCGATCGCAGAGGTCGTCGCACAGACCTACACCGGGCTGCACATCACTGCTGCGGTCTCCGGCGAAGCCGGCTCGTCCGTGATGGTCTTCAGACGATTGGCCCTACTGCTGACGAGGTTGAACACCTCGGACCTGACGCGTCCGTCGACGGAAGAACTCTGGCGCGTCTGGGACAACGCCTGACCACCCCTTGCCATTTCGGGCAAATCGCAAATCACCTACATCGCGGCGGCGAGACTCGCGATCCGGCCGATGCGCAGACTGGCCTTGGTGGCGTTCAGCGCTTCCCGGGCAAGTGCGGCCCCGCCAAGGGTCGCTGCGGCGCCGCCGCCGACCGCGATCGTTCGGGCTCCGAGGCCGGCACACGGGCGGCAGATGCCCGGCTGCGGGACCGGGTCGTGGCACTTGGCGCAATCGGCGTAAGCGGGCGCGGCGGCGGGCTGCTCGGGGGCATGGACGGGCGGCATCTTGCGCCGCAGCCGGTTGCGGAGCACCCCGACCGGGGAGTGGACGGTCGCGGGTAGGCCGGGCAGCAGGGCCTGGGCGAGTTCGGCCGGTGTGCTGCCGCGTTCCAGCCACTGCGCGACCAGCGGCGCCAGCTCCATCGCCTCGGCCTCGCCCAGGCGCAGGCGCGGCTCCGGCTTGATCACCCGGAACAGCGTCAGCATCGCCGCTCGGGCCTGCTCGTCCGACACTGCCGGAGGTTCCTGGTCGTCGGCATCGGCATCGGCCGACTGCTCGTCGACCTGGTCGGCGGGGAAGGAGGGGTCTTTGACCCGGTCCTTTACAAGAGGGCCGTCAGCCGGGCCGGCCTTTGCCTGACCGGAGACCGGATGGGAACCCCCGGAAGGTCCGGCCGCTGCGGGGCGTCGAATACGTGGGCCTCGGAACGGATCGTCCCGTCCTTCAACCGCACCTTCATGACCTGGTAGTACCCGGCCTCGGTCAGCTCCTTCAGGGCCCTGCGGATCGCCCCTCGCCCCTGCGGACTGGAGTCCGCCATCGCCCGCCCGTCCTCGCGCCAGCCGTCCGGGCGCGAGAGGAGGTCGACCAGCAGGCCACGGGCCGTGTAGCTGAGCCGACGGTCCTGCAACAGGCCGTTGGGCAGCACGGTGAAACTGCGCGCGTGAGCGCTACGATGTACACGCATTGGGAGCTCTAACTCCTGTTGCCGGACCCCGGAGTGTTCCAGCACTGCCGGGGTCACCTATGTTCGGTTGGAATACGGAACGTAGCACAGACCACGTCGCCCCGCCGAGGACACGGGAAAGCAATCATGATCAGACTATAAGGTCGTCAGTTTGCTTGCGTAGAAACCGTGTTGTCGAACACGCGCAGTGGCCGAGGCTTTCGCCGCACAGCGAATTCTCAACCTACGGCCGTCCAGTTCCAGGGGCGTGGACCGTGCTGGCCTTGGACTAGCGCGCGGCAGCGACCGCATCGGTGTACAGCTCGTTCGTCAGATCGTCGTCCTCGATGCCCAGGCGATGCAGCACGCCTCGCACGGCTTCGAGCGCGGCCGGTACGTCGGCTTCCTCCTCGACCAGGGTTTCGAGTTCCAGGAAGGTCCCGTCGATCTCGGGAACACGCACGAGGGTTGCCAGCATGTGACGGCCAGCTGAGGTGACCCCCGCGATGTGGACACACCTGACAATGGATCTTGTTGATCCAGGAAGGTGAAGATCCGCGTGGCAAGGCCATCGAAGTACAGT
>NZ_JARXZC010000031.1 GCF_029894335.1 Kitasatospora sp. MAP5-34 | reverse complement strand
GCAGCGACACGCGAAGGCCCACCCTCTCACCCGAGAGGACAAACCGGGCGAACCAGTCTCACGACCCGTCAGTGATCACCGCTGACGAATCGAGGCAGGGCCAAGTTCGAGCAACGGGTGCTCGGCGGAAGGGAGTTCAATAAGCTCCTGCTCGGAATTAATGCAGAGCCTAACCGGTTCGTGGAAGACCCCCGAGACAGTCGGCGCTGGTGGATCTACATCACCTTGCCCCCCAATGTTCGAGAGACATTCGATCTGCACCTTGAGGTCCTGTGCCTGTCCGCCTCGTACGAGAGGGTGGAGCCGCGCACTCTGGACACAATTGCGAAGCGATTGAACGACGGTGAGGCCCGGCTTGATCCCGACTTCGCCATCCTGCTGACCCCGGACCCAGCCGCAGTCGACCTCGTCCGGCGTCGCCGTGGCCAGCTCGCCGTCTTGGTGATCAACTCGAACGACCTGCTCAGCGGATCCCCGATGGGGCTCCGCGAGCGCATCGCGCAGATCATGGTCACCCACGACCACTACGACCTGACGCTCCCCATCACCGAACCCGCCGCGTTCTACGGACGGCGGGCTGAGGTGGCGGAGCTGGAATTCGCGCTTGACCGGGGGCAACCTGTCGGGGTCTTCGGTCTCCGTAAGGCGGGCAAAACCTCGTTGCTCAACTACGTTGCGCAGCGCCGAGCAGGTCTCGGCAAGCCCGTGGTCCGGCTAGACATCAGCGGTCTGCAGACCGTCCACGAGTTCCAGCTGGCTTTGCTGGAGATGTGCCACAAGGCTGTTCGGCAGCACGGCGGTGCGGTGCCCCGCCTGATGACGCTCACCCGGGAAGGCAACCCGAACCCTACTGTTCAGACTGGCACATTTTGGATCCGTGACCTCAACGCCCTGTTGGACGCGCTGCCTGGCCGCCTGGAGCTGTTCATCGATGAGATTGACCAGGCATGGCCCGGCCGTTCCAACCTTGGGTCGGAGGAAGCCACTGCGGTCCTGAAGGCCCTCACCCAACTGCGCGGTGTAGTTCAGAGCCGGGAGGCCGAGGGCAAGGACGGAATCGGTATCGTCTGCGCCGGGGTGGATCCCGCCATTTTCGAGAGACCACTCCTCGACGGCCGCGACAACCTGTTGTACAAGTTCGTCAGACTAGCCTTCCTCTCTCCGATGAAGCGGGAAGAGATGCAGGAAATGGTCCGTAGCCTCGGCAAGCGGATGGGGCTGCGCTACTCGGACCATCACACGATCGACTTCCTCTTTCGGGAGTTCGGCGGCCATCCGCTGCTCACCCGGAAGGCGTGCTCCGTGGCGGCCAGTAAGCGTCCCGACTTCGAGATTCCCTGGCACGTCCCGCTGTCCGCGCTCGAAGACGCGTCGGAGATGCGGGGGCCCAACACCCCCCGATCTGAGGTCAGAGACGTGCTGGACTCCTTCACCGCGTGGTTCGGGGACGAGGCGGCCATGCTTCCGCTGCTGTGGTCCGAGGATCCGGAGGAGCGCGAGGAAGCCAGAGAGTGGGCTCGGAGCGAGCCTGACATGGCCGCGCATCTGGTGTCATACGGCATTACCGACGAGAGCTGGGCCCCGCGGATCCACGCCATGCGTGCGCTGGTGCTGAGATGAAGCTGTTGCCGTCGCAGCGGCAATGGGTCCAGGCCGTATGCGAGCACTTGATCGACGGGGAGACCGTCATCGTTCGCGGGGCGCCGGGTTCAGGCAAGTCCACTCTGCTCGACGCCGTAGCCCGGGAACTGGGGGATACAAGTGTGTCCACCCGAGGACGCCAGTACACCGAGCAGGACCAGGACGCGCGCAGGGAGGGCTTCCAGAAGCGGGTCTATGAGGCGCTCAGCAGGCATGGCACGGCACACCTGCTCTTTGACGACTACCCGCACGCCCTACAAAGGACGCACGGGGTGCGGCTACAGCGACAGTTGTTGCATTTGCTCGTCGATGGCGAGTACGCGGTTGACATCGGGGCGCTGCTGACGGGGCGCTGGGCGCGCAGCATGCACCTGGTCAGCAGCGGTTCCCCACTGGTGGCACGAGCGCGGGTGATGCCCTTGCCAGGCACGGTCGAGGCCGACTTCGAGGCCGTCGGCTGCACCCGGTCGGCGGAAGCCGTCGCGACTGTAGGCGGCAACACCGCGCTGCTGGCGAAGGTAACCGCGGTCTTGGACCGGCCAGCCCTTCACCAGGCTCGCATGACGGCCGAACTGCAAGCCCCCCGGTGGGTCCAGGACGTGCCGTGGGAAGCCGTCCAATGGATCAAGGACGTGGTGCGCGACGGGCCCGCCGCCCCACCCTCGGACGACCTCGCTACCGAAGCCCTGGCTCCCCTGATCTTCCCGGCAAGTGATGGGCGGTACGACGTAGTGAGTGCGCTCCGGTCGAGCGCGGCCCTCGCCGAACTGGACGGTCGGGCCCCGACATGGCCCGATCGCTGGGCGGAGTCGGTCGCTACCTTCTGCGGGCTACTCTCCGGAGCACCAACGGTGATTTGGGCGGACCGATACCTAGCCGTCGATCCGCCAACGCTGCTGCAGTTCATCCAGGCAGTCCGAGTATCCTGCGGCACCCGGATTCTGATGCTGATCGCCAAGGACCAGGCTCAAGGGGTCGACGCCTCTGCGGTGGCTGCTTTCGCTGCGCTGGACTGCGAGATCAGGACGATGCACCCAGGCGACCGCAAGCAGCTCCACGACCGGCAGCTCATCTTTCTGGGTGGTCGCCAAGGCGGTGTGGTGATGCCCACGGGTGGGGTCGTGCTGTGCAAGGATCCCCCCGGATCGGCGATGGCCATCCAGGCCCCTCTGCTCGACCAGAATCTGATTCGCGACGCCTGGGGTCGAGGCCGTGTGCCTGGCGCACCCTGACCTCCGTCCGGCGGTCGCGCTTTCGGCCCCGCCCTGGAATGGGGCCAGGACGGGGCGGCCGGCAGCTGGACGAGTTTGCGATTTTGGGTGGTCAACTGCTCCCGGCTCAGGTAAGAATGCGCTCGCGCCACACCTTGGCTGTGCGCCCTACGGCCGTTCGATTCAACGGCTTGTCTCGCTGATGGGTGCATGTCTAATCGTTCTGGGCGTCTCATTGGAATGGGAAGGGCCGCAGTGATATCGCATGAGGGAATTTTTCAACTGGCCGCAGCTGACAAGGGTACTGACTGGAGGCTATCTCTTGCGGTAGCGGCGGTTCCTGCCCTGGCGGCAGTATCGGCGGCGATCATTGCCGCACGGGCGGCCAAGTCGGCCAGGCGGCTTGAATTGGATGTGCAGCGTGTCCGCGACCTTGAGAGTAGGATCTCGGAGAAGAAATACGAGACCTATAAGCCGATGATCAATTTCTTCAGTGAGCTGATGAGCTCAGTGCGGCCCACGGAAGAAGAGTCGCGAAGTCGAATATCGGACTTCTCGACATGGATTAGCATTTTTGGGTCGGATGAGTCGGTAAAGGCATTTCATAACTTCATGCAGGCGGCCTATCATGCTCCACCGCCCGTGGTCTTGATGAAACTATACGCGGATTTTGTTGTTGCCGCCAGGCGCGACATGGGATATCCGGAGACGAGCATAATGCCAACTGACTTCCTGGGGATGAGAATCAATGACTTGTACGAGAGTGATCTTCTGGCGAACGTAAACAAGTCACTTCCTGAAGTATGCGCTGAGGCTCGTTGGACCCCACCATGGCAGCAGTAGGAAGGAATTATTCGGACCTCCCGCCCCTGTAACGCTAATCGTGTACGCCAGGAGGGACTATATTGTCCATCGCCCTCACATGATTGAGTTCTGTGCCCTCTGCCGAAGGTGTCCTGCGGCCTTCCCCGTCTGGTCCCTGCGCATGGCGGTCATGGACAGCTCGGCGAGGCGGGGAAGGAGGGTGAGGTCGAGCTGCTCGACTGGGTGCAGTAGGCCGCGTTCGCAGATCTCTGCGGCCCATACCGTGTAGGCGGATCGCGGGTAGGCCGTGTTGATTCCGATCTCGCCCTTAGGGATCGTGCCGTTGAACGGGGTCGGGATGCCTTCGGTGTTCCAGTAGGCCCATGCCTCAAGGGCCTTGGCCTGCTCGAAGGCGAGGTAGAGCTGCGGGTAGCGGTCGATGATGCGCATCTCGCGGAAGATGAGCTGGCCCAGCAGGTGTGGCGTGGTCGCTGCGAGGGCGTCGAAGTCCGCGTCGCGGAACGTGACGGACGCCGCGTCCTGGCTGGGCGAGAGTGCCACGGTGGCGAAAAGGTGTGACAGGCGCCGCCTGGTGAAGCGGGCCACCCCGGAGGTCAGGCCGGCCTCGATCTGCCGGGTGAGCTGGAGGAGAACTTCGTGTCGCGGGTTGAAGCGGGACAGGTCGAAGAGCTTGTCCATGCCCTGGACTGCGGAGAACGCCAGCCGCTTGTAGAGGCGGTTGTTCATCTCTCCGAGCTTGGAGTACGCCTTGGTCTCATGGCTCGTGGAGTGGAGCAGCAGGTACTCGGACAGCACTTCGAAGTAGAGGTAGCCGAGGAACGGGAAGGTCGGCACGGTGGTGGCGAGCTGGTCGATGAACTCGGCGTCCGGTGTCGGCTTTCCGGTGGCGTTGGCGAGGAGGGTGTCGAGGAAGGGCGCCGCTGCACGGAGCCGGTCCAGCACTGCTCGGCGGAGCTGGGCGTCTTCGGCCTCGGTGAGGAAGCTGCGGTGGGTGAGGTAGGTGCGCAGGTGGATGGCGCCCAGCCGGAGGTAGTCGATGCCCTTGGGCGGCACGGGGGCGTCGGGGGTGATCTCGAAGACGAGGGTGCGGGTGTGCTTCTTGGTCTCCAGCAGGTAGGTGCCCAGGTTGTGGGGGCGTAGGCCGGCGGGTTCGGGGGTGAGGGGTGCGCAGTAGAGGGCCGCGACCAGGCAGCCGGTGGAGGCGTAGAGGTGTCCGCTGGTGCGGATCGCGTCCAGGGCCATGGTGGTGTGCATCAGGTGGATGGGGCGTCCGGCGGCCAGCGTATTGGTCATGGCGTTGCCGCTCAGCAGCCAGCCGTTGGGTGTCTCGTGTGTGAGGTGGTGGCGCCAGTCGGCTTCGGTCTCGGCGAGGCCGGACGGGCCGGGTCGGGTGGCGCTGCTGGTGTGGTCGGTGTGGGCGTTGTCCCACTCGCTGTGCATGGATGGCCTCCTACTGCTGGGGGTTGAGGATCTGGCTGGCGTGGATGAGCGCGCTGTGGTTGGTGGCGCCGTTGAGTCGGGCCTGTTCGCTTCGGACGACGAGGTCGAAGGCGACGGGGTGGAGCCATGCGGGGATGACGATGCGCAGGTGGGACGTGTCAGGCCACCAGCGGGTGAGGGGAAGCCGGTAGCGGTCCAGGCAGTCGGCTGCCTTGAGCAGGTCGATCAGGTGGCGTGCCTGGTGGTAGGCGAGGTTCTGCTGCGGGGTGAAGCCCGCGTACGGGACATCGTGCAGGCCGATGGCGTCGGCTGCCTGCGCGGCAAGATCAGGAGGCAGCTCCCGGCCGAGCATGGTGGTCACGGCGTGCTGGTTGTGGGTGAACCAGAGTGCTGCCCGTCGGCCGTGTCCGGGATCGTCGCGGTCGTCGCCCCGCCGGCAGTCGTGGACCGCTGCGGCGGCGCACAGGGCCGCGGTGTGATCGAGGTCGAGCCCGTACCCCTGGGCGAGCAGACCGGCGAGCAGGGAGACACGGGCGTTGTGCCGGATGCCGTGGATGGAGTCGACGAGCTGGGGCTCCGCGAACCAGGTGGCGTCCGGTACCAGCATGAGCGGCGGATGTGGCAGGGTGGGCGGCGCTGCTGAGGCTTCGGGCCGGTTTCCGGCGATCCAGGCGAGTGTGTCCTGGTCCATGACCTGATGGGCTGGAAGGCTCCGGTTCTCGGCGAGTTCTCTGAGCGACGCGGTGCTGTGATCCGGCGTTCGTGAGGTCATCTCTGATTCCTCGAAGGGAAGAGGTTCGGTGGGCGTCAAGCTGGGCGTGGCGATCCTGACCATGGGCACGCGGCCGAAGGAGCTGGCCGAGCTGCTGGCCTCGGTGGAGATGCAGACGGTCAAGGCCGCGAAGGTCGTGGTGGTCGGCAACGGGTGTGCGTTGCCGGAACTGCCGTCGTGGGTCGAGGTCGTGGAGCTGGCGGACAACCTCGGAGTGACCGGAGGCCGGAACGTCGCGCTGGAGCACCTGCGGGACGTGGACGTGGTGATCGACCTGGACGACGACGGCCTGCTGGTTGCCGACGACGTCCTCGCCCGGATCACGGCCCTGTACGAGGCCGACCCCGGGCTGGGCATCGTGAGCTTCCGAATCGCGGACGAGACCGGCGTCACCCAGCGGCGGCACGTCCCCCGGCTGCGGGCTGGTGATCCGATGCGTGGCGGTGAGGTGACCGGCTTCCTCGGCGGTGGCCACGCGCTGTCCTCGAAGATGCTGGAGCAGGTCGGGGGCTGGCCGGACGCCTTCTTCTTCGCGCACGAGGAGACCGACATGGCCTGGCGGGCGCTGGATGCCGGATGGCGGGTGCTGTACGTTCCCGAGCTGCTGCTCCAGCACCCGCGTACCAGCCCGACCCGGCACTCCTTCTTCTACCGGGTGAATGCCCGAAACCGCGTGTACCTGGCGCGCCGTCACCTCCCGGCCCTGCTGGTGCCGGTCTACCTCGGCGTGTGGGTGGCGCTCACCGTCGCCCGGACCCGGGACACGGCCGGGCTGAAGGCGTGGTTCACAGGCTTCGCCGAGGGCTGGCGCACACCGTGTGGCAGGCGCCAGCCGATGCGCTGGCGCACGGTGTGGACCATGACCCGGCTCGGCCGGCCCCCGATCATCTAGGCCGCTGCCGGCTGGCGCATCCAGTCGGGGATGGCCTCGGGGGTGGCCTTCAGCCAGGCCACGTAGCGGGCGACACCTTCCGCCATCGTGATGCTCGGCCTCCAGCCCAGCAGCTCCTCCATCCGCTGGACGGAGGCGTAACCGCCCTCGGGGTCGCCGGGCGGCATGGGCGTCTCCACCAACGGGACGTCCGGGTAGTGGCTGCGGACGAGCTCGGCAACCTGCCGGATCGAAGTACCGCTTCCGGTGCCGATGTTGATGGTCTCGTTGTGGGCGCGAGGTGCGACCAGCGCCCGCAGAGTGCCGGTGGCGATGTCGTCCACGTGGACCATGTCGCGGATCTGGTGGCCGCCGCCGTTGAGGTGCAGCGGGAGGCCGAGCGCGGCCCGCATGGCGAACCAGGCGACCACCCATGAGTGGCTCCGCTCCTTGACGACCTGCGGCTCGCCGTAGACCGAGAAGTACCGCACCACGGCGTACGAGATGCCGGCGCCGCCGAGCACTGCGGCGGTCTGGTACTCGCCCCATGCCTTGCTGTTGCCGTACACCGACACCGGCTGGACCGCCGCACCCTCAACGAACTGCGGGCTGCCGTTGCCGTAGACGCTGGCGGAGGAGACGAACACCATCCTGCGCACCCGGCCCGAGGCGGCGACGGCGTCCAGGACGCGCTGGGTGCCGGTGATGTTGGTGTCGATGGCGTCCAGCGGTCGGCGGGTGCAGGCTGCCACGTCGGCCAGGGCGGCGGCGTGGATCACGTAGTCGCAGCCGGAGATCACCTTGCGCATCAGGTCCGGCTCGGCGATGTCGCCGACGATGAAGTCCGGGTCGGAGGCGTCGATGCCGAACCGCTCGCGGTACACCTCGTGCGGGTAGGCGTCGAGCTTGCACACCGAGATGGGGTGGGCGCCGAGCTGGCGGAGCTGGGACGTGATGCGGCTGCCGATGAGGCCGCCGGCTCCGGTGACCAGCACGGACTTTCCTGAGAGCTGTTCGAGGGACAAGACGTTCTTCCTCTCACACGCGGGATTGGTGGGGGCGCAGGGACGCGGTAGCCCGCTGGCGGTGCTCGTGTCAGCTGTCGTGGTGTTGCGGGCAGCGGCAGGCAGGCCAGGTGGCCGACGGGTGGTAGGCGTATGCGTCGGGTTCCGATTCCACGGTGATGACGCCAGAGTCGGCATACCGGGTACCGTCCTTCGCGATCTTGAATGTGCGGATGTACAGGCCCTGGTGGCGCTCCTCGGGGAGCTTGAAGTCCGGGGAGTTCTCGATGCTCACGCCGCCGACTCCCGGTGCCGCTCGCGGCGGCGACGACCGGCAGCGAGCTGATGCAGGACCAGGGCTCGTCGGCGGGCGCGTTCCCGGTTCGGGACGAAGATGACGGTCCGGTTGCCGGCCTGGATGTGGAGCTCGGAGCTGTTCACGCCGCGCTCCCGAAGCGGATGCTCCTGGTCACGTCGCAGGGCCAAGGGCTCTTGCACCGGACGCACAGCCCGTCCTTGCTGCGGTGCTCGTCCAGCAGCATGCGATTGCTGGTCGCCGCAGTGCTCTCCCGCGTCGGACTCATGGATCGGCGCGGGATCGGCCGGCTGGGGTCCGCGAGCGTGGAGGTGCCATTGAGGCTCCACGGGTGCGGTGTGCGGTCGGTAGTTGTCATCAGCGTCTCCGGGGTCGCGAGTTGGCGGGGCGGCTCTCGATGCCGAATGCATGGCAGGAGCCGCCGCAGGCCGCAGCTCCGCAGGGGTCCAGGACCCGAATCGGCCCACCCGGCGAGCGGCATGCAGTTAGTGAACCGCCTAATCGCTACTGGGAGTACGGTGTTGGGCACGCTATGCGGTTTAAGCGGTTTAACGGCCCGTCAGGGAGGTGCGCTTTGGCGCCGACGAGGGAACCGAACGAGCGGCTGCGGAAGGTCATCGACGAGACGAAACTCTCCGGCGATGCGATCGCGCGCCTGGTCAGGCGGGTGGCGGCCGAGCATGACGAGCTCTTGGAGACCAACAAGTCGAGCATCACGCATTGGAAGAACGGCGGTCAGCCGGCCGGAAATGTCGGTGCCTTCCTGGCCGAGGCGTTGGGTCGCGCGCTCGGCGGACGGGTCGTGACGCTGGAGGAGATCGGGCTGATCGCGCCCGCACCCCAAAATCCCGACTGGGACGCCGATACGCTGAGCGCGCTGGCCGAACTCGGGAGAACCGACGTGGACGTGGAACGCAGGCGGGCGCTGGGGGTGGCGGTCTATTCGGTGGCCGCGCTCTCCCTGCCCGGCGAAGACTGGTGGCAGCGCATGGCCGAGCGGGGCAGTGCGCGCAGCTCTGCCGCAACCCGGCGGGTCGGCCCTGGCGACCTCGCGGCCGTCCGCGACATGACCACCCTGTTCTCCCAAGTGGACCAACGGCGAGGCGGTGGTCACGCCTGGACGTCCGTGGTGCAGTACCTGGCGACCGACGTCACCGCCTACCTGCGAGGTAAGTTCACCGACGAGCGTATTCGCCGTGATCTCTTTTCCGCAGCCAGCGAACTCGCCTACCTGGCGGGTTGGATGGCGTTCGACGGCGGCCAGCACGCAACAGCGCAGCGGTACTTCTCCGAGGCGGTGAAACTCGCGGCCGAGGCCGGCGATCCGCCGATGGCCGCTCACGTGCTGCGCGCGATGGCGCACCAGGCCATCGACCTCGGACACCACCAGCAGGCACTCAATCTCGCCGCCGCATCCGTCGACGGCGACCGGTACGCGCTCGCCTCCCCACGTGAGCGGGCTCTCCTCGGCGTCGTCCACGCCCGGAGCCTGGCCGCTGCCGGCCGCAAGAACGCCGCCGCCAAGGCGCTGCTGCGGGCCGAGGACGACCTGTCCGCCACGAGCGACGGCATCGCCGAGCCGGACCGGGTGTTCTTCTTCGGTGAGGCCAGCCTGGCCCACGAGACCGCGTGCGCCCTGCGCGACATGGGAGACCTCGACGGCTCCGTCCGCGAGTTCCACCACAGCGTCCGCACCCGCAAGGCAACGAAGTTCACCCGCACCCACGCGGTGACGCTGGGATATCTCGGCTCCGTGTACGCGCAGATGAACAACATCGACCGGGCCTGCGGCACTTGGTCGCAGGCGCTCGATGCCATGGACGGCGTACGGTCCGGCCGCACCCGCCAGGCCGCCGCCGACATGCGCACTCTGCTCTCCCCTTACCGGCGGCGCGGTACCGCGGCGATCACCGAGATCGACGCACGCGCTGCCGCATACCTGACCGAAACAGCCTGATGAGGAGTCACTGATGGCAGACCGTGAGACGTTCGAGGTCGAGGCCCTCGGCCACGTGGTCGGCGGGCGGATCGAACCAACAGACGACTTCTGGGGCGGCACCCGGGCGATCATCCGGCTGGACGGATCCCGCTTCACTGCCGATGCGACCAAGGGGCTTGAGGACTTCTCGCACCTGGAGATCGTCTTCCGTTTCCACCTCACCGACCCGACCGACCTGAACCTCGGAGCCCGCCGGCCTCGGGAGAACCCAGAGTGGCCGGAGGTCGGGATCTTCGGCCACCGCAACATGCGGCGCCTGAACTGGCTCGGGGTCTCCCGCTGCCGCCTGATCAAGGTCGATGGCCTGGACCTCCACGTTGAGGACCTCGACGCTGTCGACGGCACGCCGGTCCTGGACGTGAAGCCGTGGTTCGGTGAGATGGGACCTCGCGGAGAGCAACGCCAGGCCGAATGGACGACTGTCATGCTCCGCGACTACTTCGCGCCTACGGCCAGTGACTGACGGCGGACCGTGACTGTCCGATCGCGAGCATCGGTGGCTCTGCCTCCCTGCTGCCACTGGTTCCGGGCTTGCCCTCGCACCCCTGGGCGAGGGCAATTGCGGCGGCGGGCCGTAGGACCGTCCAATGCGACAACTTGCTCCGGCTTCCGGCGGTCTGATCAGGATTCGGATCACGGTGATCTCTTGTTGCTGGCTCTACCTGGTTTCAGCGGGCGGCGGCTTGGAGTCTCCTCGAAGGCGGGGCGTTCACGGTGGGGCGTACACGCGAGCCCCCTTCTAAAGGGGGGCTCGCGCGTGAACGCTGGGTCGCGTGGACGGCGTGTACGCCTCCGTGATCGCTCTACCTGCGGTTTCTTTGCTCCGCGTGGACGGTGTGAACGGCTTTCGCCGGCCCCTTCGCGGGAGGGGCGCGTGTACGGTCCCGTGAACGATCCGCGCCTGGTGTCGGTGCCCGGTTGGGCTGGTGATCCGCTCACTGACCGGCCGCCCGGTGGCCCTGGCGGGTGCCGCCCGTTGGTCGTTCGACGGGCCGGTCAGCAAGTCGGCGGGCTGCTGGCCGCGTGGCACTCCGGCCAGTTCGGTCGGTCGGAGTGACCGGCTGACCGGAGCCTCGGTCAATGGGGTCGGTCAGTACGACGGACTGACCGGGAGCGCGGTCACTGTGTTGCCCCTGGTCAGTCCGGTCACTGTGGTGGCGGTTACGAGACGGCGGTGATGTGCCGGGCGGAGGGGCGGTAGCGGGCCTGCTGGCCGCCTCCGGCGCCTCCGGCGGTGCCTTCGGCCTTGACCGCGAGTCCGGTCTTGACGAGGCGGTCGAGGTGGCGGCGGGCCTTCTCGATGTCGGCGCGGTCGGGGTTGGCCTCGCCGGTCAGGGCGGTCGCCAGGTCACGGGTGGTCAGGCCGTCCGGGGCGGCGCGCAGGAGGGTGACCGGGTCGAGGGTGGGCTCGACGTAGGTGGTGCCGCGCTGGTGGTCGTGGACGACCGGCAGGGGGCCGATCTCGCCGGTCACGGTCTTGAGGTGGTGGATGGTGACCGCCGGGTCGCCGGCCTCTCCGGCGATGAACAGGACGCTGCCCGCTCCGGCGGTCAGCCACGTCGACCCGTACACCCGGTCCAGGGTCGGTCGCATCCCGCGTGGGGCGTCAGCGGCGGCCTTGCGCTGGTGGTGGAGCTCCATGATCTGGACACCTGCGCGCAGGGCGCGCATGCGGGCGTTGTTGAAGGCGACGGCGAGGGAGTCGTCCACGAGGGTGCTGACCGCGTCCTTGAGGCTGTCGATGACGATGGTGTCGGCGCGGTGGGCGGCGGCGAGTTCGGCGAGGAGGTCGGGTTCCTTGTCGAGGGTGGCGGGCAGCGGTCCCTGCCACACGGCGAGCCGGTCACGCAGGTGGGCCTCGTCGGCTGGGGTGATGCGGCGGGCCATGGCACGGGCGATCTGCTGGGGGCGGTCCATGGCGAGGTAGAGGACGCGTTCGCCCTCAGCGACGGGCAGGTCGAAGACGGAGGCTTGCAGGCCGAGGCGGGCGAGGACGACCTGGTGGGCGATGGTGGTCTTGCCGACGCCGGGTGCGCCGACAATCATCAGGCTTTCGCCGGAGGCCCAGGCGGTCTGTTCGCGGGTGCCCCACAGGGGTTCCTTGTCCGCGCCGGTCTTGGTGACGAAGTCCCAGCCGTTGACGATGTAGCGGGACAGGCGGCTGCTGCCGGAGGCCAGAGCGCGCTCGCGCTCGGCACGGATCTCCGTCTCGACGGCCGTGCGGATCTCGTCCGGGTCGGCACCCGGAGTCAGCGCGTGGTGGACGGTGCGGATGCCGGTGGCATGCAGAGTCCGCAGTTGGGCGGCGCGGCGCACGATCTGCGCGTAGTAGTCGGCGTTGTCCGTCGAGGGCGGCGCGACGGCGACCAGCGTGTGGAGGTAGGACGAGCCACCGACGCGGGAGAGATCTCCCTTGCCCAGCAGGTGGTCCGCGAGGGCGATGGGGTCGGTCGGGGCGTCCTCGGCGCGCAGGGCGAGGATCGCGCGCCAGATGGTCTCGTGGGCGGGCCGGTAGAAGTCGCCCGCGTCCAGCGTGCCCCGGACCTGATCCACCGCTTGGTGCTTCAGCATGCACGCGCCGAGGACCGCCTGTTCGGCGTCGATGTTGTGCGGCGGTTCCCCGGAGGTGGTGTCGACGAGCGCGGGGTGGGGCTCCGACGCGCGGTGTTCCCGTCGCCGGTCGTGGGATGACGGGCCTGGCGGCGGGGCCGTAGGCTTGTCCACAGCGGTGTCCTCACTCGGAGGATTCGGGCGGCTACCCGGTTCCTCCGTTGTCGACTGTTCCAGGGATGGGCGGTTTTCGAGGTTCTGCGTTTGGCCCTCGGCGTTCGTAGCGTCGGGGGCCTTTTGCGTCGTGCTGCCGGGTGGCTGGCCCGACTGGCCGATGCAACTCGGCTCAGTTGCGTTTCATCTTGCATCACGTTAACGTCGTGCCCGACGCATTGCAAATGGGCTTAATGACGATGCATGGAGGGTTGACCATGGCTGACGAGGACCGGCGACAACGGCTGGAGGGGGAGGAGAACGTCGCGCGGCGCATCAAGATGGAGCGCGAGGCGCGCGGGTGGAGTACGGCCACGCTCGCCGAGCGCCTGACCGAGGCCGGCTACCCGCTCAACCAGTCGGCGGTGTGGCGCATCGAGAGCGGCGAACCACGTCGCAGGGTCAACCTGGACGAGGCCATCGGATTCGCCAAGGTCTTCGACATCTCCCTGGACAACCTGGTCGGACCACCCGAGATCGCCGCGAACACCCACGTGAAGCGGCTGCTGGCGAACTTCGCCGAGAGCTGGCAGAAGTCGGTCGACGCCCGCAAGGAGATGGACCGTGCCCGCGAGGCGCTCGACTCCTACGGCCGTGCCCACCCGAACCTCGAAGAGCTCATCAGAGCGATGATCACCCGGGTCGTGGCGGACGCGGCCGGTGACGACTACCGCTCGCCGAACTTCCCGCCCGGTTCCTCCGGCGCGGAGGGTCTCGGTGGCCAGGAAACGGAGGCGTAGCCAGAGCATCCGAAGGTGTGCCCTGGGCACCCGAGAGCACCTCCTGTACGCCGCTGGTCCCGCACGTCAGTTCCTGCCGCCGATCCGATGATGACCAGCATCATGCCGGGTATCCGACGGTTTGGTGCGGCCGGAATCTGCGGCTAACGTCCCGTCCCGCCGGTTCGACCGCAGGCTTCGCCAGCCCGTGAACCCCTTTACCAGCCACGCCCTCCGCAGCCCCTCGGCGCTACGAACGCCGGGGGTCGACACGCGGACCCGCACGACCTAATCGCCCATCCCTGGAACATCGACAACGGCGGCGCGTAGCCGAAAGCGCCGTCGGGATAGGACACCCATGTCTGCAACCGCGATACAGCGGAAGTGGCACACGACGGCTGAGGTCGCCGACATGCTCGGCTTCGGCCTGTCCAAGACGAAGATGCTCGTCCTCTCCGGGCAGATCCGCTCCGTGGTCATCGGCCGCAACCGCCGCATCCTGCCGCTCTGGGTCGACGAGTACGTGACCCGCGTCGTCGCCACCGCCGAGGAGGTGGCGGCATGAGCGGCAAGCGCGGCAACGGTGAAGGGTCCATCTACCCTTACCGCAACGGCTTCGCGGCGTACGCCTGGGTGACCACGCCCACCGGCAAGCGCGACCGCAAGTACGTCTACGGCAAGACCCGCACTGAGGTCCACGACAAGTGGCTCAAGCTCCACAACGCGGCAAAGGCCGGCCCAGTGGCTACCAGCACCCCGACGCTGGAGCAGTACCTCGCCTTCTGGCTGAAGGAGGAGGTGGAGGTCAACCTCAAGCCGCTCACCGCCGCGACCTACGAAACGGCCGTTCGCCTCTACATAGGTCCGTTCCTCGGCGCCAAGCGGGTCGACAAGCTCAACGTGCGCGACGTGCGCGAGTGGCTCAACAAGCTCGCCGCCACCTGCCAGTGCTGTGCACAGGGCAAGGACGAGCGCCGCCCGGAGGAGCGACGCCGATGCTGCGCGATCAGCAAGTGCTGCCGCCAGTACCTGTCCAAGCGATCCGTCGCCGACGCCCGTACCGTGCTCCGCAGCGCGCTCACCTACGCGATCAGTGAGGAGATGATCTCCCGCAACGTCGCCCAGCTCGTGAGGATGGCCAAGCCCCGCCCCCGCAAGGTCATCCCGTGGTCGGTCGACGAGGCGAGCCGGTTCCTCGAATCGGCGCGTGCTGACCGTGACCCCCTGTACGGGGCCTACGTGATGATCCTGGTCCTCGGCCTGCGCAAGGGCGAGGTACTTGGGCTGCGCTGGTCGGACGTCATGCTGGACCGGGGCGAGGTCCTCATCCAGCAGCAGCTTCAGCGTGTGCGGCGTCGGCTGCTGCACTCCGAGGTCAAGACCGATGCCTCGGAGTCGTTGCTCCCGCTGCCGGACGTCTCCCTGGCCGCGCTGCTGCTGCGTCAGAAGAGCCGCGACGCCCACAAGCTCGCCGCCCGCGAGCTGTGGACGGAGTCCGACCTCGTCTTCACCACGAAGTACGGGACGCCGGTCGAGCCGCGCAACTTCAACCGGCGCTTCGAGTTCCGCTGCGAGCAGGCCGGCGTGCGGTTGATTCGCGTTCATGACACCCGCAAGACCTGCGGCACGCTGCTGGCGGCCCTGGACGTCCACCCCCGTGTGGCGATGCAGATCCTGCGGCACTCGCAGTTCGCGGTGACCATGGAGATCTATACCCAGGTCCCTTCCGAGCAGACTCGCAACGCACTTCGGAAGCTCGGCGCATCTCTCGACAGCAGCCGACCCAACCAGGTATCAGGCGAAGACGGAGTCTCTCGGCCCTCTGCCGCCGACGAGGGGCGGGGAGGTCTCATGTAGGCGCTTGAGCCGTAGATGATCAACCTGGGCGGGGGTCCAGCCGGTGCGATCTGGCTGGACCCCCGCCAGTTGGCTTGCTGGGGCTGGACGCGTCGTCAGTGCTTCAGATTGGCGAATGGCAGCGCGCCGTACAGTGCTTCGAACTCGGCGAGCAGAGCCTTCTCTGCGTTGCGTGGTTGCGCACTGCACTGCCATCCGACCAGGAGGGTGGCGTGGGCCTTCAACTGCCAGATGTAGCGGCCACCATGGTGACTGGTACCACCGAGGCCATGGCGGGCGTACTGCGCGAGCCGGCCACGAAGGCCGTGGCCGCCGGCCGCACCCGTGTCGGCCTTGCCGATGTAGACGATCTCGGCGCCGTCCACCCACTTCCCCGCGAGGCTCTCCACGTTCACCGCTGGATCACGCTGCTTGCGCCATCCGGCCGTGCTGGTCGCCAGGAAGGCCGGGGCCGGACCAGGTGTGCGGACCACGACGTAGATCCCGCCGGTCGACGGAATCTCGGCGCCTGGGACATCGGAGAAAGGCACGAACCCGCTGAAGCCCCGCACGAGAAGTGCCTGGCGCGTCAGTGTCATGGTGGAGAGTATGGCCGTCACCGTCCCACCCTGGACAGGCCGGTAGAGCGTCTCACCTCGCCCGGTAGTAGGCGAAGACTCGATCGCGCTCCACTTCCCACGACCAAGCGGTATCGGTGCCACGGTAGAAGGGATCGCCGTTGGCGAGTTCGAAGAACTGCCCGGAGGGCTTCCCGCGCTGCTTGTTGACCACGATGGCCGTGAGCATCACGGGGGAGGCCTCGCGGTGTTCTCGAAGGCAGGCATCCTCGAGGAGGAAGCTCATTGCGGTCGAGTGGTGGTAGACCCGGTGTCCCTCGATTTCCAGGTCGGCGCTCAGTTCGCTGTAGCAGTCGGCCCGGCCCTCGACAGCCCAGCGCTTGAGCACCTCGACCATGGCGTCCAGAGCCGCGTTGTAGGGCGGCGAGTGGCGCCGGAGCCGAGGGCGCTTGGCCGGGGGCTGCTTGTCGTCTTGATTTTCCATGACGGCATGTCAGCACATTCGCCGAGCCATAGCGAGGGGGCCGACCAGAAGAGCCAGCGATCTGATCGCGTGTGAGGCGCGGGCCCTCGGTCGACCCGACTGCTGGCGGTCGCTGCGGGAGGTTGAGGTTGCTGTACTTTCGTGCTGGCACATACGTCAGAGGCCCTATCGGATCTCTCCGATAGGGCCTCTGACCTGGGTCGGGGTGGCGGGATTTGAACCCACGGCCTCTTCGTCCCGAACGAAGCGCGCTACCAAGCTGCGCCACACCCCGGTCCTGCGTTTGTCGCTCCGTTGTCCGGTGCAACGAGTAGAACTCTACCGGACAGGTGCCGAGAGACGAAATCCGATTCCGTGGGCGCTGAGCAGGGGCTCAGGGGCGGGGGGTGAGGGTCAGCAGGGTGGCTTCCGGGGGGCAGGCGAAGCGGATCGGGGTGTAGCGGTTGGTGCCGCAGCCGGCCGAGACGTGCAGGTAGGAGCGGTGCCCGCCGGCGCGGTGGTCGGAGAGGCCCTTCACCCGCTTGGTGTCCAGGTCGCAGTTGGTGACGAGGGCGCCGTAGAAGGGGATGCAGAGCTGGCCGCCGTGGGTGTGGCCGGCGAGGATCAGCGGGTAGCGGTCGGCGGCGAAGGCGTCCAGGACGCGCAGGTACGGGGCGTGCACCACGGCGAGGGAGAGGTCGGCGTCGGCGGACGGGCCGCCGGCGACCTCGGTGTAGCGGTCGCGGCGGATGTGCGGGTCGTCCAGGCCGGTGAACTCGACGTCCAGGCCGGCCAGGGTGAGGCGGCCTCGGGAGTTGGTGAGGTCCAGCCAGCCCGCCGCGTCGAAGCCGTCCCGGAGCTTCTCCCACGGGTTGTGGACGGCGCCCGTGATGCCGCGTCGTCCGGAGCCGTCCGGGTTGTTCATGCCGTGGACGCCGGTCTTCAGGGCCTGCAGGTAGCGGGCCGGGTTCTTGCGGGCGGGCCCGTAGTAGTCGTTCGAGCCGAAGACGTACACGCCGGGGAACTCCAGCAGCGGCCCGAGCGCGTCCAGGGTGGCCGGTACGCCGAGCGGGTCGGAGAGGTTGTCGCCGGTGTTCACCACCAGGTCGGGGCGGAGCCCGGCGAGGCTCTGCAGCCAGCGCTGCTTCTTGCCCTGCCCGTCGACCATGTGGATGTCGGACACCTGCAGGACCCGGATCGGACGGGCACCCGGCGGCAGGATCGGGACCTCGACCCGCCGTAGCCGGAACGAGCGGACCTCGTATCCGGCGGAGTAGGCGAGGCAGGCGGCGCCGGTGGCGGCGATTCCGAGGGGGACGGAGTACAGCGGTCGCATCGGTCCATGGTCGCAGACGACGGCTGGGACGGTGCACGCCGGTTCGGTCCCGGCCTGCCCCCGGGCCGTCCGCCCCGCGACTGACGGCCGATCAGTGCGCCGAGGGCGATATTGGGCGGCGTTCGGGCAGCTCAGGTGCGAGGATCGGCCTATGACAACGCTCAAGGAGCAGCTGCAGGAGGACCTCACGGCTGCGATCAGGTCCCGGGACGAGCTGCGCTCGTCCACCATCCGGCTGACGCTGTCCGCCGTCACCAGCGAGGAGGTGGCCGGCAAGGTGAAGCGCGAGCTCTCGGACGACGAGGTGCTCAAGGTGATCGCCAAGGAGGCGAAGAAGCGCCGCGAGGCCGCCACCGCGTTCGCGGACGCCGGCCGTACGGAGTCCGCCGCGCTGGAGCGGGCCGAGGGCGAGGTGCTGGCCGAGTACCTGCCCAAGCAGCTCAGTGACGAGGAGCTGACCGCGATCGTGGCCGAGGCCGTTGCGGCGAGCGGGGCGACCGGTCCGCAGGGCATGGGCGCGGTGATGAAGCTGGTGAAGCCGAAGGTCGACGGTCTGGCCGAGGGCGGCCGGGTCGCCGCCGCAGTGAAGGCTGCGCTGACCGGCTGAGGCGCTGACCAACTGAGGCACCGGACCGGCTGAGGCGCCGACGTCACCGGTATATAGAGAGGTACGGCGGAGGGCACCGACTCGCTACGTGAGTCGGTGCCCTCCGCCGTACGCGCCCCAAGGGCCGAGCAGCCGTCAGTGGTGTCCCGGCTTGGTCGGCTTGCCGGTGGGGATGCCGCCAGCGGGTCCGCCGCCGGGGCCGCCGCCGATGCCGTTTCCGCCGTTGAGGGTGCCCGGCGGGAAGGAGAAGCCGCCGCCGATCAGGCCGCCGCCCGCGTTGGTCGCGCCGCCGCCACCGTTGGTGGTGTCGGTCGCGGGCGGGCTGGCGGCGCCGGTCGGGGTGGAGCCGGCGTTCGGGTCGGGGGTCGCCGTCGCGTCCGGGATCTGGACCAGCTGGAACTGGGTGATCGGCGTGCCCAGGAGCACGTCGTTCATGGCCATCTGCCAGATCGGGCCGGGGCCGTCGGCGCCGTACACCTGGGTGCGGTAGCTGCCGCCGATGCTGATGTCGCGCATCGAGACGTTGCCGGTCGGGCCGCCCAGCCAGACGGCGGTCGCGAGGTCGGGGGTGTAACCGTCGAACCAGGCCGCGTAGCGGTTGTCGGTGGTACCGGTCTTACCGGCGAACGGGCGGCCGTCGTCGATCTTGATGTTGGCCGCGGTGCCCTTCTCCGTCACCGTCTTGAGCAGGGTGTTGACGCCGTCGGCGGTGCTCTGCGACATCGCCTGGGCGCAGTTGGCCTGCGGGACGGTCAGCTTCTTGTTCGTCGCGTCGACCACCGAGCTGATCGCGATCGGGTCGCAGTGCAGGCCGCGCGCGCCGAAGGTGGCGTAGACGCTCGCCATCATCAGCGGGCTGACCTCCTCGGTGCCGAGGACCATGGACGGGGCCTCCAGCACCGGCAGGCCGTTGGCCAGGTTCTTGATGCCGACCTTGTTGATCATCTGCTTCATCGGGCAGAGACCGACCTGCTGCTCCAACTGCACGAAGTAGGTGTTGACCGACTTGGCCATCGCCTGGTTCATCGAGAACGGGCCGACCTCGCTCGCGCTCTCGTTCTGGACCGGGACGCCCTTCTCGTTCCAGGTGCCGTTGCAGGTGGACATCTTCGGGTAGTCCATGTCGTGCGGCGAGGGGAACTGCTGGGTGATCGGGGTGCCCGACTCCAGCGCGGCCGCCGCCAGGATCGGCTTGAAGGTCGAGCCGGGGGCGAAGCCGTTGCCGCCGCCCATGGCCGCGTCGACGTTCAGGTTGAGGACGGTCTGGTGCTGCTTGGCGTCCAGGCCGTACTGCCGGGTCTGGGCCATCGCCAGGATCTCGCCGGTACCCGGCTTGACCATGGTCATCGCGGCCGACACGTCGTCGGTCGGGTACACCTTGGTCGTGACGGCCTTGTAGGCCGCGGCCTGCTTGTCCGGGTCTATGGTCGTGTAGATCTTCAGGCCGCCCTGGCTCCAAAGCTGCTGCCGGTCGGCCGCGCTCTTGCCGAAGACCGGGTCGTTCTTCACCACGTGCCGGACGTAGTCGCAGAAGAAGCCCATCCCGGCCTGCGCGGTGATGCAGCCGTTCAGCGGCTCCTTGTACGTGATGCCCAGCGGACTGGCCAGCGCGTCCTTCGCCTGCTGCGGGGTGATGTGCTTGTACTCGAGCAGCTTGTTGATCACCGTGTCGCGGCGGGTCTGCGCGGCCTTCGGGTGCAGTATCGGGTCGTACGCCGACGGGTTCTGGACCATGCCCGCCAGCATCGCGGCCTCGGGGATCGTCAGATCCTTGGCGCTCTTGTTGAAGTAGCGCCCGGCCGCCGCCTCGACGCCGTACGCCTGGTGGTCGTAGTAGGTGATGTTCAGGTAGTTGGTGAGGATCTCGTCCTTGGTCAGATCCT
Organism: Kitasatospora sp. MAP5-34; assembly: GCF_029894335.1. GTDB lineage: Bacteria > Actinomycetota > Actinomycetes > Streptomycetales > Streptomycetaceae > Kitasatospora. Next base: position 73,983 of record NZ_JARXZC010000031.1, on the reverse strand, counting down.
GTTCCAACTTGATGGCGTACTTCAGCTCCTGGATCTTGCGGCCCAGGCTCTTCTTGGTGGCTTCCTGGAAGGCGGCCTGGTCCTCGCCGGCCTTCTCGATGTTGACGTTCTTCACGTACTGCTGCGTCAGCGTGGAGGCGCCCTGGCTGGCCGCGCCGGACGAGGCGTTCTTGCCGACCGCGCGGAGCACGCCCTTGATGTCGACGGCGCCGTGCTGGAAGAAGCGGTTGTCCTCGATGTCGACCTGGGCCTGGCGCATGATGGGCGCCATCTGGTCCTTGGTCAGAATGGTGCGGTCCCGGTCGAAGACCTTGGCGATCAGCCCGCCCTTGGCGTCGTAGATGTACGAGGCCTGGGAGAGGGGCGGGGTCTTGAAGTCGTCCGGGATGCTGCCCAGGCTGTCCGCGCCGCTCTTGACGGTCAGGCCGAGCGCGCCTACGGCGGGCAGCGCCATGCCGGCCACCAGGATCCCGGAGAGCACGCTGATGCCCAGAAACCTGACTCCGAGCCCGGCCTTGTCGAGCGGTGATCCCGCGGGTCGATGAGGTGCCATGGGGAGAAGACTACGTCGATGAATCCCGCACATGGGGGCAGGTGTTCGCCTACGCTTGTCACAAGAGTGCGACAGCTGCACTCCGTACATTTTCATCACTCTTGTGGGTGATGAGGTTTGCCCGAATTGAAGTGGTTCGGGGGGTTTGGCGGCCCTTGCCGCCGCTGTTCCCATGGCAGAGCGTGACGATAGAGCCCTGGCGGGGCCTGGCAAGGCCCGCGACCTGCGATCACTCCAACGAGTGAGGTGCCAGGTACCCATAGTCCGATCGGGTCATTCGAGATTGGGCACGGCGGGGCTGTTGCTCGCTGTGGTTCTTCCGTAACGTCCTCAACTGGCAACGGTGAATATGCCGTTGCCGCCGTGGGGGAGCCTCGATTCGGGAGAGGACGGCGCCGGCATGGGCTGGGTAGACGACTGGAGTGCGCAGGCTGCCTGCCGCACTAGTGATCCGGACGAACTGTTTGTTCAGGGGGCGGCGCAGAACCGCGCCAAGGCGGTGTGCAGTGGGTGCCCGGTACGCACCGAGTGCCTGGCCGACGCCCTGGACAACCGGGTCGAGTTCGGGGTGTGGGGCGGGATGACCGAGCGCGAGCGGCGTGCGCTGCTGCGACGCCGTCCGACGGTGATGTCGTGGCGGAGGTTGCTGGAGACAGCGCGCACGGAGTACGAGGAGTCGCTCGCGACGGGCATCATCCTCACCGACTACGCGCAGGCGGGCTGACAGCGCCCGTAGCAAGGGACGTCAGGGGCTGGGGGGCTGACCTGACGTCCGCTCGAAACCTGGACCGACCGGCCGGTTACGGGGGCCGGTCGTCAGCGTCGGCCGCCGAGGCGTTCTCCGATCTCGCGCAGGCCCTCCAGGTCGTGCACATCGCCCGCGAGGGCGCCGACCTCGACGATGGGCACGTCCGGATACACCGAGACGAACCGGTCCCGGGTGCGTCGCTCCCGGTCCATGATCTGCATCCGCTCGGCGTGCAACCGCAGCAGCCCGGCGGCCAGCGTCTCGGCCGCCACCGAGGCCGCCACCGAGGCATTCGGCGAGGCATTCGGTGGGGCGGTCGGCGATGCGTTCGATGCGTCGCCCTGCGTCCCGCTCGGCGACCCGGCCGTGGACCCGTTCTGCGACCCGTTCTCCTCCAGTGCCTCGGCCGCCGCCTGGGCCCGCTCCGCCGTCAGCTGCGGGGCGCCGGTGCTGTGCACCCGGTTGAGCACCAGCCCGGCCAGCGGCATGGTGTCGGCCGCCAGCCGGTCCACGAAGTACGCGGCCTCGCGCAGCGCGTCCCGCTCGGGCGCGGCCACCACCAGGAAGGCCGTACCGGGTGCCTTGAGCAGCTGGTACGTACGGTCGGCGCGCTCGCGGAAGCCGCCGAACATCGAGTCCATCGCGCCGACGAAGGTCTGAATGTCCGTCAGCAGCTGGGCGCCGAAGATCTTGCCGAGCGTGCCGGTCAGCAGCCCTACGCCGACGTTGAGGAACTTCATCGCGCTGCGCCCGCCGACCTTGGCCGGTGCGGTGAGCATCCGGATCAGCTTCCCGTCCAGGAAGGAGCCGAGCCGGTTCGGCGCGTCCAGGAAGTCCAGCGCCGAGCGGGACGGCGGCGTGTCCACCACGATCAGGTCCCACCGGTCGGCCGCGCGCAGCTGGCCGAGCTTCTCCATCGCCATGTACTCCTGCGTGCCCGCGAAGCCGGCCGACAGGGACTGGTAGAACGGGTTCTCCATGATCGCCTTGGCCCGCTCCGGGTCGGTGTGGGCGAGCACGACCTCGTCGAAGGTCCGCTTCATGTCGAGCATCATGGCCTGCAGCTCGCCGGGCCCGGAGACGCCCTTGACGATCCGTGGGGTGTTGTCCAGCTCGGTCAGCCCCATCGACTGGGCGAGCCGCCGGGCCGGGTCGATGGTCAGCACGACCACCTTCCGCCCGCGCTCGGCCGCCCGCAGCCCGATCGCGGCGGCGGTGGTGGTCTTGCCGACGCCGCCGGAGCCGCAGCAGACCACGATCCGGGTCTTCGGATCGTCGATCAGCGCGTCCACGTCGAGCGACGAGGCGGGCGTCCGGCCGGCCGGACGCGCGGCGGAGCGGCCGCGCTGTCCGGTGGTGGAGGTTGTGGTGGAGGTACTCATGCCGCCCCCTGCTGCTTGAGTTCGCCCGCCAGCCGGTACAGCCCGGCGAGGTCGACGCCCTCGCCCAGCAGCGGGAGTTCGTACGTCGGCAGCCGCAGCTGCTGCAGGTCGATTCGCTGCGCCCGCTCCAGTTCGACCCGCTCCGCGTGCTCGCGGGCCTGGTCCAGCAGGGGGTCGAGCAGCGGCTCCACGGCCGCCCGTACGGTCGCCGCCGTACGGGAACGCCCGCCGAGACCCACCGCGCCGAGCGCGACGGCGACCTCCTCGCGGTGGTCGCCGTCCACCGCCGCCAGGGCGGCCGCGTCCAGCAGCGGCGGGCGGACCATGTTCACCAACACCCCGCCCACCGGAAGCCCGGCCTCGGACAGGTCGGCGACGCCGTCCACGGTCTCCTGCACCGGCATCTCCTCCAGCACGGTGACCAGGTGCACCGCCGTCTCCGGTGACTTCAGCACCCGCATCACGGCCTGCGCCTGCCCGTGGATCGGGCCGAACCGGGCCAGCCCGGCGACCTCGGAGTTGACGTTCAGGAACCTGGTGATCCGCCCGGTCGGCGGCGCGTCCATCACGATCGCGTCGTACGCCCGCCTGCCGTCCGGACCCTTGCGGCGGGCCGCCTCGCACGCCTTGCCGGTCAGCAGGACGTCCCGGACGCCGGGGGCGATGGTGGTCGCGAAGTCGACGAAGCCGACCTTCTGCAGTGCCTTCCCGGCGCGGCCGAGCTTGTAGAACATGTCGAGGTACTCGAGCAGCGCCTGCTCGGTGTCGATCGCGAGGGCGAAGATCTCGCCGGTGGCCCGGCTGCCCCCCGGCAACCCCAGCTGGGCGCGGGAGACGGTCGCGACCTTGCGCTCCTCGTACGGCAGCGCGGCGATGCCGAACAGCTCGGCGATGCCCTGTCGGCCCTCGACCTCGATCAGCAGCGTCCGGCCGCCGTCCGCCGCCAGTGCGAGCGCGAGCGCGGCGGCGACGCTGGTCTTGCCGGTTCCGCCCTTGCCGGTGACGACGTGCAGCCGCACGCCCTCCCAGTCCGGGTCGTGCTGGTCCGGTGGGCCGGGGGTGCTCGCCACGCTCCGTCTCCGTCCGTCTCAGAGGGCCTGCACCGCGAGGTGCCGTCTCCGCGAGCGTAACCACGGACCGCCCCCGATGCCGGGAGCACCGGTGCGGACGAGCTGATTCATGCCCGCTTTGTGGCTCACCTCACACTCACCTCACGCCCACCTCGCACCCGCCGCGCACTCGGCTCACGTCCGCACCCCCTGGCCCGGGCCGTCCCGCCGGACACGGTCGGCGCGGCGCAACCCTGCCCTGCTCCTCGTCTAGAGTCACCCCCATGACCAAGTGGGAATACGTCACCGTGCCGCTGCTCGTGCATGCCACCAAGCAGATCCTCGACACCTGGGGAGAGGACGGCTGGGAGCTCGTCCAGGTCGTCCCGGGGCCGAACAACCCCGAGCAGCTGGTTGCCTACCTCAAGCGGGAGAAGAGCTGATGAGCAAGGTTGAGGAGAAGCTGGCCGAGCTCGGCCTGACCCTCCCGCAGGTGGCCGCGCCGGTCGCCGCGTACGTCCCGGCCGTCCGTTCGGGCGACCTCGTGTTCACCTCCGGCCAGCTGCCGATGGTCGCGGGCAAGCTGTCCACCACCGGCAAGGTCGGCGCCGAGGTCACCCCGGACGAGGCCAAGGCGCTCGCGCAGATCTGCGCGCTCAACGCGCTGGCCGCCGTGAAGTCGGTGATCGGTGACCTGGACCGGATCGAGCAGGTCGTCAAGGTGGTCGGCTTCGTCGCCTCCGCCCCCGACTTCACCGGGCAGCCCGGCGTGATCAACGGCGCGAGCGAGCTGCTCGGCGCGGCGCTCGGCGCGGCCGGCGTGCACGCCCGCAGCGCGGTGGGCGTCGCGGTCCTGCCGCTGGACGCTCCAGTCGAGGTCGAGATCCAGGTCCGGGTCACCCCGGAGGCCTGAGAACGGTGCGCAACTGGGCGGGGTTGGACTCTTCCAACCCCGCCCTCGCGTGCATAGCATCCGAGCATGGATCATCGATCAGCTGCGCGAGTGCCCGAGTTCGGGATGCCGCCGTCCTGGCCCGCCCGGATCCGTGCGGTCGCGGCCGGTGAGTTGACGCCGCTGGTGCCGAAGCCGTCCGCCACCGTGGTGCTGCTGCGGGACGGAGCGCCCGGCGGTGCCGCCGGCCCGCAGGCGTACCTGCTGCGCCGCCGGACCTCGATGGCGTTCGCGGGCGGGATGTACGCCTACCCGGGCGGTGGGGTCGACCCGCGCGACGCCGAGGTGGAGCTGGGTTGGGCGGGGCCGTCCCCGGCCGAGTGGGCGGAGCGCCTCGGGGTGGACGCCCGGACGGCGCAGGCGGTGGTCTGCGCGGCCGTTCGGGAGACCTTCGAGGAGGCCGGCGTGCTGCTGGCCGGGCCCGACGCCACCACGATGGCCGAACCCCGGGACTGGACCGCCGAGCGGGCCGCCCTGGAGGCGCACGAGCTCTCCTTCGCCGACTTCCTCCGCAGCCACGGCCTGCTGCTCCGCAGCGACCTGCTGGCCGGCTGGGCGCGCTGGGTCACCCCGGAGTTCGAGGAGCGCCGGTACGACACCTGGTTCTTCGTCGCCGTGCTGCCCGCCGGGCAGGACGCGGCCCAGCAGGTCGGCGAGGCGGACCGGGTGGCCTGGCTCTCGCCCGCCGAAGCCGTCCAGGGGCACGCGGACGGCCGGTACGGGATGCTGCCGCCGACCGTCACCGTCCTGCGCGAGCTGCTCGGGATCCGGACGGCCGCCGAGGCACTCACGGTCGCGGCCGACCGCAAGGTCGAGCCGATCCTGGGGCGGGCCGAGCTGGTCGGTGACCGGATGACGGTGCGATGGTCGGGGTATGAAGAGCTGACAATCGACGGTAATTTCCCCCAGTAGTCCCACCCCAGTCCCACTCCGGCCCCAGCCGCACCCAGTTGCACCCCGTAGAACCGCCACCTACCGCCACTCACTGCCACCTGAAGGAAGGAACCTCGCCCGATGGACCACAACGACGTGGCTCGCCGGACGGCGCACACCATGCCCGCCCGTGCCCTGGCTCCCCGCAGCCTCTCCGCCCGCAGCCTGACGCCTCGGACGCTCGGCCTCCTGGAACCCGCACCGTTCCCGGACCCGACCGTGCACTCCCTCGAGCGCCCGCTGCGCGGCCGGAAGGTGATTCGTTTCTGCGAGGGCGGCCGGTGAGCGGTCTCCTGCCGGGTGACCCCGCCGCCTCCGTCGGCGGCGAGGCCACCCCCCGGGCGTTCTGCGTCCTGGCGCCCAACCCCTCGGCGATGACGCTCGACGGCACCAACACCTGGCTGCTCTCCGAGCCCGGCTCGGACCTCGCCGTCGTGGTCGACCCGGGGCCGCTGGACGAGGGCCACCTGCACCGGGTGATCGAGGCCGCTGAGCAGCGCGGCAAGCGCATCGCGCTGACCCTGCTCACCCACGGCCACCCCGACCACGCCGAGGGCGCGGCCCGCTTCGCCGAACTCACCGGCACGGGCGTCCGGGCGCTGGACCCGGCCCACCGGCTCGGGTCGGAGGGCCTGCGCGGCGGTCAGGTGCTGGATGTCGGCGGCCTGGAGGTGCGCGTGGTCGGCACCCCCGGGCACACCGCCGACTCGCTGACCTTCCATCTGCCCGCCGACGGCGCCGTGCTGACCGGTGACACCGTTCTCGGACGCGGCACGACCATGGTCGCGTACCCGGACGGCAAGCTCGGCGACTACCTGGACTCGCTGCGCCGCCTGCACACCATGGCGGCCGAGCGCGGTGTCCGGACGATCCTGCCGGGCCACGGCCCGGTCCTGGTCGACGCGCTCGGCGCGGTCGACTACTACCTTGCGCACCGGGCGAACCGGCTGGCCCAGGTGGAGACGGCGGTGGAGGCCGGCTTCCGGACCCCGGCCGAGGTGGTCGCACGGGTCTACGCCGACGTGGACCGCGCCCTCTGGCCCGCCGCCGAGCTCTCGGTACGGGCCCAGCTCGGGTACCTGGAGGACCACGGGCTCATCTAGGCTCGGTTCGGTCGGACAGCGCATCCAGTACTCAGAGCAAGCACAACAGGGGCGCGGGGCTGAGAGCCCCGCGCCCCTGTTGTTGCTGATGCGCCGTCGGCCGACAGGCCTCAGCGCGAACGCCGTGGCCTCAGCGCGAACACTGTGACCTCAGCGCGAACGACGTGAGAGCCGCTCGACGTCCATCAGGACCACCGCGCGCGCCTCCAGCTTGAGCCAGCCACGGCCCGCGAAGTCGGCCAGCGCCTTGTTGACCGTCTCGCGCGAGGCGCCGACCAGCTGGGCCAGCTCCTCCTGCGTCAGGTCGTGGGCGACGTGGATGCCCTCCTCGGACTGCACGCCGAAGCGCCGCGAGAGGTCGAGCAGCGCCTTGGCGACCCGGCCGGGGACGTCGGAGAAGACCAGGTCCGACATGACGTCGTTGGTCCGGCGCAGGCGGCGGGCGATCGCCCGGAGCAGTGCGACCGAGACCTCGGGGCGGGCGTGCAGCCAGGGCTGCAGGTCACCGTGGCCGAGACCGAGCAGCTTGACCTCGGTCAGCGCGGTCGCGGTGGCGGTACGCGGGCCGGGGTCGAAGAGCGACAGCTCGCCGATCATCTCGCTCGGGCCGAGCACCGCGAGCATGTTCTCGCGCCCGTCCGGCGAGGCCCGGTGCAGCTTGACCTTGCCTTCGGCGACGACGTACAGCCGGTCGCCCGGGTCGCCCTCATGGAACAGCGACTCGCCACGGGCGAGGGTCACCTCGGTCATGGAGGCTCGCAGCTCGCCGGCCTGCTCGTCATCGAGAGCCGCGAACAGCGCGGCACGCCGCAGAACGTCGTCCACGTGCTTCCTCCTGCTGGGTGTGGGCGGTACATCTCCTCAGGACTGCATCACCAAGGATGACGCATGTCGCTCCGATCATATGAGGAGGGGGTGGGGCTTGGAGTACGGTACGGGGCCATTTGTACTTATCGGCTCGTACTCGATCCATCCACCGACCACTTATCGGCCATGTATCAGCCCGCCTCAGGGGCCCGCCAGATGCGACTTCGTCACATCCGTGCAGGTCCTGACCTCGTAATCCATCCGGATTGGGTCAAGGTTGGGTAAATATGGCTGGAGTAAGCCCTGTCGGAGGCTACGCTGGGTGAGGTTTCAAATAAGGCACCTCGTTCGGTGAGGCGTCTTCACGGACACAGGCCACTGACCCCACGACGTCGAGAGACGCCCAGGTTCAGGACAGATCTTCCCGACCTAAGGGTTGATCCCAAGTGGCTTCCGGCTCGCGAGCGAGTCGGATCACGCCGTGAAGTGCCAAAGCTCTGACGAGTTGGGGTGTACCGGTCATGCGGGCCGGTCCGCTCCTTGCCGTGTCGATACGGCGCACCTCGGTGTGCGCCCCGGCCGGGAGGAGGCGAGAGACATGGATTCGAGCTGCAGTAGTCCGGGCCACAAACGGCCCCCCACCCGCCTGTCCTCGTACTCCACCCGCACGCGGTAACCACCTTTCCTGCGCATCCCCTCTGCGCGCGCTTTCCTTACGCACCGTCAGTTCCCGTACGGCAGCATGCCGTTCCGGTCTGTCGTCGTGCCGTGGTGCGCGCTCACGCGGTTTCGCAGGGAGGATTGCTGCCGCGCGCCACCGACCTCCCCCTGCCCGGGGGTCCTGGGAGGCCCGTCATGACCGACACCACCACCGTCAAGCCCGCCGTCAAGGCCACGATCCCGGCGCAGCGCGCCGCCGTGCTGGACGATGCCCACGTAGGCGACATCAAGGGGGCGTTCGGCACCATCAGCCTGGACGACGCCGCGCCCCGCAAGGGACTGTCCGCCAAGCTCAAGACGCTGCTCGCGATCATCGGCCCCGGCCTGATCGTGATGGTCGGCGACAACGACGCCGGCGCCTTCGCCACCTACGGCCAGGCCGGCCAGAACTACGGCACCCACCTGCTCTGGACCCTGCTCCTGCTGATCCCGGTCCTGTACGTCAACCAGGAGATGGTGCTGCGGCTGGGCGCCGTCACCGGCGTCGGCCACGCCCGGCTGATCCTGGAGCGTTTCGGCAAGTTCTGGGGCGCGTTCAGCGTCATCGACCTGTTCCTGCTGAACGCGCTGACGCTGGTCACCGAGTTCATCGGGATCACCCTCGCGGCCGGTTACCTGGGCCTGCCCAAGGTCGCCTCGGTGGTGCTGGCCGCCGTGGTCATCGTCGCCTCCGCGTTCACCGGTTCGTTCCAGCGCTTCGAGCGGATCGCGATGGCGCTCTGCGTCGGCTCGCTGCTGCTGGTGCCGGTCTACTTCCTGGCCCACCCCAAGACCTCGCAGATGGCCCACGACTTCGTGGTGCCGAACATGCCGGGCGGGGCGGGAGGGCTGTCCACCGTGATGCTGCTGATCATCGGCATCGTCGGCACCACCGTCGCCCCCTGGCAGCTGTTCTTCCAGCAGTCGTACGTCATCGACAAGCGGATCACCCCGCGCTTCATGAAGTACGAGAAGGCCGACCTGGCGATCGGCATCGTCGTGGTCGTCATCGGCGGCGCCTGCATGATGGGCCTGACCGCCGCCGCGTTCGCGGGCACCGCCGGCTTCGGCAACTTCACCGACACCACCGGCATCGCCAACGGTCTGGCCGCGCACGCGGGCAAGCTCGCCGGGGTGCTCTTCGCGATCGCCCTGCTGGACGCCTCGATCATCGGTGCGTTCGCCGTCTCGCTCTCCACCGCGTACGCGATCGGCGACGTCTTCGGCATGAAGCACTCGCTGCACCGGGGTGTCGGCGGCGCCAAGGGCTTCTACGCCGTCTACGCCGGCCTGGTCGGGCTCGCCGCCACCATCGTCCTGATCCCCGGCTCGCCGCTCGGTCTGCTCACCACGGGCGTGCAGACGCTGGCCGGCGTGCTGCTGCCGTCCGCCTCGGTCTTCCTGCTGCTGCTCTGCAACGACAAGGACGTCCTCGGCCCCTGGGTGAACGGCCCCAAGACCAACGCGTTCACGGCCGCCGTGGTCGGCGTCCTGGTCACGCTCTCCGTCATCCTGACCGCCTCCGTCCTTTTCCCGGACATCACCGCCGGCACGATCCTCGACATCATGGCCGGCTGCGGCGTCGCGGGGGTGCTGGCCGCCGGGTACTCGTTCACCCGCCGCCGCACCGCCACCAAGGAGGACCCGATCGACCGCACCGGCCGGGACGACTGGCGGATGCCCCCGCTGGACACCCTCGCCAAGCCGGTCATGTCCACCGCCCGCAAGATCGGCATGGGCGCCCTGCGCACGTACCTGCTGATCGCGATGATCCTGGTCGTCGTCAAGATCGTCCAGGTCGCGCTGGCGCAGTAACCGGTACGGCGGTACGGCGGTGCGGCAGCCTGGGGGCCGCCGTACCGCCGGGCTCACCGGGTCGGCGCCACCATGCCCGTCTCGTAGGCGAGGATGACGAGTTGGACCCGGTCGCGGGCGTCCAGCTTGGCGAGCAGCCGCGTCACGTACGTCTTGACGGTGGCGACGCTGATGAACATCTTGGCGGCGATCTCGGTGTTGGAGAGGCCGCGCCCGACCAGGGTCAGTACCTCGCGCTCGCGGTCGGTGATGCCCTCGAGTGCAGGCCGTACGGGAGCCGGTGTCGGCGCGGGGCGGTTGGCGAACTCCTCGATCAGGCGGCGGGTGACGCTCGGCGCGATCAGGGAGTCCCCGGCGGCGACGATGCGGATCGCCGCGAGGATGTCGTCGAGGGCCATGTCCTTGACGAGAAATCCGGATGCCCCGGCGCGCAGCGCGGCGTAGACGTAGTCGTCATCGTCGAACGTGGTCAACACGACGACCCGTGCCGTGCCGGAGCCGGACGTGATCAGCCGGGTGGCCTCGATCCCGTCCATGCCGGGCATCCGGATGTCCATCACCACGACGTCGGGGTGGAGCTCCGCGGTCAGCTGGACCGCCTGGGCGCCGTGCCCGGCCTCCCCGACCACCTCGAGATCAGGGGCGTCGGTGATGACCATCCGCAGTGAGGCACGGACCAGGGGCTGGTCGTCGACGAGCAGGACGCGGAAGGTCATCGGACTCCCTCGGGTACGGGCAGGCGGACGGCCACCCGGAAGCCGCCTTCGGGGCGTGGCGCGGCGGTGAACTCGCCGTTCAACAGACCGACCCGCTCACGCATCCCGACCAGGCCGTACCCGGTGCCCGGGGAACCGGCGCGGCCGTGCCCGGGCTCGGGCCCGCTGTCGACGACCTCGATGGACAGCTCCTCGTCCCCATGGGCGATGGACACCTGGCAGGAGGAACCACCGGCGTGGCGGACCACGTTGGTGACCGACTCCTGGACGATCCGGAACGCCGACATGTCGATCTCCGGGGGCAGCGGACGCCGCTCCCCGTGCCACCGCACGTCGACCTGGACGCCGGCGGCCGTGGTCGCCAGCGCCAGGCCCTCGACGTCCGCGAGGCCCGGGGCCGGGTCCAGCGGAACCCCGTCCGCCGGCCGGCCGGGCTGCCCCGGCTGCCCCGGTTGTCCCGGTTCGGTTCGGCGGAGCGCGCCGAGCATCCGGCGCAGACCCGACAGGGTCTCCCGGCCGGCGATCTCGATGGCGCTCAACGCTTCGCGTGCCTGGGCCGGTTGGGTGTCGATGACCCGGCTCGCCGCGCCTGCCTGGAGGGCGATGACACCCATGCTGTGCGCGACCATGTCGTGCAACTCGCGGGAGATTCTGAGCCGTTCGGCCGTGACCGCCTGCGCTGCGGCCTGGGCGCCCAGCCGCTCGGCGTAGTCGCGGGTCTGCCGCATCGAGTTGCCGAGCAGCCAGGCGACGACGGCCGTCACGGCGACGGCCAGTTCCGTCGAGGTGCCGATGATGAAGCCGACCAGCAGCCGGGCGGCCGGATAACCGACCACCACGCCGAGCGCCAGGGCGACGGCGACGGTCGAGCTCCGGCGCGGCCGACTGGCCGCGATGGAGCACAGAGCGACATCGACCGCCAGGAACTGGGGGAACCCGATCTCCGTACCGTTCAGTGCGATCGCCCCGGCGATCGAACCGGAGAGCAGCAGCGCGACGGCCGGGAGCGGCATACGGCGCAGCAGAGCACAGCCGACCAGCGTCAGGGCGAGGGCGATCCCCAGCGACTGCAGGTTCTGCTCCGGCAGGTTGAGGCCGTGTCGCCGAAAGAGGGCAGGCCCCTCGCCCGGCAGCACGACGGACTCGGCGAGCGAGTACGCGGTGGCCGCACACCAGGTCAGCGCCGCCCACGCGCCGGGCGGCACGCGTCTCAGCAGGGGGAGCGGCGGAGTGGTCTGCATGCGCCGATGCTACTGGCGCGATCTTCGCCTGCGCATCGGACCGCAGGTGTACAACCACGGTCGGTGGCCGCCCGCCGAGAATGTCAACGACGGTCCGATGTCTGGCAGGTGTGGCCGACGGCAGTGTTGGCCACGTGATCGAAGTAAACGAACTGACGAAGCGTTATGGCAGCACCACGGCCGTCAACGGCCTGACCTTCACCGTGCGGCCCGGCCATGTCACCGGGTTCCTCGGCCCCAACGGCGCCGGCAAGAGCACCACCCTGCGGCTGATCCTCGGCCTGAACGAGCCCACCAGCGGCACGGTCACCGTCGACGGACACCGGTTCCGGGGCCACCCGCGCGGACTGCGCCACGTCGGCGCGCTGCTCGACGCCGCCGACGTGCACGGCGGGCGCAGCGCGACGGTCCACCTGTCCGCGCTGGCCCGCAGCAACCGCATCCCGCTGCGCCGGGTGGACGAGGTGCTGCAGGAGGTCGGCCTGGCCGAGGTGGCGCGGCGCCGGATCGGCGGGTACTCGCTCGGCATGAAGCAGCGGCTCGGCATCGCCACCGCGCTGCTCGGCGACCCGCCTGTCCTGCTCTTCGACGAGCCGCTCAACGGCCTTGATCCGGAAGGTGTGTTGTGGGTGCGCGGCCTGTTCCGGCGGCTGGCGGCCGAAGGCCGTACCGTCTTCGTCTCCAGCCACATGATGAGCGAGATGGAGCACACCGCCGACCACCTCATCGTGGTCGGCCGGGGTGAGTTGATCGCCGCTGAGAGCCTGTCGGAGTTCGCGGCCCGGGGCACCCGGGTCGGTGTGACCGTACGCACCAGGGAGCCCGCCGCGCTGGCCGACCTGCTGACCGCCGAGGGCGGTTCGGTGCGGGCGGACCCCGACGGCTCGCTGGCCGTCACCGGGCTCGACGCCGACCGGATCGGCGAACTCGCGCTCGAACACCGCATCCTGCTCCAGGAGCTGGCCGCCCACAGCGCCTCCCTGGAGGAGGCGTTCATGCAACTCACCGCCGACAGCGTCGAATACCTCGCAGGAGAATCCCGATGACCACCCTGACGGCACCGGCCCGCAACGCCGAGCCGCGCCCCCGGTTCTTCGACCTGTGCGCCGCCGAGTGGATCAAGGTACGGTCGCTGCGCTCGACCTCCTGGGTGTTGACGCTCAGCGTGCTCGGCGTCATCGCGATCAACGTGAACGCCGTCCACAGCGACTTCCCGTACATCGACGGCCCGCATCCCCGGATGCCGGGTTGGCCGCCCTACCACTACGACGCGCTGTTCCACGGCCTCGGCATGATCCCCGCCGACCTCTTCATGATCACCACGGGCAGCATCGGCGCCATCACGCTCTTCGGCGAGTACGCCAGCGGAATGATCCGTACGACGTTCGCGGCCGTCCCCGACCGCCGCTCGGTGGTGGCCGCCAAGGTGACCGTCGTGACGGCCCTCATGCTCGTCGCGGGCACGATCGCCTCGACCGGCTCCTTCTTCCTGACCAACGCGATGCTGGCCTCCCGGCACGTCGGACTCTCGATCAGCGACCCCGGCTGCCTCGGGGCGGTCGCCGCGTACGCGCTGATCGCGCCGGTGTCCGCGCTCGTCGGCATCGGCCTGGGAGCCGCCATCCGGCACGCCACCGCCACCATCGTCGCGCTGGTGGGGACTCTCCTCCTGGTACCCCTGCTCTTCCAGGGCGACCGGTTCCGGTGGGTGAAGGAGATCGGCAACGCTCTGCCCAAGTCCGCTCTGGAACGCCTGACCTACAACCCCGACTCCAACTCCGTCCTGGGCAAGTACCCTCCGTCGATCACCGAGTCCTGGATCGTCTTCGGTGGTTGGTCGCTCGTCGCGGTGATCGTGGCCATAGCCGTGGTGAACCGCCGGGACGTCTGAGCCCACCGCTCCCGGCGGGGCTCTGACAGCTGTGCGCGGTCGCAGCTCCGCTGCCGTTGAGGCACCACATTCAATCGGCTCCGCCCGGCCGGGCCTTCGGCGTAGCCTTCGGGCATGGCAGAGAGCAAGGTCAAGAAGGCTACGCCTGCGGTGAAGACGGCAGCTGTGAAGCCGAGGAAGCCGGAGTCCCACCTGGCGATGGTGCGGCGGGCGCGGAAGATCAACCGGGCGTTGGCGGAGCTGTACCCGTACGCCCACCCCGAGTTGGACTTCGAGTCGCCGTTCGAGCTGCTGGTGGCCACCGTGCTGTCGGCGCAGACCACCGACCTGCGGGTGAACCAGACGACTCCCGCGCTGTTCGCGAAGTACCCCGCCCCCGAGGACATGGCGGCAGCCGTCCCCGAGGAGTTGGAGGAGATCATCCGGCCGACTGGGTTCTTCCGCGCGAAGGCGCGGTCGCTGATCGGGTTGTCGATCGCGTTGCGGGACCGGTTCGGTGGTGAGGTGCCTGGGCGCCTGGCGGACCTGGTGACGTTGCCGGGCGTCGGCCGGAAGACCGCGAACGTCGTGCTCGGGAACGTCTTCGGCGTACCGGGGATCACCGTGGACACCCACTTCGGGCGGTTGGCGCGCCGGTTCGGCTGGACGGCGGAGGAAGACCCGGAGAAGGTCGAGGCGGTCGTCGCCGAGATCTTCCCCAAGTCCGAGTGGACGATGCTCTCGCACCGCGTGGTCTTCCACGGCCGCCGGATCTGCCACTCCCGCAAGCCGGCCTGCGGGGCTTGCCCGATCGCGTCGCTCTGCCCCTCGTACGGAGAAGGCGAAACGGACCCCGCGAAGGCCCGCGAGCTGCTGAAGTACGAGATGGGCGGACAGCCCGGCCAACGGCTCAAGCCGCCGGCCGATTACCCGGGCATCCCCGCGAGTGCCGCGCGGGCAGGCTGAGCAGCCCGAACGAGCGTGGAGAGTGGCAAGTGATGGACACGGCGGACACGACGGATGCAGCGGACACGGTGGGTGCGGCAGGCATGGCAGGCAGGGCGGGCAGGGCGGGTATGGCGGGTGCGATCGAGCGGGACGGGTTGCCGGAGTGGTTGCTGCCGGTGCGGTCCGCGGCCGAGACCGTACAGGCCGAGCAGCTCAGCCGGTACCTGCCGCCGGCCGAGGGCGGGCGGCCCTCCGCCGTACTGATGCTGTTCGGGGAGGGGCCGGCGGGCCCCGATCTGCTGCTGATCGAGCGGGCCCGTTCGCTGCGCTCGCACGCCGGACAGCCGTCGTTCCCCGGTGGGGCGCTGGACCCGGAGGACGGTGATCCGGCGGGTGCCGGGCCGGTGGCCGCCGCGCTGCGGGAGGCCGAGGAGGAGACCGGGCTGGACCCCTCGGGGGTACAGGTCTTCGCCGTCCTTCCCGATCTCTACATCCCGGTCAGCAGGTTCGTGGTCACACCCGTGCTGGGCTGGTGGCGCCAGGAGACACCGGTCGCGCCGGTCGATCTGGGGGAGACGGGCGCGGTGTTCCGGGTCCCGCTGTCCGAGCTGACCGACCCGGCCAACCGGGCCCGGCTGCGCCACCCCTCGGGCTTCGTCGGGCCGGCCTTCGAGGTCGCCGACCGGCTGGTCTGGGGCTTCACCGCCGGGGTGATCGACCGGATGCTGCACTTCAGCGGCCTGGAACGACCGTGGGACACCACCCGCACGCTCAGCCTCTCCGAGGACGCCCTCGGCCTCTCGTACGAGGGCGTCCCGCGCGCGCAGGCGTGACCCGGCGACCGGTGAACCCCGCAGCGGCAGAGCCGTGGCGGCCGTGACGGACGGGCCCGGTGCTCTCCGGGGGCTCGCACGTGGGAGGGTATCGGGGTGAATGTCCTGGATCTGCTGTTGATCGCCGCTGCGGTGGGCTTTGCCGTGTCCGGTTACCGGCAGGGGTTCGTGGTGGGCGTGCTCTCCGTCCTGGGCTTCCTGGGCGGCGGGCTGATCGCCGTCCAACTGCTGCCGCTGCTGCTGCGCCACCTCAGCCCGGGCACCACGGCCTCCGTCGTGGCGGTCGTCGTGGTGATCGTCTTCGCGGCGGTCGGCCAGGCGGTCACCACCCACTTCGGCTGGAAGCTGCGCGGCCACATCGGCCGCCGCCGGGCCAGGACGGTGGACGCGATCGGCGGTTCGGTGGTCAACGTGATCTCGATGCTGCTGGTCGCCTGGCTGATCGGGTCCGCGCTGGCGGGTACCTCGCTGCCGACCATCTCGAAGCAGGTCCGGACCTCGAAGGTGCTCAGTACGGTCCAGGGGGCGCTGCCCGCCGACGCGCCCAACTGGTTCTCCGACTTCACCAAGGTGCTGGCCCGGAACGGCTTCCCGCAGGTCTTCAACCCCTTCGAGCACGAGCCGATCACCGAGGTCTCGCCGCCCGACCCGGCCCTGGCCGGCAGCCCGGCGGTGGCCAGGGCGCGGCTGAGCCTGGTCAAGGTGGTCGGCACCGCCACCAGCTGCGGCAAGACGCTGGAGGGCAGCGGGTTCGTCGTCGCTCCGCACCGGGTGATGACCAACGCCCACGTGGTCGGGGGCGTCGACGAGCCCACCGTCCAGATCGGCGGCACCGGACAGCTCTACGACGCGACCGTTGTCCGCTACGACTGGCAGCGCGACATCGCCATCCTGGACGTCCCCAAGCTGACCGCCCCGGCGCTGAGCTTCGCCGGTGACGCCCGTACCAACGACAGCGCGATCGTGGCGGGCTTCCCGGAGAACGGCGCCTTCAACGTCCAGCCCGCCCGCATCCGGGGACGCATCCAGGCCAACGGTCCGGACATCTACCACCGGGGCCAGGTCGTCCGCGACGTCTACTCCGTCCGTTCGCTGGTCCGCCAGGGCAACAGCGGCGGCCCGCTGCTCAGCCCGGACGGGCAGGTGTACGGGGTGGTCTTCGCGAAGTCCCTGGACAGCCCCGACACCGGCTACGTGCTGACGGCGGCCGAGGTGCGCGACGACGCCCTCCAGGGGGCCACGGCGACCACTCGGGTGGACACCGAGGGCTGCGCGCTCTGACGGTCCGTCCGTTCCGCCCGCTCCTCCTCCCACCGCCTCCTCGGCCGCGCGATCCGGCGATGTGTCAGTTTCTCCTGATAGCGTCGGCCGCGCTCACCCGTTCGGCTCAACAGAGCATTACCGGAACGGGTCCGACGGGAGGTCAGTAAACGCCATGATGGGTCACTCGCACGCGGTCAGTGGCGCGATGCTCTACGCGGTCTCCGCGCCGTTCCTGCCGCCGCTGCTGCTCGGGGTCCATCTGCGGCCGGCGGACATCCTGATGGGCACGCTCCTTTGCGCGGGCGCGGCACTGCTGCCGGACCTGGACCACCACGACGGCACGATCGCCAACTTCCTCGGCCCGGTGTCCAAGGCGCTCTGCCGCTTCGTCGCCTGGGCCTCCGGCGGCCATCGGCACGCCACCCACTCGCTGCTCTTCGTCGCGCTGATGGGCGGCGGCACCTGGGCCGGGGTGACGTACCTCGGGCGTGGCTTCACCCTCGGCATGACGTTCTTCCTACTGGCGATGGGGCTCAAGGCACTCAACGCGCACGTGCCGGGGCACGGTCACCACACCTGGCTCACGGTGGTCGGCCTCGCCGCGCTGGGAACCTTCGTGCTCGACCAGTTCCTGACGGACGCCCCCGGCTGGCTGCCGTACGCGGTCGGCCTCGGCACCCTGGCACACCTGATGGGCGACTGCCTCACCAAGATGGGCGCGCCACTGCTCTGGCCGCACAAGAACCGCTACGAGATCGTGCTGATCAAGCGCACCGGGAACAAGATGGAGACCAACGTGTTGGTCCCGATCATGAGCGTGGTGACCTTCGCCATGCTGGGATTCAGCTTCCTGGCACCCAGCGTGGTCAACTGACCGACCTTCGGACGGGCCGTCGCGCGGGGCATCGGCTCCGGGCGGCGGCCCGTCGATGGCTTGCGCCGCCTCAGGGCTCGCGCCGGAGCCGTGCGCCCACCCAGCGAGCGCGTCGGCCGAGGATGCGCGGGAGGCCCATCCGGTGCGTCCCTGCGCGCTGTTGCCGCTCCACGTCGTACGTCCGGTCGGGGTGCACGGGCGGCTGCTGCGCGGTCTCGGTCTGCTGCGTGGTCTGCTGTGCGGCCTGTTGTGCGGTCAGCTGTGCGGGTTCTTGCGAGCTGCTCCTGCGGCGGCGTCGGCGCGGGGCGGCATCGCGGTCGGGCATCCAGGTCATACCGGATGGATGCCCTGGGGCGAAGGTGACCAATCGTCCCTGGATGGCCCAATTGGCCTATGCGGTTGTCATATGAACATGTGTCAACCAGGGGGCGCTCGTCCATATCCGCACGCGCCCATCGTCTCCCCCGGGCTCGGGTCAGCCCTTGTGCTCCTGCACCCAGCTGATCAACTCGGACGAGAACTGATCGGGGGCCTCCTCGTGGGGGAAGTGCCCGACCCCCGGGAGGAGCCGCCACCGGTACGGCGCCTCGACGTACTCGCCCGCGCCGAGCGCGGTGTGCGCGAGCAGCACCGGGTCGGCGGCGCCCTGGACATGCAGGGTGGGCGCGGTGACCGGCTTCTTCATCCGACGGGCGAACTGGATTCCGTCCGGACGGGCCAGCGAGCGCAACAGCCAGCGGTACGGCTCGATCGAGCAGTGCGCGGTGCTGGGGATCTGGATGGCCTGGCGGTACGCGGCGACCGCCTCGGCGTCCAGCTTGTTCGGGCCCGCCCAGTCGTCCAGGTGTTCGGCGATCACGGCGGCGTCGTCCGCGACCAGCCGGCGTTCCGGTATCCACGGACGCTGGAACCCCAGCACATGGTCGAAGGCGGCGATCTGGCGACGGTCCGTCAGCAGCGCCCGGCGTAGCTGACGAGGGTGCGCGGCGGCGACCACGGTCAGGCTCTGGATCACCGAGGGGCGCATCACGGCCGCCACCCAGGCGAGCGAACCGCCGGTGGCGTGCCCGACCAGATGCGCTCGCCGCTCGCCGAGCGAGCGGATCACACCGGTGATGTCCAATGCCAGGTTGCCCGGGTCGTACCCGCGCGGTGTACGGTCGCTGCCGCCCATTCCCCGCAGGTCGAGAGCGACCGCCCGGAAGCCCGCCTCGGCGAGCGCGGTCATCTGGTGCCGCCAGGCCCACCAGTACTCGGGCCAGCCGTGCACCAGCAGGACGAGCGGGCCCTCGCCCAGTTCGGCGATGTGGAAGCGGGCGCCGTTGGCCGCGAGGTCGCGGTGTGTCCACGGGCCGCTCGAGCGGACGGTCCAGGCGGTCTCGGCGGGCCGAGGGCTGGCGGCGGCCGGGATGGCGGCCGCGGTGGGCACGGGCTTCTGGTCCAACGGCATACCGAGAGCCTGCCACACCCTGACGGGGAACACGCCCCCGGCACTCGGCCGCCCGTTCACGCCGGGCTGTTCAAGCCCGGCTGAGCACTGTCTCCCGCCCGCTCCCGTTCACGCCCGCCCGTGGACGACCACCACGCCCGCCCAAGGCTGCTACGGCCGCCCGTGGACGGTTGCTACGGCCGACGGCCCAGTGCCCGGTCGATCTCCTCCCGGGTGGCGGGGCGCGGGCGGGCGTTCTTCAGTACGTCCGCCGTCGCCTGAGCACCCTCGATGGTGCGGTGCGGCTTCTCGATCTTCTTGAAGGAGCGCAGCGCCAACAGCCCGAGCACCGCCGCCAGCAGCAGGTACGCGCCCGCGACGATCAGGAACGACCAGCCGAGCGTCAGCCCCAGCGCCCGCAGGCCGTACGCGGCCGCGAAACTCAGCATCGGGACGGAGGCCAGCGCGACGACGCCCGCCACCGCCAGCGAGACGCCACCGGAGACTCCACGCTTGACGTCCTGTCGGATCTCGGCCTTCGCGAGCGCGATCTCGTCGTGCACGAGCGCGGAAAGGTCGGCGGTCGCCGCGGCGAAGAGCTGCCCCACCGAACGCTCGCCCTCGTAGGGCGCCCGGCCGTTGCTGGACGGGTCTGCGGCTCCTGCGGGCATCAGCGGTTCTCCTTCGCGCGGTTCCTGCTTGGTCGACAGCTCAGAATCATGCCTCTACCGGACAGTCGGGCACCACTCCGGGGCCCCCGAGGTGGCGGCGTGTCACCCCGCCTGCTGCCGGGACAGGTCTGGGCCCTGGTTGCCCAAGGGGGTGTCTGTGTCCACGTCCTGGTCCTCCTCCTCGCAGAGTTGCTGGTAGTGCCGGTTGCGGCTCTTGAGGAGCACGGTGGCGATGACGGCGCAGAGCAGCGACCCCACCAGTACGGCGGCCTTGGCCCGGTCGGCGAGTGCCGGATCGTCGGGGAAGGCCAGTTCGCTGATCAGCAGGGAGACGGTGAAGCCGATACCGGCGAGGGTGGACACCGCGAACAGATCGGCCCATTTGAGCTGCGGGTTGAGTTCGGCCCGGGTGAACCTGGCGGCCAGCCAGGTGCCGCCGAAGATGCCTGTCGTCTTGCCCACCAGCAGGCCGAGCATGATGCCGAGCGGAGTCGCCTGGGTGAAGACCTCCGCGAGCGCGGGCCCCGAGATCGTCACCCCGGCGGCGAACAGTGCGAAGAGCGGCACGGCGAGCCCGGCGGAGAGCGGCCGGACCAGGTGCTCGATGTGCTCGCCGGGGGAGTGCGTCTCGTCGCCGACCCGGTGGCAGCGGAGCAGCAGGCCCATCGCGACGCCGGCCACCGTGGCGTGCACCCCGCTCTCGTGCATCAGCGCCCAGATCACCAACGCCAGCGGGACATAGAGGTACCAGCCGTGCACCCCGCGCCGGTGCAGGAACCAGAACAGCACCAGGCCGGCGAACGCGAGCCCGAGCGCCCAGAACTTGATGCCCGAGCTGTAGAAGACCGCGATGATCAGGATGGCGATGAGGTCGTCGACGACGGCGAGGGTGAGCAGGAACGCCCGCAGCGCGGATGGCAGGTGACTGCCCACCACGGCGAGCACGCCGAGCGCGAAGGCGATGTCGGTGGCGGTCGGGATGGCCCAGCCCCCCGGGTGCCCGCCCGCGCCGCTGTTGACGACGGCGTACACGATCGCGGGCAGGGCCACTCCGGAGACGGCGGCGACAACCGGCAGCAGCGCGGCGCTCGGAGTGCGGAGCTCGCCGGCTACGAACTCGCGCTTGAGTTCGATCCCGGCCACGAAGAAGAAGACCGTCAGCAAGCCGTCCTTCGCCCAGGCTTCCAGGCTCAGGTCGAGGTGCAGCGGCGTGGACGGGCCGACCGTTCGGTGGAGCATGCTCTCGTAGGCGTGCGGCCAGACGTTCGCCCAGACGAGTGCCACCATGGCGGCGATCAGCAAGAGGATGCCGCCGACGGTCTCGGTGCGGAGTGCGTCCGTGATGAATCTGCGTTCGGGGAGCGAGAGTCGTCCGAGGAACTGGCGGCGTTCGGTGGGCGGCGGGGTGGCCACGACGGAGACCTCCAGGGCGGGGAGCGGCATGCGGATGCACCGGTGGTGCAATGCCGACCAGACTTCCCGGCGCGCCTCAGAATCCTTGTTGCGTTTTTGACAGTCTACGGGGCACTTCGGCGTGATATCCGGTTTGTCGCATTTTATGGGTTATGCCTGATCCTGTGCGCCTGCTTCGGTCGGAGGCAGCACTGCTGGCGGGTGGGAGTTCGGGTGGGAGAGGGGGCCGGTGGGCCGGTGGGCGGTGGGGCGGTGATCGGGCACGCGGCGTGGGCCCGCCGCAGGCCGGCCGTGTGCCGTCGCGCGCTCGCCCGGACGGGTTCGGTCGGGTGCGGACGAGATGGGCCCGACTTATCGTCGGTGGCGTACGCCGTCCTCTGTCGGCGACGCGTTTCCGGTCCGGAGGAATCCCATGCCCAGTCAGCAACCCACCCATGTAAAGCCAGGAGGCGTGGGTGGTCAGACCACCCCTCCTTCGTTATCCGAGCCCTTCCCGACGATCTCCCCCGAGCTGGCCCGGCTGCTACGGCCGCTGTTCAGCAGCGCCTCGCCGAACTGTGGCATAGCCGTCGCGGTGATCAGGGGCACCGAGCGAACGGTGGCCTGCCGCGGCTACTCGGACCGGGCGGTCGAGCGTCCGGTCCGCGCGGACACCCGCTTCGAACTCGGATCCGTCACCAAGACCTTCACCGCGCTGTTGCTGGCGGAGATGGTGGCCCGGGGCGAGGTCCGGTACGACGACCCGATCGATCGCTATCTACCTGCGGACGCCGTCCCCGGCTACCCGCACGACCGGCCGATCACCCTGCTGCACTTGGCGACCCACACTTCAGGCCTTCCGCGCCTGCCGGTCGGTCTCGCGCCGACAGCGGTGCCCCGCTGGTTCACCAATCCGTACGCGACCTTCAGCGCGGCCCATCTCCTGCGCGCCCTGCCCCGTACCCCGGTCCGGGGTATGCCGGGCGCACAGGTGCGGTACTCGAGTCTGGGCTGTGGCCTGCTCGGACTGGTGCTGGAGAATGCGGCCGACCTGCGGTACGAGGAACTGCTCGCCAGCCGGGTCTGTGGCCCGCTCGGGCTGGTCGACACCTCCTGCGGGCCCGGCCGCGAGGCACTCACCGGCTACCGGCGCGGACGCCGGGTTCCGTCGTTCCGACTCCCGGCACTGCCAGGAGCAGCTGCCCTCCGCTCGACGGCGGACGACATGCTTCGCTTTCTCCAGGCACACCTGGCCGTCGACGCCGTACCCATCCCCGAGCAGACGGGCGCGGGCGCCGCGTTGCGCGCCGCACTACGGGACGTCAGCAAGCCCCGGGTGGAACATCGGCGGACGGGTGCCAGGATCTGTCTGATCTGGAACCAGCGTCTTTCGGCGGAAGGCGATCTGGTCTTCCAGTCCGGTTCGACCCGCAGCTTTTCGGCCTTCGCCGGGTTCAACCCGGCGGCACAGGTCGGTCTGGTGGCGATGGCGAGCACGCTGCCGGGTCTGCGGAGACGCTTCACCCAGACGGCTTACGAGATGCTGCGACGCCTCTCCGGCTGACGGACTCGGGGAGCGCCCCGCGAGGCCGACCGCCTGCCAGGCGGCCGCTCGTCAGCCGGCCGCTCGTCGGTCGGCCCGAGTGGGTTAACCCGTCGGTCGTGCGCTGTTGCGGCTGAGTTCGTGAGCCCGAATGCGCGCCGTCCCGCCCTCATGCAGTGCAGCAGGCATGAGAGCGGGACGGTGTCGGCGTGGGACTGGTGGATTGATCAGCTCTCGCCGCGTGCGGAGGGCAGCTGGGCCTGGATGAGGTTCATGACGGTGGAGTCGGCGAGGGTGGTGGTGTCGCCGACTTCGCGGCCTTCGGCGATGTCGCGCAGTAGGCGGCGCATGATCTTGCCGGAGCGGGTCTTGGGGAGTTCGGTGACGATCTTGACGTGCTTGGGCTTGGCGATCGGGCCGAGGGTGCGGCCGACGTGGTTGCGGAGCTCGACGACCAGCTCGTCGCTGTCGGTGGCGGTGTGGCGCAGGATGACGAACGCGACGATGGCCTGGCCGGTGGTGGCGTCGGCGGCGCCGACGACGGCGGCCTCGGCGACGGCGGGGTGGCCGACGAGGGCGGACTCGACCTCGGTGGTGGAGATGTTGTGACCGGAGACGAGCATGACGTCGTCGACCCGGCCGAGCAGCCAGATGTCGCCGTCCTCGTCCTTCTTGGCCCCGTCACCGGCGAAGTAGCGGCCGGGGAACCGCGACCAGTAGGTGTCGAGGTAGCGCTGGTCGTCGCCCCAGATGGTGCGCAGCATGGACGGCCACGGTTCGGTGAGGACGAGGTAGCCGCCGGAGCCGTTGGGGACCTCGTTGGCCTCGTCGTCGACCACGGTGGCGGCGATGCCGGGCAGGGCGCGCTGGGCGGAGCCCGGCTTCGTCTCGGTGACGCCGGGCAGGGGGCTGATCATCATGGCGCCGGTCTCGGTCTGCCACCAGGTGTCGACGATGGGGGCGGTGCCTGCGCCGATGTGCTCGCGGTACCAGATCCACGCCTCGGGGTTGATCGGCTCGCCGACGCTGCCCAGGACCCGCAGCGACGACAGGTCGAACTTGGCGGGGATGTCGTCGCCCCACTTCATGAAGGTGCGGATCGCGGTGGGCGCGGTGTAGAGGATGGTCACCTTGTACTTCTGGACGATCTCCCAGAACCGGCCCTGGTGCGGGGTGTCGGGGGTGCCCTCGTAGATGACCTGGGTGGCGCCGTTGGCGAGCGGCCCGTAGACGATGTAGGAGTGGCCGGTGACCCAGCCGATGTCGGCGGTGCACCAGTAGACGTCGGACTCGGGCTTGAGGTCGAAGACGGCATGGTGGGTGTAGGCGGCCTGCGTGAGGTAGCCGCCGGTGGTGTGCAGGATCCCCTTGGGCTTACCCGTCGTCCCGGAGGTGTACAGGATGAACAGCGGGTGCTCGGCGTCGTGCGCCTGGGGCGTGTGCGAGGTGGACTGACGGGCAGTGATCTCGTGCCACCAGACGTCCCGGCCCTGGGTGAAGGACACCTCCTGGCCGGTGCGGCGGACCACCAGGACGTGCTCGACCTGCGGGCACTTGGCGAGCGCCTCGTCGATGGCCGGCTTGAGCGCGGACGGCTTGCCACGGCGGTAGCCACCGTCAGCGGTGATCACCAGCTTCGCGTCGGCGTCCTGGATCCGGGAGGCCACCGCGTCGGCGGAGAAACCACCGAAGACGACGGAGTGTGCCGCGCCGATGCGGGCGCAGGCGAGCATCGCGATGACGGCTTCGGGGATCATCGGGAGGTAGATCGCGACGCGGTCGCCCTTGGTGACGCCGAGTTCCAGGAGGGCGTTGGCGGCCTGGGAGACCTCGTCCTTGAGCTGGGTGTAGGTGATGGAGCGGCTGTCGCCGGGTTCGCCTTCGAAGTGGATGGCGACGCGGTCGCCGTGGCCGGCTTCGACGTGCCGGTCGACGCAGTTGTACGCGACGTTGAGTTTGCCGTCGGCGAACCATTTGGCGAACGGGGGGTTTGACCAGTCGAGGGTCTGGGTGGGTTCGACGGCCCAGGTGAGTCGGCGGGCCTGCTCGGCCCAGAAGCCCAGGCGGTCCTCGGAGGCCTGCGCGTACGCTGCCTCGGTGACGTTCGCGGCGGCGGCGAGCTCTGTGGGCGGCGCGAATCGCCGCTCCTCCTTGAGCAGGTTGGCCAGGCTCTCGTTGCTCAACGCGCACTCCTCATCGAGTCTTCATATGCCGGATTATCCCGTGCGTAGGGATTGTCCCGTGTGTCCCAGCGAACACCTCACCAGGCCAACCGCCACGTTGACAAGAGGAACAGGGGAATTGGTGTAGACCTTTGATCGGGAAGTGGCCATCGAAGGCGCCGTACTGTGCGCCTGCGGCGCGGTTGCGAGGCAGCTTCTGGGTGGAACTGGAAGGACCGCTGGGTGTGGTTCGGGGGCGACCGCCGTAAGACTTCTGAAACGCACCGGGAGCGCACCTACCCGCCGCATGCCTTGCGTACGCCGAGCCCGGGCCCATGCGAGGACGTATGCGAGGACGTGTGGGAGCAGTGTTTACGCAGGTGCGTGCCGCCAAGAGCCTTGACGATCCGTCCGGTCGGTACTCCACTGAGAACACGGGCCGTCAAGGATCCTCATCGGTCCACCTGTCAGCGCACCGCTCCTGCATGGGGGAACCGCCATGCCTGGAACTCCAGCGACCCCTGCCGACTCTTCTGCCTCAGCAACCCCTATCCCCTCTCCCCAGCCCGGCGACTTCGCCGTGGTCCGCATGGCCGGCCGTGTCGGCCGCCTGATCAGGATCGGACAGTGGCTCAACGGCGATGGCTTCGCCGACTTCGAGCACGCATTCGTCTACGTCGGTGACGGCGACCTGGTCGAGGCGCAGCCCGGCGGTGCCGTTCTGGAACACCTCGTCGACTCTGACAGCCGACCGATCCTCTGGTCCACCGGGCACATCCTTCTCGATGACGAGCAACGCCAGGCCGTGGTGTCGGCCGCTCGTGGGTACCTCGGCGTCCCCTACAGCGCGGCCGACTACCTGGCGTTGGCCGCGCACCGTCTTCACCTGCCGGTCAGTCCGTTGATCAAGGGTTATGTGGCGGATACCCGGCACATGATCTGCTCCCAACTCGTGGACCAGTGCTACCGGGACGCCGGTGTTCAACTGTTCCGCGATGGCCGGTGGCCGGGATACGTCACACCGGCCGACCTCTCCAACCTCCTCCGCTCCTGATCGGCCCGTGCCGGGCATCCCGGGGGTGCTCCACGTCGTTTTCGAGGCACCCCCGGAATCCCATGATGATCCGTCAATCGGTTGGATCTGTCTGTCAGGCGACTGCTCGCTGTTCGGACTCCTGCCGCTGATTCTCGGGCCGGCTCTCCGACAGGTCCTCCGACAGGTCCTCCGGCAGGGCCGATCGGTGCTCCGGCCAGTCCTCCGAGACGGACACGAACCGCTTGCTCTCGTGGTCCAACACGTACGCCTGAGCTGTGGCGAAATCGAAGTACATTCCCACGAGTCGGAGCGTGCCCGCATCCACCCGACGCTCGACCGCCGGGTTCGCCAGCAGTTGATCCAGTTGCTGGACCACGTTGGTGATGCAGAGCTGCTCCACCAGGTCGACCACCGGGCGCCCTGCGAACTCCGCAGGTGCTCGTTTCAGCCGGGACAGCGCACCTCGGCCGTTGCGCAGCCAGCGGGCGAGCGGGGTCGGCGGCCCGGGCAGCTCGTGCACGCCGTCGAGCAGGGCCTTCATCGCGCCGCACCCGGAGTGTCCGCACACGGTGATGCTGCGTACCTGCAGCACCTCGACGGCGTACTGCACCGCTGCGGCCACCGAATCGTCGGCGGCTCCGGGCTCGTACGGCGCCGGCACCAGATTGCCGACGTTCCGTACCGTGAACAGGTCGCCCGGCCCACTGTTGGTGATCATGCTGGTGACCAGCCGGGAATCTGCGCAGGTCAGGAAGAGCTGCGAGGGTGTCTGGCCCTCGCGGGACAGCCGGGCCAGCTCCTGCCGGACCAGTGGTGCGGTGTGCTGCTGGAAGCCCCGAACGCCGTCGAGCAGGCGGACGTGCGGATCGTCGAGGCCCTGCTCGATGCAGCGGTGGCCCACCCAGGGAGTCCAGGCGCGGCAGCGGTGCGGGCCGGGGGAACTGCCCGACCGTACGGTGCCGTCAGGGTCCAGCACCTCGTCGTCGTGGCGCTCGGTCAGCATCGAGACCCGTCCGCCACCCGCCTGATGCCCCGTCCGCCACACGTGGACCTGTTCGTACGCCGCATGGTCGAGGAATGATCCGTCGTGGCAGACCGTCACCCGGGCGCCGGCGGGAATCGCCGCCAGGGCCCGGCTCAGCCGGGGCACGGCGGTGAAAGTCAGTGGGCCGTGGGTGCGGACCAGGTAGGAGCCGTCATCCTCGGCCAGCACTTCGACATGGGCGCGAGTCAGCCGGTAGAGCGCCAGCAGGACGGCCACCGATCCACCGAGGACCACCCCGAGCGGGACGCCCAGCAGGACGACGCCGAGCACCGTGGCCAGGTAGACGGGAAACTCCCGATGCCGGTGCACCCGCCGGATGTGCGCGAAGCTGACCATCTGGATGCCGACCATCAGAACCAGCGCGGCCAGCGCGGCGAGCGGGATCCGGCGCAGCCCGCCGGTCAACGCGAAGGCCGCCAGTAGGACCCAGAGCCCGTGCAGAACGGCGGACCAGCGGGTGGCGGCTCCGGCACGGACGTTGGCGGAACTGCGCACCGCGCCGCCGGCGATGGGCAGACCGCCCAACAGCCCGGTGACGAAGTTGGCCGCACCCTGGCCCCGGAGCTCGCGATCCAGGTCACCGGGCTGGTGGGTCATCCGGTCGACCGCGACTGCGGAGAGGAGCGACTCCACGCTCGCGACGGCCGTCACTGTCAGCACGGCGGCGATCAGTGCAGGCCAGTGCCGGCCCGCGAGTTCGAGAGTGGGAACCGAGGCGAGGCTGTGCTCGCCCCAGGAGGGCAGCTCGACCCGGGCGAGGGTGAAGCCGAGGCCCAGAGAGAGTGTGGTGCCGGCGGTCACGGCGACCAGCCCGGCGGGGACCCGGGTCAGCCTGCCGCCGACCCGCCCGGCCGCGCCGGGCAGTCGGCCGAGCCGGGGCCAGCCGCAGAGTACTGCGATGGCCAGGGCTCCGACGGCGAGTGCGGGTGGGTGGGGGCCGGACAGCTGCTGTGGGAGAGCGATC
Organism: Kitasatospora sp. MAP5-34; assembly: GCF_029894335.1. Lineage (GTDB taxonomy): Bacteria > Actinomycetota > Actinomycetes > Streptomycetales > Streptomycetaceae > Kitasatospora. Next base: position 45,955 of record NZ_JARXZC010000031.1, on the reverse strand, counting down.
AGGTTGGCGAGTGCGGAGCTCTGCGGAGAGCCGCCGAGCACCACGTGCAGTTGGGCGATCGCGATGGTCAGGCCGACACCGGCCAACATCCCGTGGACGATCGCGGGTGAGACGGCCAGCGCGGTGCGGGCCACTCGCAGCCAGCCGAGCAGGAGCTGAAGCAGACCGGCGACGGCCGTGACGGCACAGGTGACCTGCCAGCCGTACTGGGCGATCAGCCCAGCGGTGATCACCGTCAGTGCGGCGGACGGGCCGCTGACCTGGAGCGGCGTGCCGCCTAGCGTGCCGACCACCAAGCCGCCGACCGCCGCTGCCACCAGCCCGGCGGTGGGCGGTGCGCCGGTGGCGAGCGCGATGCCGAGCGAGAAGGGAACGGCGATCAAGAAGACCGCGATGGAGGCGGGCAGGTCGCGGACGAGGATCTCTCGGCGCGACCCCTGGGGCGTGGTGCCCGCCGGGCCGTTGGGCGGGGCGTGGTCGGTGGTGTCGGAGGCGATGGGGGCGCTGGAGATGTCGAGGGTCATGTCTTCCCGTCTTTCCGGGGGAACGAACGCAGTCAGGTCCGGGGTTGGTGCTCGGAGTCGGATCGGCTGTCGTGAGTCGCGACGGTGTGGCGGGATGGCGTAGGCGCGGCGGAGGGTGTCACGTCCGGCCTTGGACCATCAAGAGTTGGTAAACTGAGAGTAATGAGATCTTTGCACAGCGTGAAATTGCGCGGTAGGGCTGCGGGGCTGATTCACCCCTAAGGGTGGTATTCGAACCGTTCAGGAACCTGCTTGAAGAGTGGCCGGACGCCGCGAGAGGGCCGGTGGCTCCCGTGATGGGAGCTACCGGCCCTCTCGTGCGTGAGGCGTCGGGTGCGCGGCTGGGCGAGGACGAAGGTCGTCAGGCGTGCGCGCCGTCCAACTGGTCGGTGCCGAGTACGAAGCCGGGGTCGATCTGGCTCGCCAGGTCGATGCCGACCTTGGTGTTCCCCCAGCTCTGCGCGTTGCGGAGGTGGAAGGTGACGGCCTGTGCGGTGTAGCGCTGCGGATCACGGTGGGCGTGGGCCTGGTCGGCCTGCCGCTTCAGTGCTTCCAGGACGGCGCGGTTCGCGGGCTCCAGGAGCTGAAGCGGCGGCTCGGTGCCCTGTTCGAGACGGCGTACCCATTCGGAGTGGCCGAAGACCGCCAGCAGGTCGTCGCCGACCTCGCGTTGCAGGAATGCGAGGTCGTCAGGGCCCTGCACCTTGTTGCCCACGACGTGCAGGGCCACATCGAAGTCCCTGGCGTACTCCTTGTACTGCCGGTAGACCGAGATGCCCTTCCGGGTCGGCTCGGCGACCAGGAACGTCAGGTCGAACCGGGTGAACAGGCCGGAGGCGAACGAGTCCGAGCCGGCCGTCATGTCGGTCACCACGTACTCCTCCTGGCCGTCGACCAGGTGGTTCAGCAGTAGTTCGACCGCGCCCACCTTGGAGTGGTAGCAGGCCACGCCGAGGTCTTCCTCGGTGAACGCGCCGGTGGCCAGCAGCCGGACAGACCCTTCGTCCAGCGCGATCGGCCGGGCGCAGCTCGCGTACACCGGGTTCTCCTCGACGATCCGCAGCAGACGCGAACCGCGGCCGGGCGGCGTGGTCTTGATCATCTCGTCGGCCGAGCCGATCAGTGGATTGTCGCCCCGCAGATACTCCTTGATCTGGGGCAGGTGGGCGCCGAGTGACGGAAGGTCGGCCGCCTGACTGTCGCTCAGGCCGAGTGCAGGGCCCAGATGTTGGTTGATGTCGGCATCCACCGCGATGACCGGGCGGCCGGCGGCGGCCAGGTGGCGGATGAACAGAGCGGACAGCGTGGTCTTCCCGCTGCCGCCCTTGCCGACGAACGCGATCTTCATCTGAGGCTCCGGCTCTCACTCCAGCGTCCACCGGCGTTCGTACCGGAACGCTCTGGAAGGTTCTGGGATGTGCTGAGTGTTCTTGGGTGCTCTGAGCTGCCCTGCGACTGGCACAGGGTCGGTCCGGCTGAGTTCGACCGGGTCCGACCGGATCCGTCCGGGTTCGACTGGTGATCCGAGGCGCCCGGGAGCGTTGTTGGAAATAGTTATCGTCACCGATAGGTGTCATGCTAGCGGTGGTTCGGGGTGCCATATGGGCATGAGTCGAGGAATGCCTCGAACGGGTGATGACGGGGTTGCTGTGACGGTGATGCCGGGGGAGTCATTACTCTCGGGTAGGTGAGCACTGGAACTGATCCCCTCGCCCCGCTGGCCGACCTCCCCGGAGTGCCCGCCGCCGTCGCTGAGGTGCGCAAGGCAGTCGACCGGCTGTACGGGCACCGCGTGATGCGCCGCCGCGCGCAGGAGGTGACCTCCGAGGCCGCCTTGCGCGGCGCGAGGGCCTCCGCCGCCCTCGACGGAGCGGACTGGCCACTGGAGGAGGTACGCCGGCGCAGCGACTTCAGTGCCGACCCGGAGGCCCGCACGGTCGGTGGTGCGCTGCGGATCTCCGCCGAGGCCGGGCAGCTGCTGGGGGTCTGGCGGCACTCGCCGCTCCAGGTGCTGGCGCGATTGCACCTGCTCGCGGTCGGCGACGCTGACGAGTCGGCCGGTCGGCCCAGGCTTCCGGGGGAGCAGGCGGCGGCACTGTTCCCCTTGGAGCTGAACATCGCCGAGAGCCTGTCGCACGGCGCCGGTGACGAGGCACACGCCGACGACGAAGCCGATCAGGTCGGCCGCGAAACTCCTCATGGCGACCAGGCCCCTCGGGGAGATGGCGCCCGCTCCGGCGGCGAGAGTGCCGCGACGGCGCTCGACCTGCCCCCCGCGCCGTCGGCCGAGGAGGCCACCGCGCGGCTGGAGCAGCTGGCCCAGCTGCTGGCCGCTCGCGCCGAGGGCAGCCCGAGCGGCACGCCCGCGCTGGTGGTGTCCGCAGTGGTGCACGGCGAGTTGCTCGCACTGCGCCCCTTCGGCTCGCACAACGGCATGATCGCGCGCGCTGCGCAGCGGATCGTCCTCATCGCGGAGGGCCTGGACCCGAAGGCGATCTGCCCCGCCGAGGTCGGCTTCGCCGAGCTGGGTACGGCCGCCTACCAGCGCGCTCTGCAGGGCTATCTCAGTGGCACCGCCGTCGGCATGGCCGCCTGGATCGCGCACTGTGGCGAGGCGCTCCGGCTCGGGGTGCGCGAGAGTACGGCGGTGTGCGAGGCGATGCAGCGCGGGATGGTCTGAGCGACGCCGGAGAGCGAGAGCCGGGCAAGAGGAGCAGCCGGGCGGGAAGTGCGGGCGGGGCGTGAACGCATTGATGCGGCGGCACCTGATGGAGCTGGGTGCCGCCGCTGGTACAGGTACCGGGTTACCAAGCATGCACCGGAAGTGCCCATCAGGCGGGGATCCTGCCCGTTCACCTGGTGCGGCGGCCCGACAGCGGGTCGGCTGCATGTGGGTGCTCAGTTATCTGTACTCGGTCCGTGGGGCCTGAACTGCGTTGTCGGTTTGACCTCTTAGGGTCCTGACCGGGTCTCGCGGGCCGTAACTCATTTCTATCGCGGTTTGGGGGAAAGGGGAACCCGAAACGAGAAGTCTTTACCTTTTGTCCGATTTGGCGGAGGGCTGGCGGGATGGTTCGGGTGTCACTCGATGGGCTGGCGCCGCCGGGAGGCGTACCAGAGCGCCCCGGCCGTCACCAGTGCGGTGCCTACTGCGACAGCCATCACCACACTGCGGCTGGGGGCGGAGAACTCGGGGAGTCGGCGGCGCAGTTCGACCGGGCGGTCGAACACCAGCACCGGCCATTCGCGCGTCACCGCCTCTTTGCGCAGCGCGCGGTCCGGGTTGACCGCCGACGGGTGTCCGACTGCTTCCAGGAGCGGTAGGTCGGTCACAGAGTCGCTGTAGGCGTAGCAGTCGGCCAGTACGTACCCCTCGGCTTCGGCGAGCTCGCGGATCGCGGCGGCCTTGTTCTCCGCGTAGGCGTAGAACTCGATCTCGCCCGTGTAGCGGCCGTCCTCGATCTTCAGTCGGGTGGCGATGACGCGGTCCGCACCGAGGAGAGCCCCGATCGGTTCCACCACCTCGGAACCGGAGCTGCTCACGATGACGACGTCCCGGCCGGCCGCGTGGTGCTGTTCGATCAGCGAAGCGGCTTCGTCGTAGATGATCGGGTCGATCAGGCCGTGCAAGGTCTCGGCGACGATCTCGCGCACCTGTTGGACGTTCCAGCCTCGGGTGAGTGCGGACAGGTACTCGCGCATCTTCTCCATCTGGTCGTGGTCCGCGCCGCCGGCCAGGAAGAGGAACTGCGCGTAGGCACTCTTCAGTACGGCGCGACGGTTGATCAGACCGCCTTGGTAGAAGGGGCGGCTGAATGCCAGCGCGCTCGACTTGGCGATGATCGTCTTGTCAAGGTCGAAGAAAGCGGCGGTTCGCGCTACTCCGAACGGGTGGCGATGAGGTGCGGCAAGGGCGGGTGCGATGTCGTTCGACGCGGGACCGGGCGCGAAGTTCCCGCCGTGGTCCGCGATGTCGGCGTTCTCGGTGGTGTCCACGGGAACCGAGGATAGAGGGCGGCCCAAATCGCCCCGCCATTCGGCGTACTCCTGGGCGCGCGGGTTTGTGTTTCTGGGCTCTCGGGTACACCATGGAAGTCACGGATCGTTCGCGACCGTGCTAACCCGGTCCGGCTCCTCCCCCCCGAGTCGGACCGTGGGTAGACGACCCCCGCTCTCCCCCCCGGCGGGGGTCGTCGCACGTCCGAGGCCATTTCTCGGGCTTTTCGGGGGGTTTGAGGGACGGCTCGGAGCGATGTTCTCCTCGCTTGCCGCCCCCGATCAGGTAGTGATGGCCATGACCAGCTCGTCACTCTGAGTGATCATTCTTGCAGGGTTGACGTTCTGCTTCGAGAGGCCTTCGCGTTGATCTCCGAGCCCCTCGCACGTGCCCGTGCCGTCGTTCCGGGTGCTGTTGCGGCACTGCCGGTGGCGTCAATTCTTTGCGTAATTTCCCTCGTGTGAGTGAACAAAGTTATCCACAGCCCCGAGTTGTCCACAGGCAATCGGAAGGAGGCTGACGGATTCCGCTTCAGCCCCCACCGTGGTGACCGGGCAGCCTCCATCTCCCGTCCGGGGGAGCGCGGCTGACGCCCTACCGGCAGGCGCCGACCCGAGCGATTGGGATCGACGTCCTGGACAGCACCTCACCGGGGGAGACAGTCATGTCGACACCGATCACCGATCACCACCCTGCGGACCAGGCCGGACTGTCCGGCCCGCTCATCGTCACGCAGAACGAGGCGCTCGCCGAGCACCTCCTGCGGCTCTGCGCCGCTGCGGGCACCGACCCGCACCTGCTGTGCGGCGCCCCACCGCCCAGGGGGCTGTGGGAGAGCGCCCCTCTCGTGCTGGTCGGCGACGACCTCGCCGAACGCTGTGCTGGGCTGACCCGCCGAGCCGGAGTCCTGTTGCTCGGGCTCGACCTCGACGACTGCGAGGTCTGGGTGAGAGCCGTCCAGCTCGGCGCCGAGCACGTACTCTTTCTGCCGGACGCCCAGGCCTGGCTGCTGGACCGGATCGCGGACGCGGCCGAGGGAGTGGGCCCGCCCGCGTTGACCGTCGCCGTGCTCGGCGGTCGCGGCGGCGCCGGGGCATCGACACTGGCGTGCGCCCTCGCGATCACGGCGGCGCGCTCGGGTCATCGGACCATGCTCATCGACGCCGACCCGCTGGGCGGAGGCCTTGACATCCTGCTCGGCGGTGAGAGCGCCGGAGGCCTGCGCTGGCCCGATCTGGCAGGCTCCCGAGGCAGGGTCAGCGGCGCCGAACTCGCCAAGGCGCTGCCTGAGCTGCACCATCTGACAGCCCTCTCCTGGGATCGCGGTGACACTCTCGCGGTGCCACCCGAAGCGATGCGGAGCGTGCTGGCGGCCGCTCGCCGACGTGGTGGCCTCGTAGTGCTCGATCTGCCCCGGCACCTTGACCCGGCTGCCGGGCAGGCACTCGAACAGGCAGACACCGGGCTGCTGGTGGTGCCGGCCGAGCTCCGGGCGATGGCCGCCGCCGACCGGGTCGCGGCGGCCGCCCGGATGAGGCTGTCGGACCTGCGGGCGGTGGTCCGGGTGCCGGGCCCGGCGGGTCTGGCGGGCCCGGAGATCGCCAGGGGCCTCGGCCTTCGGCTGGCCGGAGAGCTTCCCATCGAGCCCGGTCTCGCGCTCGATGTGGAACGCGGATCACCTCCTGGAATCCGCGCGAGGGGGCCGCTCGCACGTTTCTGCAGCGGCTTCCTGGACGAGGCGATGCCGCCCGCGTCGACGGCGACGGCGGACGGAGGTGTGCTGTGACGGATCGTCTCCGCGGCCCGGGACGGGCGGACGGGACCAGCGGCACGACCGGTCCGCACCGCCGTCGTCCGAGCTCACGCTCGCGATCGCTTTCAGGGGCCGCCGAACACCCGCCTCACGGAAAGCCTGGCCCCGAGCGCACCTCGGCCGGACCGGCGGAAGCGGGGGACGCGAGGTCGGCCGGGGCTGCGACGGGTGGTGCTGCGGCCGGTGCCGCGCCGCCAGGCGGCGCGGCCATGGGCGGCACCGTACGTGGTCGTGCCGAAGAGCGTGCGGCCGCGCTGATCGACGCGGTACGGCTGCGGCTGGTGGAGGCAGGCGCCCCGCCGACGAGTGGCTCCGTGGCGGCCGCACTCCGGGCTGCCAGGCCCCCGCTCGGGGGCGGTGACGCCCTCGACGCCGTACGAGTGCTCCGCTCCGAACTGGTCGGGGCCGGGCCGCTCGACCAGCTGCTGGGCGAGCCCGATGTCACGGACGTTCTGGTGAACGGGCCTGAGGAGGTGTGGGTGGACCGGGGTGCCGGTCTCGAACGGGCGGTCGGCATCCGCTTTGTTGATGCCGACGCCGTGCGGCACCTGGCCCACCGCCTCGCCACGACCGCAGGTCGACGGCTCGACGACGCCCGGCCGTGGGTCGATGCCAGGCTCCCCGACGGTACTCGGCTGCACGCGGTCCTCCCGCCGATCGCCGCCGATTGCACCCATATCTCCCTGCGGATCTGCCGGTCCCGTCCCTTCACCCTGGACGAGTTGGTAGTGAGCGGATCGCTTCCGGCCGCAGGAGCCGAACTGCTCTCGGACCTCCTCCGGGCGCGGCTGTCGCTGCTGATCAGTGGTGGTACGGGCACCGGAAAGACCACGTTGCTCGCCGCGATTCTCGGACTGGTCGGACCGGGCGAGCGGATCGTCCTGGCCGAGGACTCGGCCGAACTCCGGCCCGACCATCCGCACGTGGTCCGCCTGCAGAGCCGCCCGCCGAATCAGGAGGGGCTCGGCGAGCTCACCCTGAGAGATCTGGTGCGGCAGGCGCTCCGGATGCGTCCCGACCGGCTGGTGGTGGGCGAGGTGCGTGGGGCGGAGGCAGTCGATCTGCTGTCCGCGCTGAACACGGGCCATGAGGGCGGCTGTGGGACGGTCCACGCCAACACCGCAGCCGATGTCCCGGCGCGACTTGAGGCCCTCGGATCGCTCGCCGGACTGGACCGGCTGTCGTTGCACAGCCAGCTCCGCGCGGCCCTGGAGGTGATCGTCCACCTGGTCCGGGAGCCCGGGACGGGCCTGCGCAGGGTGGCGGAGGTCCACGTGCTCGGCGGCAACGACCGGGGCCTCGCAGTGACCACCCCCGCGATGACTTTCACCGCACGCGGAGGCTGTGAACCCGGCCCCGGCTGGGACCGCTTGCGGCATCGCTGTGCCGTCCGAGGGGTGGCGCTGCCGAGGAGCCTGCGGTGACGGTGCGACAGGTCGAATTGCTCTGGGCGCTGGCGCTCTGCGGGGCGGCCGTGGCTGCCTGGCGCTTGCTCCAATCGGCGGTGAAGGGGCTGTGATGACGAACATTCGAATGCTCTGGGCGGCAGCGGCCAGTGGTGCTCTCGGCGGGCTCTGGATGGGGCTCAGGCGGCGCTCACGGCTCGCGGAGCGAGCCCGGAAGCTGCTCGGCGGGGACTCCTCGGCGGCCGGTGCCGGGCTGAGGCGCCAACTGGCGCGGTTGGCGGGACTGCGGGCCGGCCAGCCGACTTGGCTGGTGCCGGAACTGCTGCTCGTGCCGGTAGGGATCTTCGTTGCCCAGGCCATGCGGTCACCGGCCCCACTGATCGGGGCGGTCGCGGGTGTGGTGCCGCTGCGGCGGTGGAGGCGACATCGAGGGTTGGTGAAAGAGGCGCGGCACCGGGCCTCGGCGGTGATCGAGCTCTGCGAGGGACTGGCAGCGGAATTGCGGAGCGGGGCGACGCCGGAACAGGCACTGCACACCGTGACGGTCCGACCGGGTGGATCGCTCCGCAGTGGACTGGGCCTCGAACCGGTGGCGCGCTTGGCGGCTGGACGGTACGGGGGTGACATCCCCGCAGCGCTCCGCTCCTTGGCCGATCTGCCGGGTGGGCGAGGGGCTGCTGCGGTCGCCGCCTGCTGGCACGTCACGGTCGAGAGTGGTGGCGGGCTCGCGGGTGGGCTGGATCAGGTCGCCGACGCGCTGCGGGCCGAACGCGCGCTGTCCGAGGAGATCGCGGGCGAACTGACCGCCCCGCGAACGACGATCGCCGTGCTTGCCGCCCTGCCGGTCGTCGGGTTGCTGCTCGGCGCCGCGCTCGGGGCAAACCCCGCGCAGGTCCTGCTGCACACCCCTGCCGGGATGGGGTGTCTGACAGTCGGTGCGCTGCTGGAGGCGGCCGGGCTGGTCTGGACGGCTCGGATCATCCGGTCTGCGGCGGAACCTCCGAGTGACGGCGCCACGGCCGAGTGCGGCCTCTCCCGGATCCGGCCGGATGGGGCGGGGGTGTCTCGATGACCAGGCTGCTCCTACTCCTGCTGCTGTTCCTCCTTCCGGTTGTGCTGACGGGGTTGGCCTCAGGACTGCGCCGAGTTCGCCGGCGGCGGACAGCCCGGCGACGGATTGAGCGGGGTCGCCCAACCGGTGATCTCGTCAGGTCGAGAGCCTGGAGGCCCGGGTTCGGAAGTGGGCGCGTGGGCCGGTGGGCGAGGTCCGAGTGGCTGGTCCCCGTGCTGGCCGGACTCGGGACGGTAGCGGTGATTGGCGGCCCGGCAGGGGTGGTGACCGGAGTCCTGCTGGGTACAGCCGCCCGACGTTGGCTGCCCCGGGCGAGATCGCCGGACACTTGTCGGGCCGCGCTCGAGCATGAGCGGCTCACCCGCCAACTGCCGCTGACGGCAGAACTCCTGGCCGCCTGTCTCGGGTCGTCCTCCTCCCCGGCCGCAGCGGCTGCGGCGGTGGCCGGGAGCGTCGGCTCACCGATGAGTGGGCGGCTTGCCGCCGTGGCGGCCGAGCTGTCGTTGGGTGCGCCTCCGGAGCGGTGCTGGGAGCGCCTCGGCGCCGATTCCCCCGCGCTCGCTCCGCTGGCCCGGTGCCTCGTCCGTACGAGCGTCAGCGGAGCCCCGCCGACGGCACCCTTGACCGGGCTGGCGCACGCGCACCGGGCCGCCGCGAGCCGAGCGGCCCACGCGCGGGTCCGCAGGGCGGGAGTGCTCGCCACCGCACCGCTCGGGGTGTGCTTTCTACCCGCCTTCATTCTCATCGGAGTTGTGCCGGTGGTGATGGGGCTGACGGCCCTGTTCGCCCGGCGCGTCTGACTCCCGTTGATCCTGTTTCTCCGCCTACCGCATGCGAACACCCGAGATGTCCAACGGCTGTATCCGATCCTGCCGAGGGAGAACACCATGACCGCCACGACCGCCGTCACCACGACCGCCACGACGGCCACGACCGTCACCACTGCCTCCGTCGTTGCTCCGGCCGCTCCTGTCGCAGCGAACGACCGACGCCCCGTCCTTGCCCTCTGTGGGCGGCGAATGAGCCGACTGCGGGTCAGGCTGGCTGAGCTGAAAGGGAATCGGAGTGATGCGGGAATGGCCACCGCCGAGTACGCCATCGGGACGGTGGCTGCCTGCGCCTTCGCCGCGATCCTCTACAAGGTGGTGACCAGTGGCACCGTCTCGGGTGTGTTGGCCGAACTCCTCGACCGTGCTCTCCATGCGGTCTGAGGGCGACCGCCGGTGCCGTAGGAGTCCACGTCGCTCCATCAGCGATGGTGGCTTCGTGACGGCCGAGACCGCCGTGGCGCTGCCGGCGCTGGTGCTTCTCTCCGCGATGCTGATCTGGGGCGTGGTTACGGCGTCCATGCAGATCCGCTGTGTGGACGCGGCCCGGGTCGGGGCCCGGGCCGCCGCGCGAGGCGACGTCGATGCGATTGTGCTGGCGCAGCAGGCGGCTCCAGCGGGGGCGGTGGTCCAGGTCTCGCAGGACGGCGACACGGTGCGGGTGATGGTGGAGGCCGTCTGTCGGGGCCCCGGGCGGCTCGGTGCTGCGCTGTCCGTACGGCTCAGCGCAGCGGCCGTGGCGGAGCGCGAGGACGCTGTCGGCGCGACCGGAGGTGGTTCATGATGGCCGCCACGAGCGGACGGGAGTGGCGTGTGATGGCGGTTCCGACGCGGCGCCGAGCCGGGACGCCGCCTCCCGACGAGGGATCCGCGACGCTCTGGCTGGTCTCGCTGGCCATGCTCGGGTGCGTGGCCTTCGCGGTCAGCCTGGCGGTCGGATCGGTAGTGGTGGCCCGCCACCGGGCCGAGTCGGCCGCCGATCTCGCAGCCCTCGCCGCCGCCGACCACCTGCTGCTCGATCCGGACGGCGGGTGCGGTCGGGCAGCGGGCATCGCGGACAAGCACCGGGCCTCGCTCGTCTCGTGCTCGGTCGACGAGAGTGCGGATTGGGTGGAGGTGGTCGTCGAGGTACCGATCGAGGGCCTCCCCGTCCCGGTGGGCCCGGCCCGCGCGAGGTCGCGGGCCGGGCCGGTATGGACCTGGGGTACGGACGGCCCGGTGGCCGATCCCGGGGACCCCGCACCGGTCTCACTCGTCGAAGGCCGCACTGCGGTTCTCGCCACCCAGGCTCTCGCCACCCGGACTCTCGCTTCCCGAAGCGCGGCTCCGGGCCTGGCCCGGTGCCTGGCCCGGTGCCTGGTCCGGGGCCCGGCTCGGAGCGCCCGCCAGCAGAGCGTCCAACAGCCGTACCGCAGCGGCCTTGTCCAGCGGGTTGTTCCCGTTCCCGCACTTGGGCGACTGGACACAGGACGGACACCCGAGTCGGCACTCGCACGCCGCGATGGCGTCCCGGGTCGCCGTCAGCCACTGCTCCGCACGCTGGAAACCTCGCTCGGCGAAGCCGGCGCCGCCCGAGTGGCCGTCGTACACGAAGACCGTCGGCAGCTGGGTGTCGGGGTGCAGCGGTACCGATACCCCACCGATGTCCCAGCGGTCGCAGGTGGCGAAGAGCGGCAGCAGCCCGATGGACGCATGCTCCGCCGCGTGCGCGGCGCCCGGCAGCTGGTCGAACGGGATCTGCGCGTCGAGCAGCTGGTCCTCGGTGACGGACCACCAGACAGCCCGGGTGCGCAGCGTCCGCGGCGGCAGGTCGAGCTTGGACTCGCCCATGATCTCGCCCGTCGAGATCCGCTTCCGCAGGTAGCCGACCACCTGGTTGGTCACCTCCACCGAGCCGAAGCTCAACCGGGCCTCACCCCACGCGACGGAGGAGTCCGTGGCGAGCACCGAGATGGAGGTGATGTCCCGGGCGGAGGTGCTGTACGGCGGCTCCGCTCGCTCGACCACCGCGACCGAGGTCTCCAGGTCCAGGTCCTGGACGAGGTAGGTGCGGCCCTGGTGGAGGTGGACCGCGCCGGTGTGGACGGTGGTGTGTGCGGCGGCGGCATCGACGGTGCCGAGCAGCCGTCCGGTGCTGCCTTCGACGATCTGGACCGGGTTGCCCCCGCCACCCCGCAGGTCCACCGCGTCGGCGGCGCGCTCACGCCGGGTCCAGTACCAGGAGCCGTCGCTCCGCTGCCGCAGCAGCCCGCGCCGTTCCAGGACGGGGAGCAGTTGCGCGGTGGAGGGCCCGAAGAGGGCCAGGTCGCTCTCGGTGAGCGGGAGTTCGGCGGCGGCCGCGCACAGGTGCGGGGCCAGGACGTGCGGGTTGTCGGGGTCGAGCACGGTGGCCTCGACGGGGGTCGCGAAGAGGGCCTCCGGGTGGTGCACCAGGTAGGTGTCCAGCGGGTCGTCCCTGGCGATCAGGACGGCCAGCGCACCCTGGGCCTCCCGTCCGGCCCGGCCTGCCTGCTGCCACAGGGACGCGCGGGTACCGGGGTAACCGGCCATCAGTACGGCGTCCAGCCCCGACACGTCGACACCGAGTTCCAGAGCGGAGGTGGAGGCGAGCCCGAGCAGCTTCCCGGAGTGCAGATCACGCTCGATCGACCGGCGTTCCTCAGCGAGGTAGCCACCCCGGTAAGCGGCGACCCGGGTGGAGAGGGGGGAGCCCAGCTGGTCCTGAGCCTGCAACGCCACGAGTTCGGCGGCCCGCCGGGAGCGTACGAAGACGACGGTCCGGGTGCCCTTCTCGACCAGTTCGGTGAGCAGGTAGCCGGCTTCCGCCGTCGCGGTTCGGCGGACGGGCGCTCCGTGCTCACCGGTGTTCTCGGTGAGTGGCGGCTCCCAGAGGGCGAAGACCAGCGGGCCGCGCGGCGAGGCGTCCTCCGTCACGGCCACCGCCGACAACCCGGTGAGCCGCTGGGCGGTGGCGGCCGGGTCGGCGGTGGTGGCGGAGGCGAGCAGGAAGGTCGGTGCCGAGCCGTACCGGGCGCAGAGTCGCCGCAGTCGCCGCAGCACCTGTGCGACGTGCGAGCCGAAAACGCCGCGGTAGCTGTGGCACTCGTCGATGACGACGTACTTGAGCGCCTTGAGGAAGGAGGCCCAGCGCGGGTGGGCGGGCAGGATGCCCCGGTGCAGCATGTCCGGGTTGGTGAGCACGTAGGAGGCGTACTGGCGGACCCACTCGCGCTCCTCGAACGGGGTGTCTCCGTCGTAGAGGGCGGCCCGGACCCTGTCCGGTACGAGTTCGGCGGCCCGGCGGCGCTGGTCGGCGGCCAGGGCCTTGGTCGGAGCGAGGTAGAGCGCGGTCGCGCCCCGCCCGTTGGGGGCCTCGGTGCCGTCCAGCAGATCGCTGAGTACCGGGGCGAGGTAGCCCAGCGACTTGCCCGAGGCGGTACCTGTGGCAATCACCATGGTTTGACCGAGTTTGGCCAATCTCATGGCTTCGGCCTGGTGCGCCCATGGCAATTCGGCTCCCAGGGCCTGCGCGGCGGTGACGATCTCCGGTCGGATCCCGTCCGGCCAGGGGGCGTACCGGGCCTGGCGGGCCGGAAGATGCTCCGAATGAGTGAGCCGGTCGGAGCGGCCCCGGCCGGCTGAGAGCGCGGCGAGCAGGGCCTCGGGCGGGTGATGGCGGGGCGGCATGGGGACCCAGTGTGTCACCGGAGTGGCGGGGAATCGCCCCAAGCCATCGTGCGGGCATGGTCGCAGGTGGTTGAATGAAGCCGTGACGGCCGCATGGCCGAGGGTCGCAACGTCGAGGCTCACCACGCAGCGGTGCGCCCACGCGCGGCCTGCGACCCAGCGGTGACGGCCATCCGGCCGAAGATCGCAATGACGTAGCAAGGCAAGGTGCTGGAGGTTCCGTGGACCTGTCCCTGTCGACTCACACTATCGGTGACCGTACGGTCGTCGAGGTTGGCGGCGAGATCGATGTGTACACCGCCCCCAAGCTGCGCGAGCAGTTGGTCGAGCTCGTCAACGACGGTAGCTACCACCTGATCGTCGACATGGAGGGCGTGGACTTCCTGGACTCGACGGGTCTTGGCGTTCTGGTGGGCGGGCTCAAGCGAGTCCGTGCGCATGAGGGTTCGCTCCGTCTGGTGTGCAACCAGGAGCGGATTCTGAAGATCTTCCGGATCACGGGCCTGACCAAGGTCTTCCCGATCCACACCTCGGTGGCGGACGCCGTCGCGGCGACCGACTGAGACCGGTCGACACCCCCGACCGAGACCGTCCGGTCCGGTCCGGACCTGATCCGGGCCGGCCGTTCGAGGGCGGCTGTTCGAGAGCGTCGAGACGTACCGGGGCCGGGCGACCGGTCCCGGACGTCCGGGCGCGCAGAAGCAGCTCGCAGGCAGATCTCGGTCACCGATTTTCTGCACCACCGTTTCTGCACCACCGTTTTCAGTATGCCGATTTCAGTACGCCGACTTCGGTTCACCGACGAGGCCGCCCGGCCCCGTCGGCCTGTGAAGGTACGGCATCGCCCCAGCGTCTGCGTTAGCCCGCGAGGTATGGGGAGCTACCCCGGAGGGGGAGACATGGCAACCGTCGAACTTCGATTCAGCGCGCTTCCGGAGCATGTCCGGACGGCGCGACTGGTAGCCGCGGCGGTGGCGCGCCGCGCCGGGGTCGATGAGTCGGTGCTCGACGAGGTACGGCTCGCGGTCGGTGAGGCGTGCTCGCGGGCGGTGAGCCTGCATCAGCGCGTCGGGGTGGAGGGTGCGGTACGAGTCGCTCTGACCGATCAGGAGAAGCGTTTCCTCATCGAGGTGGAGGACGAGGCCGGGCCGATCGGTCTGCCCGTCGCCGGCCAGGGTGACGACGACGAGGCCGATGAGGACGCACTCGGCCTTGCGGTGATCACCGGATTGGTCGAGGACGTGGAGGTCACCAGCGGTGCGGAGGGTGGTCTGATCCGGATGAGCTGGCCGGTCTCGACGGAGTCCGTGGCGGTCTGAGTCGGCCGTCAGCCGGGCGTCAGCCAGGCACGCGCCCGGCATCGGGGGTCCTCAGCCAGGCATTGGCCGGCCCTCAGCTGGTTGACAAAATGTTGAATATGGCGGTTCTCTGCTCTCGGGCGCGATCGGTTCGGTTCGAGAGAGGGAGATCCCATGCGGATACGCATCCTGTGGCCGGCCGGGCAGGCGACTGCCACCCTTCGGGAGACGCCCACCGCCGATGCGCTCTGGGGAGTGTTGCCGATCGAGTCGGCGGCCGGCACCTGGGGCGATGAGGTCTACTTCGAGACCCCGGTCAGTGTGGAGCGCGAGGACGACGCCCAGCAGGTCGTGGAGCCGGGCACGGTGGCGTTCTGGACCGACGGGGACAGCCTGGCCCTCCCGTTCGGTCCCACGCCGATCTCGCGCGGGGACGAGTGCCGCCTGGCCAGCCCCTGCAACATCCTGGGCACGCTGGACGGCGACGCCCAGGTGTTGCGCACGGTCCGCAGCGGTGACCCGGTCAGGGTCGAGCGGGCCTGACCCGAGCGGGCCGACGGGACGGACGAGTACCGGTGGACAGGAACCGGCCGCCGAGTACCGGGTGCCGTACGGCGGCAGCGCCCGGGCTCGGCCGTGTAGGTTCGCAGGTCGATGAGCCAAATCGGTCGGCCGGACCGGCGAGCGAGATCGGCGAGCGAGATCGGTGGACGAAACCGGTCTGCGTGCCCGATCCGCGAGCCCGGTCCACGGCCCGCACCCGATGGCCGAACTCGACGATCGAACCTGATGACCGAACCTGATGACCGAAACCGAAAGGCCTCGCCGGTGAAGATGCGACTGCTGACCGTACCCGCGCTGGGCGCGCTGCTGGCATTCGGCACTGTGGCGTGCAGCAGCGGCAGCGACAACACGGCACAGCTGAACAACTGGGCGAAGAGCATCTGCGACGCGGCCCAGGACCCGGTCGCGCAGTCCCGGACGGCACTCGCCGACACCGGGACCGTCAAGCAGGGTGAAGCGCCGGCCGATCTGCAGAAGCGGCTCGCGACCGATCTGGGCGTGCTGGCGAAGACCGATCAGCAGCTGGCCGACGCGATAGACAAGGTCGGCGCGCCGAAGGTGGACCAGGGCGCGAAGCTGCAGCAGGACGCGGTGACCGAGCTCAAGCAGACGGCACAGGGGTATCTGGACGTCCAGAAGAAGCTGGCCGCGCTGCCCAGCAACGATCAGGCCAACTTCGCGGACGGGCTGCGGAGCGTCGGTGACCAGGTTCAGCGGTTGGCTCAGCAGTCGACGGACACCCTGAGCAAGCTCCAGAGCGGCGGCCTCGCGACGGCGATGGCGAAGCAGCCCGGCTGCAAGTCCAGCGGAACGGTCGGTCTCAGCAGCTCGGCGTCGGCGTCTTCACCGGCGTCTTCACCGACCTCCGCGCCGACGTCCGCCCCCACACCCGGCGCGAACTCCGCCTCCGCTCCCCCTGCGAGCCCCGCGAGCCCTGCGGCGCCATCGTCCGCCCCCGCATCGTCACCGTCACAGCCGCCGACGCAGCCACAGTCGCCGTCGCCGTCCCAGAGCTGACCGCAGGTGGACCGGACCGGGCGGCAGCGGGTGGGAGGGAGCAGGACGGGGTCGGCGCGCGAGACAATGGGCCGGTGACCAGTAGCCCTGTTCTTGACCCCGCCCGCCTCGCGAAGTTCCGCGAGGCGCTGCTCGCCGCCTCCTTCACCGCCGACGGCTGCCTCGACCTGCTCGGGTCCACCGCCTACGCGGCGTTGGCCCGGAGCGAGACGGTGCCCGCGCTCCGCGCCACCCGTGGTGGGACTCCACTGGAGACGCTGGTGCGGCTGTTCCTGCTGCAGCAGCCGGTCCGGTACGCCGCCGCTGCGTCGGCTCTGCCGGCCGACGACTGCTTGGCGGACGGCTGGCTCACCAGGGACGGCGACGACGTACGGGCGACCGTGGACGTGCGGCCGTACGCCAACGAGGTCGCGGCCCTGCCAAGTGCGGATGCGTGGGTGGTGTCCGACCTGGGGTGTGCCGTCGGCGGTGCCGGTGGCATCGGTTCGGGTGAGACGGCTCAGGGGGTGGCCCGGAAGGATCTGGTGCTGGGCGTGGGCGGCGCGTCCACCACGTTGGCGGGTCTCACCGTGCGGCGGCCGGTCCGGGCGGCGCTCGACCTCGGTTCGGGCTCCGGCGTGCAGGCGTTGCACGCCGCGCGCCACGCGCAGCGGGTCACCGCGACCGACCTCAACCCGCGAGCCCTGCACTTCACCCGGCTGACGCTCTCGCTCTCCGGTTTCGAGAACACCGAGGTCGCCGAGGGCAGTCTCTTCGAGCCGGTGGCCGACCGGAAGTTCGACCTGATCGTCTCGAACCCGCCGTTCGTGATCTCGCCCGGCAGCCGTTTCGTCTACCGCGACGGCGGTATGGCCGGTGACGACCTGTCACGCAGCCTGGTCCGGGGTGCGGCCGCGCACCTGGAGCCCGGTGGCTACTGCCAGTTGCTGGCGAACTGGCAGCACGTCAAGGGCGAGGACTGGCAGGACCGCTTGGCCGGCTGGGTCGCGGGCACCGGGCTGGACGCCTGGGTGGTGCAGCGCGATGTCCAGGATGTGGCGCAGTACGTCGAGTTGTGGCTGCGTGACGGTGGTGACCACCGTGGCCCGGGCAGCGACTACCAGGCTCGTTACAACGACTGGCTGGACGCCTTCGAGGCAGCGCAGGTCGAGGGGATCGGCTTCGGCTGGATCACCCTGCGGGCGGGCGGTGCGGCCCAGCCGACCGTACGGGTCGAGGAGTGGCCGCACTCGGTCGAGCAGCCGCTCGGCTCGCACATCGAGAGCTGGTTCGAGCGGCAGGACTTCCTGCGGACGCACGACGACGCCGCGCTGCTGGCCACCCGTTACGTGCTCGCCGACGAGGTGGTGCAGGAGCAGATCGGCGCGCCGGGGGCGGAGGACCCGGAGCATGTGATCCTCCGTCACAACCGGGGTATGCGGCGCGCCACCAAGGTGGACACCGTGGGCGCGGGTTTCGTCGGGGTGTGCGACGGGACGCTCGCGGCCGGTGAGATCGTCGACGCGATCGCCCAACTGCTCGGCGAGGACCGCGTGGTGCTGCGCGACCGGGTGCCGGAGTCGCTGCGGATGCTCACCGAGCAGGGATTCGTGACCCCGGTGGTGTGACCAGCGGCCAGGGCGTCGGGAGGTGCCGCTGAGGCGCCCCTGAAGGCGTCTCGGGGAGTGAGACGGCCGGTCCGGCCCCGCTGACGGGGGCCGGACCGGCCGGGGCTCACGGGTGGAAGAGCTCGGAGATGTGCGTGATCTGCCCGCTGGAGTCGACGGTGATGTCGTACTTGCTGCCGAAGCAGGCGTACGGGCGGGCGACGTCGTGGTTCTGGGCGCAGACGTCGGCGGTCGTCAGGAACTGGGCCAGGGGCACCGTGCTCAACTTCATGCTGTCCCCGAGCACCAGCAGTTCGGCTGTGGCGCCGGGCGCGAACCGGTACGGGCTGGGGGCTCCGACCGGCTCGTAGTAGCCGTCGTCGGGCACGTCCGCTCCGCAGATGAACTTGGTCTGGGTGGCGTTCAGTTGGTTCGACCCCGAAACCACGCTCACGACGTTTATCACCTGGTAGCCAGGGGTGTGGGCCCTGGCGGTGCAGTCCGCGACGGGGGACGTCGAGGCGGACGGACGGGCGGTGGCCGACGGGCGGCTGGTCGAGGGGCGGCTGGTCGAGGGGTGGCTGCTCGGCTTGCCGGACCCGGTCGATGCGCTGGGCGAGGACGGCGTCACCGGGGAGGAGGTCACCGGGGCGGACGCCGAGGAGGAGGACGGCGAGGAGGTCGGGACCGGGGTGGTCGGGTCGCAGGCGACCAGGCCGAGGGTGGCGGTGGCGAGCAGTGCTGCGGTGGCGAGCAGGCGAGGTGCAGGCATGGCGAGTTCCCCCTGAGGTGCGTCCAGCTGGTGAGACCGGTGTAAGCGTCCGGTAAAGCCCTACACGGCTCGGGGGCCGGGGTGCGTTGCGCCTGTTGCGCGGTTGTGACGACTGTCGGACAACCGTGACGCGGGTCCGTTAACCCGCCGGACCGCTCTGCGTCCTCTGCCGTACTTCGAACGTCGGTCCCAGGTTGTCCACAGGCTGTCACGCTCTGTCCACAAGGCTGTGGACAGATGAGCGAGGGAGGCCAACGGTGGAGACGCCGACGGCATTGGGAGCGGGAGTCGTCCTCACCCTCTTCGGCAGCGTGCTCCTGCTCTGGTGCGCCCTCGAACTGCGCCTCCGTCACCACCTGCGCCGCCACGGGATCTCGGTCACCGCGAGGGTGGTCGCGGACGGCGATCCGTACGGGGAGCCCTGCGGCGACCCGTACGGCGAGCTCGACAGCGCTCCGCTGCTCGCCTACTCCACCCTGCCCTCGGTCGGCCTGGTGCCGGCTCGCAGCGAGGCCGGTCGTAACGGGTCGGGTCGTAATGAGTCAGGTCGCGGCGAGACGGGCCGTTGTGAGGCGGGCCGGGGCGAGTCGGTGCTCGCGCGCCCCCGGGGAATCACTCCACTGCGACGACCCGCCGGGTTCACGCCCGGGGCGCTCGTGCAGGTCGCGTACGACGCCAGGCGGCCGAGCCGGGTGGTGCTCACGGCGGGCCAGGGGGCCCCGCTGCCCAGCGACATCTTCTGGGCGCTGCTCGGCTTCGGCGCCCTGGCCGGTGGCCTGATCCTGCTCTCCGCCTTCGTCACGGGCTGAGCCCGGCCGCTCCCGGCAGAGCAGGCCCGAACCTGGCCGAGCCGGCCCGAGCAAGCCCGAGCAAGCCCGAGCAGGCCGAGATCAGCCAAGATCGGCCGAGATCGGCCGGGACCCGAGAAGCAGCCGGGAAATTCGGCCGAGACCGGGAGAAATCCGGGAGAAAAGCAGGCGGAGCGCGACCGCGAACGGCCTGCACGGCGTCCGGATCTCGCCCCTGGGGCACCTCTGCGGGCCCTCCGAGTGGCGCCGAGACCCCGTCCGCGCAGCGAAAAGGCTCGGCATCGGGTTACCGTTCGAGTGGCGTAGGGCGGCCTTGCCGGTGAAATTGTGGGATCCGTCCGTTTGACAAGGGTGGCCAGGGTACGGTCACACTCCGCTGGTGGGGCCGTCGCTCAGCGGCAGCCCTGGTCGGTGGAGGGTCGGGCGGATCGCCTCCCTTGCCGGCCGCGCCGCCCTCATACGTAACGACCGGGAGAGAAGAGCGAAGGTGTCCCCGAGCAGCGAGACCGCGCACGGCAAGCGACTCGTCATTGTCGAGTCGCCGGCCAAGGCGAAGACGATCAAGGGCTACCTTGGCCCCGGCTACATCGTCGAGGCCAGCGTCGGGCACATCCGCGACCTTCCCGGCACGGCTGCCGAGGTCCCGGACCAGTACACCGGTGAGGTGCGCCGCCTCGGGGTCGACGTCGACAACGACTTCGCGCCCATCTATGTGGTGAACGCGGACAAGAAGTCGCAGGTCTCCAAGCTCAAGGCGTTGCTCAAGGAGTCCGACGAACTCTTCCTCGCCACCGATGAGGACCGCGAGGGCGAGGCCATCGCCTGGCACCTGCAGGAGGTGCTCAAGCCCAAGGTCCCGGTCAAGCGGATGGTCTTCCACGAGATCACCAAGGCCGCCATCCAGGAGGCCGTGGCCAACCCGCGCGAGCTCAACCAGAAGCTGGTCGACGCCCAGGAGACCCGCCGAATCCTCGACCGCCTCTACGGCTATGAGGTCTCGCCGGTCCTGTGGAAGAAGGTCATGCCGAAGCTCTCGGCGGGCCGGGTCCAGTCCGTCGCGACCCGGCTCGTGGTGGAGCGTGAGCGCGAGCGGATCGCGTTCCGGACCGCCTCGTACTGGGACCTGACCGCCACCTTCGGCACCGGCCGCGCCGCCGTGGACGCCGCGAACCCGGAGACCTTCGGGGCCCGGCTCTCGACGATCGACGGCAAGCGGATCGCCTCCGGCCGTGACTTCGGCTCGGACGGCCAGATCAAGAGCGCCAACACCCTGCACCTGGACGAGACGTCCGCCCGCGCGCTGGCCGCCGCGCTGGAGCAGACGTCGTTCAGCGTCCGCAGCGTCGAGTCCAAGCCGTACCGCCGCTCGCCGTACGCTCCGTTCCGCACCACGACGCTCCAGCAGGAGGCCAGCCGCAAGCTGGGCTTCGGCGCGAAGCGGACCATGCAGGTGGCCCAGAAGCTGTACGAGAACGGCTTCATCACCTATATGCGTACCGACTCGACCACGCTCTCGGACACTGCGGTCAACGCGGCCCGGGCGCAGGTCACGCAGCTCTACGGGGCCGACTACCTCCCCGACGCGCCGCGTACGTACGCCAGCAAGGTCAAGAACGCGCAGGAGGCGCACGAGGCGATCCGCCCCTCCGGCGACCGCTTCCGCACGCCCGCCGAGACGGGTTTGAGCAGCGACGAGTTCCGGCTCTACGAGCTGATCTGGATGCGGACCGTCGCCTCGCAGATGAAGGACGCCGTCGGCCAGTCGGTGACCGTCAAGGTCGGCGGCACCTCCGCCGACGGCCGGGCGGTGGAGTTCTCCGCCTCCGGCAAGATCATCACCTTCCACGGCTTCCTCAAGGCGTACGTCGAGGGCGCGGACGACCCGAACGCCGAGCTGGACGACCGCGAGCGCCGTCTGCCGCAGGTCACCGAGGGCGACCCGCTGGCCGCCGAGCAGCTCAACCCCGAGGGCCACTCCACCAAGCCGCCGGCCCGGTTCACCGAGGCCTCGCTGGTCAAGGAGCTGGAGGACCGGGAGATCGGCCGTCCGTCGACGTACGCGTCGATCATCGACACGATCATCAACCGGAAGTACGTCTTCAAGAAGGGCACGGCGCTCGTCCCGTCGTTCCTCTCCTTCGCGGTCGTGAACCTGCTGGAGAAGCACTTCGGCCGGCTCGTCGACTACGACTTCACCGCCCGGATGGAGGACGACCTCGACCGGATCGCCAACGGCGAGGCGCAGTCCGTGCCGTGGCTGAAGCGCTTCTACTTCGGGGAGGGCGAGGGCCACGCGGTCGGCGGCGCGGCGGAGGCCGGCAACGGCGACGGCGACCACCTCGGCGGCCTGAAGGAGCTCGTCACCGACCTCGGGGCGATCGACGCCCGCGAGATCAGCTCGTTCCCGCTGAACGACGAGATCACCCTGCGGGTCGGCCGGTACGGCCCGTACGTGGAGAAGGCGTCGCAGGTCGAGGGTGAGCCCGGCCAGCGTGCCGACGTCCCCGACGAGATGCCGCCGGACGAGCTGACGGTCGAGCTGGCCGAGGAGCTGCTGGCCAAGCCGAGCGGCGACTTCGAGCTGGGCACCGACCCGGTCAGCGGCAACCCGCTGGTCGCCAAGGACGGTCGCTACGGCCCGTACGTCACCGAGATCCTCCCCGAGGGCACCCCGAAGACGGGCAAGAACGCCGTCAAGCCGCGCACCGCGTCGCTGCTCAAGACGATGACGCTGGACGCCGTCACGCTGGAGGACGCGCTCCGGCTGCTCTCGCTGCCCCGGGTGGTCGGCGTGGACGCCGAGGGCGTGGAGATCACCGCGCAGAACGGCCGCTACGGCCCGTACCTCAAGAAGGGCACCGACTCCCGTTCGCTCGCGGACGAGGAGCAGATGTTCACGGTCACCCTCGAGGAGGCCCTGGCCATCTACGCCCAGCCCAAGCAGCGCGGCCGGGCCGCCGCCGCGCCGCCGCTCAAGGAGCTGGGCACCGACCCGGTCAGCGAGCGACCGGTGGTCGTGAAGGACGGCCGGTTCGGTCCGTACGTGACCGACGGCGAGACCAATGCGACGCTCCGCAAGGACGACGAGGTCGAGACCATCACGCCGGAGCGCGGCTACGAGCTGCTCGCCGAGAAGCGGGCGCGCGGGCCGGTGAAGAAGACCGCCAAGAAGGCCCCGGCGAAGAAGGCCCCCGCCAAGAAGGCCACGGCCACCAAGGAGACTGCGGCCAAGAAGACGACTGCGGCGAAGAAGACCACCGCAGCGAAGAAGACGGCTGCGGCGAAGAAGGCCCCCGCCAAGAAGGTCGCCGCGAAGAAGACGGCAGCGGCGCCCGACGAGAGCTGATCGGCGCTGTTCACTGCGGGCCCGCACTGCGAAGTGCGGGCCCGCAGCGCGTCCCGGCCCGGTCGTTCCCCAGTCACCATCCGGGCATCGCCCGGTCATGCAGTGCGTCACAACCCTGTCATGACGAAGCGCCCGGGGGCCTTCCGGCCCATGGGCGGCGGGCCCCGACCGCTACCCTGACGGTATGACGAGCGAGGCGCAGCCCACCCCCACGCGCACCGGTGCACCCGATCTGCCCGAGGCGGCCCCGGCCGGGACTCCCGGTGAGCGGGCCCGCGCGCTGCTCCGGCTGCGCCCGTACCGGCGCCTGTGGACGACGCAGCTGGTCAGCGGCACGGCGGATCGGCTGAGCCTGCTCGTGCTGCTCGTGCTGATCTGGGTGGCCGCGGCCGCCGGGGGGCCGTTCGGGCAGGGCTACCGGGGAGAGGCGTGCGCGATCGCGGCCGTCCTCGCGGCCCGGCTGCTCGCCTCCGGGCTGTTCGGCGCGGCGCTGCTCGGGCCGGTGCACCGGTTGGTCAGCACGAAGCTGGACCGCCGCTGGACGCTCTTCGGGGCCGACGCCGTGCGGGCCGTGCTGATCGGCGTCGCGCCGTGGTGGCTCACCTGGACGAACGGTTCGGCGGTCTACCCGCTGCTCGCCACCGCCTTCCTGACCGGTGCCGCCGAGCGGATCTGGTCGGTCACCAAGGGCGTGGTGGCGCCCGGGCTGCTCCCGGTCGCCGATCCGTACGCTCCGGCGGCCGAGCAGCGGCCGTCCGCCGCCGGCCTGGACACCGTACGCAGGCTGGACCTGCGGACCGGCTGGGCCACCGTCCCGCTGGCCGCCGTCGCGCTCATCGCGCTGACACTGGTCAACAACGTCTGCGCGGCGCTCGGCTCGGACTGGTTGCGGGCGAACCAGGTCACGGTGGCGGGGCTCGGCGCTGCCGCGCTGTTCGTTGCGGCCGCCGTGCTGATCTACCCGCAGGAACTCCCGACCAGCAGGTTCGCCGCGCCGCGCTCCCCCCTGCAGGGCCTGCGCGCCCCCACCGACGCGACCCCCGGCCCGGCCCTGAGCAAGGGCCGTACCGGCTCCGCGCCGTACTTCACCTTCGCCGTCGCCGCCGCGTACGCCTCGATGGCCGGCGTCGCCGCGCTCGGGCTGCTGACCGCTGTCGACCACCGGGCCGGCCCGATCGGGTTCGCCCTGCTGGTGCTCGCTGCCGCCGGGGCCCCCGCGATCGGCGTACGGCTGACCAAGGTCACGCTGCCGGCGCTCTCCCGGCGCCGACTGCTCGCGCTGGCGCTGCTCACCGCCGGGGTGGCGCTGATCCTGGCCGGCCTGGTCTTCGACTTCGTGCTCGTCCTGCTGCTCACCGCGCTGGCTGGGCTGGCTGCCGGGATCACCATCGCCACCGGTCGTACGCTGCTCGCCCAGGAGGTCGAGGAGCTCCGGCTGCCCAAGGTCACCGAGCACCTGTACGCGGTGCTGCGGGTCGTGGTGGGCGGCGCGCTGGTCGTCGTACCGCTGATCGCCGCCGCCTACGGCGAGGTCCAGTACGGCGAGGTCGGGCCCGGCAGCTTCACCTTCGTCCACGGCGGCGCCGCGCTGGCCATCGCCACCGCCGGGCTGCTCACGCTGGTGCTGGCCGCAGTGGTGCTGCTGAAGACCGACGACCAGCGTGGTGCCCTCCCGCTCGGGCGCGAGCTGGTGCGCTCGCTGCGCGGCGGTGCGCCGCTCGCCCCGCACCGGACCACCGGTACCGGCTTCTTCATCGCGCTGGAGGGCGGCGACGGCGCCGGGAAGTCCACCCAGGCGAACGCGCTCGCGGAGTGGATCCGCAGCAAGGGCCACGAGGTGGTGCTCACCCGCGAGCCCGGCGGCAGCCCGATCGGGCAGCGGCTGCGAGCGCTCGTGCTGGACGTCGGCAACACCGGCCTCTCGCACCGGGCCGAGGCGCTGATCTACGCCGCCGACCGCGCCGAGCACGTGGAGAACGTGATCCGTCCCGCGCTGGAGCGCGGCGCGGTGGTGATCACCGACCGTTACATGGACTCCTCGATCGCCTACCAGGGCGCCGGTCGCGACCTGGCCGCGACCGAGGTCGGGCGGATCTCGCGCTGGGCCACGGGTGGGCTGGTGCCGGATCTGACCGTCGTACTGGATGTTGATCCGAACGCGGCGCGGGAACGGTTCACCGAGGCGCTGGACCGGCTGGAGTCCGAGCCGACGGAGTTCCACGCCCGGGTCCGCTCCGGCTTCCTCGCCCTGGCCGCCGCCGACCCGGCCCGCTACCTGGTCGTGGACGGCAGCCGCCAGCCCGCCTCCGTGACCACCGCGATCCGCCACCGGCTCGACCGGGAGCTGCCGCTCTCCGGGCAGGAGCGGGCCGCCCAGGTCGAGCGGGAGCGCCTGGCCCGGGAGGCCGCCGCCGCCCGCGCCGCCGAGGAGGCCCGGCAGCAGGCCGAGGCCGAGGCGGCCGAGCGCAAGCGGCTCGAACTGCTGGAGGAGCTGCGCGCCGAGCAGGCCGAGAAGGACCGGCTCGCCAGGCTGGAGGCTGAGCGGGTCGCCGAGGAGGCGGCGCGCAAGGCAGCCGAGGAGGCCAGGGCCGAGGCGGCTGCCGAGGCGGCGAAGCGGGCCGAGCAGGAGGCCGTCCGCCGCGCTGAGGAGGAAGCCCGGCTGCGTGCCGAGGCCGCCGAGCAGGAGCGGCTGGCGGCGGAGGCCGCCGCGCAGGCCGAGCTGCAGCGTCAACGCGACCTGCAGCGGGCCGAGCAGCGGCGTCGCGCGGAGGAGGCGCTCCAGCGCGCGGAGGAGGCCCGGCTGGCGGCCGCCGCCACGGCTACCACCACGACCACCGTCGAGCTGGCGCAGATCGGCCGGGTGGAGGAGCCCACCGAGGAGATCTCCGAGCGTGACCGGCAGGCCGCCGTCAAGGCCGCCGAGGCGGTGCGGCCCGACGAGACCGCCGTACTGCCGAGGATCCCGGCCGACGAGACGGCCGTGCTGCCCAGGATCCCCGCCGCCGACGAGACCGCCGTGCTCCCGAAGGTGACGGAGAACCGGGCGGACCGGATGCCGTCCGGCCTGTGGCGGGACGAGAAGCCGCCGGTCGAACAGACCCGCGAGATGCCGGCGGTCGAGGAACCGCGCCCGCGCCCGTCCTGGGCGGAGGAGACCCCGATGGACGACCTGCCCAGCCTGACGGACACCCTGCTCGGCTCCCGCGAGGAGTGGTCGCAGTGGCAGGGTGAGGAGCCCGAGGACCCGCGCGGCGGCAAGGGCCGCAAGCGCAAGTAGCGCGGCCGCTCAGGCGGTCGGGCTCGGAGGCGGGTCGAGTTCAGGCGGTCGGGCCCAGGCGATCGGGCTCCGGACGGGCATGTCGGTACGCGGAGTTAGGCTCGACCGGGACGCGGGGCGAACTGCAGGGAGTACGGCGTGAGTGTGTGGGACGACCTGGTCGGCCAGGATCGGGTGGTCGAGCAGCTGACGACCGCCGCCCGAGCCGCGCGGGCCACCGTGGCCGCAGGCCGTACGAGTACGGGCGCCTACGCCGCCGAGCCCGGGGTGAACGCCTCGCTGATGACGCACGCCTGGCTGTTCACCGGCCCGCCCGGCGCCGGGCAGACCACCGCCGCCAGGGCCTTCGCCGCCGCGCTGCAGTGCACCAGCCCCGACCTCGAACTGGGCGGGGTGCCCGGCTGCGGCTTCTGCGACGGCTGCCACACCGTGCTCTCCGGCAGCCATGCCGACGTGAAGTACGTCCGCACCGACGGCCTCTCGATCGGTGTCGGCGACATGCGCGCTCTCGTGCTGCGCGCCGCCAGCTACCCGACCGGCGGGCGCTGGTCGGTGATCCTGGTCGACGCCGCCCACCGGCTGACCGAGGCCGCCGCGAACGCGCTGCTCAAGGGCGTGGAGGAGCCGTCCCCGCGTACCGTCTGGATGCTCTGCGCGCCCTCCGTGCAGGACGTGCTGCCCACCATCCGCTCGCGCTGCCGCCTGCTGGTGCTGCGCACGCCCGCCGCCGAGGCGGTCGCCGACATGCTGGTCCGCCGCGACGGCGTCGAGCCTGAGACCGCCCGGATCGCGGCGCTGGCCGGTCAGGGCGACGTCGAGCGGGCCCGGCGCCTCGCCGTCGACGAGCAGGCCCGCGCCCGCCGCCTGGACGTGCTGCGGATCCCGCTGGAGGTCGCCGACATCGGCGGTTGCCTGGCCGCCGCGCAGCGGCTGGTCGACACCGCCAAGGCCGACGCCGAGGCGCTCGCCGAGACCCAGGACGCCAAGGAGACCGACGACCTGAAGGCCGCCTACGGCGCGGTCGAGGGCAGTCGGGCCCCGCGCGGGATGGCCGGCGCGACGAAGGAGTTGGAGAAGCGCCAGAAGAGCCGCGCCACCCGCACCCGCCGCGAGACGCTCGGCGTCGCGCTGCTCGACCTGCTCGGCTTCTACCGCGACGTGCTGGCCGTCCAGCTCGGCGCCACCGGCGCACTGTCCAACGAGGACCAGCGCCCGGCGCTCGGCCGGGTCGCGGCGGCGGGCACCCCGGAGAACACGCTGCGCCGGATGGAGGCCGTGCTGGCCTGCCGCCGCGCCATGGACCGCAACGTGGACCCGCTGCTCGCCGTCGAGGCCATGACGGTCGCACTGCGGGCGGGTTGACGCCCGGGTCCGGAGGTTGGCCACCGACAGCTGCGTGGGGAACTGTGCGAAGCGGGAGAGTGCGGGCCGGTGCCTTCCGGTTTCGCGCACGCAGTTGATCAGACAGGGCCTCGCGCCGCTGTTGTGGTTGCTCTGTGGCGCGCTGGTTGACGTAGTTTCAGCCCACTCGTTCGAGTGAACGTCGGGCGCTGCCCGGGAGCCCCGCACCCCGGCGGGCCGATCGTCTTGCACCCTGTGGACCGAGTACGCCGTGGTCCGGGCGCTGGTCGCCGGGGCCGATCCGGTCCCGGTTCTCCCGAGGTGGTGCGTCCCATGCCCCTTCCGTTCCTCGTCGTACCTTTGCTGGCGGCAGTTGTCGGCGGGCTCTGGTTGGTCCGGTCCGCGCTGCGCCGCTGGCGTGACCTGAGGTCCGCGCAGACGTACGAACTGGCGGCCGAGCAGCGGCCGTTGCTGCTGCGGGCCGGCGGGGCGGCGCTCTGCGGTATGTGTGTCACAGCCCTGACGGTCGCGTTGACGCTGGACGGCCGGGGTCTGCGGACCCTCCAGGAGGTCCGCGCCGACGCCGTACCCGCGCTCCCCGCCGCCCAGGCGTCCGGCCGGCCGGAGGCACCCGCCCCGCCCGCCCGCCCCACCCCGGCTGCCTCCGCCTCCGCCGCTGCGGAGTTGCCACCCGTGCTGACGCAGTTCCGGTCGATCGGACACCCCGCCGAGGGAGACCTGCTGGAGGGTGCCGTCGCCGCGCCGGACGGGCGGCCCCGGGTGGTCCGGGTCTGGCTGCCCGCCCAGTACATGGAGGACCGGCGCGCCCGCTTCCCGGTGATCGTGCTGCACGCCGGGACGGCCAAGAAGACCGCCGACAGCGAGCTGCCCGACGTCTTCGACGGGATCGCCTCCGCCGTGAAGCTGGGCCGGGCCCGCCCGTTCGTGGTG
Organism: Kitasatospora sp. MAP5-34; assembly: GCF_029894335.1. GTDB lineage: Bacteria > Actinomycetota > Actinomycetes > Streptomycetales > Streptomycetaceae > Kitasatospora. The sequence continues at coordinate 17,668 of NZ_JARXZC010000031.1, read as the reverse complement.
GTCGCACCCGAGTCGCCGACCGGGACCGCCCGCCCCTGCGACCTGGTTGCCGCCGCCCCGCAGGCCGTCGCCGACGACGTCGCGCTGCGTAACGCCGTCGGCACCGCCTTCCGTACGCTGCCGGCCGGTCCCAGCGGCTGGGGGGTGCTCGGCATCGAGGGCGGCGCGCCGTGCGCCGTCGCCGCCGGGCTGACCCGCCCCGACCTGTACGGAGCGGCGGCCGCCGTCTCCGGCCGCTACGACGCGGCCGCGCTCGCCCAGACCGCCGCCGACGCCCCGGGGAGCGCCTCCGCGCGGCTGCTGCTGGCCGCCGCCAAGGACGACAGTGACGGCCAGGACGCCGCCCGCAAGCTGCAGGCCGCCCTGCACGGCGGCAAGGGCGGGACGGCCCAGGCCGACGTGAAGATCTCGGACGTGGTGCAGGACTACACGGCCGACCGGGAACGGTTCCGGCTGGTCCGGATCGCGGTGCAGTACCTCGCGGAGACCCTCGCGCGCCCGTCCTGAGCCGGTCCTGAGCCGGTCCTGCCGGCTGTCCCGGTGTCCGACTTCCGCCCGCTACGCTCAGTCCAGCCGATCGGTGATCGGCTTTCGAGGGGAGAGAGATCCGCGATGCGAGCTGTCCGGCAGACCCGTGTCCTGCCCGCCGTGATGGCCGCCGCAGCGCTCCTGCTGGCGGGGTGCACCTCCGGGGCCCCCGCCGCCGCTCCGGGATCGCCCGCCACGTCGGCGAGCTCGCCGTCCTCCTCGGACGGCCTCGCCGCCGCCACGCCGCTGGCGCCGCTGCCCGCCGGGATCCCGGCGGCGCTCACCTCGTACTACGCGCAGAAGCTCAGCTGGCAGCCCTGCGACACCGACTTCGAGTGCACCACCTTCAAGGTCCCGCTCGACTACGACCACCCCGGCGCCGGCGGAGACCTCTCGCTGACCGCCGCCCGCAAGCGCGCCGCCGGCACCGCCACCCGGCTCGGCTCGCTGCTGCTCAACCCCGGCGGCCCGGGCGGGTCGGCGATCGACTACCTGGAGTCCGTCGCCAAGGGCTACGACTCCGGCGTGAGCGCCGCGTACGACCTGGTCGGTCTCGACCCGCGCGGCGTCGGCCGCAGCACCCCCGTGACCTGCCTGAGCAACGACCGGATGGACGCCTACACGGCGGTCGACATCACCCCCGAGGACCAGGCCAGGACGGACGCCCTGGTGGCGGCGGACAAGGAGTTCGCGGCGGCCTGCCAGCAGAAGTCCGGCGCCTTCCTCGGTCATGTCAGCACCGTCGAGTCGGCTCGGGACCTGGACGTGCTGCGTGCGCTGCTGGGCGACGACAAGCTGCACTACCTCGGCAAGTCGTACGGCACCTTCCTCGGTGCCACGTACGCCGGGCTCTTCCCCACCCGGGTCGGCCGGATGGTGCTGGACGGCGCGATGGACCCGTCGCTGGACGCCGTCGCGGGGAACGAGGCGCAGGCCGGCGGGTTCGAGACGGCCTGGTCGGCCTTCGCCCAGGACTGCGTCAAGCACGACGACTGTCCGCTCGGCGGCACCGAGAAGCAGGCGGGTGAGCAGCTCGACGCACTGCTCAAGCAACTCGACGCGCACGCCCTGCCCACCGCCTCCGGTCGCACGCTGTCGGAGTCCCAGGCCACCACCGGCGTGATCCAGGCGATGTACGCGGAGTTCCTCTGGCCGGAGCTGCGCACCGCGCTCACCACCGCGAAGGCGGGCGACGGCACGGCGCTGCTCAAGCTCTCCGACGACTACTACGAGCGCACGGTGGACGGCAGCTACCCCAACCTGATGTACGCCAACATGGCCGTCAACTGCCTGGACCTGCCCGCGCCGTTCGCAGGTCCGGACGCGGTCCGCAGCGCGGTGCCCGCCTTCGAGGCGGTCTCGCCGCACTTCGGGCGCGACATGGCCTGGATGGCGCTGGCCTGCGCGTACTGGCCGGTCAAGGCCACCGGCGCGGCCCACACCGTCCGGGCGGCGGGCGCCGCCCCGATCGTGGTGATCGGCACCACGCGTGACCCGGCGACGCCGTACGCCTGGGCGCAGTCGCTCGCCACCCAGCTGGAGTCGGGCCGCCTGCTGACCTACGACGGCGACGGGCACACCGCGTACGGGCGGCACAACAGCTGCGTGGACGACGCGGTCAACCGCTACCTGCTGGGCGGCGACGCGCCGGCTGCCGGGACGCGCTGCGCCAAGTAATTTCGGCTTCAACGGCCCGCCGGTCCGAAAGGTACGATATGCGCCCATCCCGGCGCCTGCTGTAACGGCGCCGCTCGTACGCCTCTCGTAGGAGTCACACCGTGCTCGGAGTCCACGATCTGGCGACGTACGTCCTCGGCGCCCTGGTCATCGTCCTGCTGCCCGGCCCGAACTCGCTGTACGTCCTCTCGGTGGCCGCCCGCAAGGGCGTCCGCACCGGCTACCGGGCCGCCGCCGGGGTCTTCTTCGGCGACCTCACGCTGATAAGCCTGACCTCGCTCGGCGCGGCCTCGCTGCTCAAGGCCAACCCGGCGGTGTTCGCGGTGGTGAAGTTCGGTGGTGCGGCCTACCTGCTCTGGATCGGCGTCGGCATGCTGCGGGCCGCCCGCCAGCTCTGGCGCGAGCACCGCTCCGGCCCGGAGGCCCAGATCTCCGAGGACCCTGCGCAGGCGGTGGAGCGTCCCTTCCGGCGGGCCCTGGTGATCAGCCTGCTCAACCCGAAGGCCATTCTGTTCCTGCTGTCCTTCTTCACCCAGTTCGTCGACCGGTCGTACGGTCGGCCGGCCCTCTCCTTCGGCCTGCTCGGCGGAATCCTGCAGACCTTCAGCGTGCTCTACCTCTCCACCCTGATCTTCGCGGGCACCACCCTCGCCGCCGCCTTCCGCCGCCGCAAGCGCCTCTCCGCCGGGCTCACCAGCGGCGTAGCCGTCCTCTTCGCGGGCTTTGCCGCGAAGCTCGTCGTCTCCTCCGCCTGACCCCGCCGCCTGACCCCGCCGCCTGACCCCGCCGCTGAACCCGTCACCGCACTGCCCGCCGGGCCCGTGATCAACCCCGTACGGATCACCCTCGGAAAGTGTGTAGACTGGCCCGCGTTGCCAGCACGGTTTCCGGCCCAAGGGTCGGCTTCCCGGTGGGCAACGGTGCCGCCTTAGCTCAGTTGGCCAGAGCAACGCACTCGTAATGCGTAGGTCTCGGGTTCGAATCCCGAAGGCGGCTCCGAAGGGCCCAGGACTCACTCGCCGTGACCTGGGCCCTTTTTGCTGTTTCTTGGCCTTTTGGAGGTCACGGGCGGCGCGTCACGGAGCTTCGGGCATGGAGAGGGCGGGGAATGGACGACATGACGGACCAGTTGGGTGGTCCGCTCGTGCTGGTCGCGGGCAGTGAGGACGTGCTGCGGCATCCGGACGCGGGCCGGTACCTGCTGACCGACATCGAGTCGGAGCGGGCGGAGCGCTTCCGGCGCGAGGAGGACCGGCGCAACTTCGTCGCCGCGCACTTCCTGGTCCGGCTCTGCGCCGAGCGTCTGCTCGGTGTCCCCGCCGCGCCGACGCTGGCCCAGTACTGCCAGGACTGCGGGCTGCACGGCCATGGCAAGCCCTACCTGCCGGACCACCCGGACGTGCACGTCAGTCTCTCGCACACCCGTGGCGTGGTGGCGGCCGCCGCCGGGTACCACCCGGTCGGCGTGGACGTCGAGCTGCCGCAGCACGATGGCGCCGATCCGGGGGTGCTGCAACGGGTGCTGACCGAGGCCGAGCGGTGGCAGGTCGAGCGGCACGCCGACCCGGCGCGCGCCTTCCTGCGGCAGTGGGTCCGCAAGGAGGCGTTGATCAAGATAGGCCGGGTCACCCTCGACACGATGGCCGACGTGGACCTCTCCGGGCTGCCGCTGGGCGAGGCCGACGGCGCGCTGCTGCGCAGCCGGTTCGAGGACCTGCACTTCCTCGACTGGGACGACGAGAAGCTCGGGGCGACGCTGGTCGCGGTGAGTACGGCCGCGCCCCGGCTCGGCAGCCTCACCGAACCGGGTCCGAGCGCCGCCCGAGAGATATAGGTCAGAACCTGTCCGCATGGTGCGCCATCCTGGGAGCCATGACGGACACCCCGGCAAGGCTGCTGAACCTGCTCTCCCTCCTGCAGACCCCGCGCGAATGGCCCGGCAGCGAACTGGCCGAGCGGCTGGAGGTCAGCCCGCGCACGATCCGCCGCGACGTCGAGCGGCTGCGCGACCTCGGGTACCCGGTCGAGGCGACCAGGGGCGCGATCGGCGGCTACCGCCTGGTCGCGGGCGCGGCGATGCCGCCGCTGCTGCTGGACGACGAGGAGGCCGTCGCCATCGCGGTCGGCCTGCGCGCGGCGGCGGGCAACGCGGTGGAGGGGATCGAGGAGGCGTCCGTACGGGCGCTCGCCAAGCTGGTGCAGGTGCTGCCCGCGCGGCTGCGGCACCGGGTCGGCTCGCTGAACGCGGCGACCGTCCCGCTGCAGCTGGGCGGGGGGCCACGGGTCGACCCTGAGGTGCTGACGGCGCTGGCCTCGGCGGTCTCGGGCCACGAGCGGGTGCGGTTCGGCTACCGGGCGGGCGACGGTGCCGAGACCAGGCGCCTGGTCGAACCGCACCGGCTGGTCGCGGCCGGGCGGCGCTGGTATCTGGTGGCGTACGACAACGACCGGGACGACTGGCGGATCTTCCGGGTGGACCGCATCCAGGACGCCCACCAGACCGGCGCCCGGGTGGCCCCGCGCGAACTGCCCGCCGAGGACGCAGCCGCGTACGTCGCCGCCAGGCTCGCCAACCTCGCCCCGACCTTCCGCGCGGTGGTGACGCTGCACGCGCCGTTCGAACAGCTGACGGACCGTCTCGGCACCCCCGCCGGAGAGCTGGAGCCGATCGACAGCGGTAGCTGCCGACTGCACACCCGCGCCGACCGGCTGGACTGGCTGGCCGTCCGACTGGTCACCCTGGGGTGCGAGTTCGAGGTGCACGAGCCCCCGGAGCTGGCCGCCTACCTGCGCGAGCTGGCGGGCCGGGCCGGGCGCGCGGCCGCGGCTGCGTGAGAACAACACGCCGATGGCCGGGGGACGGAGCGCGGTGCGGAGCCCGGAGTCGGATACTGCTTGGAGGTACCTGGGCCCATTCGGGCTCCGAGCAGCAGGGACGGACGCCATGCGCCAGAACCCCGAGAACCCCGAATTCCCCGAGGACTTCGATGACTTCGCCGAGGAGTCCCCGGTCGTGGCGGAGGCGTCGGACGAGGAGCGCGAGCTCGGCGACCGGCAGACCGACGGGTACGAGCAGCTGCGCGAGCGCCGCTCGCTCGGTACGGCGGTGATGGACGAGGCCGACGCCGCCGAGCAGGTCCGGGTGGTCGAGCTGGACGAGGACGAGTACCGCTGAGCGGCCCCGCAGGTCGGCTTTAGAGCGCCCCTCGGCGCTGCAGCCAGGCGAAGGCGGCCCAGCCGGGCAGGATCGGCAGCAGGAAGGTCAGCAGTCGGAAGAGCATCACCGCTGCGAGGGCCGTCCCGGCGTCCAGCGACCCGAAGCGTTGCAGGAACTCGGTGAGCAGGCCGTCGACACCGCCCGCCCCGCCAGGCGTCGGCACGGCCGAGCCGGCCGAGTTGCCGGCCAGGAAGGTGACGGCGACCGCCGCGAAGCCGGGCTGCCGATTGAGCGCGAGCGTGCAGAAGTACAGGGAGAACACCAGGGTCATCGACACCAGCAGCTGTCCGGCGACACCGGCGGCCAGCTTGCCCGGCTGCTGGAGCAGGTCCAGCAGCCGGGGCAGCACCTCCGCCCGCAGCGGTCGCAACAGGCTCGCCAGCCGGCGGCGCACCCAGGGCACGGCGACGGCGGACAGGGCGACGCCGGCGGCGATCGCCGCCCCGACCGCGAGCACGGCCGGACGCGGCAGCTCGGAGCCGGGGCTGCGTCCCAGCATGGTGAAGAAGAGGGCCAGTTGCAGCATGTGCAGCACCAGCCCGATCAGCTGGGCGGCGCCGACACTGGACAGTGCCTGAGCGGTCGGGATGCCGCTGCACTGCAGGAAGCGGGTGTTCAGCGCCACTCCGCCGACACCTCCCGGTGAGACCAACTTCGCGAACGAACCGGCCAGTTGTACGGCCAGCGCGCGGCGGAAACTGACCCGTTCGGGGATGAACCCGATGAAGCCGAACGTCGCCGCGAGGTGGCTGAGCACGGCGGCTCCGGCGGCGAGGGCCAGCCAGAACGGGTCCGCGTCGGCGATGGCGGTGATCGGGTTGATACGGGAGTTGAACAGGAAGTGCAGCAGCAGGTACCCGGCGAGCAGGGCTGCGGCCACGGTGATCAGGGTGCGCGGCCGCAGCCGCTCCAGGCGGACCGGCTGTACCGGTGCCTGCGGCTGTCCGCGCAGCGCCTCCTCCCGGATGGCGCCGAGCAGTTCGGGGTGCTGCTTCAGCTCGGCGCGGGTGCACTGGGGGAGGGCGATCGGCTGCAGCAGCGGCAGTGCGTGGCCGACGGCGGCGGCGCCGAGCACCGCCACCCCGGTGGCGACCGCGCGTTCGGCGCCGGCCCGCAGGGCGAGGGTGGCGAGCAGCCCGGCGATGTCCAGGCGCAGCAGCAGCTCCCCGGCGGCTATCTCGCCGTCCACCAGGTTCACCAGATGCACCGCGCCGTCCGGGTCGATCAGGACGGAGTCGGAGGCGAGCGCCCGGTGGGCGATCCGGCGGCGCCGCAGCAGGCGCAGCTGCTGCCAGGCGTCGGTGAGCAGCGCGTCGGTCACCTCCTCGTCGGCCAGTTCCGACAGGGTCCGTCCCGGCTGGTAGCGGTAGGCGACCAGGGCGCGGTCCGGGCCGAGTTCGGCGGTCGAGACGAGCTGCCGGGTACGCACCCCGGCAGCGGTGACCGCGTACGCGAGCAGGGCCTCGTGCTCCAGCCCGGTGCGCAGCGGGCGCAGGCCGTGCGGGCGCGGGGCGGTGCGCAGCCGCAGCAGGCGCCAGAGGTGGCGGATCAGGCCGGTGGCCTGGGCGTGCCGGTCGAGCACCAGGACGTCGAGGTCGGGCCGTCCGTCGCGCTGGGTGACCAGGTAGCGGCCGGGGCCGGTCTGGTGGGCGAGGTACGGGCGTACCCCGGCCTGGCCGAGGGTCTGCAGCAGCTGGGCGGGGGTGGGGCGGCAGGTCGGGCTGCCGAGGGCGTACACGGTGGCGTGCGCGGAGGCCCAGCCGACCAGCAGGGACAGCAGCAGCGAGAGCGGGGTCGCGTACCCGGCGACCAGGCCGGAGAGACCGGCCGTCGCGAGGGTGGTGCCCAGCGCCGTCCGCCAGCGGGACAGTCCGGCCGTCCCGGTCGCGGCCATGAAGGCGAGCACCGGGGCCAGGTACCCGTACACCGGCTCGGTCCGTCCGACGCCGCCGGGCGCGACGTGGGTGAGGGTGGTGAGGCCGCCGACCGCCAGGTCCAGGCAGAACGAGAGCACGAACGCCAGCACGGCGGCGAGCACCCCGTCGGTGAGGCGGCGGCCGGCCCGCCGGGCGAGGCGGTCGACGGCGAAGGCGAGCGGGACGAGCAGCAGGGCGACGGCCGAGAGCGTCCCGGCGAGGCGGCCGAGGAACCCCGGCACCAGACCGGCGCCCTGGGCCACGTCGGCCTCCAGTCCGCCGGCCGTGCGCTGGGCGCCGGCAGCGAGCAGCAGCGTGAGGCCGACGGCGGTGAAGCCGACCAGGCAACGGATCAGTGCGGCCGGGTGCCGGACCCGTCCGTTCTCGGGGGTCGCCCCTACCAGGGTCGGACTTTCGTCTTGTATCACCGTGGCCACGCCGCATGCTCCCATACGACCGCTTCGGCGGTTGTGGCTGGCGCGGATAGGCCGGAGTGGGCACCGCGAGGCGGGCGGGGTGAGGGGACAGAAGACTACAATCCGGGCATAGCAACCCATGCGCCCGGACCGCCGCGCACTCCGGCCCGGTGAACGGACGCCGAAGGGAGCCGAAGATGACCAAGCGACCGACGACCAAGCTCCGTCGTGGCACCCAGGAGATCCTCGAACGCCGCTCCATGGCCGCCAGCCCGGATCAGCTCACCCCGACGCTCCACACCGACGGCCCGAAGGCGGCGCAGGCGGGCGGCTACGTCGGCGACGTGGCGTTCAGCCACGGCGGACGGCGGGCTTTCGGCATGCCGACCCCGCTCGCCGGACCGGCCCACCACGCCGAACTCCCGGGCCACCGCCACCGCGGAGCGGAGCAGCACTCCGCCCACTGACCTGCCGACAGTGCCCCCGCCCGGCGTGGGCGGGGGACTCGGACCGACCGGTCTCAGGCCGTGGAATTCCGGCCCCGGGTGCGAGAGGGTGGGGCCACCACCACGCTCGAAGGAGTCCCATGACGGACAGTCCGCTGATCGCCACCCGTGACGAGTGGCTCGCCTCGCTGACCCGGGTCTACGCCGGCGCCGGCTGCCTGATCAGCGACCCGGAAGGGCGGGTGCTGATCGTCAAGGCCGGGTACCGCGAGCACTGGCAGTTCGTCGGCGGGTCGGTCGACGCGGGGGAGAACCCGCAGGAGTGCGCCGAGCGCGAGCTGCTGGAGGAGACCGGCATCGTCGGGCGGCCCGGTGACCTGCTGGCCGTCGCCTGGACCAACCCCTCCGCCGATCTCGAATTCCCGGCGGTGCACTTCCTGTTCGACCTCGGCACCATCCCCGCCGACACCCCGATCACCCTCCCGGCGGGCGAACTCGACGCCTACCGCTGGGTCACCACCGACGAGGCCCTCCCCCTCCTCGGCCCGAGCCGCTCGCTCCGGCTCGCCGCCGCCCTCGAGGCCCGCGCCGACGGCCGGGTCAGGGTCGTCACCAGCCACATCTCGGGTTTCTGAGCTGTCGGCGCGGGCTTTGGCCCTCAGGCGGCCTTGCGCCAGACGTACGCCGCCGAGACCGGGTGGCCACGGAAGCGTTCCCATTTGGGCTTGAGCGCCACCCAGGCGTCGTCCACCACGGCCTCCCGCATCTCGGCGAGCTGCCAGCCCTCGGCGAGGCCCGCCGTGAGGTGGTCGCCGACCAGATGGACGTGGGTGGTGATGGCAACGGACTCGCCGGTGGCGGTGGTGAAGTGGGTCGGCATCCCGGCGGTCATGATGAAGTGCGGGTGCAGGCCGACCAGTACGCACAGCCCGCCGGGCCGGGCCAGCCGCCAGGCCTCGCGGTAGAGCGGCCCGAGTTCGGGCAGGTGCTCGTCCACCAGCGAGGAGACCACCAGGTCGTACGCCCCGCCTGGCAGACCCGTCGCCGACAGGTCGGCCTCCACCAGCTGGTCGTGGACGCCCTTGGCGCGGGCGACGGCGAGCATCTCGGGGGTGAGGTCGACACCGTCCACCGCTGCGACGCCCCGGCCGCGAAGCCAACTGCCCGTCCGGCCGGTGCCGCAGCCGAGGTCGGCGGCCCGGCTGACCGATCCCCAAGCGGGTACGGCGAGTTGGGACAGGACCGCGAGGTCCATCGCATCCTCGACGGTCTGTTCGTAGCTGTCCACCCACTGCGCGTAGCCCGTCCGGACGTCCACCATCGGGTAACCACGTGCGTCGAAATCCGCGAATTGCACCATACTTCGCAGTATCGGCATGGGGACCGGCGCGGCGCGACCGAATATCCGGAGGAGCGGCAGATGCACGTCCAGCGGTATCCGGAGGCCGCCGTGCCGCCCGAACTCCGTTCGCAGGTCTGGGCGTTGCAGGAACAGGCCTGGCCGAGCGGTGACCCCGACCCCGGGGTCAGCCGCGACCCGGCGCTGGAGCCGGAGTCGCTGCTGCTGGTGGACGGTGGCCGGGTGGTCGCCGCGCTGGACCTGCTCAGTAAGCAGCTCGACCACGCCGGCCGCAGTTACCGGGCCCGTGGCCTGAGCACTGTCGTCACCGACCGGGCGTACCAAGGGCGGGGCTACGGACGGCAGTTGGTGGCAGCGGCACTCCAGGAGGTCCGACGCAGCGGCGCCGACCTGGGCCTGTTCACCTGCGACCGGCCGCTGCAACGGTTTTACGAGAGCGCCGGTTGGCAGCTGCTGCCCGGGACGGTCCTGATCGGGGGCACCGCGGCGGATCCTTTCCCGAGCGACCGCCCCGGCTTCGACAAGGTGACGATGACGTTCCTCTGCACGCCGCGCGCGCAGGCCGCCCGGCAGAGCTTCGAGCACGCCCGGATCGCCCTCCATCCAGGGGTGCTCGACCGGCTCTGGTGAAGCTCCGGGTGCTCAGTCCCGCAGGCGTTGCCGGACTGCGGCGAGGTCGTCCGCCGGGAGGTAGTCGTCCGGGGCGAAGGCGGCGAGGGCGTCCAGCAGAGCGGCCTCCGCCGTGGTGCCCGCCCGGGCGAGTACGGCGTCGACGGCCAGCTGCTGGTCGGGGCGGGACAGCATCGCCCAGAGCGGGCGCAGGTTCGGCGCGCTGAGCAGGTAGTCGGAGACGATGGCCGCCGGTGTCACGTCCGCCACCGCGAGCAGCACCAGCGCCGCGAGCCCCGTCCGGTCCCGTCCGGCGCCGCAGTGCACGGCGACCGCCCCCGGCCGGGCGCCCGCGACGGCCGCCACCACGGCGGTGACGGCCGGCCGGCAGTGCTCCAGGTACGGGCGGAGCGAGAGCGGGGTGCCGTCCAGGTCGCCGTACCGGGCCCACCACTCGGCGCCGGCCAGCTCGTCGAGCGGCACCCGGACCAGCTCGACGCCGTCCGGGCGGGGCAGCAGCGGCCGGTGGTCCGCCGCGTCCCGCAGGTCCAGCACGGTGCGTATGCCGTACTCCTGGAGTGCGGTCCAGCCCTCGGCCGTCAGCCGGTCCAGGTTGTCGGCCCGGACGACCGCGCCCCGGCGGGTGCGGCGGCCGTCGCGGGTGGGCAGGCCGCCGAGGTCCCGTACGTTGAGGCAGCCGTCCCACACCAGCTGCCGGTCGTCGGTCACCAGATCTGTCGTCATGCCCGCTGCTCCCCCGTTCCGGACAGGGGCGGTCCACCCCCGTACTGATCACGACACCGTGGGGCCACCCGATGGTTCCCCGCCACTTCCCTGCCGGTCTCGTGGCGTCAGAACGTCCGGTGTGGTGGAGGTCGGATCGGCGGGGCTGGATCAGCCGCTGCTGCCGTCCCTTGAAAACGTATGACCGGAGCATCTCTGTCGGCAGCAGGCGAATGACAGTCGCTGCCAGGACTTTTGTCCCGGGCAGCGGGGTCCTGCGCCTCCCCGGCCGCTACTTCGCCCCGACGGGCCCGGGGGCCGTCCGCGATGCCGCATGATGTGGCGGGTGCACAGTGCAGAACCTCAGGGGCCGGGCGCCGACAGTGTTGTCGGCGACCCGATATCGCGCGGGCGTCCGACCCCACCGGGGCATCCGACACCGCAGGACCGTCCGTACCCGCTCGGGGAGCCGGCGGGCGAGCCGCCCGACCACCGGTACGCCGAGCAGCAGGCCGGCCAGCAGGGTGACCTCGGGGTGGCCGTTCGGGCGGCCCAGGACGGGGACGAGGAGGCTTTCCGGCTGCTGTTCCGTACCGTGCAGCCGGGCCTGCTCCGCTACCTCCGGGTCCTGGTCGGCGGCGGTCCGGAGGACGCCGAGGACATCGCCTCCGAGGCCTGGCTGCAGATCGCCCGTGACCTGCGCACCTTCACCGGCGACGGGGACGGCTTCCGGGGCTGGGCCGCCACCATCGCCCGCAACCGGGCGATGGACCACCTGCGCCGGGTGCGGCGCCGTCCGGTGGCCGACCTCCCCGTCGAGTACCTGGCCGAACTGGCCGCCGCCGAGGACACCGCAGGAACCGCGCTGGACGCGGTCTCCACCGCCGACGCCCTCGCGCTGATCGCCGGGCTGCCCCGGGACCAGGCCGAGGCGGTGCTGCTCAGGGTGGTGCTGGGGCTGGACGGCGAGAGCGCCGCCCGGGTCCTCGGCAAACGCTCCGGCAGCGTCCGGATGGCGGCGCACCGGGGGCTGCGCAAGCTCGGGAAAGTGCTGGAGCAGACCGGCGGGGCGGGCGGGGGCGTGCCCGCGCGGGTACTGCGCCCCCAGCCCGAGCCCCCGCAGGCCGTACCGCCACAGGCCGAGCCCCCGCAGGCCGTACCGCCACAGGCCGAGCCCCCGCAGGCCGTACCGCCACAGGCCGTCCGCTCGCTTCGCGGCACCTCTTCAGGAACTTCTTCGGGAACTTCTCCGCAAGGTGTGACACCAGCCCGGGCCGCGACGCTGAAGGACATGAGATGAGCACCAACCGATCCCGCCGGATCGACCAGGCCACCGCCGAGCAGTTGCTCGGCGGTGCCGTGGTCGGCACGTCGGCCGGTCAGGCCCCCGTCGCCGGTCGCACCGCCCTTGCCGGGTTGCTCGCCGCCGCTACTGCTGCCCCGGTGGCCGGGGACGGCGAGTTGCCGGGGGAGCAGGCGGCGTTGACCGCCTTCCGGGAGGCCCGCCGAACCCCCGTAGCCGAGACCCGGAGACGAACGATGGCCGGCGCTGCGCCGACGCGGGCCTTCAGCGTGAAGGCGCTGATCGCCGCGTTCGCCATTGCCGCGTTCGGTGGTGTCGCGGTGGCGGCCGGAACCGGCTCGCTGCCTGCCGTGCTGGGCGGGCGTCCGGCCTCCGAGACCACCCCGGCCGCGAAGGCCCCCGCATCCTCGCCGACCGGGACGCTGTCGGGCCGGTCAGGCGTCGGCAGGGCTCCCGGCTCCGGCGATCCCGACGATCCCGGCGGGACGACGTCGGGGCGCGGGGCCACGAGCACGCCGCAGCCCTCCGGCAGCGGAGCGGCCCGGTCCTCGGCGGGCCCGGAACGACCGGGCAGTTCGGACGGTCCCGGTCAGGACAGCCCGGGGCACGACGAGCAGGGGAAGAACAACCCCGGCCGGTCGGACGGCCCGTCGAGGGAGCAGACCACCTCGCAACTGCTCAAGCTCTGCCAGGCGCTCTCCGAACGGGAGGCGGCCGGTGCCAAGGCCCGGTCCCTGCTCGGAGAGCCGCAACTCGCGCCGCTGGTCGGGGCGGCGGGCGGCGTGGACCAAGTCGACGCCTTCTGCAAGACCGTCGTCGCCAGGGCCGGACAGGGTGGCGGTGAAGGCGGTGGCCAGGGCGGTGACCACGGCGGTGGCCAGGGCAACGACCCGACCGGCACGCCCCTGCCCGGGCGGGTCAGGTCCGACCCGCCCGGCGGGATGACGGCATTGGACGGCGAACTGCCCGGCACTCTCGGCCGCGTCGGTCTGCCCGGTCCCCCCGGTCTCCCCGGCCTGGCCGGACAGCTCGGCCTGGTCGGTGGAGTGGCCGTGCACTGACCCACATCCTCCGGGCGGTCGGTGGGCTCCCCCGTGTCCACCGCCCGCCCGGGACGGGACCTTTCGGTCGGCGCGAGCGGCGCGAGCGGTACGAGCGGTAGGAGCGCGGACGATCAGGCGGCTCCCGGGTGCGGCGGCTATCGTGCACAGGTGCACGAGGCGACCCGAAGCCTCCGGCCGGGGGACTGAGGGGAGCGGTGCCAGGTGATCGGACGCGCGCTGAACGGGCGTTACGAACTCGCGGAGATACTCGGCGTCGGCGGTATGGCCACCGTCTGGCGCGGGCACGACCGGGTGCTCGGCAGGTCCGTGGCCGTCAAGGTGCTCAACGGCGGCCTCGCCGACGACCCGCGCTTCGCCGAACGCTTCGGCCGTGAGGCGCAGCACGCCGCGATGCTCGTGCACCCGCGCATCGTCATGGTCTTCGACTCGGGCGTCGACCAGGGCTCGCCGTACATCGTCATGGAGCTGGTGCACGGCCGTTCGCTCAGCCAACTGCTCGCCGAGAACGGCCGGAACGGCCAGAACGGCCGGTCTGCGGTGCCTGGGATGCCCGGAGTGCCCGGGATGTCCGGTGCGCTGCCGGTCGAGCGGGCCGTCGGAATCGCGGCCGCCGTCTGCGAGGCGCTGGGGGTCGCGCACGCCGCCGGCCTGGTGCACCGGGACATCAAGCCCGGCAACATCATGATCAGCGACGACGGCGGCGTGAAGGTCGTCGACTTCGGTATCGCGAGAGCGAGTTCGTCCAGCTCTCAGCTGACCCAGACCGCCACGGTGCTCGGTACCGCCGCCTACCTCTCGCCCGAACAGGCCACGGCGGCCGAGGTGGACGGCCGCGCCGACCTCTACGCCCTCGGCTGCGTCCTGGTCGAAATGCTCACCGGGGAACCGCCGTTCACCGCCGAGGCGCCGGTGGCGATCGCCTTCAAGCACGTCAGCGAGCAGCCCACCCCGGTCTCGCTGCGACGCCCTGACATACCGCCGGCCCTGGACGCCGCCGTGCTCCGCCTGCTCGCGAAGAACCCGGGGGACCGTCCCGCCGACGCGGCCGCCGCCCGGGCCGAACTCCTGGCCGCCGTACCCGTCGCCGCCGCCCAGGACCGCACCGCCGAACTCCTGGCCGCCACCCAGGCCCTGCCCCCGGTCACGCTCCCCTTCAACCCCTTCCCGGCGGCCCAGGGCTTCGCCGCGCAGGGCGCTCCTGCTCACAGCTCCCCGGCCTACGTCGACCGGGCCTACGTCGACCCGCAGCGCACCTCGGTGCTGCCGCCACTGCCGCCGCTTCCGCCGGTGGCCTCGTATGTCCCTCAGTCGGACCGCGTACGCGTGCCGCGCCGGAACCCGCTGGTGCCGGTGGGGATCGGCGTGGCCGTCCTGGTGGGTGCGGCGGCGATCGCCGCCTTCGCCTTCGGCGGCTCGCCCGCCGGGGGGACCAAGGCTGGTCAGGCCGGTGCTGCGCCCGCAGTGCACGGTGCGGCGGCGACCTCCTCCGCGCAGCCGCCCGCTCCGGCCAAAGCGTCGCCGAGCAGCAGCAGCCCGGCATCCACCGCCAAGCCGGGCCCGGCCGGAGCGCTCGCCGCTCTCCGCGCCGCCGTCGAGCAGGCGCAGTTCACGAAGGAGCGGGACAAGCAGAGCGAGCTTCTCGGCTACCTGGACGATGCCGCCGCCGCTCTGGCCGACCACCAGCCGCAGGACGCGGACCCCGCCCTGCGCAACGCACAGCGGCTGATCCGCGACCTGGCCAAGAAGCACGCGATCGACGGTGCCACGGCCCAGAACTGGCAGAGCCGGCTCAACTCCCTGCTGGGTGCGTCACGCCCGCAGTCCTCGCTGCCCTCCCCGGATCCGGGTCAGCAGGACCAGGGCGACGGTGGTCCGGGATACGACCAGGGTTAGCTCCCGACCTGGCTCAATGGCAACTGACCCGCTGTCGCTGTCGCTGTCGCCGTCGGCATCGGTCGGGGCGAGGCTGCGCTTCCGGCAGGTCGGGACGGGCGGTTCGGCTCCGGGAAACGCCTGAGCCTCCGCTCCGTCAGCTGACGGAGCGGAGGCTCAGGGGGTCGGAACCGGTGTCCGACTCAGATGTTCGTCGCCGACTTGTTCGTCTCGTCGGCCTTCGTGACGTTGACCGGGCTCACCGCAGGGCGGGGCTGGTCGGCCGGGGTGGAGGCGGCCGTCGTGTTCTGCGCCGTCCCCTCGGCCGGGACGTCGTCCTCACGCAGGGCCTTGGTCTCGGCCTTCAGGATGCGCATGGACTTGCCGAGCCCCCGCGCCATCTCGGGCAGCTTCTTCGAGCCGAACAGCAGGATGATCACAGCCAGCACCACCAGGAGGTGCCAGGGCTCCAGACCGTTCCGCAGCATCCCTGACCACCGGTCCCTTCGGAATTCTCGCCGTTTCAGCGCCGGACGAGCTTGCCCGACACCCTGGCCAGTATGCCTGGCGTCAGCTCCGAACGTATACACCGGCCGGGAAACGATGGTCAAAGACCAGAAGTCGCAACAGCGATGAACGGCCATATGGTCTAGACAGTCGGGTAGGGCGGCCTGCGGGGGTGCTGGCGGGCGACTGTCGCCGCGTGTCGCGCTCGCAGATGCTAGACGCCAGATGGCGGATATCAGATGACAGATTTCAAAATCTGTCATCTGATATCCGACCTCTCATCCCGGCAATCCGCCTGGACACACTGAACAAACGTCTAACTCTCTCGTGCAAGACATCTGTCCAGCTCCTGTCGTACGCTCGGCTCATGGGAAATCGTGAAGACCTGCTGGCAGGTGCCAAGCGCTGTCTGTTCGAGAAGGGCTACGGCCGGACCACCGCCCGGGACATCGCCTCCGCCGCAGGCGTCAGCCTTGCGGCGATCGGTTACCACTTCGGCTCCAAGGAGGCGCTGCTCAACGCGGCGATGATGGAGGCCACCCGCGACTGGGGCGAGGCGGTGGACTCGGCGATCCTGACGGACCCGGACGGCACGGTGACTCCCGAGGAGCGCTTCGCGGTGACCTGGGAGCGGGTGGGCGAGACCTTCGTCGAGTTCCGGGGGCTCTGGGCCGCGCAGTTCGAGGCGATCGCGCAGATCGACCGGACCCCGGAGCTGAAGGAGGCACTCGGTGGCGTCCAGCGGATGGCCCGGCTGGCGCTCTCCGCGATGTTCCAGGGAGTGAAGGAAGTGCCCGACACCGAGGACGAGCTGCTCCTCGGCACCTTCTACCAAGCTCTGCTCGCCGGTTACGCCGTGCAGTGGCTGCTCGATCCGGCGCAGGCCCCCAGCGGGCGGGATTTCCTCCGGGGCCTCGAACTCGCCGCCGGGCGCGTGCTCGGGAGGCCCCCGGTCGTCGTCTGAACCACTGAAGTGGCCGGCGCAACCGCTCGGCCACGTAGGTCAGACGGTCACCGTGGTCAGCAGGACGACGGTGTCCTCGTTGGCGAGCAGCCCGTGCCGCTCCTGCGGGATCGGGTAGAGCCGGTCGGACGTCAGCTCCTGGCGGCGGCCCGCGATGGTCAGGGAGACCCGTCCTCGCAGTACCTGCAGGCTCGCGGCGGCGGGCGCGTTGTGCTCGTCCAGGGACGAGCCTGCCGTCAGCGCGATGATCGTCTGCCGCAGTACGCCGTCGTGGAGCACCAGGTGTGCGCTGCGACCGTGCGGGCTGGCGGCGGCCTTCGCCGCGTGTTCGTCGGCGAGTGCCCGGAGATCGACGTGCACGGGTTCGGTCATGACGTCCTCCTGGAGAGAGCCTTCGCCCGCGACCCTAGGCGGCGCGCTCCGGTTCCGCGCGCGCTGGCCGGAGCAGGTGCACATCCAGGCTCTCAAGCACCCGAACGGTCCAATGTGCGGGCGGTGGACCGCTCTGCCGGAGTACTCCGGGTGCGGGTGGAACGGCCCTCGCCGATGGTTGGTGCATGGCGACCAATCAGAACTTCATCGGCGGATTCCAGGTCAACCGAAACCTGCTCATCGCCGGCGCGGCGCTCACCGGGGTCGGTGCGCTGGTCGGGCTGACCGGCACGGTGATCGTGGGTGCGGCGCTGGCAGCAGCCGGGCGCGGTTGGGCGCGGCAACTGGACACCCCGCCCACCGAACTGGCGGCCCGCAAGCTGAACCAGGCCAGGGCCGCGTCACTGGCCGGGCTGGAGGCGTGGCGGACCGGCTCCGGAGGCTCGCCCAACTGAGAACTGGCAACTGACAATTGACAGCCCGACAACTGGTAGTCGGCAGGTCGGCGGGTCACCCGGTCCGAGCTCGGATCAGGACCAGGTGACCCGCCGACCTGCCAGTTGTCGGGCTGTCAATTGTCAGACTGTCAGTACGCCAACAGCCCCCGGCCGAGCCAGTCGGCGCTGTCCTTGGCGCCCGGCAGGGCGAAGAAGTAGCCGCCGCCCGTGGGTGAGATGTAGTCGACCAGCGGTTC
>NZ_JARXZC010000030.1 GCF_029894335.1 Kitasatospora sp. MAP5-34 | reverse complement strand
GCGACACCCCAGGGGTGTTGTCCACGAAATTGGTGATCAGCCAGTTCAGGTTCTGTGCGGCCTGGCTCATCTGACTCAACTCAACGCTCCTGGTGATCTGGGCCGGACGAGCCGTTGCCCCCGTTGTTCCGAGGGCTACCGAAGCCGTCGAAGCGCTGCTGGGCGCGGCCGTGCTGGTCGGGCTGAGCACCCTGGCCGGGCTGCCCCTGCTGCCCCTGCTGGAACTGCTGCCCCGGCTGGGGCCGCTGGAACTGCTGGGTCTGCTGCTGGTCGGACTGCGCCGACTGGGCCGCGTCCGCGCCCGCCTGGCGTCCCTGCTGGATGCCGCGACGCAGGTTGGTGAGCCGGCCACGGACCTCCTCGGGTGCCCGGGAGACCTGCGGACCGGTCAGCGGCGCCGCCTCGGCGGTGCCGGAGACCAGGTTGGCCTGCGGCGTACGCCGGGGAAGACCCGACATCGTGATGCCGCCGGTCGAGGGCTCGCGGACCTGCTCGGCCCGGCGCCAGCGCTCGTCGTTGGCGGACGGACGCCACGGCGCGTCGGACGCACCGTCAGGACGCGGCCGCTCCTGCGGCTGGTCCTGCTGGGGCGGCCGGCCGGCCTGCTGCTGACCCTGCTGCGGCATCTGTCGCTGACCCTGCTGACCCTGCTGGCCCTGCTGCGGAGCCGGGCGGCCCTGCGGCTGCTCGGCGAAGCCGGGAGCGCTGGTACCGGGACGGCGGGGCTGGTACGACCGGGCCTGCGCCTCGGCGGACTCGAACTGGCCGAACTGCCCGGCCTGCCCGGGTTCGGGCCGCTGGCCGGGACCGGTCGGCAGCGCCATCGGCTGCTGCTGGCCCTGGGGCTGCTGCGGCGCCTGCGGCGGCAGCTGCCGGATCGGGGCCTGTGGCTGCTGAACCTGGGGCTGCTGCGGCGCCGGGCTGGCGACGCTCGGCAGCACCGGCTCGACCAGTCCGAGACCCAGCGGGTCGCGGGGGTCGATCTCGCTCGCCTCGAAGCGCGGGCGGGCGAACTGCACGGTGCTCTCGACCGGCGCGGCCGGGAGCGGGGCCATCGATTGCTGCGGGGCCTGCGGCTGCCGGCCCTGCGGCTGCGGGGCGAGCTGGGCCTGCTGGTCCTGCGGCGCCGACGGGCGCTCCTGGGCGTACGGCGGGCGCTGGGCGGGCCCGTCCTGCGGCTGCGGCCGGACCGGGCGGCCCTGCGGCTGACCCTGACCCTGACCCGGTGCCTGACCCTGACCGGGGCCCTGCGGGGCCTGGCGGGGGCCGGGGCGACCGGCGGTGGGCTGACCGGCGGTGGGCTGGTCGACGCCCGGACGGGGACGTTCCTGCGCGGGGCGACGGCCACCGGCCGGGCCCTGCTGGTTCTGCTGCGGCTGCTGGCCCTGCTCCGGTGCGCGGCCACGGCGCGGCAGACCGCCACCGGGGCCCTGCTGCACGCCGGGCGCACCCGAGGCACCGGGCGTACGGCGCGGCGGGCGGCCGTTCGGCGGGGTCTCACGCAGTGCCTGGCCGACCTCGCGGGTCGGCAGACCACCGGTGGGGCTGCCGTTCGGAGCCTGAGCCGGAGCGCCGGGACGGCCACCCTGCTGAGGCTGACCACCGGGGCCGCCCTGCGGTCCCTGGCCGAGCTGCGGGCGGCCGGTGGGCGCACCCGCCGGGCCCTGCGGGAGCGCGCCTGCGGCGGCGCCCGGCTGCGGACGCATCGGCAGCGCCGTCTCGGCCATGCCCGCCCGGCCCTGCTGACGCGGGGTCGGACCGGCACCGCGCTGCTGCCTGGCCTGCGCCGGGCCTGCCGGGCGGCCGGCGGTACGCCGGTCGGCGGCGGTGGTGACGTCGAGCGGGAGCATGACGAGTGCGGTGGTGCCACCCGAGTCGCTGGGGCGGAGCTGGATCCGGATGCCGTGTCGCAGGGACAGGCGGCCGACCACGAACAGACCCATTCGGCGGGAGACGGAGACGTCCACGACCGGCGGGTTGGCGAGCCGCTCGTTGATGTCCGCGAGGTCGTCGGGGGAGAGGCCGATGCCGGTGTCGTGGATCTCGATCAGTACCCGGCCGTCCGGCAGCGCGTGGCCGGTGACCCGGACGCGGGTCTGCGGGCTGGAGAACGAGGTGGCGTTCTCGAGCAGCTCGGCGAGCAGGTGGACGAGGTCGTTGACGACGCGGCCCGCGACCTCGGCGGACGGTACGGCGGCGAGTTCGACGCGCTCGTACTGCTCCACCTCGGAGGCGGCGGCGCGGAGCACGTCGACCAGCGGGACGGGACGGGTCCAGCGGCGGCCCGGGTCCTCGCCCGCGAGGACGAGGAGGTTTTCGCCGTTACGGCGCATACGGGTCGCGAGGTGGTCCAGCTTGAAGAGGCTGGCCAGCTGGTCCGGGTCGGCCTCGCGGCTCTCCAGTTCGGAGATCAGCGACAGCTGGCGCTGGATGAGGCCCTGGCTGCGGCGCGAGAGGTTGGTGAACATCGCGTTGATGTTGCCTCGCAGCAGTGCCTGCTCGGCGGCCAGCGAGACCGCCTGCTTGTGCACCATGTCGAAGGCGTGCGCCACGTGGCCGATCTCGTCGGACGAGTCGATACCGACGGGTTCGACGGTGACGTCGACGTCGTGCGGGTCGCTCTCGGAGAGCGTCTTGACCAGCTCGGGCAGCCGCCGCTCGGCGACGTCCTCGGCGGCGGTCTGCAGCCGGGTCAGCGAGCGCACCATGCCACGGGCCACGATTGCCGCACCGGCGATGGCGACGATCAGCACCAGGGCGATCAGCGCGCCGTTGAGCAGGGTCTGGGTGTCGGCGTCCGACTGCAGCTGGCCGGCCTTGCCGTCCAGTGCCTCCAGGAGGGTGGACTCGATCTTCCGCTCGCCGTTGATCTTGGCGGAGGCGTCGTCGTACCAGCTCTTGTAGCTGCGGGGCTGGGCCTGCCGGATGCCGTTCAGGTTGAGGACGGTCTTGGAGTAGCGGTCCGCGTCCGAGATCACCTGGTTGTAGCTCAGCGGGGCGCGCAGCGCCTTGGCCTGGGCGTCGCCGTAGATCGCGGTGAAGTTGAGGAGCGCGTTGTCCTCGGACACCTGCAGCCGGATGCCGAAGGTCTCGTCGGAGGTGCTGAGGTCGGGCTGCCCCGGGCGGGCCAGCGCGGCGCTGATCAGCGCGCGCTGCTCGGAGGAGCTCTCCTTGGCCAGCGAGAACTGCTGCAGTGCGCGGGTGACCTTGACCAGCTCGGTGCTGTTGGACCCGATCGCGAGGTCCTGGCTGATGCCGAGCAGGTCCTTGATGATCACGTCGTAGTTCGTGATCGTGGCCTGGATGTTGTCGTCCTTGGTGTACGCGTTGCTGCGCGCGTCGGACAGCTGGTTGAGGTCCTTGCGGACCTGCAGCAGCAGCGCCTTGTCACCGGAGAGGTCGAGTTGGTCGAAGTTGTCGGCGCTGGCCGCGAAAGCCTTGCTCAGGTCGTCGGTGGTCTTGCGCGCGGCGCTGACGTCGTCGAGCTCGGAGCTCTGCGAGGTGAGCGGGCCCGCGCTGATGTCGCGCTCGGTCTGGAGGGCGTCCGCGAGCGCGGTGGCCTTCTTCGCGAGGTCGGAGAGCCCGGTCATCTGGGACAGCTGCTGGGAGTTCTGGATCGAGGCCTGGATGCGCAGTCCACCGAGGACCAGCGCGACGACCACGGGGAGCAGCAGCAGTGCGATCAGGCGGGTACGAATCCGCCAGTTGCGCATCGCGAAACGGCTCAGACCGGTGGCCCGGCGGCGGTTCAGTGTCCCGCGCAGGCGTGAGCGGCCGCTTCGCTTACCGGGCTGCTCAGCTCCTTCCACGGTGTCCTGTTCGGATTCGGCGCCGGCGCCGAATGTCTGCTCGCCGGGGCTCGTGATCGGCGTTGCCTGGTGGGGGCCTGCCACGGGCTCACGCGACTCCGGGTCACCCACGGCGCCGCTGCCCCTCTTGAAACGTCCCTGCACTGGCGTCGCAACCTCTGGACCGGGCGCCCCTACCCGCTGACGCGGATGGGACGGTGTCGAGTTTTTCCGTGGCATTCCAGCACAGCGTGGGAAGTCCAACAAGGGCCGTTACCCGTCGGTGTCCTGGGCTACCCAGCGCGTGCGCCACCTTACTGACTGTGCGGTAGCCCCGCTCAAATACGGCCCTTTTCGGACACTCGCCGGATACATGCCAAGTGGACCATGGGTCTGGAAGAGTCACAGACCTTCCCGAATGTCCGAGATAGGGCCTTTGTCGGAATTATCTGACACTGTGAAATGTCCGACATGTACGAAATCCAGGCTAATTTGTGAGCAAAATCACAGCTGAATGTATAGCCTTGGTCACGGCGACTGTGGAAAGAGATCCTTAACCTGGCTGATAACGAGCAGGGCCACCGTCAGCCTGCCCGGAAACACCCCCGAACACTCCCGTCGGCTCCCCCGAGTCGGCTCTGAACCCAAGGTGTGACGCAATGTCCCAGCCGGCGAACCAGGCCACGAAGTCGACGCTCGTCCCCCGCCCCACGGCGAACCCGCGCCGCACCACCCTGGCCTCGGTCGCGGACTTCAACGAGCTCCCGGGCGTCGGTGCCGCACGTGAGCCGCTGGAGTACTCGATCGACCTGCCGACCAACACGGCCAACCCGCGCCGCACCGTCCTGATGGTCGCCCCGGCCCCGCGCCTTCCCCGGGACTGACCGGGTACTCGGGGGAATCGCCGGTCGGTCCGAGCGGGACCGACTGAGCGGGACTGACTAAGTACGCCCCTCACCGGCCCCGCTCGAACCGGCACGCAGTGGCCCACGCGATAGCCTGGGTGGCGTTCGAGCAGGGCCCGGCGAGGCCGGAGCCCGACTGACCGAGAGGCTCCCAACCGTGCGAATTGCCAGGTTCTCCGTCCGGGAAGGAAGCCCTGCCGCAGGCAGCGTCTCCTTCGGTGTGGTCGAGGGTGATCCCTCCCAGCCCGACTCCCTGGTCGTCCACGCGCTGGCCGGGCACCCGATCGTCTCGATGCAGCTGACCGGCGAGAGTTACCGGATGCAGGACATCCGGCTGCTCTCCCCGATTCTGCCCAACAAGATCGTCGCGGTTGGCCGGAACTACGCGGCCCACGCCGCCGAGCTGGGCCACGAGGTCCCGGACGTCCCGCTCACGTTCTTCAAACCCTCCACCGCCGTGATCGGCCCCACCGAGGCCATCGCGTACCCCCCGTTCTCCTCGGACGTGCAGTTCGAGGGCGAACTGGCCGTGGTGATCGGCCGGATGGGCCGTGAGGTCCCGCTGGAGCGCGTCCCCGAGATCGTCTTCGGCTACACCTGTGCCAATGACGTGACCGCCCGCGACGTGCAGCAGCGCGAGGGTCAGTGGGCCCGCGCCAAGGGCTTCGACACCGCCTGCCCGCTCGGCCCGTGGATCGAGACCGAGCTGGACCCGAGCGATCTGGCGATCACCACCACCCTGAACGGCGAGCTCAAGCAGGCCGGCCGGACTTCTCTGATGGTCCGTTCGATCGCCGAGCTGATCGTCCACATCTCCGAAGCGATGACGCTGCTCCCGGGCGACGTCATCCTCACCGGCACCCCTGCGGGTGTCGGCCCCATGAACGTCGGCGACGAGGTCGCCGTCTCCATCGAAGGCATCGGCACTCTCACCAATAAGGTGATCAAGCGTGGCTAACACTCCTGCGGACCTGGACCCCACCGTCCGGGTCCGCTTCTGTCCCTCCCCGACCGGCAACCCGCACGTCGGCCTGGTCCGGACCGCCCTCTTCAACTGGGCCTTCGCCCGCCACCACGGCGGCAAGCTGGTCTTCCGGATCGAGGACACCGACGCGGCCCGCGACTCGGAGGACTCGTACAACCAGCTGCTCGACGCCATGCGCTGGCTCGGCTTCAACTGGGACGAGGGCCCCGAGGTCGGCGGCCCGTACGAGCCGTACCGGCAGTCGCAGCGGATGGACATCTACGCGGATGTCGCCCGGAAGCTGCACGAGGGCGGGTTCGCGTACCACTGCTACTGCAACACCGAGGAGCTGGACGCCCGCCGCGAGGCCGCCCGTGCGGCCGGCAAGCCCTCCGGCTACGACGGCCACTGCCGCGAGCTGACAGCCGACCAGGTCGCGGTCTACAAGCAGGAGCACCGCGAGCCCATCCTGCGGTTCCGGATGCCCGACCAGACCATCGTCTTCGACGACCTGGTCCGTGGGAAGCTCAGCTTCGAGCCGGAGAACGTGCCGGACTACGGCATCGTCCGGGCCAACGGCGCCCCGCTCTACACCCTGGTCAACCCGGTGGACGACGCCCTGATGGGCATCACCCACGTGCTGCGCGGCGAGGACCTGCTCTCCTCGACCCCGCGTCAGATCGCGCTCTACTCGGCGCTCGCCCAGGTCGGCGTCGGCACCGGCACCACCCCGCGCTTCGGCCACCTGCCGTACGTGATGGGCGAGGGCAACAAGAAGCTCTCCAAGCGCGACCCGCAGGCCAACCTCAACCTGTACCGCGAGCGCGGCTTCCTGCCCGAGGGCCTGCTCAACTACCTCGCGCTGCTCGGCTGGTCGCTCTCCGAGGACCAGGACCGGTTCTCGATGGACGAGCTGGTGGCCGCCTTCGACATCGCGAAGGTGAACGCCAACCCGGCCCGCTTCGACCTCAAGAAGTGCGAGTCGATCAACGCGGACCACCTGCGGCTGCTGGCTCCGGACGAGTTCGCCCGCCGCCTGGTGCCGTACCTGCAGGCCCCCGGCCTGCTGCCGGCCGAGCCGACCGCCGAGCAGCTCGACCTGCTCGCCAAGGTGGCGCCGCTCACCCAGGAGCGGATGGTCGTCCTGAGCGAGATCGTCACCATGGCCGGCTTCCTCTTCGTCGCCCCGGCCGACTTCACCGTCGACCCGGACGACGCGGCCAAGGTGTTGACCGCCGACGCCCGCCCGGTGCTGGAGGCCAGCATCAAGGCCCTGGAGGCGCTCGGGGACTTCACCCCGGAGCCGATCCAGGCAGCGCTGCGCGAGGCCCTGGTGGACGGCCTGGGCATCAAGCCCAAGTTCGCCTTCACCCCGCTGCGGGTCGCCGTGACCGGCCGCCGGGTCTCCCCGCCGCTCTTCGAGTCGATGGAGCTGCTGGGCCGAGCCGAGACGCTGCGTCGCCTGACGGCCGCTCTGGAGCTCGTACCGGCCTCCTGAGGCCCGCCCCGGACGGCTGCGTGACCAGCCACGCAGCCGTCCGGGGGCCTGCCTGCGGTTATCGATTTTGGAGCGGGGCCCGGCGTCGGGTAATGTTCTTTCTGCGCCGCCCGGAAGGGAACGGCGAGGGACCAGAAACCTCGTCAGCACCAACCAGTCGGAGCAGCACCGAGCAAGACCCGCAGGGGTTGAACTCTGGTGGGGTATGGTGTAATTGGCAGCACGAGTGATTCTGGTTCATTTAGTCTAGGTTCGAGTCCTGGTACCCCAGCGCAGTACAAGCAGTGCAAGCTGTGTAAGCAGTGCAGTATCAAGCAGTAGCCTGGTACAGCAGTACAAGCCCCCGTTGTGTAGCGGCCTAGCACGCTGCCCTCTCACGGCAGTAGCGCCGGTTCGAATCCGGTCGGGGGTACGCAACAACTGAAGAAGGTCAAGCCCCCGTTGTGTAGCGGCCTAGCACGCTGCCCTCTCACGGCAGTAGCGCCGGTTCGAATCCGGTCGGGGGTACCAGATCCTTACCACTGTCACCATCCGGATGATTCAAAACCCCGGAGGCGACGAAGTCGGGATCACCAAGTTTGCCCCCGTTGTGTAGCGGCCTAGCACGCTGCCCTCTCACGGCAGTAGCGCCGGTTCGAATCCGGTCGGGGGTACCAAGGCAGTAAGGCCGATGGGTTCAGCCCCATCGGCCCGATGCTTTGTTGGGGTATGGTGTAATTGGCAGCACGAGTGATTCTGGTTCATTTAGTCTAGGTTCGAGTCCTGGTACCCCAGCCAGTTGGTAAGCGAGAAGCCCCGCATATGCGGGGCTTTTTTGTATTTCCGGTAAGGGCGAGCAGAACAGGGGCGCGGGGCTCTGCTTGATTAACAGCGTGCGCGAGACGGAAGGCAGCAGCCCGCCGCCTCCCGTCTCGCGCAAGTTCCCCGCGCCCGTTTTCGGTTACCCGCGACGAAGAGCCTCCGTGAGGCGATTCGCGGCTTCGATGATGGCCTGCGCGTGCATCCGGCCCGGGTGGCGGGTCAGGCGCTCGATCGGGCCGGAGACCGAGACGGCGGCCACCACGCGGTTGGAAGGGCCGCGTACGGGCGCCGAGACGGACGCCACGCCCGGCTCCCGCTCGCCGATCGACTGGGCCCAGCCACGGCGTCGTACGCCGCTCAGGGCCGTCGCGGTGAAGCGGGCGCCCTGGAGGCCCCGGTGGAGCCGCTCGGGCTCCTCCCAGGCCAGCAGGACCTGTGCTGCGGAGCCGGCCTTCATCGGCAGGGTGCTGCCGACCGGGACGGTGTCCCGCAGGCCGGAGAGGCGCTCGGCGGCGGCGACGCAGATGCGCATCTCGCCCTGCCGGCGGTAGAGCTGTGCGCTCTCGCCGGTGACATCGCGCAGGTGGGTGAGGACCGGGCCCGCGGTGGCGAGCAGCCGGTCCTCGCCCGCTGCGGCGGAGAGCTCGGAGAGTCGGGGGCCGAGGATGAAACGGCCCTGCATGTCCCTGGTGACCAGGCGGTGGTGTTCGAGTGCGACGGCGAGTCGGTGGGCGGTGGGCCGCGCCAATCCGGTGGCGGCGACCAGCCCCGCCAACGTGGCGGGGCCCGACTCCAGTGCGCTCAGCACCAGAGCGGCCTTGTCGAGAACGCCGACGCCGCTTGAGTTGTCCATACCCCGATACTGCAGTCTCATTCCGCGAGACGCAAGTTCAATCTCGGAGGAAAAGCGCCACTCTGGATGCAGCAGCCCGGGAGACACCCAGGATCGGTCACCTCACCAGTGTCCACATCCTGATACCTCTTGACCGAAAGAGGGGATCCGGCGTGCAGGTCCACCTGAGCGGGCCCTACCAAGACCGTGACGGAAGCGACCTAGACCACACGAGAAGGCCGGCAGAGCGGCCGGCTGGAGGGAAAGCGATGGGACGGACACTCGCAGAGAAGGTCTGGGACGACCATGTCGTCCGGCACGCCGAGGGCGAGCCCGACCTGCTCTACATCGATCTGCACCTGCTGCACGAAGTCACCAGCCCCCAGGCCTTCGACGGGCTCCGGCTGGCCGGGCGCAAGGTCCGCAGGACCGATCTCACCATCGCGACCGAGGACCACAACACCCCGACCGTCGACATCGACAAGCCGATCGCCGACCCGGTCTCCCGGGTCCAGCTGGAGACCCTGCGCCGCAACGCCGCCGAGTTCGGCGTGCGCATCCACTCGTTGGGCGATGTCGAGCAGGGCGTCGTGCACGTGGTCGGCCCGCAGCTGGGGCTGACCCAGCCCGGTACCACCGTGGTCTGTGGCGACTCTCACACCTCCACCCACGGCGCCTTCGGCGCGCTGGCGTTCGGCATCGGCACCAGCCAGGTCGAGCACGTGCTGGCCACCCAGACGCTGCCGCTGGCCCCGTTCCGGACGATGGCGATCACGGTCGAGGGCGAACTGCCCGAGGGTGTCACCGCGAAGGACCTGATCCTGGCGATCATCACCAGGATCGGTACCGGCGGCGGCCAGGGCTATGTGCTGGAGTATCGCGGTTCGGCCATCCGCAGCCTCTCGATGGAGGCCCGGATGACCGTCTGCAACATGTCGATCGAGGCAGGCGCCCGGGCCGGCATGATCGCCCCGGACCGGACCACCTTCGACTACCTCCAGGGCCGTCCGCACGCCCCGAAGGGCGAGGACTGGGACGCCGCCGTCGCGTACTGGGAGACCCTGGTCACCGACGACGACGCGGTCTTCGACCACGAGATCTTCATCGACGCCACCGAGCTGACCCCGTTCGTCACCTGGGGCACCAACCCGGGCCAGGGTGCCCCGCTGGGCGCCTCCGTACCGGATCCGGCCTCCTTCGCCGACCCGTCGGAGCGCACCGCCGCCGAGAACGCGCTCAAGTACATGGGCCTGCAGGCCGGTACGCCGCTGCGCGAGGTCAAGGTCGACGCCGTCTTCGTCGGCTCCTGCACCAACGGCCGGATCGAGGACCTGCGGGCCGCCGCCGCCGTGGTCGAGGGCCGCCAGGTCGCGGACGGGGTGCGGATGCTGGTCGTCCCCGGCTCGGTCCGGGTCGCCCTGCAGGCGATCGAGGAGGGCCTCGACAAGGTGTTCACCGCCGCCGGCGCCGAATGGCGGCACGCGGGTTGCTCGATGTGCCTGGGCATGAACCCGGACCAGCTGGCCCCGGGCGAGCGCTGCGCCTCCACCTCGAACCGCAACTTCGAAGGCCGGCAGGGCAAGGGCGGCCGGACCCACCTGGTCTCGCCGCAGGTCGCCGCCGCGACCGCAGTTCTCGGCCACCTGGCCGCACCGTCCGACCTGTCGGCCGACATCAACGCGGAGGTCTGAGCGGTCATGGAGAAGTTCACCACGCACACCGGCCGGGCCGTTCCGCTGCGCCGCAGCAATGTCGACACCGACCAGATCATCCCGGCCCACTGGCTCAAGAAGGTCACCCGATCCGGTTTCGAGGACGGGTTGTTCGAGGCCTGGCGCAAGGACGAGTCGTTCATCCTCAACCAGCCCGAGCGCGCGGGCGCCACCGTCCTGTTGGCCGGCCCCGAATTCGGTACCGGTTCCTCCCGCGAGCACGCCGTCTGGGCGCTGCAGAACTACGGCTTCGCGGCGGTCATCTCCTCCCGTTTCGCCGACATCTTCCGTGGTAACTCGCTGAAGAACGGTCTGTTGACGGTGCTCCTGCCGCAGGAGACCGTCGAGCGGCTCTGGGCGCTGACCGAGGCCGACCCGACCGCCGAGATCACCGTGGACCTCGAGGCCCGCGAGGTCCGGGCCGACGGGATCGTGGCCGCATTCGAGCTGGACGACAACGTCCGCTGGCGGCTGCTGAATGGTCTGGACGACATCAGCATCACCCTGCGGAACGAGCCCGACATCGCGGCATTCGAGGCCACCCGGCCGACGTTCAAGCCTCGTACGCTGCCGGTCGCCTGAGTCCCTTCTTTCTGACGGTCCGCCGGATGGCCCGCCCCCTCGGGGGGGCGGGCCATCCGGCAGTTCCAGGCCCGAGTTCGACCTTGAGTTCGGGTCGCGGCGCACCCCGGATAGTCGTCCGTGATTTGCCGGAGACGGGGTCTGCGCAGCGCAACTCCGCACAGATGGCACAATCGTTGCATGCACCGGGACCTTGAACCTCCGTACGCGGGCCGCGAACCCGCGCCGACGGAGGGGACAGCCGGGCCAACCGAGAGTCGAATTGACGATCGGCCGGACGACGACACCTCACCTACCGAGGAGCCGGACGAGTCGGAAGTCGCGGCGCGTTACGCGCTCGTGGCAGAGCGGTTGAAGCAAGCTCATGCCCGCGTTCATGCGCTGAACGTGTCAGCGGAGGCAAAGACCGCTCTCACCCGTCAACTGCTGATCGTCACGGAGACCGCCAAGCGCGATCTACCGGAGGCGGCGCGGCGGTTGAGTTGCTTTGTGCGAGACCTCGACGAGGGGCATCCGCCCGTCCACTGAGGTCGCTGACGCGCAAATCCATTGCGACACTAGGGTGATTCACACGTTTGGTAATTGAAAGTCCGCAGATACATACCTAACGTGCGAAATGAACGGATGGAATCATCCGGCGCCCGTTTCCGAAGGGGAAGACGTGAACAAGGCTCAGCTTGTCGAAGCGGTGGCCGAGCAGCTGGGCGGTCGCAAGGCTGCCGCAGAGGCCGTCGACGCAGTGCTCGACACCATGGTGCGTGCCGTTGTGGCGGGTGACCGGGTGTCGGTCACCGGCTTCGGCACCTTCGAAAAGGTGGAGCGCTCCGCGCGCTTCGCCCGCAACCCGCAGACCGGCGAGAAGGTCAAGGTCAAGAAGACCTCGGTGCCTCGCTTCCGCCCCGGCCAGGGTTTCAAGGACCTGGTCAGCGGCAGCAAGAAGCTGCCGAAGGAGGGCCCCTCGGTGAAGAAGGCCCCCAAGGGCTCGCTCACCCCTGGTAAGAGCGGTACCACCGCTGCCGTCAAGCGCGCCGCCACCAAGCGGTCCGCCACCGCTGCCGCCGCCGCCCCGGCCGCCGCCAAGAAGACGGTCGCGAAGAAGACCACCGCCACCGCCGCGAAGAAGACCACGGCGGTCAAGAAGGCGACGGCGGTCAAGAAGACCGTGGCCGCCACTCCGGCGGTCAAGAAGGCCACCACCGCGAAGAAGGCGACGGCGGTCAAGAAGACCGTCGCCGCGACTCCGGCGGTCAAGAAGGCCGTCGCCGCGAAGAAGGCGACCGCGGTCAAGAAGACCGCTCCGGCGAAGAAGACGACCACGCGCAAGACCACCGCGCGCAAGTCCACCGCCAAGTAGGTTCGGCGGTTTCTTCAGTCGACGGCCGCGCTGCGGCCGTGAGCCGTGGCGGCTCGCACTCCGGGTGCTCCATCCTTTGGAAGACCCCCGGTGCGAGTCGCCACGGCTCTTTCGCGGCCGGGGGATTCACGGCCCGTCCGACCGGCCTGTCCGACCGGACCGTCAGACCGTCCCGTCCGACGGGTACGCCTGTCGCTCCGGGCGTTCGACCGGGAGCTCGTACCTGACCTTCCAGCGCGCATCGGGAATGACGATGTCGGCGGTCTCCACCGCGCGGCCGTCCACGTCGAAATAGGTCCGCTCGACCAGCGTCAGCAGATCGCCCGCCGAGATCCCGAGCACCAATGCCTGTTTCACGGTGGCCCGGGCCGGACGCGGGCTCTCCACGGCGGAGTCCACCTGGACGCCGATCGCGGCCATCCGCTCGACCACTCCCCGGCCTGCCAGCGGCCCGAGTTCGGGCATCAGCACCGGCGAGCCGAGGGTGATCGCCAACGGCTCCCAGCTGTTGGCGAGCTGGACCGGCTGGCTGTCGATCAGGAACTCGTACGTGGTGTGCACCACCAGCTCGCCCGGTTCGAGGCCGAGCCGGCCGGCGATCCTGGGCGACGCCTCGGTCCGGACGTTGCTGTGCGCCTCCCAGGTCCCGAGCGAGTCGTACTTGCCGAAGTCGGCGTGGAAGTGCGTGGAGCTGTGCAGCCCGAGATGGCGGGAGCGGAGCATCAGGCGGCGCGCGGTCGGCTTCCGGACGTACGTGCCCGAGCCTGCGCGACCCTCCAGCAGCCCTTCGGTGATCAGCAGCTGCTGTGCTCGCTGCAGCACGTTCGCGCCGACTCCGTAGGCCATGGCGAGCTGCTTACGGGAGGGCAGCCGCTCGCCCAGCTTCCAGTCGCCCTGGGCGATTCGGTTGCGCAGCTCGTCAGCGATCCGCAGGTACGGGTGCTCTTCTGAGCGCATCTGGCTCTCCCGGCGGCAGGCACGATCCCTGCCGATGCGACAGGGCGGGTGATTCAGCGTTGACAATCTAATGCATCAGGTGGAATCTAATTACTTAGATTCACGTTCCGTGATCGACCGCTCGCGGGGAGAGTCGTTGCGTGCGAAGCACCAGGGTGTTTGACGTGGCGAACCGCCTTGCCAGGGCCGCCGGGACGCGGGCGCGCGTCCGCCTCCGCCCGGGCGGCGGTTACCGGGTGGAGGTGGCGTTGCCCCAGGGGCTCCCGGTGGAGAACCAGCTGAAGGTGATCGCCGCCCTGGCCGGCGCGGACCGCTACGGGCACCACTACACGCACACGGCGCAGAGCGTCTGGGCCGAATTCGACCAGGAGCAGGAGAGTTCCAGCAGTGAGCAGCTCTAGGCCCACGGACGGCGCGAAGCCCGGCCCGCCCATCACCGTCTCCATCGAGGGGATCACCGAGCCGGCCACCTTCAGCCGCCTCCCGGACGCGCTGGCGGCCCTCTGGGAGGCGCTGCGGGTGCTGCCGCTCGGGTGGACCCAGTACGAGGCCTACCGGTACTTCTTCGGCCCAGGGGCGGTCGAGCGGGTCGAGGCCTTCCTGGAGCGGGACGGTGAGTTGACGCTCAGCTTCGCGATGGCGGGCCGGTCGCACGCGGTCCGGGTCACTCCGGAGCGGGCCTAGGGCCTAGAGCGGAGCGGGCCTGGCGCGGTCGGGCTCAGAGCTCGCCCGGGTCCGGGAAGGTCTGCAGGGTCAGGAAGACCACCCGGCGGGCGTCCCCGTCGCCTTCGGTGCGGATCCGCACCCGCTGCCCCGGCCGGAGCAGCCGCAGGCCCCCGGCGTCGAACGCGGCCGCGTCGAACGGGACGGGCGTGCCGTCGTCGAGCAGCACGGAACCCGCGCGGGTGTCGGGGTCGTAAGTGAACGCGGTGGCCTGCATGCCAGCAGCATACCGATCAGGACCGTTGTCCCAGGGGCCGCACGAGGGCCGACACCGCCGCCGTGTGCGGGCCGACGCCCAGGGCGAGGGCCTCGGCGAGGTCGGCGCCGGTGTCCACGTCGCGGCGGACGGAGGGGACGTCGGGCAGCCCGATCTCGTACGCGCCGCCCGCCGCGTGCCGGGCGCGGGAGCCGCCGCCGAAGGCCGGGCCCAGCCGGGCGCCGGGGGAGCAGGCGAGCAGGGTGGTGCCGATCCCGGGGGTGTCCGCGAGGAAGGCGCGCCCGGCCGGGGGCACCGCGCCCAGCACCCGGGCCAGTTCGGCGGGCCGCAGCGCGGGCAGGTCCGCGGAGAGCACCGCGAGCGGCGCGCGCGGCGCGATCCGGCGGGCGTACTCGGCGCCGTGGGCGAGTGCCGGGTTGAGGCCGCCGTCGGGTTCGCCGTCGACCACCACCGCGCCCAGTCGGGCCAACTGCCGTGCGGCGCAGGTGTCCTGAGTTACCACCAGGACCCGGCCGACCAGCGGGCAGGCCAGTGCCGCCGTGACGGTGTCCAGCGCGAAGGCCAACGCCAGCTCGGGCCGCCGCGCACCGGCGAACGGACCGAGCCGGCTCTTCGCGAGCGCCAGCGGCTTCACCGGCAGGACGAGCGACCACCCGCCGCGCGCGGCGGTGGGTACGGGCGCGGGGGGCTCGGCGGGGCGTACCGTGTCCTGGGTCATCGGCGCCATTGTGGCGCCGACGCCTGAGCCCTCGCCAGGTCGCGCCATCCGGGTCGGCGTGCGATTGATCACTTGCGCCCGGCCTTCGGGTAGCGCGCTCGACAGTCGGCGAGCCCACGGGCGAGACTGGTCGGCGCCCGATCCGGTCGCTGCGACCGGCCCCGGGCGACCGACCTGCGTGACTGATGCCGCGGCACCCCGGGTGCCGCACCGGATGAGGAGGAGCTGGGGTGGCCCGCCGCTCGTACGCCAGGTTCGGCAACGCCGACTACGGGATCTGGTACCGCTTCGCGGCCGTGCTCGTGAAGCCGGTCACCACCGCCCTGGTGAAGCCGGACTGGCATGGTTGGGAGCACCTGCCCGAGCGGGGAGGGTTCCTGACAGTGGTCAACCACAACTCCCTGATCGACCCCCTGATCTACGCGCACTGGCAGTACAACAGCGGGCGGCCGCCCCGGATGCTGGGCAAGTCCTCGGTGTTCTCGGTGCCGTTCATCGGCTTCATGCTGCGCAGGACCGGCCAGATCCCGGTGTTCCGGGACTCGACCGACGCCGCGCAGGCCTTCCGGGCCGCGATCGAGGCGATCGACAGCGGCGAGTGCGTGCAGTTCTACCCCGAGGGCACGCTCACCCGGGATCCGGACCTCTGGCCGATGACCGGCAAGACCGGCGCCGCCCGGGTCGCACTGGTGACCGGCGCGCCGGTCATCCCGGTCGCGCACTGGGGGGCGCACGAGATCATCCCGCCCTACGGGCGCGGCGGGAAGGGTAGGTTCAACCTCTTCCCCCGGCACCGGGTGACGGTGGCGGCCGGCCCGCCGGTGGACCTGAGCAAGTACCAGGGCCACGAGATCACCGCCCAGGTGCTCAAGGACGCGACCGAGGACATCATGGCCGCGATCACCGAGGTCCTGGCGGGCATCCGGCAGGAGCAGCCGCCCGCCGTGCGCTACGACATGCGGCAGGCGTCCCGCCTCCGGGGCGAGGCCGCCGAGGCCAAGGGCGACCGGGCCGCAGGCCCGGGCACGAATGACCGCACGAAAAAACATAAGTACGAAGGTATGACCCCCGAGGAGAACTCCAAGTGACCCGCTGCGCCGTCTTCGGGACGGGTTCCTGGGGTACCGCATTCGCGATGATCCTGGCCGACGCCGGCTGCGAGGTGACCCTCTGGGGCCGCCGCAAGGAGCTGGTCGACGCGATCAACGAGACCCATGCCAACCCGGACTACCTGCCGCACGTGACGCTCTCGGACCGCGTCTGCGCGACCACCGACCCCGCCACCGCGCTGGCCGGCGCGGACTTCGCCGTGCTCGCGGTGCCCTCGCAGACGCTGCGGGAGAACCTCGCCGCCTGGGCGCCGCTGGTCGGGCCCGAGACGGTCCTGGTGAGCCTGATGAAGGGCATCGAACTCGGTACCGCCAAGCGGATGAGCGAGGTCATCCAGGAGGTCGCCGGCGTCGGCCCGGAGCGCGTCGCGGTGGTCAGCGGCCCCAACCTGGCCATGGAGATCGCCAACCGCCAGCCCGCCGCGAGCGTGGTCGCCTGCGCGGACGAGGCGGTCGCCAAGCGGCTCCAGAAGGCCTGCCACACCCCGTACTTCCGCCCGTACACCAACACCGACGTGGTCGGCTGCGAACTCGGCGGCGCGGTCAAGAACGTGATCGGGCTGGCGGTCGGCATGGCCGACGGCATGGGCCTGGGCGACAACACCAAGGCCACCCTGATCACCCGTGGACTGGCCGAGACCACCCGGCTCGGGCTGGCGCTCGGCGCCGACCCGTACACCTTCGCCGGGCTCGCCGGGATGGGCGACCTGGTCGCGACCTGCTCCTCGCCGCTCTCCCGCAACCACACCTTCGGCACCAACCTCGGGCGTGGGATGTCGCTGGCGGAGACCATCGCCGCGACCAAGCAGACCGCCGAAGGAGTGAAGTCCTGCGAGTCGGTGCTCGACCTCGCCCGGCGCAACGGCGTCGACATGCCGATCGTCGAGGCGGTGGTCGACGTGGTGCACAACGGCCGCCCCACTCAGGAGGCCCTGGCCACCCTGATGGCCCGCTCGGCGAAGCCCGAACGCCGTTAGGCAGAGCCTCGCGCCCCTGAGCTGGTGACCCGGTTGCCTGCTTGCGGAACCGACAATGGGCTCACGGTAGTCTCAAACGCGATATGAGCATCGAACAGACCTCCCCGAACCCGGGCGCTTCGGGCGCCGCAAAGCCGCGCGTCGCGATCGTCTTCGGCGGTCGCAGCTCCGAACACGGCATCTCGGTCTCCACGGCCGCGAGCGTGCTTCGGTCCATCGACCGCAGCAAGTACGAGGTGCTGCCGATCGGCATCACCCACGAGGGCCGCTGGGCCCTGGTCGACGACGATCCGGCCCGGATGTCCATCACCGACGGCAAGCTGCCCGACGTGGACGGCATCGCCGGGTCCACCGAGGGCCAGGTCGCCCTGCCCGGCAGCCCGGCCAGCCGTGAGGTGGTCTGGAGCGAGCCCGGCGCCGCGCCCAAGGCGCTCGGCGAGGTGGACGTGGTGCTGCCGCTGCTGCACGGCCCCTGGGGTGAGGACGGCACGCTGCAGGGCCTCCTGGAGCTCTCCGGCGTCCCGTACGTCGGCTCCGGCGTGCTGGCCAGCGCGGTCGGCATGGACAAGGAGTTCACCAAGCGGATCCTGGAGTCGCACGGCATCGGCGTCGGCTCCTACACCGTGGTGAAGCGCGACTGGGAGACCGAGGAGGGCCGCGCCGCCGCCCGCACCCGGATCGCCGCGCTCGGCCTGCCGCTCTTCGTCAAGCCCTGCCGGGCCGGCTCCAGCATCGGCATCACCAAGGTCAAGGACCTCGCCGACCTGGACACCGCGATCGACGAGGCCCGCCGCCACGACCCCAAGGTGATCGTCGAGCGGGGTGTCGAGGGCCGCGAGATCGAGTGCGCGGTGCTGGAGTTCGAGGACGGCCCGCGCGCCAGCGTGCCGGCCGAGGTGCTGGTCGGCGGCGGTTACGAGTTCTACGACTTCGAGGCGAAGTACATCGACTCGTCCGAGGTGCGCATCCCCGCCGAACTCGACGCGGACGACACCGCCGAGATCCGGCGTCAGGCCGTCGCCGCCTTCGAGGCGCTCGGCTGCGAGGGCCTGGCCCGGGTGGACTTCTTCCGGCTCACCGACGGCAGCTGGGTGGTCAACGAGATCAACACGATGCCCGGCTTCACCCCGATCTCGGCCTACCCGAAGATGTGGGAGGCCAGCGGGCTGCCGTACGCCGAGCTGATCGACCGCCTGCTGCAGGCTGCCTTGCGGCGCTCGACCGGCCTGCGCTGAGACCTCCGGGAGGGCGCGGGGAACTGTACTGTCAGGGCACTACGTAGGTGCACCGTGGCGCGCAGTTCCCCGCGCCCCTGGGGGTTGGCCCTGACAGTCACAGTCCGTCGGGGATGGTGGCCTTGATCGCGTCGGTGAGCGAGCTGAGCGGGTCGGCGTAGTTCGGGTAGGCGCCCTTCGGGACCGTCACCTCGACGTAGACCTTGCGCAGTGTGGTGAC
The DNA here is from genome assembly GCF_029894335.1 of Kitasatospora sp. MAP5-34. Classification (GTDB taxonomy): domain Bacteria; phylum Actinomycetota; class Actinomycetes; order Streptomycetales; family Streptomycetaceae; genus Kitasatospora. The sequence continues at coordinate 79,069 of NZ_JARXZC010000030.1, read as the reverse complement.
GAAGCGGTACCCGCCCGCGCCGTCCGAACCCATGCCCCACTGCACGTCGTTGATCTCGGGCGCCAGGGCGGCCATGTCCTTGTTCAGGTACTCCGGCCGGGGCACGCCGCAGCGCAGCACGGTACGCGGCAAGCTGCTCCAGGCCGCGGTGTACGGCGAGGCGGGTGACGGGTCCGCGCGGCGGTGGCCCAGCACGCTCTGCGGCAGTGCCTTGCCGAGCGCCGCGCAGAACCCGGCCTGGCTCGCCTTGGGCACCGGCGGGGCGATCCGGTCGGACGACCCCGTCCAGCCGCCGATCAGCAGCCCGAGCCCGCCCAGCAGGACGGCCGGGGGTGCCGCCCACCGCACGGGGGCGGGCAGCGAGCTGAGAACGGGGAACCAGGCCATCCGCCGATCGTATCGGGGCCTAGAGCGTCCGCCGGTAGGGGGCTGGCGGGCGCTCTTACAGGTGCACCACCGGACAGGTCAGCGTCCGGGTGATTCCCTCGACCTGCTGGACCTGGGCGACCACCAGCCGGCCCAGGTCGTCCACGGTCTCGGCCTCGGCGCGCACGATCACGTCGTACGGCCCGGTGACGTCCTCGGCGAGCAGGACGCCGTTGATTTGCGAGATGGAACGGGCCACGGCCGTGGCCTTGCCCACCTCGGTCTGGATCAGGATGTAGGCCTGTATCACGGGGGACCTCCAGGCGGCTGGATGCGGCGCTTGCCGCCGGGACGGCCCAGGGGACGGGAGCGGGCTGACCGGCAGTCTGATCACCACGCTACCGCGCGGTGGGGCTCGGAGGGGAGACTTCTGCATGCCCGAGGGGCGTACGCTGCGCGCGGGGGCGCGCAGGCCCAGGTGGCAGCTCGGTTCGGTCCCGGTAGGTCTTACGCGTAGGTCTTTCAGGACTTGCTCGGGAAGTCTCGGCAAGTCTCAGTCGGTGGAGTGGAGAGGACGGCACATGCAGGGGACCGTGGGCGAGCTCGGTGAGTTCGGGCTCATCCGGGAGCTGACGGCCAGGTTGCCGCTGACCCCGGCCGTCGACCTCGGTCCGGGGGACGACGCGGCAGTGGTCAAGGCGCCCGACGGCCGGGTGGTCGCCACCACCGACGTACTGATCGAGGGCAGCCACTTCCGCCGCGACTGGTCCACGGCGTACGACGTCGGACGCAAGTCCGCCGCCCAGAACCTGGCCGACATCGCCGCGATGGGGGCCGTGCCGACCGCGATACTGCTGGGTCTGGTCGCCCCCGCCGACCTGCCCACCACCTGGGCCACCGAGCTGATGGACGGCCTGCGCGACGAGTGCCAGGTCGCCGGTGCCGCCGTGGTCGGTGGCGACGTGGTACGCGGCGACACCATCACGCTGGCGATCACCGCGCTGGGTGACCTGCAGGGCCGCGCGCCCGTGGTGCGCTCCGGCGCGCAGGTCGGGGACGTGGTCGCGGTGACGGGCTGGCTGGGCTGGTCGGCGGCCGGGCTGACCGTGCTGTCCCGGGGCTTCCGCTCACCGCGCGCCTTCGTCGAGGCGCACCGCCGCCCCGAACCGCCGTATCACGCGGGCCCGGCCGCCTCCGAACTCGGGGCCACCGCGATGATCGACGTGAGCGACGGCCTGGTGGCCGACCTCGGCCATGTCGCCAAGGCCAGCGGCGTCGACATCGACCTGCGCGCGGCGGACTTCGACGTCCCCGCCCAGATGGCGGACATCGGGCAGGCCGTCGGCGTGGACCCGCTGGTCTGGGTGCTCTCCGGCGGCGAGGACCACGCGATCGTGGCGACCTTCCCGAGCAGCGTCCAGTTGCCCGCCCGCTGGCGGGTGGTCGGCCAGGTGGTCCGGACGGCGAGCCCGGCGCGCGGCGGCCAGGTGACCGTGGACGGTGCGCCCTGGGACCGGGTCGGCGGGTGGGACCACTTCGCGGCGGAGTGAGCGCGGCACGAGGGCGGCACGAGCGCGCAGCTCGGAGCTCGGAGCTCGGAGCGAGCGCGGAATGCCGTCAACGCGCCCCCGGTCGAGTGACCTTGCCGGGGAGCGGGAATGGGCTTCGGGGAGGGCTTGACAGCGTACTCTTGCGCTGTCGGTCCGGGCGGGTATGTCCGGTGTGTCCGGCTCGTACCAACCATCTACTCAGGGGCGGCCCCCGCCCGGAGCGGAGATCACAGCCACCATGCGTATCGGTGTCCTGACCAGCGGCGGAGACTGCCCCGGCCTCAACGCGGTGATCCGCTCGGTGGTGCACCGGGGCACCGACGTCCACGGTGACGAGATCATCGGGATCGAGGACGGCTTCCTCGGCCTGATCGAGGGCCGCAGCCGTCCCGTCTCGCACGACGACGTCACCGGTCTGCTCACCCTCGGCGGCACCATCCTCGGCTCGGCCCGGGTCCAGCGCGAGCGGATCAACTGGGCGGTCGACAACGCCGAGACGCTGGCCCACAACCTCGGCATCGACGCCCTGATCGCGATCGGCGGCGAGGGCACGCTGACCGCCGCCAAGATGTTCAGCGACGCCGGGCTGCCCGTGGTCGGCGTACCGAAGACCATCGACAACGACATCGACGCCACCGACGTCACCTTCGGCTTCGACACCGCCGTACACGTCGCCACCGAGGCGATCGACCGGCTGAAGACCACCGCCGAGTCCCACCAGCGGGTGATGGTGGTCGAGCTGATGGGCCGTCACACCGGCTGGATCACGCTGACCGCCGGGATGGCCGGCGGCGCGCACGGCATCCTCATCCCCGAGAAGCCCTTCGACATCGAGGGCGTCGCCCGGATGATCGAGGAACGCTTCCGGCGCGGCAAGAAGTTCGCCATCATCGCCGTCGCCGAGGGCGCCAAGCCCGCCCCCGGCACGCTCCGGTTCGACCACGGCGCGGTCGACCAGTACGGCCACCAGACCTTCGGCGGCATCGGCAACCGGCTCGCCGCCGAACTCGAGGGCCTGCTCGGCAAGGAGGCCCGCCCGGTCATCCTCGGCCACACCCAGCGCGGCGGCACCCCGACCGCCTTCGACCGCGTGCTCGCCACCCGGTTCGGCTGGCACGCCGTCGAAGCCGTCCACAAGGGCGCCTTCGGCCACTTCACCGCCCTGCGCGGAACCGAGATCCTGCTCGCCCCGGTCGCCGAGGCCGTCACCGGGCTCAAGACCGTCCCGCAGGACCGCTGGGTGGAGTCCGAAGCGGTGCTCTGAGGGCCTCTGTCCGAACCGGCACTGCAGCTCCAGAGCCGCTCCAGGTAGGTTGTCGCCCATGGCTTCTCCTCCCCGCGTACTCACCGTCGCCGGCTCGGACAGCGGCGGTGGCGCCGGCATCCAGGCCGACCTGAAGGCGATGCTCGCCCTCGGCGTGCACGGCATGAGCGTGATCACCGCCGTCACCGCGCAGAACTCGCTCGGCGTCCAGGGCTACTGGGAGCTACCGGCCGAGGCCGTCCGCGCACAGTTCCGCAGCGTCGTCGACGACATCGGCGTGCAGGCGGTCAAGACCGGGATGCTCGCCTCGATCGAGCTGGTGGAGACCGTCTCCGAACTGCTCGCGGGCGTCGACGCCCCGGTGGTGGTGGACCCGGTCGGCGTCTCCAAGCACGGTGACGCGCTGCTCGCCGCCGAGGCGGTCGCCACCGTACGGGAGCGGCTGCTCCCGGTCGCCACCCTCGCCACGCCCAACCTGCACGAGGTGACGCAGCTCACCGGCCTCATCGTCACCGAGGAGCGCGAGATGCGCGCCGCCGCCGACGCGCTGCTCGCGCTCGGCCCGCGCTGGGTGCTGATCAAGGGCGGCCACCTGGAGGGCGAGGCCGCCGACCTGCTGGTCGGCCCCGACGGCGCGGAGCACTGGTACCGCGCCCCCCGGTACGACAACCGCCACACCCACGGCACCGGCTGCACCCTCGCCAGCTCGATCGCCGCCGAGCTGGCCAAGGGCCGCGAGATGCCCGAGGCGGTCGCGGCCGCCAAGGAGTACATCACCGGCGCGATCCAGGCCGGCTTCGCCCTGGGCGCGGGCATCGGCCCGGTCGACCACGCCTGGCGCTGGCGCTGACGCCTCAGCGGCTCGGAACACACTGATGCCGGTCAGGGCGTTGGCCCTGACCGGCATCAGTGAAGCCCCGTGGTCCCGGGATGACCCTGAACGGATGGCCCTGAACCACAAAACAGAGAGCCGACCCACCCGAAGATGGATCGGCAATCTGGAGGACCGGCTTACCGGTCTGCGCGTCAGCGCGAGACCTTACCGGCCTTGATGCACGAGGTGCAGACATTGAGCCGCTTCGGCGTCCGCCCGATCACAGCGCGCACCGTCTGAATGTTGGGGTTCCAACGACGGGGGGTACGGCGGTGTGAGAAGGAGATGCTGTTGCCGAAGCCCGGCCCCTTGCCGCAGACGTCGCAGTTGGCAGCCACAGGAGTCACTCCAAGACTTCAGATCATTTACGTTCGAAAACCCCGGCTGAACCAACTGGACCACTCGCGTGGGACCAGACCGGATCAAAGGGTGAGCCTGGACTGTTCCAGGCAACCGGGAGAGCATACAACGCCGACTCCGGTTCAACGAAACTACCATGACCGGGCCCTTGATCGTCGCCGGGCGAGCCTCCTGCCAGCGACGATCCCGATCCCGCCCGGAGGAGACCCTCCGTCCCTTGGGGAGCGAGGGTCTAACCTGCCAGCATCACCCTCGCCACCGCGTAGCGGCCGCGTTCATCCGCGTTCCGGTGGCGTTCATCCGGAGGAGACCTGGTGCTGGACACGCTCGACGCCCCGGCCGTCCGTACCTGGTGCAGGCTCGCGCTGACCGCCCTCGGCCAGGCGCGCGAGGAGATCGACGCGCTCAACGTCTACCCCGTCCCGGACGGCGACACCGGCACCAACCTCTACCTGACCGTGGAGTCGGCGGCCGTCGCGGTCGAGGGCTGCTTCGCCGACGACGCCGAGCCCGACCTGGGGAGCACCGTCGCGGCGATGGCCCGGGGCGCGCTGATCGGCGCCCGGGGCAACTCCGGCGTGATCCTCGCCCAGCTGCTGCGCGGGCTGGCCGAGGTGCTCGCCCGGGGCGGCGAGCCCGAACACTTCCGCGCCGCCCTGCTGCGCGCCGCCGAATCCGCCTACCAGGCCGTCGCCGAACCGGTCGAGGGGACGCTTCTCACCGTGGCCGCCGCCGCCGCCCAGGCCGCCGCCGAAGGCGCGGGCGGGCTCGCCGAAGCCGCCGACACCGCCTACCAGGCCGCCCGTAAGGCCCTGCTGCACACACCCGAGCAGCTCGACGTGCTCGCCGAGGCCGGTGTGGTGGACGCCGGCGGGCGCGGGCTGGTCGCCATCCTCGGCGCGCTCTCGGACGCCGTCGCCGGACAGACCCCGATGGGCCCGGTCGCGCTGCGCCAGGAACTCGGCGAGCCCGGCGCGCTCGGCCTGCCGCACCACCGGACCTTCGAGAGCTGCGAGGGCCACGAACGACCGCCCGGCCCCGGCCACCCCGCCTTCGAGGTCATCTACCTGCTGGACGCCCCCGACCAGGCCCTCCCGATGCTCCGGGGCAGACTCGCCGCGCTCGGGGACTCGCTGGTGGTCGGCGGCGGAGACGGCCTCTGGAACGTCCACGTCCATGTGGACGACGCCGGTGCCGCCGTCGAGGCCGGGGTCGAGGCCGGTCGGCCGTACCAGATCCGGATCACCCACTTCGCCGAGGCCGCCGCCCGGGCCGGGGAGCGGGCGGGCGACCGCGCGGGCGCCGCACCGGAGGGCCGGGCCGTGCTCAGCGTGGTCTCCGGCAGCGGCCTCGCCGAACTCTGCCGGCAGGCGGGCGCCGCCGTCCTGCTCGCCGACCCGGACCGACCGCCGGCCAGCGCCGAACTCGCCGAGGCGCTGCGGCGCTGCGGGGCCCGCGAGGTCGTCCTGCTGCTCAACGACCCCGAACTGCGCGCCGCCGCCGGAGCCGCCGCCGACCAGCTCCGCGAGGAGGGCGTACGGATCGCCGTGCTGCCCACCCGCTCGCCCGTCCAGGGCCTCGCCGCGCTCGCCGTGCACGAGAACTCCCGGCGCTTCGACGAGGACGTGGTCGCCATGACCTCCGCCGCCGGGGCCACCCGCTACGCCGAACTCGCCGTCGCCGAGGGGGAGTCCTGGACGATGGCCGGGGTCTGCCAGGCGGGGGACGTGCTCGGCCTGATCGACGGCGACGTCGCGGTGATCGGCCCCGGCCTGCTCAGCACCGGCGAGACCGTGCTCTCCCGGATGCTCGCGGCCGGCGGCGAACTCGTCACCCTGGTCCTCGGCGCGGGCACCCCGCACCGGATCGCCGACGAGCTGGTCGCGCACGCCCGCAGGCAGCGGCCCGAGGTGGACACCGTGGTCTTCGCGGGCGGCCGGGAGTCGGCACCGCTGCTCATCGGCGTCGAGTAGAGCTCGAATTCAACGGAGTGTCGGTCCGGTGGTGTCCAATAGGGCTTGATGCCTGCTCTGGATGAACCCCTGGTCAAGGTGGTCGGCGACCGCACCGCGAAGGTCCTCGCCGACAGCCTCAAGCTGCGCACGGTCGGTGACCTGCTGCACCACTACCCGCGCCGGTACGTCGAACGCGGCCAGCTGACCAGCCTCGACGACCTCGAAGTCGACGAGCACGTGACCGTGCTCGCCAGGATCGAGAAGGTCACGCTGATCCCCTTCAAGGCGCGCCGCGGCGACCGCCTGGAGGTCGTGGTCACCGACGGCCGGGGACGGCTCAGCCTGGTCTTCTTCAACCAGGGCTGGCGCCAGAAGGACCTGCGCCCGGGGCTCCAGGGGCTGTTCGCGGGCAAGGTCGGGCTTTTCAACCGCACCCGCCAGCTCGCCTCGCCCGACTACCAACTGCTGGACGCCGACGCCGACTCGGACACCGCCACCCAGTTCGCCGGCCGGATGATCCCGGTCTACCCGGCCAGCGCCCAGCTGCCCAGCTGGAAGCTGGCCGCCTGCGTGGAACTCGTCCTGGACAGCTTCGCTGCCACTGCCTGGGCCGGGGTCGGCGAGCCGCTCCCGGCCGAGCTGCGCGCCAAGCACCAGCTGCTCCCGCTGACCGAAGCCCTCGAACTGGTCCACCGCCCGCGCAGCCAGGCCGACCGCGAGGCCGCCCGGGCCCGCCTCCGCTGGGACGAGGCCTTCGTCCTCCAGGTCGCGCTGGCCCAACGCCGCGCCGCCGACTCCGCGCTCCCCGCCGTACCCCGGCCGCGCCGTGCCGACGGCCTGCTGGACGCCTTCGACGCCCGCCTCCCCTTCACCCTCACCGACGGGCAGCAGAAGGTCTGCGGCGAGATCTTCAAGGATCTTGAAACCGAGCACCCGATGCACCGGCTGCTCCAGGGCGAGGTCGGCTCCGGGAAGACCCTGGTCGCGTTGCGGGCGATGCTGACGGTGGTCGACAGCGGCGGCCAGGCCGTCCTGCTCGCGCCGACGGAGGTGCTCGCGCAGCAGCATCACCGGTCGATCGCCGAGATGATGGGGGACTTGGCGGAGGGCGGCATGCTCGGGGGCTCGGACCTCGGGACGAAGGTCGTGCTGCTGACCGGTTCGATGGGTGTTCCGGCCCGGCGGCAGGTGATGCTGGACATGGCCTGTGGTGATGCCGGGATCGCGATCGGGACGCACGCGCTGATCGAGGACAAGGTCCAGTTCCAGGATCTCGGCCTGGTCGTGGTGGACGAGCAGCACCGCTTCGGCGTCGAGCAGCGGGACGCGCTGCGCGCCAAGGGCGAGCAGCCGCCGCACCTGCTGGTGATGACGGCGACGCCGATCCCGCGCACGGTCGCGATGACGGTCTTCGGCGATCTGGAGACGTCCGTGCTGGACCAGCTCCCGGCGGGCCGCTCGCCGATCTCCACCCATGTGGTGCCCGCGCTGGAGAAGCCCAACTTCCTGGCCAGGGCCTGGGAGCGGGTCCGCGAGGAGGTCGGCAAGGGGCACCAGGCGTACGTGGTCTGTCCCCGGATCGGCGACGAGCCGGAGGACGGGAAGAACGGGAAGGGCGGGGCGAAGAAGCGCAAGGCGCTGCCCGACGACCCGGAGGACCTCGGGGCGGCGAGCGACGACCGCCGTCCGCCGCTCGCGGTCGTGGAGACGGCCGAGATGCTGGGCAAGGGGCCGCTGGCCGGGCTGCGGGTGGAGATCCTGCACGGGCGGCTCGCGCCGGACGCCAAGGACGACGTGATGAAGCGCTTCGCGGCGGGGGAGGTGGACGTCCTGGTCGCCACCACCGTGATCGAGGTCGGCGTCAACGTCCCGAACTCCACCGTGATGGTCATCCTGGACGCCGACCGCTTCGGCGTCTCCCAGCTGCACCAGCTGCGCGGCCGGGTCGGCCGGGGCAGCGCCCCCGGGCTCTGCCTGCTGGTCAGCGACATGCCCGCCGGCTCCTCGGCCCGGGCCCGGCTGGACGCCGTCGCGGGGACGCTGGACGGCTTCGAGCTCTCCCGGATCGACCTCGAACAGCGCCGTGAGGGCGATGTGCTCGGCCAGGCGCAGTCCGGGGTGAAGTCCTCGCTCAAGGTGCTCTCCGTCCTGGACGACGAGGACGTGATCGCGGCGGCCCGCGAGGAGGCCACCCAACTGGTCGCCCGGGACCAGGAACTGGCCGACCACCCGGACCTCCGGCTGACCCTCGCGAGCCTCCTCGACGAGGACCGCGCCGACTACCTGGAGAAGGGCTGACGCCCAGCTGACGGACCGTGAATTGTCAGTGCCCCACGAGAGAATGAAGGTGTTCAGGGCGCACCCCCAAGGTGCGTCCCTGGCACGACATCTGGGGGTCCTGCCATGGCATTTCGTCATCTCAACGAGCTCCCGCTCGGCGACAAGATCTTCCGGATCGAGCTCGCCAGCGAGGACGACCGCGAAGTCACCCTCACCCTGACCGGCTGGCGCGAGGGGGCCGCTGCCGCGCCCCTCGCTTCAGGCAAGATCCGCCTCCCCGTCGAGGACGTCGCCTCGCTCCGGATCGCGCTCAACCGCGCGCTGCGTGCGCTGGCGATCGTCGCCGACGTCTCCGAGCCCATCCCCGACCGCGACGTGCTGCGTGAGCTCTACCCCGGACACGGCGCCCCCTGGGTGCCGCAGCACGAGGAGGAGTTGATCCGCCGCTTCCACGAGAACGAGACCGTAGCCCGGATAGCCGCCCGGTTCGGCCGTACGCCGGACTCCGTCCGTACGAAGCTCCGCGAGCTCGGCCACGACCCGCGCCGCCCCGAGTACTGCCCGCCCGACGGTTGCCTCTCCTGGTCCCGCTACGCCTCCCCGGCCCTCCTCGGAGCGGCAGCGGCTTTGCCTGCTGAGTAAACGGGCCGACCGGACAGGGGCGCGGGGCTCTGCTCGCTTAAACGCGTGCGCGAGATCGGAAGGCAACAGCCTGTGCCCTCCCGCTTCGCGCAGTTCCTCGCGCCCCTGTGGTCACCCGGTTGCCTGTTGGTGGAGCCACCCAAGCTGCAGGGATACCGTGGTGGCTCAGCTGAGCCACGAAAGGACACACCCCGGATGACCCGCGTGATCGGCGGTACGGCCGGCGGCCGCCGCCTCGCCGTGCCGCCAGGCCGGACCACCCGCCCGACCTCCGACAAGGCCCGGGAGGCGATGTTCTCCACCCTGGAGGCCCTGCACGGGACGATCCACGGGGCCCGGATGCTCGACCTGTTCGGCGGCTCCGGCGCGGTCGGCCTGGAGGCGCTCTCCCGGGGCGCCGAGCACGTCCTGCTGGTCGAGTCGGACGCGAGCGCCGCCAAGATCGTCAAGGAGAACGTCCGCACCCTCGGCCTCCCGGGCGCCGAGGTCCGCGCCGACCGGGCCGAACGGGTGATTGCCGGGCCGCCGCCCGCGACGCCGTACGACCTGGTCTTCCTCGATCCGCCGTACTCCGTCACGGACGACGAGGTGCGGGAGATTGTGATCACACTCCTGGCCGGGGGCTGGCTCACGGAGGACGCACTCGTCACCGTGGAACGCAGCACTCGCGGCGGCGAGTTCGGCTGGCCCGAGGGTTTCGAAGGCTTGCGTTCGCGCAAGTACGGCGAAGGCACCCTCTGGTACGGTCGCGCCGCCACCGAGGTTGATCAAGACTCGTAGCACCGCACCCCACAAAGGGAGTCCACAGATGCGCCGCGCCGTCTGCCCCGGATCGTTCGACCCGATCACCAACGGCCACCTCGACATCATCGAGCGTGCGTCGAAGCTGTACGACGTCGTCCATGTCGCCGTGGCGATCAACCGGAGCAAGCAGGGCATGTTCACCGTCGAGGAGCGCATCCAGCTCATCGAGGAGACCACGGCCAAGTACGGCAACATCGAGGTCGAGGCGCACACGGGCCTGCTGGTGGACTTCTGCCGGGATCGCGGCATCCCGGCGATCATCAAGGGTCTGCGCGCGGTCAGCGACTTCGACTACGAACTCCAGATGGCCCAGATGAATCACGGGCTGAGCGGGGTCGAGACGCTCTTCGTGCCGACCTCGCCGACGTACAGCTTCCTCTCCTCCAGCCTGGTCAAGGAGGTCGCCTCGTACGGCGGAGACGTCTCGCACCTGCTGCCCGAGCTGGTGAACCGGCGGCTGGTCGAGCGGATAGCCGAGCGTAAGGCGCAGGCCGACGCACAGGCCGACGCACAGGGCGCGTGATCGGGCGGGTGATCGCGGGTAATTCGGACAACTCCTGTCGAACTGTCACAAGACGCCCCCCGCTCAGGCGGCCGGGCGGCCTGGGACGTTGTGAGCTGCGGGCGGAGTGGACGTACAGTCTGTAGTCCTGCCCGCTGGCGATGATGTGGTGCCGTCGGGACCTGCCTCCGCCGCACCTCGGCGGCACACGGAAAGACAGAAACGCCCGTGGACGTGCAGAACAGACTCGACGCGATCGTCGCCGCGGTGGAGAACGCCCGCTCGATGCCGATGTCGGCCTCCTGTGTGGTGAACCGCGCCGAGTTGGTCGGCCTGCTCCAGGACCTCCGTTCGGCGCTGCCCGCCGAACTCGCCCATGCCCAGTCGGTGATGGCCGACCACGAGCAGGTGGTGGCCGATGCCCAGGCCCAGGCCGAGCAGATCATCCAGGGTGCGCACAGCGAGCGCGGCTCGCTGATCTCCGACACCGAGGTGGTCCGCCGGGCGCAGGCCGAGGCGGACCGCATCCTGGGCGAGACCCGCACCGAGGTGCAGACCAAGCTCGCCGAGGCCGACGACTACGTCGACAGCAAGCTGGCCAACTTCGAGGTCGTGCTCACCAAGACCCTGGGCGCCGTCGGCCGTGGCCGGCAGAAGCTGCGCGGCGAGGCGAGCGTCTTCGAGCAGGACGGGGACTTCGCCGAGGACGGCGAGGAGTTCCGCCCGCGTAACACCCCGAGCCCCGAGGTCGACGAGTACGTCGATGTGAAGCTCGCCACCCTGGAGACGGTGCTCAGCAAGACACTGGAGGCCGTCGGCAAGGGCCGCGACAAGCTCCTCGGCAAGGCCCCGATCGACGAACTGGGCGCCTACCTGGCCGCCGCCGACGAGGCCCAGCAGCTGAAGAGCCGCGCCGAGGCGGTTGCTGCGGGCTTCGCCGAGGACGGCGAGGAGCAGCCCTGGTACCGCGAGGAGCTGCCCCAGCAGGTGTCGGTCCCGCAGCAGCAGAGCTGGCCCGAGCAGACCCCGGCCGGGGCCGGCTGGCAGGCGCCGGGCGAGGACCAGTACGCGGCCGCCGCCCAGTACCCGGCCCAGCCGCAGGGTCAGCCCGACCCGCAGTACGCCGAGGTGTACGGCGGCGGCTACGACCCGGCGGGCCCGCCGCAGACCGACCCGTACGGCAACCAGTACGGCTACCAGCCCCAGTACCAGGGGCAGGACGCCGCGCTGCACGACCCGTACGGCGTCCCGCAGGGGTACGCCCAGCCGCCGCAGGGCTACCCGGGCCAGCAGGTGGGCCAGGAGCAGGCGTACGACGCCTACGGCTACCCGCAGCAGCAGGGCCAGGTGGGCCAGCAGGCTCATCTGCCCCAGCAGGCCGGTCTCGACGAGACCAGTTTCTTCGACACCAGCATGATCGACATGACCAGGCTGCGGGAGCTCGGCGGCCGGTGAGCGGGTCCGAAGTTGGGCCTGGCTGGACTCTCCGGTAGTCTGACCACTCCGGCCCGTTCGTGCTGGGACTGTTCGGCTGCCCGCTTGCCTGCCGCCGGACGAGATCATGCCGCGCCACGCAGTTCTGCGCGGCGCCTTCAGGAAGTCAGGACACCTTGAACCGCCTCGACCACCGCGACCCGCTCGTGTTCGACACGCATGAGCTCGGACGTCGCCCGGGATCGATGCGTAAGGTGTCCCGCACTCTGGAGGCCCCCGAGGGGCTCGGGATCATCGACGTCATCGGTGTTCCCGAGAAGAGCGACATCAAGTTGGAACTCCGTCTGGAGTCGGTGGTCGAGGGTGTGCTCGTGACGGGCACCGCCGAGGCCCGGATCGAGGGCGAGTGCGTACGCTGCCTCGAACCCCTCGACGACGAGATCGACGTCGAGTTCCAGGAGCTGTTCTACTACCCGGAGTCCGACGACCGCGTGCGCGGCCGGTCGGCGGGTAGCACCGAGGACCTCGACGAGGACTCCGAGGAAGAGACTTACCGTCTGGAGGGCGATTTCTTCGACCTCCAGCCGGTGCTGCGTGACGCGGTGGTGCTCGCACTGCCGCTGCAGCCGGTGTGCCAGGAAGACTGCCTGGGCCTGTGCTCCGAATGCGGGGCACGCCTGAGTGACGACCCGGCGCACCACCACGATGCCGCCGACCCCAGGTGGGCGGCACTGCAGGGACTCTCCGCCGCCCCCGGCGACGAGGGTGACGGAATCACGAACAGCGGTACCCGTGAGGGTCTCGCCGAGAACCAGGAGAAGTAGCCGTGGCTGTTCCGAAGCGGAAGATGTCGCGCAGCAACACGCGCCACCGCCGTAGCAACTGGAAGGCCGTCGTTCCGGCCCTCGTGGCGTGCGACCGCTGCCACGAGCCGAAGCTCGGTCACATCGCGTGCCCCAGCTGCGGCACGTACAACCGTCGCCAGGTCCTCTCGGTCTGATCGGCAGGGTGTACGGATCGATGTCGGATAGCAACTCATCCCGCAAGTCGGCTCCCAGCAACGGGAGCAGGGCCGGCGGACCGGCTTCGACCGAATACGACGTTCTGGAAGGGCGCCTCGGGTTCGTACTCGAGCGCGCCCTTCTGGTGCGTGCGCTGACCCACCGCTCGTACGCGTACGAGAACGGCGGGCTGCCCACCAACGAGCGCCTGGAGTTCCTCGGCGACTCGGTGCTGGGTCTGGTGGTGACCGACACCCTCTACCGCATCCACCCGGATGTCCCCGAGGGTACGCTCGCCAAACTGCGCGCCGCGGTGGTGAACTCCCGTGCGCTCGCCGAAGTCGGCCGTGGCCTTGAGCTCGGTACCTTCATCCGCTTGGGCAAGGGCGAGGAGGGGACCGGTGGCCGTGACAAGTCGTCGATCCTCGCGGACACCGTCGAGGCCGTGATCGGTGCGATCTACCTGGACCAGGGGCTGGACGCCGCGACGGACTTCGTCCACCGCCTGTTCGACCCGCTGATCGAGGAGTCCTCGCAGCTGGGTGCCGGCCTGGACTGGAAGACCAGCCTTCAGGAACTCACCGCGTCGGCCGGAATCGGAGTGCCCGAGTACGTGGTCACCGAGTCCGGACCCGACCACGAGAAGCTTTTCAACGCCGCGGCCCGGGTCGCCGGCGAGGACTTCGGGCACGGCAGCGGCCGTTCGAAGAAGGAAGCCGAGCAGAAGGCGGCGGAGAGTGCCTGGCGGGCCATCAAGGCCAAGTACGCCGACAGTCTCCCCAAGTCGGCAGGCTGATCAGCCGTGCCGGAGCTTCCTGAGGTAGAGGTGGTCCGGCGCGGCCTGGCCAGTTGGGTCGCCGGCCGTACCGTCGCCGAAGTACAGGTGCTCCACCCGCGTGCCGTCCGGCGTCAGCCGGGCGGTGCCGCCGATTTCGCCGCCCGGCTGACCGGGGCGACCTTCGGTGCCGCGCAGCGGCGCGGCAAGTACCTCTGGGTGCCGCTGGCCGACTCCGGTTTCTCGATGATCGGCCACCTCGGCATGAGCGGGCAGCTGCTCGTCCAGGACCCGTCGGTACCGGACGAGACCCATCTGCGGGTCCGGCTGCGCTTCACCGACGAAGGCCGCGAGCTGCGCTTCGTCGACCAGCGGACCTTCGGCGGCCTGGCGATAGAGGAGGCCGAACCGGATGACCCGGAAGCCACCCCGGTCTCCATCGCGCACATCGCCCGTGACCCGCTCGACCCGCGCTTCGACGACGGGGTCTTCATCGCCGCCCTGCGGGCCAAGCGCACCACCGTCAAGCGGGCCCTGCTCGACCAGACGCTGATCAGCGGGGTCGGCAACATCTACGCGGACGAGTCCCTCTGGCGCGCCAAGCTGCACTACGAGCGGCCGACCGCGACGCTGACCCGCCCGCAGGCCGCGCTGCTGCTGCAGCACGCCCGCGACGTGATGAACGCCGCGCTCGCCGTCGGCGGGACCAGCTTCGACAGCCTCTACGTCAACGTGAACGGCGAGAGCGGCTACTTCTCCCGCGACCTGGACGCCTACGGCCGCGAGGGCGAGCCCTGCCGTCGCTGCGGGACGGCGATCCGCCGGGCCGCCTGGATGAACCGCTCCAGCTACTTCTGCCCGCACTGCCAGCGCGCCCCGCGCTAGGGAGCATTTGTCTCAGGGGCGCGGGGAACTGCGCGAAATCGGAAGGCAGCTACCCGCGCCTTTCCCTCGTCGCACAGTTCCCCCACGCCCCACCTGGAGTTCGGGTCAACGCGCAGTCAGTTCCCGCTGATCCGCATCGGCCACGGAGTGGCCCTCCTCCACGCCGAAGTACGCCACGCAGACCGCGCTGACCACCGCGAGCACGAAGCCGAGCGCCCCCACCCAGGCGAGGCCCGCCCGGGTGGAATCGCCGAGCCAGACCACGCCGATCAGACCCGGGACGACCGTCTCGCCGACCACCAGGGCGGCCGTCGCGCCGTTCACCGAGCCGATCTGCAGCGCGACGGTGTGCAGGTACATCCCGCCCAGGCCGCCGACCAGGATCGCGTACAGGGCCGGGTCGCCGAGCAGTTGGCCGAGCGAGAAGGGTTCGAACCCGTTCAGGATCCGGACGCCGATGCCCAGCGCGCCGAAGCCGAGGCCGGAGAGCAGACCGGCCACGATCGCCCCGCCCGCGCCGAGCCGGCGGACGATCAGGCTGCCGCCGGCGATCAGCACGACCGAGGCGCCGAGCAGCCACCAGTGCACCGCCATCGCCACGTGGTGCCCGCCCTCGGGCCCCGCCGCCACTCCGAGCAGCAGCAGCGCCGTGCAGAGGACGGCGATCGACGCCCACTCGGGACGCTTCAGGCGGATGCCGAGCAGCTTGACGCTGAGTACGGCGGTGATCACCAGGTTGGCGCTGAGGATGGTCTGGGACAGGAAGAGCGGCAGCAGCCGCGCGGCCAGCGCGCCCAGCACGAAGCCGATCAGGTCGAGCGCCGTACCGAGCATGAACTCCCAGGTCACGGCCGCCTTCGCGGTCGAGGAGAGGCTCGGCCCGCCGTGCTCGGTGATGCCCGCCGCACTGCCCTGGGCAGCCGCTTCCTCACGGGCCGAACGGCGGGAGCCGAGCGCCTGCAGGACCGAACCGGTGCCGTAACAGGCTGAGGCAGTGACGGCGGTGACAAGGCCGATGATCACCAAGTGCTCCGATCGGATCTGTGCAGTACTAAGCCGCTGTGCACTACTGGGCTTCGGAACGGCACTTTCCGGACGGCAGTGCTGATTCGGACAACCCTATGCCCGCCTGAGGGGTGCCCGGGCCACGGGTCACTCCTCAGGATGAGGGCCGGGGCATCCTTCCGGAGGGGATGGCCGGTCCAGGGGGATGGTTCATTGCCTGATCGGGCCAGGTACGGTCTCTCTCATGAGAACCGTGTTTCGCCGTCCCCCGGCCGCCGTGCCCGCCGCTCTGCTGGCGGCACTGCTGGGGCTGCTCCTTCTGCTGGCCTCGCCCGCCTCGGCGGCGGGTGGGCTGAGCGCTGCCTCCCAGGCCCTCAAGAAGGGCCAGGTCTATGTCGATCCGGCGATGACCGGCCGGTTCTCCGAGGCCCAGGCGGCCGCGCTGACCAAGAAGATCGAGAAGGCCGACAAGCCGATCTTCATCGCGGTCGTGCCGACCGGCCCGCAGTACTCCAACGTGCTGCAGGATCTCCGCACCGAGGTCGGTGTGGCCGGTCTCTACGGGGTCTGGCGCGGCGACCAGTTCGGCGCCGCCTCCGACCGGGGCGCGATGTCGCCCGCCGCCGCCAAGAACCTGGCCGGCGCGGCACTGCGCTCGCACCCCGGTGACATCGACGGCACTCTCAACAACTTCGTCGACCAGGCGGCCGGCCAGGTCAAGGGGTCGGGTGTGGGCTCCAGCGGTGTGAGCGTCGCCGCGATCGTCGTGCCGGTCGTGCTGCTCGCACTGGCGGGCGGCGGTGTGTTCCTTCTCTTCCGCCGCGCCAAGAAGCGCCGCGAGGAGAAGACCCGGGCCGAGCTCGCGCAGCTGCGCGTCGTGGTGGACGAGGACATCACCGCCTTCGGCGAGGAGCTCGACCGCCTCGACTTCAACCCGGGCGCCCCCGGCGCGGACGACGCCCAGCGCACCGACTACACCCAGGCCCTGGATTCGTACGAGCGGGCCAAGCAGACCATGGACGCCGCCAAGCAGCCCTCGGACGTGACGGCTGTCACCGAGGCGCTGTCGGACGGCCGGTTCGCGCTCGCCACGCTGGCCGCGCGCCGCGACGGGCGGGCGCTGCCCGAGCGCCGTCCGTCCTGTTTCTTCGACCCGCGCCACGGGCCGTCCGTCAAGGACGCCGAGTGGGCCCCGGCGGGCGGCGCCGAGCGTACGGTGCCGGTCTGCGCGGCGGACGCGGCGCGGCTGGCGAGCGGCCAGGAGCCGGACATCCGGACGGTGGAGACCGAGTACGGGCGGCAGCCCTACTGGAACGCGGGCCCGGCGTACAGCCCGTGGGCCGGCGGTTACTTCGGTTCGGGGCTGCTGCCCGGGCTGCTGGTGGGCACCGCGCTCGGCTCGGTCTTCGCCTCGCCCGGCAACGCCTGGGCGTCCGACGGCGGTGGCTACGGGTACGACGGCGGCGGCTACGACCGGGGCGGGGTCGAGGGCGGCGACTTCACCGGCGCCGACTTCAATACCTCCGACTTCGGCAACTCCGACTTCAGCAGCTTCGATGGTGGCGGCGGGGACTTCGGCGGCGGCGATGGGGACTTCGGCGGCTTCTGATCAGCTGGCCGATTTCAGCTGACGGATCTCGGTTGACGGACGTCGGGTGACAGATAGCAGCCGACGAATGACAGCTGACAGATAACAGATTTTGACAGCCCGATTCCGTCTTCGCGAAGACGGAGCCGGGCTGTTTTTCATTTCGGCGCGCGGCAGTCGTGTGCCGGGGTCGCCGGGGTCCCGTCACCCGACGGGCCGGGCGCGGTTATGGTCGATCCATGCACGGTCACGACAGCTCTCAACCGGTACGCGTCACCGCCTGGGTGCGCGGCCGCGTCCAGCAGGTCGGTTTCCGCTGGTGGACCCGGGCCCGCGCGCTGGAGATCGGCCTGGCCGGCTATGCGAGCAACCTGGGCGACGGCCGGGTGCAAGTGGTCGCCGAGGGCCCGCATGCCGACTGCGAGCAACTGCTCGAACTGCTGCGAGGCCCGGATACCCCGGGCAAGGTCACGGGCGTCACCGAGATCTGGAGCGCGACCGGCACCGGCTACGACAGTTTCGCGATCCGCTGACCGTCCGGGAGCGTCCGGGGCCGGCCCGGTACTGCCGTCGGGGATCGCCCGGCCCGACGGGTCGCGGCCGACCTGACATCTTCCGGTCTGGCTCCTTCGCCGACGAACCGGGCCGAGAGCACACTGGACCTGGTCCAGATCACGGCAAAGGCAACCGCTGGTGTCATAGGGTTGCCTTCTGGGCAGACTCGTGGTTGACTCCGCAGCGAGCAGTGATCGACTGCTGCTCACCGCTCCGCCCGGCCCATGGCGTGCCCACCCCGCCATGCAGGTGACAGGCGCGCGGTAGCGTGCGGTGATCGTGTTGACCCGTACGGTCTTTGGTGAGACGCTGAAAGCCCGCGCACCAATCTGCGTTTACCCGGCAGGGTCATGCTGTCGTGGGCCCAGCTCACAACGTGTGTCCCGTCAGTGCCCAGCCGGCACTGCCGGTTCGTCGACAGGTGCGTAACCCCCTTCCCCCTAGACCCATACCGTTCCGGTTCGGTCACTCAGCGTGGAGGACCATTCATCATGGCAAAGGCGCTTCTCGGGTACGTCGGCGGCCCCGACCCGCGAATGCTCTCCGAGATGCGACGGCTTCAGCAGCGCGTCCTGGACCTGGAATCCGAGCTCACTAGGATGCAGGCCGAGAACGACGCTCTTACCGCTGTCGCTGACGAGCACTCGCTGCTCAGCAGCATCGAACTGGATCAGCGGGAGCCCGCACTCACCTGATCCGGCCCGATCGTCATAGATCGACGCTGTACAGATCGACGCTGCTGCGAACCGGGTTTCCCGTACGGGACGCAGCTTGCTAGGGACGCCCGGAGTGGCGTCCCTTCGTCGTGTCCACGGCCTTTTGCTGTTGATGCTGCCCAGCCCCCGGCGTGGTGAAACCGCTGCCCACGACCGACTGTCCGGACAGCCGGATACAGTCGCCAGCGGGGACCGGCGAGGCGAGGAGAGCGGGCGCGTGCATCTGAAGAGTCTGACGCTGCGCGGCTTCAAGTCCTTCGCCTCCGCCACCACCCTGCGCTTCGAGCCGGGCATCACCTGCGTGGTCGGGCCGAACGGCTCCGGCAAGTCCAACGTCGTGGACGGGCTCTCCTGGGTGATGGGGGAGCAGGGCGCCAAGTCGCTGCGCGGCGGCAAGATGGAGGACGTCATCTTCGCCGGGACGAGCGGCCGCGCGCCGCTCGGCCGGGCCGAGGTCAGCCTCACCATCGACAACACCGACGGCGCGCTGCCCATCGACTACGCCGAAGTCACCATCACCCGCACGATGTTCAGGAACGGCGGCAGCGAGTACGCGCTCAACGGCGAGACCTGCCGCCTGCTCGACATCCAGGAGCTGCTCTCCGACTCCGGCATCGGCCGCGAGATGCATGTCATCGTCGGCCAGGGCCAGTTGGACTCCGTGCTGCAGGCCGACCCGATGGGCCGGCGGGCCTTCATCGAGGAGGCGGCCGGCGTCCTCAAGCACCGCAAGCGCAAGGAGAAGGCGCTGCGGAAGCTGGACGCGATGGCGGCCAACCTCAACCGCGTGCAGGACCTGGTCGCCGAACTGCGCCGCCAACTCGGCCCGCTCGGGCGGCAGGCCAGGATTGCCCGGCGGGCCGCCGGCATCCAGGCCGAGCTGCGCGACGCCCGCCTCCGGCTGCTCGCCGACGACCTGCTCACGCTCCGCCGCGCCGTCGAGGCCGAGATCGCCGACGAACTGGCGCTGCGGCTGCGCCGTTCCACCGTCGAGCAGGAACTGGCCAGGGCGCAGCAGCGCGAAGCCGTACTGGAGGCGCAGGTCGAGCAGCTCGGCCCGCAGTTGGAGGAGACCCGGCAGACCTGGTACCGGCTCTCGGCGCTCGCCGAGCGGACCAGGGGCACCATCGGCCTCGCCGAGGCCCGGGCGCGGCATGCCGGCGGCAGCGCCCAGGACGAGGAACGGCGCGGGCGCGACCCGGAGGAGCTGGAGCGCGAGGCCGAGCAGGTCCGGGAGCAGGAGGCCACCCTCGCCGAGGCGTTGGAGGAGGCGCGGTACGCGCTGGCCGAGTCGGCCGAGCAGCGGGCCGAGCTGGAAGGTGAGTTGGCGGCCGAGGAGACACGGCTCAAGGTCGCCGCCCGGGCCATCGCCGACCGGCGGGAGGGGCTGGCCCGGTTGCAGGGGCAGGCCGGTGCCGCCCGCTCCCAGGTGGCGAGCGCCGAGGCGGAACTCGGACGGCTCGCCGAGGCCCGGGACGAGGCGCTGCTCCGGGCGGAGGCCGCGCGGCAGGAGTACCAGCAGCTCCAGGACCAGCTGGACGGAGTGCACGGCGACGGCGAGGAGTTGGACGCGGCGCACGAGCGCGCCCGCGCCGCGCTGGCCGAGGCGGAGCAGGACCTCGCCGCCGTCCGGGTCGCGGTGGGCACGGCCGAGCGCGAGCGGGCCGGGCTGGCGGCCCGGTACGAGGCGCTCTCGCTCGGGCTGCGCCGCAAGGACGGCAGCGGCGCCCTGCTCGCGGCGGGTGACCGGCTGGCCGGGCTGCTCGGCCCGGCGGCCGGGCTGTTGCGGGTCGCGCCCGGGCACGAGGTGGCGGTGGCGGCTGCACTGGGCGCGGCGGCGGACGCCGTCGCGGTGGACGGGGTGGACACCGCCGCGCAGGCGCTGCGGCTGCTCCGCAAGGAGGACGCCGGGCGGGCGGCGCTGCTGATCGCGGGCGCCCCGGCCCTGGCCCCAGCCGCAGCGGATGAGCAGGGCGGGCGGGGCGACGGGCTGCGCTGGGCGGCCGGTCTGGTGGAGGGTCCGGCCGAGCTGCTGCCCGCCGTCGCCGCGCTGCTGGCCCGGACGGTGCTGGTCCCCGGTCTCGACGAGGCGCAGCAACTGGTCGCCGAGCGCCCGGAGTTGCTGGCGGTCACGGCGGAGGGCGACCTGCTCGGCAGTGGCTTCGCGCAGGGCGGCTCGGCCGGTGCGCCGAGCCTGCTGGAGACCCAGGCCGCAGTCGCCGACGCCGCCCACCGGATCGACGAACTGGACGTGCGCTGCGAACAGTTGGCGGGTCAGCTGGCCGAGGCGGTCGCGCACGGACGGGAGTCGGCCGCCGAGCTCGAGCGGCTCGCGCTGGTCCGGCGGCAGGCCGAGCGGGAGCGGTCGCAGGCGGCCGGAGAGCTCGGGCGGCTCGGCGGGCAGGCCAGGGCGGCGGCGGGCGAGGCCGAGCGGATCGCGGCGGCGGTGGCCAAGGCGGCGGACGGGCTGGCCCGTTCGGTGCAGTCGGCGGCGGAACTCGCCGAACGGCTGGCGGTGGCCGAGGAGTTGGCGGGCTCCGGCGAGGACGAGCCGGACGGTGCCCGGCGTGACCAGCTGGCCGCCGCCTCCGCGCAGTCCCGGCAGTCCGAGATGGAGGCCAGGCTCGCGGTCCGTACGCACGAGGAGCGGGTACGCGGGCTGGCCGGCCGGGCGGAGCAGCTCGACCGCGCCGCCCGGGCGGAGCGCGAAACCCGGGCCCGGGCCGCCGAGCGCCGGGAGCGCGCCCGGTACGAGGCCGAGGTCGCGACCGCCGTCGTCGCCGGAGCCAGGCAGCTGCTCGGCTGCCTGGAGGTCTCGCTCGGACGGGCGGATGGCGAGCGCGCCGAGGCCGAGCAGGTCCGTGGGCAGCGGGAGGCGGAGCTGCGGTCCGGGCGTGAGCACGGCCGCGAACTCAAGGCGGAGCTGGACAAGTTGGTCGACGCCGGCCACCGGGACGAGGTGCTGCGGGCCGAGAAGCGGCTGCGGATCGAGCAGCTGGAGGCCAAGTCGCTGGAGGACTTCGGCATCGACGGCGGCGAACTGCTCGCCTCCTTCGGCCCGGACCGTCCCGTCCCGCCGCCCACGCCCGAGGACGGGCAGGAGCCGGGGGAGCTCGGCGAGCCGAAGCCGTACGTCCGGGCGGAACAGGAGCAGCGGCTGCGGGCCGCCGAGAAGGCGTACCAGCAGCTCGGCAAGGTCAACCCGCTGGCGCTCGAGGAGTTCGCGGCGCTGGAGGAGCGGCACCAGTTCCTCGGCGAGCAACTGGACGACCTCAAGCGCAGCCGGCGGGACCTGCTGGAGATCGTCAAGGACGTGGACGTCCGGGTCGAGCAGCTCTTCACCTCGGCGTACCTCGACACGGCGGCCCAGTTCGAAGGCGTGTTCTCGCGGCTTTTCCCGGGCGGCGAAGGGCGGCTGGTGCTCACCGACCCGGAGAACATGCTGACCACCGGTGTGGAGGTGGAAGCCCGGCCGCCCGGCAAGAAGGTCAAGCGGCTCTCGCTGCTCTCCGGCGGCGAGCGTTCGCTGACGGCCGTCGCGCTGCTGGTGTCGATCTTCAAGGCGCGGCCCAGCCCGTTCTACGTGATGGACGAGGTCGAGGCGGCCCTCGACGAGACCAACCTGCGCCGGCTGATCGCCATCATGGAGGAGCTGCGGGAGAGCTCGCAGCTGATCGTGATCACCCACCAGAAGCTGACGATGGAGTGCGCCGACGCGCTCTACGGCGTCACCATGAAAGGCGACGGCATCTCGCAGGTGATCAGCCAGCGGCTGCACGAACAGCACCGCGAGCGGCGCGCGCCCCGGCGGGTTCCGCAGCAGGTGCGGGAGGCCGTGGCCGAAGCCGAGTAGCCCGGCTACCCCCGTACCGCGCCCGGGTCGCGGATACTGGTCGAGTTATGGAATACGTGATCCTTGCCGTAATCATCGCCGTGATCGCCATCGGCGCGATCGCCGGCCTCGTCGTCACCGGCAGACGACGTAAGACCCTGCCCCCGAAGTCGCCCGGTGCGGTCATCGCGCCGCCGACCCCGCGTGAGCCCCAGGTCGGCGAGGAAGCCGCTGCGCCGACCGAGGAGCCCGTTCAGACCATCGAGGAGGTGGAGCTCCCGGCGGCGGTCGAGGAGGTTCCGGCCGCACCGGCGGCGCCCGCCCTCGAGGTACCCGAGCCCACTGCCGGACGGCTCGTCCGGCTGCGCTCCCGGCTCTCCCGTTCGCAGAACTCGCTCGGCAAGGGGCTGCTCACGCTGCTCTCCCGCGAGCGGCTCGACGAGGACACCTGGGAGGAGATCGAGGAGACCCTGCTCGTCGCCGACGTCGGCGTCACCCCCACCCAGGAGCTGGTCGACCGGCTGCGCACCCGGGTCAAGGTGCTCGGCACCCGCACCCCGGAGGAACTGCGCGGGCTGCTCCACGAGGAGCTGGTCGCACTGATCGGCACCGACGCGGACCGCTCGCTGAAGACCGCCAAGCACGCGGACGGCCGTCCGGCCGTCGTGCTGGTGGTCGGCGTGAACGGCGTCGGCAAGACCACCACCTCCGGCAAGCTCGGCCGGGTCCTGGTCGCCGACGGCCGCAAGGTGGTGCTCGGCGCCGCCGACACCTTCCGCGCCGCCGCCGCCGACCAGCTGCAGACCTGGGGTGAGCGGGTCGGTGCGGCGACCGTACGCGGCCCGGAGGGCGGTGACCCGGCCTCGGTCGCGTTCGACGCGGTCAAGGAGGGCATCGCCGAGGGCGCCGACACCGTCCTGATCGACACCGCCGGCCGGCTGCACACCAAGACCGGCCTGATGGACGAGCTCGGCAAGGTCAAGCGGGTCGTCGAGAAGCACGGCCCGGTGGACGAAGTCCTGCTCGTCCTGGACGCCACCACCGGCCAGAACGGTCTGGTCCAGGCCCGGGTCTTCGCCGAGGTGGTCGACATCACCGGCATCGTGCTCACCAAGCTGGACGGCACCGCGAAGGGCGGCATCGTCGTCGCGGTCCAGCGCGAGCTGGGCGTCCCGGTCAAGCTGATCGGCCTCGGCGAGGGTGCGGACGACCTGGCTCCGTTCGAGCCGGCGGCGTTCGTCGACGCGTTGATCGGCGACTGAAACAGTAACCAAAACAGGGGCGCGGGGAACTGCGCGATCAACAGTGCACGTACGTTGTGCCCTGGTCGCGCACGCAGTTGATCAAGCGGGGGCCCGCGCCCCTGTTGGCGTTGCTCAGAGTGCGTACGGTTTCCCTCGCTACGAGGCCAGCTCGGCAGAGCGCTCGCGGCTGCGGTGGCAGGCGTAGGCGAGGGTGCCGAGCAGGAGGCGGGCCTCCGGTGGGCAGCCGGCGCTCTCGCGGGAGGGGCGGCGCAGCCAGCGGACCGGGCCGAGCCCGCCGAGTACGGTCGGCGGGGCGGCGACGAAGCTGCCCTCGCCGTGGCAGGTCAGGTCGAGGGCGGCGTCGTCCCAGCCCATCCGGTAGAGCAGTTCGGGCAGCCGCTGGGCGGTGCCCGCCGCGACGAAGAAGAGCAGCCGTCCGGTCGGCAGGGCGAGCACCGGGCCGACCTGGGTGCCCATCCGCTCCAGCCGTACGAGGGCCTGCAGACCGGGCTGCGCGGGCACGTCCAGTACGTCGAAGGAGCGCCCGGCGGGCAGCAGTACGGGGGCGTCGGCGGCCCAGAGTTCGCGCAGTTCGGGTGCCTGCGGCCCGAACCCCGTGCCCGGCCCGGTGGCGGCTCCCGGGTCCACGGCGGTGTGCAGTCCGGGGGCGGCGCAGCGGGTGGCCGCGCAGGCGCAGAGCCCGTCCGGCGAGCCCTGGCCGGAGCCGACGGCGACCGACCAGCCCCAACGGCCGGTGTACTCGGCGACCGCCTGGAAGGCGCCGCCCCGGGTACGGCGGCGTACGCCGAAGCGCAGATCGCCGAAGAGGTTGTCCATGCCTCCCCCAACAGATTCGTATTGCCGGTGGTTACGGGAGTGTGACGGTCCGTCGATTGTCCGGTGTGGTGCGCGTTGTGCGTTGGCGGCGCGCAGGGGGCGGTGCGCTCCAATTCGGGTTGCCCGCGCCAGGAACCGCCTCGCCCCGGCCCGGCGGATACCGGATCGTCGGTGCTGCACTGCGATTCCTCCGCAATCCTCGGGTCGTCCTCGGTCATCCTCGGAACGGCAAAGCCCATGCCGCCGAAGTGAATTGGCGGAAGCAGTGGTTGCGGGAGGCTGAGCCCCGCGAGACCGTGGGGCGATCGGGGCGGGTTACCAGTGAAGCGCGGGCGGACACCGATTAGTTCACTCGTAGGGGTGGCGAAAGGTGGCGTTTCCCCGGCAGCGCTCCCCCGGACGGCGGACGGGGCGTTACGTTCGGGACACGGAAGGCAGTGGGATACGTAGCAAGTGGTATCGGTCATAACGAGCGGGGCCCCCAGGGGCCGGGCGGGATGGGGACGTTCCCATGGCAGAGAAGCAACCGAACGAGAAGCTGACCTCCTGGTTCGGCCGCAGTGGGTGGTCCAAGGGTGAACTGGCCCGCCAGGTCAACCGGAGGGCCCGCCAGACGGGTGCGCACCACGTCAGTACCGACACCTCCCGGGTGCGCCGCTGGCTGGACGGCGAGCAGCCGCGCGAGCCGATCCCGAAGATCATGTCGGAGCTGTTCTCCGAGCGGTTCGGCTCGGTGGTCTCGATCGAGGATCTCGGGCTGCGCACGATCGTTCCGGTGAGCACCGTCGGCGGCGGGGTCGACCTGCCGTGGAGCGCGCCGCAGACCGTCCAGCTGATCAGCGAGTACTCGCGCAGCGACCTGATGCTCAACCGCCGGGGATTCCTCGGTACTTCGCTCGCCCTGACGGCCGGTGCCGCGCTGATCGAGCCGATGCAGCGCTGGCTCACCCCCGGCCCGAGCGGCACGCCCACCCCGATCCTGACCGCCGCCAACGGCGGAGAGCCGCACACCGGCCGGCTCTCCGAGCCCGAGCTCCAACTGCTGGAGCAGACCACGGTGATGTTCCGCCAGTGGGATGCGCAGAACGGCGGCGGCCTGCGCCGCAAGGCGGTGGTCGGCCAGCTGCACGAGGTCACCGACCTGCTCCAGGAGACCTACCCCGAGCAGACCACCAAGCGGTTGTTCCGGCTCACCGCCGAACTCGCCCACCTGGCCGGGTGGATGTCGTACGACGTCGGCATGCACCCCAGCGCGCAGAAGTACTACGTGCTCGCCCTGCACGCGGCCAAGGAGGCGGGGGACCGGCCGTTCGGCGCGCTGATCCTGACCGACATGAGCCGCCAGATGATCCACCTCAACCGCGGCGACGACGCGCTGGAGCTGATCCACCTCGCCCAGTACGGCAGCCGCGACACCGCCACCCCGCGCCAGCAGGCCCTGCTGTACGCGATGGAGGCGCGCGCGTACTCCAACATCGGTGAGATCAACCGCTGCTCCCGGGCCGCCCGGCTCGCCGAGGACACCTTCAGCGACTGCCGCCCCGGCGACGTCGACCCGGACTGGCTGAAGTTCTTCTCCGAGGCCGAACTCAACGCGGAGAACGCCCACTCGTACCGCGACCTCGCCTACCACTCCACCCGCAGCCCGCTCTACGCCTCGATGGCCGAGCCCGTGATGAAGCGGGCCGTCGACCTCTTCCGCAAGGACTCGGAGCACGTCCGCAGTTATGCCTTCAACCTGGTCGGCATGGCCAGCGTGCACCTGCTCCAGGGTGAGCCCGAGCAGGCCGCGGTGATGGCGGAGCAGGCGGTGGACATCGCCACCAAGGTCCGTTCGGAGCGCCTCAACACCCGGGTGCGGAAGACCTCGGCGGCGGCCTCGCGCGACTTCAAGGGCGTGGCCGAGATCAGCCGGTTGGCCGACCGGGTGGTTCAGGACATCCCGGAGTTCGCCCCGGCCGGGTGAACTCCAGATTGTTTGGTTGACAGACGTTTGATCTGACGTTTGGTGACCGCCTGCGCACCGCTCGTGCTGTGCGGCCGTACCGTAGCCCATGTTCCGGCACGGCACGGCCGCAGTTCACGTCGTCGTAACGCTCCCGTCAACCCCGTCACCGGAGCGAAACAACGAGTCGCATCGGCCGAAATCAGGCTTCGGCACGCTCCTCCTCATCGCCGACACCCCGGGTGGCACGGGACAGGGATCCTGTGGGTGGAGCGGCGTTCATTCACGAGGAGACGCCGATGCCGGACGGCTTCAGCGCAGGCGACACCGCCTTTGTGCTCATCAGTGCGGCCCTGGTCATGTTGATGACCCCGGGCCTGGCCTTCTTCTACGGGGGCATGGTCAGGGTCAAGAGCGTGCTCAACATGCTCGTCATGAGCTTCATCGCGCTGGCGATCGTCAGCGTGCTCTGGGTTCTGTACGGCTACACGCTCTCGTTCGGCCCCGACGCCGGTGCCGGTCTGATCGGCAACCTCGACTTCCTGGGGATGCGCGGCATCGGGATGAACGACCTGGCCGGCACCATCCCGGTCACCGCGTTCTCCGCCTTCCAGCTGATGTTCGCCGTCATCACACCGGCGCTGATCAGCGGTGCGATCGCGGACCGCGCCAAGTTCGGGGCCTGGGCGCTGTTCGTGGCGCTCTGGGTCACGATCGTCTACTTCCCGGTCGCGCACTGGGTGTTCATGACCGACAGCGGCAAGGGCGGCTGGCTCGTCGACCGCATCGGCGTGATCGACTTCGCCGGTGGTACGGCGGTGCACATCAACGCCGGTATGGCGGGCCTGGCCCTCTGCCTGGTGCTCGGCAAGCGGATCGGCTTCAAGAAGGACCCGATGCGTCCGCACAGCCTGCCGCTGGTGATGCTCGGCTCCGGTCTGCTCTGGTTCGGCTGGTTCGGCTTCAACGCCGGCTCGGCGCTGGCCGCCAACGGCCTGGCCGGCATGGCCTTCATGAACACCCAGATCGCCACCGCCGCCGCGATGCTCGGCTGGCTCGCCTACGAGAAGATCAAGCACGGCGCGTTCACCTCGCTGGGCGCGGCCTCGGGTGCGGTGGCCGGTCTGGTCGCCATCACCCCGGCCTGCGGCTCGGTCAGCATGCTGGGCGCGATTCTGATCGGCCTGATCGCGGGCGCCGCCTGCGCCGCCGCGATCAGCCTCAAGTACAAGCTCGGCTTCGACGACTCGCTCGACGTGGTCGGCGTGCACGCGATCGGCGGTGTGATCGGCTCGCTGCTCATCGGCTTCCTCGCCACCGGGCACGTCGGCCAGACCGCGAAGGGCCTCTTCTACGGTGGCGGGTTCGGCCAGCTCGGCAAGCAGGCGATCGGTGTCGGCGTGGTCGCGGCCTACTCCTTCGTGATCTCCTGGCTGCTCGGCCAGGCGATCAACAAGACCATCGGCTTCCGGGTCTCCGAGGACGTCGAGGTGGCGGGCATCGACCAGGCCGAACACGCCGAGTCGGCGTACGACTTCAGCGCGGTGGGTGCCAGCCTGGCCCGCGCGCTCGGCACGCCGGCCCACAGCACGCCGACTCACAGCACCGCGCCGGCCGAGCAGGCCGCCGAGAAGGCCCCTGAGAAGACGGTCGAGAAGACCGCCGAGAAGAAGACTGAGGTCGACGCCTGATGAAGCTCATCACCGCGGTCATCAAGCCGCACCGCCTGGAAGACGTGAAGACTGCTCTGCAGGACTTCGGCATCAACGGCCTGACCGTCACCGAGGCCAGCGGCTACGGCCGCCAGCGCGGCCACACCGAGGTCTACCGGGGCGCGGAGTACACCGTCGACCTGGTACCCAAGGTGCGGATAGAGGTCCTGGTCGAGGACGACGCCGCCGATGACGTGATCGAGGTCCTGGTGAAGGCGGCCCGGACCGGCAAGATCGGCGACGGCAAGGTCTGGAGCGTCCCGGTCGACACCGCCGTCCGGGTCCGGACCGGCGAACGCGGTCCCGACGCGCTCTAGGACCGTCCCCCAATTGCCGGTCGGTCCAAGCTCTACGTCTCACCTGGTCCATTGGCGGACCCGTGACCGGCTCCCCGGTCGCGGGTCCGCCGGACGCGTATCCGGACACCTGGCCCGGCCCGTACGACGGATGGGGAACCCGAAGTGACCACCGAAGCCCACCCCAGCGGCCCGTCCGGCCCCGGCCCCGGCCCCGGCCATGGCTCCGACTACGGTTCCGCCCGGGACAGACTGCTCGCCGCACCGAGCGAGGGCGGTTCCGCCCGCCGGGCCGCCCTCGCCCGGCTGGCGGACGGCTGGCTCGCCGGGTTGTTCGCCACCGCCGGCGCACCGGCGGGGACGGCCCTGGTGGCGGTCGGTGGCTACGGTCGCGGAGAGCTCTCCCCGCGCAGCGACCTGGACGTGCTGCTACTGCACGAGGGACCGCTCGACGCCTCGCTGCCCGAACGGATCTGGTACCCCGTCTGGGACAGCGGCATCGCGCTCGACCACTCCGTCCGCACCCTCGCCGAGGCCCGCAAGGTCGCCGCCGACGACCTCAAGGCCCAGCTCGGTCTGCTCGACGCCCGCCACCTCGCCGGGGACCCCGCGTTGACCGCCTCGCTGCGCTCCGCCGTGCTCGCCGACTGGCGGGCCGCCGCGCCCAAGCGGCTGCCCGAGCTGCACCAGCTCTGCACCGAACGGGCCGAACGCCACGGGGAGTTGTCCTTCTTGCTGGAACCGGACCTGAAGGAGGCCAAGGGCGGCCTGCGCGACGTGGTCGCGCTGAACGCGATCGCGGCGACCTGGCTCGCCGACGCCCCCCGGGACGGTCTGGAGGACGCCGCCGCCCGGCTCGCCGACGTCCGGGACGCGCTCCACCTCACCACCGGCCGGGCCACCGAGCGGCTCGGGCTGCACGACCAGGACCAGGTCGCGGCCCGGCTCGGCGTGCTGGACGCCGACATCCTGCTCCGCCAGGTCTACGAGGCCGCCCGCACCATCAGCTACGCGGGCGACGTGACCTGGCGGGCCGTCGAACGGATACTGGCCGCGCGCGGTACCCGTGGCCGCCGGGTCGCCCGGCTGGCCCTCCCGTTCACCGGGGCCGGTCGCGGCGCGGGCGCGGTGGCGCGCGGCGCCGTGGAGCGCCGGCCGCTCGCCGAGGGCGTGGTCGAGCAGGACGGCGAGGTCGTACTCGCCCAGGCCGCCCGCCCGGCGCAGGACCCGGTGCTGCCGCTGCGTGCCGCCGCCGCGGCGGCGCAGGCCGGGTTGCCCGTCTCGTACGCCACCGTCCGCAGGCTGGCCGCCGAGGCCCGGCCGCTGCCGGTGCCCTGGCCGGACGAGGCCCGCGAGCAGCTGATCACGCTGCTGGGCGCGGGGGAGTCATGCATCCCGGTCTGGGAGGCGTACGAGGCGGAGGGCCTGATCACCCGGCTGCTGCCGGACTGGGAGCGGGTCCGCTGCCGTCCGCAGCGCAATGCCGTGCACCGCTGGACGGTGGACCGCCATCTGGTCGAGACGGCGGTCCGGGCCGCCGCGATGACCCGGCGGGTGGCCCGGCCCGACCTGCTGCTCGTCGCGGCGCTGCTGCACGACCTGGGCAAGGGGTGGCCGGGTGACCACTCGGAGGCGGGCGAGGTGATCGTCCGTGATGTCGCCGTCCGGATGGGCTTCGACAAGGCGGACACCGAGACCCTGGCGCTGCTGGTCCGGCACCATCTGACGCTGATCGACACCGCGACCCGGCGCGATCCGGACGACCCCGCCACCGTCGACCTGATCACGGGCGTGGTGGGCACCCTGCCGCACCTGGAGCTGCTGCACGCCCTCACCGAGGCCGACGCCACCGCGACCGGCCCCGCCGCCTGGACGGGTTGGCGGGCCTCGCTGGTGGACCGGCTGGTCGCCCGGGTGGCCGCCCAACTGGAAGGCGCTCCTGGTTATCCCGCCGACGCGGACCCGACGGCGGAGCAGGAGCGCCTCGCGGTGGAGGCCGCCCGCAGCGCCGGTCCGGCGCTCTCGCTGCTCGCCCAGGCGGTGCCGGGCGACTTCACCACTGAGCCGATGGGCGTCGAACTTACCCTGGCGATCCCCGACCAGCCGGGCCTGCTCGGCACGGTGGCCGGCGTGCTGGCGCTGCACCGGCTGACCGTCCGCGCGGCGGGCCTGCGCGAGCTGGACCCGATCGGTGCCGGGCCCGTCCTGCTGCTCTCCTGGACGGTCGCGGCCGAGTACGGCGAACTCCCGGAGGCCGCCCGGCTCCGGGCCGACCTCCGCCGGGCCCTGGACGGCTCCCTGGACGTGGCCCGCAAGCTCGCCGAGCGGGACGCGGCGGCCCCGCGCCGCCGTGGCGTCCCCACCCCGCCGCCGGTGGTGAGCGTCGCTCCGGGCGCCTCGTCCAGCGCGACCATTCTGGAGATCCGAGCCCACGACGCCCCCGGCCTGCTGCACCGGATCGGCCGGGCGCTGGACGCGGCGGGCGTCCGGGTCCGCACCGCCCACATCAGCACCCTGGGCGCGGACGCCGTCGACGCCTTCTACGTCACCGACGCGGCTGGCCTGCCGCTCACCCCGGACCGGGCCCGGGAGGTGGCGGTGCAGGTACAGGAGGCACTCGGCTGAGCGGATGACCCCCACCGCCACTGGGCCCGGTGGACCTGCGAAGATCCCTGATCATGACAGCCAAGATCCGCCGCTCGGCGGGAACCCGTACGGTCTTCGACGTCCTGCTCTCGTGGCTCTTCATACGTCGCACGAGCACCGAGAAGGATCTCGCCGACCTTCGCGCGGGCACCACCCTCAAGGTGATGTGCATGAGCTCGACGCTCGGCACGGTCAAGATGCTGTCCATCGGCAAGGGACGCAAGATCCCGCACCTCTCCTCCGGCTACCTGCACCTCTCGGCGGACGGCATCACCTGGCAGAACCGGCTCACCAAGGAGGTCGTCCCCGTCCAGGGGCCGTTCGGCCTGTCGCCGTCGGACAAGAAGGCCGGGCACTGGAAGTTGACCCGCTTCGACCTCGCGGCGGGCGACCAGCAGCACGTGATCGTGATCCCCAAGGCCGATGTCCCGCTGGTCACCCAGGTACTGGAGGCGGCCGCCGGCTGAGTACGTCCGCCCCGGGTGGAGACCGTACGGGGGACGGCCGGATACCCTGGGGGCGACGACCGTACCCATACCGATGCCGCAAGGGACCCGCGACCGACGTGTTCGACACTCTTTCCGATCGCCTCGCAGCGACGTTCAAGAACCTCCGGGGCAAGGGCCGCCTCAGTGAGGCGGACATCGACGCCACCGCCCGCGAGATCCGGATCGCCCTCCTCGAGGCGGACGTTGCGCTCCCCGTGGTGCGGGCCTTCATCAAGCAGGTCAAGGACCGGGCGCTGACCGCCGAGGTCTCCGGTGCGCTGAAC
The DNA here is from genome assembly GCF_029894335.1 of Kitasatospora sp. MAP5-34. Lineage (GTDB taxonomy): Bacteria > Actinomycetota > Actinomycetes > Streptomycetales > Streptomycetaceae > Kitasatospora. Next base: position 47,229 of record NZ_JARXZC010000030.1, on the reverse strand, counting down.
CCCGCTCAGCAGATCATCAAGATCGTCAACGAGGAGCTCATCAACATCCTCGGTGGCGAGACCCGACGGGTCCGGTTCGCCAAGACCGGTCCGACGGTGATCATGCTGGCCGGTCTCCAGGGCGCCGGTAAGACCACCCTGGCGGGCAAGCTCGGCCACTGGCTGAAGTCCCAGAAGCACACCCCCCTGCTGGTCGCCTGCGACCTCCAGCGTCCCAACGCCGTCACCCAGCTCAACGTGGTGGCCGACCGGGCCGGCGTGGCGTTCTTCGGCCCCGAGCCGGGCAACGGCGTCGGCGACCCGGTCAAGGTCGCCCGGGACGCGATCGAGTACGCCAAGCAGAAGCAGTACGACGTCGTCATCGTCGACACCGCCGGACGCCTCGGCATCGACTCCGAGCTGATGCAGCAGGCCGCGGACATCCGCGCCGCCGTCAACCCGGACGAGGTCCTGTTCGTCGTCGACGCGATGATCGGCCAGGACGCGGTCACCACCGCGCAGGCGTTCCTCGACGGTGTCGACTTCACCGGTGTGGTGCTGTCCAAGCTGGACGGCGACGCGCGCGGTGGCGCGGCGCTCTCGGTCGCGCACGTCACGGGACGTCAGATCATGTTCGCCTCCAACGGCGAGAAGGTCGACGACTTCGACGCGTTCCACCCGGACCGGATGGCCTCGCGCATCCTCGGCATGGGCGACATGCTCAGCCTGATCGAGAAGGCCGAGCAGACCTTCTCGCAGGCCGAGGCCGAGAAGATGGCCGCCAAGCTGCAGAGCGGCGGCGGCAAGGACTTCACGCTCGACGACTTCCTCTCGCAGCTGGAGCAGGTCCAGAAGATGGGCTCGATCTCCAAGCTGCTGGGGATGCTGCCCGGCATGGGCCAGATCCGCGAGCAGATCAACAACATCGACGACAAGGACGTCAACCGCGTCGGCGCGATCATCAAGTCGATGACGCCGGCCGAGCGGACCGACCCGAAGATCATCAACGGCTCGCGCCGACTGCGCATCGCCAAGGGTTCGGGCACCGGCGTCGGCGAGGTCAACAACCTGGTCGAGCGGTTCTTCGACGCCCGCAAGATGATGTCCGCGATGGCCTCCGGCAAGGGCATGCCCGGCATGCCGGGGATCCCGGGCATGGGCGGCGGGGCGAAGAAGTCCGGCAAGAAGGCCCAGCCCGCCAAGGGCCGCAAGAAGTCCGGCAACCCGCTGAAGCGCGCTCAGGAGGAGCAGGCTGCCGCCGACCGCCGGGCGCTCGGCCCGGGCGCCGCCGAGGCACCCACCCAGGGCGGCGCGTTCGGTCTGGGCGCGGGCAAGGGCCCGGCCGACTTCGAGCTCCCCAAGGAGTTCAAGGACCTGCTCTGAGCTGTCCCGCTCCGATCTGTCCGGCTACGGCCCGTCACCCGGAAAGTCCCGGGCGGCGGGCCGTAGGCATGCCCGATGATGGTGGTGTGCGAGTGACGATCCGGGCGCCGAGGCCCGCAGACGTGGTGGCCTACTCCGAGGCGGTCCAGCGGTCCGCCGAACACATCGGGCGGTGGAACCCGGTCGAACCGGACGGGCTGCCTGAGCTGCTGGCCCGCCAGGGTCCGGGCCTGCGGACCTTCCTGATCGTGGACGAGGCCACCGGCGGCCTGGTCGGCAAGTGCAACGTGGCGAACATCGTGATGGGCCGGTTCTGCAACGGCGCACTCGGCTACGACTCGTACGTGCCGTACGCCGGCACCGGGATGATGACCGAGGGCATGCGGCTGGTGCTCGACTCCTGCTTCGCCCCGCAGGAGCACGGCGGCCTGGGCCTGCACCGGCTGGAGATCAACGTCCAGCCCGACAACGAGCGTTCGATCGCGATGGCCAAGCGGCTCGGCTTCCGGCACGAGGGGTTCACCCCGAGGATGCTCTTCCTCGGTGGCGCCTGGCGGGACCACGAGCGGTTCGCGCTGACGGCTGAGGAGCGGACACCTATCGCACGGCTCTAGCGGTGTGACGGCTGGGCGGGGCCCACGGCGGGGGCGCGTCCCACTCGGGGAGCGCCCCACGCGGCTGGTTCGGCGCGGCTGTTCGGCGCTGCCGGTCAGTGGGTCCGGTCGCCCACCACGTAGCGGAAGACGTTGGCCATCCGCACGGAGGCGTCCGGCCGGACGTACGGCTGCAGGGCCTCCGCCAGCTCCTTGGCCACCACCGCCGGTCCGGAGTCCTCGACCGCCACCCGGTACAGCCCGGTGGCGAGCAGGCCGCGTACCGCGCTCTCCAGGTCGGCGTACGCGAACGGGCAGCTGACGAGCCCACTGCCCGCCGGGCGCAGGCCGGCGTCGGCCAGCAGCGTCTCCAGCGCGCCCGGCCCACTCAGCGCGAACGGGGCGGACGGCGCGCGCCCGGCGGTCCGATGGACGCGACGGTGCGCCACATCCAGGACGGAGGCGCTCTCGCAGCGCTCCGGCGGCCCCCAACCGGCCAGCACCACCTGCCCGCCGCGCAGCGTCCGCCGGGCGGCCTCGGCGATCACGGGGGCCGGGTCGTCGAGGCCGGGGAGCTGGTCGAAAACCGTGACCAGTGAGTGGGCCGACCGGGGGAGAGCAGTGGCCGGCCGTACCCCGTACGCCTCGTACCCGTCGGTGGACACGGACAGCCCGCGCCCCTGCGCCAGCTCCCGCAGTTCGGTCCCGGGCTCCACCCCGGAGACCTGCGCTCCGCGCTCCGCCGCGAGCAGCAGAGCCAGTCCGGACCGGCAGCCGAGGCCGAGCAGACTGGTGGCCGGGCCGACCTCCAAGCGGTCGTAAACGGCCTGGTAGAGCGGTACGAGCATGCGTTCCTGGATCTCGGCCCAGTCCCGCGCCCGGCGTTGCGCGTCATCACCGCCGTGGGTGCGTGGTCGCTGTGCCGTCGTGCCGCTCACCTGTGTTGAAGCCATCGCGGCCTCCCATCCGGTCCGTGGACCTGTTGCCTCCGGACCCCCCAGCTGTCCCGCCCCACCTCCAGCGAACCCTGGCTCGACCCCGGCGTCCAGAGGGGTGCAAGGAGGTATCCGCGCGCGGCGGGCGTGCGCCCCCCTGCGCGCTCCCGGGCCCCCGTCCCGACCTCCGTCCCGGCTCCGGGCCTGGCCGGATTCACAGTCAGGGCCCAAGGCCCCGTAACATCTGCCCCATGGCTAAGGCACCCGTGCTCACTCCCCAGGCGGAAGACTTCCCGCGCTGGTACCAGGACCTCATCAACAAGGCTGAGCTGGCCGACAACGGTCCGGTACGCGGCACTATGGTCATCCGACCGTACGGCTACGGCCTGTGGGAGCGGATGCAGCAGGAGATGGACCGTCGGATCAAGAAGGCAGGCGCGCAGAACGCCTACTTCCCGATGTTCATCCCGCAGTCGTACCTCACCAAGGAGGCCGAGCACGTCGAGGGCTTCGCCCCCGAGCTCGCCGTGGTCACCCATGGTGGTGGCAAGGAGCTGGACGAGCCGATCGTCGTCCGCCCGACCTCCGAGACGATCATCAACGAGTACTTCTCCAAGTGGGTGCAGAGTCACCGGGACCTGCCCCTGCTGATCAACCAGTGGGCCAACGTGGTCCGCTGGGAGCTGCGCCCCCGCATCTTCCTCCGCACCACCGAGTTCCTCTGGCAGGAGGGCCACACGGCCCACGCCAGCTACGAGGACGCGACCAAGTACGCCTCGATGATCCACACGGACGTCTACGGCGACTTCATGACCAACGTGCTGGGCATCGACGTGGTGCTCGGCCGCAAGACCGCCAAGGAGCGCTTCGCCGGCGCCATCAACACCCTCACCCTCGAGGCGATGATGGGTGACGGCAAGGCGCTGCAGATGGGCACCAGCCACGAGCTGGGCCAGAACTTCGCCAAGGCGTTCAACACCACCTTCCAGCTGGCCGGTGCCGAGCGCGAGTACGTCTGGCAGACCTCCTGGGGCGTCTCGACCCGTATGGTCGGCGGCCTGATCATGTCGCACGGTGACGACAGCGGCCTGCGTGTCCCGCCGCGCCTGGCCGCCGTGCAGGCCGTCGTCCTCGCCATCAAGGGTGACGAGGCGGTGATCGCCAAGGTCCGCGAGATCGGCGCCCAGCTGGAGGCCGCCGGCATCCGCGTCGTGGTGGACGACCGCACCGACACCCCGTTCGGCCGCCGCGCGGTCGACTGGGAGCTGAAGGGCGTACCGCTGCGCATCGAGGTCGGCCCGCGCGACCTGGAGAACGGCACGGCCATGCTGGCCCGCCGGATCCCCGGTGGCAAGGAGCCGGTGGCGATCGACGGTCTGGCCGCGCTGCTGCCCGGCATCCTCGAGGAGGACCAGGCGCTGCTGCTCCGTCAGTCCCGCGAGCGCCGCGAGTCGCGCACGGTCGAGGTCAAGACGATCGACGAGGCCGTCGAGGCCGCCGCGACCGGCTGGGGCCGGATCTCGTGGGCCGAGCTCGGCCCGGAGGGCGAGGCCAAGCTCGCCGAGCAGGGCGTCTCGGTGCGTTGCATCGTCGCGGCCGATGGCTCGGTTCCGCTGACGGACGATCAGGAAGGCAACGTCGCGATCGTGGCGCGCGCTTACTGAGTCGTCACGTGAACGTCGTCCGCTGACCGGCGTGTTGGCCGGACCGGGTAGTTGGTCGAGGCGTTGGCCGAGACGTTGGCCGAGAGGTCGCCCGGGCGGCCGGCCGGGTCGGCGGTTGTTCGACTTGGAGCGTCCGCCGGCAGGGGTCGGCGGACGCTCTCCTACTTCTCCGTGGTTCGTCGGCGGTCTATCCATGACTCCGGGATGACCGCCGGGTCACGGTTGAGTTGCGCTGTCGAGTCTCATCGGGCTGATTGTTCTACTTCCCGTCAGTTGCCGGGCGAGACTACTGACCGGTCAACTGCCGGTCCTGCTGAAGTAGCGGTACGGTATACGGCCCGTGGCCCTGTCAATTTCGACACGGCTGCGGGCCGTTCGCTGTGGGAGTCGGACATGTCCCGGGGCGATGCCGAGAGGCCGGCGAGATTCGCTGGGCCCAGAGTTGCAGGGGGTTGGTCTTGCGTCAGATCCGAGCAGCGCAATTTACGCACGACAGTGCATTCCTGAGAGTCCGCTGGGAATTCCCGGCGAAGGGGAACTCGCGGAACATCAGCTCTCACTCCATCGTTGGCATAGCGTGAGCACGACACAGCCTCTCGTCCTGGCGGCCGAACTGGCCGCCGCCTGGAGCGACATCCAGGCCCACCATCAGGACCTCCCCGACCTCGCCTCGCCCGAGGCGCTGATCGGCGAGTCCTCCTCGGCCTGTGGCACGCGGCTCGGATTCGAGCGGCTGCTGCACGAGGCCGCCCACGGCCTGGCCGCCGCGCGCGACATCCGTGACACCTCACGGGCCGGGCGCTACCACAACCGGCGCTTCCTGCTGCTCGCCTCCGAGCTCGGGCTGGCCCACCCGATCGAGCCGCACGCCAGTAGCGGCTTCTCTCAGGTGACCATGCTCACGGAGACGCAGGAGCGGTACGCGCTGACCATCGAGCGGCTGGACCGCGCCCTCGGCGCACACCAGCTGGCGGTCACGGGTGAAGGCTCGCACCGCAGCTTCCGGGGGCCGGCCGCCAGACACGGTTCGTCCGGTGGCGGCGTCCGGGTCAAGGCGGTCTGCGGCTGCGGCCGCAACGTCCGGGTGGTGCCGTCGGTGCTCGCCCAGGCGTCGATCGTCTGCGGCGCGTGCCAGCAGCCGTTCCGGATCTCCTGATCCGGATCACCGCTGTCGTTCCGCACGGTCCGACCCGTTTCGCCGCTCCACCAGCACCACTGGTACCACCAGCACCACCAGCTTCAGCTGCTCCGCTGCTGGGCGCTTCCTCGTTCGGCGTTCGGCGTCTTCACCGTTCGATGCTCCACGGCTCCACGTCGCAGTGCTCCACGTCCCACCGAGGCTCGGCTCAACCGGGGGCATCAGCCCTCGGTGGAGCCGGCCCGGTCAAGGTGCCGGGCGTGGGTATGGCAGAATGGACAGCTGAGTACTCGGCAGCCGAGCAGGACCCCTCTCTCCTACGGCTGGCGTGTCCCTTGAGCAGCCGCCCTCGCAACCCCACGCGGTGGCAGCGGCCGCTCACCCACGTCAAGTACCAGGAGAACCCACTCCCGTGGCAGTCAAGATCAAGCTCAAGCGTCTCGGCAAGATTCGCGCCCCGCACTACCGCATCGTCGTCGCCGACTCGCGCACCAAGCGTGACGGTCGCGCCATCGAGGAGATCGGCATCTACCAGCCGACCTACAACCCGTCGAAGATCGAGGTCGACACCGACCGCGCTCAGTACTGGCTGTCCGTCGGCGCCCAGCCGACCGAGCCGGTGCTCGCCATCCTCAAGCTGACCGGTGACTGGCAGAAGTTCAAGGGCCTGCCGGCCCCGGCGCCGCTGCTCGTCGCCGAGCCGAAGGTCACCGACTTCAGCCACCTCTTCGCGAAGGCCGTTGCCGGCTTCGAGGACAGCACCACCGGTGTTGCCATCACCCCGAAGGCCAAGAAGTCGGACAAGGTCGAGGCTGACGCCGAGACCACCGAGGCCTGATCGTGATCGAGGACGCCCTGGACCATCTGGTGAAGGGCATCGTCGAGCACCCCGACGAGGTGCAGGTGCGCTCGCGCAACCTGCGTCGGGGTAACACCATCGAGGTGCGTGTGCACCCTGATGACCTCGGCAAGGTGATCGGCCGAGGCGGCCGGACCGCGCGCGCTCTGCGCACCGTGGTCGGCGCACTCGGCGGTCGCAACGTCCGGGTCGACCTGGTCGATGCGGACAGCATTCGCTGACGCACAGCTGTCAGTCTTGGGCCGGTCGGGACGCTTGTCGTCCTGGCCGGCCTTTTTATCTTTCCGGTCCTTGCCCGGTCATCTCGTTCAGGTGCCCGGCCGGTATCCGGTCCCATATCCCATCCCGTATCCCGTCCCGTGTCCCGTTCTGGTACAGCGCAACTTCAGGAGAGCGATCACCGTGCAGCTCGTCGTCGGCAAGATCGGCCGCGCCCACGGCATCAAGGGAGACGTCAGCGTCGAGGTCCGCACCGACGAGCCGGAGCTTCGGCTCGGTCCGGGAGCGGTGGTGCTCACCGACCCCGCGACCGTCGGTCCGCTCACCGTCGAGTCCGGCAAGGTCCACAGTGGCCGACTGCTGCTCCGCTTCGCCGGGGTCGCCGACCGCAACGCCGCCGAGGCGCTGCGCGGCACGATCCTGATCGCTGAGGTGGACCCGGAGGAGACCCCGGACGACCCGGACGAGTACTACGACCACCAGCTGATCGGCCTGGACGTGGTCCTCCTCGACGGCACCCCCGTCGGTGAGCTCGCCGAGGTCATCCACCTGCCGTACCAGGACCTGCTGCTGGTCCGGCGGGCTGACGACAGCGAGGTGCTGGTGCCCTTCGTCGAGCGGATCGTCCCGACCATCGACCTGGAGAACCAGCGCGTCGTCATCGACCCGCCGCCCGGGCTGATCGACCCGGAGCAGGCGGAGGTCGTCCGCAGCGACTCCGAAGATGCCGACTCCGACTCTGACGACGACGACTCGGCCGATGCGGACTCCGCTGGCGCTGCCGCCGCCGCTTCCGCTGCCGACTCCGAGGACGTGGACGGCGCCCAGGAGTCCGGCGCGTGAGCGAGATGCGGATCGACGTTGTCACGATCTTCCCCGAGTACCTGGAGCCGTTGAACGTCTCGCTGGTCGGCAAGGCACGTGCCCGGGGGCAGCTCGACGTGCACCTGCACGACCTGCGCAGCTGGACGACCGACATCCACCGGACGGTCGACGACACCCCGTACGGCGGCGGGCCCGGCATGGTGATGAAGCCCGAGCCGTGGGGGGCCGCGCTGGACACCGTGCTCGCTCAGGGCCCGGAGGGTTCCGTGCCCACGCTGGTGGTGCCGACCCCGAGTGGGCGTCCGTTCACCCAGGAGCTGGCGCAGGAGTTGGCCGGGCAGCCCTGGTTGGCGTTCGCTCCCGCCCGGTACGAGGGAATCGACCGCCGGGTGATCGAGGAGGCGGCGACCAGGATGCCCGTGGTCGAGGCGTCGATCGGCGACTACGTCCTGGCCGGCGGCGAGGTCGCGGTCCTGGTGATGGTCGAGGCGATCGCCCGACTGCTCCCCGGGGTGCTCGGAAACGCGGAGTCCCACCGGGACGACTCCTTCGCCCCCGGGGCCATGGCCGATCTGCTGGAGGGCCCGGTCTACACCAAGCCCGCCGAGTGGCGCGGGCGAGAGGTGCCGGAGGTACTGCTCAGCGGGCACCACGGCAAGATCGCACGTTGGCGTCGTGAGCAGGCGTTCGCCCGCACGGTCGCCAACCGGCCGGACCTGGTCGGGCGCTGGCAGAACGGAGCCTTCGACAAGAAGGACCGTGAGGCGCTCAGCATCCTCGGTCTGATGTGGGACGACAGGATCGGCCGATTTCGGGCTACGGTCGAACCTGTGGAAGAATAGGCGACTGTTGTCTGCCGTTGGGCTCCTCCTGTAGGAGTCAGTGGCCCGGTGCCCCCGCCACGGGGGGATCACCGCCAGCCGATTCGGCCCGCAGCGCACCCCATTGTGACGAAATTCCGTAGGCGGCCCGTGGCGTCTGCGATGGAGAGCAACATGAGCAACAAGCTCGCTGCTGTCGACGCGGCATCGCTGCGCACCGACATTCCGGCCTTCCGCGCCGGTGACACCCTGAAGGTTCACGTCCGGGTCATCGAAGGCAACCGCTCTCGTGTCCAGCTCTTCCAGGGCGTCGTCATCCGTCGCCACGGCTCGGGCGTCGGCGAGACCTTCACCGTCCGCAAGGTCAGCTTCAACGTCGGCGTGGAGCGCACCTTCCCGGTGCACACCCCGGTCGTCGAGAAGATCGAGGTCGTGACCCGCGGTGCGGTTCGTCGCGCCAAGCTGTACTACCTGCGTGACCTTCGTGGCAAGGCCGCGAAGATCAAGGAGAAGCGCGACCGCTGATCCGCTGATCCCCGGCCTGCCCGGGGGTTCAGTATGCTCGGACCGGGCTGAGCACCTTAGGGATAAGCTCAGCCCCGATGAGCACGCACGAGCCACTCGCGGACCGCGACGGCAGTCCCGCACCTTCGGGTGCGGACTCGCCGTCGCGGTCCGCGGTCGTCTCCGGGGATCCGGCCGACACGTCGGCCGACGCGCCCGCTGCGCTCTCCGCTGCTCTGCCCGCCGATGCCGATGCACCCGCCGCCCGGCCGGCCGACGCACTGGACGGTGATCCGGAGGGCGACTCGCCGGACGCGGCCGGGTCGGAACGATCGAGCTGGTTCTCGCGTGACCTCCTCCTGCTCCTCGGGGTCTGCCTGCTGACGCTGCTGCTGGTCAACGCTTTTGTCGTGCGGCCGTTCGCCGTACCGTCCGCCTCGATGGAGAACACCCTTCGCCCTGGGGACCGCGTCCTGGTGAACCAGCTCGCGTACGACTTCGGCGGACACGTGCGTCGGGGGGACGTGGTGGTCTTCGACGGCACGGGTTCCTTCCTGCCGTACGCTCCCGATCCGTCGGCCCCGCAGCGTTTCCTCTCCGCTCTCGGGCTGGCCTGGGGGGACAATTCGGTGTACGTCAAGCGTGTGATCGGGGTCGGTGGGGACCGGGTGACCTGCTGTGGGACGGACGGGCGGATCCGGGTCAACGGTGTGCCGCTGGACGAGTCGGAGTACCTCTTCCCGGGTGACGTCCCGTCGCAGGTGCCGTTCGACATCGTGGTTCCGGCCGGGAAGCTGTGGATGATGGGGGACCACCGGAGCAACTCCCGGGACTCCCGCGATCACCTCGGAGAGCCGGGCGGCGGCTTCGTGCCGGAGGACAAGGTGATCGGCCGCGCGGACTGGGTGGCCTTCCCACTCGGCAGGTGGAGCTCGCTCGACCGTCCCGCACGCTTTGCCGCCGTAGGGGGGACGGGTGGGCATGGGGAGCCGAGGTAGCGGCCGGCCCGGCGAGCCCGCCATAGCGGAGCTGGTGACCGCAGGGCCTGGCACTGCCGAGCCGCTCCCCATAGCGGCCGGTGCCGATGCCAGTGCTGGCGCCGATGCCGGTTCTGGTTCCGGTGGTGAGGCGGACGCGGCGGAGTCCCGTGCCGTCGCACGAGGGCGGGCCGACCGACGGAGGACGGCCCGCAGGGCGCAGCGACGGCGATGGCACTCGCTCCTGCGCGATCTCCCGATGATCGCGGTGGTCGCGCTGGTGGTCGCTCTCGTCCTGAAGACCTTCATGGTCCAGGTCTTCGTCATTCCGTCCGGATCGATGCAGCAGACGATCCAGATCGGCGACCGGGTGCTGGTCGACAAGCTCACGCCCTGGTTCGGGAGCGAGCCGGGCCGTGGCGACGTCGTGGTCTTCAAGGACCCAGGTGGCTGGTTGGAGTCGGATCACGGTCGCTCCTCGGACGGGCTGGTGCTGCGTGCGGCGAAGGCGGTCTTCTCGTATGTGGGCTTGTTGCCCTCGGACGACGAACAGGATCTGATCAAGCGTGTGATCGGCGTTCCGGGGGACACGGTTGTCTGTTGTGACGACCGAGGACGGCTCACCGTGAACGGCACGCCCGTGGACGAGAACTACCTCGCGCCGGGCAACGCGCCGTCGAGGCTGCCATTCACGGTGACGGTGCCGACCGGGCGACTGTGGGTGATGGGCGATCACCGGGACGTCTCGGCCGACTCCCGGTACCACATGACAAATCCGGGTGACGGCACGATCCCGATGGGTAACGTGGTCGGCAGGGCGTTCGTGATCGCCTGGCCCATCCAGCGGATGCGTCAACTCGGTGTTCCCGCCTCACTCTCCTCGCTTCCGGTGCGGGCCTCGGCGGCTCGCGGGGGCGATTCGATGATTCGTCCGCCGGGTGCGACTGTCTCCCAAGTCGGTTCGGGATCGGTCGCGGTCACCCCGGATCCTGCGGAACCTCCGCTCGTTATGGGTGTGTTGGGCGTCATTCCGTTCGTCGTTCGGCCGAGGTCGGCACGGGCGCGGCGTGGACCGCCCGCCGACCGGTCGTCCGCCGTCCCGTGTGGGACCGGGGACGCGATGGCCGGGAGTGATAGAGAAGTGCTGGAGTGCTCGGTGTACCGTCCGGTTGCCTCCGAAGGCTGCGCTGGTGTCAGGACTGTCCATGGCGGGCAGTCCTGAGGCGGGTTGACGGTCGGCCACAGAGCGTGGTGCCCGCTGTGCGGCACTGGTGAGCGCGGACGCACAGGCGTCCGTACAGCAGGGAGGAGATGTTGTGGGGGATCTGGTGATCGGTGCTCGCTCTGGGGGCCCTGAGCCCGAGGGCGTCGGCGGCGGCACGATCCGGTCCACCGAGTCCGCGCAGCCTTCGGACGCCACCGAGGACGGAGTGGCCGCGATCGCGGCCGACGACTCCGACGGTGGTTCCGGTCGACTGGGCGGTTCAGTGGGCGGGGCCTCGGATGAGCCATCGGGCGACGCGGAGACCGTGCAGCCCAAGAAGGAGCAGAAACAGCGCTCCTTCTGGAAGGAGCTGCCGATCCTGGTCGGCATCGCACTGATCCTGGCTCTGGTGATCAAGACTTTCTTCGTTCAGGCGTTCTCCATTCCGTCCGGATCGATGCAGAACACTCTGCAGATCGGTGACCGGGTGCTGGTGGACAAGCTCACGCCGTGGTTCGGTGCCGAGCCCGAGCGCGGAGACGTGGTGGTCTTCCACGACCCGGGAGGCTGGCTGAACGACGAGCCCGCGCCGCAGAACAACAACGCGTTCGTCCGGGGGCTGCAGGACGTCCTCAGCTTTATCGGGCTGATGCCGTCGGTCAACGAGAAGGACCTGATCAAGCGGGTTATCGGAGTCGGCGGGGACACCGTCGAGTGTGAGGGCACCGGGCCGGTCAAGGTCAATGGTGTCGCGCTCAACGAGCCCTACATCTTCCCGGGCAACACCCCCTGCGGTGACAAGCCGTTCGGTCCGGTCAAGGTGCCGAAGGGCGCGATCTGGGTGATGGGCGACCACCGAGGTGACTCGCTGGACTCCCGGTTCCACCAGGACCAGCCCGGTGGTGGCTCGGTGCCGGTGGGCAACGTGATCGGTCGGGCCTTCGTGGTGGCCTGGCCGATCGGCGACTGGGCGACGCTGCCCGTGCCCGGCACCTTCGACCAGAAGGGCCTGGCCTCGGCCGCACTGCCCCTCGGACCGCCGGCTGCCGGGGCGGCGCTCGCGGTGCCTGCGGTCTGGTGGCTCCGGAGGTATCGCCGCTGACCCGTGCCGACTCTGCCGTCGGCTCTTGCGCGGGCCGTGGTACTGGCGAGTAATCTGCTCGCACGTGCCACGGCCCGTCGGCCTTTCCGGCCTCGGCGCGGCGCACTCGCGCGAAGCGCGGGCGGACCAGGAACGGACGGTGGCGATGAGCAGCGTGGTGGAGCGGTCGGCCCCAACGCCGACTGCGGTGAGAGCTCGCCGCAGTGTGGCGGCCCTGCTGCAGGGCCTGGTCATCGGGCTCGGTTTCGTGATGCTGGTCGGGGGCTTCGGCGTGATCGCGTTGAACTACCGGCCGTACCGGATCCCGACCGCCTCGATGACCCCGACGCTGAACCCCGGTGACACCGTGCTGGCGAGCAAGGTGAGCGGCGGCTCGGTCGGCCGGGGAGACATCGTGGTCTTCCATGAGCCGCTCTGGGGCCCCGACTCCCTGGTCAAACGGGTCGTCGCGGTCGGCGGGGACACGGTGGCCTGCTGTGACGTGCAGCAGCGCCTGACAGTGAACGGGAAGCCGATCGACGAGCCGTACCTGCAGAAGCAGCTGGCTTCCCTGCCCATCAACTTCAGCACCAAGGTGCCGCCCGGACGGCTCTTCCTGTTGGGCGACGACCGTGGGAACTCGTTGGACTCCCGGTCCCACCTCGGCATCGCGAGCGGCACGGTCGCTGCCACGGACGTGATCGCCAGGGTGGAGGGCACGGTCTGGCCGTTCGCCCGGGTGGGTATGAATCGGCGTGCGGCAGCCTTCGACAGTCTGGGCGGACCGGTCGTGGCTGAGCCCGGTCTCCTGCGGCCTGCGGTGTACGCGATGGTCGGCGGATCGGCGCTGATAGTGCTGGCCTCGGCGGTCGGTGGAGTGCTTTCGGCGAGCCGGTGGCTGCGAAGGCGGCAGCGCACCTGAGCCCGGCGGCGGGCCCGGCAGTGCTCCGGGCAGCGGGCGCGTGAGCGGGCCGAGCCCCGAGTGGGGCACTGCACGCCGACGTGCGTGGGGCACTGAGCAGGTCCGGGACGCGGAGGTGACGGGGATGGCGGTCCAGCGGCGACGAGCGGTGCGCGTCCTGCTCCTCGACAGATCGGATCGGATCCTTCTCCTGCGCGGCGAGGATCCGGCGGTGCCAGGGGTGACCTGGTGGATCACTCCCGGGGGCGGCTTGGAACCCGGCGAGGGCTTGCGTGAGGCCGCAGTGCGCGAACTCGCCGAGGAGACGGGGCTGCTGGACATCGAGCTGGGTCCCTTGGTGGCGTACGACACGGTGACCTTCTCCTTCCAGGGGCAGCGGTACGAGCAGGAACAGTGGTTCCACCTGGCCCGCGTCCGCGAGACCGGGATCGATCTTTCACAGACCGGGTGCTTGCCGGCCGAGTGTTCGGGGACCACGTTCTCGGGGACCGGGTGCTCTCGGCCCGAGGTCTCGGGAACCGATCTCCCCGAGATCCACCTTCCCGAGATCCACCTTCCCGAGGTCGGTCTTCCCGGGGGCGGCGGCTCGGGTGGAGCGGAGGAGCATGCGCTGCTGCTGAGCGCGCGGTGGTGGACTGTGGTGCAATTGCGGGCCACCGAGGAGACGGTGTACCCGATCGGTCTGGCTGATTTCCTGTGTCGGCTGCTGGTGGACGGGCCGCCAGTCCAACCGGTAAGGCTCTCCGGACGGGCGGGGTGGTCCACAATGGGGTGGACGTGACGAGTTGAGGGGACGCCTGAATGAGTGCCGAAGACCTCGAGAAGTACGAGACCGAGATGGAGCTGAAGCTCTACCGGGAGTATCGGGACGTCGTCGGCCTGTTCAAATACGTGATCGAGACCGAACGACGCTTCTATCTCACCAATGACTACGAGTTGCAGGTGCACTCGGTGCAGGGGGAAGTGTTTTTCGAGGTGTCGATGGCGGATGCCTGGGTCTGGGACATGTACCGGCCCGCCCGGTTTGTCCGTAAGGTGCGGGTATTGACCTTCAAGGACGTAAATATCGAGGAACTGGCGAAGAGCGATTTGGAGCTGCCGTCCGACGACGCCTCGTTCGGTAGCTGACAGTGATCCGACTCCCGGGGAAATGTCCAGAGCACTGCCCGATTCCCACCCTTTTGGGTGATGGAAGTTATCCACAACCCCTGGTTATCCACAGGAAATAGAACTATCTGGTCCGGTTCGGGCCGGTGCGGCAGCCTCCTGGCACGGAGGTGATGACCGTGCAGAGTTCCAACAACGGCCTGGGGCGTTACGGCGAAGAGGTCGCCGCGCGCTGGCTCGCCCAGGGCGGGCTGAGGATCCTGGAGCGCAACTGGCGCTGCGCAGAGGGCGAACTCGACATTGTCGCGCTGGACGGCGACACGCTTGCCGTCTGCGAGGTGAAAACCCGGTCGGAGCGTGGGTTCCAGCAGCCCAGCGAAGGTATCGACCGTGCCAAGGCGGAGCGGCTGCGCCGGCTGGCAGAGCGCTGGCTCGGTGAACGCTGGCCCGCACACTTCACCCGCCTCGCCCAGCTGGCGATGGCCGGTGGAAGGCCCGAGAACGGTGCCGACGGCAATGGCGATGGCGAGCGCGCTGTCCTCGCCGAGCCGAGTCGGGGTGTGCCGCCGGACTGGACGGTGCTCCCGCCGCCCGGTGGTGTTCGGATCGACCTGATCGGGGTGGTCAACCGTCTGAGGGGCCCCGCCGAGGTCGAGCACCTGCGGGGGGTGATCTGACATGGCCTTCGCCCGAACGTGCTCGGTGGCCCTCATCGGGGTGGACGGTGTCGTGGTCGAGGTTCAGGCGGACCTGGAACCCGGGGTGGCTGCCTTCGCCCTGGTCGGCCTCCCTGACAAGTCCCTCTCCGAGGCGCGTGATCGCGTTCGAGCCGCAGTGGTCAACAGCGGCGAGAGCTGGCCTCAGCGGAAGCTGACGGTCGGTCTGAGCCCGGCGTCGGTCCCCAAGAGCGGCAGTGGCTTCGACCTGGCGGTCGCCTGTGCGGTGCTGGCCGCAGCCGAGCGGCTCGATCCGGCCGCCATCGCCGACCTGCTGATCATCGGCGAACTGGGACTGGACGGCGGAGTCCGCCCGGTGCGCGGGGTCCTGCCGTCGGTCCTCGCCGCTGCGGACGCGGGCTACCACCAGATCGTCGTGGCCGAGCAGACAGCTGCCGAGGCTGCCCTCGTCCCGGGGGTCTCCGTGCTCGGAGTCCGGAGCCTGCGACAGTTGATCGCCGTGCTGACCGGCGCGCCGGTACCGGAAGAGGCACCCGATCCGATCGTCGGGCGGCGCGACCCCGCGATGGCGGGGCTCCTGCTGCCAGGGGTGGGTATCCGTGCCCTCGCGGCGGAGAAGGCAGCCCAACTGGACCTCTCCGACGTCTCGGGCCAGTACGAGGCCCGCCGCGCCCTGGAGATCGCCGCAGCCGGCGGGCACCACCTCTACCTGAAGGGACCGCCAGGGGCCGGAAAGACCATGCTGGCCGAGCGCCTGCCCGCCCTGCTTCCGCCGCTGACCCAGACCGAGGCGCTGGAGGTGACCGCCGTCCACTCGGTCGCCGGGCTGCTGCCGGTGGACCGACCGCTGATCGACAGCCCGCCGTACTACGCCCCGCACCACTCTGCCACCATGCCCGCGATCGTCGGCGGTGGCAGCGGGCTGCCCAGACCGGGGGCGGTCTCCTTGGCCCACCGAGGCGTGTTGTTTCTCGACGAGGCCCCGGAGTTCTCGGTCCGGGTCCTCGACGCGCTCCGCCAGCCGCTCGAATCGGGAGAGGTGACGATCGCCCGTTCGGCCGGGACGCTACGGCTGCCCGCCCGCTTCCAACTCTGTCTGGCCGCTAATCCGTGCCCCTGCGGCCGCCACTCCAGGAGGGGTGAGGGCTGCGAATGTACTCCCAGCATGGTGAACCGGTACCAGGGTCGGCTGTCCGGGCCGCTGCTGGACCGGGTCGACCTCCAGGTCCAGGTGGCACCTGTCACCAGGGCCGAGCTGATGGGGCCGGACTCCTCGGCCGAGACCACCACCGTGGTGGCGGGCCGTGTTCTGGCGGCGCGCGAACGGGCTGCGGCCCGGTTCGCGGAGACTCCCTGGCGGACCAACGCGGAGGTGCCGGGTCACTCCCTGCGGACCCGCTGGCGCCTCGGACCGGGCGCACTGGCCGACGCCGAGCGTGAACTCGAACGCGGGCTCCTGACGGCCCGAGGGCTGGACCGGGTGCTCAGAGTCGCCTGGACGGTGGCCGATCTGGCCGGCCGTGACCAGCCCGGGCGCCTGGACGTACGCACAGCGCTGGTACTGCGCACCGGCGTGCAGCGCGGGTTACTAGCAGTCGATCCGATGGCCCGTCCCTACCGGAGCCCGGGCAACGGTCCCGGAGTGGAGCCGTGACCGCCCCTGACCCACCCGCCTGACTCACCGTCACCCAAGGCCAAGGAGGCACAGGTGAACCACACTCGGACCTCATTCGCCCGGCCCGGACCGGATGCCTCCGTACCGGCGGACCGGCCGCCCGACCCGGCCCACGAGACCGAACGACGGGCCAGGGCCGCGCTCTCCCGGCTGATCGAACCCGGAGACGCCGTGATCGGCCGTTGGCTCACCCGGGTCAACGCGACGACCCTGATCGAGTCCGTCCGAGACCGCACGGTGCCCGGCTGCCTCGACCTGGACTCCACCCGGCTCGCCGGCTACCGGGCCAGGTTTCCGCTGCTCGACCCTGACACGGACCTGGAACGGGTACGAGTCCTCGGTGGACGGTTCATCATTCCGGGCGACACCGAGTGGCCTTCCCAGCTGGATGATCTCGGTGACGGCAGGCCCGTCGGGTTGTGGGTCAGGGGCACCGGGTCGCTTCGCCTGCTCGCGCTGCGCTCGGTCGCGGTGGTGGGCGCCCGCGCCTGCACCGCTTACGGCGCGCACGTCGCAGGCGAGCTCGCCGCGCAGTTGGCGGAGCGGGGCTGGGTGGTCGTCTCGGGTGCGGCGTACGGAATCGACGCGGCAGCGCACCGGGGAGCGCTCGCGGTGGGTGGCATGACACTCGGGGTACTCGCCTGCGGGGTGGACATGGCCTACCCGCCCGGCAACTCGGAGCTGATCTCCCGGATCGCGGAGCAGGGCCTGCTGATCAGTGAACTGCCGCCGGGCGAGCACCCGAACCGTTTCCGCTTCGTCCTCCGTAACCGCGTCATCGCCGCGCTCACCCGGGGCACCGTCGTGGTGGAGGCCGCGCTGCGCAGCGGGGCGTTGAGCACCGCGCGGCGGGCCCGGGATCTCAACCGGCAGACCATGGGGGTGGCGGGACCGGTGACCTCGGAGCTGTCCGCAGGCGTGCACGCCCTGATCCGCAGTGGAGCGGCGACCCTGGTGACCGACGCCGCCGAGGTCGGCGAGCTGATCGGTGCCATCGGGGACGACCTCGCGCCGCGACACTCCGGACCGGTACTGCCCCGGGACTTGCTGGAGCCCGCAGTGGCCCGGGTGCTCGAAGCCGTACCGGCGACTGCCGAGGGCGCGCCGGTCGAGCAACTGGCCCAGCGGTCCGGCCTGCCACCGGACGAAGTCCTGCAGCGGCTATACGAATTGGGGTCCCTCGGTTTCGTCGAGCGTTTCGGAGCGCACTGGCGGCTGGTTCGGGGGGCCTGAGTCCGCCAGGGACGGCGCGCACGACGCGACGCGCGCCCCGCTCCACCGGATCGGGGGACGACCGAGTGGCGGTAGCGCAATGCAGTGACCTGGTCACGCTACGCTCGCATAGGCTTCCTATCAGCACGTGACTCGGCAGAACGGCGCAGACCAACGTATGCCCACACACATTCCCGGACACAGGGTGACCGGTGGCGTCCGGTCCTCGGGAGGGTCAGGGGCCGAGGCTCGCCCCGCCGCCGATCTCCAGCCGAAGACGCCACGGGCGCTGGGCCTGTCACGGCAGGCCGGTCGGCCGGGCCAGGGCGGGAAGGACGAGACCCAGGCCCCGCTCGGTGTTCGACCTCCGGCGGCCCGGCGCGAGGCGGGTACCGCCCCGGCCTCCGGCGACCTCCGCACGTCCGCCGACCGCCCGACCGCCACCCGCCCGCCCTCCGACTGCGCTTCAACCGACCGTATGCCCGCCGACCGCACGGCCCTCGAGTCGCTCTGGCGCTCGTACAAGGAGACTGCGGACGCACGCTTGCGCGAGCAGCTGATCCTGCACTACTCACCCCTGGTGAAATACGTGGCAGGGCGGGTGGGGGTGGGGCTGCCGGCCAACGTGGAACAGGCTGACTTCGTCTCCTCCGGGATCTTCGGGCTGATCGACGCCATCGAGAAGTTCGACATCGATCGTGCGATCAAGTTCGAGACCTACGCCATCAGCCGGATCCGTGGCGCGATCATCGACGAGCTTCGCGCCCTGGACTGGATCCCACGTTCCGTCCGGCAGAAGGCCAAGGCCGTCGAGCGCACGTACGCCACCCTGGAGGCCCGGCTGCGCCGTACCCCGCACGAGCCCGAGGTGGCGGCGGAGATGGGCATCGCGATCGAGGATCTGCATGCCATCTTCAGTCAGCTCTCGCTCGCCAACGTGGTGGCGCTCGACGAGTTGATGCACCCGGCGGGGGAAGGCGGTGACCGGCTGAGCCTGATGGACACGCTGGAGGACATCGGAGCCGACAACCCGGTCGAGATCGCCGAGGACCGGGAGCTTCGCCGACTGCTCGCCACTGCGGTGAACACCCTGCCCGAGCGGGAGAAGACCGTGGTGACTCTCTACTACTACGAAGGGCTTACGCTCGCGGAGATCGGACAGGTGCTGGGCGTCACCGAGAGCAGGGTCAGCCAGATCCACACCAAATCGGTGCTCCAGCTCAGGGCCAAGCTCTCCGACATCCGCTGACCGGTCGGCGGCCTGGTGACGCCTGATGGTTGTCTGGCGGCGGTCGGGCGGCGGCGCCCCGACCGCCCTTGGCGCGCTCAGACGATTTTCTGCTGCCCAGGCCCGTTTCTGCTGCGCAGTCCCGCACGCAGGGCGGGCTCCGTAGAGTAGGGACGTGCCGAAGATCCGAGCGGCCACGGTCGCCGAGCATCGCCAGCTGCAGCGCGCAGCCCTCCTCGGTGCTGCCCGCAACCTGCTCGCCGAAGGCGGCATCGAGGCACTGACCTTCCCCGCGCTGGCGGCGAGGACAGGGCTGGCCCGCTCCTCGGTCTACGAGTACTTCCGATCGCGCGCCGCCGTGGTGGAAGAGCTGTGCGCGGTGGATTTCCCGCTCTGGGCGGCCGAGATCGAGGCGGGCATGGCGGCCTGCGACAGCCCGCAGGCCCAGGTGGAGGCGTACGTACGCGGCCAGCTCGCGCTGGCCGGTGACCCTCGGCACCGGGCGGTCGCGGCGGTTTCGGTACTCGAACTCGACGAGGCGGCCCGGGCCCGGATCCGGGCGGCGCACGTCGCTCTCGTCGACCTGGTGGTGCGGGCGCTGCTGGAGTTGGGCCATGAGCAGCCACGGCTGGCGGCGGCCCTGCTGCAGGGAGTGGTGGAAGCAGCCGTCCGCCAGGCGGAGCACGTCGCGGACGGCGAGGCGGGGACGATCGCCGAGGCCGCTGTCGCCATGGCACTGCACGGGCTCGGGACCGCCAACCCGGCGTGAGCCGCACCGCCGGCACGGACCGCACCGCCGCCGCCCCCGCCCTCGCCGGTGGTGTCGTGCAGCGGCAGCAGCCGGGACTGGCCGGCGCCCAGCAGGGCCAGCGGGTCGAGGTAGCGGTGCCCACGCAGCAGGCCCCAGTGCAGACACCCCGTGGCGCAGTGCTCGGAGCCGACTGCCACCTTCCCGATCGGCTCGCCGCCCGCCACCGAGGTTCCGATCGGTACGCTCCCCTCGACCGGGAGGTAGGTCGTCCGCAGCGGCGGTTCGCCGGAGCCGGGGTGAGTCACCGTCACCACCGGGCGGCCGGCGATGACACCGGAGAACGAGACCACCCCCGGCGCTGCGGCTCGTACCGTCACCCCCTCCACCGCCGCGAGGTCCACCCCACGGTGACCCGCCGCCCAGCGGGCCGGCGGCGCCTCGAACCGTCGCAGCAGCCCGGACCGTCCACCCACCGGCCACGCCCGCCCGAGCCCGGGCCCGCCGCTCGTGACGGACCCCGGCCCCGGCCCCGGGCCTGAGTCGGCGTTCGTGGCCGCAGCGCGCGCGAACGGCCGGGGTAGTCCGATCAGCAGCAGGGCCGTCAGCAGCCCCAGGAGCAGAGCCTGCCGCTGACGGTCGGGCTTCGGCGGTGGCATGGGCGGCATCGCGGTGGCCGAACCACTGCCGGCGGAGAAGTCCAGCAGAGCTGTCATGGGACGTCCGAGAAGAGCTGTCATGGTCAGGAGGGTCCTCGCGCGCCCACGCCCCGCCCAGCCGCGGCCGGATTCCTGTGGACAACTCCCGCCTGTGGAAAACCCAGGTACCCCACACGGGTGAATCCGGGCCCGCCCGGGCACTCGGCGCGGCCCACGAACCACCCCGCGAGAAGCTGGAGTCGCTCGCTCCTCGGGGCTTCCCGTACACTTCACACGCGACCCGGTCCGCCGGGTCGACTTCGCACGCCCCGCCACCGGTGGGAAGGCCAGGTTCGTAACGAGCCTGAACCACCCCAGCCGGTGCGAGTGCCGCTCGGTCCGCCGAGCCCGTCACGGTTTCGGCCGCTCGGGCAGAGGCAGCTCGGCACGACCGGGGCGTCAGGCGTGGCGGTCATCCTGACCTACACGGATCAACCGAGCCAGACCTGGCAGCCGCTCTACCCGGCGTGTGGCCAGGCGTAACACGAGGAGCACGGCTATGGCCGTCGTCACGATGCGGGAGCTGCTTGAGAGCGGCGTCCACTTCGGTCACCAGACCCGTCGTTGGAACCCGAAGATGAAGCGCTTCATCTTCACGGAGCGCAACGGCATCTACATCATCGACCTCCTGCAGTCGCTGAACTACATCGACCGCGCCTTCGAGTTCGTCAAGGAGACGGTCGCCCACGGCGGCAGCGTCCTCTTCGTCGGTACCAAGAAGCAGGCCCAGGAGGCCATCGCCGAGCAGGCCACCCGTGTGGGCATGCCCTACGTGAACCAGCGCTGGCTCGGCGGCATGCTGACCAACTTCCAGACCGTCTACAAGCGCCTTCAGCGGATGAAGGAGCTCGGCGAGATCGACTTCACGGATGTGGCCGGTTCGGGCCTCACCAAGAAGGAGCTCCTCGTTCTGGAGCGCGAGCACACCAAGCTCGAGAAGACCCTTGGCGGTATCCGTGACATGCAGCGCGTCCCCAGCGCTGTCTGGATCGTCGACACCAAGAAGGAGCACATCGCGGTCGGCGAGGCCCGGAAGCTGAACATCCCGGTCGTCGCGATCCTCGACACCAACTGTGACCCCGACGAGGTCGACTACAAGATCCCGGGCAACGACGACGCGATCCGCTCCGTCACCCTGCTGACCCGCGTGATCGCCGACGCCGTCGCCGAGGGCCTCAAGTCCCGCGCCGGTGTTGCGAAGGGCGACGTCAAGGCTGAGCCGGGCGCCGACCAGCCGCTGGCCGACTGGGAGAAGGACATCCTCGAGGGCCAGCCGGCCGCCGAGGCCCCCGCCGCCGAGGCCGTTGAGGTTGTCGCCGAGGCCCCCGTGGCCGACGAGGCCCCCGCCGCCGAGGTTGTCGCCGACGAGGCGCCGGCCGCCGAGGCCGACCAGGCCTGACGTACCAAGGGTGAGGGGCACTCGCCGGTACGACACCGGTAGGTGCCCCTCTCTCCCGTGCCAGGGCTGAACCACCAGCCCTGGCACAACCCCACGCAGACACGCGAGACGCGAGAAGAGATTCACACCATGGCGAACATCTCCGCCGCGGACGTCAAGAAGCTCCGTGAGCTCACCGGCGCCGGCATGATGGACTGCAAGAAGGCGCTGGACGAGGCCGCGGGCGACGTCGACAAGGCTGTCGAGATCCTGCGCATCAAGGGCCAGAAGGGCGTTGCCAAGCGCGAGGGCCGTGACGCCTCCAACGGCGCCGTCTCCTCCCTCATCGCCGAGGACGGCAAGTCCGGCGTGCTGGTCGAGCTGAACTGCGAGACCGACTTCGTCGCCAAGGGTGGCAAGTTCGTCGAGGTCGCCAACGCGATCGCCGCGCACGTCGCCGCCACCTCCCCGGCCGACCTGGATGCCGCGCTGGCTTCCGAGATCGAGGCCGGCAAGACCGTCCAGCAGTTCGTGGACGAGGCCAACGCGAACCTGGGCGAGAAGATCGTCCTCCGTCGCTTCGCGCAGTTCGACGGCGACGGCTTCGTCGCGGTCTACCTGCACAAGACCGACCCGGACCTCCCGCCGGCCATCGGCGTCCTCGTCGAGCTCGACAAGGAGAACGCCGAGGTCGCGAAGGACGTCGCGCAGCACATCGCCGCGTTCGCGCCGAAGTACCTGTCCCGCGAGGACATCCCCGCCGAGGACATCGCGAACGAGCGTCGCGTTGCCGAGGCCACCGCCCGCGAGGAGGGCAAGCCCGAGGCCGCGCTGGAGCGCATCGTCGAGGGTCGCATCACCGGCTTCGTCAAGGAGAACTCCGTTCTGGAGCAGGCCTTCGCGAAGGACAACAAGAAGTCGGTCGCCAAGGTCCTCGAGGAGAACGGCGTCGCCCTCAAGCGTTTCGCCCGCTTCCGCGTCGGTGCCTGACCCACGTTCCACCGCGCTTCCCGCCTAAGGTAGGAATCGCCAGGCTCCCCAGCAGGGTGGCCCGGAACGCGCCGATCGGGCTCATCCAGCGCCACTCTGTCAAAGGGCGGGCCACGTCGGCACCATGAACGACGAGGAGGCCATTGCCGTGCAGGACACCGTTACCGGTTCCCGCGGCAGTGGCCTCCTCGCGTGTACGCGCAGGTCCGAGGCCCGGCACCCCCGGCCGGCAGCCTGGCCTGTGAACCAGTAGGTGGAGAAGGAGAAGTCCATGCAGGAGACGCAGGAGACCGCGCAGGACGTGACGCGCCGCCGCGTTCTGCTCAAGCTGTCCGGTGAGGCGTTCGCCGGTGGCGGCGGGCTCGGTGTCGACCCGGACGTCGTGCACAAGATCGCCCGAGAGATCGCCACCGTTGTGCGCGAGGGTACCGAGGTCGCCGTGGTGATCGGCGGCGGAAACTTCTTCCGTGGTGCCGAGCTCCAGGTCCGCGGCATGGACCGGGCCCGCTCCGACTACATGGGCATGCTCGGCACTGTGATGAACTGCCTGGCGCTGCAGGACTTCCTGATCAAGGAAGGCATCGAGACCCGGGTCCAGACCGCCATCACCATGGGCCAGGTCGCCGAGCCGTACCTGCCGCTGCGTGCCGTGCGCCACCTGGAGAAGGGCCGCGTGGTCATCTTCGGTGCGGGTATGGGCATGCCGTACTTCTCCACCGACACCACCGCCGTCCAGCGTGCCCTCGAGATCCATGCCGAGGTGCTGCTGATGGGCAAGAACGGCGTGGACGGCGTGTACGACGCCGACCCGAAGACCACCCCCGGTGCGGTGAAGTTCGACGCGCTCGACTACACCGAGGTGATCTCGCGCGACCTCAAGGTGGCCGACCTGACCGCGATCACGCTGTGCAAGGACAACAGCTTGCCGATGCTGGTCTTCGAGCTGCTGGCCGAGGGCAATATCGCCCGTGCGGTGAAGGGTGAGAAGATCGGCACACTCATCAGCCAGGATTCCGCCCGGGCCTGACCAGCCATCAGCCTCGCGACCGTCAGCGGGGCAGCAATCAGCCGTCCGGGGCACCGGAACGGGACAACAGCAGATGTACCGGACAGGGAGCAGACAGTGAGCGAAGCGATCGAAGAGATCCTCCTCGAGGCCGAGGAGAAGATGGAGAAGGCCGTCGTCGTCGCCAAGGACGACTTCGCGGCCATCCGCACCGGGCGGGCGCACCCCGCCATGTTCGCCAAGATCGTCGCGGACTACTACGGCGCCATCACGCCGATCAACCAGCTCGCCTCGTTCTCCGTGCCGGAGCCGCGGATGGCGATCGTCTCGCCGTTCGACAAGAGCGCGCTGCGCAACATCGAGCAGGCGATCCGTGACTCCGACCTCGGCGTCAACCCGTCCAACGACGGCTCGATCATCCGGGTGACCTTCCCCGAGCTGACCCAGGACCGCCGCCGGGACTACATCAAGGTCGCCCGCAACAAGGCTGAGGACTCCAAGATCTCGATCCGGTCGGTCCGCCGCAAGGCCAAGGACGGCCTGGACAAGCTGGTGAAGGACAAGGAGGTCGGCGAGGACGAGGCTCGTCGCGCCGAGAAGGAGCTCGACGACACCACCGCGAAGTACGTGGCGATGGTGGACGAGCTGCTGAAGCACAAGGAAGCCGAGCTGCTCGAGGTCTGATGAACGACGCCCCTGACGCCCCTGGCCTCGGGGGCACAGCTCACCACCTCGCCCCGGCACCCGTCGCTGCGGGTGACCCCCGGCTCCCGGCTCCGGAGAGCGGACACCAAACGGGTCACTCGCAGCGGGCTTCGGTGTACCGAGGTACCTCGGTGGCACAGACTCAGTTCATGCCCTCTGTCCAGGAGACCACGCCCGATCAGCGCGGGCAGCACCCCGCACCGCCGTCCGCCCCAGGGCAGGAGACACCCGTGGCCCAGCCCGACCAGCCGCCCCGCAAGCAACGCGGTGGCCGCAACCTGCAGGCCGCGATAGGGGTAGGGGTCGGCCTCGGTGCCGTGATCATCGCCTCGCTGTTCGTGGTGAAGGTGCTGTTCCTGCTCGTCGTGGCGGCGGCTGTCGTGGTGGGCGTCCGGGAGCTGACCAGTCGGCTGACGGAGCGCAAGGGGATCAACGTCCCGCTCGTCCCGCTGGCGGTCGGCAGCGTCGCGATGCTGGCGTCCGGCTACTGGGGCGGTGCCCAGTGGGCCGCCGCCGCGCTGGCCCTGACCGGGCTGGCGGTGATGGTCTGGCGGATGAGCGAGCCGCCGGAGAACTACCTGCGCGACATAACGGCAGGGATCTTCACCGCGTTCTACGTGCCCTTCCTGGCCACCTTCGTGGCCCTGATGCTGGCGGCCGACGACGGCCCGCAGCGGATCGTGCTCTTCCTGATCGTCACCATCTGCAGTGACACCGGGGCGTACGCGGTCGGGTACAAGTTCGGCAAGAACAAGCTGGCGCCGACGATCAGCCCCGGCAAGACCCGCGAGGGCCTGGCCGGCGGCATCGGTCTCTCGATGCTGGCGGGCGCGCTGCTGATGCAGTACGTCATCGACGACGGCACCTGGTGGCAGGGCCTGATCCTGGGCGGCTGCGCGGCCGTCACGGCGACCCTCGGGGACCTCGCCGAGTCGATGATCAAGCGCGACCTCGGCATCAAGGACATGGGCACGCTGCTGCCCGGTCACGGCGGCATCATGGACCGGCTGGACTCGCTGCTGCCGACCGCCCCGGTGGTCTGGCTGCTGCTGGCGGCCTTCGTCGGTACCTGACAGCGCCCCTGCACAGGGAAGCCCCGGACGCTTGCGTCCGGGGCTTTCGCCATCTGCGACACTGGAACAACCATGCCTGTACCCGGAGAACTGACCTTTGTCGCGCCGCGTGGCGCCAAGCCCCCGCGACACCTTGCCGACCTCAGCCCTGCCCAGCGCAAGGAGGCCGTCGCCGAGCTGGGCGAGCAGCCGTTCCGCGCCAAGCAGCTGTCGAACCACTACTTCGGCCGGATGTCGAACGACCCGACCGAGTGGACGGACATCCCGGCCGCCAGCCGCGACAAGCTGACCGAGGCGCTGCTGCCCGAGCTGATGTCGGTCGTCCGACACGTCTCCTGCGACGACGACACGACCCGCAAGACGCTGTGGAAGCTCTTCGACGGCGTGCTGGTCGAGTCCGTCCTGATGCGGTACCCCGACCGGGTCACCATGTGCATCAGCTCGCAGGCCGGCTGCGGCATGAACTGCCCGTTCTGCGCGACCGGGCAGGCGGGTCTGACCCGCAACCTCTCCACCGCCGAGATCGTCGAGCAGATCGGCGCCGGTATGCGCGCGCTGAAGTCCGGCGAGATCCCGGGCGGCGAGGCGCGGCTGTCCAACGTCGTCTTCATGGGCATGGGCGAGCCGCTGGCCAACTTCAACCGGGTGCTGGCCGCGATCCGCCGCCTCACCGACCCGGCACCGGACGGCTTCGGGATGTCGCAGCGCGGCATCACCGTCTCGACGGTCGGCCTCGTCCCCGCGATGAACCGCCTGGCGGACGAGGAGCTGAGCGTACGGCTCGCGCTCTCGCTGCACGCCCCCGACGACGAGCTGCGTGACGAGCTCGTCCCGGTGAACACCCGCTGGAAGGTCTCCGAGGTCCTTGACGCGGCGTGGAACTACGCGGAGAAGTCCGGCCGCCGGATCTCCATCGAGTACGCGCTGATCAAGGACATCAACGACCAGGCGTGGCGCGCCGACCTGCTCGGCCGCCTGATCAAGAACCACCGGGTGCACGTCAACCTGATCCCGCTGAACCCGACCCCGGGCTCGAAGTGGACGGCCTCCCGCCCCGAGGACGAGCGCGAGTTCGTCCGCCGCCTCCAGGCCCACGGCGTGCCGACCACCGTCCGTGACACCCGTGGGCAGGAGATCGACGGCGCCTGCGGCCAGCTTGCAGCTGCCGGCTGAGGCTCCCCGCGGGGCGCGGGGGACTGTGCGACCAGGGCGCTAGGTAGGCTGCGTGGTTGCGCGCGCAGTTCCCCGCGCCCCTGGCGCGGGTTAGTTCAGCGCCCCCGCTGCCAGTGCGGCCGTGAGCCCGCCGGTCAGCAGCAGGGTGGTGCCGGCGGCAGCCGTACGCAGTAGGGCCGCGCCGAACAGCAGCCGGGGAGCAGTCCCGAGCTGGATCAGTGCGGCGGTCACGCCCCGGTGGGCGTTGCGGACCTCGGTGATCCTGGTGATCACCGCGCCCACCACGCAGCCGACGATCAGCGCGCCCTCGACGGCCGGCAGCGTCTCGGCGGTGCCCGGCTTGTCGACCCAGTAGCGGATGGCGGTGAGCAGCACCGCGAGGGTGAGCGTGAACACCGCCAGGGGTGTGCCGAGGCGCCCGGCCTCGGCCGTCAGGCCTCGCCCGGCGAGCAGTCGCAGCGGGGCGGGCCGGCCGAGGGCGAGCAGCTGTCCGGTCCAGGACAGCAGCGGCGCGGTGAGCAGCGCCAGGCCGAGCGCGGCGAGCGCCCAGCCGATCAGGGCGGCGGGGCTGGTCGAGCCGAGTCCGGCGGGGAGCCGGATCGGGCGGCCGTCCTCGGCCGCGCCCGGGCGCAGCCCGTACAGCTCCAGGGCCAGCCCGACCAGCACCAGGCCGGCGGGGACGGCGAGCCGTAGGGCGCCGAACGAGGCGCCGGCTGCGGGGGAGTCGCCGCCGGGCAGGGCCTCGCTGACCGGGACGGCGGCGGCGGCCGAGAGGCCGGCCACCAGCGGTACCAGGGCCAGCAGGGTCACGGGGGCGGCGGGCGGCAGCGGGACGCCCATGCCGAGTTCCGGGGCGAGCGAGGCGTCGGCGATGTTGTTGCGCAGCACCAGGAAGAGCAGCAGTGTCAGCAGGCTGCCGAGGGTGCAGGCGAGCGCGATCTCACCGGCGATCAGGGCCCGGATCCTGGTGGGGCCGGCTCCGGCGGCGGTGAGTCCGGTGATCCGCTCGGGGCGTCCGGCCGGGACGGCCCGGGCCGCGACGGCGGCGAACCAGGCGACCGCCGCGAGCGGCGGCAGGCACCAGAGCAGCCGGACCAGCGAGCCGCCGGCGGGCTGGCTGAGCGCGCGCCCGAGGGCGCGCAGCAGGAAGCCGGCGACCAGGGCGGCGGCGGTCGCGGTGAGCAGCCAGCGGCCGAGGTCGGCGACCCGGTAGCCCCGGGCCAGGCGGAGATAGAGCACTGGTCTCCCTCTCAGCGCCCGGCCGACACGGCGGAGGCGCCGCGCACCACGGGGGCGACCGGTGCGGCCAGACGGCCGTCGACCATGGCCACCGTGCGGTCGGCGTAGCGCGCAAGTTCCGGGTCGTGGGTGGCGAGCACCAGGGTGAGCTGGTGCGAGCGGGCGGCGCTGGCGAGTATCCGCAGCACCTGCTCCTGGGCCTCCCGGTGCAGTGGGGCGGTCGGGTCGTCGGCGAAGACCACGGGTGGCAGCGGGGCGAGCGCGCGGGCGACGGCGATCCGCTGGCGCTGACTCTGGATCAGTTCGGCGGGTCTGCGGGGGGCGCAGTCGGCGACGTCCAGGCGCTCCAGCCACTCGGCGGCGGCGGCGTAGGCGGCCTTGTGCCCGGCGCCGGCCAGCAGCAGGGGGAGGGCGACGTTCTCCCGGGCCGTCAGCTCCGGTACCAGGTGCGGTTCGGAGCCGACGAAGCCGAAGCGGTCGCGGCGCAGCCGTTCCCGCCCGGCCCGGCCGAGGGTGTGGACGGGCGCGCTGTTGAACCAGACCTCGCCCTCGTCCACCGGTAGCAGGGCGGAGAGGCAGCCGAGCAGGGTGCTCTTGCCGGAGCCGCGCGGGCCGGTGATGGCGAGCACCTCGCCGACCCGGATGCCGATCGAGACGCCGCGCAGGGCGGGGGTGCCGTGGTGGGACTTGACGATCCCCCGGGCCCACAGCACGTCGTTGTCGGGCGGGGCCGCTGACATGAGGTTCCATCCTGGTGGCTGGAGGGATATGACAGTCGTCAGATTAGAACGACGGAGTCGCCCTGTGGTTGCGGCACACTGACCCATCAGTGGGCAAAATGCCGCGAATCCGGCGTGTTGGGTCCGGAAAAACACCGAAGGGCGGTCCCTTGTGGGACCGCCCTTCGGCGGAGAGTGGGACAGAAAGATCAGCTGATCAGATCTTGGCCCAGGCGTCGGTCAGGCTGACCCGCAGGATCTGCTCGATCTCGTCGAAGGTCGACTGGTCGGAGATCAGCGGCGGAGCCAGCTGGATGACCGGGTCGCCACGGTCGTCGGCGCGGCAGTACAGGCCGTTGTCGAAGAGCGCCTTCGACAGGAAGCCGTAGAGCACGCGCTCGACCTCGTCGTCGTTGAACGACTCCTTGGTGACCTTGTCCTTCACGAGCTCGATGCCGTAGAAGTACCCGTTGCCACGCACGTCGCCGACGATCGGCAGGTCGCGCAGCTTGTTCAGGGTGCCGAGGAAGGCGGACTCGTTGTCCAGGACCTTCTGGTTCAGGCCCTCGCGCTCGAAGATGTCGAGGTTGGCCAGTGCCACCGCCGAGGAGACCGGGTGGCCACCGAAGGTGTAGCCGTGCAGGAAGGTGTTGTCACCCTTGTAGAACGGCTCCGCCAGGCGGTCCGAGATGATCGTGGCGCCGATCGGGGAGTAACCCGAGGTCATGCCCTTGGCGCAGGTGATCATGTCGGGCTGGTAGCCGAACTTGTCGGCGCCGAACATGGTGCCCAGGCGGCCGAAGGCACAGATGACCTCGTCCGAGACGAGCAGCACGTCGTGGCGGTCGCAGATCTCGCGCACGCGCTGGAAGTACCCGGGCGGCGGCGGGAAGCAGCCACCGGCGTTCTGCACCGGCTCCAGGAAGACGGCGGCGACGGTGTCGGCGCCCTCGTTGAGGATCGCGACCTCGATCTCGTCGGCGCACCAGCGGCCGTACGCCTCGGGGTCGACCGTGCCGTCGGCGCTCTCGAGGAACGCCGGGGCGCGGTAGATGTTGGTGTTCGGGGCGCGGAAGGTGCCCGGCACCAGCGGCTCGAACGGGGCCTTCAGGCCCGGCAGGCCGGTGATGGAGAGGGCGCCCTGCGGGGTGCCGTGGTAGGCGACGGCCCGCGAGATGACCTTGTGCTTGGTCGGCTTGCCGGTCAGCTTGAAGAACTGCTTGGCCAGCTTCCAGGCGGTCTCGACGGCCTCGCCGCCACCGGTGGAGAAGAAGACCTTGTTCAGGTCGCCCGGGGCGTAGTTGGCGAGGCGCTCGGCCAGCTCGATGGCCTTCGGGTGGGCGTAGCTCCACACCGGGAAGAAGGCCAGCTCGGCGGCCTGCTTGGCGGCCACCTCGGCAAGCTCGCGCCGGCCGTGGCCGGCGTTGACCACGAACAGGCCGGCGAGGCCGTCGAGGTACTTCTTGCCGTTGGAGTCCCAGATGTACGTGCCCTCGCCCTTGACGATGGTCGGTACGGGGGAGTTCTCGTACGACGACATGCGGGTGAAGTGCATCCACAGGTGGTCGTAGGCGGTCTTGGAAAGGTCCTTCTGCGCCGGGTCGGCTGTCATCTGGTGCCCCAGGTGTAGGTCTGTTTCCGGAGTTTCAGGTAAACGAAGCTCTCGGTGCTCCGCACGCCGGGAAGGGCGCGGATGCGCTTGTTGATCATTTCGAGCAGGTGCTCGTCGTCCTCGCAGACCAGCTCGGCCAGCAGATCGAACGAGCCTGCGGTGCAGACGACGTAGTCGACCTCGTCGAGGGCGGCCAGCGCGTCGGCGACGAGCTCGACGTCACCTTCGACGCGAATCCCGACCATCGCCTGGCGGGTGAACCCGACGGTGAGGGGGTCGGTGACGGCGACGATCTGCATCACGCCTTGGTCGAGCAGCTTCTGGACCCGCTGCCGTACCGCTGCCTCGGACAGGCCGACGGCCTTGCCGATGGCGGCGTACGGGCGGCGCCCGTCCTCCTGGAGCTGCTCGATGATCGCCTTGGAGGCGGCATCAAGGGGAACGCTGGCGTTCCGGTCGCGGTTGGCCACGACGCCACTGTGCCTGATCGATCTGCGGGTTGCAAGCTGTCCGGCTACTGATTTCGTCGTCGTTTCGAAAATTGCATACGGAATACGTTGCGTTCCTGATTCCTGCCTGCCGATACCGGCAGGGTGCGAGGTACCCTGTTCTGGTGTACGCGCAGGCGTCCACACCAGAACCAGTGGACCGCGGCTTCCGTGGCCCGGCCACTCGGCGCCCGGTACCCTGGCGCCGGTTCTGCAACGTGGCAGGCCCAGACCGAGGAGAGACCCGTGAGCGAGCTTCGTACGCTGCGCAACTACATCAACGGTGAGTTCGTCGATGCGGCTGACGGCCGCACGCTGGAGATCGTCGACCCGACCACCGGCCAGGCGTACGCGACCTCGCCGCTGTCCGGCTCCGCCGACGTGGACGCCGCCATGGCGTCGGCCGCCACCGCCTTCCCGATCTGGCGTGACTCCACCCCGAGCACCCGGCAGCGGCTGCTGCTGAAGATCGCGGACGCGGTCGAGGCGCGCGCCGACGAGCTGGTCGACGCGGAGTGTCGCAACACCGGCAAGCCGCGCGGGCTGACCAAGTCCGAGGAGATCGGCCCGATGGCCGACCAGATCCGCTTCTTCGCCGGTGCCGCCCGCCTGCTCGAGGGCAAGGCCGCAGGCGAGTACATGGACGGGATGACCTCGATCGTCCGCCGCGAGCCGGTCGGCGTCTGCGCGCAGGTCGCGCCGTGGAACTACCCGATGATGATGGCCGTCTGGAAGTTCGCCCCGGCCATCGCGGCGGGCAACGCGGTCGTCCTCAAGCCCTCCGACACCACCCCGGCCTCCACCGTGCTGCTCGCCGAGATCATCGGCGGCATCCTCAAGGACATGGAGCTGCCGGCCGGCATCTTCAACGTGATCTGCGGCGACCGCGAGACCGGCAAGCTGATGGTCGAGCACCACACCCCGGCCATGGCCTCCATCACCGGCTCCGTCCGAGCCGGCATCCAGGTCGCCGAGTCCGCCTCCAAGGACGTCAAGCGCGTCCACCTGGAGCTGGGCGGCAAGGCCCCGGTCGTGGTCTTCGAGGACGCCGACATCGCCGAGGCCGTCGAGGGCATCTCGGTGGCGGGCTTCTTCAACGCCGGCCAGGACTGCACCGCCGCGACCCGCGTCCTGGTGCACGAGTCCATCCACGACGACTTCGTCACCGCGCTCGCCAAGGCCGCCGCCGACACCAAGACCGGCGGCATCGACGACGAGGACGTCCTGTACGGCCCGCTGAACAACGCCAACCAGCTCAAGCAGGTGTCCGGCTTCATCGAGCGCCTCCCTTCGCACGCCAAGGTCGAGGCCGGTGGCCACCGGGTCGGCGAGGTCGGCTACTTCTACGCGCCGACCGTCGTCTCGGGCCTGAACCAGGACGACGAGATCATCCAGAACGAGGTCTTCGGCCCGGTCATCACCGTGCAGAAGTTCTCCGACGAGGAGCAGGCCGTCGCGTACGCCAACGGGGTGGACTTCGCTCTCGCCTCCTCCGTCTGGACGAAGGACCACGCACGGGCCATGCGGATGTCCCGCCGCCTGGACTTCGGCTGTGTCTGGATCAACACCCACATCCCGCTGGTCGCCGAGATGCCGCACGGTGGCTTCAAGAAGTCCGGCTACGGCAAGGACCTCTCGTCGTACGGCTTCGAGGACTACACCCGCGTGAAGCACGTCATGACGGCGATCTAGTAGCTCCTCCGGGGGCGCGGGGCTCTGGGCCCCGCGCCCCTTCGGTGTCTGCGGTGAGCTGTCAGGGTGTCGGCCGACGCGGTGACCGCCTGACAAGATGCAGCTGCAAGTCGCCGCAGCGGTTCCCTAGGCTTACGGCATGAGCATCCCCACCGCTGACTCAGCCGCAGGACAGGCAGTCAAGGCCGCCGATAGCGCGCACGTCTTCCACTCGTGGTCCGCCCAGGCACTGATCGACCCCCTCGCGGTGGCCGGCGCCGAGGGCTCGTACTTCTGGGACTACGAGGGCAACCGCTACCTCGACTTCTCCTCGCAGCTGGTGAACACCAACATCGGGCACCAGCACCCGAAGGTCGTCGCCGCGATCCAGGAGCAGGCGGCGAAGATGTGCACCATCGCGCCCGGCTTCGCGGTCGAGGCCCGTAGTGAGGCCGCCCGGTTGATCGCCGAGCGGACCCCGGGCGACCTGGACAAGATCTTCTTCACCAACGGCGGCGCCGAGGCGGTCGAGAACGCGATCCGGATGGCCCGGCTGCACACCGGCCGCCAGAAGGTGATGTCCACCTACCGCTCGTACCACGGCGCCACCGCCAACGCGATCGCCCTGACGGGTGACCCGCGCCGCTGGGCGAACGAGACCGGCGTCTCCGGCGTCGTGCACTTCTGGGGCCCGTACGCCTACCGGTCCAACTTCCACGCCGAGAACGAGGCGCAGGAGTGCGAGCGCGCGCTGCAGCACCTGGAGCAGGTGGTGGCGTTCGAGGGGCCCGGTACGGTCGCGGCGATCATCCTGGAGACCGTGGTCGGCACCGCCGGCATCCTGATCCCGCCGGCCGGCTACCTCGCGGGGGTCCGGGAGATCTGCGACCGGTACGGGATCGTCTTCATCCTGGACGAGGTGATGGCCGGCTTCGGCCGTACGGGTGAGTGGTTCGCCGCCGACCACTGGGGTGTCGTCCCGGACCTGCTGACCTTCGCCAAGGGCGTCAACTCCGGCTACGTGCCGCTGGGTGGCGTGGCGATCTCCGCCGAGATCGCGGCGACCTTCGCCGAGCGTCCGTTCCCGGGCGGGCTCACCTACTCGGGCCACCCGCTGGCCTGTGCCTCCGCCGTGGCCACCATCAATGCGATGGCGGAGGAGGGCATCGTCGAGAACGCGAAGCAGATCGGCGAGAACGTGCTCGGCCCCGGCCTGCGCGAGCTGGCGGAGCGTCACCCCTCGATCGGCGAGGTGCGCGGGCTCGGCGTCTTCTGGGCGCTCGACCTGGTGAAGAACCGGGAGACCCGCGAGCCGCTGGTGCCGTACAACGCCGCCGGCGCCGCCAACGCGCCGATGGCCGAGCTGGCCGCCGCCTGCAAGCAGCGCGGTCTCTGGCCCTTCGTCAACATGAACCGCTTCCACGTGGTACCGCCGTGCACGGTCACCGAGGAGGAGGCCAAGGCCGGTCTGGCGATCCTGGACGAGGTGCTCACCCTCGCGGACGCCCACACCGTCTGACCGTCAGCAGCATTACGGCCCCGGGCACCTGCCGCCCGGGGCCGTTCCTCCCCCATGCCCGGAGACGATCCCTCATGCGTAGTGCCACCCTGTCCCGTCGCTCCGCCCTCGGTGCCTTCGGCCTGCTCGGCCTGGGCGGTCTGTCCGCCTGCGGCATCCCCGCCGCGTACGTACCGGAGGAGCGTCGCACCGCAGCCGATCGCTCGGACCGGGACAAGTCGCTCAACTTCTCCAACTGGACGCAGTACATCGACGTGGACAAGACCGGAAAGCGGCCGACCCTGGAGGAGTTCCAGAAGCGCACCGGGATAGCCGTCACGTACACCGAGGACATCAACGACAACGACGAGTTCTTCGGCAAGATCAGCCCGGTACTCGCCCAGGGCGGCGACCCCGGGCGCGACCTGATGGTGATCAGCGACTGGATGGCCGGCCGGTATGTAGCGCTCGGGTGGGTGGAGACGCTGGACAAGGCGAACCTGCCGAACGTCACCAAGTACCTGGACCCGCAGCTCAGCCACCCCGCCTTCGACCCCGACCGCTCGCACAGCGTGCCCTGGCAGTCCGGCATCACCGGGATCGCGTACAACCGCAAGACCCTCGGGCGGGAGATCAAGCGCACCAGCGACCTCTGGGCGCCCGACCTCAGGGGGCGGATCACGCTGTTCGCCGGGATGGACGAGGCGCTCGGGCTGCTGATGCTGGCCAATGGCGCCAACATCGCCAAGTTCACCGCCGACGACGCGCACAAGGCGATGAACCAGGTGCAGAAGTTGGTCGACACCAAGCACATCCGCCGCTTCACCGGCAACGACTACACCAGCGACCTGGCCTCGGGCGCGGCGGTGGCCTGTCAGGCGTACTCGGGTGACGTGATCCAGCTGCGGGCCCAGAACCCCGACATCGAGTTCGTCGTCCCGGAGGAGGGCGCGGAACTCTGGGCCGAGAGCCTGATGATCCCGAACCGGGCCGACCACAAGAGCAACGCTGAGCGCCTGATGGACTACTACTACCAGCCCGAGGTCGCTGCCCAGCTGACCGCGTTCGTCCAGTACATCTGCCCGGTCCCGGCCGCCCGCGAGGTGCTCGCCAGGAGCACCGACCCCGACACCGCCGCGCTCGCCGACGAGCCGCTGATCTTCCCCGGTGCCGAGATCCGCGCCAAGCTCCAGACCATGCGCGACGTCACGGCGGCCGAACGCCCGGACTTCCACCAGATCTGGGGCCAGGTCGCGGGCGTTTAGAGCATCAACCTCAGCGGCGGACCGCGTCCAGCGCCAGCAGCGCGACGTGCAGCGAGAGGCAGGACTCCACCTGGTCCAGGTCCACCGCGAGGATCCGCTCGACCTTGTGCAGCCGGTCGTAGAACGACGGCCGGGACAGGTGCGCCGCGTCCGCCGCCGCCGACTTGTTCCGGCCCTGTTCGAGGTAGATCCGCAGCATCTGCACCAGCTGGCTGCCGTGCTCGGCGTCGTACGCGAGCAGCGGGCCCAGCTCGCGTTCCACGTACGTCTGGAGCCGGGCGTCGTCCCGCAGCAGGTGCAGCAGGCCGCGCAGCCGGACGTCCGGGAGGCGGTAGTACGCGGCGGCCCGGCCGCCGGGCGCGTCGTGCAGGGCGGCGTCGGCGACCTGCGTTGCCTCCAGCAGGGTGCGCCGGGCGTCCCGGACGGAGCCGACGGACGAGCCGACCGCGATCACCGGTTCCGGGGCGGGGCCGCCCCGGGAGCTGTCGGCGGCCAGTTTGCGCAGCGCGGCGGCGAACGTCTCCAGGGCGGAGTGTTCGTCCTGCTGCGAGCCGAGCGCGATCAGCAGGCCGACGCCCTCGTCGTCGAGCGCGCCGACCAGCGCGGAGAGCCGGCAGGTCCGGATCGCGGTGGCGGCCAGCTCGGCGAAGTCGCGCAGCCGGGCCTGCGCCTCCAGCGCGGCCGGGCTCGGACCCCGGCGCTCGCGCAGCACCACGCCGACCAGCCGTCGGCTCTCCAGCGGTACGCCCAGCGCCTGGGCCCGCAGCGCGACCTCCGAGACGGTCAGCGAGTGCGTCAGGATGCCCGAGAGCAGGGTCCGGTGGGTCTGCCGCTCCAGGCTCTCCCGGTCGCGGACCACCAGCCGGTTCAGCGCCAGCGTCGCCGCGCCGCGTTCCAGCAGCATCGCGTACGGGTGGGCGGTCTCGGCGGGCAGCGGGCCGGGGTCGTTCACCAGGACCAGCCGCCCCCAGTCCTGGCCGCGCGCCCCCACGGTGGTGACCAGCCAGCCGCTGCGCGGGTCGTAGCCCGTCCGGCCCGGCGGACGGACTCCGCGTGAGCGGCGTTCCCAGCTCTCCAGCAGCTCCGCCTCGTGGTGTCCGGCGGGGTCGTGGGCGAGCACCTGGTGGGCCAGGTTCTCCAGGACCACGGGCGCGCCGGCCATCATCGCGACCTGGCGGACCACCTCGCCGGGCTCGGCGCCCTCGACGGCCAGCTCGTTGAAGACCTGGTGCACCGCCTCCGAGGTGCGCAGCTGCTCCAGCTGGGCGTTGACCACCAGCGCGTGCACGGCCTCGGTGACGGCGACGAACCGTACCTCCCGGCGGAGCGCGATCAGCGGCAGCCCGCGCTGCTCGGCGGCGTGCACCAGGGCCCGGGGCAGGTTGTCGAAGTACCGCCGCCCGAACTCCACGACCAGCCCCGCGACCCCGACCTCGTCCAGCTCCCGGACGTACCGGGCCAGCCCCTCGCGGTCCTCGGGCAGCGCGATGCCGGTGGTCAGCACCAGTTCGCCGCCCTGCAGCATCCCGGCGACGTCGGGAAGTTCGCTGACGTGCACCCAGCGGATCGGGCGCTCCAGGTGGTCGGCGCCCGCCACCACCTGGGGCAGACCACGCCGCATCGCGTCCAGCTCGAGCACACGGGCGACGGTGGGGAGCACGGCGGGCCTCCATGGGGGTTCAGAGTGTCAGGTGAATCATCCCTGGTGGCGACGGTCTGTCGCCCCCAGCTGCGCCTTGCACTGTGTAAGGCCGTTGCCGGGTGGCTTGTCGCAGTGACCCTTGTCACCTGTAGGCCGCACGGGGCATCGTCAGCGAGTCAGCCGTAGCGCGGTACGGGCGTAATTGTCGGAATCCGTTGCGTAACCAGAAAGCAACAGCGGAATCCCTTGTGGGCTCCTGCTGAGGCTGTCAGGATCGCGCAAAACCCGGCCATCCGCCGGATGCCCGCACTGCCGCGACCCGAACCCGGACGACCGCCCGCAGTGCGCCGTCAAGCCGATCGATGCGTGCAGCATGACGATCAGTCATCCCCCCACACTCACCCCTCGGCAGCAGGACAGCCGGCGTAGGACAGACAGCGGATGAACCGGGCAAATGGAGGAAATCTGATGGACCTGACCAGCTTCGGCGCGGGCGCGCAGTACATCGCGGGCCGTTTGACCGAGGGCACCGGCACCGAGCCTTTCCAGGTCGTCAACCCCGCCGACGGCAGCGTGGTCCAGCAGGTCACGCTGGCCTCCACCGCTGACGTCGACACCGCCGTCGCGGCGGCGAGGGCGGCACTGCCCGAGTGGGCGGCCGCCACCCCCGGCGCCCGCTCGGCGGCGCTGCTCAGGCTGGCCGGCATCCTCGCCGACCGGGCCGAGGAGTTCGCCCGGGTCGAGACGGCGCAGACCGGAAAGCCGATCAAGCTCTCCACCGAGTTCGACGTGCCCGGCACGATCGACAACACCGCGTTCTTCGC
This sequence comes from Kitasatospora sp. MAP5-34, assembly GCF_029894335.1. Lineage (GTDB taxonomy): Bacteria > Actinomycetota > Actinomycetes > Streptomycetales > Streptomycetaceae > Kitasatospora. Next base: position 9,497 of record NZ_JARXZC010000030.1, on the reverse strand, counting down.
CGGCGCGGCCCGCAATCTGGAGGGAAAGGCGGCGGGGGAGTACTCCGGCGACCACACCTCGTACGTCCGCCGCGAGGCGATCGGCGTGGTCGGCTCGATCGCGCCGTGGAACTACCCGCTGCAGATGGCGGCCTGGAAGATCCTCCCGGCCGTCGCGGCGGGCAACACCATCGTGCTCAAGCCCGCCGAGCTGACCCCGCTCACCTCGCTGATGTTCGCGCAGGCCTGCACCGACGCGGGCATCCCCGACGGCGTGGTCAACGTCCTCACCGGCGCCGGACGTACCGCCGGCGAGCGTCTGGTCTCCCACCCGGACGTCGCGATGGTCTCGTTCACCGGCTCCACGCCCGTCGGCAAGCGGGTCGCCCAGCTCGCCACCGACACCGTCAAGCGCACCCACCTCGAACTGGGCGGCAAGGCCCCGTTCGTGGTCTTCGACGACGCCGACCTGGACGCCGCCGTACACGGCGCGGTCGCCGCCTCGCTGATCAACAGCGGCCAGGACTGCACTGCCGCCACCCGCGCCTATGTGCAGCGCCCGCTGTACGACGCCTTCGTGGCGGGCGTCGCCGAATTGTTCGCGGCGATCCGCCTCGGCGATCCGCTCAACCCGCAGACCGACCTCGGCCCGCTGGTCTCGTACACCCACCGGGACCGGGTGGCCGGCTTCGTCGAGCGGGCCCGGGGCTACGGCGCCAACGTCGTGACGGGCGGTCAGGCCCCGGCCAAGGGCCACGACGGCACCGACCTCTCGCTCGGCGCCTACTACCGCCCGACCCTGATCACCGGCGTCGCGCAGGACAGCGAGGTGGTGCAGGGCGAGATCTTCGGCCCGGTGCTGGTCGCACTGCCCTTCGACTCCGACGACGAGGGCCTGCGGCTGGCCAACGACACCCCCTACGGCCTGGCCGCCTCCGCCTGGACCAGGGACATCCACCGCTCGCTGCGCGCCACCCGCGAGATCGCGGCGGGCTGCGTCTGGGTCAACGACCACATCCCGATCCTCAGCGAGATGCCGCACGGCGGCTACAAGTCCTCCGGCTACGGCAAGGACATGTCGCAGTACTCGCTGGACGAGTACACGCAGGTCAAGCACGTCATGTTCGACACCACGGCGGTCGCCCGCAAGGACTGGCACCGCACGATCTTCGGAGACAGATAACCCCCGTCGTCTCCCAGCCTCTTCCCCCAGGAGGGTGTCCCCGCATGGAGCTCCACGAGATAGCCGACGGTCTGCCGGAGCCGGTCCGCAAGGCCTGGGAACGCAGTCTGACCAACGGCCGGGCCGCGATGACCCGCCGGACCCTGCTACGCGCCACCGCCCTCGCGGCCGGCGCCGGCTCCCTCGCCGCCTGCGGCATCCCGCCCGCCAGGACGACCTCCGCCACCGGTGACTCCCCGGTGAACTCCGCCAAGGACCTGTCCGACTCGGAGAAGGTGGTCAACTTCTCCAACTGGCCGCTCTACATCGACGTGGACGACAAGAACAAGGACAAGCACCCCAGCCTGGACGAGTTCACCGCCGCCACCGGTGTCAAGGTCCGCTACAACGAGGACATCAACGACAACGTCGAGTTCTTCGGCAAGGTCAAGCCCCAGCTCGCGGCCGGCCAGGACACCGGCCGCGACCTGATGGTGCTGACCGACTGGATGGCCGGGAAGCTGATCCGGCTCGGCTGGGCGCAGAAGCTGGAGATGGCCAACGTCACCACCGCCATCACCAACCTGGAGGCCAGGTTCCGGGCCCCCGACTGGGACCCGGGCCGGCTGTACTCCTACCCCTGGGCCGGGATCCAGGTGGTGGTCGCCTACAACAAGAAGGCGACCAAGGGGAAGGTCGTCAGCAGCGTCTCCCAACTGCTCGACGACCCCGAGCTCAAGGGCCGGGTCACCTTCCTCTCCGAGATGCGCGACACCATCGGGATGGTCCTGCTGGAGCAGGGCAAGGACCCGGCGAAGTTCACCGCCGACGACTACAACGCGGCCATCGCCCGCCTGCAGAAGGGCGTGGACGACAAGCAGATCCGCAAGTTCACCGGCAACGACTACGGCCAGGAGCTCTCCTCCGGCGACATCGCGGCCTGCCTCGCCTGGGGCGGCGACCTGATCCAGCTACGGGCCGACAACCCCGACATCGAGTTCGTCATCCCCGATCAGGGCTATGTCGCCTCCACCGACAACCTGCTGATCCCGGCCAAGGCGCAGCACAAGAAGAACGCCGAACGGCTGATCGACTTCTACTATCAGCCGAAGATCGCGGCCGAACTCACGGCAGGCATCGGATACGTGTCCCCGGTCACCGGCGTGAAGGACGAGCTCGTCAAGCTCGCCCCTGACGCGGCGTCGAACCCGCTGGTCATCCCCACCCCGGAGATGGCCGCAAAGGTCCACGTCTTCCGGAGCCTGACCGAGGCCGAGGAGAGCGACTTCGAGGAGAAGTTCTCCAGGCTGATCGGCGCCTGACCTCCCCCAAGCACGGCCCCTGGTATCTGTACGGCCATTGACAGAGAGACACCATGACTGAGCAGCAGCCCGAAGCGGCGACCGCCGGCGGAGACGTCCGCCTCACCGGCATCGGCAAGACCTACGGCGACTTCACCGCCGTCCAACCGCTGGACCTGACGGTGCCCCAGGGCTCGTTCTTCGCCCTGCTCGGCGCGTCCGGCTGTGGCAAGACCACCACGCTGCGCATGATCGCCGGCCTGGAGGAGCCCACCAGCGGCACCGTGCTGATCGGTGGCCAGGACGTCACCGACCTGCCCCCCTACAAGCGGCCGGTGAACACTGTCTTCCAGAGCTACGCGCTCTTCCCGCACCTCGACATCTTCGAGAACGTCGCCTTCGGCCTCCGCCGCCGGGGCAAGAAGGACGTCAAGAAGCAGGTCGAGTCCATGCTCGAACTCGTCGAGCTCGGCCAGTACGCCCGCCGCAAGCCGCACCAGCTCTCCGGCGGCCAGCAGCAGCGCGTCGCCGTCGCCCGCGCCCTGATCAACCACCCGCAGGTGCTGCTGCTCGACGAGCCGCTCGGCGCGCTCGACCTCAAGCTGCGCCGCCAGATGCAGCTTGAGCTCAAGCGCATCCAGACCGAGGTCGGCATCACCTTCGTCCACGTCACCCACGACCAGGAGGAGGCCATGACCATGGCCGACACCATCGCGGTGATGAACGCCGGACGCGTCGAGCAGCTCGGCGCCCCCGCCGACCTGTACGAGAACCCGGGCAGCACCTTCGTCGCCAACTTCCTCGGCCAGTCCAACCTGATCGCCGCCGAGGTCACCGGCAGCGCCGACGGCGACCTGCTGCTCAGCGCCTCCGGCGTCCGGCTCGCGATGCCCAAGGCCCGCTGCGCGACCGACGCCACCAAGGTCTATCTCGGCGTCCGGCCCGAGAAGATCACCCTCGCGCACGCCTCCGCCACCGGTGACATCGCCGAGGGCCGCAACCGGCTCCAGGGCACCGTCGTCGACTCCAGCTTCATCGGCGTCTCCACCCAGTACGTGGTCCGCTCCGAGGGCGGCCAGGAGATCGCGGTCTTCGAGCAGAACATGGACCGCGACATCCGGATAGCCCCCGGCGCCCCCGTCGTCCTGCACTGGAACCCGGCCCACTCCTTCGGCCTCGACGCCGCCCAGGCGATCGACGCCGGCACCGGGGAGGCCGCGGCATGACCACCACGACCGAGGCCGCACCTCCACAGGTCGTCCCGCTCGAAGCGGCACGGAAGAAGCGCCGCAAGCTCACCGCGTACTGGCTGCTGCTCCCCGGCATCGCCTGGCTGGTCGTCTTCTTCGCGATCCCGATGGTCTACCAGGGATCCACCTCCCTGCAGACCGGCTCGCTGGAACAGGGCTTCAAGCTCACCTGGCACTTCGCCACCTACTGGGACGCGCTGGTCGAGTACAAGTGGCACTTCGTCCGCTCGTTCTCGTACGCGGCGATCGCCACCGTGCTCTGCCTCGCGATCGGCTACCCGCTCGCGTACACGATCGCCTTCAAGGCGAACCAGCGCTGGCGCAACGTCATCCTGATCCTGGTGATCGCCCCGTTCTTCACCAGCTTCCTGATCCGCACCCTCGCCTGGAAGACCATCCTCTCGGACGGCGGCCCGGTGGTCGGCGCGCTCAACCACCTGCACCTGCTGGCCCTCAGCGACGCGGTCGGCCTGACCTCCGGGCACCGGGTGCTCGCCACGCCGCTCGCGGTGGTCTGCGGCCTGACGTACAACTTCCTGCCGTTCATGATCCTGCCGCTCTACACCTCGCTGGAGCGGATCGACCCGCGCCTGCACGAGGCGGCGAACGACCTGTACGCGCGGCCGTTCACCATCTTCCGCAAGGTCACCTTCCCGATCTCGCTGCCGGGTGTGGTGGCGGGCACGCTGCTCACCTTCATCCCGGCCTCCGGTGACTACATCAACGCCCAGCTGCTCGGCTCGCCGAGCGAGCAGATGGTCGGCAACGGCATCCAGAAGCAGTTCCTGAACGTGCTCGCGTACCCCACGGCGGCCGCGCTGAGCTTCATCCTGATGGCCCTGATCCTGGGCATGGTGACGGTCTACATGCGCAAGGCCGGAACGGAGGAGCTGGTCTGATGTCCCGACTTCTGAAGTGGGTCCGCGCGCACCTGGTGGTGCTGGCCGGCATTCTCGCCCTGGCCTACCTGGTGCTGCCGAACCTGGTGGTGCTGGCCTTCTCGTTCAACAAGCCCGTGGGCAAGTTCAACTACGAGTGGTCCCAGTTCTCCACCGACGCCTGGACCAACCCCTGCGGCGTCGCCGACATGTGCGGCTCGCTCGCGCTCAGCCTCCAGATCGCCCTGCTCGCCACCCTCGGTGCCACGGTTCTGGGCACCATGGTCGCCTTCGCGTTGGCCCGTTACCGCTTCCGGGGCCGGGCGGCGACCACCGCGCTGATCTTCCTGCCGATGGCGATGCCCGAGGTCGTCATGGCGGCCTCGCTGGGCACGCTCTTCCTCAACATGCGGATCCAGTTCGGCTTCCTGACCATTCTGATCGCGCACATCATGTTCTGCCTCAGCTTCGTCGTGACGGCGGTCAAGGCGCGCGTGATGAGCATGGACCCCCGGCTGGAGCAGGCCGCCCAGGACCTCTACGCCACCCCGACCCAGACCTTCCTGCGGATCACCCTGCCGCTGGTCGCCCCCGGCATCGCCGCCGGCGCGCTGCTCAGCTTCGCGCTCTCCTTCGACGACTTCATCATCACCCAGTTCAACTCGGGCCCCACCACGGTCACCTTCCCGATGTTCGTCTGGGGCGCCTCGCAGCGCGGCATCCCGGTGCAGGTCAACGTGATCGGCACCGGGATGTTCATCGCCGCGGTGGTGTTCACGGTGGCCGGCCAGTGGCTGGCGAACCGTCGGAAGGCGCGGGCCTGACCGGGCTCTCCGTGGCACGGCCTGCTACGACAGCTCTCTTGTTACGCTCAAATCACCATCAAGGATCAGAAAGTAGCTGATACAGCATGGACTCTGCCCGTGCGCTCAGTGATGCTCGGCCCACCCCTTTCTGGCTCGAAGACCCGGGGCGGCCGGAGGCCCTGCCCGCCCTGGTCGGCGACACCAAGTGCGACCTGCTGGTGGTCGGCGGCGGCTACTCCGGCCTCTGGACGGCGCTGATCGCCAAGGAGCGGGACCCCTCGCTGGACGTCGTCCTGATCGAGGGCCACGAGGTGGGGTGGGCCGCCTCCGGGCGCAACGGCGGGTTCTGTGCCGCCAGCCTTACCCACGGTTTCGGCAACGGGCTGCAGCGCTGGCCCGGTGAACTCGGCGAGCTGGAGCGCCAGGGCGTGGCCAACCTGCAGGCCATCGAGGACGCGGTCAAGCGCTACGACCTCGACTGCGAGTGGGAACGCACCGGCGAGATCGACATCGCCACCCAGCCGCACCAGCTCGCCGAGCTGCACGAGGTCGCCGAGGCGGTTGCCGAGTACGGCCTCGACCTGACCGTCCTCGACGCCGATCAGCTGCGCGAGCAGGTCGACTCGCCGACCTTCCTCGGCGGGATCTGGGACAAGGAAGGGGTGGCCATGGTCCACCCCGCCAAGCTGGCCTGGGGCCTGAAGGCGGCCTGCCTGGCCCAGGGCGTCCGGGTCTTCGAGCGCACCAAGGCCGTCGACCTGGCCGAGTACGGCAGCGGAATGGCCGTCCGTACCTCGTACGGCCGGGTCTACGCCCGCCGGGTCGCGCTCGGCACCAACGTCTTCCCGTCGCTGGTCAAGCGCGTCCGCCCGTACATCGCCCCGGTGTACGACTACGCGCTGATGACCGAGCCGCTCACTGGCGAGCAGCTGGGCTCGATCGGCTGGCGCGGGCGTCAGGGCCTCGGCGACAGTGCCAACCAGTTCCACTACTTCCGGCTCTCCGCCGACAACCGGATCCTGTGGGGCGGCTACGACGCCGTCTACAACTACGGCGGCCGGGTGCGCGCCGAGTACGACCAGCGGCCGGAGACCTTCCAGACCCTCGCCCGGCACTTCTTCCAGACCTTCCCGCAGCTGGAGGGCGTGCGCTTCACCAACGCCTGGGGCGGTGCGATCGACACCTGCACCCGCTTCTCGGCCTTCTTCGACACCGCGTACCGGGGGCGCGTCGCGTACGCGGCCGGGTTCACCGGTCTCGGTGTCGGGGCGACCAGGTTCGGGGCGGAGGTCATGCTCGACCTGCTGGCGGGCGAGCTGACCGAGCGCACCTCGCTGGAGATGGTGCGCAGCAAGCCGCTGCCGTTCCCGCCCGAGCCGGTGCGCTGGGCCGGGATCGAGATGACCAAGTGGTCGCTGGACCGCTCCGATCGCAACGGCGGCCGGCGCAACCTGTGGCTGCGGACGCTGGACCGGATGGGTCTCGGCTTCGACAGCTGACCGCCCTCTTGGGGCGCACTCGCCGTTGGCGGGTGCGCCCCTTCTGCCTACTCGGATGTGTGTAAGAGACCCGCGCTGTCCTCCTCTCCCAGAAGAGAAGTCCCACGAGCGGAGGACGGGTCATGGAGAGCACCCAACGCGGCAGCGCGGTCGACTGGCTGGCCGAGGCCGCCACCGACCCGGCGAACTGCCGACTGGAGTGGGAACGCACTGGGCTCGGCATCACCCTCCTGCCTGCCGGACGGCTCTGGGACGTCCTGCTGGTCCCCGGCGGCCTCGGGCAGCCGACCCTTGCGGCCCTGTTGAGGCTGCCGAAGGGCGCCGGACCGGTGTTCGCCGACTTCGGGGACGAGAACCTGGGCTTCCTGGTTCCGGTCGGCACGGCGGGTCGGTGGATCGGCACCGGGGTGCGCGGTGCGGGGTACGGCACCTGGGTCGTCATCCCGCATCCCGCCGCCGAACGCAGCCACGGTGTGCGCTGGCTGGTCCCGCCGGACGGCTCGGGCGCGCTGACCGATCCCGTCCTGCTGGAGCTCGCGCTGCACGACGCGGCGGCCCGGCTCCACCTGGGCGTACCCGACGACCTGTAAGGCTGAATCTCCGATCCCCGTCATGCTGCTCGTTGAGGTGCGTCCGCCCTTTCCGCAGACTGGAGTTGAGCGCGGTAGCCCCGTGATCCCGCCGCCCGGCCGAAGTCGGGTGGTGCCGTAGACAGGGCCGGCGGCCGGTGTGCCGCACGGACTTCGGAGGCAGACGACCTTGAGCAAGCCCATCGAGACCAAGCACACCACCCACTGGATCAACGGCGCCGCCGTTGCCACCGCCGGCGCAGCTCCGCGCAGGGGCGACATCTTCGACCCGGCCACCGGCCAGGTCACCGGCCAGGTGGACTTCGCCGGGATCGCCGAGGTGGACCAGGCCGTCGCGGCCGCCGCCTCCGCCTTCACCGAGTGGCGCAACGCCTCGATCGCCAAGCGCACCCAGGTGCTCTTCGCCTTCCGCGAGCTCTTCAACGCCCGGAAGGACGAGCTCGCCGCGATCATCGTCTCCGAGCACGGCAAGGTGCACTCGGACGCGCTCGGCGAGATCGGCCGTGGCCAGGAGGTCATCGAGTACGCCTGCGGCATCCCGCAGCTGATCAAGGGCGGCTTCACCGAGCAGGCCTCCACCGGCATCGACGTCTACTCGATCCGCCAGCCGCTCGGCCCGGTCGCGATCATCTCGCCGTTCAACTTCCCGGCGATGGTCCCGCTCTGGTTCTTCCCGATCGCCATCGCGGCGGGCAACACCGTGGTGCTCAAGCCGTCGGAGAAGGACCCGTCGGCCGCGAACTTCATGGCGGCGCTCTTCAAGGAAGCCGGTCTCCCGGACGGTGTGTTCAACGTCGTCCATGGCGACAAGGTCGCCGTGGACCGCTTGCTGGAGCACCCCGACATCAAGTCGGTCAGCTTCGTCGGCTCCACGCCGATCGCCCGGTACGTCTACGAGACCGGCACCCGGTACGGCAAGCGGGTGCAGGCGCTCGGCGGCGCCAAGAACCACATGCTCGTCCTCCCCGACGCGGATCTCGACCTCAGCGCCGACGCCGCCATCAACGCCGGCTTCGGCTCAGCGGGTGAGCGCTGCATGGCCGTCTCCGTCCTGGTCGCGGTCGACCCGATCGGCGACGAGCTGGTCGAGAAGATCAAGCAGCGGATGGCAACCCTGAAGGTCGGCCCGGGCTGCAACGGCGACTCCGAGATGGGCCCGCTGGTCACTGGCCAGCACCGGGACAAGGTCACCTCGTACGTCGAGTCCGGCGTCGCGGACGGTGCCGAACTCGCGGTGGACGGCCGAAAGCACATCATCGCGACGGAGGACGCCGCCGGCGCCCCCACCACCGACGGCTTCTGGCTCGGCCCGACCCTCTTCGACCACGTCAAGCCGGGCATGTCCGTCTACAACGACGAGATCTTCGGCCCGGTCCTCTCGGTCGTGCGGGTCGCCTCGTACGAGGAGGGCCTGGAGCTGATCAACTCCAACCCCTACGGCAACGGCACCGCGATCTTCACCAACGACGGTGGCGCGGCCCGCCGCTTCCAGCACGAGGTGGAGGTCGGCATGGTCGGCATCAACGTGCCGATCCCGGTGCCCGTCGCCTACTACTCCTTCGGCGGCTGGAAGGCCTCGCTCTTCGGCGACTCCCACGCGTACGGAGCCGACGGCGTCCAGTTCTTCACCCGCGGCAAGGCCGTGACGCAGCGCTGGCTCGACCCGTCGCACGGTGGCATCAACCTGGGCTTCCCCACCAACGCCTGACGCCGGTGCCGGCTGCCGACCAGCTCTGATCGTCCCCGCCCGGAACTCCGGGCGGGGACGATTTGCATGGGGGCGGCGTCCGGCGTAGTGTTGACTGGTCGCTCGACAGGGAGCACCGGACACGCATCTCGCGCGGACGGTCCCGGGGTGGCCAATCCTCTGAACCAGTACTTCTGTTCCCGTCTTCGCACGGGGCTGATTGTCGTGCGCGTTTATATGGATTGCGGCTGGATTCGCTTTATGGAGCGGGGTTCGGCTAAAGTTTGGGACGTCGGAAAGCGCAGCACGGCGAATGAAACTCCGGAAAACGGAGCGGAAATCATC
>NZ_JARXZC010000029.1 GCF_029894335.1 Kitasatospora sp. MAP5-34 | reverse complement strand
TCTCCCCGATGGAGTTCGAACAGCAGCACCACGCAGCAGCTAAACTCTCACTCGCAGCATGAACCCCTGTGTCCACAATCCGGGGGTCACCTCACGGCCGAGCCGTAGCTCTCCTCGAGTCGACGCAGGATGTAGGAGCGTTGCTGGGGTTGCCCAGCCCAGTAGAAGGGCTTGGCCTGTACAGACGCGCTGACTTCTTCATCACTTGGCCAGCCACGGCGTCTGCCTGACAAGTAGTCGCGGACGGCTTCTGCCGGCGGCATCTCGGGGTTCATGTCCGCAGCCAGGGTCGTGAACAGGCGGCTGAGGCCGTTGGTTGCGGACTGGCACAAGAGCCGCCGCACCATGAAGCTCTCAATGAACTGGAGCGCCTCGGCTGCCTCCGCAGCAGTCGCACGGTGGGCATCGACGAGGTCAAGGAGGTAGAGCGCGACCGGGTAGTGCGTTCGACCACCCCACTCCGCCAGTCGCTGAAGCTGCCGCCGCAGCAGCGGGTCTTGTTCCACGGACGGTTCCAGGATGCGGTGAAGCAAGACCGCGCGGCGGGCGAGCTCGGCGATCTCCTTCTCCAACGCTTCCTCATTGCCCGCCAGAGGTTCGAGGCGCTGCTGTTGCGCACGGTAGATGTCAGTCTGCTTCGCCTTGGCGTTGCCCCGGATCACCAGGTCGAGCCAGACCAACAGCTCCAGGTTCTTTGGGCCGAGCTGCTGCTGCATCGGTAGCCAAAGGTGTTGGTAGACCTGTTCACCGCGGGTCGGCAGGAGCATGAAGACGTAGTTGCGCAGCAGGTCGCTCTGGCTGAGGCCGACGCCGGTGTTGTTGATCGACTCGAAGATGCGGTAGACGTTGTCGCCGCGGTCGGCGGTGATCTCTACGATGGAGAGCAGGTCGCGCAGCGCTGTCTCCACTGCTGTGGACCATCCGTCGCCGTGTTCTATCTGGCCCGAGTTGAGGACGCCACGGAAGAAGCGGTAGGCGGCACCGACGTTGTCGCTTCCACCAGCTTGCGGGGTGCTGAGAACGCAGGCGCCGAAAGCGCTGCGGTCGGCCTGGGTAGGCAGCAGCCGGAAGTGCTGGTTTCCATCCAGATACTCGTTCACCAGGTACTGCTTGTTGATGCGGTCCGCATTGCGGGCAGCTCCCTCTGCCCCGCTCTCGCGGATGTGGTCGCGAAGCGCCGTGAACGCCAACATGATCGTCGTGAGGCGCTGCTGCCCGTCGACCACCAGCCAGTGCTGCACTCCTCCCGCCTGCAGTTGTCCCGGCGCGAGTACCACCGAGCCGAGAAAGTGCGCTGAGGGGACCACGCCGTCGAGCTGCTGCTCGACCAGGTCCGAGACGTCCTCCCACAATTGCTGGAGCTCGGCATGCGTCCAGCTGTAGGTGCGCTGATATAGCGGCACCTGGAACTGCTTTTCGCCTTGGACGAGCTTGATGAACGTGATCTCCTGTGCGCGCACGCGGGCAATTACCTTTCGCGGATTGAGCGGTGGAGTAGTGTGGCGGATGGATCTATGGGTACCCGACTCACAGATGGGGTTGAGGTTCTGCCCGTTTCGGTCAGGTGCTCAGCGAATCTATCAACTGACCATGTATGGAACCGAAGTTGAAACATGGTATGGCACATCCGGCAGCGGGATGGAGTCCAGGACGAAGGCGACGTCGTCGCGCCAGCTGCGCAGCTCGGTGAGCGTGGGGGCGAGGGCGTAAGTGTGAAAGTGGCATGCCTGACTGAGCGTCGACCAGACCGAGGCGTAGCGACCCGCGACTTCCGGATGGAGGTGCCCAGCGAGCCAGAGGGCCTTGGTGCGGGCCTTGCACGGGGCAAGATGGGGGCAGTGGTGCTTGATGTAGCCGGCGATACGGTCCTCGACCGCGCGTCGCAGCAGGAAGGCCGCCGCACGAGGGTGGATGCCGGGGGCGTCGGCCGTCGTCGTGAGTCCAAGCAGGGCGTCGGCGGCGGTGAGGTGGTCGAGCGGGGTGGTAGTCGTGGCGGTCACAGGCAGCGCAGCTCCTTCGCTACAGCAGCGGTCCGGTCGATCAGGCTCTTGGGATCGGTGATGTCCGCGGTGGAGTGGGAGCCCTCGTTGCAGAGGGAGATCAGGTCGCTCGTGTCCTTCCCGAGGCGTGCGGTGATCTCGGTGTAGACCCGCCCCGGCGACTCGCGCTTCCGGAACAGGGCGAGTGAGGCGAGGTTGACGAGGGGGCCGGCGGTGCGGATCTTCTCCTCCGCCACGTGGTGCTCGATTCCTCCGTCGAGCAGGTTCCTCCAGGCTGACTCGTGCAGAGCGGCTTCCAGAGCGGCTCTGCAAAGCCCCGGCAGTACTTCGGCGAGGATCTCTGGAGTCACGTGCCTGTCGTTGCTGATGGCCCGAGCAGCCGTCAGCTCCCGCTTGACCGGGTCGTCTGCGACGGTGACCTCGATGACAGACCCGGGTTGACGGGCGACGTTCAGGACAGTGGCCTTCAGGCTCAGGAAGCGCAGGGCGTCCTGGAGGCGGGTGTCGTGGGTGAACACGATGACCTGTCGGGTCGCGGCGACAGCGTGCAGCGCGCGGGCAAGCCCTTCGACCTTTCGTGGGTCCATCGACTGGACCGGGTCGTCGATGACGATGAACTGGAACGGGCTCTGCGGTGTGGTGGCCCGGGGCAGGAAGAGGGAGAGCGCCAGAGCGAACATTTCTCCCTGACTCACGACGGTGAGCGCGGGGGCCTCCATATCGTCAACAGTGACGTCGAGTGTGACGCTCCGCCGGTTGGCCGAGCCGGTGAGCTGGACGGAGCCCAGGGTGATGCTGCTCTCCTGGCGCAGGTAGGCCCAGATCTGCTGCGACGTCTCCACGATGCCGAGCATCCGCTCGTCCCGGATGGCGGCGTGGGCCCCCTTCAGCCAGGTCCGGGCGGCCTTGACCTGGGTAAGCAGCGGCTCTGCCGCAGCTGCCTCGTCGGCCAGCGCGATCCACACGGCGAGTCGAGCCACCACTCCCTGCCAGCGCTGATCCTGCTGGGCGAGCCGACGGACGGCGTCCTCGCGTACCTGGCGGCACGCCTCGGCGAGGATGGCGGCGCTCTTCTCCGCCATGGCCGCGAGCTCGGTAGCGAGGGGGATGTCCCGGCACTGCGTCCAGTCCCGCCAGACAGGGAGGAGGTGGGCAGGGAGGAAGGCCGGGGGGCTGTCGATGAGGGCCAGCAGATTCCCCGTGGCGAGGTTCAACTCGCGATGGGCGGTCTCAGCTTCGTGCGCCTGATCGCGCAGCCGCACGATCTGCTCGACGGCCTGGGCCGCCCACGCGGTGTCGAGACGATCCTCGCTGCCACAGACCGGGCAGGCTTCCGACTCGGGATGGCGGCGCCGGTGGTCGACCGCGCGGTCCAGCAGGTCGGCGAGCCTGTGGGCATCCCCGGCCGTGCTGAACCGGGCGTCCTCGGCGGCTGCGGCGGCGGTCCGCAGCCGGCTGACGGTTTCGGCCACAGCATCCATGTCGGGCGCAGTAAGTTCGGTGAGGCGGTGGAGCTGAGCGAGTTCCTCGGCCTTGGTGGTGGGGGAGCCTGCGACCAGGGCATGCAGCGTATCGAGGTCCGGAGTGCGTCCAGCCAGCGCGGCAGTAGCGGCCTGGGTGCGCGGGTCATCGACGTCCGCAAGGGCGGAGCGCAGGTCGGGCAGTGCCGCGTTGGCCTGCTTGGAGGCAGTGGTGAGCTCCTTCTCGCGGGCGTGGAGAAGGGACAGAGCTTCGGTCAGGGCGCCCAGGCCAAGGATGCTTGCGAGGGCGTCGTGCAGCTGGCTCGGCCGTGAGGTGACCATCTGGCCGAGCTCGCTGTAGGACAGGATCGGTCGGTAGGAGCACAGGGCGGCATCCCAGCCGAGTGAGGCGAACGGAACGGGGGTGGGAGTCGGTCCGAAGCCGGTGACCTCTGCATGGGACAGGTTGAAGCTGGCACCCGGCCAAGTGCGGGTGAGAGTCACCGTGCTCGGGTGGCCGCTGATGCGCAGTCCGAGGTCGAGCCTGGGGCTCTCCGGGTGGTGCAGGTTGCGCCAGCCGCGCTTCTGGGCCTCGGCCCCCTCGTTCGGCCAGCGGGCATTCTGGCCAGTGAGAGCAACCTCGATACCCTCGGCGAAGCTGGACTTCCCGGTGCCGTTCCGACCGGCGACGACGGTGAGACCAGGGCCGGGCTTCAGCTGGATCGTTGTTGCGGGGCCGATGCCGCGGAAACCCTTGACGGTGATGGACTCGAGGTATACGCCGCCGGTGACTGCGCCGGTGTGCGTACGGGTTGCGCCGAGGGCGCTGGTGACCAACTCCCGTGCCGCTGCGGAAAGAACGGACGCCTTCAGCCGCGTGGTGACCTCGGCAGTCAGGTCAAGAGCCGGGGAAGGGGCGGGGATCGGCTCGCTCTCGCGGGACATGGGTGCCTCCGTTGAAGTAGGTGTGTGGGATGCACGGCAGAGCAGTACCGCCTGTCACGGTGGGCACTCTGGGCAACTGACACCAAGCTAGAAGCAAGCAGATGCGTTTGGATAAGAAATTATTGATAACCATGGTTATCAAATCTCGAATCTCGATCAAGGAAGCAAAAAGCACCAGCCTGGCCGAGTGGAGATGCGCCGGTGGGCCGCACCTTGGAAGTGTGCGGCCCACCGGGAAAAGCTGATTGTGTTGGAAACCGGGCTACGGGGCCTTCGGTGCCCACTCGTTGGCGAATGTCTCCATCTGCCTGAGAATCAGGTCGACTGCCTCGCGTTCGTCGTCCGGCGGGTACTCGAACCGCGCCAGCACCCGGCGGATCACCGAGCGCAGCTTGGCACGGACCGGCTCACGGGAGAGCCAGTCGGGTTTCAGCTCCTTGTGGATGGTTTTCACCAGGGTGCGGGCGATCTCCGCGAGCGTGTCGTCACCCATCAGCGCGCGCGCCATGCCGTGCGTGGCGACGGCGTCGTAGAAGGCGAGCTCGGCGTGGTCGAGCCTCGGCTCGAATTGCTCTCCGCGCCGGGCGTCAGCGGAGACCTCCTTGGCCAGCGCGACGAGCTCGGCGATGACCTCGGCGCTGGTCAGCTGCTGCAGCATGTACCGCATCATCAGCCTCTGGAGGCGGTCCGAGAAGTTCTCCTGGCGAACGATGTTGTGCCGGGTCACCTCGCGCATCTTCTGCTCGATCAGGCGGCGCAGGGCCTCTGCTGCGAGGTGCGGGGTCTCGGACTCCTGAAGCCCGCGTAGCTGGGCTCCGTTGAGCTGGGACAGGTCGAGGTGCCCGATGCCGGCCTCGGCATAGAGATCGGTGATCTCCTCGGCATCGACAACCGAGGACACCAGCTGGGAGAGGTAGAGGTTGACCTCGGCCGCCACCGGGAGGCCGCTCGCCTCGCGGTCTGCAGCGTCGCGCTTGACCATCCACCCGCGGACCTCGACGAAGAACGCGACGTCGCGGCGAAGGGATTCCAGGTCCTGGTTCCGCTCGGAGAGTCCGGTGGCTGTGGAGCAGAGGGCATAGAAGCGCTCCAGGCGGGTTGCGCTCTCCCGGAAGCGGGTTGCGAGGGTTTTCGCACCCGGTTCGACCTTGTTACCAGAGGTTTCGGGTGCGCGCAGGTGGTTGGTCGTCAGACGTAGGGCGTGGACGCGGGGCTGCGGGTGGGAGGTATCCGCGAGCAGGCCCCGCCAGTCGATCCCAGCGAGCAGGCCGCAGATGATGCCGTGCTCGTTGCGGACCTCGCTGATGGCGCGCTCGATGTCCCGGCCGAGCGTCTGGTCCTGACGATCGCCCGGACTGTACTCGGCCAGGGCCTTCTTCAGGCTGTCGGTCAAGGGCGCGTAGCCGACCAGCAAGCCATCCTGCTTGTTGCGGAAGCGCCGGTTCACCCGCGCCAGGGCCTGCATCAGGTTCGCACCCTGCATCGGGCGGTCCATGTACAGGGTGTGGACCGGCGGGGCGTCGTAGCCAGTGAGCAACATGGAGTGGACGATCAGCAACTCGAGCTCGTCGTCTGCGTCCTTGGCGCGGGCTTGGACGGTCTTGTGCTGGGAGGGGCGAAGGGCGTGCGCGTGCAGGCGGGCGGGGTCGGTGCGCTCGCTGTGGAACACGATCTTCATCTTGCCCTTGTCGACGGCCGGGTCGACCCAGTCGGGACGCAGTTCGGCAAGGGCGTCGAAGACCTTGACGCAGATCTCGCGGGTGGCGCAGACGATCATCGCCTTGCCCGGGCCGCCGAGTTGTGGACGCATCTGCGTGGAGCGCTGCTTCCAGTGCACGACGAGGTCCTCGGCGAGGGCCCTTATCCGGTCCGGCGCGCCGTAGACGTTGTTCATGGTGGCGGCCAGTTGCTCGGCGCGGCGGCGCTCCGCATCGTCCATCCCGGCGGTGAGCGAGTCGGCTTCCTCGTCGATCGAGGCCGGATCGACGTCCTTGGGGAGGGAGACGGGGATCAGACGTGGCTCGTGGTACACGCGGACGGTTGCCTCGTCGTCCACGGCGCGCTTGAGGTCGTAGATGTCGATGTAGTCGCCGAAGACCTCGCGGGTGTTCACTTCGGCCGTGGAGATGGGCGTGCCGGTGAAGGCGATGAGGGTGGCGTACGGCAGCGCGTCGCGCAGGTGGCGGGCATAGCCGTCGAGCTTGTCGTAGTGGCTGCGGTGCGCCTCGTCGACGATGACCAGGATGTTGCGCCGGTCGGAGAGGAGGGGGTGGTCCGCGCCGGACTCCTTCTCTGCATTGGTGCGGCCGAACTTCTGGAGAGTGGTGAAGATGATTCCGCCGGTGCGGCGGTTGGTCAGTTCGGTGCGCAGCTCGTCGCGGGTGCCGGCCTGGATCGGGATCTGCCCGAGGAGAACCTGGCTGTCCTGGAAGGTGGTGAACAGCTGGTCGTCGAGGTCGGTGCGGTCGGTGACGACGACAATGGTCGGGTTGTTCAGAGCGGGGTGACGGGCAGTCAGAGCTGCGGTACACACCATCTCCTCGGACTTGCCCGAGCCCTGGGTGTGCCAGACCACACCGGCTTGGCCGTTTCTGCGGGACGCCTCGACGATGGCGGTGACGGCCTTGGTGACGGCGTGGTACTGGTGCGGCTTGGCGATGCGCTTGCCGGTGGGGGTGAAGTTGACGAAGCCTTCGGCGAGGGAGAGAAAGCGGCGTTGGGTGAACAGGCCGTGCAGGGCCAGGCTCAGCGCCTCTGGACCGTCGTAGTCCGGTGCGTTGGTGTCGACGCGGTCGCCGTCGTCGTCCACGTTCCACGGGGCGAAGTGCTCGTAGGGGGTGAAGGGGGTGCCGTACTTGGCGGTTATCCCGTCGGCGACCAGGCAGAGCACGTTGTAGCGGAAGGCGATCGGGAACTCGTGGACGTAGGTCTGGAGCTGGGCGTGCGCGTCCTTGAGCGTCGCGTGCGGGTCGCTGGCGCTCTTCAGCTCGACGACAGCGAGGGGCAGACCGTTGACGTAGAGGACGATGTCGAAGCGGCGCTTCATCTCGCCATCGACGACGGTGACTTGGTTGACGGCGTGGTAGGTGTTCGCGTCCGGTTCGCGTAGGTCGATGAGCTGGACGGTGGGAGCGTGCTCGGCGCCGAACTCGTCGGTGTAGGTGATGCGGACGCCGGCGGTGAGGTACTCGTGGGCGAGGCGGTTTTCGGGCAGCGCCTCGCGGGACTTGGGGTCGGTGGCAGCGCGGAGTGCGTCGCGCACGGCGGTGGGGGGGAGGGCGGGGTTGAGGCGCGCGATGGCGGCGTGGAGCTGGTCGTAGAGGATCAGGTCGTCCCAGGTCGCCCGGCTTCCGGAGCTGGGTGCGACGTTCTTGCCCTCCTTCACCTCCCAGGCGAGCTCGGCGAGCTCGTCCATGGCGAGGGCCTCCCAGGCGGCCTCGTTCATCTTGCCGTGGTTCTGTGTCATACGACCTCCTCGACAATCCGCTCGGCGTCACGGACGCGGAGCTGGCCGGACATGAGCTGGGGGAGGAGGGTGTCGCGCAGGGAAGCGAGATCAAGCGACTCTTGCTCCGCTGCGAGAGCACGCTCCCAGAGCGGACCAATCTGTGCGTCAAGTCGAGCCAAGAGAGCGCTTGTTGGAGCCGGTACGGACTCGTCAAGGTGGCGACGCTGGATATGTCCCATCGTTGTCGCCTTGTCTGCGGCGATCCCACGGAACTCTGCGAGCTTCAGCCCAACCAACTCAGAGGCGAGCCACAATGGCCTGTCGTTGCTTGGAACGACCTTGAAAATGTGCTGGTTGATAATTCCCTCAGGCCGGAACCAGCGGCATACCGTGAGCGATCCCGACCAGGAAAACAGCACGTCCCCCGGGCGGGCCAGATGTTTGTCCGGCACGTCGATGTCATTGTAGACCGTCGAGGCGCCTGGTCCCGAGTTGATCTCGGCAATGCGGATGACCATGCGGCCATCTCCGCTGGCATCCTTGGTGAAAGCGCGCCCGTTGATGAAATCGGCGGTTTGTGACAGAGGTGTGTAGGTGAATTCCGAGGAAGAGTCGGAAAGCGCATTGGCGAAGATCGCCGACCGAAGCTCATCGGCTGTGGCCGCGATGCGTTCATTAATGGCAATTTTGTCATCCAGTGCCCCGAGCACTGCGGCGATTGCGTCCTGTTCCGGCCGCTGAGGGATGCAGACGTGGAATGCCTTAGCTTCTGGGTAGTAGACAGTCTGGTGAGTAGTTCCATGGGCGAAACGTCGAACGGATTCCTGCTCGGCTACAAGGATGTAGTGCAGGTACTTGGATGACAGTGCTGGACTGCACACCCAATTAATGAAATCCTGACTTGTTGCCATTGGAACGCCCATCGTGATGACGTACCCGACCGACGCGGTGCGAGACAAGCAAACTGTTCCGGCGGGCAGCAGCCTCGCGGAAGAATTCGAAAGGCCCTCTTCCGTGATCGACTGAAGCGTTGAGGTGATCGTGCGTCCATGGTTTCCTGTCGCATCCCGGATGCCGACCCAGGGGATTTCACCGTTCCAGTATTCGGTTTTTCCGCGGCTCGGCGTATGGCCGCTTTCGAGCCTTGCAATACCTGAGAGCTCGACCCATTCAAATCCTGGTGCAGTGGGCGTTTTGGGGTCGCCAACGCTCAGTGCCCAGCGGCCCGGGATGACTCCCGTTGTCGCCGCACGACCTCCTGTTTCAGTCTTGACCCTAGCCACGGATCCTCCCAAGCTGCTCGCGCACGACCGCCTGGAGGCGCTCCGACTCGTCGAAGTCGGAGAAGAGCTCCTTTGTCAGGCGCGCGATTCGCTCCTGTACCGACTCCGCATCTGCATCGTGTTCGACCTCCGCAGCGCCGACGTATCGGCCTGGGGTGAGGATGTGGTCGTGCCTCGCGATTTCCTGGAGTCTCGCTGAGTAGCAGAAGCCTGCCACGTCGTCGTAAGCCATGCCCTTAGCCTTCGCGGACTTGGTGCCGCGCCAGGCGTGGTAGGTGTCGGCGATCTTGGCGAGGTCGTCGTCTGTCAGGACGCGCTCCGTGCGGTCCACCATCGTGCCCATCGCGCGTGCGTCGATGAACAGGACCTCCCCTCGGCGGTCCGCCAGTGCCTTGGCGCCCTGCGGGGTCTTGTCCTTCGCCAGGAACCACAGACACGCCGGGATCGCCGTTGTCCGGAACAGGTTCGTCGGCAGCGCGACCATGCAGGCAACCAGGTCAGCCTCGACCAGTGCCGCGCGGATCTCACCCTCTCCCGACTGCTTCGACGACATCGACCCGTTCGACAGCACCACACCGGCGCTGCCACGCGCGCCCAGCTTGGAGACGATGTGTTGCAGCCAGGCGTAGTTGGCGTTGCTCTGCGGCGGGACGCCGTAGCGCCAGCGCGGGTCGTCCGTCTTCCGTGCCCAGTCCGACATGTTGAACGGCGGGTTGGCCATGATGAAGTCGGCCTGGCGGTCTGGGTGCTTGTCCGTCACGAAGGTGTCGGCCCAGCGGTCGCCGATGCCCTTGGAGTCCATGCCGTGGACAGCGAGGTTCATCTTCGCCAGCCGCCAGGTGCGCTCGTTCGCCTCTTGCCCGTACACGGCGATGTCGTGGCTGTGGTCGCGGCCGGCGTGCGCGGTGACGAACTTGGCGGCCTGGACGAACATTCCGCCCGAGCCGCAGGCCGGGTCGTATACCCGTCCCTCGTACGGCTCCAGCACCTCCACCAGCAGGCGGACCACGCTCGCGGGGGTGTAGAACTCCCCGGCGCGCTTGCCCTCAGCGCGGGCGAAGCGCTCCAAAAAATACTCGTAGACCTCGCCGAGCACGTCCTGTGCCGGGCGATCGCCGTGTCCGGTGAAACGGGCGTCGCTGATCAGATCGACCAGTTCCTTCAGCCGCATCTGGTCCACGTTGTCGCGGTTGAAGATCTTCGGGAGGACGCCGGTGAGCACCGGGTTCTCCTTCATCACCGCGTCCATCGCGTCGTCCAGCAGCTTGCCGACGCCGCCCTGCACGCTCTGCGCGTTCTCGGAGAGGTGGTCCCAGCGCGCGATCGGGGGCACCCAGAAGACGTTCTCGCCTGTGTACTCGTCCTTCTCGTCCAGGAACGCGGCCTTGCGCTGCTCCGAGATGCCCTCCAAGGTCTTCCCGATCTGCGACCGCCGCTCCTCGAAGGCGTCGGAGACGTACTTCAGGAATACCAGGCCCAGCACGAACTCCTTGTACTGGGCGGCGTCCATCGAGCCGCGCAGCTTGTCTGCAGCCCTCCAGAGGATGTCCTGGATCTCCTTGGTGCTGGAAACGCCGGGCAGTTCGCCCTGGCCAGCGCTCGATCGCTTGCGGGGAGGCATCGTTCCTCTTCCTTCGTCGGGGCGTTCATGAACAAGGGTTGGCGGCTGTGTCAGTCATGGTCGATCGTCAGCGATCCGTCGGCGAAGCCGGCCAGGGTGAGGCGACGGGCTTCCTCAAGGGCTGTGTTCTGCTCGCGCAGCAGCGCCTGCCTGCGGTCAACGTCGGCGAGCAGTGCGTCAAACCGTTCGACGTCAGCCGTGTCGAGATCCGGGATCATGAAGTCCTCGATCCGGCGGACCGCTCGCACCGCGCTCGGGCTGCGTTCGGTGTTCTTGGCCGCAGCGAGCAGTGCGGCCAACACGCGCGGGGTCATCAGCGACTCGGCGTCGGAGTTGATCCGTAGAACCCTGGCGGGGAACAGTGCTACGGAGAAGCCATTGTGATCGACCGCCAGTCCAAGTCGGGGTGCGGTGGTGTAGACGACGTCGCCAGGCTCCGTCAGTGCGGCGTGCTCGTACTCGGCAGCGAGGGTCAGACGGTCGATCCGTCGACCGCCGACCGGGCTACTTCCGCAGACCTCCTCAGGTCCCAGCACGTCGTGGTGGCCGGTGGGCAGGATGTACCGGGGATCGATTCGGTGACCTTTGAGCTTGATCACTGTCTTCTCGGCGATCAGTGTGCCGACTGTAGTCCGCCTGGGCCGCGCCCCTTCACGCCGGACCACCTGGCCCCGCAGCGGGCCGTGGGTCGCAACGTAGCGCTGCGCGCGCTCGGCGGCGCGCTCCAGTCGGCGCTCCGCCTCGACGATGAGCGCGGGCCGCTCGTCGACTGTGCGCGCGAGAACCTCGGAAACCGGCGGTCGTGGTGGGGTGAGCGCGCTGCCGAACGCGGCGTCTAGCCGCGCGATTGGCTCGACGCAGCCGAAGCGCGGGTCGTGGCCGTCCTTGCGTCGTCCCTCGGTTCGCCAGAGGAGGACATCCTCACTCAGCTCCGTACGGACGCGCTCGTCCAGCGCCTCCGCGCCGAGGTCGGCGAGAAGCACATAGCCGCGTGCGGCCAGGATCGGGTCGCGGGTGAGAATCCAGAGAGCACTGCGATACCCGGGTCGATAAGGGGTTACTCCGCCGGGCAGGGTGATGACCGCTTCGACGACGCCACGGCGCAGCAGGCTGCCACGCAGCTTGGCTTCGTCCACGTCTTGAAGCGCGTCAACGAGGGCGGCGGCGGGGCCGACGACGAGGGCAGTGCTGCCAGGACCTAGCAGATCGCTGACGCGCTCGACCTCCTCCAACGCGCTGAGCTTCGAGCGTTCCTCCGCCGCCTGGTAGGGAAGTTGAGTCACGATGATGTCTGGATCCGCGATTCCTTCCTCCAGCTCGGCCCCGATTTGGACATCGAGGGAGTATTCGGGGAAGCCGCGCAACAACAGCCTGCGCCGGGTGAGCCGGGCGAGCCAACTCTGCGGTTCGGCGGCGAGGGCCTGGAGTTCGGCCGAGTCGTCCGTTTTGTCGGCGAGAGCCACGAGGAGGTCCCCGGAGCCGGCGTGGGGGTCGGCGAGGGTGACGCTGCCGTCACGCTCGACGCGGGCGCTGACGTCGGAGAGGTCGGCGAGGAGGTGAAGCAGTTCGGAGGTGAGGGCGCGACTGGTGAGTTCGGCCAGTCCTAGGCGGCGACGAGAGGACAGTAGCCATTCGTAGGCGCCACCGGGGCTGTAGGCGGCCTCGATCAGATCCTCAGCCAGTCTGGCGAGCACGATCGCGCGGCTGTCGGCAGTCTGGATCTCGCGCAGCACGAACTGGTCCTCGGCGTCCATCCGCTCGGCGCGGCGTCGCAGCGCGGACCAGGCCGCCACCACGTCGAAGCTCGCGTCGTCCGCTCCGCTCGGGAGTAGCGGCCTGTCGTCGAGATAGCGCAGGCACAGCAGGCTGCCGAGCAGCTCGACCAGGCGTCGGGCGCCGAACTGGTTGGCGTGCGCGGCGATGGCGTGGAGGGCGAGTTCCGCCCGCAACTCGGAGGGATCGGCGTTGCCCAGGCCGGAGCTGAGTAGCCAGTCGGTGACAGCGCCGCCGTGGAACAGCAGTCGGTCGGCGCTCCCGGCGAGGGGGGCTGGGAAGTCCGGGTAACGGCGGCGCCAGGTGGAGACCACCGGGCGCTTGACCTGTGCCAGGGCGGCGATCTCGGGCATCGAGATGAGAGGGGCGTAGGGGCCAGGCTGGGGATTGTGCAGTTCAGACGTTGCCGCCAGCTCCATCGCAGCCCACCTCTTCCGCTCATCTCGGCTTCGTCCAAGCGCCGCTCGTTGGCTCCTGTGCCACTCCTGCACTGTAGGGGATTAGGTGCCTGCGAGTCACTAGGTCTCTTGATAAGAAGGGTTATCGAAAATTCGTGGCGGTTTTAAGTTGCCAGGGCCTACCTTGGCGAGGCACCAGTGAGTGGCCCGTCCTGCACCAGGTCGTGCCCAGCTTGACGCGGTCCTCATCAATGACAGGGAGCTAACCCGTGAATCAGTCCGTCCTCACCCCAGCTGCTGTCGGTCTTCTGGCCGCCTTGCTCGGCTCCCTCGTTGGCTTCGTCTTGGCGCACCTGCGGACTGCTGCCGCTCAGAGTTCCCTTACCACCGACCTGCGGGCTGCCGAGGACCGCGCCGAGCGGCACCAGCAGAACGCTCAGGTCCTTCAGAACGAGCGGGACCGCGAGCGCGCCCGTGCCGATACGGCGGAGCGCACCCACGCAGCTGCTCTCGCTGATCACCGCAGCCGCGACGAGCAGCTCGGACGCCTGACCGCGGAACTCAGTACCGCGCAGGAGAAGGTCAGCGAGCTGCGCGAGCAGCGGTCCCGTGCTGAGGCCGACGGCGAGCAGCAGGACGCTCGGGCCGCCAAGCTCGTCCGTGGCCACCAGGAGCTCCGCGAGAAGTACGCCGGTCTGGAGACAACGAACGCCCGTCTCCGCGACGACTTGCTCCAGCGTGAGCAGGACCTTGACGTCATGCGCGAGCGCCAGCGCGCGGTTGAGGTGGCCGGCGCCGAGATCACGGCGGCTCGCCAGCAGCTGGTGAAGATGCAGGAGGACCAGCAGCGGCTGCTCGCGGAGAAGATGCAGACACTCTCACAGGCGGTGGTCGACCAGGGCAGTGCCCAGCTGCTCAGCGCCGCTGAGCAGCAGCTCAGCGCGATCAACCAGCCGGTGCAGGAGCAGCTGCAGCGGATGGACCAGCACCTGCGCGACCTGGAGGGTAAGCGGGCGGCGGCGGAGTCCAGGATCAGTGAGCAGATCGTGCAGATGAACAGCATGAGCGAGGGCGTACGCAAGGAGACGCAGTCCCTCTCGTACGCGCTGCGCAAGCCGCAGGTGCGCGGGGCGTGGGGCGAGCAGCACCTCCAGCGGACGGTGGAGCTGGCCGGGCTTGTGGAACACTGCGACTTCGAGACGCAGGTCTCGGTCACGGACGACGACGGGACGTCGCGCCCCGACCTGGTGGTGCACCTGGCGGGCGGCAAGCAGGTGGTGGTGGACGCGAAGGTGCCGCTCACCGCGTTCATGGACGCGATGGGCGCCCCCAACGAGGAGGCGCAGCGGGCTTGCTACAAGCGGCATGCCAAGCTCGTTCGCCAGCACGTGGACGCGCTCAGCGGCAAGGAGTACCACCGCAAGCTGCCGTGCACACCGGAGTTCGTGGCGCTCTACCTTCCCGGGGAGGGCTTCCTGGAGCGGGCGCTGGAGGCTGATCCGCAGCTGATGGAGTACGCGGCCGGCAAGCGCGTGCTCGTCGCCACCCCGACCATCCTGTCCGGAATGCTGCGGGCAGTCGCATTTGCCTGGAGCCAGGCGGCGCTGGCGGACAGCATGCGGGAGGTGTCGGACCTGGGCCGCACACTGTACGAGCGGCTCGCTGCGATGGGGAAGCACCTGGAGAAGCTGGGCCGTGCGATGGACTCCTCGGTGAAGGCGTACAACGACACTGTGGCGTCGCTAGAGGGTAGAGTGCTGGTCACCGCCCGGAAGTTCCAGGGCATGAAGGTCGTCGAGAGTGATCTTGCATCTCCCAAGCCTCTGGTGAGCGCGGTGCGTGCCCTGGCGGCACCCGAACTGACCGCCCGCGAGACGGCGGCGAGTGGCCAGGGATCAGCTGGGACCGGGGCTCTGTGGGTGCCGAGCCAGCCGAAGCGGCCGTCGCCCGACGCAGACGCATCGGACTCCGCCTGAGCGTGCACCAACTGATTCCAAGTCGGCCAGCCTCTCGCTGCTGACTCACTACTGGCCCAGTTGCGCCCGAAAACGACACTGGGTCTCCTCGCCGAAGCGAGAAGACCCAGGTCGTACTGCCCATCTGCTGTGCGCCGCCAGGGACTCGAACCCCGGACCCGCTGATTAAGAGTCAGCTGCTCTAACCAACTGAGCTAGCGGCGCGTGCTGACTCCGAGAACAATACACGGTCCGGAGGGGTGGGCCGTGCAGACTGTTCGGGCGAGTGTCCGGAATATTCTGATTGTGGTGATTGGGGTGGGCTGGTGCCCAGGCCCGAGACCGTGAGCGACGGTGAGACGGTGAGTGACGGCTTCGTGCGGGTCGGCGGTACGGCGGTGCACGTCCGGCGGGAGGGGTGGGGGCCGGTCTGTGTGCTCAGTGGGGGGCTCGGGTGCAGCTGGTTCGACTGGGATCCGGTGGTCCCGCTGCTCGCGCCGTGCCGGACGGTGGTCCGTTTCGACCGTCCTGGGTACGGCCTGAGCGAGCCCGAGCGCGGCCGTCCGACCGCCGTCGGTGAGGTCGAGCGGATTCGTACCGTCCTCGACGCCCTCGGGCTGCCCGGGCCCTGCACGGTCGCCGGGCACTCGCTGGCGGGTTTCCACGTCGAGGCGTTCGCCCGCCTCCACCCCGGGCGTACCGCCGGGCTGGTCCTGCTGGACGCCGGCGTCGAGCCCGCGCCGCACCCCCTCCCGGCCCCCGGGCTGCGTGATCTGGGCGCGCGTGCGGTGGCGGGTACGGCCACCGCGCTCGCCGTGCCGTACCTGTTCGGACCGGCCGGGCGGCGGCTTGCGGCGCGGCTGAACACCGTACGAGGTACGGATCCCGCCCCGGCCGGGCTGGTCCGGCGCTGCTACCGGCCCGGCCGGGCGCTGCGGGCCGCGCTGCGGGAGAACGCCTGCTACCTGGACGTCGCGGCGGAGCTCGCCGAGCTGCGCGCCCGGGCGCCGCTGCCCGAGGTGCCGGTCACCGTGCTCGCGGCGGATCCGGGCTGCGGCACCCCGGCGTCCCGCCGGTGGCTCGCTCGCCAGCAGGCGCTGGCCGAGCTGCTCGGTGCCCGGTTCCGGGTCGCGGTCCCGGCCGGTCACCTGCTGATGGCCGACCGGCCGGACGTGGTGGCGCAGGCCGTACTGGACAGTTCCTGATCGCCGGGCCCGTCCGGCCGCCCTCGCCGTGCGCCCAGCCCGTCCCGTGCGGCGAGGGGTGAGAATGGGTGGGAGGAGGACGCATGAACTCCATCACCCACTGGCTGGCAGGTCTGTCCGGTCCGGTCGTCTACGCGGTCGTGGCCGGCCTGGTCTTCGTCGAGGACGGGTTCCTCGTCGGTGTGGTCCTGCCGGGGGAGAGTGCGGTGGTGGTCGGCGGGGTCATCGCCCGCCAGGGAGCGGTCTCCGTCTACTGGCTGTGCGCGCTGGTCGTGGTCGCCGCGATCGCGGGCGACTTCATCGGGTACGAGATCGGCCGCCGCAGCGGCCCGAGGATCGCCAACTCGCGGTTTCTCCGTGGCCGCTCCGAACGCGTGGACGCCGCCCGGGAGATGATGAACCGGCGGGGTGCGGGGGCGGTCTTCTTCGGCCGGTTCATAGCCTTCGTCCGCACCATGGTCCCCGGACTGGCCGGCCTGTCGCGGATGCCATACCGCCGTTTCGTCCGCTACAACGCCCTCGGCGCGCTGCTCTGGGGTGTCGGTTTCACCATGCTCGGTTACTACGCGGGTGACGCCTACACCCAGATCGAGCAGGTGCTCGGCCGGTTCATCGCCGGCGCCTTCGTCGCCGTCCTGCTGGCCGTCGCCGTGGTCTGGCACATGCGCCGCCGCCGCGCGCGCCGCCGCCGGGAGGCCGAGGCGGACGCGGCGGCGGCAGCGGCGGAGCCTGCCGAGAACGACGAAAGCGACGGTGCGGCGGAGGCAGGTGGGGTGGGCGAGGTCGGGCGGCCGCGATTACCGCTCGGGGGAGTGCGGCAGCTGAGCTGAGCTGGCATCACCTTCCGCGCGCCGCCGGGAGTATGGAGGAAGAGACAGCGGCCGGGCCGTGGTGTCGTGTCCACCGGGTCGGGGAAGATCACAAATCTTCGGTGGTCATAATGGGCCCGAGTCGATGGAGGGGTACATGACAGACAGACGGTGGCGGCGCGCGGCGGTCGTCGGGGGCGGGATCTGCGGCCTGGTGGCGGCCCGGGTGCTGGCGGACCACTTCGAGGAGGTCGTCCTGCTGGAGCGGGACGCGCTGCCGGAGGGGGCCGAACCGCGAAAGGGCGTACCGCAGGCGCGGCACGTGCACGGCCTGCTGGCTCGCGGCAGCGGCCACCTGGAGGAGCTCTTCCCCGGGCTGCGGGACGAGCTGCTGGCGGCGGGGGCGCCGCTCTTCGACCACGGGGACATGGCCTCGACGACGGTGTGGGCCGGTACCGTCCCCCGGACGAAGGTGGGCGTACCGGCGCACGCGTTCAGCCGGGACCTGCTGGAGTCCACCCTGCGCCGACGGGTGGCGGCCCTGCCGCAGGTGGCGGTCCGGGACGCCACGCCGGTGGAGGGGTTGCAGTGGGATGCCACGGCCACCCGCGTCGACGGCGTCGTGCTCAACCGGGCCGCCACCGGGACGGAGGTGCTGCCGGCGGATCTGGTGGTGGACGCCTCCGGCCGGTTCTCCGCGCTGCCGGACTGGCTGGAGAAGGCGGGCTACCCCAGGCCCCGCACGACCGTGGTGGATGCGGGACTCGCCTACTCGACCCAGGTGTTCGAGGCGCCGCCGCAGTCCTTCCTGGGTCTGCAGCAGATGAACAGCGCGCCGCACAACCCCCGGGGCACCTTCGTCGCGCGGGTCGAGGGGGACCGCTGGGTGGTGACGCTCTTCGGCGCCGGCGGCGATCACCCGCCGAAGGACTCCGACGGTTGGCTGGAGTTCGCCAAGGGCCTGGGGAACCCGGATCTCGACGGGCTGATCGCCTCGGGTTCGGCCTTCTCCGGGGTGCACCACTTCAGCCGTACCGAGAACCGCCGGACCGAGTACGCCAAGCTTGCGCGCTGGCCGGACCGGCTGATCGCGCTCGGTGACTCCGCCTGCGCCTTCAACCCGGTCTTCGGCCAGGGGATGACCGTCGCCGTCCTGGAGGCGCTCGCACTGGGGGAGGCGTTGACGCGACGCCGCTCCCGGTGCGGCGAACGGGGCGGCGAACTGGGCGGGCTGGCCCGCCGGTTCCAGCGCAAGGTGGCGGGCATCGTGCGCCTCCCGTGGCTGATGTCCATCAGCGAGGACCTGGTCTGGCACCACTACCGGGAGGGCCGGACCCGCCTGCCGCTGCTGCTCGGGGCGAGCAACTGGTACAAGCAGCGGCTGGTCCACCTGGTCGTGCACGACCCGCAGGTCTTCCGCACCTTCCTGCGGGTCTACCACATGCTCACCCCGCCCACCGCGATGGCGGCTCCACGCATCCTGGCCAAGGCGCTGTTCCGTGGGGTGAGTCCGAAGAAGCCGCAGGCGGCGCGGGTATCGGCCGGCCCGGACGCCCGGCAGGCGCGGCGTTGAGCAGGCGGTGAGCAGGAGTTGAGCAGGCGTTGAGCAAGCATGCCATTGAGCAAACGCGGCGTTAATAATTTGCAAAACCGATTCCAGCCACCATCAAGAGTGGTATGCGGTCTGCTTGTTGATGATCAGTCAGAGTGATTCGAAAAACCGGCTATGCTACTTTGCGGCTCAGCGTGCTGGATCAGTTACGCCATATCGGCCCTGTCGTTCTACGGGCCGCGTATACCGTCTGCGCGCCGCACCGCAGGCGTCGAGTCCCACTCGTCGCTCCCTGACCCTTTCGATCGTTGAGGACACTGATGCTTCGTGCTGGATCGTCACCCGGAGGCCGGCGCTCCGCTCCTGTTCTCGCGTGGCTCCTGCCCACGGTGGTGATGGCGGCAGCCGCTGCCGTCGCCGTTTCGGTGGTCTCGTCGGGCGCGCGGGTGGGAGTCGGGGCGTGCGGCGTGGTCGCGACCCTGGCCGTGGCCGCCGTCGCGGTCGAGGCGGTACGGCGCGGGCGCGCGCTCGCGGTGCTGCGTGAGCAGCACGGCCGGCTCGAGGCGGAGCTGCGGAACCAGCTGGCCGAGCAGCAGACCCAGACGGTGCGGCTGGCCGAGCGGCTGCTGCCGCAGGCCGTGGCCAGGCTCCAGCAGGGCGACTTCGTCGAGGACGTGCTGCGCGACGCCGACTCCCACGAGGGCGCCGTCACCGCCGAGTTCCAGGCCGCCCGGCAGGCGGTGCTGCGTTCGGTGCTGGAGGCGGTCGACGCGGAGGAGGGCCTGCGCGAGTCCGCGCAGCGCGCGTTCGTGAACATCGCCCGCCGGGTGCAGGCGATCGTCCACCGGCAGGCCCAGGACCTGCGGGAGATGGAGGACCGGCACGGCAACGACCCGGCCGTCTTCGACGACCTGCTGCGCCTGGACCACGGAAACGCGCTGGTCGGGCGCCTCGCGGACAGCATCGCCGTCCTCGGTGGCGCCCGCCCCGGCCGCCAGTGGAGCCGGGCGGTGCCGCTGTACAGCGTGCTGCGCGGCGCCGTCTCGCGGATCCTCGACTACCAGCGGGTGGAACTGCACCCGGTGTCCGAGGTCGCCGTCATCGGCTCGGCGGTCGAGCCGCTGATCCACGCGCTGGCCGAGCTGCTGGACAACGCCACCCGCTACTCCCCGCCGCAGACCAGGGTCCATCTGACCGCCGTCGAGGTGCAGACCGGCATCGCCATCGAGATCGAGGACGGCGGCCTGAGCCTGAGCGAGGAGGGCCGGGCCCGCGCCGAGCGGATGCTCAAGGAGGCGCAGGCCGGGATCGACCTCAACGACCTCGGTGAGACGCCCCGGCTCGGCCTGGCCGTGGTCGGGCGGCTCTCGCAGGCGTACGGCTTCCAGGTCTCGCTGCGGCCCTCCGCGTACGGCGGCGTGCGCGCGGTGCTGATCGTGCCGCAGGAGCTGATCACCACGGCACCCGCCACCGGCCGGGCGCACGGTATCGGCGCCTCCTCCGGGCCCCGCCCGGCGGGCTCGCCCGCTCCGGTGGCCGGCCGCTCGCTCGCCGGTCAGCAGACAGTGACGGTGGGGGAGGACGAGGCGCCGATGGTGAGCGAGCGGACGCCGAACGGGCTGCCGCAGCGGCGCCGCCGCCACGCGGCCCCCTCGGCCGCCGAGAGCCAGGCCCCGGCGCTCCGGGCCGCCGTACCGAACCTTCCGGAGCCCAGGGTCGCCGCGCACCGGGCCGCCGAGTACCAGGCCGCCGAGCCGACGGCCGCCCGGCCGGCCGACGCACCGGTGCAGCCCGGTATGTGGCTGGCCGCGTTCCAGGGCGGGGTGAACGGCCAGGCCTCCAACGGCCAGGCTCCGGCCGGCCAGGCTCCGGCCGGCCAGGCCCCCAACGGCCAGACCGCCCAGCCGGGCCAGCCGCCGGCCACCGCTTCGGTCGGCCACAACAGTGACGAGTCGTCATCAGGTAAGGGTGAGCAGTGATTCAGCAGCGGGCCAACATGGACTGGATGCTCAAGGATCTGGCGGACAGCGTCCCGCAGACGCGTCACGTGGTCGTGCTGTCCTCCGACGGGCTGCGGATGGCCCAGTACGGTACGGACACCGACACGGCCGACCGCCTCGCGGCGGCCTGCGCGGGACTGCAGAGCCTGGCGGGCGCCGTCGCCACCGAGTTCCCGCACGGTGACGGGCGGATGCGGCTGGTGGTCATCGAGATGGGTGGCGGGTTCTTCTACCTGATGGCGGCCGGCGCTCGGGCGTACCTCGCGGTGCTCGCGGACGAAGGGGTCGACGCCGGGCTGATGGGCCAGCGGATGCGGGATCTGGTGGCCCGGATCGGTGAGCACCTCAGTACCCCGCCGCGCAGCGGCGAGCAGGTCGCATGAGTGGAACGGACCACGAGTGGGACGAGGGCAACCCCGAGCGGCTCTACGTGATCACTCGTGGACGCAGCGGCTTAGCCGAACGGACCGTCCTCGACCTGGTCACGCTGATCGTCTCCCGCTCGAAGCCGCAACCGACGATGCAGCCGGAGCACGCCGCGATCCTGCGGCTCTGCCACTCGCCGCTCTCGGTGGCGGAGATCTCCGCGTACCTGCGGCTGCCGATGAGCGTGACCACCGTGCTGCTCGCGGACCTGCTGGCGGACAAGCGGGTCGAGGCGCGGGCGCCCGTCCCGCTGGCACAACTCCCTGACCGTGCCCTGATTGAGGCGGTGATGCATGGACTTCAGAAGCTCTGAGACGGTAGTGGGGCCACGGAGCGAGGACACTCTGCCGTCCTCGGCCGCCACCGCGGTCAAGGTGGTGATCGTCGGCGGATTCGGGGTCGGAAAGACGACCCTGGTCGGTGCCGTGAGCGAGATCCGGCCGCTGACCACCGAAGAGACGATGACGCAGGCCGGTGCCGACGTCGACGACATCGCGGGGGTCGAGCGCAAGACCGCGACCACCGTGGCGATGGACTTCGGCCGGATCAGCATCAACGACGAGCTGGTGCTCTACCTGTTCGGCACACCCGGGCAGCAGCGGTTCTGGTTCCTCTGGAACGGCCTGTTCGAGGGCGCGCTCGGCGCCGTCGTCCTGGTCGACACCCGACGCCTCGAGGTCAGCTTCGACGTGATCGGGCGGCTGGAGGAGCGCGGCGTGCCGTTCGTGGTCGCGCTCAACAGCTTCCCCGAGTCCCCGTCCTACCCGACGGAGGAGCTGCGGGCGGCGCTGGACCTGCCGCCCGAGGTGCCGATCGTCGAGTGCGACGCCCGCACCCGGGAGTCCAGCCGTGACGTCCTGATGGCGCTGATGCGTTACCTCTACTCCCTGACCACTCCAACACCCTGACCCCGGAGAGACCGTGACCACGCCGGCACCAGACCAGTCCCCCGCCGACTCCGCCCTCGCCCCGCCGCCGGGGTGCCCGGCGCACGGGCTCGGGCTCGGTGCCGACAGCCTCGGTGCCGGTGGCCTCCGGCGGCTGTACGGGCCGGAGGCCGAGGCCGACCCGATGGGCCTGTACGAGAAGCTCCGGGCTGAGCACGGCGCGGTCGCGCCCGTCCTGGTGCAGGGCGACCTCCCGGCCTGGCTGATACTCGGCCACCGGGAGAACCTGGACGTCGCCCGCACCCCCTCCCGGTTCTCCCGGGACTCCCGCCGCTGGCACGCGATGCAGGAGGGAAAGCTCGGGGTGGACCACCCGCTCGCGCCGATAGCCGGGTGGCAGCCGCTCTGCAACTTCGCCGACGGCGAGGAGCACGAGCGGCTGCGCGGCGCCGTCACCGAGAGCCTCGCGCGGTTCGACCGCCGGGGCATCCGCCGGTACGTCACCCGCTTCGCCAACCAGCTGGTGGACGGCTTCGCCGAGGACGGCCGGGCCGAGCTGGTGACCCAGTTCGCGGAGCACCTGCCGATGCTCGTCATGACGCAGCTGCTCGGCATGCCCGAGGAGTACGGCCCCCGGCTGGTGACGGCCGCCCGCGACATGATCAAGGGCACCGAGACCGCCCTCGCCAGCAACGATTACGTCGTGGCGGCCCTGCGGCAGCTGGTGGACCGCAAGCGCGCCACGCCCGGCCCCGACTTCGCGTCCTGGCTGATCAGCCACCCGGCCGAACTCGCGGACGACGAGGTGATGGAGCACCTGCGGCTGGTCCTGATCGCCGCGTTCGAGACCACCTCGAACCTGATCGCCAACGCGGTGCGCATGATCCTCACCGACCGCCGCTTCCGCGCGCACCTGACCGGCGGTCACATGACCCTGCCGGACGCGCTGGAGCAGGTGCTCTGGGACGAGCCGCCGTTCACCACCATCCTCGGCCGCTGGGCGACGGGTGACACCGAGCTGGCCGGTCACCAGATCAGGACCGGCGACATGCTCCTGCTCGGCCTGGCCGCCGGGAACGTCGACCCGGCCATCCGGCCCGACCCGACCGAGCCCGTCCTCGGCAACCGCTCCCACCTGGCCTTCGGCGGCGGGCCGCACGAGTGCCCCGGCCAGGACGTCGGCCGCGCCATCGCCGACACCGGCATCGACATCCTGCTGACCCGCCTGCCCGACCTGCGGCTCGCCGTCCCGGAGCACGAGCTGCGCTGGACCTCCTCGCTGATGTCTCGTCACCTGGTCGAGCTGCCAGTGGAGTTCACCCCGCGCCGTCCCAAGCGGCCGGATGAGGAGACCCGGGCGACCACCGTCTCCACCCCGGTCCCGGAGCCCGTCCAGGCCCCTGCGGCCGTGGCCGCCGAGCCGGTTCAGGTCCAGGTGCCGCAGCGGCGGCGTTCGTTCCTGGACTGGCTGCTGCGGCGGCGCTGACACTGCGCCTGAGGGGCGCGGGGCAGAGCCCCGCGCCCCTCAGGTGGCTATCCGTCGAGCTGTTGCCACCACCAGGCCGCCGCCGGCACCGGAAGGGGGTCGGTGCTCGGGTCGGTCGGGGTGTCGCGCCAGGTGATGCCCCAGGTCGCCCCCGGCACGGGGAGAGGGTGCCGGTTGCGCGGGCTGGCGTAGCGCGGCGCGGTGTTCATCCACTGGACGCAGCCCACGATGTAGTGGCCCAGGGCCTCGAGGTAGCGGAGCAGCTCCGGGCCGGCGCTCGCGGCGAGCTGCTCACGCAGCCGCAGGAAGAGCCCCATCGTGCGGTCCCGCACGGCCACCGCGTCCGCGAGTGCCTCCTGCGGGGAGCAACCACGTTCGTGCGCTAGGACGTTGACGAGGTTCTGCTCCAGCGCCTCCTGGTCGTCCTCCTTCGCGTACGAGAACAGGTCGTTGTCGCAGCTGACCACGAACCCCGCGACGTCGGTGAGGGCCTGGACGCCGTCGGAGTACAGCTCCTCGGGGGGCACCTCGATGCCCCGGGCGAGCATGCTCCAGGCGAGCGAGAACCGCGTCCCGTTGATGGATGGCCGCATGGCGACGTAGTCGGCCAGGCCGGGCATGATGCCGCGCTCGGTGTTGCCGGACTGCCAGGCGGCGCCGAACAGCCAGTCGCGCAACCCGTCGGCGACGAGCCGCAGTTCGACGGGCGTGGTGGCCGCCCGGGTGCGGGTCACCAGGTCGTCGAGGGCGGTCGTCAGCGGGCCGGGGCCCAGCAGCGCGGCTCCCGGCGTCTCCAGGCAGCGGGCCACCCGGGAGTTGAAGTCGACGACGCGGGCCGTGGTCGCCGAGACCGAGCCGGTGTCGTGCACGGTGTCGTCGAGTGCGAACGCCCAGTGGTTCCAGAGGATGAAGAGCAGCAGCTTCTCCTCGTCCCCGTCCGGGATGAGGCGGCAGCTGAAGTCGGTGCTGTGGGTGGCGATGCCCCAGGCCCGGTCGGTCTCGTTCTCGTACAGGCCGAAGGCGTCCACCCAGGCGATGGCCCGCTGCTCCAGCCGGGCGGCGTCCGGGTGGATGGCGGGGGTGATCGGGCAGTAGAAGGCGGGGAGTTGCCAGCCGATGGCGGGCGGCCGAGTGGTCAGCTCGACGGGAGGCGCCATCTCAGTTGCTCCGCAGACGGAAGAGCAGGATCCGGGTCTCGATCGAGCGGTCGCGCCAGACCCGGAAGAACCTGCCGTGGGTGAGAGCCGACTCGGCGAGCCGCTCGCGGGCGATCGGGGAGGACTCGCCGGCCTGCTCGATGCGGTCGAGCTCCAGGGCCGTCCACGCCATGCTCTGGACCCAGAACTCCGTCACCCGGTCGGTGATGTCCTCGTCGTCCTCCAACACGAACCCGGCCTTCCGGGCGGCCGAGATGTACTCGGTCAGCGTGCCCAGCCGGGTCTTGTAGTAGCCGTCGATGAACGAGGTCCACTCGGGGCGGCGCACGAAGTGCTCCTGTATGCCGAACCAGCCGCCGGGCCTGATGGCCTGGGCCATGTTCTCGAAGAGCACCTCGCGGTCCATGTAACCGGAACTCTCGAAGGCCACCGCCGCGTCGTACCGGTTCTCGTCCCGCAGGTGGTGCACGTCGCCCAGCACCGGGGACACCAGGTCCGCCACACCGGCCTGCCGGGCGAAGTCCGCGATGACCGGGACGTGGTCACCGGCGACCGTCAGCGCCGTCACCGAGGACCGGTGCCGCTGCGCCCAGTAGATGGACCCGCCGCCGAGCCCGCAGCCCACGTCCAGCAGGTGTGCGGGCGGGTTGGCGGCCACGTTCCAGAGCGTGGCCGCACGCTCGACCATGGCCTCCTGTGCGGCGACCAGCCGCCGGCGTATGACGTCCTGTGAGACCGTCGTGTTGGGGGTGTCCCCCGGCTCGAACAGGCCGAGGTGGTAGTGGACTCGGGGACCGGGGCCGTACTTGTGCAGGATGTCGAGGGTCTTCCTCGAGTAGTAGAGCGGTACTTGCTTCTCGTCGAATCCCATGTCGTCCGCGACGGCGGGTCTTACTGCAAGGTGCTGGTCCACCGGGCTCCTCTCGATGTCGATTTCCGGAATGCAACGCTCCGGCTGTCCCCCGCATGATCGATTTCAATCACATCTGCGGTGTGTTTGGGACAGTTTCGAGAGAAGACTGGCTTGATCTGCACCAAAGTTGGCATGGGGGAGACCCTTGACAGGGCCACGGCAGAATGGTTCGAGAGGGGTGGGCGAGGCGGGGCGGGCGAGGCGGGGTGGAAAGCAGCGTGGAAAGCAGAAAAGACCGAGGGCCTCCTCACCGTCGTGAGAAGGCCCTCGGTCCGTCTGTGCGCCGCCAGGGACTCGAACCCCGGACCCGCTGATTAAGAGTCAGCTGCTCTAACCAACTGAGCTAGCGGCGCGTGCTGACTCGGGAAACTGTACGCGACTCGGGCCGGATCGCCGAATCGTGACGGTTTGAGCACCCTCCGTGGCCCCGGCGGCGGTCACGCCTCCGGGTAGTGGCAGGCCGCCGCGTGGTCCCGGCCCGGGGCGGCCTGGGCGAGCGGTGGGGCCTGCTGTTCGCAGCGGCCGCGCCGGTCGGCGTCCAGGGCCGCGTAGACCTGGCAGCGGGTGCGGAAGCGGCAGCCGGTCTGGCGTTCGGTCGGCGAGGGCGGGTCGCCCGCCAGCAGGACGCGGGTCCGGGCCCGCTCGGCGGGCGGGTCGGGCAGTGGGACGGCCGACAGCAGGGCCCGGGTGTAGGGGTGCCGGGGCTGCTCGAAGACCGCCTCGACCGAGCCGGACTCGACCGTACGGCCCAGGTACATCACGCTCACCCGGTCCGAGAGGTGCCGGATCACCGAGAGGTCGTGCGAGACGAAGAGGTACGCGAGCCCCAGCTCGGCCTTGAGCTGCTGGAGCAGGTTGAGCACCCCGGCCTGGACGGAGACGTCCAGCGCGGAGACCGGCTCGTCCAGCACCAGCAGCCGGGGCTGGACGGCGAGTGCGCGGGCGATCGAGATGCGCTGCCGCTGGCCGCCCGAGAACTGGTGCGGGTAGCGCTCCGCGTGGGCGGGTTCGAGCCCGACCTGCCGCAGCAGCTCGGGCACCCGGCGGGCGATCAGCTCGCGCGGGGCGTGCTGGGCGAGCAGTGGTTCGGCGATCACGTCGCCGATCGGCAGCCGGGGGTCCAGGCTGGCCATCGGGTCCTGGAAGACGATCTGGATGTCGGCGCGGAGCTTGTGCGCGCCCGCGCGGTCGAGCCCGGCGGTGTCCTGCCCGAGCAGTTCGATCCGGCCGGACTCGGGTCTGCCCAGCCGCAGCAGCTCGAACAGGGTGGTCGACTTGCCGGAGCCGGACTCGCCGACCAGGCCGAGCGTCTCGCCGTGCCGGATGTCCAGCTCGACCCCGTCGACGGCGTACACGTCGCCGACCCGGCGCTTGAAGACCGTCCCCTTGAGCACCGGGAAGGTCTTGGTCAGGCCGGTCACCCGCAGCACCTGCTCGCGCTCCTCGCGCGGCACCGAGACGGCGGGCGGCGGCACGGTCGGCACCGGGTAGACCTCGCTCGGGGCCGGCCGGCGCTCGGCCAGCTCGTCCGCCCGTACGCAGGCGGCGAGGTGGCCGTCGGTACCGGCGAGCGGGGGCTCCGCCGTCCGGCAGCGGTCCTGCACCAGTGGGCAGCGGGCGGCGAACGGGCAGCCGGGCGGCAGGTCGCCCAGCGCGGCCGGGTTGCCGGGGATCGGGACGAGCGGGCCGCCGCCGGTGTCCAGCCGGGGGACGGCACCGATCAGTCCGAGGGTGTACGGGTGCCGGGGGCGCGCGAACAGCTCGTCCACGCCCGCCGTCTCGACCACGCGCCCGGCGTACATCACCGCGACCCGGTCTGCCATCCCGGCGATCACGCCGAGGTCGTGCGAGACGAGGACGAGCGCCGCGCCGGTCTCCCGCTGGGCCTTGCGCAGCACGTCCAGCACCTGGGCCTGGATGGTGACGTCGAGGGCGGTGGTCGGCTCGTCGGCGAGCAGGATGTCCGGGTCGTTGGCGATCGCCATCGCGATCATCGCGCGCTGGCGCATGCCGCCGGAGAACTCGTGCGGGAAGTTGTCCAGCGCCCGCTCCGGCTCGGGGATGCCCACCAGGTCCAGTAGTTCGGCCGCGCGCTTGCGGGCGGCGGCCCGGTCCAGCGACTGGTGGATCCGCAGCGCCTCGACGATCTGGTCGCCGATCCGGTAGACGGGGGTGAAGGCGGACAGCGGGTCCTGGAAGACCATCGCGATCTTGTTGCCCCGGATCTTGGCCAGTTCCCGGTTCGGCAGTCCGACCAGCTCCCGGCCCTCCAGCCGCACCGAGCCGCGTACCGAGGCCGACCCGGGCAGCAGCCCGAGTACGGCGAGCGCCGTCACCGACTTGCCGGAGCCGGACTCGCCGACGATGCCCAGCGTCTCGCCGCGCTTCAGCCGCAGGTCGACCCCGCGCACCGCCGGTGCGGCGCCGAAGTCGACGGCCAGCTCCTTGACTTCGAGCAGATCCCGGGACTCGATCAGATCCGTGATCACTTGCTGCTCCGGGAGGTACGGGCGGGGCGGGCCGCCTCGGTCGTGGGGTCGAGGGCGTCGCGCAGCCCGTCCCCGATCAGGTTGATGGCCAGCACGAAGAGCACCAGCAGCCCGGCGGCGAAGTAGAACAGCCAGGGGAAGACGGGGGCCTGGTCCGTACCGGCGGCGAGCAGGGTGCCGAGCGAGACGTCCGGTGCGCGGACGCCGAAGCCGAAGTACGAGAGCGCGGTCTCGCTCATCACGGCGCCGCCGACCGCGACGGTGGCGTCGGTGATCAGGAAGGACGCGACGTTCGGCAGGATGTGCCGGACGATGATGCGCAACGGGTGGACACCCATGAACTGCGCGGCGCGGACGAATTCGCGCTCCCGCAGTGAGCGGGTCATCGAGCGGATCACCCGGGCGGTGATCATCCAGTTGAACGCGGCCAGCAGCACGACGAAGGCGATCCAGCCGGCGCCCTTCAGCTTGGGCGAGATGATCGTGATGATCAGGAAGCTGGGGAAGACCAGCAGCAGGTCGACCAGGAAGGTCAGCCCCCGGTCGATCCAGCCGCCGAAGTACCCGGCGCAGGCGCCGACCAGCGAGGCGACCACGGTGGAGAACAGCGCGACCAACAGGCCGATGATCAGCGACTTCTGCAGCCCGCGCACGGTCTGGGCGAAGACGTCCTGGCCGAGCCCGTTGGTGCCGAACCAGTGCGTGCCGGACGGGGGTTGGCGCAGCGCGCTGTAGTCGGGGGTGGCGTAGTCCCAGTGGGTGATGAACGGGCCGCCGAAGGCGAGCAGGAAGAGCAGCAGCACGATCGTGCCGCCGACCAGCACGCCCTTCGCCGCCGTCAGGCGGGACAGCACCAGCCTCAACCGCCCGCCGGGTGCGGGGGCTTCGGCGGCGGGAAGGGTGGCTTCGGTGATCAACGTGGTCATGGTCGTCGCCCCTCAGGTCCGGACTCGCGGGTCCAGCGCGGCGGTCAGTACGTCGGCCAGGAAGCCCGAGGCCAGCACCACCACCGCGGCGAACAGGTTGACCGCGACCACCGAGTTGACGTCCTGCTCGTTGATCGCCTGGATGAACCACTCGCCCATGCCGTGCCAGCCGAAGATGGTCTCGGTGAAGGCCGCGCCGGTGAAGATCCCGAGGAAGCTGTAGGCGAACATCGTCGACATCGGGATGATCGCCGTCCGCAGCCCGTGCTTGATCAGCGCCTGATTGCGGGTCAGCCCCTTGGCCTCGGCGGTGCGCAGGTAGTCGGAGCCGAGCACGTCCAGCATGGTGCCGCGCTGGTAGCGGCTGTACAGGGCGAGCCCGCCGAGGGCCAGGGACAGCGTGGGCAGCAGCAGGTGCAGCGACCAGTCGGCGAGGTGGGCGCCGATCCCGCCGGCCAGCCCCGGGGTCTCGTAGCCGGTGAAGGGGATCACCTCCTGCCCGGTGGCGTCCTTGGCGGCGATCGCGCCGTTCTTCAGCAGCAGTGCCAGCAGGAAGACCGGGGTGGAGAGCAGGACGAAGGAGAAGAGCGTGAGCGCCCGGTCGGAGATCTTGTACTGCCTGACCGCGCTCCAGGCCCCGCCCGCCACGCCGAGCACCATCCCGAGCACGCTGCCGATCAGCAGCAGCCGCAGCGAGACCCAGACGCGACGGCCGAAGTCGTCGTTGACGGAGGTGTCGTGGATGGTCCGGCCGAGGTCGCCGTGCAGCACCAGGTCCTTGGCCCAGGTGCCGAAACGTTCCACCACCGGGGTGTGGTCGTTGAGGTTGAGCGCGGTCAGCTGGCGGTCCACCGAGGCGGCGGACGGCCGGGGCTGCTTGGCCTCGAAGTACGAGCGCGGCCCGAGGGCCGAGGCGGAGAGCGCGTACGCGAGGAAGACCGCGACGAGCAGCAGCGCGGCGTAGTAACCGAACCGCTTGGCGAGGTATCTGATCACCGCCCACCGCCGGGGAGGCGGTTCGTGGACCTGGTCGACATGATCATTTGCCTTCGCTCAATGGGTGGTTGACGCACCTTCGCGCAGCAGTTCTACGGTACCGACCGGTCGGTCGTCCAGGGGTCTCGCACGAGCCACCTGGCGTTCTGTGAGAAGTGCCTGGTCAGAGTGTTGCAGTGACTTACTGACGGAGTATTACCGCAATATTGCCGACTGTTTCGTTTCGATCAGAAGTGAACACAGACCCCTGGTGGAGCTGCTGATGCGCTGTTACGTTCTGCTCGCTGGACACCGAATTGGCTGCCCATGCTCAAGTGCTGCCACACCTGGCGGCAACTCACTCTTCGAAATCTCTTGGGGGAACCCCTCATGGACGCATCCACCACAGCCCGTGGTCTCGGTCGGGCCGCTGCTCTCGCCATCGCCCTGGTGCTGACCGTGACGGGCTGCAGCTCCGGCGGGTCGGGCTCGGGTGATGTGGCGAAGAGCGTGGTGCCGACCCAGAACGCCCAGGACAACAACCCGCAGCCGCTGGACAACATCAAGGACGGCGGCGAGTTCCGGGCACCGCTCCAGCAGTGGGTCACCCAGTGGAACCCGTACCAGGTGGACGGCAACTACGGCGACGCGGTCGAGATCATGACCTACGTCGAGGCGAAGATCTTCCACACCGACGCGACGGGCGTCTTCCACCCGGCACCCGAGTACCTGACCTCCGCCGAGGTCACCTCGACCTCGCCCGAGGTGATCACGTACAAGATCAACCCCAAGGCCAAGTGGTCCGACGGCAAGCAGCTCAGCTACCTGGACTTCCAGGCGGTCTGGCAGGCGTCCAACGGCAAGAACCCGGCCTACAACCTCAACTCCTCCACCGGGTACGAGCAGATCTCCTCGGTGAAGCAGGGCGCGAACCCGCAGGAGGTGCAGGTCACCTTCGACAAGCCGTACGCCGACTGGCAGAACCTCTTCAACCCGCTGCTCCCGGCCGCCGGCATGTCCACCCCGGACGAGTTCAACAAGGGCTGGATCGAGAAGGTCCCGATCACCGGCGGGCCGTTCAAGATCGGCACGATGGACAAGACGGCCCAGACCGTCACCCTCGTCCCGGACCCGAACTGGTGGGGCCCGAAGCCCAAGCTGGACAAGATCACCTACCGGGTGCTGGACGCCTCGGCGATGACCCAGGCGTTCCTGAACAACGAGATCGACTACGCCTCGGCCGGTTCGGCGACCTCGTACGGGCAGCTCAAGGACGCCAAGGACGGCGTGATCCGGACGGGCACCCCCTGGGACGAGGTGCACATCTCCTTCGGCGGCAACGGTGTGCTGGCCGACCAGGCCGTCCGCCAGGCGATCGGTCACGCGGTCGACCGCGACGCGTTGATCAAGATCGCGAACCAGGGCGTTCCGGTGACGTTCAAGCCGCTCGACAACCACCTCTTCATGACCAACCAGACCGGCTACCAGGACAACGCGGGCGACTGGGTCAAGTTCGAGCCGGGCGTCGCCAACCAGATGCTGGACAAGGAGGGTTGGCAGAGCCCCGGGGCCGGCCAGACCCGTACCAAGAACGGCGCGCCGCTCGAGCTGCACTTCGTGATCAGCGACGGCTCCGCCCAGTCCCAGCTGGACATGGCCACGGCCCTGCAGAACATGCTGCAGCAGATCGGCATCAAGCTCGACGTCGACAAGGTCTCCAGCAAGGACTACTTCACCAAGTACATCAACGTCGGCAAGTTCGACCTGGCCAGCTGGCGGAACACCGGCTCCTTCCCGCTCTCGGTGGGTGTCGCCAACTTCCAGATGCCGCAGGGCGACAACGTGTTCGGCAACTTCTCCAAGCTGAGCACCCCGGAGATCGACTCGCTGCTGAAGCAGGCCGCCGGGACGCTCGACCCCACGGCCGCCGCCAAGCTCTACAACCAGGCGGACGCGCAGATCTGGGCGCTCGGCCACACGATCGAGCTCTACCAGCGCCCGAGCATCGTCGCGGTGCGCAAGGGGCTCGCCAACTTCGGTGCGAGCAGCCTCGCGGACACCGACATCGTCAAGGTGGGCTGGCAGAAGTAACGCCTGTTCAGGGCTGCCGAGCGCAGGGCGAACCGTAGGACGGACCGGGACGAACTGCAGGCGGCGCTGGTGAGCAGCGCGGTGATCACGAGGCCGGTGGTGCGGACATGGGCGGCGCGGCGAACCCGCCCCCCATGTCCGGCCATCGGCCTTGACCTTCCGCGTTGCCCGCAGACCGCCCGCGTCGCCGTTCCAACTGGGGAGGAATCTAGCGGGCCGGACGGTACGCACCCCAGACCTGGCCTCGGGCACGCCCGGGGGAGGGCGAGCTGTCACCCGGTTCGCGCACTACGCCGTCAACTCTCGCTGACGAGGGCTCAGAACGGACGCAACCCGTCGGCCCGCCCGGCGTGACGTACGTGCGCAGGGGCCTGCCCGGTGCCAGGATCACGGAGACCCGACTGTTCACCGTCTGGCTGCTGCACGCCCGCTACGTGAAGAGCGGCGCGTCCCAGTGGGTGCTGCCGGTCGCCGCCGTCGCGACCCTGGCCTGCACGGCCGCCGGGCAGAGCGGCGTCCTGCTCGCGGGCCTGGTCGCAGCCGCCGCCATCGCCGCCGGCATCGTCCTGCACGCCCGTCAGAACTCCGTGTGAGGATGGGGGACCTTCCGACCGCCTGAGGAGCAGCGCATGCCGTCCGCACCCGAACAGCTCGCCGATCTGCCGTACGCACACCTGCTCCGGCCGCACACCGGCCCGCTGCGCCGGGACGACCGCTACGACACCGCGCGCTTCGAGGGCCCGTACGAGGGTCCGGCGAACGGCGCGAGCTTCCTGGAGTGCGCGTTCACCGGGGTCGAGCTGAGCGGTGCCAAGCTGCGGCAGGCGCGGTTCAACGAGGTCTGGGTGCAGGGCAGCCGCTGGGTCGCCACCGAGCTGTCCGAGAGCGAGTGGCAGGACGCGGCGTTCGTCTCCACCGTGCTGGCGGGCATCTCGGCGTACGGGTCGGCGCTGCGCCGGGTGGTGTTCCGGCAGTGCAAGTTGGAGTCGGTGAACCTGCGGGGTGCGGTGCTGCGGGACGTGGTCTTCGAGGACTGCCTGCTGCGCGACGTCGACTTCGGCGGGGCCAGGCTGACCGACGTCTCGGTGCCGGGTTCCACCTTGGAGGAGGTCCGGTTGAACGGTGCCGAGCTGAAGAAGGTGGACCTGCGCGGTGCCGTCCGGCTCGGGCTGCCCGACGGCCACCAGGGGCTGCGCGGCGCGATCATCGACACCAGCCAACTCTTCGAGCTGGCACCGCAGTTCGCACACGCTCTGGGAATCAGTGTGAAGGACTCCTGAGTATCGGCCCACCCCGGCGTTCATCTCGCTGTCGTTCGGCGAAGCGCTGACGAACAGTCCGACAAGCCTTGCCGGAACCATGGCCTACCGCCCCGGGCTGCGCCAAGATGCTCCGCGACCGGTGTCGTGAACACAACGTGTGTGCACAACATCGCTAGCGAAGGGACGGGCGGCCCAGATGGCTGACTTCAGTCGTAGGAAGTTCATGGCGCTGTCGGCGACGGCGGCGGCAGGCGTGGCGGCGGTCGGTTCGACCGTCGGGGGCGCGGCTGTGGCCTCGGCCGCCCCGGCCTCGGCCACGACGCTGAGCACGACCGGCACCATCGCGGACGCCCAGCACATCGTGATCCTGATGCAGGAGAACCGCAGCTTCGACCACTACTTCGGCACCCTCAAGGGCGTCCGGGGCTTCGCTGACCGCAGCGCGATCCAGATAGCCAACGGCTACAGCGTCTTCAACCAGCCGAACGGCCTGTTCAGCCGCCAGTACCCGTGGGCCTTCAACCCCAGCGGCGCGTCGGGCAGTACCGAGACCACGGCCCAGTGCAACGGTGACCTCTCGCACGCCTGGTCGGACCAGCACAAGGCCTGGAACGGCGGCAAGATGGACTCCTGGGTGTCCGCCAAGGGCACCGTCCGCACCCTCGGCTACCTGCAGCGGAACGACATACCCTTCCACTACGCGCTCGCCGACAACTGGACGATCTGCGACTCGTACCACTGCTCCACCCTGAGCGCGACCGGCCCGAACCGCACCTTCCACTGGTCCGGCATGATCGACCCGGGCGGCACGGCGGGCGGCCCCGCCTACGACGGCGGCGACGAGAAGGGCCTGCGCTGGGAGACCTACGCCGAGGCGCTGGAGAACGCCGGTGTCAGCTGGAAGGTCTACCAGAACGCCGCCGACAACTTCGGTGACAACGCCCTCGCCTACTTCACCCAGTTCTCGGGCGCCCCCGCCGGCAGCTCGCTGGCCGTCAAGGGTATGGGCTCCGTCCCGCAGGTCACCGGCCGGACCCCGGACGACATCGCCGCCGCGATCCGCGCCGACGTGCTGAACGGCACCCTCCCGCAGGTCTCCTGGGTCGTCGCCGACCAGCAGTCCTCCGAGCACCCGTACGCGACGCCCGAGGACGG
Organism: Kitasatospora sp. MAP5-34; assembly: GCF_029894335.1. Classification (GTDB taxonomy): domain Bacteria; phylum Actinomycetota; class Actinomycetes; order Streptomycetales; family Streptomycetaceae; genus Kitasatospora. The sequence continues at coordinate 66,040 of NZ_JARXZC010000029.1, read as the reverse complement.
CGCGCACTTCGTGCACATGGTGATGGACGCCCTGAACGCGGACGCAGGTGTCTTCAACTCCACCATCATGCTGCTCAACTACGACGAGAACGACGGCTTCTTCGACCACGTCCCGCCGCCCTCGCCCCCGGCCGGTACGGCGGGCGAGTTCTACAGCAACACCGCGATCGGCCTCGGCTTCCGCGTCCCGCTGATCGCCATCTCACCCTGGAGCAGAGGCGGTTGGGTCAACTCCGAGGTCTTCGACCACACCTCGGTGCTGCGCTTCCTGGAGCAGTGGACGGCCGCCATCGGCTCCCCGGCCACCTGCCCGAACATCAGCGCCTGGCGCCGCAGGGTCTGCGGCGACCTGACCAGCGTCTTCGACTTCACCAGCCCGGTGTACGGGATGCCGAGCCTGCCCGACACCTCGCAGACCATCGGCCTGTCCACCTGCGGCCCGCTGGGCAACCCCTCGCCCACCAACAACGCGCTGCCGGCCCAGGAGCCGGGCACCCGCCCGGCCCGCGCCCTGCCGTACCAGCCGAACGCCAACCTCGACCACCTGGAGTTCGGCTCCAGCGGCGTGATGAAGGTCTGGCTGAAGATGGCCAACGAGGGTGCGGGTGCCGTCAACACCACCCACTTCGCGGCCTACGCCAACGCCTACCGCAGCGGCGGCCCGTGGCAGTACACCGTCGACCCGGGTACCGACACCAGCGACTTCTTCAACTGCGGCACCAACTACGGCAACGGCCAGTACGACCTGAGCGTGACCGGCCCCAACCGCTTCCTGCGCCGCTTCAAGGGCGACGCGACCAAGCCCGGCAAGCTGGTCTCCGCCACCGCCTCCTACGCGGTGGAGCCCGGCACCGGCCAGCTGGCGATCTACTTCGCGATGGCCAACACCGGTACCACGTCCGTGACGTTCACCATCACGTCCAACCAGTACCGCACCGACGGCCCGTGGAAGTACACCGTCCCGGCGGGCGGCCACACCAGCGACTACTTCAACGCGGTCGCCTACCAGAACGGCTGGTACGACTTCACGGTGACGGTCGACTCCGACTCCACCTGGTCCCAGCGCTTCTCCGGCCACCTGGAGTGCGGCGCGGCGAGCATCAGCGGCTGAGACCGACCGGCAGGGGCGCCGGGTTCCGCTCGATCAACGAGCAGAACCCGGCGCCCCTGCTGCCGGCCGGCGCTCAGTCCCAGGGGTCGCCCTCGGCGGTCATGTTCTCGGCGGCCAGGCGGTCCTCGTCCGTCAGCTGCGGCTTCATCGGGGTCTGCTCGGCCTTCTTCTCGACATCGACGGCGAACGCGTCGGCCGCCTCGTCGTGTGCCAGCGCCGCGCGTGCGGCGGGGTCCTCGTGCTCGTGGGCCTTGGACCGGAACCTGTCGAAGATGCCCATGTCTCCTCCTCGGGTCGGTCGGACCGATGGGCTGCCCTCACTGTCACACTACGTCGCCGGACCCGCCACCGGGAGCGCCCCGGACACCCCGTTGGCCCCTCAGCGCGGCGGCAACGGTGGGCGCCGGAGGTCCGGGCGCGGAGTGTCCGGTGGCGGGGGAGTGGCGGGCGGGGAGTCCTCCGCCAGCTCCAGGGCCAGCCGGACGGCGGCCGCCAGGTCGGTGTGGTCGCCCCGGGCCCAGTCGTGCGGGGTGCGCAGTACGTGGACGTCCGGTTCGACGCCGTGGTTCTCGACCGACCAGCCGACCCCGCCGGTGAACCAGGAGGCGTTCTTCGGCACCGAGATCTGCGTCCCGTCCCCGAGCGTGTGCCGCCCGGTCATGCCGACCACGCCGCCCCAGGTGCGGGTGCCGACCACCGGGCCGAGCCCGAGCAGCTTGATGGCGGTGATGATCACGTCGCCGTCCGAGCTGGTGGCGTGGTCGGCGAGCGCGACCACCGGGCCGCGCGGGGCGTCCCTCGGGTAGCGGACGGGACGCCGCCCCCGGCTGAAGTCCCAGGCCAGCACACGGCGGGTGAGCTTCTCCAGCACCAGTTCCGAGACGTTCCCGCCCGCGTTCCCGCGTACGTCCAACACCAGTGCGGCGCGGTCGAGTTCGCGCCGCAGGTCGCGGTTGAACTGGGCCCAGCCGGAGCCGCCGAGATCCGGGATGTGCAGGTAGCCGCACTGCCCGTCGCTGAACTCCCGTACCAGGCGCCGCCGTTTGACCACCCAGTCCTGGTACCGGATCGGCCGTTCGTCGGTCAGCGGGGTCACCGCGATCCGCCGTACCGGGCCGTCCGGCCCACGGCGGAGGGCGAGTTCGACGGTGGTGCCGCCGGTGCCCGCGAGCAGCGGGTACGGGCCGCGCACCGGGTCGGGCGGGCGGCCGGAGATGGCGACCAGCTCGTCGCCGTCGCGCAGCCCGTACCCGGCGAGCGGGGCGCGGGCCCGGGGGTCGGAGGACTCGCCGGGCAGGATGCGGTCCACCAACCACCGTCCGTCCGGGGCCCGGTGGACGTTGGCGCCGAGCAGCCCGAACGGCTGCTGCACGGCCGCCGGGCCCTCGCCGCGCCGGGCCGGGGTGACGTACGCGTGCGAGGTGCCCAGCTCGCCGAGGAGTTCGCGCAGCAGGTCGGCGAAGTCGTCCGGCCCGGCGATGCGCATCAGCAGCGGCTCGTACTGCTCGACCAGTGCGGGCCAGTCCAGGCCGCACATCCCGGCGTCCCAGAACTGGTCCCGGACGATCCGGGCCGCCTCACGGTACGACTGGCGCCACTCGTCGGCCGGGTGCACGGTGTGGGTGATCCGGCGCAGGTCGATGGCGAGCGGGGAGCCGGGGGAGGAGAGCTGGTACAGCTTGAGCACCCCGGCCGAGAAGACCGCCACCGCGCTGCCGTCGCCGGAGACCGAGAAGCCGTCCAGCCGGTCCACCAAGGTGGTGCGGGTGCCGCGCGCCAGGTCGAAGTACTCGAGCGACGGGTGGCCCGAGGTGTCGGCGGGGTTGGCGAAGGTCTGGCCCAGCGCGCCGGAGATCGGCCAGCGCAGCCAGAGCAGCCCGCCGCGCACGGCGGCCGTCGCCGAGTACTTGGAGGCGATCACCGGGAAGGGCACCAGGCGGCTGGAGAGGCCCTGCGGATCGACGGTGACGCTGCCGTCGCCGCCCGCCTCGTGCGGGTCCAGGCCGACCGGCGGCCGTCCCTCGGCCGGTGAGGCGAACGGGGACGGCGTGTCGGCGGAGAGCGGCACCAGGTAGGGGCGGCAGCCGAGCGGGAAGGACAGGTCGCCGGTGTGCACGTCGTGCACCGGGTCGAAGCCGCGCCAGGAGAGGAAGGCCAGGAACCGGCCGTCCCGGCTGAAGACCGGGTGCTCGTCCTCGAACCGCCCGCCGGTCACGTCGATCTGCAGTTCGGGCGCGTCCACCCGGGCCAGCTTGATGCTGCGCAGCGACCGCCCGGCCACGGGCTGCGACCAGGTCAGCCAGCGCGAGTCCGGCGAGAACCCCGGGCTGGTGGCCGGACCGTACGGGGAGGCGGCGACCTCGCGGACCGTTCCGTCGGCGGTGTCGACCAGCAGCAGCCGGCCGTCCGAGGTGGTGACGGCCAGGGTGCGGCCGTCCGGGGTGGCCGCGATCTCGATCACCCGGCCCAGCTGCCCGGCGGCGATCCGCCGGGTCGGGGTGTCGGGGCCGTCGCGGGCGGGCAGCGGGGCCAGCTCGATCGCGTCCTCGCCCTCGGCGTCGGTGACCCAGGCGAGGCTGCCGGTGTGGCCGAGCAGTACGGGCAGCCTGGTCCGCACCCCCGGGGTGTCGGCGAGCACCCGGGCCGGGCCGTCCCGGTGGGTGAGCCAGTACAGGCTGCCGCGTACCGTGATCGCGCTCGCCCGGCCGGTGTAGTCGCAGATCAGGTCCTTGACCTGGGTGGCGGCCGTGACTTGGTACGGGCGGCGCCCGGCCCGCGCGCCGCCGAGCGGGACGTGCAGGCGGCGGGGGGCGGGCGCGTCCAGGCTGTCCAGCAGCCAGAGGTCGCCCGCGTGCTGGTAGACGATCCGCGTCCCGTCGGTGGCGGCCTCGCGGGCGTAGTAGGAGGCGTGGTCGGTGTGCCGGCGCAGGTCGGTGCCGTCCGGGCGGCAGGAGTAAAGGTTGCCGACGCCCTGGTGGTCGGAGAGGAAGGCGATCCGGCCGCCGACGGGCATCGGCGAGGACAGGTGGCCGGGGTGGCCGGGCAGCAGCTCGTCGGCGTCCAGCCAGAGCCGGCCGGTGGCACCGCCCCGGTAGCGCTTCCAGGCGGCGGGTTCGTGCGGGGCGGCGGCGGTGAGCAGCACCGTGTGCTCGGCGCCGACCTGGGCGTCGTCGACCGGCCCCCAGGGCATCCGGCGGCCGGGCGAGCCGTCCGGCGGCAGCGCGTACGCCCAGGTGTAGTGCGCGAACGGCTCGTGGTACGAGGTGACGGCGAGCACCTCGCCGTTCGGCAGCCAGCCGCGCACCCGGGTGTCCTGGCTGCCCCAGTACGTCAGCCGGACGGCCTCGCCGCCCGCCGAGGGTGCTGTCCAGACCTCGGGAGTGAGGGCCTGCCAGCTGGTCCAGGCGATGGTGGCGCCGTCGGGGGACAGGCGTGGGTGGCTGGCCCTGGTCCGGTCGCAGCTGACCCGCCAGGCGCGGCCGACCGTGCCGTCGGCGTGCAGCGGGGCCGCCCAGACGTCGTCCTCGGCGGTGCAGGTGAGCAGGCCGCCACGCAGGTGGGGGTACCTCAGATAGCCGGGCGCGGTCACGTCTCCATGGTTCGGTCCGGGCGGGCGGCCCGCAACCGGGCTCACGGAGCATCAGCGCGAGGGGCCGGAAACGACTGCAGGGCCTCCTCGCCGTCGCGAGAAGGCCCTGCAGTCCGTCTGTGCGCCGCCAGGGACTCGAACCCCGGACCCGCTGATTAAGAGTCAGCTGCTCTAACCAACTGAGCTAGCGGCGCCTGCTGACGAAGAGAACATTACCTGGTCAGCGGCCGAAACTCACAATCGGGGCCGGTCGCCGACCCAGGGCGCCGGCGAAGGTCCGGCGAGCCGCGCCGGACGGCTGGTTTGTCACATTTACGCTGCTCCGGGGGAAAGGGGGCAGTCGGAGAGGAACCGGCGGTTCGTGGCCCAGCTGTCGCTGCCCTTCCTGGTGCTGCTCGCCTCGGTCGTCACGATGCCGCCGGCCCGGCGGACCGGCGTGCCGCAGCCCGTGCTGATGACGGTGCTCGGGCTGGTGATGGCGGTCGTGCCGCAGATCCCGAACGTGACGATCGACCCGGAGCTGATCCTCCCGCTGGTGCTGCCACCGCTGATCTTCGCGGTGGCCCGGCGCTCGTCCGAGATGATCGCCGCCTCCCGGCGCGAAGTCCTGACGGCCCGTGGGGAGACCGGGGCCGACCCGGAGATCGCGGACGAGGTGATGCGCGGTCCGGACCTTCGTTCCGGCTCGGCTCGCCTCCGGCCGCTCCGACCCGCCGGTGACGGTCGGTTGAACACCGTTCGGCGCACCCGTGACGCGTCGCCAGGGCGCGTAGGCTGGCCGGGGCAGGCCGTCAACGGAGTCGGCCCACCCTCCCCCGTACCGCCGGACCTCGCGAAACCCTCCCGCCGGGCCCTGCCGGTAACCCCTGATCCGGACGAGTCACGAACGACTCGCGGATGACTGACGGATGACTCACAAGGAGAAACCGATGTCGGACCACGCCACCGGCGGCCGTACCCCGCTGAACCGGCTGCCGCAGTGGGAGGCGCTGGCCAAGCACCGCGAGGAGTTCGGTGAGCAGCACCTGCGCGAGCTGTTCGCGGCGGACCCGGAGCGTGGCAGCCGCTACGCGCTGCGGGTCGGCGACCTGCTGGTCGACTACTCGAAGCAGCTGGTGACGGACGAGACCCTCGCCCTGCTGCGCGAGCTGGCGACGGCGACCGGTGTGGCCGGGCTGCGGGACGCGATGTTCCGTGGCGAGAAGATCAACATCACCGAGGACCGCGCCGTCCTGCACACCGCGCTGCGCGCCCCGCGCGACGCGGTGATCGAGCTGGACGGCGAGAACGTCGTCCCCGCCGTGCACGCGGTGCTGGACAAGATGGCCGCCTTCGCCGACCGCGTGCGCAGCGGCGAGTGGACCGGGCACACCGGCCAGCGGATCAGGACGGTGGTCAACATCGGCATCGGCGGATCGGACCTCGGCCCGGCGATGGCGTACGAGGTGCTCCGCTCCTACAGCGACCGGGGCATCGCCGTCCGCTTCGTCTCCAACGTGGACGGCGCCGACCTGCACGAGGCGGTCCGCGACCTGGACGCCGCCGAGACGCTGTTCATCGTCGCGTCGAAGACCTTCACCACCATCGAGACCATCACCAACGCGACCTCGGCCCGGGACTGGCTGCTCACCGAGCTGCGCGCCGACACCAGCGCGGTGGCCAAGCACTTCGTCGCGCTCTCCACCAACGCCGGGGGCGTCGCCGACTTCGGCATCGACGTGGCGAACATGTTCGAGTTCTGGGACTGGGTCGGCGGCCGCTACTCGTACGACTCGGCGATCGGCCTGTCGCTGATGATCGCGATCGGGCCGGACAACTTCCGGCAGATGCTGGACGGCTTCCACCTGGTCGACGAGCACTTCCGCACCGCGCCGGCCGAGCAGAACGTGCCGCTGCTGCTGGGCCTGCTCGGGGTCTGGTACGGCGCGTTCTTCGACGCGCAGGCGCACGCGGTGCTGCCGTACTCGCACTACCTCTCGAAGTTCACCGCCTACCTGCAGCAGCTGGACATGGAGTCCAACGGCAAGTCGGTGGACCGGGACGGCAACGCCGTCCAGTGGCAGACCGGCCCGGTCGTCTGGGGCACCCCCGGCACCAACGGCCAGCACGCGTACTACCAACTGCTGCACCAGGGCACCAAGATGATCCCGGCCGATTTCATCGGCTTCGCCGAGCCGGTCGCCGACCTGCTGCCCGGCCTGGTCGCCCAGCACGACCTGCTGATGGCCAACTTCTTCGCCCAGACCCAGGCGCTCGCCTTCGGCAAGACCCCGGAGGAGGTCGCGGCGGAGGGCGTGCCGGCCCGCCTGGTCGCGCACAAGACCTTCAAGGGCAACCACCCGACCACCACCATCCTGGCCGCCGAGCTCACCCCGTCGGTGCTGGGCCAGCTGATCGCGCTGTACGAGCACAAGGTGTTCGTCCAGGGTGCGGTCTGGAACATCGACTCCTTCGACCAGTGGGGCGTCGAGCTCGGCAAGGTGCTGGCCAAGCGCATCGAGCCGGTCCTGCTCACGGGCGAGGGCGCCGACCACCTGGACAGTTCCACCGCCGCGCTGGTGGCCGGCTACCGCGAGCTGCGCGGTCGCTGACGCCGGCCGACAAGGGCGCGGGGCCCTGCCCCGCGCCCCGTCGAATTCCCGTTTGCCCTGGTCACCCGGTGGATTACACTGCTGCTGCTTCTCCGTGAGGATGGGGACGGCGCACATCCCAGGAGGCTGTATGTTGTCGGCGATCGGCTTGGACGGCGTCTCGGAGACCGTCTACCGCGAGATGCTGGCGCATCCGCAGGACGATCTCGGCCAACTCGCCGAACGCCTGGGCATCGACGACGATCAGCTGCGGGCGTCCCTGGAGCGGCTGACCGCACTGGCACTGGTCGACTGCTCTCCCGACGCTGGTGAGTACTGGGCGCAGAGCCCCATCCGCAGTGTCGGGGTGCTGCTGGCGCATCAGCAGAGTGAGCTGGCGATGCTCCGTCAGCGGGTCGAGGAGTCCCAGGCCGCAGCCACCCTCCTGCTCACCCAGTACGCCGAGGTGTGCCGTGACGCCGAGGCGGACTGGGAGGAACTGACCGGGATAGCGGCGATCCGGTCCAGGCTCTCCGAGTTGAGCGCCCGGGCCGAGTACGAGATCGTGACGCTGGCTCCCGGGGGCGCTCACAAGGAGGCGGACCTGCTGGCCAGCCGGGAGCCCAACGCCCTGCTGCTGGAGCGCGGCGTGCAGGTGATGACGGTCTACCAGGACAGCGTTCGCAACGACCAGCCCACCGTGAACCACGTGCAGTGGCTGGCGGACCATGGCGCGAAGGTCGGCACGGTGGCGTCACTGCCGATCCGCATGATCATTTTCGATCGGAAGATCGCTGTTCTCCCCACGGACACCAGTGACGCCGCGAAGGGGGCGAAGCTGGTCCAGGACACCAGCACCATCACCGCCCTCTACGCGCTGTTCGACGAGATCTGGAACCGGGCCACGCCGTGGACTCCCCGGCAGCCGCGCACGGAGGTCGGCCTCACCAATCAGGAGCTCGAGACCTTGCGCCTGCTCGGCTGTGGTTACACCGACGACGCGATCGCCCGGCGGCTCGGTATCTCCCACCGCACCGCCAGGCGCATCGTCGCCAACCTGATGGTCGTGCTCGGCGCCGGGAGCCGGTTCGAGGCGGGTGTCCACGCGGTGCAGGACGGCTGGATTCCCAGCACTCGCTGATCGCGGGACCGAATCCGCCCGATGCTTTCCGGGTGACATTTCAAACCGTCGCCGTCAGAATTCTCCGGTGCGACGGTCCGCCCGGGAATTGCGCGGCGCTGCGTCAGTTTCCCCAGGTGACGTCCTGCGGAATCTGCTCGGCGGTGACTGCGGAATTCGGGGCGGCGGATACGGAGATGTTCTTTGCTTCACCCGGTGCGGTAGTGGCGACCATGGCGCAGCCGGCGACGGCAACAGCAAGCAGAATGTTTCGGACCGTGGTGCTCACGTACATGACTTCCCCCAGAAGTTCTGTCGTTCGGTTATGTAATGACCCTATCCAGCACCGAAGGCCGACGGGAGAGCCGGAGCCTGGACCGAATGTGCCATGGCCCATATCGTCCAGCCGCGCTTTCCCGCCGGCCGGCCTAGGCGAGCACTTTCGGGAGCGTCTCCGCCCGGGCTGAAATCGCCCGATTCACCGCAAAGGGAGCCGACAACGCGGCCAGCAGGATCAGACCGGAGAAAGCGAGCCAGCCGGTGAAGCCGAGGGAGAGGCAGAGGTAACTCACCAGCGCCGAGGAGACCGCCCGCCCCAGTCCTCCGCCCATCGAATGGAGACCCAGGTACTGGCCGAGTGATTCGGCGGGCGCCAGGCCGAAACTGAGTTCGTAGCTACCGGTCACCCAGAATATTTCGCCCAGAGCGTTTATAACCACCGCGAGCAGGAGCACGGCTATCTGCAGCCGGGAGGCGACCATCGGAACCGTGGCCATCAGCACGAAACTCGCGCTCATGACGACTCCACCGTGAGTCAACAGCCGTCCGCCCGAGCGGAGCCCGGTCACCCGGCGGGCGGCCCGCATCTGCAGCAGGACCACGAGGACGGTGTTGAGCGGGATCATCGTGGCGACGGTCCACCGGGGCACGTCGGTGTGGGTGACCACCCACAGCGGCAGCACGATGGGGAGAACCGGATACTGCAGGCTCAGCACGGAGTTGATGGCCACGATGCGGAGATAGTGCAGGTCCCGCAGCGACGTCCAGCTCTTTCCCGAGGACTTCGACAGGGTGGCCGGGATCTTGGGGATGCCGTACATCAGGGCCGCGCAGAGCGCGAACGAGGCGGCGTTGCCCAGGATCAGGAGCAGGTAGTACACCTGCCTGTCGGTGCCGAGCACGACACCGGCCGCAGCGCCGCCGACGAAGAATCCGGCGTTCGACACCGAGCGGAGGTGCGACTTCAGCTGCGCCGCGTTCTGCTCGGAGACGAACTGGATGATGGGCCCTCGAGCGGCGGAACTGGCGGAGGCGGCCACGGCTGCGCCCGTGGTGGCGGCGACGAAGGTCCAGAACGAGCCCGCCAGGGTGAACAAGCACATCGTGAGCGCCTCGCCGAGCAGCGAGACGACGTAGACCCGGCGGGCCCCGAACCGGTCGGCGAGGTGCCCTGCCGGAACGCCGCTGACGAGTCCGATCAGGGAGCCGACGGTCAGGCCGAGGCCCACCTTGGTCTCCGAAAGGCCGAGACACCGGACGAAGTAGATGGCGCTGCTGACCAGGTACATCCCGGTCCCCACCGCGTTGACCAGGCTGGCCCAGTACAGGGTCCGACCCGGACCACGGGCCGGTAGCACCTCCGACGCCCAGCCGGCCGCCCTGGTCCGCAGGGCTGACGTCACGGCACCGCTCATGCCGGCACACTCTGCGGGCCGGTGACGACGGCCTGCCGGAACCACCCGACCAGGTCGTGCATGCGTCGCTCGAGTTCGGCCTCGTCATCGGCGACGAGCACGGCCTTTCCGGCCATCAGATGGGAACCGGCCGAGAAGTCGGGAACGTCGGCGCCCTCGGCGAGTGCGAGGCGGACCGTGACACACCCCGGTCTCGCCTTCACCGCGTCCTCGGTCGGCATCCGGCTGATCCGTCCGGCGGGAGCGGAGAGTTGGACGAAGCCGCAGGACGTGCCCTGTGACGACCCGGTACCGGCCCCGGCCCCGACCCCGGACGGAATTCCCAGGACCGCCCGGGCGAACTCCTCGACCAGGTCGACGCCGAAGACCTGCTGGTTGACGTCGGGGATCATTCCCCCGCCGATCCGACCGGCGCATTCGCTGAAGACGAGACCTGCCGCACCCCGGAAGGCTTCGAGGTGGAACACTCCGTCACGGTGCCCGAGGGCGCGCAGTGATCCTGCGGTGAGATCCCGGGCCTGCTCGTACAGGTCCGGGGCTGTGACGGGGTCGAGCAGCACCGAGCCGACCAGCCCGCCGGATCTCACCGAGATGACGTTCTGCAGATAGCGGGAGACGCTCAGGAACAGCAGTTCCCCGTCGCGCACCACGCCGTCGAGGTGGAGCTCGGCGCCCTCGACGAACTCCTCGACCAGCCACGGCCCCGACCCGCGGCCGGGGCCGTCGCCGCCGAGCAGCGCTTCGAGGTCCTCGGGCGTCCGTATCGGAAAGGTGTTCCGGGAACCGGCGTCGGCGAAGGGCTTCACCACGAGCGGCCCCTGCCAGCGGACCCCTGCCAGCTCTTCGAGCCGGCCGATCGGTCGGCAGTCCGCGACGCGGAGTCCCGCCTCGCGGATCAGCCGCTTCTGGACCAGCTTGTCGCGGAGCGCGATCGCGGACCCGAGCGGAAGAGCGGGGAGGCCGGTGAGCTGCGACAGCGCGCTGGCCGTCACGAGCGAGAGCTCATGGATGCTGAAGATGGCCTCGAAGCGCCGGGGATCGACCCCGGCCCGGGTCAGCCCGGCGAGCACCGACTCCACGTTGCGCGCGTCGGTCACGACGGGCAGGTTCTCCTCGCCGCAGAGCGCTGACGCCTTGGCGAGATCCTTCACCTCGACGGCGCTCACGACGCGGCGGCCCAGCCGCTCGAAGGCGGCAACGGTCTTGGCGTGCCAGCCAATGGCCAGTACCTCGGTCTTGTTGTCCATGCGCACTCCTGGCAATCCCTGTTCTTCGTTGTCCGCCGGTCGGTCCTGGGGGCTCCGCCGGTAGGCACCCGACCAGCCACCGCAGGGTGGCTGGTCGGGTGGCTGCCTACTGGCGGATCACTGCCACCCGGGTGCGTCGGCGCCCGGTCGGCCGACGGGCCGGGTCCAGTCCTCGGGCCCGCCGCTGATCTGGACCGGGGACAGTGCGTAGCGCACTGTGCCGAGGTCCGTAGCGCGCTCGGCCGTGCAGTCCCCGCCACCGTGGCCCCGGGGGCCCGCTACGTCGGCGACCGGCTGGCGGAGCAGCCAGGCCGCGGTCTGGGCCAGCGACAGTTCGGCGTACCAGCCGCCGCCCTCCACCGCCCTGCGGGCCACGGCTCGCAGCACCGCGGCGGCCAGCAGGTAGCCGGTGGCGTGGTCCAGCGCCTGGACCGGCATGGCCCCCGGGGTACCGTCCGGCGCCGCCTCGAGGTCCGCGATCCCACAGGCGGCCTGCACCACACTGTCGAAGGCCCGCCGCCGGCTCCACGGACCGTGGAGGCTCCAGGCGCTGAGCGACGCGACCACCAGTGCGGGCCGTCGCGCGAGCAGCGACCGGGCGTCGAGCCCGAAGCGGTCCAGTGAGTCCGGGCGGTATCCGGTCACCACCACGTCGGCCGTGGTCAGCAGTTCCTCGAAGACGTCCAGGTCCGACGGCTTCTCCAGGTCGAGGAAGGTGGAGCGCTTGCCCGCCCCGGTGTCCAGGTGCTGGGCCGTGATCTCCGGCAGGCCGGGGCTGTCGATCCGCAGCACATCCGCGCCGAGCAGGGCCAGCGTGCGGGTGGCCACCGGGCCGGCGATCACGCGGGTCAGGTCGAGCACGCGCAGCCCTGCGGCCGGCCGCAGCGGCTGGTGCGGGCTGGGGGTCAGGGGGGTGACCGGTGCGTCGCAGAACCGTTCCAGCGTCAGCAGCGGGAGTGCGGCCACGGCCGCGCCCTGGGCGTGCTCGGCCCAGGCCGGCGCGCTTCGCACCGCGACGGCCAGTCCACCGTGTGCGGTCACCGTCTCGGCCACCTCGTCGGACGTGCGGGCGGCGATCGCGTGCTCGACCGCTGCCACCGGGTCCTCGGCGTCGGCCCTCACACCGAGCGCATCGAGCAGGCGTGCCTCGTGGTGGGCGTAGTTGCTGTGCGTACGTACCCAGCCGTCGGAACTGCGCCAGAACCTCGACAGCGGTGACCAGCTCACCTGCTCCTGGCCGTCCAGGCGCAGCGCCCGGTCGCTGGCGAACGCGGTGGCGACCCTGGCCGCGTCCACCTGGGCGGCGGGCGCCGGACCGCCGTCCCGTACGGCCGCGAGGTCGGCGGCGGCCAGTGCGGCGGCGGCCACGCTCGCCCCCGCCAGCGCGGCGACCTCCAGCCGGGAGGGCAGCAGGTCCTGCGGGCCGGTCCACCGCACGCTCGCGGTTCGTTCGGGCAGCCCGCCGAGGCAGGCCCACGCCTCGTCCAGCAACTGTTGCGACAACGTCGACATCACGTCACCACGCCTCTCTGTCTGTCTCGGTCCTGACGGCGCCGCAGACCGGCTGGGGACGGCGGTCACCCGGCACGGCGTGGACCGTGTCCGGGCGACGCCGTTCGACCCGGCCGGCGGGTTCGTCTCCCGGTGGTCATCAGCTTCATCGCAGCTCAGCGACTTGAGAAGGGTAGTGCGGTGGACGGATCCGGCCGTGGACTATTCCGTCCACCCCGGCCGGGGAACGTCCAGCATCCGCTCGTAGAACCGGCCGATCAGCGGCGACTGGCAGTCGATCAGTTCCAGATTCCGCAGTGCCGGGTCCGCTTGTATGGCGCGTCGGCACAGGACCGCCGCCGTGCGTTCGGCCTCTGCCAGCCGGGGTGCGACCAGGAACAGGCCCAACGCGACGGTTCGTGGCCCGGTGACGTGTGCGACCAGGTGCTGAAGGCGGTCCTCGGCGGTCGCCCAGGAGCTGAGCGAGGTGACCAGGCCGTCGGGAACGGCGCTGCCGGGACTCGCGCGCAGCGTGGCGAGGACGAAGTACATCCCGTCATTGTGGCGGACTGACGACAAGTCATTAACAGGCAGGGCCAGGCCACTTCCGCTCAGGCCGGAACCGTCCACGCCCGGGGGCCGGCGCGGCGCGGGCCGGCGAACTCCTGTGACCCACGACAGGTGGACAGCCGGGCTCGACCGTGTATAGCGTCTGCTCTCGTCCCGGTGCGGCTCGGATATTCCGTCAGTAACGGCCCGGACCTGCGATCCGCGCCCCCGGCGCGGAATCCGCTCTCCGGCCCGAGCGCGGCCGGCTCTTCTCCGTGCGGAAACCCGTCCGCGAATCCCGGCCCGGTGATTCGGGTCCACCCCGCCGTTGCCGCGAGCGGGACCGGCGTCTGAAGGCTCTCTCCGGCAGCCGGTTCCGGAAACCCAATCCTAGAAATTCGGTGTGCGATGGACTATGTGAATTCTGAGGTGCGATCCGGCTGGCGGGGAGAAGATCTGACTGGCCCTCAGGAGCTCTGGCGGATTCCCACCCCGCCCGAGGTGGCGGCCGAGCTGCTCACGGCGGCGCGCGCGACGATCGCCGCCGGCCACCCGCTCGAACTCACCGCGCCGCGCCCGGTGGGCCTGGTCCGCACGGAGGAGTTCGCCGCCGAACTGCGCGAGCGGCTGGCCGGGGGCCTGGGGTTCGTCGTGGCGACCGGCTTCCCGGTCGCGGGGGTGGATCCGCGCGAGTACGAGATGGCCTACTGGCTGCTCGGCCTGCTGCTCGGCAGGCCCGTCTCGCAGAGCGGCAAGGGCGACCTGATCGGCCGGGTCGAGGACCGGGGCGCCGACATCTCCAGCCCGGTCCAGCGCGGTTACGAGAGCTCTGCGGACCTGCCCTTCCACGTGGACCGGACGGATGTGGTGGGCCTGCTCTGTGTCCGGCCGGCCGGCTCCGGCGGCCTGAGCCGGGTGGCCTCCTCCAAGGCGGTCCACGACCTGCTTGCCGCCGAACGGCCGGACCTGCTGGCCGAGCTCTACCAGCCGCTGCCGAACGACCGGCGCGGCGAGGAGCAGCCCGGGGAGCAGCCGTGGTCGGGCATCCCGGTGTTCAGCCGGACGGAGGGGGGCTTCGCGGCCCGGTACGTGCGCCGTTTCATCGTGGGTTCGCAGCGTCACGCCTCGGCGCCCCGGCTGACCGGTTCGCAGACCGCCGCCATGGACGCGCTGGACGAGATCCTGCAACGGCCGGGCTTCGCCCTCGACATGGAGCTGCGTGAGGGCGACCTGCAGCTCATCAACAACTTCCACATCCTGCACGCCCGTACGGCCTTCACCGGTGGGGGCGGCCGGGAGCGGCTGCTGCTCAGGCTCTGGCTGGCCTTCTCCGGCAGCCCGGAACTGCCGGAGCACTTCGCCTCCCTGTACGGCGCGACCGCAGGCGGCAGCTACCGTGGCGGCGTCTGGCCGCCGGGCGCCGCACCGGAGTTCATCGGCCGCCCTGTTCCCGCGTTCGGGTGACGCGCCACGGCGCGGCTCCGGAGCGGGAGTCACCGGACGGGCACCTGCCGGCTCCGGAGCTGGCGACCATCGGCCGTGTCGAGCTGATCGACTGGGACAGCAGGCCGGGAAGCGCTGTCGGGCCCTGTGCTCCCGGCTCCATGCTCCTGCTGCACGGCTTCGGGGACGACAAGGCCAGACTGCGGCCGCTGGGTGACGCGCTCTGCCCGGAGGGCGCGGTCGCCGTCTATCCGTCGCTGCGCGCGCACGGTCGCAGCCCGGCCCCGGAATGGGGCTACTCACCGCTGGACTTCGCTGCCGACGTCCAGCGGATCTTCGACGCGCTGCCGCAGCCGGTCCATGTCGTCGGCTACTCGTACGGGGCACTGGTGGCCGCAGTGCTGGCGGTGACGCTCGGGCCGCAGCGGATTGCGAGTGTGGTGCTGCTCGATCAGTCCTTCGAGCCGTTCCGGGAGCGGTACGAGGCCGATGAGTGGGCCGAGGCCAGCTTCCTGAAGTGGACCTACGACTACAGCCATCTGCTGGACGCCGCCACCGCGTTGCAGATCCCGGTGCTCTCGGTCATCGCCCGCGACAGTCCCGTGGTGCCTGCTGCCGAGCGGGCCAGGACGACCGCCCGGCGAAACCCGCTCTTCTTCTGTGCCGTGACCGAGGGAACCCATGCCTCGTTCCTCCGGGACTCTGCCGTCGGCCTCGTCGCCGACTTCTACCGCACCGCTTTCGCGGAGCCTCCTGGCGCCGCCCTTCCAACAACCCACGGGGAAGTCATGCAATCGAGTTCCGCTGTCCTCCATATCGGCTGGATGGCCCGGGCCGTGACCGCGCTCGTCCGTACCGGCCGGCCGGTCACCTGCGTTGTGAAGCCGTCCGACGCGGCTGCGGCGCGGGCCGCCGGTGCGCGGACAGTCGTCGTACCCGATCCGACGAGCACCACGGACGTGCTGGCCGGCCTGGCCCGCCAGGGCCAGGCGGTCCGTGACTTCGCGACGGTCTGCAGTGGTCTGGAATTCTGCCTCCTCAACGCCGCCGTCCTCGCGGACCTCGGCCGTCCAGGCGGCCAGGCGTTCCGGCGGGCCCTCGGCATGAGGGACAAGTTCGTGCAGAAGCAGCTCGTCCGCGCGGCCGGCGTGCGGACCGCCGCCTGCGCCGTCGTCGACGACCTCGACGCGCTCGACCCGGCGACCCTGGAATTCCCGCTGGTGCTCAAGCCGCTCGACGGCGGAGGAGTCCGGAACACCTGGGTGCTGTCCGACCCGGACGCCTTCCGGGCGACGGTCGCCCGGGCGGTCGAAAACGGGTCCGGGCCCTGGCTCGTCGAGGAGTTCGTCCCGGGAACCGAGTTCAAGGTCGACGGACTGGTCCGCGACGGGGAGATCCGGCTGCTCTCGGTCTCCCGGTATCTGCAGAACCTGATCGAGGTGCACGACGGTGGACTGGTCGCTCACGTGGTCCTCTCGCCGGACTCCCATCCGGAGCTGTACGCGCTGACCCGAGCCGTCGCCCGGACGGCGTTCGAGGCCCTCGAGCTTCGCGACGGTGTCTTCCATCTCGAGGTCTTCCAGCACGCCGAGGACGGGGAGATCGTCTTCGGCGAGTGTGCGGCGCGGGTGGGCGGCGGGAGGACGGACGAGGTCGTGAAGCGCGCCTACGGCATCGATCTCCACGACGAGTGGGCCCGGGTCGCGCTCGGCCTGCCCGGAGGGGACGTCGGCGGTCCTTCACTCGCCGAGGGCGCCGCCATCGGCGGGATGAACCTGCCCGCGGCGCCGGGCCTGCTCCGGTCGGTGCCCACGGCGGACGAGGTCCTGGCCCGTCCCGGCGTCGTGTACGCCGAGGTCGCCGTCGCGGCCGGCACGGTCATGCCCGACGCCACAGTCGCGTCGAACCTGCGGGCCGGTCTCGCCGTCGTCACCGGGCCGGACGAGCACGAGGTGGAGCGCCGCCTGCGGGAGCTGGCCGAGTGGTTCGCCGCGAGTGTCCGGCTCGACCCGGCCACGGTGTCCCAGGACGTCCGCCGCTAGGTCGAGCGCCGGCCGGACCAGGGGCGCGAGCCCGGAGCGGACCGTTCCTCGCGCCCCCGTCGGGGGTGCCCGGTTGCCTCGGTCCGCGACGACCCGCACCTCGGTGGACGGAAGGGTCCACGGCCGGATGCGTCCACCCCGATTCCCTTCTCACGCTGCTGATCTGCGACGAAGCTGGACGAAGCCAGTGATCACCGGGAACCGGGACGGGATCGCCGACGCCCAGCGAGCGAGCGTCGTGCCCACAGCCTCCCTCCCTTGTCCGGTCGAGGAGAACTCCCTTGCCAGCACCACAATCCTTCACGCGGGGCGACGCCGACGCCACGGCCCCGACCGGCGGGTCTGTCACCGAGGAGACCCACGCGCACCTGCTCCGGATCCACCGCGAGATCCTGGAGCGGGCGGACATCGCGCTCGACGACAACTTCTTCGACCTCGGCGGCAACAGCCTGCTGGCCTTCCGGGTCATCAAGCGCGTGGCCGAACTCCTCGGGGCCCGGGTCTCCGCCCAGGCCGTGTTCACGGCCGGCTCGATCCGCGAACTGGCGGCCCGGGTCGACGAGGCCCGCACCGCGCAGGCGGCGACGGGCACGGACGACAGCGCGTCCCGCTCCAGCGACCACCTGGGCCGTGCGTCCATGGCCCAGGAGTGGGCCGTGCTCTCCGGAGTGAGCGACCCGGACGCGCCCGCCCTGCAGTTCCACGTGGTCTACCGGGTGCGCGGGCCGCTCGACCGGGCGGCACTGCACGCGGCCTCGCAGGACGTGGTGGACCAGCACCCCGCGCTGCGTACGGTGCTGCGGGTGGACGGCCCGACGGTACGTCAGCACGTTGCCGACCCGGCCGCGCTGCTGCTGGTCGACGACGTCTCATGGCTTCCCGAGCAGGACCGGCCCCGCGAAGCGCTGCGCATCCTCGACCAGGAGGTCCGCCGCACCTTCGACCGGACCAGAGCCCCGCTGACCCGCACGCACCTGGTCCGCTGCGCCCCCGACGACCACTTCCTGGCGCTGGTCTTCGATCACGTCGCCGCGGACGGCTGGTCGCTGGACGTCATCGTCAAGGACCTCGGCGCCGCCTACCGCTCACGGCTCGCCGGGGAGGAGCCCGGGCTCACCGACTCGGGCGCGTACCAGGACTGGTCGGCGCGGCAGTGGGACGGCTTCCAGAACGGGCGGGCCGACGAGGTCGCCGGGTACTGGAAGGAGCAGTTGGGCCCGGACCCGGCCGCGTTCGCCGTCCGCCTGCCCGGTTACCGCCCCGACCGAGGACTGGCCGACCCGGCCAGTCTGCACCTCGACGTTCCGTCCGAGACCGTCGCCGCGCTCGACGACATCTGCCGGCAGCTGCGCACCACGCCGTACTGCGTGAGCCTGGCCGTGCTCAAGGCGCTCATCGCGCGGCAGACCGGGCGCTCCCGCGTCACCGTGCTCACCACCGCCGCCAACCGCCTTGAGCCCGAGTACCAGGACACCGTCGGCTGGTTCGCGAACGGTGTCTTCCCGACCTCGGACCTCGACCTGTCGCAGACCTTCCGGCAGCTCGTGGTCGCCGTCCGGGAGACCGCACTCGCGGCGACGGCCCACGGCGACCTGCCTGCCTGGTACGTCCGCCGGCGGATGTGGCCGACGGTTCCGGCGGGCTTCCGCAAGGACCCCGGCGTGTACTTCATGTTCAACGAGCTGTGGGGCAGGTCGCTGCGACTCGCCGGGACGGAGGTCGAGCCCGTCTTTCTGGCGGAGACGGCGGACTCGCCCGGTCTCCACATGTGGCTGCTCCGGGACGGGCCGGTGGTGGGACTCACCGTCCTGCACCACCGCTCGGAGTACACCGCCGAGTACGTCCGGGAGTTCGCCGGGGACTTCCTCGGCGCGGTCGCGGCCCTCGCCCGCCGACCGGACCTGCCCGTGCGCGAGGTTCTCGACGCCGGACGTCACCAGTCGTTCCCGACCATCCAGACAGGAAGCTGATTCAGCGTGCCCACCATCGACATCGACGCATACGGCCGGGACGGCTACCAGGTCCTCCCGGAGCTCCTCGGCCCCGAGGACCAGCGGCGTGCCCTGGAGTTCTTCGACACCTTCGACGCCGCCGAGCACGTGGCCTCGGACTACGAGGCGGAGTACGACGAGGCCGCCGGGGTCCGCCGGCTGCGCAAGCTGCGCCGACTCCTGTGGAACGACCCCACGTTGTGGGGCCCGATGCTCAACCGCGCCGGGGTCACCGAGCTGGCCCGGACGGTGGTCGGGGAGGACGCGGCGGTGGTGTTCCACGCGGCGTTCCTCAAGCCCGCCCTGGTCGGCACCGAGGTCGCCCTGCACCAGGACCAGGCACTGTGGACCTACACCTACCCCAAGGCGTTCAGCGTCTGGACGGCGCTGACCCCGGTGAGCCCCGCCAACGGCGGCCTGTTCGGCTGCCCCGGCTCGCACGCCGACGGGTGCATCGATCACCACGACCGGCCGCACTACCGGTGGCACGCCAGCCTCGACATCGCCGAGGACGGCCTGAACGAGCCCGTCCAGTTCGAACTCGCCCCGGGAGACGGCGTGATGTGGGACCGCTACTTCGCTCACGGCAGCGCGGCCAACACCTCACCGAACGACCGGCGCGGCATGGTCGTCGTGTTCGCGGACGCCTCGGACCCGGACTTCCGGGCCAAGGACAGCTTCCCGCTCGCCGACCTGGCGGCGCTCGGAAACGCCTGACCTGCCTGCTCAAAGACGAATCCAGGAGACCTAGTGACGTACATCATCGACAGCACCCTGCGTGAGGGAATGCAGTCGGCTCACGGCCGCTTCACACTCGACCAGAGCGTGGAGATCGCCCGGCTGCTGGCGAGCTCCGGAGCGGACGCCATCGAGTGCGGTCACCCCGCGGTCAGCTCGGACGAACTGCTGCGGGTCGCGGCGGTGGTGGAGGCGGCCGGCGATGTACCGGTGCTGGCCCACGCCCGCGCGCGGCGTGACGACATCGAGACAGTGGCCAAGACCGGCGCTGCCTGGGTGGGCATCTTTCTGGGCATCAACGAGGTGTCCCGGCGTTCGAGGCTGCCCGGACGGCAGTTGCCGGACCTGTACGCGATGGTCGAGGAGTCCGTGACCCACGCCCGTCGGCTGGGCCTGCGGGTTCGCTTCACCGTCGAGGACAGCAGCCGCACCGACGGCGCGGAACTGGCCGAGGCGTACCGCATCGCCACGGCGGCGGGTGCCGAGCGGATCTGCTTCGCAGACACCCTCGGTGTGATGGAACCGGAGGACATCCGCGAGCGGATCTCCCGGCTTAGGGAGAGCTGTCCGGGCACGGACATCGAGGTCCACCTGCACGACGACCGGGGGCTGGCGCTGGCCAACTCGCTGGCGGCGGTCGACGCGGGGGCCGCCTGGGTCTCCACCTCCGTCAACGGTCTGGGCGAGCGCGCCGGGATCACCGATTACGTCTCACTCGCCGTCAACCTCGACTACCGAGGCACCCGGCCGCTCGTGAACGGCGGCCTGCTGGCCGAGCTCAGCCGTCGGGTCGGCGCGTACTCGCGATCCATGCCCGACCACCGGCGTCCCGTGGTCGGCCGCGACGTCTTCCACCACGTGGCCAAGCTGCACGTCGCCGCCGTCGAGCGGGAGCCGTCCGCGTACGAGTGGGTGAAGCCCGCCGACGTGGGCCGCGAGGGCAGCACCGCGCGGCCCACTCTGTCGGCCCGGCCCACGGACTGGGTGGTGGACCCGCAGGTGATCTCCGCGACGGAGCTGCGCTACCACCGCAAGGGACCGGGCGACCGCTTCGTGCTGGTGGACAACCGGTTCGTACCCGGCGCCGAGCAGTACTGCATCGCCCGCCGCGTCCCGCTGCTGGACGACTACGGCACCGGGCACGTCGACACCCACGTGCACCACTGCGACAGCCTCTTCATCTTCCTCGGCGAGGAGGAGGGCTACCGGGGCCTGTCCGTCGAGGTGACCCTCGGCGACGAGACCTTCCCGGTGCAGAGCCCCGCCAGCGTCTTCATCCCCGCCGGCGTGCCGCACGGCTACCGCGTCGTCGGCGGCGCGGGCACCTACCTGAACCACGTACTCGCAGGCGACTACAACTCCAGCCTGCTCGACCCGATCGGGAGCAACTGATGACCACGCAGACGATTGAGACCGAGAACCGCAAGTCCGAGGCCTGGGACCTGATCGGCTCCCTGTTCTGGGAGTCCGGCCGGACCACCGCCAAGCCGAGCGAGGAGGAGATCGACCTCTTCACCTCGGGCATCCAGGCCGGGGACCGCTGCACCGTGGTGGGCGCCTCCACCAAGGACCTGGTCGAGGCCCTGATCGCGCGCGGCGCCGAGGTCACCGTCCTGGACTTCTCCGAGCGCATGTGCGCCGATCTGCGTTCCGCGCTGCCGGCCGGCTCCTGTCAGGTCCTCCGGCACGACATCACCCGCCCCGCCCCCGAGGGCCTGCGCGGCACCCAGCGGTTCGTCCTCAACGACCGCCTGGTGAACCGCTTCAGCGAGACCGAGGCGCGCAAGGGTGTCGAGGGCATGCTCGACCTGCTCGCCGACGGCGGCCAGCTCCGCGCCTCCATCAAGCTCGGGCTGTACCCGATGGACGAGCGCATGATCGAGACCGGCCGGGAGCGCGGGACGCTGGAGTCCTTCTACGACGCCGAGGCGAAGACGATCGACTTCGCCGCCGCCGGGGACGTCCTGACGGACGCCCTGCTGCCGCACGGGGACATCGCCCCCGAGCTGCTGCTGCAGTGGTACCAGGGCCGGGGGCGCGAGCAGCGCTTCGACCACGGCGACATCCTGGCGCTGCTGGAGAAGGCGGACGTCGACGGCCGCAGCCTCGGCCTGCTCTCCGACTGCGAGTTCGGCCAGGCGCCGAAGACCCGCATGTACACCGCCGTCGCCCAGCCCGGGGCCTGACCCGTGTGCGGTGTCGTGGGCGTGTGCCTGACCCCCGGCGCGGCGTCCGGGCAGGCCCTGAGGGCCGACCGGCTGGCCGGGGCGGGCATCGAGAAGCTGCTGCACCGGGGGCCGGACGGTCACGGGGTGTGCGGAGACGCGCAGTCCGCCGTCGCCATGTGCCGGCTGCGCCTGCGCAGCCTCCCGGATGATCGCGTGCCCTTCACCGCCGAGGCCGGGTCCGTCGCGTACGCCTACAACGGCGAGGTCTACGCGGTCGGTCCGGGCGCGCTGTCCGGCACCGGGCGGACGACCGTGCCGGCCGGCGGGCTCGACGAGGGCCAGGCGGTCGATGAGCACGACTGCTCCGCCCTGGACGGGATGTACGCGCAGGTACGCCGGTCGCCCGACGGCTGCGTCGAGGTGTCCCGGGACCCGTTCGGCATCAAGCCGCTGTACCTGCGCAGGCATCCCCACGGCACTGCCGTCGCTTCGGAGATCCCGGCCCTGCTCGACCTGTTCGGTCCGGTCCGGGTCCGCCCGGAGGCCATCGGTCAGTTCCTGCTCTTCGGCCGGGTGGTGGACGGCGGAACGTTCTTCCAGGACATCGAGCCGGTGGCCCCCGGCAGTCGGCTCCTGCTGAAGGAGGGCCGGGTGCAGCAACTGGTGGCAGGGCTCGGCGCTCCGCAGCCGACCGGGGGCCGGGAGCCGGCCACCCCGGAGGAACTGCGCGCCGCCGTCTCACTCGCGGTGGAACGCGTCCTGGTGTCCGACCGCCCGCTCGGCCTGGCGCTGAGCGGCGGTCTGGACTCCACCATCCTCGCGACGGAGCTCTCCCGCCGGGGCGTACGGGAGCTGGCCACCGTGAGCGTGGTCCCGAGAGGTGGCGGCGACGGTGTCACCGACCTCTCGGCGCTGCGGCTGACCGGAACAGCCTGGCGCGGCTGGCGGCACCGGTGGATCGGGTTCGGACCGGACGACCTGCTCGACGGGGTCGCCGACGCCGTACGGGTGCTGGGCGAGCCGACGGCGATGACCAGCGTGCCGATGTACGCCGCACTCGCCAGGCTGGCCCGGGAGAGCGGCATCGTGGCGCTGCTCCTCGGCGAGGGCGCCGACGAGCTGTTCGGCGGGTACCGCAGCTACCTGCGGCTGGCCGAGCTGACCGAACCCGCCGAGTTCTACCTGTCGGCGGACCAAGGACGACTCGTCCGGGACCTGCTCCCGTCGGACGCGTACGCCGCCGCGCGCGACGCCCTCGGTGCGGCGTTGCCGCCGGCCGGCGGACGACCGGCGGCGGAGGTGGTGCGGGAGTTCGAGTACCAGCACAGCCTGGAACCGCTCCTGCGACGGTCCGACCACCTGCTGATGGCCCAGGGAGTGGAGGGGCGTACCCCGTTCCTGCACGGCGGGCTCCCCGCGCTCGCCGCGTCGCTGCCGTTCTCCCGGCTGGTGGACCACGGGCAGACGAAGCTGCCGCTCCGCCGGGCATTCGCGGCCGAACTGCCCGCGTACGGCGACGAGGTGAAGAAGCCGTTCCGGGCGCCGGTCACGGACTGGCTGACCGGCCGGGTGGCTCCGCGCGTTCACGCCGAGCTGACCGGGCACCGCGACCGGCTGGTCGCCGCAGGACTGCGGCCGGACGGCCTGGACGAGCTGCTCGGCCGCGTCCTCCGTGGTGATCAGGCCGTGGCCGGACTCGTCTTCCCCCTGCTGACGCTCGGCTCCTGGCTGGAGTGGCTGGGCGCCTGAGCGCTCACCCGTCGAACGAACCGACGCCGGCCCGGCCTACGAGGCCGTTGAAAGGCCACCGCAAGGCCGCTGCAACGCTGCCGCAACGAGAGAAAGGACAGTGACGCGATGGCTGGTGCCTCCGTCTCCGCCACCGAACGCCGCACGGGAACGGTCGGGCAGACGATCCACCAGGCGGTCACCTGGCAGGCCCGGACCCGTCCGGACGCCGTCGCCCTGATCTTCAAGGACGAGCGGATCAGCTACGCCGTACTGGACGCCGCAGCCGACGCCTACGCCGCAGAGTTGCAGCGGCTCGGGGTCGGCCCGGGACAGTTGGTGCCCGTTCTGCTGAAGCGTTCGCCGACGCTGGTCGCGGTACTGCTGGCCGTCCTCAAGTGCGGGGCCGCGTACTCGGCCCTGGACCACCGGTGGCCCGGCGACCGGAGGCGCGCGGTGGTCGGCGCCTTGGGGGCCGGGCTGCTGGTGACCGACCGGCCCGGCGCCGAGACCGGAACGCCGGTCTGGGCACCGCCGACGGGCGGGCTCCCGGCGGCGGCCCGTTCGGCGAAGGTGCCGACGGCGACCGTCGTCGACGCCTCGGCCGCCGCGACGGTGTTCTTCACCTCGGGGACGACCGGTGCTCCGAAGGGAGTCGTCTCGCCGCACCGGGCCACCACCCGGCTCTTCGACGGCAGGACGTTCGCCGACTTCGGACGGGGACGGGTGACGGTACAGGCCGCCCCGGTTCCGTGGGACGCGTTCAGCCTGGAACTGTGGGGCATGCTCACCACCGGTGGCACCAGCGTGATCGTCGACGGCGACTACCTCTTCCCCGGCGAGCTGCGCGGCCTGGTCGAGTCCGCCGGGGTCGATACCGTCTGGCTCACCGCCTCACTGTTCAACCTTTTCGTCGACGAGGATCTCGACTGCTTCGCCGGCGTCCGACAGGTGATGACCGGCGGAGAGCGGCTGTCGGTGCCGCACGTCCGTTCCTTCGTCGGGCGCCATCCGCAGGTCTCGCTGCTGAACGGCTACGGACCGGTGGAGAGTTGTGTGTTCGCCACCACCCGCGCGGTGCGCCTGGCGGACTGCGACGCACCTCATGGCATCCCCATCGGCCGCCCGGCCCCCGCCACGGCCGTGCACCTCCTCGACGGCGGTGCCCTGGTCGCGGACGGCGTGCCGGGCGAGATCTGCGTCGCGGGCGACGGGCTCGCGCTCGGGTACCTGGACAACCCCGGGGCGAATGCCGAGAAGTTCGTCACCACGGACCTCGACGGCGTCCCGACCCGGCTCTACCGGACCGGCGATGTCGCGTGCCGGGACGCGGACGGGGTGCTGCACTACCTGGGGCGGGCCGACCGGCAGATCAAGATCTCCGGCTACCGGGTGGAGCCTGCCGAGATCGAGCACGCCGCGCTCCGCCTGCCCGGCGTCAGGGAGTGCGCGGTACTCCCCGTCCCTGTCCCAGGGGCGGACGGAGCCTGGGACCGCCTCGCCCTGTTCTACCGGGGCGACCACACCTGCCCCGAACCATCATCCCTCCAGGGCGAGTTGGCCGAGGTGCTACCCCACTACCTGGTCCCGCCCACGGTGCGCCGGGTGGACGCTCTCCCGAGAAGCGCGAACGGGAAGCTGGACCAGGCCGTGCTGCTGGACCTGCTCGCCTCCCCGAGCGGTGACCGTGAATCCTCCGCCTGACCGTCCTCCCATGGCTGACCGTCCTCCCACGGCGCCGCCGACCCGATTTGCCTCCAACGCAGAAGTGAGAACGCAGAAGTGAGCCCGCGACCATGACCAGTATCCAGCCGCAGCCGCAGCCGTCGCAGAGCCGATCCGGCGGGCAGACCGACGTCAGCCGGTACAACCTCACCGAGATCGCGGCGGCGGCCGGCGTGGACCTCGCGACGCTGCCGTACGTGGCGCGGATCCTGCTGGAGAACACTGCCCACCTGGCCGCTGTCGGCCGGTGCGGACCGGAGCTGGTGCCCACCGTCGCCCGCTGGAGCGCCGACGGCGGCCGGGCCGAGGACCTGCCGTTCCAGCCGTCCAGGGTGGTCCTGCAGGACTATTCGGGTATCCCGGTGCTGCTCGACCTCGCCGCGTTGCGGGCGGCTGCGGTCCGGCGCGGCATCTCCGCAGACCAGGTGAACCCCGTGCTTCCGGCCCATCTCGTGGTGGACCACACCGTCCGGGTCGACGCTTCGGGCCGCGACGCCCTGCGGACCAACACGAACCTTGAGTTCGCCCGCAACGGCGAGCGCTACGCCCTGCTGCGCTGGGCGGGGCAGGCGTTTTCGCAGCTCAGGATCGTGCCGCCGGGCAAGGGCATCATCCACCAGATCAACCTGGAGCGACTGGCCCAGGTCGCCGTCGTCACCGAGGGTGAGGACGGACGGCCGTTCGCCCGCCCCGACACCGTCCTCGGCACGGACTCCCACACGTCCATGGTGGGCGCGCTCGGTGTGCTCGGCTGGGGCGTCGGCGGCATCGAGGCGACGTCCGTGCTGCTCGGCGAACCGGTACTGCTCGCTCCGCCGAGGGTGATCGGGGTCCGGCTGACCGGCCGCCTGCGCCCCGGTGTGACGGCTACCGACCTGGTGTTGACGATCACTCAGTTCCTGCGCTCCCTCGGGGTCCTGGGGGCGATCCTGGAGTTCCACGGCGAGGGCGTCGCGAGCCTGGCGGTGCACGACCGGGCGACTGTCGCCAACATGGCGCCCGACTACGGGGCCACCACGGCCTTCTTCCCGGTGGACGACGAGACGCTGCGCTACCTCCGGTCCACCGGTCGGAGCGCCGAACAGGTGGAGCTGGTCGAACGGTACTGCCGGGCCCAGCAGTTGTTCCACCAGCCGGATGCGGTGTCCGCGATCCGCTACTCCGAGACGGTCACCTTCGACCTGGCCACGGTGGAACCCTGCGTGGCGGGTCCCCATCGGCCCGACCAGCGGGTGCCGCTGGCGGAGGTGCCGGACAGCCTGGCACGAGCGCGTGGGCCGGTCGCGACCGCGACGCGGACCAGGGACGGTGCGCCGGCCGACGGATCGGTGCTGCTCGCCGCCTTGACGAGCTGCACCAACACCTCGCACCCTGACTCGATGGTCATCGCTGGCCTGGTGGCCAAGCGGGCGGTGGAGTTCGGTCTGCGGGTTCCCGAGTGGACCAAGACCAGCCTCGCGCCGGGAAGCCGCACCGTGCCGGAGTACCTCGACCGGGCCGGGCTGCTCGATCCCCTGAAGAAGCTGGGCTTCGACGTGGTGGCGTTCGGTTGCACCACCTGCCACGGGAACAGCGGACCCCTCACCCCCGAGGCCGCGCGAGCCGTGACCGAGGACGGAATCCTCGGTGCCGCCGTACTGAGCGGGAACCGGAACTTCGAGGGCCGGTTGCACCCGCAGATCCGCGCGGCGTATCTGGCCTCGCCCGGGCTTGTGGTCGCCTACGCCCTGGCCGGCACGGTGACCAAGGACCTGGTCAGCGAACCCGTCGGCACCGCCGACGACGGGCGCGAGGTGTACCTGCGCGACCTGTGGCCCGAACCGGCGGAGGTCGCCGCAGCGGTGCGCACCTCGGTGGGCCCCGAACTGTACGCCTCCGCCTACGCGGACCTGTTCAGCGGCGACGAGCGCTGGCAGTCGCTCCCTGCGCCCGTGGGGGAGCTGTACACCTGGGAGGCGGAGTCCAGCTACATCCTCGAACCGCCGTACGTCGACACCCCGAGCACCGGCCCGGCGCCCGCCGAGCTGACCGGGGCGCGGATCCTGGCGCTCCTCGGGGACAGCGTCTCCACCGACCACATCTCGCCCGTCGGGGCGATCACACCGGACGGCGACGCCGGCCGCTTCCTGTCCCGTCTGGGGATCGACGAGCCGGAGTTCAACAGCTACGGCAGCCGCCGGGGCAACCACCACGTCATGCTCCGAGGGACCTTCGCCAGCCCACGGCTTCGGAACGCCATGGCAGACGGCCGGGTCGGCCCCTGGACGCGACACCGGCCCTCCGGCGAACTGCTGTCGATCCACGCCGCAGCTGAGCTCTACCGAGCCTCCGACGTGCCCCTGGTGGTGGTCGCCGGGCGGGAGTACGGCTGCGGGAGCGCCCGTGACTGGGCGGCCAAGGGAACGGCGCTGCTCGGGGTCCGTGCGGTCCTGGCGGAGAGCTTCGAGCGCATTCATCGGAGCAACCTGGTCGGCATGGGGGTGCTTCCGCTGCGGTTCCCCAAGGGGCGCAGCAGTGCCGACTACGGGCTGGACGGCTCCGAGGAGATCGACCTCTCCGGCCTGTCCAGCCTCCGGCCGCACGGCGGGGTCCTGGTCCGGATCCGCCGCGCTGACGGCTCGTCGGTGACCTTCACGGCCACGGCAGCCGTCGAGACCGCCCGCGAGGTGGAGTACCTGGGTGCCGGCGGGGTGCTTCCCTTCATCAGGGACGGTCTCGTCCCGGCGTCCGCCCCCGGCCGAGCCGAGTGAAATGCAGTAGGGCCCCTCGCCGGAGCGAGGGGCCCTACTGCCTGTGCACTGTGCGCCGCCAGGGACTCGAACCCCGGACCCGCTGATTAAGAGTCAGCTGCTCTAACCAACTGAGCTAGCGGCGCTTGGTGACAGGCGAAACTTTAGCAGCGGGTCCGGGTGGAGCCAAAATCGAATACCGCCGTGCGGGTATCAGGCCGAGGGCAGGGGGTACAGGCCGCCGGTGCCCGGCCCGGAGCCTGCGGGGTCTGCGGAGGCCGCCGAGCCTGTGGCGTTCGTGGCACTGGGACCGCGCGAGGCGCGGACGCAGGCCCACAGCACCACGGCGGCACCGGGCAGCCACGGCTCCTTGGAGTCGGGGGCCACGATCCAGCGGCCCGCCCCCCGGCCGGGGGAGTCCGGGGCGTCCACCATCCGCTGGACGGGGGGTACGGTCACGGCGTCGCCTGTCCCGTGGCAGAGCAGTGGCGGCACGTCGCGGGCCCACTCCTCCCAGGCCAGCAGGGTCCGCAGCCGGGGTGCGGCGCCCGGCTGGACGAACAGCAGGGTGCGGCCACGGAAGGCGGCGACCGGCCCGCAGCCCGGTCCGGAGGCCCAGAGTTCGTCCAGCACCCTGCGGCCGAACAGCGAAGGCATGCTGATCACGTCGAAGGTACGGCCGCAGGGCAGGACCGAGGGGGCCCAGGGGCGTGACTGCCACAGCGCGCGCATGCTGCGCGGGTACTCGCTCGCCGAAGCCAGCCAGGTCTCACCGGCCACGGTGACGTACTCCACGGATTGATACGTCCAGATGTCCACGCCCAGCAGCGTGGCGCGCGCCGGGCCGGGTGCGGAGGGAAAACGCCGTTTGCCGGACAGTGCCCCGGGGAGGCCGGTACCCTCCCGCCCGGCATATGCCACTGGCGATCGAATACCCGCCGCCACCCGCCGCTGCGGTGGGTCAGTGCTCGCCGCGGCGCGGCTGCTTCAGCAGGCCGCGGCCGTACTCGACCATCCGGGCCGCGTAGTCGGGCGTCCACTCGACCTGGGACGCGATCTCGGCGGGCGAGATCGCGTCGAACCGGCGGGGGTCGGCGAGCTGGGCGGCCGCGACCGCCTGGAAGTCCGTCGCGCGCTCGGCGGCGGCCCGGAAGGCGAGCGTCAACTCGGTCGAACGACGCAGCAGTTCGGCGGGGTCGTCGATGGATTCGAGGTCGAAGAATCGTTCCGGCTCCGGAGCGTCGGCCTGCGGCTCGAAGAGCAGCTGGGCCGGCCGCAACCGGCGGACGGGGGCGCCCGCGCCCGTGGCGGCCGGCGCGGTGGGGCCGCTCTGGTCGGAGACCGGGGACTGGCGTTCGGGCATGTTCGGGCACCTCCGGGGTGGTGTGGCTGGTCGGCCGCCGTCCATTGTCGCTCCGCGACGGCCCGTAGCGGAACGGTGCGCGTGCAAGCGCTATTCCGCGGCCGCACGCCGGTCCCCGTGCCGATGCGCTCCTTAGGCCCTGTCTGACACGCCCCGCCGTCGGCGTCGCACGATCCGGCGAGGTGCCGTGCGCCGCCCCGCGTGGCCATGATGGAACTGCGTGTGGAACCGGGGAGGACAGGCCGGAAAGGGGTACGCGATGGAGCTGTTCCCACCCATGCCGCTCGCCGAGTGGCAGGACACCAAGGAGACGGTGCACCGCTTCGCGCAGGTCGTGGGCAAGATCCGCCTCGCGGCGAGTGTGCGGCGAAACCACTGGTGGAACGTCCCGTTCCAGCTCACCGGGCGCGGGCTCACCACCCGTCCGACGGGCCGGGCCGACGGCAGTCCGGTCTTCACCATCGATTTCGACTTCGTCGGCCACCAACTGGTCGTCGCGACGGTGGACGGCGATGCGGTGTCCTTCTCGCTGCTCGGCCAGTCCGTGGCCTCGTTCCACCGCAACACGCTGGCCGCGCTGGCCGCGCTCGGGGTCCGGGTGGAGATCGCGGCTCCCCACCCGTTCGATCTGCCCGACGCCGCCCGGCCGTTCGCCGAGGACTTCGAGCACGCGGCCTACGATCCGGTGCAGGCCAACCGCTACTGGCAGATCCTCAGCCAAGTGGCCTTGCTGCTGGAGGAGTTCGCGGCGCGCTTCGCGGGGAAGGTCAGCCCGGTGCACCACTTCTGGCACACCATGGACCTCGCCCACTCACGGTTCTCCGGGCGGGTCGTCGACCAGCCGCCGGAGGCCGACTCGGTCACCCGGGAGGCGTACTCCAGCGAGGTGATCAGCTTCGGCTTCTGGTTCGGGGACGCCACCTTCGCCGAGCCGGCCTTTTACTCCTACACGGCTCCCGAGCCCGCCCAGCTGACCGAGGAACCACTCAGCCCCCCGCCCGCACAGTGGGTCGCCCGCAACAGCAGCCACCTCGCGGTGCTGCGCTACGACGATGCCCGCGCCGAGACCGATCCGCGAGGAGCCGTTCTCGCCTTCTACGAGAGCGCCTACCAGGCAGGCGCCCGCCGGGCCGGTTGGGACGTCGCCGGGCTCGCCTGCCCGGACGGGATCACCGACCCGTACGCGCGGGCCCGGCCGCTCTGAGTACGTTCGGCCGAGTACGTTCGGTAGGTCAGTGCAGGTGGAGCTGCCAGTCGGCAGGGACCTTGCCACGTGGGCCCGGGGTCGGCTGCGAGGCCGGGTGCGCGGTGGGCAGGGCGAGCTGCGGACCCTCGTAGTACTGGTCGGTCTCGATGTTCCAGAACCACTCCTCACCGGGCTCGAAGCTGGTCAGGAAGGGGTGTCCGGCCGCTCGGGCGTGCTTCGTGCCGTGCTGCGAGGGCGAGGAGTCGCAGCATCCGATGTGCCCGCACTCGGCACAGCGCCGCAGGTGGAACCACCATCCCGGCCCGTCGCCCGCCAGGCAGTCCGCACATCCGTCCCCGCTCGGCTGCGCAGTGGGATCGATCCCTGGGATCCGGTCGTCGGCCATCTGACCTGCCTCCTCACGTGGTGCAGGCTCCGCCGGGCGCTGCTTCGGTCTTCAGTGCTTGTCGGACATCGGACATCGGATGTCCTCGCGGAGCCAGTAGTTCAGTTGCCCAGTAGGTTCAGCCGCACTGTCCGGGGGAGCGCCCGGCTGCCCGCCGGCGCGGCCTCTCCCCGGACGTTACAGCCGCACGCGGTGCCCGGCGAGGTGGGCGAGGACGGCGTGGTTGGCCTCCCAGCCGTCCGGGAACTTGACCGTGACACCGAGCGACACCGGCTCGGTCGACGGGTGGTCGTCCAGCAGTTCGGCGATCCCCGCCCGGGCGACCACGATGCAGGCGTGCCGGTGCCGGGAGGCGAGGACGCAGAGCCGGCCGGTCTCCAGGTGGAAGGCGGTGGCGTCCGGCCGGCCGGAGAGCGGGTGCAGGACGACCGTCACGTCGTACTCGCGCCCCTGCAGCCGGTTGGCGGTGTCCACCGTAACCGCCGGGCCCGCCGCCGGGTCCACCGGGACGCCGAGCGCCGTCAGCGCGGCGCGGACCGCCGCCGCCTGGTCGCGGTGGGCCGTGCCGACCGCGATCCGCGCGGGGGTGAGCGGCTGGGAACCGTGCTCGGAGTGCGCGGTGAGGCCACGCCGCAGCAGGCGGTCGACGGTGGCGGCCACGGCGGCGACGGCCTGCGGGTCCGTCCGTACGGCGTGCCGGGCGGGCAGCTCCAGCAGGGCCCAGCCGTGCTCGGCGGCCTCGTCGATCGCCGCGTCGACGGCAGAGCCGTCCGGGCGGACGGTGGCCGTCAGCCGACGCTCGTCCGGGCCGGTGCCGGAGCGGAAGGGGGTGTAGGGGTAGAAGGCGGCCGAGATCAGCGGCGCGGCGGAGTGCGGCAGCCGCCAGGAGACCGGCAGGCGGTGCGGGCGGATCGCCGGGTTGTGCGCGAGCAGGGTGACGACTGCACTGCTGGACGGGTCGTACGAGAGCCCTGCCCACTGGTCGGTGCCGACCACCGTGAACGGGTCCAGCTGGCCCGGGTCCCCGACGAACAGCGCCCGCTCGAACAGCCGGGCCACGGCGAGCAGCGCGTCCGAGCGCATCTGGTACGCCTCGTCCACGATCGCGTGCCGCCACGGCGCCTCGGCCTTGACCCACTGCCACTTCGCGGCGGTGGAGATCACCACGTCGTGCTCCAGCAGGTCCGCGACCTTGGCGGAGGCGGTCACGTTGGAGTGCCGCAGCGCCTCCGCCGCCGGGCGCGAGTCGCTCGCGTGCAGGCGGCCGACGGTCAGGTCCGGGCCCTTCCCGGCGAGCCGGTCCACCAGGTCGTCGACCTGACTGTTCGTCTGGGCGACGATCATCAACCGCTCGCCCTGCCCGACCAGCTCCCGCGCCGCCTTCACCACCAGCGTCGACTTGCCCGCGCCGGGCGGTGAGTCGACCACCACCCCGCGCGGGGCGCCGGGGGAGGGGCGGGAGACCGCCGTCAGGATCTCGGCCACGGTGGCGTCGGCGGCCGCGGCGGGGTCTGCGGGGTCGGGCTCGGTGGTCATGGTGCCGGCTATTCCCACTCTTCGGCGGCGGTAGGCGAATGGTCGGCGCTGCCGGGCGGGCCGCCGTGCGTCCAGGGTGTGTCGTCGGGGTCCGGGAGCGGCGCCGACTGACGAGGTGTCAGCTCGAAGAGCGTGAAGGTGATCCGGTCGCCGGGCTCCGGCAGGCTGCCGGGCTCCGGCTCCTTCTTCCGCCCCATGCCGGACGTCACCTGGACGGTGATGGTGCCCTCGGCCGGGTCGGCCCCGACGATCACGGCCTTCTGCGCCGCCAGGCCGTTGGCCCGGTGCGCCTCGCGGCCCGGGTCGGCGTGTGGCCGGTCCTCGGTGCGGACGGTGACCAGCGGGCGCGGCTTCGGCGAGCGGCCCGAGGTGTCGTATGCGGGCGTGACTTCGGTGACCACCCCGGTGAAGGCCTCACCGGCGAGCCGGCGTTCCGCCATCACCAGCGGATCGTCCAGCGCCTCCTGAACGTCCACCCGGACCTGCTCGCGCTCGCGCTGAGCCAGCTTGCGTGCGGCCGTCACCGCGTCGTCCTGCTTCGGCTGCGGGGGCTCCCCGGCGGCCAGCCGGTCCCGGTGCCCGGTGTACGACCACCGGTCGCTCTCCCAACGCTCCGCCAGATGGGCTGCCGGCGGCAGCGTGCGCAGCAGGTCGAGCCCGTGCCAGACGTCCCGCCAGGTCGGCAGCAGGACGCTCTCCAGGGCGGCGTGCAACTGCTCGGACGCCAGCTTGACCAGCAGCTCGGCGCGCTGACGCTCTGCTGGGCGGTCGGCTGTGGTGAGGCCGGCTGCCGGCTGGCCGGCTGTGGTGAGGTGCTGCAGGGCGACGAGGGCCGCGTCGTGCCGGGTGATCGCGCCGGCCAGTACCAGCTCGTCGAAGCGCGGGTCGGTGGCGGGACCGGCCGGTGGGTGGGTGAGCTGCCCGTGGGCGTCGCGCTCGGTCTCGGCCAGCTCGGCGGCCTCGGCGCCGGTCAGCCCGGGAGGCGGGGAGTGCCAGGCCAGCTGGGCGGCGAGATGCTGGTCCTCCAGGTGGCTCTGGCCGGTCGCCCAGTGGCGGGCCAGCAGGCCCGTCATCGGCAGCAGCAGGCTGGAGCCCGGCACCTGGGAGCGCTCGGTGAGATGCGTCAGCCACCGCCCCAGCAGCGGCACCCGGG
Source organism: Kitasatospora sp. MAP5-34 (assembly GCF_029894335.1). Lineage (GTDB taxonomy): Bacteria > Actinomycetota > Actinomycetes > Streptomycetales > Streptomycetaceae > Kitasatospora. The sequence goes on along the minus strand of NZ_JARXZC010000029.1, from coordinate 32,461 downwards.
TCGGCGCCGGGTACGGACCGGGGTCGGCGTCCTCGGCCGTACGGCGGAACCGGGTGGAGCGCCCGAGCAGTGCGAGATGCCGGATCGATCCCGGGTTCGGCACGATCAACTGCGGTGCATCGGCGCAGAGTTCGCGGAAGACCTGGGTCTTCTCGCCGGTCTCCGGGTCCTTCTCGGACGCCTCGATCTGCTCGACCTCGGCGCCGAAGGACTCCAGGTACGGCAGCAACTCGGCGGCGAAGCGGGCGAGGAAGTCGAAGCGCTGCGTGCGGTTCAGCGGCTGCGGGACGAGGTGCAGCCGGGGCGCCGCGCGGTCGGTGCCGAGCAGTACGGCGAGCGGCGCGCCCGCCTCACCTGCGGCTGCCAGCGGCACGACCACCATCGGACGGTCGGAGAGGTGCCGGTGCCGGACGGTCGCCAGCGGCTCGGCCCGCCCGCTGCGGATGGCCTCCAGCCGGGCCAGGGTGCTGAGCAGGCTCATCGCGCCGCCCTGCCCAGGGCCTCGGCGCGCAGGGCGGCGGCGTAGGCGAGACGCGCTTCGGCCGGGCGTGTTTCGGTCGGGCGCGTTTCGCTCGTCGGGTCGGCTGTCGGGTCGGTGTTCAGGTCGGCCGCTGCTTTCAGTGCCTCGGTGACCGTGGTGATGGTGCCCAGTTCGCCGCGCACGCCCGGGCCGAGCTGGTCGACCGAGTCGGCGCAGCGGGCCTGGGCCCGGCAGTGGAAGCCGAGTTCGCAGGTCGAGAGGCAGTCCGGGCGGTAGGCGGCGGGCACGGACTCGACGGCGTCGGCCAGCTCCTCGGAGGGCCTGGTCGGGCTGCCCGCCTCGTCGGGGGCGAGGTCGAAGGTGGTACCCGCCGGGAGCGAACCGAGCAGTTGGTCGACCCGGGTCATCAGGGCGAGCTGACGGCGGGTGGTGGCCAGCTCACGCCGGATGTCCACGGCCGCCACCGTCGGCCGGTTGGTGAAGTCCTTCGGACACACCAGCAGTACCGTCAGCTCCGGGCTGCCCGGCAGGTCGGGAACGGCGTAGGGGGAGGGGAGCGTGGGTCGGCCGGCCTCCTCGCCTGCCTTGTCGCCCGCCTCCTCAGCGGCCGTCTCCTGCAGCGCCAGTACGTAGACGGCGGCCTGCCGGGCCGCCGCACCGACCTTGGCGGGGTCGGCGGAGCCGTCCAGGATCGGGAAGGACTTGATCTCCACCACCGTGCACCGACCGCCGTGCACCACGACGGCGTCCGGCTCCAGGTAGGCCGGGCTGCCCGCGACGGTGAGCCGCAGCATCGGGTGGTCGAGCAGCGTCCAGGCGGCCGGGTCGGCGGCGGCCTCGGCGAGCGCCACCCTCGTTCGCCCGGCCCGGACGGCGGGGCTCGACCGGTGCAGCAGGTCGGGCACGGCGAGCGGGGTGTCGGTGTGTTCGGGGAGGCCGAGGTGGCGGCGGAGCGGCTCCAGCAGAGCCGCGTAGCCGTTCTCCTTGAGCCGGTACTCGAAGACGTTGCCACGGGCGATGGCGAACGGCGACTGGCCGAACGGGGCCGGGCGCCCCAAGCGGTGGGCCACGGCGGCCTTGTCGACACCGGCGGCGTCGAGCAGGGCGCGGCGGCGGCAGCCCGGATTGGCGGCGAGCGCGGCGAGGGCACGGGCGTCGAGGCTGCGCTGCGGCGCCCGGCCGCGCAGTTCGGCGAGCCGCTGCGCGAGCGGTTGGGCCTGCCCGAGGTGCGAGACGTTCATGGTGCGGCCAAGTGTCGCACCTGGCACCGACAATCGGGGCGGACAGCCGACAGCCGACAGCCGACAGCGGTCAGCGGCGGCCGGTGGCCAGGATGACGAGGAACTGGCCGCCGCCCGCCTCGATGTCGGCGGTCACCGGCAGCCCCGGTACCAGTCGGGAGAACCGGTCCACCAGCCAATCCGCCGCCTCCTGGGCGTCCTTCCTGGTCGGACAACGGCCCACCATCTCGCGGCCCCCCTTGCGCTCCAGCCTCCCGGCAACGGTGATCAGCGGTGCGGGTTCGACCACGTACAGGCGGTCCGGCCAGGCGATGACCACTTTGACCGCGCCCTTGCGGGTGTTGCACCCGCGGTGCGCGAGCCGCTCGGCGACCTTGGCCTTCCGGTCGGTGGTCCGGCTGTCGACGCTGGGCCCTCGCGGGTCGTTCACCGACTTGTCGGGGTCGACCGGTTCGTCGCACACCCAGCATCGCCAGCCGTCGCGCTCGGCCACATCATCGAGGAGACTCATCCGTGCAAACTAGCCTGCCCAGCCGCTACCCCGCGCACCAGGGTGCGCCGTGACGCAGTAGGCAGTAGTTGGAACTGCGGCGGCCCGGCGACCTGCGTCTCTTCGGGCGCCGGGCCCCCACGGTTCGAACCGACGGGACACCCTTGTCGGCACCGGCGGTGCTGGTGCCGGCCCGTGCTCCGCGCAAGGGGAGTACGGGCCGGCCGCTGTCGGCGCGTCAGGCGGTCGGCTTCTGGACGGAGGTCGGTGTGCCGGCGAGGACGGCCGTGATCTCGGCGGCGAGGTGTGGGCCGAGCTCGCCCCAGCCGTCCTTGTACCCGTAGACGCCGGCCAGGGTGCGGGCCTCGTAGTCGCCGTTCATGATCTCGACGTCGTTGGCGGTGATGAGGGCCGGGTGGGCGACGCCGAGGGCCGACGAGACCTTGATCAGCTCCTTGCGCAGGGTGCGCAGGTAGACAGCGGCCCGGGTGGACTTCGAGGCCGGGTCGAGGCCGCGGGCCAACCACGGGTTCTGGGTGGCGATGCCGGTGGGGCACTTGTCGGTGTGGCACTTCTGCGCCTGGATGCAGCCGATCGACAACATCGCCTCACGGGCCACGTTGATCATGTCGGCGCCCAGGGCGAACGCGACTGCGGCGTTCTCGGGCAGGCCGAGCTTGCCGGAGGCGATGAAGGTCAGGTCGTCGGTCAGCCCCAGCTCGGCGAAGGTGCCGTACACCCGGGAGAAACCCATCCGGAACGGCAGCGCCACCGAGTCGGCGAACATTCGTGGTGCCGCCCCGGTGCCGCCCTCACCGCCGTCGATCGTCACGAAGTCGACACCACGGTCGCCACGCGCCATCAGCGTGGCCAGCTCCTGCCAGAAGCCCATGTCCCCCACCGCGCTCTTGACCCCGACCGGCAGACCGGTCTCGGTGGCCAGCAGCTCGACGAAGTCGAGCATCGAGTCGACGTCGCTGAACGCGGTGTGCCGCGACGGGGAGGCGCAGTCCTTGCCGACCGGGATACCACGGATCGCGGCGATCTCCTCGGTCACCTTCGCGCCCGGCAGCATCCCGCCCAGCCCCGGCTTGGCTCCCTGCGAGAGCTTGATCTCTATCGCCTTGACCGGGGCGCCGGCGACCACGTCCTTGAGCTTGTCGAGGTTGAAGCTGCCGTCCTCGTTGCGGCAGCCGAAGTACGCCGTGCCGATCTGGAGGATGAGGTCGCCGCCGTTGCGGTGGTACGGCGAGAGGCCGCCCTCGCCCGTGTTGTGCATCGTGCCCGCCAGTGCCGCGCCCTTGTTGAGCGCGGTGATGGCCGCGCCGGAGAGCGATCCGAAGCTCATCGCGGAGATGTTCACCACGCTCGCCGGCCGGAACGCCTTGGCGCGCCCGCGCGGTCCGCCCAGCACCTTGGCCGAGGGCAGCGGGGCCTGCGGGTCGTGCGCGTCGTGCGCGTCGGGCAGAGCGGTGGAGAAGGTGCGCTGCTTCAGGTAGGCGTGGCCCTGTACGTGCTCGACGTCGACCTCGGTGCCGAACCCGAAGTAGTTGTTCTCCTCCTTCGCCGACGCGTAGATCCAGCTGCGCTGGTCACGACTGAACGGGCGCTCCTCCTCGTTGGAGGTCACGATGTACTGCCGCAGCTCCGGCCCGATCGTCTCCAGCAGGTACCGGGCGTGCCCGATCACCGGGAAGTTCCGGAGCAGTGCGTGCCTCTTCTGGATGAGGTCGCGGGCAGCCAGCAGTGCCACCGCTGTCGCGGCGGCCGCGCCAATCCTCCGGGCGTGCATGAATGTTCCTCCTCGATGCACGACTCCATCGCCGTGCGGCGGAGCCGTTGTGTCGTGTTGCGCGTTGGACGGCGGGCAGACGACCAAACGGGCATCAGCGTCCATCGAAGAATTCGAAATGATAATAGGAGGCCGCGCGGACAGGCCTGCGGTCAGGGGGCTGGTCCGGGGCGCGGCTTCGGGCCGACGAGAGGCGACCCCGGTCACATCAGCGGGACGCGGCCACCCCGGCCGGTGGAGCTTCCTGGCCGATCAACCCCGGGGGCTACGGTGGGGCGGTCGGGTGGTGGGGGATCATGGAGTCCGGCCATCCCGCCGACCCAGCTGCGAGGAGTTCCCCATGCCCGCCCGCATTGTGCTCGTCAGGCACGGCGAGACCGACTGGTCGGCCACCGGCCGCCACACCGGCCGTACCGACATCCCGCTCACCGACGAGGGCCGTGCGATGGCCCGCGCACTCGGAGCCCGGCTGGCGAAAGCCCCCTGGGACGGCCTGCCCGGCGCCACCGTCTACACCAGCCCGCTCTCCCGGGCCCGGGAGACCTGCGAACTGGTCGGCTTCGGGGACCGGGCGGTCGACCGCCCGGAGCTGCTGGAGTGGGACTACGGCCAGTACGAGGGACGTACCGGCAACGACATCCGGGCCACGGACCACCCCGGCTGGCTGATCTGGCGTGACGGTGTGCCCGGCGGCGAGAAGCTCTCCGACGTCGCGGCCCGGGTGGACGGCTTCCTTGCGGAGCTCAACTCGGAGCACGGGACGCCGCACCCGGACAGCACCACCATGCACTGTGCGGACCAGGACGTGGTGCTCTTCGCCCATGGCCACCTGCTGCGCATCCTGACAGCCCGTTGGCTCGGCCTGGCACCCGAGAACGCCCAGCGTTTCAAGCTCGGGACGGCCGCGCTCTCGGTGCTGTCGTGGGAGTACGGGCTGCCTGCGGTCGAGATCTGGAACGACACCAGCCACCTGCAGAACGGCTGACGGTCGGTCCGGCACGGTCCGTTCCGGCCTGGCCCAGGTCCGTCTCCACTCGGCTCAGGCCGCAGCCGTGATCGCGGCGTCGTACTCGGAGAGGAAGGCCCCGACCTCCGGTACCCCGCCGTGGCCGCGCAGGTGGCTCGCGGTGTCGGCCAGCATGCCCCGGATCCGGGCCGAACGGACCTCGCCGAGCAGGGTGACGGTCTCCGAACCGTGGGCCGCCGCCCCCGCGAGGTCGCCCCGGCCGAGCCGGTCGTGGGCCAGCTCGGCGGTGTAGAGCGCCCGGTTGCGCACGAAGTGCGGCTCCTGCAGCGCTATGGCCCGACAGGCCCGCTCGCTCGCCAGGTCCCACTCGCCCAGCGCCGACCAGCACTGGGCCTCCAGTCCCGCGATCTCGGCCTCGCCGAAGAAGGACATCCACTCCGGATCGGCCTCGGACTCGCCCCGGCCGAACAGCGTGTACGCCCGGCTGAGCGCCCGCTCGCAGGCGGCCCGGTCCCGCAGCTGGGCCCAGCCGCCGGCCTCGCGCATCGCGAGCAGGGCGAGCAACCGGTCCGAGTCCAGCCGACGGGCGGCGGACTGCCCGGCCTGGGCGGCGCGCAGCGCCTCGCGGGGCCGCCCGGCGTCGCGGGCCAGGAAGGCGCTGTTGCAGAACACGTGTGCCTCCAGCGCCGAGTCGTTCGCCATCCGGGCGGTGGCCAGCGCCTCCGCGTAGAAGGAGCGGGCGTCGCCCAGCCGGTTGGAGTCGTGCGCCAGCCAGCCGACCGAGATCGCCAACTCGCCTGTCCATGCCTGCAGCTGACGCTCGGTGGCGGAGCTGTACTCGCCGTCGTTCAGCAGCAGGTACGCGCTGCGCAGGGACTGTCCGGCCAGCTCGAAGAGCGTGTCGGCGCCGTGGGCGTCGTCGAGCGTCCGCAGATCCCGGACGGCCTGCTCGACGCCTCGGACCTCGGCGGCGCCCACCTTCCGTCCCCGGGGCGCCGGTTGGCGGGGGAACGGCAGCATCGTCGCCGAGGCCAGGGCGGGGGCGACCGGCGCGAAGTGGGTCGGCAAGAAGCCGGCCGGTGCGAAGCCGGCCGGTGCGAAGCCGGCCGGTGCGAAGCCGGCCGGTGCGGTGTCGCCAGGGGGCGATCCGGTGGCTGCGGCGGCACGGGCCGGCCGGTCAAGGCCGACCGCTGCCGCCAGGGCGGACGAGCCGCCGCTCAGGAACGTACGGCGACGCACGTCGTCGTTCTCCTCGTCGGGATGGTGCGAATCGTGGAGCAGGAGCGCGTTGCGCTGCAGCAGCGCGCCGAGGCCGCTCGGTGGGGGGTTCGGCGCCACCCGGCGGCGGACCTCGGTGCGTGGGACGAAGCCGAGTTCCCGCAGTGAGCGGCCGGGCCACATGTGCCGGAAGATCCGCTCGTAGGCGTAGTTGGGGCAGCGGATCTCACCCGCCTCGACCCGCCCCACATAGCGGGCGTCGCAGGACACGTGCTCGCCGATCGCGCGCGCGGCCCGGCGGATCGCGGTGGCGAACTCGCCGGGTGAGCGGTCCCCGCGCAGCTCGCGCATCACGCGGTTGGGCGTGTGCGTGGGCGTGGTGGTGTGTGTGGTGGGTACGGGCGCGGGCGTGGTCGGGGTGCCGGTGGGCGACTGCTGCGGTCCGCCTGATCTCGTGGCTGCCATGTTCTGCGCTCCGAGTTCGTGCCAGGTGGTGCTTGTGCTGCTGGCCATGACAGTACCGAAGGTCACGGACCGGACACGGCGAGTTTCCGGATGATGTATGGTCAATTCGGGCTATTTCGGACGACGTTGCCGAGTTCTGCCATGAAATGCCATGGCTTGCTGTACCCCTCCCCGTGGCCTTGCCGGGGCGTTCCGCGTTGTCCTGATACGTGGAAGGCCCTGCCCGCGCCCCCACCCGATCGAGTGGGCCGGCCTTCCGACCTGACGAGGTGACAGGAGGGCCCCATGGCCATCGGAGTGTCGCAGTACCGTCGCCTGACCGCCGGAGGCCTGCTCGCCGGCGGCAGCGCACCCGCGCTGCGGCCGGACGGCCTCGGCGGCGAGCCCACCTCGTGCCCGGGCGGTGGCAGCACGGCCGTACGGTCTGTCCCGGTCGGCTACGACACCGTCACGGTCGCGGTCCGCCACGGCCTGGAGGCGGTCGACATCCTGCGGCTGCGGCGGGCCTGCGGGTCGGTGCTCCAGAGTGCCGGGGGCTCGGCGATCGCCTTCCTGGTCCCGGCCGGCACCGCCGCCGGCTGGCACCTGCCCGGCAGCAGCTGTACGGCGGGAGCCGCGCTGCTCCCGCCGACCGACCCCCGCTGGGTGATGCCGCCGTCCGGTCCGAGCGCGCTGGCCCGGCCCACGGACGCCTGGGTGCTGCGCTCGGCCCTCTGCGAGGCCGCCTGTACCTTGACCGCCAGCGGTCTCAGCCCGTTCTGATGCTGGTGGTGAGCCTGTCCCGAGGGCGTCCCAAGCCCGTTCCGAGCCGCCCAGGGCCGCGCCGGGCGTCGGCCCTGTCTTCCGGCTCACCTCCCCTCAGGCCGCCCGCCGACCTCTCGCGGCTCTGAACTGCGGATTCGTCCGCCACCCCGGCGATAATGGCGCCATGGGACGCAGCAACAGGGCCGGCAGGGCTCGCAACGAGACCGAGCCGACGCCCGCCGTACCCGGCGCCTCCTCCGGTGCCACCCCCGGCACTGCCGCAGGCGGCGCCAGAACGCATGCCCAGGGCCCGCTGGCCCGCCCGGTCGACTCCGGCCTGGCCGAACTCGTCCCCGACCGTGACCGCCCCCGGGCCTGGACACTCCTGGTCGACGGCGCGCCGCAGTCCCTGGTCGACCTCGACGATCCGGCCTACCTGGGTTTCGAGTACCAGCGCAGGCTCGGCCACCTGATCGACCTGGCCGCCCCGCCCGGCAAACCCATCACCGTGCTGCACCTCGGCGGCGGCGCTCTCACCCTTGCCCGCTACGTCGCGGCCACCCGCCCGCGCTCCCGGCAGCAGGTCGCCGAGATCGACACCGCGCTGACCGAACTCGTCCGGGCCGAGCTGCCGTTGGAGCGAGGCTGGCAGATCAAGGTCCGAGGCGCCGACGCCCGGGCGGTGCTGGAGCGGACCCCGGAGGGCACGGTGGACCTGGTCATCACCGACATCTTCGCCGGAGCCCAGGTGCCCGCCCACTGCGCGACGGCCGAGTTCACCACCCTCGCGGCCCGGGCACTCGCCCCCGGCGGCCGGTATGCCGTCAACATCACCGACGGTTCGTCCCTGCTCTTCGCCCGTTCCCAGGCCGCCACGCTGCGCGCGGTGTTCCCGGAGGTCTGCCTGGTGGCGGACCCGGCGGTGCTGCGCGGCAAGCGCTTCGGCAACCTGATCCTCGCGGCAGCCCAGAATCCCCTGCCGATCGACGAGTTGGGCCGCCGGGTGGCATCCGATTCCTACCTCGGCCGGGTCGAGCACGGTCGCGGGCTGGTGGACTTCACCGCCGGAGCGGTACCGGCCACCGACGCGACCGCCGCCCCCTCACCCGCACCGCCGCCAGGGGTCTTCCGCTGACTCACCTTTGGTGGTCCCTACGGCCCCGGTGGTTTCAGTGGCCGCCAGGGAGTCCGCGGTGCTTGTACATCGCGGCACCGGTCAGCAGCATTCCGGCCGCGATCGGGACGAGGACGGTCGTGTAGTCGTCGCCACTGTCCACAGGCGTCTCGGCTGCCAGGGCGAGGTCCTGTGCGGTGCCCGGCTGGTCGGGGCTCCCCGCCGTCGCGGTGACGGGCGGCTGCCCGGCCGGTACGGGGGTGGGCGGCCGGGTCTGCGGGGTGGCGGGGTCGGCGGGGTCGGGCCGGGTGTCCGTCGGTTGGGGTGCGGGACCGGTCTGCGCGGTGGCGATCCGGCCCTCGCCACCGTTCGGTGCGGAGCGCGAGGCGCGGGGAGCGTCGTCCCCCCGGGCCTGCGTCGGTACGGACGGCAGCAGGACGGCGGCGATCGCGAAGGCATCCGGCACGGTGGCCGCCTGGCCCGGTAGCGGCAGCCCGCCCGCCCTGATCCGGTCCTGGAGCACCTGCCCGACGGGCGCGGCCTGACGCCCCAGCAGAGGGACGGCGATGCCCGTCAACTGGTCCAGCAGCGCGGGGGCGTCAGCCCTGCTGACCAGGTCCGTGCCCAGGTCGCCGGTGGCCGCGTACGCACCGGTCACGCCGATCCCCAGCCCCCAGACCTGCGCGAGCACCGCACCCCCGGCTGCCAGTGTGCGAGGGCGGGGAAACCGCCCGCTGCCCTGACGGCGGGCACGGGACGCGGCGGAGGTTCCGGGCTGCGGGGGGATCGCGTGATTGGCTCGCACGTGAGGGGAGAACGAGCGGCGGGTACGGAAAGTCACGCTGGAGGGTGAAGCGAGGCTGGACGGTTGCCCGGCTTCCCCGGCGCCGATCCCCTGGCGCGCAGGCTCTTCCGCGCCCGTTCCTGGCCTCGTCGTCCCGGATCTTCCGGACTCTTCCGGACTCTTCCGGGCCGAACCCTCACTTGTCCTCACTTGTCCTCGCTCGTGTTCGGTTCTGCGGAGCGGCGAACGGGGGCGATTTTCAGCCTTTTCGGGAGCCGGCCGGGCGAGCGGCGTACGCGCCATGGCTATGCATCAGAACGGTGGTGTGTCCGCCCGGGATCGGGGCGGACACACCGGGGCGCCGACTGCTCAGGAGTTGGGGCGCAGGGTCCAAGTGATGGTCATCACGCCGGTGACGGCGCCGTCGGCGCGGGTGATCTCGACCGTGACCGGGAACTCGGGGCGCTCGCCCTTGTCCAGCTCCGCGACGATGTCGGCCACCGGACGGCCGATGGTGGCGGTCGCCGTGACAACACCCATGGCGAGCTTCTTGTACGCGATCTCGGCGTTCACCGCGAGCGGCACGGCCCGCGAGAGCTGGTCACCGAAGGCCGCCAGCACGATGCAGCCGCTCGCCGACTCGGCCAGCGTGAACATGGCACCGGCGTGCGGGCCGCCGACGTGGTTGTGGAACTCGGCCTGGTCCGGCAGCCGGAGCACGGCCCGCTCGGGGCTGGTCTCCAGGTACTCGAGCTTGAGCGTGTGAGCCATCGGCACGGTGGAGTCGAGCAGCTGGCCGATCGAAGGTGTGGTCATGCGAGAGATGTTACTAGCCGGTAGCTATCAGCGGGAGGGTGGCATCCGAAAACTTGCGCGGCGTCAGCCCGGCGGCTCGGGGCGAGGTCCCCTGATGCGGGCCGCCGATGCGGGCCGCAGACGTGGGCCGCAGACGTGGGCCGCAGACGTGGGCCGCAGACGTGGGTCAGTGCACGCCAACGCAGAAAGCCTTTAGGGTCTGATCTCCAAGAGACCAGACCCTAAAGGCTGTTGGGGTGAGTAACGGGACTCGAACCCGCGGCCACCTGGACCACAACCAGGTGCTCTACCAACTGAGCTATACCCACCATCTGTCCGGGGCGTTCCCGCTCCGACAGGAAGAACTCTACAGGATCCGGAAGGGTGCTCGCGCCAGGGTTTCGAGTGCGGTCGCGGTCGGCTCCTGCCCCGTCGGTGATCAGTTCCTGGTCGGCTCCCGGTCGACTCGCAGCCAGAAGGCGATCGGGAGTGGGCGAGGAGTAGGTCTGGCGTGGATCAGGAGGTGGGCAGCTGGTACTTCGCCGCGATCGCCCGGGCCGCATCGGTGTCCGGACCAGGCCGCTCGACGAACACGGCCTCGCGGTAGTAGCGGAGTTCGGCGATGCTCTCGCGGATGTCCGCAAGAGCGCGGTGGTTACCGCCCTTCTGCGGGCTGTTGTAGTACGCGCGCGGGAACCACCGGCGGGCCAGCTCCTTGATCGAGGAGACGTCCACGATCCGGTAGTGGAGGTGTCCTTCGAGCGCGGGCATGTCGCGGGACAGGAAGCCGCGGTCGGTCGCCACCGAGTTGCCGCACAGCGGGGTCTTGCCGGCCTCCGGCACGTGCTCCCGGATGTAGGCCAGCACGCGTGCCTCGGCCTCGGCGAGCGTGATCCCCTGTTCCAGCTCGTCGAGCAGGCCGGAGGACGTGTGCATCGCGCGCACGAATTCCGGCATGCCCTCCAGCGCCTCGGCCGGCGGCCGGATGATCACGTCAACACCCTCGCCGAGGATGTTGAGCTCGGAGTCGGTCACGAGTGCCGCGACCTCGACCAGGGCGTCCCGGTCGAGGTCGAGCCCCGTCATTTCACAGTCGATCCATACCAAACGGTCGTTCACGTCACTCACCCTACGGCGCGATCACGCGAAGCGGACAGCTCCCGGTCGGGACCGGCGGGCCGCGCTGTCCCGTCGCCGCTGTCGGCGTCGGCCTCGGCGCGGGTGCCGGGGAGCGCCGAACCGTCCGGCCGATGGCCCTGGCCCAGCCCCCGGGCGGTGGGCTGACCGTGCCCGTCCTCCTCCGCGACCGCATGCTCCACGGCCCGCTCCGGCGAGCGTTCGGAGGACCGGTCCGGCGAGCGATCCGGCGAGCGATCCGGGGGGCCCGTCCGCTCGGAGTGCTGTCCCTCGGCGCCGCGATCGACGCCGTGTCCCGACCTTCGCGCGGGTACGCGTTCGCCGGAACCGTCCGCAGAACGCTCGCCCGGGCCGTCCGGTGTCCGGAGCGGCCGATGGGTCGCAGGCCCGGACTGGGCGGGTACGAGTGGCCGGATCCGGTTCTTGCCGTGCGCCCCCGGGGAACCCGCCCCGGCCCGATGCAGGCTCGTCGAGGAATGACCCGTCGCCGAGCCGCTTGTGCCGGGCCCGCCGGGTCCGCCGAATCCGCCTGCTCCGGTGACGGGAGCACCGGCGCCGAGCGGATTCAGGGCGCCGAGCGGACCGAGCGGGCTGCTCGGGCCGCTCTGGTTGCCCGGGTTCGGGGCACCGGCCAGCCGGTCGGCCGGGTGGGCCTGCGACGGCACGCCGGAGCCCGGGGCGGGCCGACGGGCCCGGTAGGTCGTCCGGTACGTAGCCGGGGAGACCCCCAGCTGACGGCGGAAGTGGCCGCGTAGGGCAACCGGGGAACGGAAGCCGCAACGGCGCGCCACATCGTCGACCGACAGCTCCGAGGTCTCCAACAGCCGCTGCGCCTGCAGCACCCGCTGCGTGATCAGCCACTGCAGCGGCGCGCTGCCGGTGAGCGTACGGAACCGACGGTCGAAGGTGCGCCGACTCATGTAGGCGCGTGCGGCCAGTACCTCCACATCGAACTGCTGGTTGAGGTTCTCCAGGGCCCAGGTCACCACCTCGGCGAGTGGATCGTTGCCGATTTCCTCAGGTAATGACTGATCGATGTACTGAGCCTGCCCACCGCCACCACGCCGACTGGGCACCACCAGTCGGCGGGCCAGCGCGTTGGCGGCCTCGGCGCCGTGGTCACTCCGGACGACGTGCAGGCAGAGATCGATGCCCGCCGCCGTCCCGGCGGAGGTGAGCACGTCACCGTCGTCGACGAACAGTTCACGCGGATCGACGTGGACGCGCGGATAGCGCTTCGCCAGCGTCGGCGCGTACATCCAGTGGGTCGTGGCCGGGCGGCCGTCCAGCAGGCCGGCCGCCGCGAGCACGAAGGCGCCGGTGCAGAGGCCGATGATCCGCGCGCCCTCGTGGTGAGCCTTGCGCAGGGCCGCGATCGCCTCCACGGGCGGCGGCTGGGAGATCGACCGCCAGGCCGGGACGACGATGGTACCGGCCCGGGCGAGGGCCTCCAGGCCGTAGGGCGCGGTCAGGGTCAGCCCGCCGGTGGTGCTGAGCGGGCCGTCCTCGCCCGCGCAGACCAGGAGGCGGTAGCGCGGCACCCCGGCGTCCTGTCGGTCCACGCCGAAGACCGAGAGCGGGATCGAACTCTCGAAGATAGGGGCCCCGCCGAAGATCAGGACGGCTACGGTCTCGCGGCGCCGACGACCGGACAGCTTCCGAGGTACCGTCAGGGTCGACGGCCCGGAAGACCCGGCTCCGCCGCCCGCCGGAGCGATTCCGGCTGACGGACCGCCACTCTGCCCTCCCAGTACGGTGGCCCCGCTCGGGGAGGTCGACGGGAGGCTGTGCTGACCCGAGAACTGACCGGGAGCCTGCTGGCCCCACTGGCCGGGCGACTGGCCCTGGCCCTGGCCCTGGCCTTGGTACTGATGCTGACTCTGGTTTTGGTGCTGACTCTGAATCATGGTGGCCTGACAGGGCGTCTGACCGGTCGTCTGCTGTCCTGCGGTCTGCGCGTAGGACAGGGAAGCCGACTGTCCGGATGGCGAGTTGATGAGCAGTTGGCTGACCGGTCGGGGCGACTGCCTGGGCTCCGACGATCGACGAGCCGCAGCGGCCGGGGAGACCGGGGCGGGCTCGGCGCTTCTGGAAACCCGGACTGTGGGGCCGGTCGGTGACTGGCCGTCGTCAGGACCCGTGTCGCTCCTGCTCACCCTGCTCAAGGCGCTCCAGCCCCCTCGGTGGTGTGGTGTGGTGGTGCCGCGCTGCTCGCCAAGATCGAATCTACTGGGTTTGACCGTTGCCGTTGTGACAAGTTCACCATCCGACGCTATGTCGACATGGCAATTTGGCGTGATGCATTCGATCACGAAGCGTGGCACCCGTCGACCCCTCTGGGAAGGGGGCCTGTGCAACGGTGGCTTGTTGTCGCACGGCCTGCCCGAGAGCGGCGCGACGCCGTATGCCCCACCGGGTGGTCTGGGCTGCAGCTTTCCCCAACGGGACAAGGGTGATGCGAGATTGACTGAAAATGGGCGGTTCATGAGAGGGCGCACGCGGTACGGACGCGCGCCCGCGTGAGCCCCGCTACGCAGTGCCGAAGGCGCTCGGGGTGTCATCGGACCCCGCAGTCAGGGTCGGCTCACTGGGCAGCGCAGCCGGCTCGAACAGGCCAACGCCACTGCGGCCGTCCCGCCGACTCCACCTGCTGGTCGGTCGATGCCGGAGCACTGAGAGGCGGAAGCGCCGAGCGGGCGGAAGCCCACGCTGCTCGGAGAACCGCTCTGCCGCAGGTCGGGGTTGCCCGGAGCAGGGGCTGACTCGCTGGTGGGCGCGTCGAGCTGACCTGAGGCGGCCGCTGGCGGTAGGTCAGGACGGCGTCGCACCAGCGCTGGTGAAGGTGAAGGGCGAGGGCGAAGGGCGAAGGAGGCAGCCGCGGGGACTACGGCCGAGTTCCAGCGCCGGGGGGTGGAGGCTCAGGAAGTGGCCACGCCGACGCTGGAGGTGTCGACGGGGGCAATGGCGAACGAGGGAAGCTGCGGGCGGACTCCGGCGTGCGAGCGTGGCCGGAGCGTCGGAGCATTGCGTGCGGTCAGGACGAGTCCGACCGCCTCGGGCAGGCCGGTCGCGCTGAGGGTCGGCCGATAGCTCGGCTCGACCCAGGGGCGGCCGTGGTGGAGCCAGACGCTGCGGAGGCCGGCCACCTCCGCTCCCGCGATGTCGGCCGGCGCGTGGTCGCCGACCATCCATGCGTGTGACGTCCAGTCACGCGTCAGCTGGACTCCGCAGCGCTGTGCGGCGATCTCGAAGATCCGAGGATCCGGTTTCAGGTATCTGGCTTCTTCCGAGATGACCCAACCGTCCACCAACGGGACAAGACCGGTGCGACGGATCTTCTCCAACTGGGGCCGGGTGCCGCCGTTGCTGACGATGCCGAGGGTCCACCCGGCTGCCCGGGCCGAGCGCAACGCCGCGATGTGTGAAGGCGGACAGTGGATATGGGAGTTGATGCCTCGCCGGTAGTGCGCGAGGAGGAACTCCAGCGAGTGGTCGAGGCCGTACCGATGCTTGGCGGCGCCCAGTACCGTGCTGCGCGGTACGTAGCCGCCACCGTCGATGGTGGCGAACCAGTTGACGTCGTCGGCCGGCAGGTGGTGGTCCTCCAGGAAGTCCTGTGCCCAGGCGAGGTACGCGGCGTCCCGGGGCAGGAGGGTGTTGTCGAGGTCGAACAGGAGCAGCGGCATGCGCTGCATGGTGCCAGCGGGTGGGCCTATGCATGAGGCATTTGCCAATAACAGGTCCGGACTGCACCGAACTGGCCGAAAGCGGAGCGTCACGGATGTGGCGGATGTAGCTGATGCGGCGCGCAGGGGCCGGGCGAAGCGTGGGACCGGTGCGGGCGCACAGGCAAGGCGAGAAGGAACGGTATGCAGGAGCTGTGGGAGCTATGGGCCCGCAGAAGGGTCGGCAGGACCGTCTATGACAGTCCGATCACGTTGTGTGGTTGTCCTGTTGCGTGAAATGGACGCGTCGGCAAAGCTCCAGGGAACCTCCTCGGCGAGTGGGCGTACGGCCGCTGCGACGGGGGCGCGAAAGCTGTGGCGCACGCGTCCTCCGTTAGCGGGATCCTTGCCGTTTCAAGGCTCTACTGCTGGGCTGCGAGCCGCCCCCGTCGTACTCTGAAAGGAAGCAGGTCACATTCGGTGGTGTTCGGCAGAGAGCGGCTCGGTGTCGCGGGTGGGCCTGCTGCTTGGGCAGCTTCGTCCTTTCCTGTCGGCCCATCTCACTCGAAGAGCTTTGAGCCATGGTTGGTTTTGAGCGCCCCAGATCTGTCGGCGCACACGTTGCGAGGCCGGCCTATGAGACTTCTCCTGGGGAGCCGGCAGGTCGGCGGTCCGCCGTCGTCTTCGTTCGGAACGTCGTCCGCGGTGGCTGGCCCAGGCCACGACAGCGGAGAGGCGAGAGCAGAGAAGAGCGCGCGGAGGGTGTCGTGACGGAAGGTGCGGGGTCGGCGATCGGTCGGCAGGGCGGGGCTGGTGAGGTCGGCGGGGCCGGTGATCCGGCGCTTCAGGGGCAGCAGCTGCGGCCCTGTGATCCGACCTTCCAGCACGGTGTAGTGGTCGGGTTCGACGGGTCGTTGTCGAGCGAGCGGGCCTTGGCGTACGCGGTCGGTATGGCTCGCCGCTCCCACTGCGGCTTGGTGATCGTCCATGTGGCCAACCGGCTGCCGACCACGGTCTGGGCGGGCTGCGAACCTCCGGTCTTCGTCGATCTTCCGGATCACCGGACGGAGATCCTCGGCCTGGAACTGGCCTGTGCCGACTACCTCACGGGTGTGCCGTGGATCCTGGTGGAGCGTGGCGGGGACATCTGTTACGAGATCGAGGAAGTCGGCCGGGAGTACGCGGCGGACGCGATCGTGGTCGGCAGCACCCACGGCATCCTGGGGAAGCTGTTCGGTTCGGTGTCGGGTCGGTTGGCGCGCCGGGCCAACCGACCGGTCATCGTCATCCCCTGACGCGGTGGCATCGGCGGGGTGCACGACGCGCCGCACGGCGTCCCCGCACGGCGTCCCCGTACGGGCGGCCGCACGACGTATCGCGAGGGGCACGTGTCCTCGCGATACGACGGTCCTCGCGAACGGTCAGGGAGTCGTAGCAGACGGGGAATTGGAACGGTCGGCGAATGAGGGCGCCGCTGGAGGGGAGCTGCGCGTCAGGACGTCACACCCAACTCCCTTGCGATGAGCATCCGCTGAACCTCGGACGTACCCTCCCCGATCTCCAGAATCTTGCAGTCGCGCCAGAATCGGGCGACCGGGAACTCGTTCATGAAGCCGTACCCGCCGTGGATCTGGGTGGCCTCACGGGCGTTGTCGACGGCGGCCTCGGAGGAGAACAGCTTGGCGATGGCGGCCTCCTTCTTGAAGGGCTCGGAGTGCAGCAGCCGGGAGGCGGCGTCCCGCCAGGCGAGGCGGGAGGTGTGGGCGCGCATCTCCATGTCGGCAAGCTTGAACTGGATCACCTGGTTGGCGCCGATCGCCCGCCCGAAGGCGCGCCGTGTACCGGCGTAGTCGATGGACTGGTCGACGCAACCCTGGGCCAGGCCGGTGGCCAGGGCCGCGATGGCGATACGGCCTTCGTCGAGGATTCGCAGGAATTGGGCGTAGCCGCGGCCACGCGTACCGAGGAGGTTGGCCGCAGGGACGCGGCATTCGGTGAACGAGAGTTCGCGGGTGTCGGAGGCGTTCCACCCGACCTTGGAGTACTTCTTCGAGACGGTGAAGCCCGGTGTTCCGGTAGGCACGATGATGGAGGAGATCTCCCGAGTTGGCGAGAGATCTGAGCCACCTTCACTCGAACGAGCGATCGGTTCGGTCAGGGCCGTCACCGTGACCAGACCGGTGATTTCCGTGCCCGAGTTGGTGATGAAGCACTTCGTGCCGTTGATCACCCACTCGTCGGTGGCCTCGTCGTAGCGGGCCGTGGTTCGGGTCGCGCCGGCGTCCGAGCCGCCCTCGGGCTCGGTCAGGCCGAAGGCGCCCAGCATCTCGCCCGAGGTCAGCCGGGGCAGCCACTCGCGCTTCTGCTCCTCCGTGCCGAACCGGTAGATCGGCATCGCGCCCAGTGAGACGGCAGCCTCCAGGGTGATGGCGACCGAGGAGTCGACCCGGGCCAGTTCCTCCAGCACGAGACAGAGCGCGAAGTAGTCGCCGCCCATACCGCCGTACTCCTCCGGGAACGGAAGCCCGAACAGGCCCATCCGCCCCATTTCACGGATGATCTCGTACGGGAACTCCCCCTGCTCGTAGAACTCGCCGATCTTCGGCGCGATCACGTCCTGGGCGAACTCGGCCACGGTGCGGCGCAGTTCCTCGTGCTCCTGGTCCAAGCGGTGGTCAAGCATGGTGATCCTCCTCGGTCGAGGCCCGCAGGGCCGACGCTCACGTGGGAAAGGCGGGGGGAAGGGCGGGAAAGGGCGGGGGCTGGCAGAAACAGCGGCCGGGAAAGCAGCGACCGGCGGCGGAACGGACCGGGCGGGCCGCCCACCGGCCCGCCCGGGCGACCGCGAACCCGGAACGGACAGGTCAGGCGGGCTCGCCGAGCAGCGCCTGGACCGCCCGGGAGGGGCTGGGGCGGCCGAGCTGCCGCGCCATCCAGCCGCTGGTGGCGACCAGGGCCCGCAGGTCGACCCCGGTCCGGATGCCCAGGCCGTGCAGCATCCAGACCAGGTCCTCGGTGGCGAGATTGCCGGTGGCGCTCTTGGCGTACGGGCAGCCGCCCAGGCCGCCCGCCGATGCGTCCACGGTGGTCACCCCGCAGCGCAGGGCCGCCAGGGTGTTGGCCAGCGCCTGGCCGTAGGTGTCGTGGAAGTGGACGGCGAGGCGGTCGGTCGGCACACCCGCCCGGGCGAAGCCCTGGAGCAGCGCGGTGACCTGGCCGGCGGTGGCCACCCCGATGGTGTCGCCGAGGCTCAGCTCGGTGCAGCCCAGCTCCAGCAACCGAACCCCGAAGCCGATCACCTGGGAGAGCGGTACCGGGCCCTCCCACGGGTCGCCGAAGCACATCGAGAGGTAGCCGCG
This sequence comes from Kitasatospora sp. MAP5-34, assembly GCF_029894335.1. GTDB lineage: Bacteria > Actinomycetota > Actinomycetes > Streptomycetales > Streptomycetaceae > Kitasatospora. Next base: position 14,209 of record NZ_JARXZC010000029.1, on the reverse strand, counting down.
AGTCGGGACGCCCGCTTCGGCCGCCCGTCGTACGACGGGCCGGAACATCTCCAGCACCTCGTCGGCGGAACGGTTGAGGTTGCGCCGGGCGAAGGTTTCGGTGGCGCTGGCGAAGACCGCGATGTCGGTGACGCCGTGCGCGAGCGCCCGGTCGAGGCCGCGCTCGTTGGGTACCAGGACCGGCAGCCGGAGACCGGGGTACTCGGCGGTGAGGCCGGTCAGGTGCGGCATCAGCTGCTCCGCGTCGGCGAGCTGCGGCACCCACTTCGGGTGGACGAAACTGGTCGCCTCGACCGTGCGCAGCCCGGCCGCCGCGAGCCTGGCGATGAACTCCGCCTTCACCTCGACGGGGACGAGCGAGCTCTCGTTCTGCAGGCCGTCACGCGGCCCGACCTCGTGGATCCGCACCTGCGCGGGCAGATCCGGTGCCGGTACGGGCTCGGGCAGCCCCAGCTCCAGGGCATCCGGCTCGTGGCCGGCCGACTGCTGGGTGGCCGACTCCTGGCTCCTCGGCTCCTGCGCGGCGGCGGTCATGACGCGACCTGGGCGGATGCGACCTCGGCCGACGTACCGTCAGCGGTCGGCTCCTCGCCGGGCGTTACGACGGCCAGTACTTCGTCCATCGCCACCGTCCCGCCGGCGGTGGCCCGCAGTTCGGTGACCGTGCCGTCGTGCGGCGCGGTGATGACGTGTTCCATCTTCATCGCCTCCAGGACGAGTAGGGCCTGACCACGCTTGACCAGCTCACCGAGGCTGGCCTTGACCACCGTCACGGTGCCCGGCATCGGTGCGGTGAGCGCGCCGTGGTGGGCGGTTCCGGCGGACGTCCGGTCGGCGACCGGGTCGTACGTGTGTACCGCCCAGGCGTCGCCGTCGATCCCGAGCCAGGTCACCGGGCCCGCGGAGGCGCTGTTGTCGGTGGCCTGTGCGAACGTGGTCTGCAGGCCGTCGACGGTGAGGTGCAGACGACCTGCGGTCCGGGTGGCCCGAGCAGTCCGAATCGGGCCGTCAGCCAGGCGAACCTGCAGCTCAGGGGTGCTGGCTGAGGAATTGTCAGTGGCTTCCGATACGTTGCCGACAGCAACAGGTCGGACGAGAACGGTGACCGGGTCGCGGCCCGGCAGGCGGAGCCGGTGGGTGGTCCAGGCGGCTTCGCCGCCCAGCCGCCAGCCGGACGGTACGGAGAACGGGTCGGTCCAGCCGTTGGCGGCGACGGTCGGGGCCAGGGCCAGCTGCCGTGTCAGGGCGGCGGCGTAGTAGAGCGTTTCCGACCTGGGAACGTCCAAGCCGACGGACGGAGGTGCAGTCTCGACGTCAGCCGTGGCGGTCGTCTCGGTGCTCGCAGCAGGCGCAGTGCTCGCAGCCGGTGCAGTGCTCGCGGTCGGGGCGTACGGGGAGGCCAGCAATTCGGGGTGTTGTTCGGTGGTCCGCTCGACCAGGCCGGTGTCGAGTCGGCCGGCGACGACGTCCGGGTGGGCGAGCAACCGCCGGAGGAAACCGGTATTGGTGGTCACGCCGAGGATCCGGGTGTCCGCGAGGGCGGCCCGGAGGCGGCGCAGCGCGGTCGGGCGGTCGGGCCCGTACGCGATGACCTTCGCCAGCATGGGGTCGTACAGGCTGCCGATCTCGGTGCCGGCGGCGACACCTGAGTCCACGCGGACGTCGGTGCCGTGCGGCTCGTCGAGGAAGAGGATCTGGCCGCCGGTGGGCAGGAACTCCCGGTCCGGGTCCTCGGCGCAGATCCGGGCCTCGATCGCGTGGCCCAGGAAGGAGATGTCCGACTGGGCGAACGGGAGGGCTTCGCCGGCCGCGATCCGGAGCTGCCATTCGACGAGGTCCAGCCGTTGCGGGTGCGGGGTGTCGGCGCCCACCGCGATGGCCAGCTCGGTGACGGGGTGTTCCACCTGGAGGCGGGTGTTCATCTCCATGAAGAAGAAGTCCAGGACACCTTCGGGAGTGGGCCCGGAGGGGTCGATGCCCGGCACGATGAACTCCACCGTGCCGGCCCCGGTGTAGCCGCAGGCCTCGGCCGCGCGGACGGCTGCGGCGCCCATCGCGGCGCGGGTCTCCGCGTTCAACAGGACGGAGGGTGCCTCTTCGATCAGTTTCTGGTGCCGGCGCTGGAGGCTGCACTCGCGCTCGCCGAGGTGGACGGTCCTGCCGTGGGTGTCGGCCAGGATCTGGACCTCGATGTGCCGGGGTTGGTCGACCCACCGCTCGAGCAGCAGCGTGTCGTCCCCGAAGGAGGTACGGGCGACCCGCCGGGCGGCAGCCAGCTCGGACGGCAGATCGGCCGCGTCGCGGACCAGCCGCATCCCCTTACCACCACCACCCGCCGACGGCTTGAGGAGAACCGGGTAACCGATCGCGGCGGCCGCCGCCGTCAGGTCGGCGTCGGTCGGGGCGTCGCCCTGGCTGCCCGGCACGACGGGCACCCCGGCGGTGCGTACGGCTGCCTTCGCGTTGATCTTGTCCCCCATCAGCTCCACCGCCGTGGGCGGTGGGCCGATGAAGGTCAGGCCGGCCTCGGTGCAGGCCCGGGCGAAGGCCGAGTTCTCGGCAAGGAAGCCGTAGCCGGGGTGGACGGCCTGCGCACCGGCGCGGCGGGCGGCCGCCAGGATCAGGTCGGTACGCAGGTAGGTCTCGGCCGCCGAGCTGTCGCTGTGCCCGGGCGGACCGAGGCGTACGGCCAGATCGGCCTCACGGACGTGCGGTGCGTCAGCGTCCGCGTCGCTGTGGACGGCGACCGACCGGACACCGAGTTGCCGGAGGGTCCGGATCACCCGTACCGCGATCTCGCCTCGGTTGGCGACCAGAACAGTGTCGAACATGGGAGGTGTTCCTCCGGGTCGAGGGGAGTCGAGGGAGTCGAGGGGAGCCGCGCACGGGAGTGCGGATGGCAGAGCGAGCCCGCCGACGTGTGACAGCAGGGCTCAGCCGGGGCAGGGGCGGATCGCCGAACGTGAGCGCGGCACAGGGGCGAGCCCCGCCGGCTCACATCCGGAAGACGCCGTACGGCTTCGGCTCGGCGAGTGGGGCGTTGGCGCAGGTGGAGAGGGCCAGGCCGAGGACGGTCCGGGTGTCCAGCGGGTCGATCACGCCGTCGTCCCACAGTCGGGCGGTCGCGTAGTAGGCGTTGCCCTGGCGTTCGTACTGCTCCCGGACGGGCCGCTTGAACTGGTCCTCCGCATCGGCGGACCACTCCTCGCCCTGCCCCTCCAGCTGGTCCCGGCGCACGGTGGCCAGGACGGAGGCCGCCTGCTCGCCACCCATGACCGAGATCTTCGCCCCGGGCCACATCCACAGGAAGCGAGGTGAGTACGCCCGCCCGCACATCGAGTAGTTGCCGGCCCCGTACGAGCCGCCGATCACCACCGTCAGCTTGGGCACCCGGGTGCAGGCGACGGCTGTCACCATCTTGGCGCCGTGCTTGGCGATGCCGCCCGCCTCGTACTGCCGTCCGACCATGAAGCCGGTGATGTTCTGCAGGAAGAGCAGCGGAATGCCGCGCTGATCGCACAACTCGATGAAGTGGGCGCCCTTCTGGGCGGACTCGGCGAACAGCACGCCGTTGTTGGCGACGATGCCGACCGGGTGTCCGTGGATCCTGGCGAAGCCGGTGACCAGCGTCGCGCCGTACTCCGCCTTGAACTCGGCGAACCGGGAGCCGTCGACCAGGCGGGCGATCACCTCGCGGACGTCGTACGGCGTGCGCGGGTCGACGGGTACCGCCCCGTACAACCCCGCCGGGTCGACCGCAGGAGGCTCGGCCGGGGAGAGCGGCCACGGCGTGGCCGTACGCGGTCCGAGCCCGGAGACGATCGTGCGGACGATCGACAACGCGTGCGCGTCGTCCTCGGCGAGGTGGTCCGTCACGCCCGAGATGCGGGAGTGCAGGTCGCCGCCGCCCAGCTCCTCCGCCGTGACGACCTCGCCGGTGGCGGCCTTCACCAGCGGTGGGCCGCCCAGGAAGATGGTGCCCTGGTTACGGACGATCACCGCCTGGTCGCTCATGGCCGGGACGTAGGCGCCGCCGGCCGTGCACGAGCCGAGTACCGCCGCGATCTGCGGGATCCCGGCGGCGGACAGCCGCGCCTGGTTGTAGAAGATCCGCCCGAAGTGGTCGCGGTCGGGGAAGACCTCGTCCTGCATCGGGAGGAAGGCGCCACCCGAGTCCACCAGGTAGAGGCAGGGCAGCCGGTTCTCCAGCGCCACCTCCTGCGCCCGGAGGTGCTTCTTGACGGTCATGGGGTAGTACGTGCCGCCCTTGACGGTGGCGTCGTTCGCGACCACCACGACCTCTCGGCCGGCCACCCGCCCGATACCGGCGATCACGCCGGCCGCCGGTGCCGCGCCGGCGTAGAGGCCGTCGGCCGCCAGCGGGCTGAGCTCCAGGAAGGGGGAGGACGGGTCGAGCAGGGTGTCCACCCGTTCGCGCGGCAGCAGCTTGCCGCGCGAGGTGTGCCGGGCCCGGGCCTTGGCGCCGCCACCCAGCGCGGCGGCCGCGAGCTTCTCCCGAAGCTCCGCGACCAGCGCCTGGTGTGCGGCGGTGTTCGCGCGGTACGCGGCCGTGCCGGGGTCGGCCGCGCTCTCCAGCCGGGGCGCGGGTGCGGCAGCGGCGGCGCCGGTCTGTGCGACCGGGTCGTCGGCCGGATCGGCGAACGAGCCGCCGAGCGAGCCGCTGAACGGGCCACCGGAAGAGTGGCCGGACGAACCCGCCGTCGGACCGGTTATCGGCCTGACGGTCGGTCCAACGAATGAGGGGGCCATCTCAAGAGCTCCCTTGCCCTCGGAGCCATCCGGGTAGGCGGACAGGTAGGTCCGCACCCAAGTTAGTGAGCGTTAACTCTCGCGCTCAGGTTAACGCTCGATAACCCGACTGTCTACGATGTGCATCATGTCGAACGACCAAGCTGTCTCCGCGATCCCACGCCGCGACCAGATCCGGAAGGAGGCGGCCCGGCTGTTCGCGGCCCGGGGCTTCCTGGGAGTAGGGGTGGACGAGATCGGCAAGGCCGTCGGTATAAGCGGACCCGGCCTCTACCGGCACTTCCCGGGCAAGGACGCGATGCTGGCGGACCTGCTGGTCGGCATCAGCGAGCGCCTGCTGGAGGAGGGGCGACGCCGGGTCGGCGACGCCGGTAGCGCGGCCGGTGCGCTCGACGCGCTGATCGGCGGGCACGTCGAGTTCGCGCTCGACGACCAGGATCTGATCATCCTGCACGACCGGGAGCTGCTACATCTCAAGGAGGAGGACCGTCGTCATGTGCGACGGCTCCAGCGCCGCTACGTGGAGCTGTGGGTCGAGGTCGTCCGTGAGGCCTTCCCGGCTCTGGCGACGCCTGAGGCGGCTCCGTTCGCCCGGGCCTCGGTGCACGCGGTCTTCGGGCTGATCAACTCGACCCCGCACAGTGCCGCTCCACAGCCGACCGCCGGCGACAAGGGCGGGCTGCCGCGCGACGCCATGGCCTCGTTGTTGCACGGCCTGGCACAGGGCGCGTTCACGGCCGCAGCGGCGACTGCCACTGCCACTGCCACTGCTCCCGGCTCCGCTGCCCCCGCTGCCCCTTCGTCCTCGGACTCCGTCAGCTCGGCCTCCGACTGATCCCAGGGTCGCGGGGTCGCGCGGTCGCGCGGTTGCGGGACTGCGGGGCTGCGGCCGGGGGAGTAGGTCCAAGGGGGTAAGCGGCCCGGCCCATGGTCCGGTGCGGAATACCAGCCCGACGAGTCAGGCTGGTCGGGTCGGGAAGCCGGCTCGGTCGTGTGCCGTTCGAGTCTGTGGCACGCCCGTCGAATCACGATGGACGACAACTCGACAGAATGGTTAGTATCCCTAAATATGCCTGAGACTCACGTATCCACTGCGGAGCTTTCCCGTGGTGGCAACGCCCCCAGCGACCCTTCCGGCCTCGCCTCGGCATCCCGGCCGGCGACGACCGCCCCCGCGCCGAGTCCCACGCGCGGCCCAGGAGCGGCTGCGCCCTCGGGAGCGGGTACGCGCCCGGGAGCGGGTCCGACGTCGGAGCGCGGGTGGCTGAGTCGGCTCGCGGGCTACTGCTGGCGGTACCGAAGAAACGTTCTACTCTCCTTCGGCGCCTCACTCGTCGGCATGGCGATCACTGCGATCGTCCCGCTGATCACCAAATTGATCATCGATGACGTCATCACCACCCACACGCGCCCGCTCACACCGTGGGCCGTGGCGCTCCTGCTGGCTGCCGCTCTCGTCTTCCTCTGCACCCAGATCCGCCGTTACTACGGCGGGCAGCTGGCACTGGACGTCCAGCAGGACATGCGCACCGACCTCTTCCGGTCACTGACCCGCCTGGACGGCGCCCGCCAGGACAGTCTGGACACCGGCCAGGTGGTCGGACGCGCCACCTCCGACCTGCAGTTGATCAACGGGCTGCTGTCGATGCTCCCGATGATGACCGGCAACTTCCTGATGTTCGGCATGTCGGCCCTGGTAATGCTCTGGCTGTCGCCCCCGCTGACCCTGGTCGCCCTGGTCATGGGCCCCGCCCTCTGGTGGGTCGCGACACTCAGCCGCAAGCGGCTGTTCCCAGCGACCTGGGCAGCTCAGCAGGAGGCCGCAGTCGTGGCGGGCGTGGTGGACGGCGCCGTCGGCGGGGTCCGGGTGGTCAAGGGCTTCGGCCAGGAGGCACAGGAGCGCGCCAAACTCGAACAAGCCTCGCGCAACCTGTACGGCTCGCGGCTCCGTTCGATCCGGCTCAACAGCCGCTACACCCCCGCCATGCAGGCGATCCCCGCGCTCGGACAGGTCGCAGTGCTCGCGCTCGGCGGTTGGCTTGCGGTGCGCGGGGACGTGTCGCTCGGCACCTTCGTGGCCTTCTCCACCTACGTGGCACAGCTGACCGGCCCGGTGCGGATGCTCACCATGCTGATCACGGTCGGCCAGCAGGCCAGGGCCGGAGTCGAGCGGGTACTCGAGCTCGTCGACCAGGAGCCGCTGGTACGGGAACGCACCGACGCGATCGACCTCGCCGCCACCACCGCCACCACCGCTTCCCCGGCTGAAGCCGCCACCACCGCCACCACCGCTTCCCCGGCTGAAGCCGCCACCGCTTCTTCGGTAGGCGTGGACATCCCGGCGCTCGAGTTCGACGGCGTCGACTTCCGGTACGAGAGCGCTGCGGACGGGCATGGACTCGTCCTGGAAGGGCTGAGCCTGTCGCTCGCCGAGGGAGAGACGCTGGCGCTGGTCGGCGGTTCGGGCTCGGGCAAGTCGACGGTCGCGCAGCTCGTCCCCAGGTTCTACGACCCGGTGGCCGGCAGAGTCCGGGCGTACGGCCACGACCTGCGCGATCTGACGCTCGACTCGCTGCGCGCGGCCGTCGGCATCGTCCCGGAGGACAGTTTCCTCTTCTCCGAGACCGTCAGCACCAACATCGCCTACGGGCGGCCGGACGCGACCGAGGAGCAGATCCACGCCGCCGCCCGGGCGGCGCAGGCCGACGGCTTCATCCGCGACCTCCCGGACGGCTACCGGACCAAGGTCGGCGAGCAGGGCCTGACGCTCTCCGGCGGCCAGCGCCAGCGCATCGCCCTCGCCCGGGCGATTCTCAGCGACCCCCGGATCCTGCTGCTCGACGACGCGACCTCCGCCGTGGACCCGCAGGTGGAGGCGGAGATCCACGAGGCGCTGCGCAGCGTGATGGCCGGCCGGACCACTCTCCTCATCGCGCACCGGCGTTCCACACTCCAGCTGGCCGACCGGATCGCCGTACTGGAGCGCGGCCGGTTGATCGACATCGGCACACACGAGGAGCTCGAGGCCCGATGCCCGCAGTACCGGGCGCTGATCACCGACCCTGACGCGGGCATCCGGCAACCGGCCCGGACCGCCGCCCCCGGGCTCGAACTCGAGCCCGCCCCGGCGCCCGTCCCCACGGCCCCGTCGGCCCCCGAGGCCAAGGCCGCCGCCCCGGACCTGCTCGCCAAGGTGGCGGCCCTCCCGGCGGCCACCGACACCCCGGACATCCCGCTCGCCGACGCGGAAGCGGGCGATCCGGACTTCAGCCTCCGCCGGCTGCTGACCCCGTTCCGCCGCCCGCTGCTGCTGGCTCTGCTCCTGCTCGCGCTCGACGCGGCGGCCGGCCTCGCGATACCGGTGCTGATCCGGCACGGCATCGACGACGGTGTCAGCAAGGCGGCGTTCTCGGGTGTGGCCGTCGCCGCGCTGGCCGCGCTCGTCGTGGTCGCGCTCGACTGGCTGGTCCAGAGCGCCGAGACCCGGGTGAGCGGTCGGACCGGTGAGCGCGTGCTCTACACGCTGCGCCTGAAGATCTTCGCCCACCTGAACCGCCTCGGTCTGGACTACTACGAGCGCGAGCTCTCGGGCCGGATCATGACCCGGATGACCACCGACGTCGACTCGATCTCCAGCTTCCTGCAGACCGGCGTGGTCACCGCGGTGGTCAGTCTGCTGACCTTCGTCGGGATCTTCGGGGCGCTGCTGGTGATCGACGCGGGGTTGGCACTGGTGGTGTTCGCGGTGCTGCCGCTGCTGGTCGTCGCCACGCTGGTGTTCCGCCGGAAGTCGACCACCCAGTACCAGATCTCCCGCGACCTGATCAGTACGGTCAACGCCGACCTGCAGGAGAACGTGGCGGGCATGCGGATCGTCCAGGCGTTCCGCCGCCAGGACATCAACACCGCCCGGTTCGTCGCCCGTGGCGTCGAGTACCGCGACGCCCGCGTCCGGGCGCAGCTCTACATATCGATGTACTTCCCGTTCGTGCAGTTCCTCTCCAGCGTGGCTGCCGCGCTGGTGCTGATCGTGGGTGCCTCCCGGGTGGACTCGGGCACGCTCACCATCGGCGCGCTGGTCGCCTACCTGCTCTACATCGACCTCTTCTTCGCCCCGGTCAACCAGCTCTCGCAGATCTTCGACGGCTACCAGCAGGCTTCCGTCGGCCTCGGGCGGATCCGTGAGCTGCTGCGCACGCCGACCAGCACGCCGGACACGGACGACCCGGTGAAGGTGGAGCGGCTGCGCGGCGAGGTCCGGTTCGAGAACGTCAGCTTCGCCTACAACGGTGGCGGCGAGGGGAACCCGGAGGTGCTGTCCGGGATCGACCTGCACATACCACAGGGCCAGACCGTCGCCCTGGTCGGCGAGACCGGCGCGGGCAAGTCCACGCTGGTCAAGCTGGTCGCCCGGTTCTACGACGCCACCGGCGGTACCGTCCGCATCGACGGCACCGACATCACCCGCTACGGCCTCGCCGAGTACCGGCACCGGCTCGGGGTCGTCCCGCAGGAGGCGTACCTGTTCGCCGGCACCGTGCGTGACGCGATCGCGTACGGACGTCCGACGGCCACCGACGCCGAGGTCGAGGCGGCGGCCCGGGCGGTGGGGGCGCACGAGATGATCGTCCGCCTGTCCGGCGGCTACCGGCACGAGGTCACCAGCCGGGGGCGGAACCTTTCTGCCGGGCAGCGCCAGCTCATCGCCCTGGCCCGCGCCGAGCTGGTCGACCCGGATCTGCTGCTCCTGGACGAGGCCACCGCCGCGCTCGACCTGGCGACGGAAGCCGCCGTCAACCACGCGGCGGACCGGCTGGCCGGCGGCCGGACGACCCTGGTCATCGCCCACCGCCTCACCACGGCACAGCGGGCCGACCGGGTCGTGGTCCTGGACCACGGCCGGGTGGTGGAGGACGGCCGGCACGACGAACTGCTGGCGCGCGGCGGAGCGTACGCCAGGCTCTGGCAGGCGTTCATCGCCGACCGCCACGCCGAGCCCGACCCGGTGCGCGGCTGAGACTCTGCCCATCAGGATCGGGTATCCCAGGGGACGGCGCGAAGCGGGAGGGGACGAGCCGCACTCTCCCGCTTCGCGCCGTCCCCTGCGCCCCACCGGCTACCCGGCGGAGCCGCTACGCGGCGATGAGCGAGGCCAGCAAGGCCGACGCGTCGATCCCGCGCGGCAGGTCGCTCACCTGGCCGTCGCCGACCTCGACCACCCGCCAGCCCTGGCCGTCGGCGCGTTGGGCGAGGTCGGTGGTGATGAACCGGCAGCCCAGCGTCCGTACCAGGGGGCTGATCTCCGCCAACTCCGGCTCGGGGTCGGCGTCGGGGTGGTCGGGGTGCGGGCCGACGAGGACGGGCTCACCGTCGACCCACCACACCCGGGACTCGACCGCCCGCCCGTCCTCGTCCCGCACGAACTCCTCGAACCGGCGCAACACCACACCCCCGGTCATGAACTCGCCCTGAAGCTCGACGAACCGACTCACCACCCGGGTCAGGGCGGGCAGATCACCCAGCTCGGGTACGTAACAGGCCTCGGCCCACTCGTGTTTACGGGACTTCACGTAGTCCTTCACGATCGCGGGGCCCTGCCCGCCCAGCACGCGCGCGCCCGCCGCCAGGGCGCCGGCGTCCGGCGCGTCCCCCGGGATCCAACTACCGGGAATCCAGGCGCTCGGTGGGGTCGCTCCCTCGAACACGGCGTACCAGCCCGGGAGTTCGTGCGCGTTCGCGTACGAGGACGGCGTTGTCAGCAGCGTGCAGCCGCGCGTGGCGAGCGCCTCGGCGAGCGCGCCGTACGCGGGCACCGGAATCATCCAGCCCCGGTACCAGAGCGGCCCACTCCCGTGCGGCACGCGCCGGACCGCCCGGGCGGTGTCGCCGGCCAGCAGCGCGTCATGGTCCACCAGGGCGTACTCGCCACCCAACTCGTTGATCTGCTGCGCCTCCCAGACGTAGTGCGGGTCGGGCCGGCGGGGTGCGAGCGGATCTGTCGGCAGCAGGATCACGGGTGCGGGCATGAGGCCAGCCTAGGACGAGGGGCCGGCCCGACGGCGCGAACAACGCGGTGGTGCGACAACGACGAGTTCTGCCGGGGTCGGCCGGTGCGTACTCCGACGGAACTCGGCCAGGTCGGGCTTTCGCGCGTAATCGTCAACTTGTCGGGGAACAGTGATGTCGGGCCGACGCTTCGTCATCCTTCGCCGGATCAGCCGCGCGACCCGGGGATCTACGGCTCCGACTGCCAATCGTGCAGGTCGAGTTCACGGTCGTGCAGGGCGTCGGGATTCATCAGCGCGGACAGCTGGGCGCCCGCGAGCCGGTCGGCGCTCAGCCCGGTCGCTCTCACGAGCAGGTCGGTCGGCACGGAGACCGCGATGGCGGCCCGCCAGGACGGCAGTACGACCAGACTGGTACCTCGGCCCACCCGTACGACCCGGGCGGGCACGCGGCGCGGATGTCTGTCCTCCGGCTGGGCCGGCGGTTCCGAGTAGGTCGGCGAGGCGCCGATCAGGATGCCCATCGGGGTCTGCGACGGCGGCGGGGGAACCGGCTGTCGAGCGCCTGGCTGCGTGGGCAGCGGCTCCGGTGGGGTCGCTGGGGCAGACGGGGCAGACGGGGCAGGTGGGTCGGTGGGGGTCGCTTCGGTTCGAGGGTGCAGGCGGCTCAGCCGACGGGAGGGCGTCGGACGCCGCACCGGTCTTGGCTGCTGCGAGTCGTGCGCCGGTCTACCCGGTGGCTTGAGGGCTCCGGCCCGGCCCTGCTCGTTCACCCGGCCCTGCTCGTCCGCCCAGCTCCGGCCGTCCCCTCGTCCGGGGCCGTCCACCCACCTTTGGTCATCGGCCGGGACGTTGACCCCGGCTCGCTGCAGCAGCCGCCTGACCTCCGCCGTGGACTGGTGGGACGCCGCAGCCAGCTCGGAGATGTCCGCCCCACGCTCGTACGCCGCGCGCAGCCTTGCGGCGAGCGCGGTGAGCAGGTTCGCCGCAGTGGCCGCCTCGACGTCCAACCCGCCACGGTCGGCCGACGACGGCTCCCTGGAGGAGTCGTCGAACGCGGTCTGGTCGAGCGAGGTCATCGGTGCGGGCCCTCCGAGATGTTTGTTCGGATGATCCTCCCGTACTAGTGCGCGATGGGCCAAGGGGTGAGTGCGGGATGACAGAGCGTCGTGATCGCCACCTGGCGGGCAAATGCCCATGGCGTGAAAGGGTCGTTCGTGCCGGACCGTCGATGGCGGCCGTGACTCAAGCCTGACGAGCCCATGGGGCTGCCTTTGCCAAGCACGGGTCGGGCACGCTCCGACCACCGCTTCGGCCGAGGCCCGGACCCGGCCGGACCTGACAGCGGCTCCTGCTGCACGTCTCGAAAAGCCGCCCACCTCCGCCGGACCGTTCCTTACCGAGGAGGCCCCCGGAGGACGATCGGCTCCCTGGCCGAGCGGGGATAACGTGAGCAGCCGAATACCCGTCAGGAGGCAGCTGCCGATGGCTCAGATCCAGCCCCACCAGATGCTCCGCCGCCCGCGCCGTCTCGTTCCCGGCGACCGGGTGGCAGTGGTCGCCCCGAGTGGTCCCGCCGACCCCGACCGCCTGGCGGTCGGCACCAGCATCCTCCGCTCCTGGGGGCTGGACGTCGTACCGGGCAGTCACCTCCGTGACATCCACCCCGACCTCCGCTATCTCGCGGGCAGCGATGCCGCCCGCGCTGCGGACTTCCAGCGCGCCTGGCTCGACCCCTCCATCGCGGCCGTCATCTGCGCCAGAGGCGGCTACGGTGTCCAGCGCATGACCGAGCTGATCGACTGGGACGCACTCCGAGCCGGTCCGCCCAAGGTGCTGGTCGGGTTCAGCGACGCCACCGTGCTGCACGAGGCGGTCGCGCAGCGGCTCGGGGTGGCCACGCTGTACGGGCCGATGGCCACGACCACCTCCTTCGTCGCCGACGCGGGGACGGCCGATCACCTGCGCCGCACCCTCTTCGACCCGGCCGGCACCACCGTCCTGACCTCAGCCACGGCCACACCGCTGATACCCGGAACGGCCCACGGTCTCACCGCCGGCGGCTGCGCCTCCGTTCTGGCCGCCGACTGGGGCACGCCCACCGCCCGCGCCTCGTTCGCGGGGACGCTCCTCATACTGGAAGACACCAACGAACACCCCTACCAACTGGACCGGATCCTCACGCAGCTGCTCCGATCCGGCGCGCTCGACGGCGTGGCGGGCATCGTCCTCGGCTCCTGGAACGGGTGCGGCCGCCTGGAGCGGGTCCGTGACGTGATGTTCGAACGACTCTCCCCGCTCGGGGTGCCGGTCCTCTGGGAACTCGGCTTCGGCCATGGCCCCTCGACTCTCACCGTTCCCCTGGGGGTCCCCGCCACCCTCGACTCGACGGCCGGCGCGCTGACCTTGGACGTGCCGGCGCTCTGCGACGAAATGCCGCCTGCCGAATCCGGCGAGTCCTGAGTAGGGTGCGCCCCATGCATGCGGACGGACCCACCACCCACCACCCCGATACCGTCACCTCACCCGCGCCCCCATTCGCCGCCGAGCCGACCAGCGGACCGGGTGCACTGCTCACCCGGGCGGTCGAGCTGCTGCACGGCCGGGGAGCCGGCTCGGGACGGACCATCCTGGGCCTGACCGGCCCGCCGGGCGCCGGAAAGTCGACCCTCGCCCACTACTTGGTCACCGAGATCGACTGCCGGGAGGGCCCGGGCACCGCCGCCTACCTCCCGCTGGATGGCTTCCACTTCTCCAACACCCAGCTCGATCGCCTGGGCCTGCGCTCACGCAAGGGTGCCCCACCGAGTTTCGACGCCTGGGGTTACGTCGCCCTGCTGCGCCGAGTCGTGAACGAGCGCTTCCACGATGTCTACGCCCCGGATTTCGACCGCACACTCGACGAGCCGGTCGCCGCACGCCACGTCATCCGACCGCACACCCGCCTGGTGATCACCGAGGGCAACTACCTGGCGAACGCAGACGCCCCCTGGCCGGAGGCCCGCGGACTGCTGCGCGAACTCTGGTACGTGGACACCGAGGACGCCGTTCGCGAGGAGCGGCTGCTGCGGCGCCACACCATTGGAGGACAGGACGCGGCCACGGCACGGAGGCGCATCGCTTCGAACGACCACCTGAACGGCGAGTACGTGAAGTCGGCTCGGGCGGTGTGTACCCGGGTGGTCCGGGCCGGGGATTTGCCTGTGGCTGTGGATGGGCGTAGTGTTCACTAGTCGCTCGGCAGGGAGCACCGGACACGCATTCGCGCGGACGGTCCCGGGGCGGCCAATCCTCTGAACCACCACTTCGCTCTTCCCGTATTCGTACGGGCTGGTTGTTGTGCGCGTTTATATGGATTGCGGCTGGATTCGCTTTATGGAGCGGGGTTCGGCTAAAGTTTGGGACGTCGGAAAGCGCAGCACGGCGAATGAAAC
>NZ_JARXZC010000028.1 GCF_029894335.1 Kitasatospora sp. MAP5-34 | reverse complement strand
CGGTTCTCCCTGTCAGGCAGCTCGGAGAACACTAGACCTCGACGCCACCGGAGTCAAGGGCGGGACTGGCGGCCGACGGAACGGGCAGGTCGGCCGGTAGGTGAAATGCCAGTACGGCCACGTCGTCGTCATGGTCGGAGGTAACACCCATGGCCCGCAGCAGGCGCGCGCAGACGACCTCGGGCTCGCCGACAGCTCCGCTGAGGGTGCGGGCCAGTTGGTCGAGGCCCTGGTCGATGTCCTCGTCGCGGCGTTCGACCAGACCGTCGGTGTAGAGGACTCCGGTGGTGCCGGGGAGCAGGCGCAGGGTGTGGGAGAGGTGTGTGCCGCCACCGGTGCCGAGGGGCGGCCCGTTCTGTTCCTCGCCGCGTAGGACGGTGCCGTCGGGGCAGCGGAGCAGGAGCGGGAGGTGGCCGGCCGAGGCGTAGTGGAGGGTGCCGGGGGTCGGGTCCCAGATCGCGTAGGTGCAGGTGGCGATCTGGTTGGCGTCGATCTCCATGGCGAGGCCGTCGAGCAGGTGCATGACCTCGTGCGGCGGCAGGTCCAGCCGGGCGTACGCGCGGACCGCTGTCCGAAGCTGGCCCATTACGGCGGCGGCGCGCAGACCGCGTCCCATCACGTCGCCGATCACCAGGGCGGTCCGGCCGCCGCCGAGACCGATGACGTCGTACCAGTCGCCGCCGACGGCGGCTTCGGCGCCACCCGGCTGGTAGGTGGCGGCCACTCGCAGGTCGGCGGGCTGTTCGAGTTTCTGCGGGAGCAGGCTGCGCTGCAGCGTGACGGCCGCCTCGCGCTGGCGGCGCTCGGCCTCGCGGAGCCGGGTGGCGGCCTGGACCTGGTCCGTGACCTCGGAGGCGAAGATCAGGACGGCGGCCGGGTCCAGCCCCTTGGCGGCAGCCGAACGCCCGGCGGACCGGCCGACGGACCTGCCGGAGGAGGAGGGCTCGGCGCCGAGCGGCACGCAGGAGACGTTGTAGTAGCGGGTGCCGCCGAGGCCGAGGATGCAGCGTGCCTTGACGCTGCGCGGGCGGCCGCTGCGGATGACCTGGTCGAGGAGGGGCAGCACGCCGAGTGCGGCGAGTTCCGGCAGGGCCTCCGAGGCGGGGAGGCCGTTGGTGCGTTCGCCGAACAGTTCGCGGTAGGCGTGGTTGGCGTACCCGAGCTGGTGCAGCGGGCCGTAGGTGACCGCGACCGGTGCGGGGAGGCGGCGGAGGACGTCCCGGAGGTCGTACAGCTCGTGGAGGTCGCACAGGTCGAGCAGGGCGGGCGCGGCCGTGTGGTCGCGCGGGCCCGGGAGGGTGACGGGTTCTCCGGGTGCGGCGGGGGGAGCGGCTCGCCATGCGGCTCCGGTGAGCCTGGCGCTCCAGCGCATGAGGTTCAAAGGACGGCCGCTTCCTCGGTCAAATTACAGGTACTCAATCACACCTTGTATGCATCTTTGCACGCGCCGTGATGATCCGGTCGGCCCTGATCCTGTCAGGGCCGGGCCCTGTTCCGGAAGTACCTGGTCCGCTACGGTCCGCCGTCCGGCGGCTCGGGTCAGGTTCGGGTCAGATTCGAGTCACTGCGGCGGGAAGCCCGCCTCGAACTCCGAGCGCGGGTGTTCGACCGCGCCCAGCGACACCACCTCGCGGTTGAACAGGCCCGCCAGCACCCAGTCGGCCAGCACCCGGACCCGGCGGTCGAAGCTAGGGAGCCGCCGCAGGTGGCGGGCCCGGTGCAGCCACCAGGCGCGGCGTCCGGTGAGCTGTCCGCCGCTCCTGGTGTGGGCGACACCCCGGCGCAGTCCGAGCGAGGTCGAGCAGTCCAGACGTTCGGGGCGGTACGGGGTCTGCGGGCGGGAGTCGAGGGCGGCGGCCAGGTTCTCGGCCAGCAGCCGGGCCTGCGCCAGGGCGTGCTGGGCGTTCGGCGCGCAGTAAGCGGTGGCGGCAGTGAGTGCGGCTGGGTCGGGTACGGCGGCGCAGTCGCCGGCCGCCCAGACGCCGGGCAGCGGGTCGCCGTCCGGGCCGAGCACCTGCAGGGTGGGCAGGCAGCGGACCCGGCCGGTCACGTCGAGCGGGAGGTCGGTGTCGCGGAGCAGCGGCGCCGGGCGGACGCCCGCCGTCCAGACCAGGGTGCGGGCGGCGAAGCGGCTGCCGTCCGAGAGCACCATGACCTGGTCGACCGCCGAGTCGAGCGTGGTGCTCAGACGGACGTCGACGCTGCGGTCGCGCAGCTCGGCCAGGGTGTGGGCGGCGAGTTCGGGGGACTCCTCGGGCAGGATGCGGCCGGTGGCCTCGACGAGCACCCAACGGAGGTCCTCGGCGGTCAGGTTGTGGTAGCCCTTGGCCGCGTACCGGGCCATGTCCTCCAGTTCGGCGAGCGCGCCGACGCCCGCGTAGCCGGCGCCGACGAAGACGAAGGTGAGCGCGGACTGACGGAGCGCCGGGTCCCGGGTGGAGGAGGCGAGGTCCAGCTGCTCGAGGACGTGGTTGCGCAGGGCGACCGCCTCGCCGACGCTGCCGAAGCCCATGCCGTGCTCGGCGAGGCCGGGGATCGGGGCGGTACGGGAGACCGAGCCGGGGGCCACCACCAGCAGGTCGTACGGGAGTTCGGTGGGCACACCGCGCTCACCGCGCGGGGCGGCGTCCACCCAGACCCGGCGGGTGGCGTGCTCGATCCGGGTGACCCTGGCGGTCATCACCCGGCAGTCGGGCAGCACCCGGCGCAGCGGGACGACCACGTGCCGGGGGTCGATGGACCCGGCGGCGACTTCGGCGAGCAGCGGGTGGTACGTCAGGTACGGCTGCGGCTCGACCACGGTGATCTCGGCCTGACCTGCTCGTAGCCGGGGTCGCAGAGTCTGCTGGAGACGCAGCGCGGCGGACATTCCGGCGCAGCCGCCGCCGACGATCAGGATCCTGATGGGGGTTCCCCCTGTCGATGTGACCTGGTTCACGCCTCCATGACGCCCTGCCGGGGGGCTTCTTGTCCACAGGGCGTACCGGATCCGGCCGCGCGGATCTGATCCAGAGGCGCCCGGATTTTCGGTTGTGGTGGGGTTTCGGTCCACTTCTGCCGCGAACTTCCTTGAACTATGGTCGGATTGTGGGCCGGGACCGAACGAACCGGCTGCGGCCCACTGCGGATTCCGACTGCGCCGGGGCGAACCGGGGAAGGTTGGTCCACGAAGGCCGCCCGGCTGGGCGGCCGTACCACGCACCGGGGGGTGCGAAGTGGCCAGGCAGGGACGCCCTCGCGGGCTCCTGCGGGGGAGGTTGGGGATGACGGATCAGGATCAGGTACTGGGGCTCTCGCTGCCGATCGAGCAGAGCGCCGGGAGCCACGGAGTGGTGCCCGAGCAACGCGGCCCGGCGGACCGCCCGTTGTACGGCGAACAGACCTACAAGGGTGAACGGGCTTTCGGTGAGCGGGTGTCCGGACCTGGCCAGGCGGCGACCGGCCCCGGCGGGGCGGCACTCAGTGGGGCCGGGGAGGCTCCGCTCGGCTCCGGGTCGGGCCGGCTGCGGGTGGATGCGCGGCGGAACCTGGAGAGCGTGCTGCGGGCCGCCCGCCAGGTGTTCGGCGAACTCGGTTACGACGCGCCGATGGAGGAGGTGGCCCGTCGGGCGGGTGTCGGGGTGGGCACCGTTTACCGCCGCTTCCCCAGCAAGGAGGTGCTGGTCCAGCGGATCGCGGCCGAGGAGGTCGCGTGGCTGACGACGCAGGCCCGGGAGTCCCTCTACGGGGGCGCGGGACCCTGGGACGCGCTGGCGGACTACCTGGCCCGGGCGGTCGCTTCGGGCGCCGGACGGCTGCTGCCGCCGTCCGCCTTCCGGTACGCGGAGGAACTCGGGACAGCCGCTGACCTGCTGCTTCCGGAGCAGCAGCTCGCGGAGCAGCACCGGCTCGGCGGCGACCGGTACACGTCCGACGACGCCGATCCGCGGCTGCTGCTACACCTGTTGGCGGCGCTGGTCGCGCGGGCCGGGGCGGCCGGCGAACTCCGCCCGGGGGTGACGGTGTCGGACGTGGTGCTGGTGCTGACCGCCGCCGTTCCGGTGCACGTACGGCAGTCACAGTCCGCCGACGGGCCCGACGACGAGCGGGGACACGGCGGCGGGAACAGCGACGGGAACGGTGACGGCGGGTCGGCCTGGTCCCCCGCTCCGGGTCAACCGCACGACGCTCCGGCCGAGCGGTTACTGCGGATTCTGCTGAATGGGCTGCGATCCCGCTGAAATCAAGGTAGTTCTGGGTCGAACGCACCCGCGACGGCTCGCACGGAAGAGTGGGCCGGGGCCGCTCCGGCTACCGGTCGAAGCTCCGCTATGCCATTCTTTGGCCGTGGTTGGAGCCATTGTCCTGTTGCGCGCCGTTCGCCCGTCTGCCGCACCGGGCGCGGGTGCCGCCTGGCGCGCGGACGGTGCGTGCGGCCACGCAGCGGACCGTGCCGAGTGCTGGGGGCCGTGTTGAGCGCCGAGGAGCAGAACGACTGCGGCTACGGCCGGGACCTGCCCGGCCAGGTGCCGGACCAGGCCGGTGCCCCCCTGCGGGAGTCGCTCGCCGGCCGGGTCCCCGGTCAGGCCCCGGCCGGGCAGGGCGGGGTGACGCCGGAGGCGTTCGTCACCAGTGACCCGGGCCGCGAGTCGACGCGTGATCCCCGCCGCGATCAGGGTTTTGATCCCACCCGTGGGGCCGGACGCGATCCGGCTCGTGCCGGTGCGGGGTCCGAGGACAGCCTGCCGCACGCGATGGTGCCGGCTCCGGCCGATCCGGTGGACGGCGAACGGCCGCCTTCGGACGCCGAGTTGGCCGCGCTGGTGCGGGCCGGTGACGACGGCGCGTACGAGGAGATCTACCGGCGGCACACCGACTCGGTGCGCCGCTACGCCCGGACGTGCTGCCGCGACAGCTTCACCGCCGAGGACCTGGCGGGCGAGGTCTTCGCCCGGACGCTCCAGGCGCTACGGGTGGGCAAGGGGCCGGAGTTCGCGGTCCGCGCGTACCTGCTGACAGCCGTACGCAACGTCGCCGCCGCCTGGGCCCGCAGCGAGCGGCGGGAGCAACTGGTGGACGACTTCGGCGCGTTCGCCCAGACCTCGGCCGCCACCACCGCACTGGACCTGGCCGACCCGGGTGCGGACACCTGGGCGATGGCGATGGCGGACCAGCGGATGGTGATGCAGGCCTTCGTCGAACTGCCCGAGGACGACCGGATGGTGCTCTGGCACACCGAGGTCGAGCGGGAGTCGCCGAAGACGGTCGCGGTGATGCTCGGCAAGACCGCGAACGCGACGGCCGTCCAGGCGCACCGCGCGCGTGACCGGCTGGCCGCCGGGTTCCTGCAGGCCCACGTGTCGGGCAGCCAGGACCAGGACTGCGCGGCGTACGCCAACCGGCTCGGCGCGTACGCCCGGGGGTCGCTGCGCAAGCGCGCCTCGGCGGAGGTGGGCAGGCACGTCCAGGAGTGCGACCGCTGCACGGCGGCCTACCTGGAACTGACCGAGATCAACACCGGCCTGCGGGCCCTGCTGCCGGGCGGCGTGCTGGTCTGGATCGGCACCGGGTACTTCACGGCGGCGGCCGCCGCGGTCGGTGTGGGCGCGGTCGGCGTGGGCGCCGTGGCCGGTGGTGCTGCGGCGGGTGGTGCGACGGCCGGCGGTGCAGCGGCCGGTGGTGCAGCGGCCGGGTCCGCCGGTGGCGGCAGCGGCGGGGGTGCGGGCGCGGTGGCCGGCGAGGGGCTGGGCACGGCGGCCAAGGCGGGCATCGTGGCCGGTGTCGCGGTGGCTGCGGCCGCCGCCGTCGCGTACGCGTTCACCGGTGCGCCGGAGCCGAAGCAGCCGGTGGCCGCCCCTGCGGTCTCCTCACCCGCGCTGCCCCCGCCGGTGGCTCCCGCGCCCGCAGCGCCGTCACCTTCGCCTTCGGTGTCGCCGTCGGAGGCACCGGCTCCCGCGCCGACGCCGCGCCCGCCGTCACCTTCGCCGTCGCCCCGGCCGAACCGGGCAGCTGTGCCCTCCCCCACCCCGACGCCGCCGGTGGAGACCCCGACACCCGAGCCGCCGACACCCCCTGTGCCCGCCCCACCGGCGCCACCCACGCCGATCCCGGTCCCGGTCCCCACCATCACGCCGCCCGTCCCGCCGACTCCCCCACCGCCGGTGGTCTCGCCGACCGACTTCTGGGTGGACAACCTGCCGTTCGGCCAGGGCTCCAACCGGGTACCCCCGACCGGGCCGACCATCCGGCGGGACAGCGGCTGGCTGTGGCAGCGCGACGGGCTGTGGCTGAACGGCGAGTACCACCGGCACGGACTGGGCGTTCGCGCGCCGTCGACGGTGACCATCGACCTGAACCGGCCCTGCACGTCGTTCCAGGCGGTCACCGGACTGGACGACTTCAGCCTGCGGGTCGGGGACGTGGCCTTCAGCGTCCAGGGCGGCGACGGCCGGACCCTGTGGAGTTCGGGCGAGGTCCGGCCGGGCGACAGCCCGCTGCCCGTCCAGGTACCCCTGGACGGGCAGCAGTCGATCCGGCTGGTCGTCACTCCGGCGGGCGGCAGCTGGGGGCTGATCAACCTCGCCGACTGGGCCGACGCCCGCTTCGTCTGCTGACCGGTCTGCTGACTGCTCTGCCGCTTCGTCTGCTGAGGCGGCGGGCGGCGCGGGCGGGCGGGCGGGCAGGGGCGTCAGATCGTGCAGCTGCCGTCCGCGCAGGCGTGCCCGTCGGCGTCGGTGGCGGCCGGGGCCGTGCCCGTCTCGGCCGCCACCTGCTCCAGGACGCGCAGGAAGGACTCCGCCTCCTGGCCGCCCTGGACCGCCCACTTGCCCTCGAAGACGAAGGTCGGCACCGCGCTGATGCCGAGCTCGCGTGCCTCGGCGAGCTGGGCGCGGACCTCGGCCACGCCCTCCTCGCCTGCGAGGTAGGCCGCCACCCGGTCCCGGTCCAGCCCGGCGGCGACGGCGACCTCGGTGAGCTGCTCACGGTCGCCGACGTCCACGCCGTCGCTGAAGTGCGCCTTCAGCAACCGCTCCTTCAGCTCGCCCTGGGCCGCCGCACCGTACTCGGTCTCGGCGAGGTGCAGCAGGCGGTGCCCGAGGAAGGTGTTGGCGTGCAGCGCCGCGTCGAAGTCGTACTCGATGCCCTCGGCCTTGCCGAGTTCGGCGACCCGGGCGTCCATCGCGACGGACTGCGGCCCGTAGCGCTCGGCCAGCCAGGCGCGGTGCGGGGTCGCCGTCTCCGGGGCGTCGGGGACCAGCTGGTACGGCCGGTAGACCACCTCGACGCCGTCCTTCCCCGCGAAGCGGTCGAGCGCCTGCTCGAAGCGGTGCTTGCCTATGTAGCACCACGGGCATGCGATGTCCGAGTAGATCTCGACCTTCATGACGGCTGACTCCTGTCCGGGGGGGCGTGGCTGGTCCGAAAGGGTGAACCGTCAACGATCTGCGGAAATTCCTCTATGTCGCGTTATGTCGCATGCACGGATCGTCGCGCGCCGACCGTCGGCCCGCTGGGCCTGCTGGGCCTACTGGCGCCGCGCCGGCGGTGCCGGGACGATCAGGACCGGGCAGGCCGAGTGGTGCACCGCGGCCGAGCTGACCGAGCCGAGCAGCAGCCGGGTGAAGCCGCCGTTGCCACGGGCGCCGACCACCAGGGTGTGCTGGCCGGTCGTACAGGACAGCAGGACCTCGATCACGTTGCCCAGCACCACGTGCAGCGCCAGCTCACCCTGGTACGGCTCGGTGCGCGCGGCCTGCACGGTGGCGACGGCCCGCCGCAGGCCGTCGGCCATGCTGTCGACCAGCCGTTCGATGCTCTCCCGGACCAGCTCGGCCATCCCCGGCGGGTAGCCGGTCGGGGACGGGTTGACCACCGCCAGGACGTACAGCGGCAGGGCGAACAGCTGGGCCTCCGTCATCGCCCGGTCGAGTGCCCAGAGCGAGCCGTCCGAGCCGTCGCAGGCGGCCAGGACTCCGGGCGGGGCGGCGGCGGGCGGCTCGCCGAGCACCGGGAGGGGATCGGTCACGAGGGCCTCCTCTGGGCAGGTCCACTTCATCATGATCGAACGTCAGCCCGGACGCCCGGCAGCCGGTAGGCGCTCAGGTCGGACGCCCGGCGGCGGTAGGCACTCAGGCCGGTAGGCGCTCAGGCCCGGACGCGCTCAGGCCGGGCGGGCCAGGGCCCGGCGCTCGGGCAGCGGCAGCCCCGTCCAGCAGGAGCCGTGCCGGCGGGCCCGCACCCGGCGGAGCCACAGTTCGGTGGAGACCAGCTCGGCCAGCCCCGCGAGGGTGCCCGGCGGGAGGTCCGCCCGGGGGTCGGCGGCGCGTACGAGTGCCGCCCGGACGGCCGGCAGGTCGATCAGGCCCGCCTCCGCCAGCAGCGGTTCGCGGAACAGCTCGGCCAGCCCGTCGGCGGCCAGTCGCAGGCCCGTCCGGGCGGCAGCGGCCCGGTCGGGGCGTGGGCCACGGCCCCAGTCGGCGGGCAGGTCGCTGCGGCCCGCGCCGGTGAGCACCGCCCGCAGCAGGGCGTGCCGGGCGCCGGGCTGGAGCCGGATCTCGTCCGGCAGCAGCCCGGCCGCCCGGACCACCTGGTTGTCGAGGAACGGCGCGTGCAGCCGCTGGCCGTACTGCTCGGTGGCCTGCACCAGCGTGCGGTACTCGGCGGCGCGCCGGTGCAGGGCGAGCCTTGCCTGGCGGGCGCCCGGGGGTTCGGTCGGCGCGAGCCCACGGGCGGCCAGCCGGAGCCGGAGGGCGACGGCGGAGAGCGCGTCGTCGGAGAGCCAGCGGGCGGCCGGGCCCGGCACGCACCAGGCCAGGGCGGCGGCCGAGCTCTCGCCCGCCGCGCCCGTCCGGTACTGACGCACCGTCAGCTTCACGGCGGCGTCGTCGAGTGCTTCCGGATAGCGGGCCCTGGCCAGCCGGTTGGCCGCCCGCAGCATCGCGACCGGGGTGCGCAGGCCGGTGCCGCCCGCCGCCCGGTCGGCACCGGCCAGTGCCACCACGGGCGGCAGCAGCTCGCGGGACCTGCCGCCCCTGATCAGGTCCGCGAGCCGGGCGGGGTGACCGTCGAGCACCTGGCGGGCGCCGTAACCGGTGAGGTGGTCGGCGCCGCCGGCGCTGAAGCGGGTGCCGATCCGGGCGGTCGAGACCAGGACGGGGCCGGGTTCGTCGGTGAGCGGGCCCTGCGGCAACTCGGGGAGCGGGTCGGCCAGTTCGGCGTACGGGAGGGTGGGCGGGAGCACGATGTGCCGCAGCCTGGGCACCTCGACGGCGAGTGCGCTGCCACTCGCCTCGCCGACCGTCACGGCGGTGAGCGCGTCGGACCCGCCGGGCGGCGGCGGGCGGGTCGCCCCCGGTGGGCCGGAGCGCTCGGCGCTGGTTCGCTCGGCACTGGTTCGCTCGGCGCCCGGTCGGGCCCAGGAGCCCTTCACCGCGCCCGTCCTGGGCCGCTCGGCGTCCTCGGCCGGGTACGCACCCGGCTCCGGGCCGGGCGCGGGGGCCGGGGACGGGGCCGGGGGGCCGATCGGGACGGCGGCGGCGAGCAGCGCGACGGTCGCCGAGGCGGTGCCGTACGAGAGGTCCACGCCGAGCCTGGGACGGTCGGAGGCCACCGCCGAGGTGCGGACCCGGCAGCGGACCGACTCCAGCAGCGCGCGGGTGAGTTCGCGCACCGCCGGCGCCTCCGCGCGCCGCCCCGGCGCGCCCCCCTGCTCGTACGGCGGCTCGTACGGCTCGGCGTAGGGGCGCCCACCCCGGATTGCGAGCACGTGTCCGGGCAGTACGCGCCGTACGCCCAGGAAGGGGGTGCCGGTGCCGAGCGCCTCCGGCGATTCGGGGCAGGCCAGCCGGGCGGCGAGGTGGCCGGTGTCGAGCGGGGCGCCGATCAGGTCCGCGAGCGGGAGGGCGGCCGTGGCGTACGCCGTACCGCCCGTCCAGGGGGTGTGGAAGACCGGCAGTGCGCCCGCCAGGTCGGTGAGCAGCAGGGTGCTGCGGGTACCGGAGCGCAGGACCACGGTGTAGCTGCCGGGCCAGCGGGTGAGGTGCCGGACGGCGCCGCCGCGCGCCGCCGCGAGACCGGCGACGAGTTCGGCGTCGGAGGCTCCGCAGCGGCCGAGGACGGCGAGGCGGGTGGTGGCGGGGGTGTCGTGCGTGGTGTCGTGCGCTGGGGCGTGCACCGGGGCGTGCGCTCCAGCGTGAGCGGTGTTGCGCGCGCCGGGGGTGTGGCGGGTGGTGACGGGGCCGGTCAGGTCCGTCGGTCCGGTCGATCCGCCGAGTCCGGTGGTCACGACGGCGGGCACGCCGGGCCTGAGGGTGACCAGGCGGATCTCGTCGGGGCGCCAGTCGCCCACCGCCCAGAGCGGGTTGGGCCCGCTCCAGAGGACCGTCCCGGCCAGTGGCCGGACGGCGCTCGGCGCCCGGTACGTACCCGCCGCCGCCCCCGCACCCGCTCCGGACGCGCCCCCGCTCCAGCCCGTGAGCCACCGCATCGCGCCTCCACCTGACGAGGATCCGGGCGCGCCGTACCGCTGCCGTACCGCGTCGGGCGGTGGCGCACCGTCAGGAGACATCGTGCCACCGGATGTGCCCACGGTGACCCCAGCGCCTGGATGTGTACCCGTGCCGGGCCCCAACCGCGCCGGGCGGGAGTGACGACGGTTCGGGGCGGACCGGGCCTCCCCCTCCGTGGCCCGGGCCGCCCCCGGCGCTTCGCCAGGCCGCCATGCCGCCGTGTCATGGACATCCACAGATGGCCGAAAGGCGTTGCACTGCCCGGGAGGGCATCCGCATGCCCTCCCGGACCCACCGCCGCCCGCGGGGATGGAGGCAGCGGTGTCCCCCGGCCCGCCGGGTCCTCGACGGCGGGCCGACCCACAGCGTCCAGCGAATCGCCCACCTGCCGCTCGGACCAGGGGGCACGGCCGGGCGCACATCGGCACGGGACCGGAGCACGCCCGTCCGGCGAGCGGGCGCGGGCCTGCTGCGGACCGTGCGCCGGCCGTCCCGTTCACACCCCGGCCGGGCACGGGTTCCCGCCAACCGGAATGCGAGCCCTTAACCGTCGGAACGCGGCCGACTACTCTAGGTGCAGCAGCATGGAGGCTCCACACCGCGCCCTCTGCTGACGCCGCCGTCCGCGCAACTCCGCAGCAGCAACCGGACGTCGGCAGGACACCGCAGGACGCCGAAGGACAACGCAGGACAACGCAGGACACCGCCAGGGGGTGCCGCCGCCACCATGACCGTCAGCTCACGAGGGCCGAACGACCGGCTCGGTACGCTCCTCACCCTCGCCCAGATCAGCAACGCCGGCCTCGCCCGCCGGGTCAACGACCTCGGTTCGCAGCGCGGACTGACGCTTCGCTACGACAAGACCTCGGTGGCCCGCTGGGTCAGCAAGGGCATGATCCCGCAGGGCCCGGTGCCGCACCTGATCGCGACGGCGATCGGCAGCAAGCTGGGCCGGCCGGTTCCGCTGGACGAGATCGGGCTCGGCGACACCGACCCGACGCCCGAACTCGGCCTGGCATTCCCGCGCGAGGTGCCGGAGGCGGTGCGGTCGGCGACCGATCTGTGGCGGGTCGACCTGGAGCTGCGGCGCGGGCCGGGCGGCGGTCGGTGGAGCGACAGCCTGGCGGGCACGTTCGCGGTGTCCGCGTACGCGACGCCGGTCTCGCGCTGGCTGATCACCCCCGCCGACGGCTCCGTGGCCCGCGAGGCGGAGGCGCCCGACCTCACCGGCTACCGGGTGGGCCACTCGGACGCCGCCAAACTCCGCGAGGCGGCCCAGGAGGCCCGCCGCTGGGACTCCAAGTACGGCGGCGGCGACTGGCGTTCCTCGATGGTGCCGGAGTGCCTGCGGGTGGAGGCCGCACCGCTGCTGCTGGCCTCGTACAGCGACGCGGTGGGCCGCGCACTGTTCGGGGCCACGGCCGAACTCACCCGGCTCGCCGGGTGGATGGCCTTCGACACCGGGCAGCACGAGGCCGCGCAGCGGTACTACATCCAGGCGCTGCGACTGGCCCGGGCAGCGGCCGACGTGCCGCTGGGCGGCTACGTACTGGCCTCGATGAGCCTGCAGGCCAGCTACCGGGGCTTCGCGGAGGAGGCGGTGGACCTCGCGCAGGCCGCGTTGGAGCGCAATCGCAGCCTGGCGACGACCCGGACGATGAGCTTCTTCCACCTGGTGGAGGCACGGGCCCAGGCCAAGGCGCACAACGCTCCGGCGTGTGCGGCGGCGCTCAACGCAGCGGAGGGCGCGCTGGAGCGGGCACGCGCCGGGGATCACGATCCGGCGTGGATCGACTTCTACGCCTACGACCGCCTGGCCGCCGACGCGGCGGAGTGCTTCCGCGACCTCGGCGTGCCGTCCAAGGTGCGGGCCTTCACGCGGGAGGCGCTGGCGCGGCCGACCGAGGGCTTCGTCCGCTCGCACGGGCTGCGGCTGGTGGTCTCCGCGATGGCCGAGGCGGAGGCCGGCGACCTGGAGGCCGCCGTGGCGGCCGGCGAGCGCGCCGTCGACGTGGCCGGCCGGATCTCCTCGCAGCGCAGCCGCGACTACGTGCTGGAGCTGCTGCGGCGCCTGGAGCCGTACCAGGACGAACGCCGGGTACGGGAGTTGACCGAACGGGCCCGGCTGGTGCTGGTCGCGCCGGCCTGAGCCGGGGCGTGGACGGACCGTAATTCGGATGCGGGTACGAGCGCGGGCGGGATACGGTTCTTCTTGTCCAGGTGCGCAGGCAGAGGTTACTTCCACTGTTAATGGGCAGGTCGCGGGTTCAAATCCCGTCACCGACTTAAGGTCGGTGTAGCTCAGTTGGGAGAGCGGCTTCGTCACCTCAGCCGCTTCTGTTCTCTGGACACCAAATTCTGAATAGATCTGCCGCACCTCCCGGTGCGTCGGCAGCGGTTACTTCTCTGGTGAAACGTCCCCCATGGGGGCGTGCGGTTCGAACCCGCGCAAACACCGCCGCCACACTTGATCTCGGGAGGCACAGCGCCGGGGTGCCCGGTGCGCAGGCAATGGCTACTTCCAGTGGAGTGCCCTCCGGGGTGCGTCGAAGCCGTAATGCCACCGCCGCTCTCCGAACTCGGGCACCCCTGTTCTGCCATGCCTCCCTCTTCTGGACCATTTCTGAACCATCCAGCAGGGGGCTGCACCATGTCGCGATTCAACATCCGCCGGACCAAGGCCGGTCCGGTCTCGCCCGTGACCAGCACCGGGCAGCAGACCGCCAACCACGAGGGCGGCACCGGCTTCCTCCGCGACGCGAAGTCCGAACTCTTCCTGCTGGCAGTCACCAATCTCGTCGGCCAGGACACCTTCTACGAGAAGGGCGGCGAGCGCGACGACCGCTTCACCGCGCTGGTCCGCGAACTCGCCGTCAGCGACCCGCAGTGGACGCTCGGGTTGCTCCGCTGGCTGCGCTACGGCGCCTTCATGCGGACCGCCTCCCTGGTCGGCGCGGCCGAGTTCACCCGCGCCCGGCTGGACGCGAACGCGCCCGGCTACTCCCGGCAGGTGGTCGACGCCGTGCTCCAGCGCCCGGACGAGCCGGGCGAGTTGCTCGCGTACTGGACCTCCCGGTACGGCCGCGCGCTGCCGAAGCCGCTCAAGCGCGGCGTCGCCGACGCCGTCCGGCGGCTCTACAACGGGCGGGCGCTGCTCAAGTACGACACCGCCTCCAAGGGCTACCGCTTCGGCGACGTACTCGAACTGACCCACCCCGCCCCGCACCCCGAAAAGCCCTGGCAGGGTGCCCTGTTCAAGTACGCACTGGACCGTCGCCACCACCCGGACGACGCCGTTCCGCCGGCCGTCGACCGGCTGCTGACGGCCAACCGCGAGCTGCTCACCCTGCCCGTCGAGCAGCGCCGCGCCGTGGTCACCGGCCCCGGCGGCGCCGACCGGCTGGCCGCCGCCGGGATGACCTGGGAGGCACTTGCCGGTTGGCTGCAGGGCCCGTTGGACGCACCGGTCTGGGAGGCGGTCATCCCGTCGATGGGCTCGATGGCGCTGGTCCGGAACCTGCGCAACTTCGACCAGGCCGGGGTCTCGGACGAGGTCGCCGCCGAGGTGGCGCGCCGGATCAGCAACCCGGCGGAGGTAAAGCGGTCCCGGCAGTTCCCGTTCCGCTACCTGGCCGCCCACCGCCACGCGCCGTCACTGCGCTGGGGGCACCCGCTGGAGCTCGCACTCCGGCACTCGCTCGCCAACGTGCCTTCGCTGCCCGGCCGTACGCTGATCCTGGTCGACCGGTCGGGTTCGATGTTCGACCGGCCGAGCGCGCAGACCGACCTCAACCGGGCCGACTCGGCGGCTGTCTTCGGCACCGCCCTGAAGATCCGGGCCGCCGACGCCGACCTGGTCCAGTTCGGCACCGGCAGCTACGGCATCGAGGTCGGCAAGGGCGAGCCCGTGCTCAAGGTGCTGAAGCGTTTCGGCAACCTCGGCGGCACCGACACCGCGAAGGCCGTGCGTACCCACTACCAGGGCCACGACCGGGTGGTGATCGTCACCGACGAGCAGGCACACCAGAGTTGGGGAGGCGACCCGCTCGCCGAGATCCCGGCGAACGTACCGGTCTACACCTGGAACCTCGCCGGCTACCGGACCGGCCACGCCCCGTCCGGCGGCGCGTACCGCCACACCTTCGGCGGGCTCACCGACGCCGCCTTCCGGCTGATCCCGCTGCTCGAGGCGGGCCGGGACGCCGCCTGGCCCTGGGAGTAGCCCCCTCGACCCGCACCGGCCACCATGCCACTATCTCCAGGCCGGACATCGTGGCGGCGGGTGCGGACCGACGGAAGAGGCAGTGGTGGCTTACGACTTCGACGTGCTGGTGGTGGGCGGCGGGATCGTCGGCCTGTCCACGGCGTACGCGCTGACCCTCGCCCGGCCCGGGTTGCGGGTGGCGGTGGTGGAGAAGGAGCAGACCTTCGCCGCGCACCAGACCGGCCGCAACAGCGGCGTCATCCACAGCGGTGTGTACTACCGCCCGGGTTCGCTGAAGGCCCGCTACGCCACCACCGGCGCGGCCGAGATGGTCGAGTTCTGCCGCGAGTACGGCATCCCGTACGAGGTGACGGGCAAGCTGATCGTCGCGACCGAACGCGACGAACTGCCGCGCCTGCACGCGCTGGCGCAGCGCGGCCGGGAGAACGGCATCCCGGTGACCAAGCTGGTCGCAGCCCGGATCGCCGACTACGAGCCCGAGGTGACCGGCCTGGCCGGGCTGCACATCGGCTCCACCGGCATCTGCGACTTCCCCGCCGTCGCCCGCACGTACGCGAGGCTCGCCGAGCAGGCCGGCGCGGTGCTGCACACCGGCACCGAGCTGCGCGGGGTCACCCGGCGGGCGGACGGCGTCACGGTGCAGATCAGCACCGGCGAGCTGCGCTGCGGGGTGCTGGTCAACTGCGCGGGCCTGCACAGCGACCGGGTCGCCCGGCTGGCCGGCGGTGACCCCGGCGTGCGGATCATCCCGTTCCGGGGGGAGTACTACGAGCTCACCAAGGAGAAGCGGGATCTGGTCCGGGGGCTGGTCTACCCCGTGCCGGACCCGGCGTTCCCGTTCCTCGGCGTGCACCTCACCCGGGGTGTGCACGGCGACGTCCACGTCGGCCCGAACGCCGTCCCCGCCCTGGCCCGGGAGGGGTACGACTGGCGGACCGTACGGCCGCGCGACCTCGCCGAGACGGTGAGCTTCCCCGGCACCTGGCAGATCGCCCGACGGCACTGGCGCTACGAGGTGGGCGAGTTGCACCGTTCGCTGTCCAAGCGGGCGTTCACCACGGCGGTGCGGCGGCTGCTGCCCGCCGTGACGGCCGCCGACCTGGTACCGGCCACGGCAGGCGTCCGGGCACAGGCGGTCGCCCGGGACGGCTCGCTGCTGGACGACTTCGCCTTCGCGGGCTTCGATCCTGACGATCCGTCATCCGTGCGCCGGGTGGTGCACGTGTTGAACGCGCCGTCCCCGGCGGCCACCGCCTCGCTGCCGATCGGACGGGAGGTGGCCCGCCGGGCACTCGCCGCCCTCGCGGCGGGCGGCTGAGCGGGGGTGTGAGCGGGGGTGTGAGGTATCCGTCACGCCCCTACGGGCACTGCCGCACGCCCCCGTAGAATGGGGCGATTGTGACTGCCACCGCCCCCAGCCCCCAGCCCTCCCCGTCCGCCCGGCTCTCCGCCGCCCCGGCCGGGTATCCCGCTCCGATGTACCCGCACCGGGCCACCGAGGCCCAGCACAGCGAGCGCCGGATCCGCAGCTTCCAGCCCCGCCGGGGCCGGATGACCAACGCCCAGGCCGGTGCGCTGGACCGGGGCTGGGAGCAGTACGGGCTGGCCATCGACGGCAGCCCGCTCGACCTGAAGACCCTCTTCGACGGCCGCCCGGTCACCCTGGAGATCGGCTTCGGGATGGGCGAGACGACGGCCACGATGGCCGCCGCCGACCCGGAGACGGGCATCCTGGCCGCCGACGTGCACACCCCCGGCCACGGCAACCTGCTCCAGCTGCTCGAGCGCGACGACTCGCGCAACGTCCGGCTCGCCGCCGGTGACGCCGTGATCCTGCTCCGCGACATGCTGCCCGACGCCTCGCTGGCCGGCCTGCGGGTGTACTTCGCCGACCCGTGGCCCAAGCCCAAGCACCACAAGCGCCGCCTGATCCAGCCGTCCTTCCTGGAGCTGGTGCTCCCCCGGCTCGCCTCCGGCGCGCTGGTGCACTGCGCGACCGACTGGGAGCCGTACGCCGAGCAGATGCTCGACGTCCTCTCCGCCTCGCCCGAGCTGGAGAACCTGCACCCCGAGGGCGACGGCACCGGCTGGCTCGAACCGGCCGACCGCCCCGCCGCCAGCGTCCCCGGCTACGCGCCCCGGCCCGACTGGCGGCCGGTCACCAAGTTCGAGCGGGCCGGGATAGCCAAGGGGCACGTGGTCCACGACCTGCTGTTCCGCCGCCGCTGAGCCCCTGCGGGGAACCCTTTCCCAACGGCAACCATCTCAGGGACACAAGGAACGGCGCGCAACCGTGCACCTTCGTAGGGGGCTGGTCGCGCAGTTCCTCGCGCCCCTGAGGTGGTGCATGGTGCGGATCTGATCAAGTATCACCAGGTGTGACAATCTGCGCACGTATCGTGCCAGAGGGCTCCCCCGGACCGGGTAGGTCCCCTACGCTTTGCGGGTGAGCAGTCCGTCCAGCGGCAGCCCACCCATGGAGGCCGCCGCTGCCGCCGCAGACCCGCCCACGCGCGCCGCCGACGCCCGGCTGATCCCGGAGCCGCGAGTGCGTCGGGCGGGTCTGCCGCTGCCCCGGCCTCCGTACCCGGGCCTGGACAACCTGGTCCGCCGGGCCGCCCGGCTGCGTTACCCGGCGATCTCCTCCGTACTGGCCGGGTTCACCCTGGCAGGCTGCGCCGCGTTGATCCTGCAACTCGTCCAACGGCAGACCGGCACCACCGGGCTGCTGGTCGGGATGGGCCTGGCGATGCTGCCGCTGCCGTTCGTACTCGGCGCGCTGGCCTGGCTCAACCAGACCGCGCGGGTGCCGCTGCGACACACCCTGTTCTGCCTGGCCTGGGGCGCCTTCGCCGCGACCACCGTGGCAATCATGGCCAACGGCTGGGCCAGCGACTTCCTGATCACCCACCAGGGCAGCACCCGGGGCGGGACGCTCGGGGCCGAGTTCGCGACACCGCTGATCGAGGAGACCGCCAAGGGCGCCGCGCTGCTCCTGCTCGTGCTCCCGGTCCGCCGCCGGCTCCGCTGCCGGGCCGAACGCACCTGCGCCGTCCTGGCCCGGCGCGCCCCCGGCCCGCTGCGCCGCTCCGCACGCCGCCTGCGCCGGCCGCACCCGTTGCGCGCGCGGCTGCGCCCGCTCCCGTACTTCCGCCCCCGCCCCCGCACCCGGACGCGCGCCCGCTCCAACCCACGCACCCTGGCCGCCGGGACGGTCCTCGGCGGGGTCACCGCCTGCGGCTTCGCCTTCACCGAGAACGCCCTCTACCTGGGCCGCGCCTTCACCGACGACCAGCAGACCCGGCTGGACAGCATCGGCCTGGGCGCCGCCCCCAGCCTGCGGGACTACGACAGCACCGTGCACACCTTCGTCCTGCGCGGACTGCTCTCCCCCTTCGCCCACCCGCTCTTCACCGCCCTGACCGGCTTGGGCCTCGCGATCAGCCTCACCACCGCCCGCCGCTGGCTGGCCCGGCTGGCCGCGCCAGTCGGGCTGCTGCTGTCGATGGCCCTGCACGGCACCTGGAACGCCGCCGCCGGACTCGGCACCCACGGCTTCCTGCTGGTGTACGGGCTGCTGATGGTGCCCTGCTTCGCCGCCCTGGTCTGTTTCAGCGTCTGGGCCAGGGCCCGAACGGTCCGGCACCTCTTACGCAGGAAGTGATTTCCCTTCTGAACAACTCTCCCGTAGTGTTGGGTTTACCGACGCGGGGTGGAGCAGCTCGGTAGCTCGCTGGGCTCATAACCCAGAGGTCGCAGGTTCAAATCCTGTCCCCGCTACTCTGTAGCAACAGCAAGGCCCGGCAGACTCGTCTGCCGGGCCTTCTGCTTTTCCTCCGAACTGCCGAAAATCCGTTGCCCCGGCCGCAGGGCGGTGTCTATGGTGGCAGCACACTGAAAGGAGGTGATCCTGAGTTGAGTACTTTCAGGATGTGTGAGGTGGCTGCTCGCTAGAGCCGCCCCTGCCTGTGCAGAGATGAGGCCCTACGGCCTCCGGCTCAGGCGATTTCAAAGCAGTCACCCGGCCCGTGAGCTCACCGGAACATCCCCGGTGCCTCGACCGCCGGCCCTGTGCACGGGGCCGGTGACGAGGAGCAGCCCACGGGCCGTCTGCGTTTCCGCCGCACGTTTCTCCCGGCACCGGGTTACCGGATGTCCACCTCAGCCGGGCTGCTTCAGGTGCTCCTTCAGGCGCGGGGGCGGCACAGTACATGCTCCCGGCAGGCCGGATCCGCACGGGAGCCGCCTCGAATGGGGTTTGGTCCACCGATTTCGTGGATTCGTACCCGGAGCGGGGTACCTGTGCGGTAGGTCGGCGGTCCGCTACAGTCGCTGCCGTCCGTGTGGGCAGACGTCCGTACGGGTACGCCGGATCGGGGGAGGCAGTCTGTGGAGCTGGAACGTGAGGGTGGGCTCGCCCCGATGGCGCAGGTCGGGCTGGGTGGGGTGCTCGGGGCCGGGGTGCTGGGGTTGGTGCTGTACGCGGCGGCCGGCCCGGACTGGGTGGGGGTGCTCGGCGGTGGGCTGCTGGTAGCCGGCACGTTCACCGTCCTGGGCGGTGCGCTGGGCTTTCTGTTCGGCATCCCGCGTCTGCTCACCAGCGGAGCGGCCGCGCACCCCGCCGACCAGCAGGCGACCTCCACTGCGAGCTACGCCCCGAACACCAATCTGGAACAGGTGTCGGACTGGCTGACGAAGATCCTGCTCGGCGCGGGCCTCACCCAGCTCGGCACCCTGCCGCACCGGCTGCGCCAACTCGGCGACGCGCTCGCACCGTTGGTCGGCGGTACGGGCAGCGGGTCCGGCGGTGGCGCAGTCGGTGGCGCAGTCGGCAGTGCGGCGGGCTTCGCCGCCACCTCGGCGGTGTACTTCGCCGTGGTGGGCTTCCTGTCGGGCTGGCTGCTCACCCGTCTGCTGCTGGCCCGGGCGCTGTCCACCGCCGACCGGCAGACGCTGGCCGACTCGGTCAGCCGGACGGCCGTCGCGGCGAGCTCGCTGGGGTTCACCGCACAGCAGGTGCGGGGCCTGTTCGAGACCGGCGTGGAGGGCCTGCGGGTGCAGGCCCTCGCGTTGCTGCAGGGCAGCCCGGACGCGGAAAGCGTCGATCTGCTCGTCAAGGCGATCGACCGGCCGCTCTCCCCCTTCGAGCTGCTGCAGGCGCTGTTGGCCGCCCGCGAGGCTCTGGCCCTCCCCGGACTGCCGGAGGCGGACCGGGCCGCGCTGCGGGAGGCGGTGGCGTACACGCTGCGCAACCCGCGAGCCGCTCCGCCGAGGTCACGCCGTCGCGCGGTCGCGGAGGAGATTCTCGGGCAGCTCCCGCAGCCCCGGCCCGCCACGGCCACGGCCACCACGCCGTCCTCGACTACGCCCACTCCGTCGAGCTGAGCCGACGGCGCCGGTGGTCGGCCGCGCCGAGCACCAGGACCTGTCTGGTGCGCGCGTCACCGGGCCGGGGCATCCGCCTTATCTCGCTGGAGACTTGGCGCCTCCCCAGGGCCGCTCGGAGTTCGTCCAGGTGCGGGCAGCGGCGGCCCGAGCCGTCGTGCAGCGGGTAGATCAGGGCCTCGCCGCCGGGTGCGGTGACGCGGACGAGTTCGGTGAGCGCGGCGAGTTGCTCCGCCGGCGGGAACAGCTCCGGGTAGGCGAAGAGCAGGTACGAGCTGAGCGTGAGCGCGAACGAGCCGTCGGCGAACGGGAGTCGGGGCAGCGCGGCGGCGACGTACCGCTCGGGGTGGGCGGCACTGTCGGCGACGAAGAGCCGACGGGCCCTGTCCCAGCTGCGCAGGTACTTGTCGTAGGGGCGATGCCGGGGCGACGGGTAGAGGTGCGGGGTGGCCGCCATCGACGCGGCCATCGCGTCCCGGCCCTGCCGGGCGAGGACAGCGAGAGCCGGCAGGCCGGCCGGACCGGCGGAGGCGTCCGGAGCGGTGTGGCAGGCGGAGGCGGCGGAGGCGGCGGAGGCGGCGGAGGCGGTGTGGCAGGCGGAGGCGGTGCGGCCGGGGAGCGCTGCCGCGTACGCCGGGTCGGTGGCGACCACCCGGACGCCGAGCGCACGGGCCTCGGCCGCCAGGCCGGACGCCCCGCCCGGACAGTCCAGGACCGGGCCGGGCACCGCACTCAGTGCGCTGCGGGTGAGGCCGAAGAGGTGGCAGTACTCGTCGAGCGGCCGGGAGGTGATCAACGTGCCGGGCGTGCTCACGGGAGCTCCCTGGGCCGGTGGGATGGTGGGGTGGTGGGGTGGTGGGCCGATGAGGTGGTGCGACGTACGTGCGGGTGTGATCAGCGGATCACGGTGCCCGGCGGGCCGCATCCGGGAGAACCGATTTCCTGTCAGCGCCAAAATCGCATATGGTGATGTCAACGACGCGGGGTGGAGCAGCTCGGTAGCTCGCTGGGCTCATAACCCAGAGGTCGCAGGTTCAAATCCTGTCCCCGCTACTCTGAACATCAGGTCCGGCAGATTCTTCTGCCGGACCTGATGTGCTTTCCCGGCATCTTTCGAGAACCTCCGGGTGCGTACCGGTTCACCGGGCGCCGAGCAGGCCCTGAATCGCCATCCGGTGAACGTTGGTCAGGCCACGGACCAGTGGCGGGGTGAGGAAGACCAGCGCCAGGCCGATGGCCGACACCCCCGCGATCTGCAGCGGCGAGGTGATGAAGTACTGGTAGTGCACGCCGTCCTTGTTGAAGTCGAAGAGCTGGTAGCCGGGCCAGGAGGTGTAGCGGGCGAAGACCCAGTGGTAGAGCGGGTAGAGGGCGACGACCCAGCCGGTGAGCAGGAAAGTCACCGAGAGCGCGAACGTCAGCACCGCCCAGGGGAGCATCAGCACCTGGTAGAGCATGGCCTTCCACCCGGCGGCATCGGCGAGCCGGGCCGTGACCGAGCCCCAGAAGCCCGCGCGGGCGGGCCGGACGGGAGCCGGGGCGGCGACCTCGGTGGCGAGCAGGGCACGGGCGCGTCGACGCTCGACCGCGCCGAGGCCACGAGCCCCGGAGAGCAGCAGCGCGAGCACCGGCAGGCCGAGGGCGGTGACGACCAGGCCGAGCCCCAGTGAGAAGAGCGCGACGGCGAAGGTGAAGCCCGCGATGGCGATCGGCAGGCCGCTGACCGCGAAGCCGATCTCCCGGAAGGTGGCGCCCGCGAACGGGGCGCGCCAGAAGGCCGGGGCCGGTTCGGACCGCTGGCGGGCGGGTTGACGGAGTTCGGGGTGGTACGTACTCGTGCTGGGCAGAGTGGTCAGGCCGGTCATCGCGGGCTCCTCGGGCTCGTCCGTGCTCACCACTCAAAGATGTCGGATCCGAGGTCTCGCCGTAATGCAGCCCACTGCCGGGTTCATGGTGGGGTTAGCCCCACCCCCCGTCACCCTGCAGGCCGTACCCACTCGTGTTCCAGCAGCGAGTACTGGAGTGCGTCGTGCCAGGTCCCACGGAGGTGGAGATCGTGCCGGATCCGGCCCTCCAGCTGGTAGCCGGCCTTGGTGAGGACCCGGGCGGAGGCGGTGTTCTCGGGGTCGACCCGGGCCCAGAGCCGGTGCAGGCCGAGGGTGCCGAAGGCGAAGTCGTTGAGCAGGCCGGTGATCTCGCTCGCGTACCCCTGGCCCCAGGTGTCGCGGCGCAGCGCGTACCCGATGAACCCGGCGCGTTGGCCCTCGACACCGAGGGCGGCGTTGCCGATCGGGACGGCGTGGTCGGGCTCGCCGTCCGCCAGCAGGGTGACGGCGAGCCGGAAGACGGTGCGGGGGCGGTGCTCGGCCTCTTCGAGGTAGAGGACGATCTGATCGGCGCAGTTCTCGCGGTCGCGTGGTTCGAACGGGAGGTACCTGGCGGTCTCGGGGTCCCCGAAGACCGCGTGCAGCGCGTCGACGTCGGCGGGCGTGTGGTGGAACTCGCGGATCGCGAGGCGCGGGCCGGTGAGGCGTACGGCCCGGGTCCGTTCAGGCTTCATGCCGCCCGACCATACTCCGGCGGTCGGCCGCACCGGATACCGTACCGAGGGTGAACGACGAAGACCTGCAGCTCATCCCGCACACCCGCACCACCGATCTGCTCGCCTGGGCCGCCGAGGAGGGGTACGAGCCGGTGCCCGGGGAGGCGCTGCGCGCGGTGCTGACGCTGCTGGAGCTGGGCGACGGGCGGATGCACGACGGCTTCCCCGAGCTGAGTTCCCCGGTGGTCGAGCAGCTGCTGTACGAGCGGATGTACATGTACGTGCAGCCCGAGGCGGAGCCGGCGGCGTACGGCACGGCGGTGCGGCTGCTGATCGACCATCAGCGGGCGGCGAAGCGGCTGAACGCCAAGCGGCACGAGCGGCTGCACGCCGAGGCGGAGTGGCAGGGCGAGCTGCTCTGCGGCCTGCTGCGCCAGCCGCACCTGGTCACCTGGCCTCGCCTGTACACCCTGCTGCTGCGCGCCGACGGGGTGGACACGGGCGACCTCGCGGCCGTCCGGTCCTGGCTGGACGCCTTCCGGGAGCTGTCCCAGGAGCAGCGGTTCGCGGCGTTCGACGCGCTGGAGGAGTCGGGGGTGCTGGACCGGGTGGAGGTGGACGGCGGCTGGGGGCGCGACCGGTCGATGTCCGTCGGGATGGCCACCGACGGCGCCCGGATGCTGCTGGAGAACCGGCTGATGCAGCGCAGCTACCGCAATCTGGCCGGGCTGAACGCGCTCGGGATGCCGATGCCCGCCGAACTGTCGGGGGACTTCGAGGGTTTCGAGACGGCGGTGATCGCGGAGGCGCTGCGACTGCTCGGCGAGTGGACGGTCCCGGGGTTGCCGGCGCTGCTGGTCGAGGAGTACCCGGACCTGGCGCCGGTACCCGACGCGGCGGAGATCGACACCTACTTTGCGGAGGAGCCGCCGGAAGAGATGGAGTAGGCGCCCACCGGATGGCGGGCGCCCCTCGCGTCGGTACGTGCGCGTGCGCGTGCGCGTGCGTGTGCGTGTGCGTGGGCCTGCGTGTGCGTGGGCCTGCGTGTGCGTGGGCCTGCGTGTGCGTGGGCCTGCGTGTGCGTGGGCCTGCGTGTGTACGGGCGCGCGTGTGTACGGGCCTGCCTACGGCTGGACGCCGTGCGCCTGGAGCCAGGGCAGCGGGTCGATCGGGGCGGCGCCGTCCGGGCGGACCTCCAGGTGGAGGTGGGGGCCGGTGACATTGCCGGTGGCGCCGACCTTGCCGATGGGGGTGCCCGGGGTGACGGGACCGGAGGTGGTGGTGATCGCGGAGAGGTGGCAGTACCAGACCTCGGTACCGTCCGGCAGGGTCTGGATCACCCGGTAGCCGTACGCGCCGGACCAGCCCGCCGAGGTGACGGTGCCCGCGCCGAGGGCGGTGACGGGGGTGCCGTTGGGGGCCGCGAAGTCCAGGCCGGTGTGCAGGTGGGCCCAGTACGAGCCGGACTGGCCGTAGTGCGCGGTGAGCGTGTAGTTGGTGGTCGGCAGTGTGAAGGTGCCGAGATCCACGGCCTGCTCGGCTTCCGCCACCACCGCCGCCTCGGCTTCCGCCTCGGCCTTCGCGTGGGCCTGGGCCTCTGCCTGCTGGGCGGCGCGCTTGGCCTCGGCCACCTTCGCGGCGGCGAGCCGCGCGGTCTCGTCGGCGGAGGTGCGCTGACCGTCGGCCTGCTGCTGGATGCGGGCGGCGAGGGCGAGTCCGGGGTCCGCCGAGAGGGCGATCGTCGACGACTCGTCAGGAGCCGCGACGGCCGGGGCTGGTGCGGGCGGCGTAGCTGCGGCGGCCGGGGTGGCGGCGGCGAAGCCGGTCGCGCCGAGCGAGGCGGCCATCGCGGTGACGCCGATCAGCGGGCCGCCGCTGCGCGTCTGGCGGGGCATCCGGTGCCGCGAGCCCTGGTCGGGAGCCGCGTCCGGCGGCTGCTCCGAGGGGTGCTCGAGCAGCCTGGTGGCCGTGCCGGGGGTGCTGGGGGAGTGCGTCGACGCCAAGGGAGGCGCGCTCCTTTCCTTCCTTCGCGCCTACCGGGTTAGCTGACGGGTTCGGAGCAGGAAGGTCTCCTACGACCGGGTTTGTGGCCCGGCTGATTCACCCCATGGAACGTGGTTCCCCGGCTCCCGGGCCTGCCGGCGAAGGCGGGCCCTGCGGATTAGGCGACGGCGCACGGTGCCGTTTCGGGTACGGCGTTGCCGACCGCGCTGCGTTATCAAACGTTAATCCTAGGAGCCCCTGATTCCAAGCCGCCCGCACGGGACGGTCCAAGTCTCCTGGGACGGAGAGGCGTTCACCGCCTCACCGCCGGCCCGCAGCCGGCCCCTGCGCGTTACTGGCCTTCCGCACTCCGGGCCTTGGCGGCGGCCCGCTCCGCGAAGGTGACACCGCCCGCCGACCAGTTCTCGGCCGGGATCTCCTCGATCGCCACCCAGATGTTCGCCGGGGTCACACCCGTGATCCGCGCGTACGTGGCGGTGAGTTCACGGGTGAGCTCGGCCTTCTGCTCGTCGGTGCGACCGGCCAACTGCTTCACGTTGATGAACGGCATGACGGCACCGTACAACACCCCTTCGCGCGGACTCCTCACCATCCACTTGACGGCTATGGCTATTAGCCATAGCTTTGCGGCTACAGGAAGCAGCTCGGACCGAAAGCTCGGACAGCAGCCCAGGAGGCCCGCGATGACCAGCACCGCCAGCAGCGCCCGCACCCAGTTCCTCACCCTCCCCGGCGGCCGGATCGCCTTCGACGACACGGCCACCGGCACCGGCACCGGCACCAACGCAGCCGATGCCGCCGGTGCCACCGACATCGCGGTCGTGCTGCTCCCGGGCATGCTCGACTCCCGCACCACCTACCGGCACCTGCACCCGCTGCTGGTCGCGGCCGGGCACCGGGTGATCACCATGGACCTGCGCGGCTTCGGCGAGTCCTCGATCGCCTGGGACGACTACTCCCCCGCCGCGATCGCCGACGACGTGCTCGCACTGCTGGACCACCTGAACGTCGAGCGCGCCGTCCTGGTCGGCAGCTCGTACACCGCCGCCACCGTGGTCAAGGCCGCCGGCCTGGCCCCCGAGCGGGTGGCCGGGATCGCGCTGCTCGACGGCTTCGTCGAGAACCTCCCGCAGAACGCCTTCCAGCGTGGGATCGGCAAGGTGCTGGGCGCGGCCGTCCTGTGGTTCCCGGCCGTCTGGGGCTGGTACCTGAAGTACATGGCGTACCCCACCGCCAAGCCCGCCGACTTCGAGGAGTACCGCAGCGGCCTGGTCGACGCCCTCCGCACCCCCGGCCGCCGGATCGCCACCCGTGGCTACGTCACCGGCGACTCCGCCCCCGTCGGCTGGTGTGCCGCCGTGCGCAGCCCCGCCCTGGTGGTGATGGGCAGCAAGGACCCCGACTTCCCCTCCCCGGCCGTGGTCGCCGACCGCCAGGCGCAGGCCCTGAACGCCCGTAAGGTGATGATCGAGGGCGCCGGACACTACCCGATGGCCGAGTTCCCGCAGGCCACCGCCGACGCGCTGCTCCCCTTCCTGGCCGAAATCACCGGGATCGGCGAGAACACCGAGGCCACCCGGGCCGCCGAGAAGACCCGGAAGACCCAGAACACCGAGAACACCGAGAACACCAGGACCAACTGATGCCCAGAGTCGGACTCACCCCCGCCGGTGTCCTCGGCCACGCCCTGGACCTGATCGACGAGACCGGCCCGGAGGCCCTCACGCTGGCCGCCGTCGCCGCCAGGGCGGGTGTCGCCACCCCGTCGCTGTACAAGCACGTCAGCGGCGGCCTGCCCGAACTGCGCCGCCTGGTCGCGGTCCGGGTGACGGAGGAACTGGCCGAGGCGCTCGCGGAGGCCGTCCTCGGGCGGAGCCGGGACGACGCGGTCGAAGCGCTGCTGGGGGCCTACATCGGCTACGCCGAGCGCCACCCGTACCGGTACGCGGCGCTGCCGCAGGCCCCGCAGGAGGACGCCGAGCTGCGGCGGGCCGCCGCCCGGCTGGTCGGGGTGATCGTGGCGGTGCTGCGCGGGTACGGGCTGGACGGCACCGAGGCGATCCACGCCGCCCGTACGGTCCGTGCGACGGCGCACGGCTTCGCCTCGCTGGCGACCGGCGGGGCGTTCCAGCTCGCCGCCGACCTGGTGGTGACCCAGCAGCGGTTGGTACGGGTACTGACGGAAGGC
Source organism: Kitasatospora sp. MAP5-34 (assembly GCF_029894335.1). Lineage (GTDB taxonomy): Bacteria > Actinomycetota > Actinomycetes > Streptomycetales > Streptomycetaceae > Kitasatospora. The sequence goes on along the minus strand of NZ_JARXZC010000028.1, from coordinate 74,577 downwards.
CTACGGGCCTGGCCGACGGCCTGACGCCAGGGCGCCGACCGTACGACGCGGGACGCCGACCGCCTGACGGGTGCGACCGCTTGACGGGTCCGACCCCTTGACGGGTGAAGGGCCGGGGCACAGGGTGTCACCCCAGTGCGCAGGTCCAAGGGTGGACGGGTTACCGTCCGACCGGTACCGATTCGGGTGGGTTTCGAGACCATTCTGTCGCCTGTCCCAGGTGACACTGGCTCCCGCCTGGGTAGTCGTACCGTCGGGCCGCCAGGCCATCGAACTCACGAAGGATGTGGGCACATGACGCAGACCGCGCCGACCACCCGGCCCGTCACCGGCCTCATCCCGAACCCGCGCGCCACGTCGGACGGCCTCCCGGCCACCTCGTACGCCCCGGAGCCGGAGACCTTCGCCGCCGTCGCCCGCCGCGCGTTCGCGGTGGCACGCGGGCTGCGCTCACTGCGTCCCGTCCCGGCGCGTGCCCAGCAGCCGTACGGCGAGAGCGACGGGCAGTAGCCGCAGCACCCGTCGTGCCCGACGGCCGAGCAGCTCCTGCCGCGCCGCATCGCGCCGCATCGCGCCAACTGGCCCGAAACAACTCCGTAGCAGGACGAGTCGGGGCGAGGGCGGTCCGACGAAGAGAAATTGTCCGTAGCAGGTCACCGAACGTCAGAACTGTTCACACTTCGGTAGGATCATCACCCTAGAATTCGCCGCGTGACGATGACTCAGTGGTTCGGCTCGGCAGCCGGCGTACTCGCCGCTCTCTCGGTGTTGGCCGCCGCCCGGTACCGCGCGGTCAACCGCACCCTCGGCGCCCGACTACGGGACCAGCAGCGCCAGTACGAGGCGCTGCGCGAGCAGTTCCGGACCGAGGCCGCGCATCGCAGCGCCGAGAGCGCCGCGACCCAGCGCGAACAGGACCTCAACGCGTCGACCCAGCGGGCCTTCCTCAGCGTGGCCCGCCGGATCCTGGTGATGGCCCACGACCAGCAGGCCGGGCTGGACGAGATGGAACGCACCCACGACGACCCGGAGCTGCTGGAGGGCCTGCTCAAGGCCGACCACGCCGCAGCCCAACAGGCCCGGCTGGCCCAGACCCTGGCCGTCCTCTGCGGAGCCCGCGCCGGACGGCACTGGCCCGAGCCCGTCGCCCTGGAGGACGTGGTGCGCGGCGCCCAGTCGCGCATCCTGCCCTTCCAGCGGGTGGTGGTGCGCAGCCGGATCGAGACCGCCGTGGTCGGCGCCGCCGCCGAGGCCCTGATCCACGCGGTCGCCGAACTGCTCGACAACGCCACCCGCTACTCGCCGCCCAGCACCCAGGTGTTCGTCACCCTGATGCCCGTCCACAACGGCGCCGTCATCGAGATCGACGACGGCGGCGTCGGCATGCCCGAGCACGCCGTCGAGAAGGCCGCCGCCGCCCTCGCGGGCGGCTCCACGCTGGAGGTCTCCCGGCTCGGCGAGGTACCGCAGTTGGGCCTCGCGGCGGTCGGGCGCCTTGCCGAGCAGTACGGCTTCCGGGCCACGCTCAGCTCGGCGCCCTCGCCGTACGGCGGGGTCCGGGTGGTGGTGCTGCTGCCGACCGCACTGCTCACCGAACCGCTGCCGGGCCCGGCGCCCGTCCCCGTGTCGGCCCCTGCTCCGCCCCCGGCACCGACCCCGGCCCCCGCTCGGGTCGAGGCCGCCGCGCCGACTCCGCAGCTGCCGCCCGCCGGGCTGCCGACGGGGTTGCCCACGACCGGGTTGCCGACGACCGGGTTGCCGCGTCGTACCAACCGGCGTGGTGTCACTCCCGAACCGCAGCCGGCCGAGCCCGACGACGTCCCCGTGCCGCCGAGATCGGCGCAGGAGGCGCAGGCGTTCATGGCGCTCTTCCAGGCCGGTACCGCCAGCGGCCGGTCCGCCGCCAGGCACCACCAGTACCCCCGGGAGTACCCGGTGCGGTACCCGCCGCAGAACCTTCCGCAGGACCTGCAAGGCTCGCCGAACTCGTAGCACCCGCAAGGCCCGTAGCACCCGCAGGCCCCCTTCCCCCCAAGCCCCCCGACCTCCCCAGCGCTCCGGAGAATCCCATGACCCCGAATCCTGACCTCGGCTGGCTGCTCACCGACATCGTCAACGTCCCCGAGGTCCAGCACGCCGTCGTGGTGTCCAACGACGGCCTGGAGATCGGTCGCAGCGAGCGGATCGCCCGCGAGGACGCCGAGCGCCTCGCCGCCGCCTGCTCCGGGCTGCAGTCGCTGGCCCGGGGCGTCGCCCAGGGCTTCGGCGGGCAGCGGAGCAGCACCCGCCAGATCATCATCGAGTACGGCGGCGGCTACCTCTTCATCGTGGCGGCCGGGGCCGGGACCCACCTGGCGGTGGTGACCGGCGAGGCCGTGGACGCCGGGCTGGTGGCGTACCAGATGCAGGTGCTGGTGGAGCGGCTCGGTGCGCACCTGACCAGCCCGCCCCGGGTGGAACAGGCCGTCGGGGAACTCCGTTGAGCGGCCCGGTCCGCCCGTACGTCATCACGGGTGGCCGCAGCCGGCCGAGCCGGAACGTGCTGGCGCTGGAGAGCCTGGTCAGCACCGCGCCGGCGGCCGGGCTCGGTGATCTCCCCGACCTCGACGCCGACGGTACCGGCCTCAACCGGGAACACCTGCGGATTCTGGAACTCTGCGGCGAGCTGCTCTCGGTCGCCGAGATCGCCGCGTACCTGAGCCTGCCGCTCGGCGTGGTCAAGGTGCTGATCGGTGACCTCTGGGATCTCGGTGCCGTTCACGTGAGACCGCCCGTCCAGCAGGCCGAACGTCTGCCCTCCACCCTCCTCGAGGAGGTTCTCCTTGGTCTCCGCCAACTTCGCTGAAGCCGCCCGTTTCGCCGATGCTGACTTCGCCGAAGCCAACTTCGCCACAGCCGACCCCGCCGCAGCCGTTCCCACCCGGCCCGAGTACCTGCCGTCCACCGTGCAGGGCGCCGTGAAGATCCTGATCACCGGCCCGTTCGGGGTGGGAAAGACCACGCTGGTCGGCTCGTTGAGCGAGATCGCCCCGCTGCGCACCGAGGAGACCATGACCGCTGCCGGGGCGGGGGTGGACGACCTCACCGGCCGTCCGGACAAGACCACCACGACCGTCGCCCTGGACTTCGGCCGGATCACGCTCAACCCGAGGCTCGCCCTCTACCTCTTCGGCACCCCCGGTCAGCAGCGGTTCTGGCCGCTCTGGGACGACCTCTCACGCGGGGCGCTCGGCGCGATCGCGCTGGTGGACGCCCGGCGGATCGAGGAGAGCTTCGACGTGCTGGGCCGGTTGGAGGAGCAGCGGATTCCGTTCGCGATCGCCGTCAACTCCTTCCCCGACAGCCCGAGTTACCCGGAGGAGGAACTCCGGGTCGCGCTCGACCTGCTGCCCGAGGTGCCGATCCTCCGGTGTGACGCCCGGGACCGCCGGGCCGCGTACGACCTGCTGATCGACTTCGTCTCCCACCTGCACTCGACCTCCGTCCTGGAGCTCCCGCAATGACAACTCCCCAGTCCGAGACCTCACCAGCGCCGGCCCCACCCGTCGGCTGCCCGGCCCACCAGCCGGTGGGCGGCACCCCGGCGGGCGTCACCCCGCTGTACGGCGCCTCGGTGTCCGAGGACCCGCACGGGCTGTACGCCCGGATGCGCGAGCAGCACGGCAACGTCGCGCCGATCGAGCTGGAGCCGGGCGTCGAGGCGTGGTTGGTGCTCGGCTACGCGGAACTGCTCGAACTCACCCGCAACGAACAGCTGTTCTCCAAGGACTCGCGCCGCTGGCGAGTACCGAAGGAGGGCCGGCTGAAGGCCGACTCGCGGCTGCTGCCGATGACTTCGTGGCGGCCGACGCTGCTCAACATGGACGGCGCCGAGCACCAGCGGCTGCGCGGCGCGGTGGCCCAGACACTGTCCAAGATCGACCACCGGCAGCTGCGGCAGACCACCGAGGCCGCCGCCAACGGGCTGATCGACAGCTGGGGCCCGGACGGCACCGCCGACCTGATCACCCAGTACGCCCGTCGGCTGCCGCTGCTGGTCTTCACCCGGCTGCTCGGGCTGCCCGCCGAGGCCGGTCCGCACCTGATCGAGCTGATCAGCCACTTCGTGGACAGCAGTGAGAAGTCGATCCGGGCCAACCAGGAGTTCCAGGAGATCCTGCTCGACCTGATCCGCCGGAGCCGGGCCGAGCCCGGCGCCGACCTGACCTCCTGGCTGCTGGCGCACTCCGCCGGGCTGAGCGACGAGGAGGCGGTGCACCACCTGGTGGTGATCCTGGTCGCGGGCAACGAGACCACCATCAACTGGACGGGCAACACGCTGCGGCTGCTGCTCACCGACCGCCGGTTCCGGGCCACCCTGACCGGCGGCCGGCTGACCGTCTCGGACGCGCTGGACGAGGTGCTCTGGCGGGACCCGCCGACACAGAACTTCCCCGGCCGCTGGGCGACCGGCGACACCGTGCTCGGCGGCCAGTACATCAGCGCGGGCGACATGCTGGTGCTCGGGCTCGCGGGCGCCAACGCGGACCCGGCCGTGCACGGCCCCGGCGGGGTCGGCGGTAACCGGGCGCACCTCGCCTGGGGGGCCGGACGGCACGTCTGCCCGGCGCAGCACCCGGCCAGGCTGATCGTCGAGACGGCGGTCGAGACCCTGATCCATCGCCTGCCGGATCTCCAACTCGCCGTACCCGCAAACGAACTGGCCTGGCGACCGTCGCCGTGGTCGCGGGCGCTGACCTCCCTCCCGGTGCTCTACAGCGCCTTCACCCCGCCGCGTACGCCCGCCCCCGAAAGGCCCTCATGGACACCCCCGACCTTCTCACCGCCGACGACGTCCACGCCCGCCGACTCGACCCCTTCGGACGCGACCAGCACGCCGAGAACGCCCGACTCCGCGAGGCCGGGCCTGCGGAACTGGTGGAACTCCCTGGCGGGGTGGTGGTCTGGGCGATAAGCCACCACGACGCGCTGCAGCAGCTGTTGAACGACCCCCGGGTCGGCAAGAACGCGCAGCTCTGGACCACCTTCCGGGAGGGCCGGCTGCCGGAGGGCTGGCCGCTGCTCAACTTCGTGACGGTGCCCGGGATGACCACCGCCGATGGCGACGACCACCGGCGGCTGCGGGGCCTGGTCAGCCAGGCGTTCACCCCGCGCCGGATCGCCGAGCTGCAGCCCCGGATCGAGGCCCTCACCGCCCGACTGCTGGACGGAGTCGCGCTGCTGGAGGGCGAGTTCGACCTGCGTGAGCACTTCGCCTACCCGCTGCCGATGCAGGTGATCGGCGAGCTGCTGGGCCTGGCCCTGGCCGAGCAGGACGAGCTGCACGAGCTCTCCGACACCCTGGTGAGCAGCTCCGCCACCCCGGCGGCGGCCGTCGCCGCGCAGCGCGGCCTGTTCGGCCTGCTGGGCTCGGTGGTGGCCGCCAAGCGGGCCGAGCCGGGCGACGACCTGACCACCGACCTGATCGCGGCCCGTGAGGAGAGCGACCGGCTGAGCGAGGAGGAGCTGGTCGGCACCCTTCTGCTGATGCTGGTGGCCGGCCACGAGACCACGCTCAACCTGATCACCAACGCCGTCCGGGCCCTGCTGGCCCACCCCGACCAGCTGCGGCAGGTGCTGGACGGCACGTACTCGTGGTCCGCCGTGGTCGAGGAGACGCTGCGCTACGACTCCCCCGTCGGCCAGTTCCCGTTGCGGTACGCGAGCGAGGACATCGCGGTCGGCAACGTGCTGATCCGCCGGGGCGAGGCCCTGCTCGCCTCGTACGGCGCGGCCGGCCGGGACTCCGGCCACTTCCCCGACGCCGACCGCTTCGACCTCGGCCGCAAGCCCGCCAAGCACCTTTCGCTCGGCCACGGCCCGCACTTCTGCCTCGGCGCCGGCCTGGCCCGTCTGGAGGCGGAGACGGCCCTGCGCGAACTGTTCACCCGCTTCCCGGACCTGACCCTCGCCGACGGCCCGGCCCCCGAGCCGATCGGCTCGTTCATCAGCAACAGCGTCCGCACCCTGCGCGTCCGCACGAGCTGACCCAACCGCCGAACGCCTGCAAACGCCGACGAACGCCGAAAGGCCCGGCCCGGGTGGGCCGGGCCTTTCGGGGTGGTGTCAGCCGTTCAGGGACATGGACCAGAGGCCACGGCCGTGGGTGGCGGCGTAGAGGCGGTTGTCCGGGCCCAGCTTGAGTTGGTCGACGGCTACGGCGGGGAGGGCGCCGAGGCGCTGCCAGTCGGTGTGGTTCGGGCGGCGGTAGACGACGCCGAGGTCGGTGGCGAGGGCGAGGCCGCCGTTCGGGGTGACGAGCAGGGAGTCGGCCGGGACGTCGGGGAGGTTGGTGGAGATGTCCGTCCAGTGGGCGCCCGAGTCGTGGGACTCGAAGACGTGGCCGAGGCCCGAGCCCGGGCCCTCCGTCCAGTGCCGGGAGAAGCCGTTGACCGCGAGGTAGACGTGCGTGGAGTCCGCCGGGTCGATGGTCAGGCCCTGGAGGTAGCGGTTGGGCACGGTGCCGTCGGTGCCGTCCGCAGGCAGGGTGAGCTGCTGCCAGCCGGTGCCGTCGGCGTTGCCGACCGCGATGCCCCGGGTGAAGCCCTGGTTGTTGCAGGGCCCGCACCAGGCCGCGTACACCTTGCCGCCGGAGGCCGCGACGGCGGTCGCGACGTGGCCGGCGCCGAGGTCGTAGGCGCTGGTCCAGGCGCTGGTGCTGCGGATGGCGTAACCCTGGGACTGCACCCAGATGTTCCGGCCGCCGGCGATCCAGACGTTGCCGTTCTTGAGGTCCGTACCGAGCGGGGCGATGAAGCGGGCGCCCGCGCCGCCGAGCGCGTTGTCCGGCGGAGCCACCGAGAACGAGGTGGCCTTGCTCGGATCGGTCGTCCAACTGCCGTCGTTGACACCACAGTTCTGGGTGACGTTGATGGCCAGGTAGACGTACTCCTGGGCGATGTTGCAGCCGTTGGCCGGGTCGGTGAGGGTGTCTCCGCCGTCACCGCCGAAGTTGGAGCCCATCACCTTGTCGTGCGGGCGCAGCATGGACTGGCCGTTGTCCTGCAGACCGCCGTTGACGGCGACGCCGTGGCCGGACGGGTCCTTGCCGATGCCCACCGAGTAGTACTGCAGGGCGTCGATGGTGCCGTCGTTGAGGGACGTCCAGTCGGTGGCGTGCCCGCTCGCGTCGGTCTGCCCGACCAGCGGGCGGCGGTAGACGCCGCCGTCGTTGCCGGCCACCAGGTAGCTGGAGCCGTGGTAGCTGCCGACCGCGAGCCCGTGCTGGTCCGGGTGGGTGGTCGGCGAGCAGCTGCCGGTCTGCTTGGTCGGATCGATGCTCCAGCAGCTGAAGTTGAAGTTCCAGTACGGGCCGACAGCCTTCCAGGTCGTACCGGCGTCGGAGGTCTCGAAGATCTCCTCCAGGCCGGCGTAGACGTGGTCGGGGTTGTTCGGGTCGACCTGGAGCGACTGGTCGTACCAGGACTGCGAGCCCGGCAGGTCGCCCTGCGCCTGGAGGCCGGAGCCGGAGGCGGCGAGCTGGTGGTAGTCGGCGATCTTCGTCCAGGGCCCCAGCGGAGAACCGGACTTGGACTCGAAGATGCCGGCCAGCCCGCTGTTCGGGTCGCTGGTCTGCTGCTGCGGCGACTGGTCGATCGCGTAGTAGCGCGAGCCGTCCGCCGAACGCGCGAAGGTCACGCTGCCGACGTCGGCGGCGTCGGCGGGCAGGTCGCCGAGGGCGGCTATCCGCTGCCAACTGCCGTTCTGCTTGGTGTAGAAGCCGTTGTAGGTGTCCCCGCCGCGCCAGCCGACCGCGAGGACGACCTTGGACGGGTCGCGCGGGTCGATCGCGATGTCGGAGCTGAGGTTCTTGTACGGCGCGTTCGGGTCCGCCGCCAGCGAACCGCCGGGCAGATAGTCGGGGTTGGGCGCGAACTCCAGCGTCCAGGGGCCGGAGAGGTCGCTGAGCGAGTGGCTCCAGACCCCCTTGCTGGTGGCCGCCCAGGCCCGGTCGCCGCCGAAGCGGATCGCGTGGATGGTGGTGCTGTCCAGCTCCGCGCCGCCGACCCGGCTGCGCGCGCTGAACTCGCCGTCCTCGGGGTGCGCCAGGACGAAGACGCCCGCGCCCAGGTACCCGTCGGAGTTGGTGTTCGCCTCGCCGGTACCCAGCCAGAGGCGGCCGCGCGAGTCGAGCGCGAGCGCGCCGGTGGCCTGGGTCGGCAGTTTGTCGCTGATCGGCTCCCAGCGGCCGCCGCCGGTCGACGAGCGCCAGACGCCGCCGCCGGCCGTACCCGCGTACACATGGCCCTGGTCGTCGGCCGCGACCGCCGCCGTGCGGCCGGTCACCTTCCCCATCCCGGCACTGGAGTTCGAGGAGACGTCACGGTAGCGGGGGTCGTCCGAGTTGTACGGCAGGCCGGTGACGTGGTTCCAGTCGCCGCCCGCCTGCGGCAGTGCCTTCAGCTGCGCCCAGGCCGCCGCAAAGGCCCCCGGTGCGACCACACCCGGCGAGGTACGGGCCTCCGCGCGCTGGTCCGCGCCCTCCTGGACCGCGTCGGACTCACTCCCGCCGTCGCCTTCGGCTGCCGCGGCGGCCGACCGGGCCTTCCCGGCTGCATCGGTCTGCTGCAGGTGCTGCTTGGCCTTGGCGGCCATCTCCCTTGCACCAAAAGGTGCTTGTCCACCGGCGGCGGCACCGGCGGGTACGCCGATCAGCCCCATGGTTGCCGCGATGGCGCAGATCGTGAGCCATCGCCCGGTACGGGTGGGTGTCGACAACGGTTCTCCCCAGTCAGGTCCGACCACAAAGGCCCTGCTGCCGAAGACGGTTGGCAGCGGGCCGGGGAGACTCGACCACAGATCACGGCCCGCCGATACGCTCGGGCAAAAATTTGGCCGAATCCTGTCGCCGACCTGATGGACCGGTGGGTCACCCCCGGCCGGTGACCGCCACCCCCGTCACCTCGTTGGACCGGCCATGAAGAAGATCACGGCTCTCGCCGCACTCACCATGGCCGGTCTCGCCCTCGGCGCCACCCCCGCGCACGCCGAAAGCACCCCGAACCCGAAGATCGCAGAGACCGAAGCGGTGCTCCAGCAACTCTCCGGCCTCCCCTTCCTGGCCCCCTACGCCGCCGACCTGCGGGACAACATGCAGCAGACGGAGGCCCGCACCGCAGAGAGCTCCTGAGCCTCGGCGCAAGGAGGTACAGCAAGGAGGTACCTCGGGGCCCTCCCCGGCGGGAGGGCCCCCGACGGGGTACCCGGTGATGACCATCTTCAACGACCCGGGCCGACCGCTCCATGGCGTTGACTTGGCGTTCCCATGGCGCACGAAGGCGGCGCACCCTACGCTCGTGCTCGTGCACGAAGGCGGCGGGAGCGGCCGGAGCGGCCGGAGCGGCGGCGGGCTGCGACGGTCTTCGGTACGACAGAGAGGTCCGGGGGTACAAGTGGCCGGGGGCTTCGGGGACTTGCTGCGCGAGCATCGGCTTCGGGCCGGGCTGACGCAGGAGGGGCTGGCCGAGCGCGCGGGGGTGTCGACGCACGCGATCAGCACGTTGGAGTCCGGCAAGCGGCAACCGCGCCCGTCGTCGGTGACCCGGCTGGCCACAGCCTTCGAGCTGGATCCGGCGCAGCGCGAGCAGCTGATCGCGGCGGCCCGCCGGGGAGTCGGCCGGAGCAGCGACCCGGCGGTGCGGGTGGACGGGGAAGAGGCTCTCCCCGTCGCTGCGGTCGTACCACGGATGCTTCCGTTCGCCGCCCCGGACTTCACCGGCCGGAGCGGCGAGGTCGACCACCTGGTCGCGCTCGCCGCCGACCAGGACGGCCTACCCGGCGGCACCGTGGTGATCTCGGCGATCGACGGCATGGCCGGGGTCGGAAAGACGACCCTGGCCGTACAGGTGTGCCATGCCCTGGCGGAGCGGTTCCCGGACGGGCAGCTCTTCGTGGACCTGCACGGATTCACCCCCGGCAAGACCCCGCTCGACCCCTCGGCCGCGCTGGCCGTTCTGCTGCGGGCGGTCGGGGTCGGCGACGACCGCATCCCGAGCACCGTCGAGGAGCGGGCGCAGTCGTGGCGCAGCGAACTGGCGTACCGCCGGGTGCTGTTGGTCCTGGACAACGCCGTCGACGCCGCCCAGGTCCGCCCGTTGATCCCGGCCGGCCGGGGCAGCCTGGTGCTGGTCACGTCCCGGCGGCGAATGCCGGCCCTGGCGGGGGCCACCGCGCTGTCGTTGGCGGTCCTGGGTCAGGACGAGGCGGTGGAGCTGTTCACCCGGATCGTCGGTCCGGAGCGGGTGGCCGGTCATCCGCAGGAACTGGCCGAGATCGTCACGGCCTGCGGACTGCTGCCGCTGGCCATCCGGATAGCGGCGGCCCGCCTGGCCCACCGGCCGGCCTGGACCCCGGTCCATCTGCTGGCCAGGCTCCGCCGGCAGCACCGCCCGCTGACCGAGCTGTCCGTCCAGGACCAGAGTGTCGACGCGGCCTTCGCCATGTCGTACCACGCCCTCGCCCCCGAGCAGCGGCGCCTGTTCGCCCTGGCGGCCCTGCATCCGGGGGACGCCTTCACCGTCGACGCCTTCGCCGCCCTCACCGACCTCCCGCCGGCCGACGCCGAGGATCTCCTCGACGAGCTGCACGACCATCACCTGCTCACCGAGCACCTCCCCGGCCGCTTCACCTTCCACGACCTGATCAGGCAGTTCGCCGTGGAGCGGCTCGCCGAGGACGTCACGGAGGCCGACCGCGAGGCCGCCTCGGACCGGCTGCTCACCTGGTACCTGCACACCAGCGCGGCAGCGTCCCGGGTACTCAACCCCTCCCGCCGCCACGTCTGCCTCGACTCGTCCGAGCAGGCCTGGCGCGTGTTGGACTTCCCCGGCTACGACGACGCGCTCGCCTGGCTGGAGACCGAGGGAACGAATCTGCTGGCAGCGGCGGCGCAGGCCACCCGCACCGGTCGGCACGAGATCGGCTGGAAGCTGCCGATCACGATGTGGGACCTGTTCCACTCCCGCAGCCAGTTCGAGGGCCGGGTCGACTGCAACGAGAGTGCGCTGGTCAGTGCCCGGGCGCTGGGAGACCTCGAGGCGACGGCCTGGGTGCTCAACATCCTCTCCGGCGCGTACCAGGCGGCCGACCGGCAGGCTGAGGCGGCGGACTGCCTGCTGCAGGCACTGGAGATCCGGAGCCGGCTCGGGGACGTCCACGGACAGGCGTCCTGCCTGATCAACCTCGGCTACGTCCACATCGAGCTGGGCCGGGCCGCAGAGGCGGTCGGCATGCTGGAACGGGCGCTCGGAATCTTCCGCGACACCGGGAGGCGCAGCGGCGAGGCGGCCGCGCACACCAATCTCGGCGAGGCGCACATGCGCCTGGGAAACCTCGCCACCGCTCTCGACCACCACCGGGAAGCGCTCACGATCCACCTGGAGGTGTCCGACCAGTTCCGGATCGGCAGGGAACGGGCCAATCTCGCCGAAATCCTCTGCCGGCTCGGCCGACTCGACGAGGCGGCCGAGCAGGCGACCCTGGCCCACGCCGCCAACCGGGACTCAGGCAACCGCCTCGACGAGGCCATCGCACTGAACATCCTCGGCCAGGTACACGCCGCCGACGGACGACGCTCACTCGCCGAACAGAACTGGCGCCACGCGCACGCCATCCTCACCGACCTCGGCAGCCCCCGGGCAGCCGAGGTCGGCGCCCGCCTCGGCACACCTGGTTAGGCGGATCGGTACGGGCTGCCCGCAGTGGACAGACGGCCACCGGAACGGGCCGCTACTCGAACAGGCCGTTCAGCCGGCCGTAGTCCAGGCCGTCCGCCAGGGCGTCGTACGTACCGGTCGCGTAGACCTCCTGGGCGGCGCGCTCGACCGCCGCGTACGCCACCTTGGCCAGGCCGGGGCCGAGGCTGATCCGGGCCACCCCGAGCTTGGCCAGTTCGGCGACGGTCGGGGCGCCGGGGCCGGCCATGACGTTCAGCGGGGCGGGGATCGCCGCCACCAGGGCGGCGATGGTGTCGGCGTCCTCGACGCCGGGGACGAAGATGCCGTCCGCGCCCGCAGCGATGAACGCGCGGGCCCGGGACACCGCCTCGTCGAGCCGGCCAGCAGGGTCGCCGAGGGCGCGCAGGAAGAGGTCGGTGCGGGCGTTGAGGAAGAGCGGCAGCCCCACCGCATCGGCCGCCGCCCGGGCTGCGGCGACCCGCTCCGCCGCTTCGGCCGGCGGGCGCAGCCCGTCCTCCAGGTTGATCCCGACCGCGCCGGTGGCCAGCAGTGCGGTGACCGTCTCGCCCACCCCCGCCGCCGTCTCGGCGAAGCCGCTCTCCAGGTCCGCCGTGACCGGGAGGTCCACCGCGCCCGCGATCAGGGCGGTCTGGGCGAGGGCCCGCGCCCGGTCCAGCCGGTCGCCGTCCGGCACGCCGAGCGTCCAGCTGACGCTCGCGCTGGCGGTGGCGATCGCCGGGGCTCCGGCCTCCGCCACCAGCCGGGCGCTCGCGGCGTCCCAGACGTTGGCGAGCACCAGCGGGGTGCCGGCGCGGTGCAGTTGGTGGAGGAGGCGGGCCTTTTCGTGCTGTGTGGTCATGGCGACAGCCTGTCAGTCGGAGGCGGGTCCGGTCCGGCGGTTTCCGGACACGGACGCACTATGTCGGGTCGTCGGCTCTGCCCTGTCGCCAGCTCTGCTCTGTCGTCAGCTCTGCTCTGTCGCCGGCGCTGCCCTGTCGTCAGCTCTGCTTGGGCGCCGGGCTCATCCGGGTGGTGATGGCGATCCGGTTCCAGGAGTTGATCGAGATGATCACCGCGATCAGTTGGGCCAGTTCCTGCTGGTCGAAGTGCTCGGCCGCCTCGTCGTAGACCTCGTCCGGCACGTGCCCCCGGGTGATCAGCGTGATCGCCTCGGTCAGCGCGAGGGCGGCCCGCTCGCGGGCGGTGTAGTACGGCGTCTCGCGCCAGGCCGGGAGGGCGTACAGGCGGTGCTCCTGCTCGCCGTTCTTGCGGGCGTCGGTGGTGTGCATGTCCAGGCAGAAGGCGCAGCCGTTGAGGTTGGAGGCGTGCGTGCGGACCAGTTCGGCGAGGGCAGGGTCCACGCTGGGCCGGGAGGCCCGGTCCAGGTCGATCATGGCGCGGTACCAGGCGGCGGCCTGCTCGGGCATGGAGATGCGCTGCTCGGGGGCGGGGACGTAGGCGTCTGCGGTGTTCCGGTCGGTCGTCATGTGATCAACTTTAGGTGCCGGGTGGCCCGGTCATATGGTTCATTTGGCTGATGGAATCCTGGGCCACTTCCGGTGGCGATCTACACCTCGACCTCTCCGCCGGACGGGCCCGGGGCCTGGGCCTGCGGGCCGCACTGGAGGACGCGCTGCGCACGGCGGCCCGCGACGGCCGGTTCGCCCCGGGCACCCGGCTGCCGTCCTCCCGGGCGCTCTCCGGCGATCTCGGGCTCGCCCGGAACACCGTCGCCGAGGCGTACGCGCAGCTGGCGGCGGAGGGCTGGCTGACGGCCCGGCAGGGCTCCGGGACGGTGGTCGCCGAACGCGGCACCCCGGCCGCCGTCACCGCGCCGCTCGCGTACCCGAGCAGACCGGTGGCCCGGTACGACCTGACCTCGGGCCGGCCCGACGTCTCGCTCTTCCCGCGCTCCGCCTGGCTCGCCGCCGCCCGCCGGGCGCTGACCGTCGCCCCGCACGAGGCGCTCAGCTACTCGGACCCGCGCGGGCGGATCGAGCTGCGCCGCGCGCTGGCCGAGTATCTGGCCCGGGTGCGCGGCGTGCGGACCGACCCCGAACGGATCCTGATCTGCGCGGGGTACACCCAGGGCCTGCGGCTGGTCTGCGGCGCCCTCGGCGCGCAGGGCGTCCGCTCGGTGGCGGTGGAGGAGTACGGGCTGCCGCCGCAGCAGCGGGTGATCGCCGCCGCCGGGCTCTCGACCGTCGCGCTGCCACTGGACGGCGACGGCGCGCGCACCGATCTGCTGGCGGGCACGGGCGCGGGCGCGGTGGTGCTGACCTCGGCACACCAGTTCCCGACCGGCGTGGCGCTACGGGCCGCCCGCCGGTCGGCGGCCGTGGCCTGGGCCCGGGAGACCGGCGGCCTGATCATCGAGGACGACTACGACGGCGAGTTCCGTTACGACCGCCAGCCGGTCGGCGCCATGCAGGCGCTGGACCCGGAGCGGGTGGTGTACGCGGGCACCACCAGCAAGAGCCTGGCGCCCGGCCTGCGGCTGGGTTGGCTGGTGCTGCCCGCCGCGCTGGTCGAGCCGGCGGTACGCCAGAAGGAGCTGGCCGACGGCCAGTCGGGCGTACTGGAACAGCTCACACTGGCCGAACTGATCACCTCGGGCGGACTGGACCGGCACGTCCGGCGCTGCCGGTCGCACTACCGCCGCCGCCGCGACCGGCTGGTGGCCGCGCTCGCCGAGCGCGCCCCGCAGGTCGAGGTGGCCGGTCTGGCGGCGGGCCTGCACGCCGTCCTGCGGCTGCCGCCCGGCTCCCTCGGCGAGGACGAGCTGCTGCGGCAGGCGGACTGGCTGGGGTTGGCCCTGCACACCATGTCCTTCTGCCGGGCGGACTCGGCCCCACCGCTGCCGGACGCGCCGCCCGCGCTGGTCATCGGGTACGGGACGCCGCCGGAGCGGGACTTCGCCGGGGCGCTGGACGCGCTCTGCACGCTGGTCCGGCTGTAGGCGCCACTGCACAACGCGTCAGAACCAGTTGGTGCAGGTCAGGACATCGCTGTCGGCCTCTCCGAGGCAGGCGCGAACCTTGGTGGTGCCGTCGACCATCGGGGTCCAGGCGGTGGCCCGGCCCCGGCCGATCGTCACCCGGCTCCGGACGCCGTGGCCGTTCTCCACCATCAGGGTCTGCCCGGCCGGGGCCGCCGTCGCCTTGGCCCAGGCGGCGTGGCAGGACGGGCTGTAGCGCAGCTCCACCCGGACGGACGCGCCCGAGAAGGACGCCTTGGTGACCGCGCCGCTCGCGCAGCCGGCCGCTGCGGCGTCCTTGCCGGTGCAGCCCGCTCCCGTGCAGCGGCTCACGGCCGCGGCCAGGCCAGGCCCTGCGGCCACGCCTGCGGCGGCCAGCAGCAGGGCGGCGCCGAGAGTCGCGGCAGTCCTGACGGTTCGCATGAATCCTCCGGAGCGGTAGGCGTGTCGATTGCTGACGCTCCTTCAGATTGGGGCAGCCGTGCTACTTCCGCGAACCGAGTTCGAAGAGCAGGATCACGAATCCGGCGAACGCGTGGGTGGCCGCGATGTAGATCACCGCGCGGATCCAGACCCGTCGCTCGGTACGCCGCCCGGCGTCGGTGGTGTGCGCGTCTGTAACGTGCATATCGATGGCGTGCATCAGGTTCACATCCATGGCTCTCGGTGCCGACCGCCCAGGCAGAGTTCTCCGCCGGGGCTCTGCAGCAGGGTGTGCAGGAAGAGCAGCTCGACCCCGGTCGGGGACTCGGCCGCGATGCAGTGCGGGGTGAGCGAGTCGAAGTGGGCCGAGTCGCCCTCGTCCAGCAGGTGGGTCTGCTCGCCGAGGGTGAGCCGGAGCCGTCCCCGGGTGACGTACAGCCACTCCTCGCCCGGGTGGACGCGGACCACCGCGTCCTGCAGGTCCGGCGGCACCTGGACGTGCAGCGCCTGCATCGCCCGCCCCGGCGCGCCGGCCCGCCGGTAACCCCAGCCGCCCGCCCGGCCGGGCTCGATCGCGCCGCCCCGGACGACCGGGTCCGGCTCGCCCGGCACCTCGCCGAGCAGCCCGGAGACACTCGTCCCGTACGCGCGGGCCAGCCCGAGCAGCACCGGCAGTGACGGCTGGCGCTGCCCGGTCTCCAGCCGCGACAAGTACGCTGGGGAGAGGCCGACCCGGGCCGACGCCGTCTCGAGCGTGTACCGGCTGCTCAGCCGGTGTTCGCGCAGGCGGGCGCCGAGACCTTCGACTTCCTGGTCGTCACTCATGCCTCCAGTGCACACCCGGCCTGCCCCGGGGGCAACAAATTTGCCTCAGAGGCAAACCCGGCGGGGCAGGACTTCCTGCGCCTGGACCAGGTGGGCGCGGCAAGCTCGGCCGCACAACCCACCTGTACACCGCGACCATCTAGCCTTCGCGGAGGACGTGTTCCGCAAGCTCGCCAACAACGACCATCTGCAAGGCTTGGACCGCCCAGAGTTCATCCGAGCCCTCGCCGACCTGTACGGCGACGTGAACGCCATCCACCCCTTCCGGGAAGGTAACGGCCGCACCCAGCGCGCCTTCCTCGCCCAACTCGCCCGAGAAGCCGGATACACCGTCTCCTGGCAGGACATGGACCAAGAGGAGAACATCGCCGCGTCAGTGGCCAGCTTCAATGCGAACAACGACTTGCTGGAGAAAATGCTCAACGGCCTGGTACGCCCCGCCTGAGCAAAGGGAACGGTGCCCCCTGGAATCCGCCGCGTCCCGTAGGGGGCTTTCCGCACTCACAGACGGCCGCGCCGTCAGAGGCAGAGGCCGACGACCCGCCGCCGGTCTGCCGGGTGCTCTGACAGCCAGTGCCCGATCATGTGCTCCGAGCCGGGGAAGGTGATCCGGGCGAGCCGCGAGTGCTCGCGCAGCGCGGCGTCGATCCGGGAGGTCACCTCGGGTGGGATCACGGCGTCGTGGTCGGGGACGATCAGGACCGCCCGGCCGGTGAAACCCCGGTAGGCGTCGAACGCGGGGCTGGTCTCCCAGCTGCCCGGGGTGCGCAGGATCTCGGTGAACCCGGCCGCCCCGAACGGGAGCTTCCACGCCTCGGGCGCGTACGCGGCGGGCGCGCCGAGCACGATCGTACTGACTCGCTCGCCCAACTCCCCGACCAGGTCTGCGACGGTCTGGCCGCTCATGCTGAAGCCGACCAGGATCAGCGGGGCGTCCGGGGCGAACTCGGTTGCGACGGAACGGGCTTGCAGGAAACGGCGTTCCAGGCTGAGCCCGGTGAGTTCCCCGGTGCTCTGCCCGTGGCCGGAGAAGTCGAAGGCGAGCGAGCGGAACCCGGCGTCGGCGAACTCCCGGGCGAGGGGCAGGCTCCGCTGCTTGCTGCCGGCTCCGGCGCCGTGCATGATGACGACCCGCTCGGGCCGCTCACCGCCCGCCGGGGTGAACGTGGTGCAGCTCAGCTCTTCGCCGTCTGCGAGGTGGGTGAACTCCCGTTGTTCCAAGGCTCCTCCTGGGCTCCCCCCGATTCAAGCAGGTGACGCGCCGACAGGTGACGCCCGGTCCCCGTCAGGCCGGGCCGGACGGGTCAGACTGCCGTGCCGCGTCCGCCTGTTCACGCGCGTAGATCTGAGCCAGCAGCGGAAGCTCGTACAGCGCCGCGTGTGCCGAGACCTCGCCGATCGGGCTGCTCAGCACGCACACCTCGATCAGGCTCTCCAGGACCCGGCACGCCACCACCTCACTGCACCCGAGCGCGTTCGCCGCCTCCGCCAGGGTGAACAGCGGCGCCGGCAGGTGGCCCAGCCGCCGCACCACCGAGCGGACCACCTCGGGAAGCTCGCACCACCAGCCGGCCAGCCGGGAGCGCACCGCGAGATCGCCCGCCGCCAACTCGTCCAGCAGGGAGGGGCTCTGCTCCAGCCGGGCGGCGTACTCGGCCGGGGTCAGCTGGCGCAGCACCGCCAGTTTGGTGCCGCTGACGCGGACCGCGAGTGGCAGCAGCCCGATCGCCGTGACGATCCGCTCCGCCGCCGGGCGGTCGGCCGGCACCCGGTCGTCGCCGACGATCCGACCGAGCAGCTCCACCGCCTCGCCGGTCGTGTAGGGCGCGAGTTCGAGCCGGTGCAGCGGGCCGAGCCCGGCCAGCCTGCTGCGGCTGGTGATCAGCACCGAGCCCGAGCCCGAGCCCGGCAGCAGGTGCCGGATGCTCGCCTCGTCCGGTGCGTCGTCGAGCAGCACCAACACCCGGCGGCCGGTCAGCCAGGAGCGCCAGACCGCCGCGGCCTCCTCCTCGTCCTCCGGCACCGCGCCCAGCAGGCCGGTCACCCGGCAGAGTTCGGACAGGACGGAGCTGGGATGCCGGGGCGAGCCGTCCTCCCGGCGCAGTCGCACGGTGAGCCGGCCGTCCGGGAACTGCTGCTCCAGCCCGTGCGCGACATGGACGGCCAGCGTGGTCTTGCCGACCCCGACCGGGCCGCTCAGGACGACCGTCCGGCCCCCGGCCGCGAGCACCTCGCGCAGCTCGCTCGCCTGGTCCCATCGGCCGGTGAAGTCGGGCAGGTCGGCGGGCAGCACCGTGCGGGGGCGGTCCGGGCCCCGGGCGGCCTCGGCGCCCTCCCGGCCGCCACGCGGGCCCTGGCCACTGTCGCGACCGTCGAGCATCGCCTGGTAGACCGCCTCCAGCGCCGGGCTGACCTTCAACCCGAGCTGACGGGCCAGCAGTTGGCGCAGGCTGTCGTAGGCGGCGAGCGCCTCGGTCTGTCGTCCGGCGCGGTAGAGCGCGGTCATCCAGGCGGTACAGAGCCGCTCGCGCAGCGGGTGCTCCCGGACCACTTCCGCCAGCACGTCGGCGACGGCGGGCGCGTGTCCGAGCTCCAACTCGGCCTCCGCCCAGTCCTCGTGGACGGCCAGTCGGCGGGTGGCGTAGCGCTCAGCCTCTTCGCGGACCACCTCGCTGCACGCGAGGTCGGCGAGCAGCGGGCCGCTCCAGAGGTCCAGCGCCTCCCGGAGCAGCCGGACCGCGTGCGCACCGGCTCCCAGCCGGGCGGCCTGGCGCCCGGCCCGGGTCAGTTCGTCGAAGCGCAGCAGGTCGAGCTCACCGGGCTCGACCCGCAGGACGTAGCCGCTGGGCTGGTGCACCAGGCGGTCCTGGCAGTCGGCCAGGGCCAGCAGCTTGCGCAGCGCCGAGACGTACGCCTGCAGGTTCTTGCGGGCCGAGCGCGGCGGGTCGTCGCCCCAGACCACCTCGGTCAACAGGTCCGTGGAGACGGTGGTGTTGGGCCGGCAAAGCAGGATGGCAAGGACCAGCCGCTGCTTGACCGGACCGAGCGGCAGCGGGCGGCCGGCGATCTCCACCGACAGCTCGCCGAGGATCCGGAACCGGATCGTGCCGCTCTCCTGGGCGCCGGCGGGTGCGGCGCCGACTCCGGCGGGATGAGTCTTCGCTACGTGGTGGACCGCCGCATGCCGTACCGCTACGTGCTCCAGCATCATGCCTGCCCCTTCGGATCCAGGATCTGAACCGGCCGCGGGAGGGGGTTCCGGGCCCTGCGGGCCCGGCCGACACCTCGGGGCCCGGGCCTCGCTACCAGCACCGCAGAGCCGGCGCCTCAGGGCCAGGGCGGAGTCGGGGGATACCCCCGGCGGTCCGACAACACCTCGCGAGCCCGCCGCAGGTGGGTGCGGCGGCGTCCGTTCCACAGCAGCAGTACGGCCACCGTCCCGGTCAGTCCGACCAGGAGGCCGCAGCCCGCGCCGTCGAGGGCGGCCTGCACCCGGGCGGACGGACGGCGGGCGGCGGTGTTCGTCAGTGGCCCCACGCGGTGTCGTCGGTGTGCCAGATGGGACCCAGGGCCGATCCGGAGAGCTGGACGACCGTCTGTGCCGCGCCGTCCGCCCGGGCCGGCGCGGTGACAGCGGAACCGGCGGTGCCCGCCTGGGCGGCGGCGGGCAGTACACCGAGGGCGAAGACACCGGCGATGACGGCGACCGTGGCACTGATTCGCTTCATTTGCTCCCCTTGGGTCCTTTGCCGGGAACCTCCGGCTCCGTCCCGGGATTCCTCGACCCCTGAAGCCTGCCTCCCGCTCCACCGAGAGCCAAGGGATCATCAAGTGCAGCATGCTGCATGCAGTAACACACCCAGGTCCACAAATCGGACATGTGACTGATTATCCGGCGATTCATCAGCCCTGCGGCTCGTCCGCCAGCCGTAGTCGGTCTGCGAAGAAGGCCATCACGTCGGCCAGCAGGGCCGTGGTGGAGGCGACCCCCCGGACTCCGTGCCCCACCCCCGACTCGCGGCGCAGCAGCACCGGCCCCGGCCCGGTGGAGGCGTCCTGCACGGCCGCGCACATCTTCCGCGCGTGCAGCGGATCGACCCGGGTGTCGCCGTCGGCGACCCCGAACAGCACCGCCGGGTAGCGCACACCGGGACGCACCCGGTGGTACGGCGAGTACCCGAGCAGGGTCGCCAACTCACCTGGCACGTCCGCACTTCCGTACTCGTCCCGCCAGCTCGGGCCCATCCCCGAGCGCTCGTAGCGCACCATGTCGAGCAGCGGCGCGATGCACCCCACGGCGGCGTACTTCTCCGGCCGCTGGGTGAGCGCGGCGCCGACGGTCAGCCCGCCGTTCGAACTGCCCATCAGGGCAAGCCGCCCTGGGTCGGCCCAGCCCTCGGCGACCAGGTGGTCGGCGGCGGCGTCGAGGTCGTCGAAGGTGTTCTGCTTGCGCTCCCGGCGCCCGGCCCGGTGCCACTCCTCGCCCTCCTCGCCACCGCCGCGCAGGCAGGCGACGACGTACACTCCGCCGGCCTCGGCCCAGGCCAACGCGTGCGCCGCGTACCCGGGGACCATCGAGGCGCCGAAACCGCCGTACCCGCTGAGCACAGTGGGGCGCGGGCGGTCCGGACGGCCGGTCGGCGAGATCACGAACATCCGTACCGGGGTGCCGTCGTGGGAGGAGCAGACGACCTGGGTGGTCTTCACGCCGGTGCTCGGGCTGCCCTCGGGGGCGCCCCACAGCTCGGTCCGGCCGGTGCGGGCGTCGAAGCGCAGCGCGCGGGACGGGGTGACGTGGTCGGCGTACCCGAACCAGGCTTCGCAACCCGGTTCCTGACGTGTTCTCAACGGTCCGACCGTGCCGCTGCCGGGCAGTCGGACCTCGGCGAGCTGCTCGCCGGTCGCCAGGTCGTGCACGGTGATCTCGCTGAGCGCGTGTCTGGTCCGGGTGACCAGGGCGACCGGCCGCTCCAGCTCGGGGCCGTCCAGGACGGCGAAGTCCTCCAGCACCGCCTCCGGGTCCTCCGGGACGAGCACCCGGCGCTCGCCGCCCGCCACCAGGTCGATCCGGCCGCGCGGTGCTCCGTGGCGGGTGGCCAGGTAGAGCGAGCCGGCGTGCGGGTACGGCGTCGCCCGGGCGTCCACGCCCTCCTGGACGGGCCGCAGGAGCGGTCGCTCGAGGGTGCCCTCGGCGAGGTCGGCGACCCAGATGTCGGTCCTCGGCGAGGCTCCGGCGGTGGCGGTGACGGTGAGCAGCCGGCCGTCGGTGGCAACGGAGTAGAACTGCTCGGGCGCCCGGCCGGCGCCGAAGACCAGTACGTCCTCGGCCGGGTCGGCGCCGACCCGGTGCAGCCAGACCCGGCGGTGGTAGCGCTCCTGGCCGGGGTTCAGCTCGGGCGGCAGTCGGCGGACGTAGTAGAACGACCCGCCCCCGGGGAGCCAGGCCAGAGTGGACCGGCGTACGCGGTCGATCGGCCCGTCCAGCAGTTCGCCGGTGGCCGCGTCCAGGACCAGCAGGACGGAGTCCTCCGTCCCGCCGACGGAGTACTGGACGGCGACCCGCCCGCCCTCCAGGGAGGCCGACCAGCTCTCCAGAACGGTGTCGCCGGTGGGGTCGAGGGCCAGCGGGTCGAAGAGCGTCCGGACCCGGCCGTCCTCGGCCACCACCAGCGACGGCAGGTCCTGGCCCGGCCGCTGGCGGGTGTTGAAGAGGCGGGGGCCGTGGGCGAAGGGCGCCGACATCGTGCCGATGTCGAGCAACTCGCCTATTCTGCGCTCCAGTTGCCCGAGCATCGGCCAGCCGGACCGGGCCTGCCGGTACAGCACGTCCTGGGCCGTCGACCAGGCTGCGGTCCGCGGGTCCTGCGGGTGCTCGAGGGCGCGGTACGGGTCGGCGACCAGATGTCCGTGCAACTCCTCGGTCAACTCGGCGCGAGGGGCGGGCGGGTACGCGACAGGTCCGGTCATGGCTCCTCGATCGGGGTGCTCCGGCTGGAGTGCCGGCGGATGGGGTCAGACGGCGGCCGGCTCGACGGGCGGACGCCCGGCGCTCGTGGGGCCGGCTTCGCTGGTGGTACCGGCTTCGCTGGTGGTACCGGCTTCGCGAGTGGGAGCGGCGTCGCTCGCGGAGCCGGCAGCCTGTTCGCTCGCGGGCTCGGCCGCCTGCTTCGGCTCGGGCCCGGCGGCGAAGCCGCCGTCGCGGAGCATCGGCACGACCGCGACGAGCGTGGCGGCACCGACCAGGGCGGCCAGCAGCAGCCAGGTCGGCGAGATGCCGATCCCTTGGAGGGCGAGGCCGGTCAGTATCGGGCCGAGCGCGGCGAGCCCGGCGACCAGCAGGTCGACGGCGGTGCTGACCCGGCCGAGCAGCTCACGCGGGGACCGGCTGAGCATCGCCTGGCCGACCACGATGCCGGCGGGCGGGGTGAGCAGGATCAACAGCACCAGCAACGGGCCGAGCACCCAGGGCTGTTGGGTGCACGCGAACACCGCGAGACCACCGGCCCAGGTCACGCCGATGGTCAGGAACAGCTGCCCCGGAGTGAAGGTCTTCATCACCCGGGGCGCGGCCAGCGAGCCGAGCAGGGCGCCGACCCCGGCGCAGGCCATCACCAGGCCGATCGACGTACCGCCCGTCCCGCTGCTCCGCAGCGTGACGACCATGGCGACCTCGGCTGCCGAGCCGACCAGGTTGAGCAGCGCGGCGAAGAGCAGCAACCGCAGCAGGGACGGCTGCCCGAGCAGCCAACGCACCCCGGCCGTCACCCTGTTGTCCCTCGCAGTGCCCTCGGCGGCCTGCGGCGGCCTGGAGACCATCCGCAGCAGCAGGACGATCGAGACGGCGTACGAAGCCGCGTCCACGGTGAACGGCAGGATGCGGTCGACGGTGAACAGCCAACCGCCGAGGAAGGGGCCGACCAGGGAGGCGGCGGCCATCGAGGACTGGTCCTTGGCCAGCGCGTCGGACAGCTGGTCGTCCGGCACGACGTCCCGGACGGCGGTGGTGCTCGCCGGGGCGAAGACGGCCGTGGCGGTGCCTTCGACCACGGCCACGATCAGCAGTTGCGGGTACGCCAGGTGGCCGAGGCCGGCCGCCACCGGGATGCTCGCGACCGTGGTCAGCCGGACCAGGTTGGCACCGACCATCAGCTTCCGCCGGTCCATCCGGTCCGCCAACTGCCCGCCGGGCAGCCGGAAGAGCATCCTGGTCACCAGCGAGCAGGAGGCCACCAGACCGGCCTGCGCGGCTCCGCCCCCGAGCGAGAGCACCAGCAGCGGGAAGGCGATCAGGGACATCTGCGAGCCCAGCGTCGAGACCGCCGAGCCGATCCAGAACCTTCGGAAGTCCCTGTTGGTGCGCAGTATGCCGGGGTCAGCCATGGTCCACCTCCGAGACAGGCGGGGCGTCAGAGCCGCCCGGCCGCGTTCAACCGGTCGAGCAGGGCTGCGTCGACCTCGTCCTGAAAAGCGGCCAGCGCGGCCGCGTTCTCGCCGTACTGGTACTGGTCGTAGCAGGTGATCCAGCGCCCCTCGGTCTCCTCCTCGGAGAGGTAGCCGTGCTCCAGGGTGCCGACCTCCCAGCCGGGCTGGCCCGCCGTCTCCCAGCAACTCGACAGCACACCGTCGGCGTTGATCACCGCGCCGTACTTGCCGCTCTTGAACGAGCAGGCCTGGCAACCCAGGTTGGCCTTGGGACGGCTGACGGAGAAGCCGAGCTCCAGCGCTCGGGCATGCCAGCGGGTGAAGTCCTCGGCGAGCGTGCTGCCGTACGCGAGGTCGTTGCCGTAGCCGACGCCGACATCGCCGATCAGGGCGAACTGCAGGCCGCAGCGGGGGGCGTCGAGGCGCTCGGCGAGGCGCTCGACCAGCTCGTCCATGCCGTGCTTGTTGTGGTGCGAGACGTTGACCCGCAGGTGCCAGCGGATGTCGGTGGCCGCCATCGCCTTGGCGACGTTGTTCACGATCAGGTCGAAGGTGCCGCCGCCGGAGCGCTTGATCCGGATCGCGTCGTGCACCTCCTTGTCACCGTCGAAGGTGATCTGGACGGATTCGAGGCCGGCCGCGTGCAGCTCCTTGGCGATCAGCGGGGTGAGCAGCGTGCCGTTGGACACCATGCTCGCCTTGAGCTCGCCCAACTCGGCTGCCCGACGGAGGAGTTCGCGGGCGCCCCGGGGGTTGAGCAGAGGCTCGCCGCCGAACAGCATCAGCGCGAGCCGGTCCAGCTCGGCCGCCTCCATCCGCTCCCGGGTGAAGTCCAGGACGCTGGTGATCATGTCCGAGGTGAGCCGGGCGTGCTTGATCCGCGGCGGACGGCTGCCGCCCTTCTCGTCCTGTCCGGTGTTCTGGAAGCAGTACCCGCAGCCCAGGTTGCAGTCGGTGCTGGTGAGCACCGTCAGCGAGTACGAGCGGAACGGCTTGATGTCGTAGAGGCCACGGTCCAGCAGGAAGCGCTCGGCGCTGGGCAGCAGGGTGCCCTCCGGGCTGACCTGGCCAGGACGGAGCCGGGCGTAGCCGCCGTCGCCGAGGAACCACCAACCGCCGCCCTCCGCCTTGATCAGACGGCTCCGGTCGGCCTCGGGTGCGGACTGCTGTGCTGGCACGGGTGCCTCCAAAGTGGGTCGGGCGGGGATGGAAGAGGGGGACGGGGCCTGCCGCCGCGCGGCGGCAGGCCCCGTGAACTGTCCTGGGACGGTTAGGCCACGCCGCTGTTACCGACGCACCACGGGGTCTCCTCGCCGCTGTGGGCGATGACGTCGGCGTCCTCCGCGAGGTCGGTGTTACCCGAGTTGCTGAAGCACCACGGGGTCTCGTCGTCGCTGTGCGCCACGACGTCAGCGGTCTCGGCGAAGTCGACGTTGCCCGAGTTGCTGAGGCACCAGCCGCTCGCCTCGGCGGTGTGCGCCACGACGTCGGCGGACTCGGTGAGGTCCGTGTTACCCGAGTTGCTGAAGCACCACGGGGTCTCCTCGTCGCTGTGCGCCACGACGTCGGCGGACTCGGTGAGGTCCGTGTTGCCCGAGTTGCTGAAGCACCACGGGGTCTCCTCGTCGCTGTGCGCCACGACGTCAGCAGTCTCCGCGACGTCGACGCCGCCCGAGTTGCTGAAGCACCAGCCGGTCGCGTCGTCCTTGTGCGCCACGACGTCGGCAGCCTCGTCGCCGGTGGGCTTGATGTTCTCAGCCATGGTGATCTCCATTCACAACACGGGGAGCCGGGAGTCCTCGCACCGTCCGCTGCAACGGCCGGTCAGCAGACGAGGCCGACTCACACCTTGGGGTGGTGCCGGCGGTCGATCCCGCCGACACCGAGAAAGCTAGGAACGCCCGGAACGGGATCGGTTCAGCAGCGGTACAGCAGCGGCGTACGCCCAGCTCAACAGCGGTCCACCGGGCCACAGGCCGGGCCGCGCCCGTCCGGGACGGCACCGTCAGGAGGCCGCTCAGCTGCGGATATACCGGATTCGGTGCGATTGCAAACCCATCGCCAACCCCGACCGGCCAGTCTGCTCGGCAGACGGTGCCCGCCGTGGGCCCTACGAGTGCGAGAGGTGTGCCGATGGACCTGGCCGAGCTGGTCGGGCTGCGCCCGACGCCGTGTGCCGGGCTGCTGGTCACCCTCACCCAGCGCTGCCCGCTGAGCTGCGCGCACTGTTCGACCTCCTCCACGATGCGCGGTGGCGAACCGGAGGCCGACCGGCTGCGGGGCTTCGTGTCCTCGTTCACCCGTGCGAACCGGCCGGAGCTGATGCTGCTCACGGGCGGCGAGCCGCTGCTGCGCCCCGGCCTGGTGGCCGAGTTGGCCGCCGCCGCCCGGGTGAGCGGCTGCCGGACGGCACTGCTGAGCGGCATGTTCTTCGCCCGGCAGCCGCGCATCCCGGCCGCGATCCTGGCGGCGATCACCTCGGCCGACCACTTCTCGGCGAGCATCGACGCCTTCCACGAGCGCGAGGTGTCCCGCGCCGACGTCTTCCGTGCGCTGCACGCCGTGCTGGCCGAGGGCCTCCCCGTCAGCCTGCACATCACCGGCACCGGACCGGACGACCCGTACCTGGCCGAGCTGACGGCGGACGTCCGGCGGACCTTCGGCGGCCGGGTCCCGATGCTCGTCAACGAAGTCCGGGCACTCGGCCGTGCGGCCTCCTGGGCCGGCGCCGCCCGCACCCCGGGACCGGACGGGCGGCCGCTGCCCTGCGCGATGGCGGCCTGGCCGGTGATCGCCCACGACGGGGCCGTCCTGGCCTGCTGCAACCAGGACACCGCAGACCGCCGCCCGGTGCCCCCGCACCTGCTGCTCGGCGACATCGCCCGGGACGGCTGGGCCGAGATCCGCGAACGGTCGCTCACCGCACCGGCGCTCAGAATGCTCAGGTCCGTCGGCCCCGGCCACCTGTACGCCCGTTACGGCGACCTCGCCGACTGCACCGGGTACTGCACCGGCTGCCGCAGCCTCGGCGAGCACCCCGGCGTGCTGGCCGGGGCGGAGCGGGACGGCGCGGGGGCGGTCGGCGAACTGCTCGACCTGCAGGCCGCCAGCTCCCAGCGCACGGCCGGCCCGGCCGCCCTGGTCCGCCGCTTCGGCAGCCCCCGGTACGCCGACCTGGTCACCCTCTCGGGAGGTGCTCCGCAGTGACCACCGCACCGAGCCGCAGCTCCGCGCTCCACCTCAAACTCGCCCTCGCCGCACCGGCCTTGAACGCCGCGATGGCAGAGCTCTGGCACCCCCGGGGCCTCACCGAGCGGTACGGCCGCTACCTGCGCACGATGCACGAGGTGATCCGCGCCTCCGTACCGCTGATGGAGCTCGCCGCCAGGCGCTGCGCCGACCTCGGGCCGGCCGACCCGGTCGCCGGGCCGCTCGGCCGGTATCTGGAACAGCACATCGAGGAGGAGCGCGGCCACGACGACTGGCTGCTGGCCGACCTGACCGCCGCCGGCCTCGACCCGCACAGCCCGCACAGCCCCTACTCCCCGCTCCGGCAGCAACCGCCGCCGCTGGTCGCCCGGTTGGTCGGCCCGCAGTACTACTGGGTCGAGCACTTCCACCCGGTCTCGCTGCTCGGCTACATCACCGTGCTGGAGGGCAACGCCCCCGCCCCCTGGCTCGCCGACCGGCTGGCCGCCGACACCGGGCTGCCCGGCGCCGCCTTCCAGACCGTCAGCCACCACGCGGTGCTGGACACCGGACACACCGCCGAACTGGGCCTGCTGCTCGACCGGCTCCCGCTGGACCGGGCCCAGGAGACGGCAGTGTCGGTCAGCGCCCTGCACACCGTGGACGCGGTGACCGAGCTCTTCACCCGGCTCACCCACAACGACCTGACGATGCTCTCCCGCATGTCACGCCCTTCCCGAGACGAGAGGACGCCCGACCAATGACCACTCCCGACCCCCGGACGATCGCCGTACTGGCAACCGCCGGGTTCCCCGTGGACGTACTGACCGACGAGCAGCTCGAGGTCTTCGGCTCCCTCAGCGAGGAGGAGCTGGTGCTGCTGCTCGACATCAAGGCGCGACTGGACGACGTCGAACCGGAGGTCCAGGCGCACGGCGCCGTGGCCGGCGGCGCACTGTTCTGATCGCCCCCGAGGAGGCCAAGCCGTGAACTGCCCTTCGTGTGCGGGCGAGTTGCCCGACAGCGCACGGTTCTGCCTGCACTGCGGCACGCCGTGCGCACCGACCGCGCCCATCGCATCCGCCCAGCGGGCGGACGAGCGCAAGGTGGTCACCGTGGTCTTCTGCGACCTGGTCGGCTCCACCGCCCTCTCCGGCCGCCTCGATCCGGAGGCCCTGCGCTCGGTGACGCTGCACTACTTCGAGCTGATGACCTCCCGGATCGAGGCACACGGCGGCACGGTGGAGAAGTTCATCGGCGACGCGGTGATGGCGGTGTTCGGCATCCCCGTCATGCACGAGGACGACGCCCGCCGCGCGGTGGCCGCCACCCTGGACATGCTCACCGCGCTCGCCGAGCTCAACTCCGAGCTGACGGCCGCCCTCGGCATCCGGCTGGACGTCCGGATCGGCGTCAACACCGGTGAGGCGGTGGCCAATTCGGACGCCTCGGCCCGGCAGGCGCTGGTCTCCGGCGAGGTGGTCAACGTCGCCGCCCGGCTGGAGCAGAACGCCGGGGCCGGCCAGATCCTGATCGGCCCCGAGACCCTGCGCGCGGTGGGCGCGGCCGCCGTCGTCGAGGACGCCGGCCTGCTCACCCTGAAGGGAAAGTCGGAGCAGGTCCGGGCGCACCGGCTGCTCGGCCTGCAGGGCGACGACCCGGAGCTGCTCCGCCGTTTCGACACCCCGTTGATCGGACGTGAAGCCGAACTGGCCGCCCTGGAGAGCGCGTTGGCGCGACCCGAGAACGGCTCCGGACTGGTGACGCTCTACGGCGAGGCGGGCATCGGCAAGACCCGGCTGATCCGGGAGTGGCTGCTCCGCTCCACCCCGCGCTGGGGCGCCGGGCGCTGCCGCCCGTACGGCGAGAGCGGCAGCCTCGCCCCGCTGGCGGACGCGCTGCGCCGCCTGCTCGACAGCGCGCTGCCCACAGTCGTCCCGGCCGCACTCGTCCCGGAGGTGCTGCGACAGGGGCTGCTGCACGACGGCACGCCCAACCCCTCGGTCGAGGACACCTGCGCCGCCCTGACCGGGCTGCTCTCCGAACTCGCCGTACACCAGCCGGTGGTGCTGGTCCTGGACGACTTCCACTGGGCCGGTCCGGTCCTGCGCGACGTGCTGGAACGGCTCACCGCCGGGCTCGTCGCGCAGCACGTACTGATCGTCTGCGCCGCCCGGCTGGAGCTGCTGGAACACAGCCCGGACTGGGGTGCGGGCGCGCACAGCATCCTGCTGCCGGGGCTGTCCGCCGCCGAGAGCGTCCGGCTGGCCGCCGGGCTCGCCGAGGTGTCAGCCCACGGCGCGGGCACCATGAGCCAGCTGCTCGAACGGGCCGAGGGCAACCCGCTGCACCTGGAGCAGCTGCTCGCGATGGTCGCCGAGAACCGGAACCCCGACGAACTCCCGCCGACCGTACAGGCGTTGCTCGGCGCCCGGATCGACGCCCTGGAGGCCGCCGAGCGCACCACGCTGTCGCTGGCCTCGGTGGTCGGCCGCGAGTTCGGCCAGGGCGAGCTGACCGGGCTGGCCCGCAGCGGCCCCGAGGGCCGTCCGGGCGGCGAACTGCAGCCCGACGCGGCCGGGTTGGACACCCTGCCGCCCGCACTCCTCCGGCTGGTCCGCCGCCGGCTGGTCGAACCGGACGGCCGGGACGCCGGGTACCGCTTCAGCAGCGGCCTGGTGCAGGAGGTCTCGTACCAGGGCATGGCCAAGCGGGTCCGCGCCGAGCGGCACGAACGCGCCGCCGACCTGCTCGCCGGGCGGGGTGCGCCGGACAGCTCGGTCGGCAACCACCTCGCCAAGGCCCACCGCTACCGCAGCGAACTCGGCCTGATCGACCCGCACACCCAGGACCTGCGCCGCCGCGCCGCCGGTCACCTGGCGGCCGCCGGTGCGCTGGCGCTGGCCCGCGCCGACCTGGGCTGGGCCGAGGAGCTGCTCGACGGCGCCGTCGCGCTCGCCCGGCCCGGCGAGCCCGCCTGGCTGACGGCCGCCTGGCGGCTGGCCGAGGTGCGCCTGGCCACCGGGCGCACCGAGGAGGGGCGGCAGCTGCTCCAGGACGTCGCCACCACCGACGACCCGGTGGTCGCGGCCCACGCCAGGCTCGGCCTCGCCGTGCTGGACCCGGGCCCCGGGCTCGGGCACGCCGCCCGGACGGCCCGCGAGGTGCTCCCGCTGTTCGAGACCGCCCAGGACCACCTCGGGGTGGCCCGGGCCTGCCTGCGGCTGGCCCAGCACCAGCAGCTGCTGGGCCGGCACGGCACCGCCGAGACCCTGCTCGAACGGGCGTTGGAACAGGCCGTACTGGCCGGCGCCGAGCCCGAACGGGCCGCCGCCCTCGGTGCGATCGGGGTGTCGCTCTGGATGGGGCCGACGCCCGTACCCGCCGCCGTGGCCCGCTGCCGCGCGCTGCTGGCCGAGCACGGCTCCGACCGGCGGGCCGCGCAGGTCACCCTCAACTGCCCGCTCGCGGTGCTGCTGGCACTGCGGCAGGACTGGGACGGCGCCCGGCGCTGCCTGGCGGAGGCCGACCGGCTCTGCCGCGAACTCGGCTTCGCCGAGGCGCTGGTCTTCATGCCGATCTTCCGGGCGGCGGTGGAGGCCCTGGCGGACCGTCCGGCCCGGGCCACCCGGCTGCTCCGCGAGGCGGACCGGGCCTGCCGCGAACTCGGCGCCACCAGCCTGCTCGGTGGCATCACGCGCGACCTGGCCCGCGTCCTGCTGGACTCCGGCGACCTGGCAGGGGCCCACGCACACCTCGACGAGCTGTCCGGCCTGCTCTCCCCGGCCGGCCCGGCGGACTGCGCCGACCAGCTGCCACTGGCCGACTCCGCCGACCTGCACGGCACGCTCGCCCGGTTGCGGGCGGGCAGCGAGCAGGGCGCGGCCGACCTCGCGGCGCGGGCCGTCGCGGAGGCCGAGCGCACCGACTCGCCCGTGGTGCAGGCCACCGCCGCCCTGGACGAGGCCCACACCGCGCTGGCCCTGGGCCACGAGACGGCTGCGGCCGGGGCCGCCGCCAGAGCGGGCCGGCACTTCGCCGCCAAGGGCCACCTGGTCGGCGTCCGCCGCGCCGCCGACCTGACCGAGGCCGCTCACCGGGCCCAGCGGGCCCAGCGCTGAGCAAGGGCCCGTCCACCAGCACCCACCAGAGGAGCGACTCCCCCGATGACCACTCCCACCGCGCCCGCGCCGGGCGCCGCACTGAGCTGGAGCCTGCGCGGCCACAGCCCGGGCGACATCCCCATCGTGGCCGACGGCCAGGAGATCACCCCCGACTGGGCCTGGGGCGGCTCCACCGGCCGGGGCGTCCGGGTCTGCGTCGTGGACAGCGGCGTCGAACGGGACCACCCGCTGGTCGGCCAGGTCGACGGCTCGTACGTCGTGATCAAGGACGACGCCGGCATCCGGATCGAGCCGACCGAGACGGGTGACACCTGCGGCCACGGCACCGCCTGTGCCGGGATCATCCGCCGGACCGCGCCGGACTGCGAGCTGTACAGCGTCCGGGTGCTCGGCGAGAGGTTCGCGGGCACCGGGGACGTGCTGCTCGCGGGGCTGCGCTGGGCGGTCGAGCAGCGCTTCGACGTGATCAATCTCAGCCTGTCCACCACCCGGCCGCAGTTCACCGACGCTCTGCGGGCCCTCGCCGACGAGGCGTTCTTCGGCCGCTCGGTGATCGTCGCCTCCGCCCACAACACACCGGTGGAGAGCTTCCCCTGGCGGTACTCCTCGGTCATCTCGGTGGGCAGCCACCAGGAGGACGACCCGGAGCTGTACCTCTACAACCCGAAGCCGCCGGTGGAGTTCTTCGCCCCGGGCCAGAACGTCACCGTGCCCTGGCTGGGCGGCAACACCATCCGCACCACCGGCAACAGCTTCGCGACGCCGTACATGGCCGGGCTCGCCGCCCGGGTCCTCGCCAAGTACCCGAAGATGACCACCTTCCAGCTCAAGTCCGTGCTCTACCAGGCCGCTTCCAACGTATCCGTCAGCAACAGGGGTGCCGAATGACCGAGACCACCAGCCACCCGACCGAGGTCGACCCGGTGGCCAGAGAGCTGCTGCAGTCGGTGGTCGACACCGCCCGGGCCATCTTCGGCGCCGAGGCCAGCTCGATCTTCCTGCTGGACGAGAAGGCGGACGAACTGGTCTTCCAGGCCGTCTCCGGCCAGGGCGAGGAGTTCCTGGTCGGCACCCGCTTCCCGGCCGGGCGGGGCATCGCGGGCTGGGTGGCGAGCACCGGTGAGCCGATGGTGGTGGACGACCTCTCGCAGAACGGCAGCTTCGCCCGCGATCTGGCGGAGTCGACCAAGTACGTACCCGACTCGCTGATGGCGGCGCCGCTGCTGCACTCCTCCGGGGTGCTCCTCGGGGTGCTGGAGGTGCTCGACCCGTCCCCGCAGGCCCGGTCCAGCCTCAGCGAGCTCGACCTGCTGTCGCTGTTCGCCCGACAGGCCGCCACCGCCCTGCGGGCCGTGCTGGACCGCCGCGCCCTGCGCGGCACCGAGGTCCCGGCCGCCGCGCTCGTACTGGACGGGCTCGACCCGGCCGACCGCGCCGCCGGACTCCGGGCCCTCGACGCGGTACGCGACCTGCTGCTCGCCCCCTGAGCCCTGCCCGGTGAGCCCTGCCCACTGAGCTCTACCCCCTGAGCCCTGCCCCCGACGGGAGAAACCCGATGACCACGACCGACACCCGCTCGCCGCTCGGCGGCGACTTCATCGCACACCCGGATGCCGTCCTGGCCGGCCTGCGGGAGGGCTGCCCGGTGGCCCGGGTCACCACGCCCGCCGGGCGGCCGGTCTGGCTGGTCACCCGCGCGGCGGACGTCCGGGCCGGGTTTCTGGACCCCCGGCTCTCACTGCGCGGCACCCCGCCGCAACCCGGCCGCCCGCACCGGGCGTTGGACATGACCCTGGTCAACTACGACCCGCCGGACCACACCCGGATCCGGCGGCTCGCCGCCCCGGCGTTCACCCCCGGCCGGATCGCGCCGCACCGCCCCCGGGTCGAACAGCTGGCCACGGCGCGGCTCGCCGCACTGGGCACCCCGGAAACCGTCGAGCTGATGGCCGACTTCGCCGAACCGTTCGCCTTCGCGGTGCTCTGCGAGGTCTTCGGCATCCCCGAGCAAACCGTCCCGAAGCTGCACCGCGCGGTGTCCGACCTGCTCGGCTACCGCGACACCGAACGGGCCCTCGACGGCCTCGACGCCGTCATCCGCGCCCAGATCGCCGACCGCCTCGCCGAACCGGGCGAGGACGTCGTCTCCGTCGTGGTCCGGGCCTGGCAGGCGAGCGGCGAGGTCACCGAGGCGGAGCTGGTCGACCTGCTCGCGATGCTCCTGCTCGCAGGGTTCGACAGCACGGTGCAGATGCTGGGCATGTGCGTCCTCGCCCTGCTCGACCACCCCGGGGAGTTGGAGCGGCTGCGCGCCGACCCCGCGCTGATGCCCCGTGCCGTGGACGAGCTGCTGCGCTGGGACACCCCAGGGCCGTTCAGCACCCGCCGGGTCGCGCTGGCGGACGTACAAATCGGCGGGACGGTGATCCCGGCGGGCAGCAGCGTGCTGCTCTCGGTCGCTGCGGCCAACCACGACCCGCGCAGCCACCAGGACCCGGACCGGCTCGACCTCGGCCGTCCGGGCGGGCCCCGCCATCTCAGCTTCGGCGCCGGTCCGCACTACTGCATCGGCGCCGGCCTCGCGAAGCTGGAGCTGACCGTGGCCCTGACCGCGCTCCTCGCCCGCTGGCCCGCCTTCCGCCTGGCCTGCCCGCCGACCGAGCTGTCCTGGAGCGGCGGCCACCAGCACCGCCGTCTCAAGGCCCTCCCGCTGACAGTCTGCCCTTAGGGCGGGTCTCATAATTCCCGCAGGCGCGCACCACTCTGCCCTTAGGGCGGGTCTCATAATTCCCGCAGGCGCGCAACACTCTGCCCTTAGGGCAGGTCTCATAGTTCCCGCAGGCGCGCAACACTCTGCCCTTAGGGCAGGTCTCATAGTTCCCGCAGGGCGCGCGACG
This sequence comes from Kitasatospora sp. MAP5-34, assembly GCF_029894335.1. GTDB lineage: Bacteria > Actinomycetota > Actinomycetes > Streptomycetales > Streptomycetaceae > Kitasatospora. Next base: position 41,006 of record NZ_JARXZC010000028.1, on the reverse strand, counting down.
CCGGGCATCCCGCAGTGGTCAGAGCGGGTCGACGAGTTCACTCCGCGCCCGGGCCAGATAGCCCGCCTGGAAGCGGCTGCTCGCGCCGAGGGTCTCCATGCTCTCCGCTATGTGCTTGCGGCAGGTCCGCAGCGACATCCCGAGCCGACGGGCGATCATCTCGTCCTTCATGCCCTCCGCCAGCAAGCGGATGATGGCCTGTTTGATCTCGTCGAGCGCGGAGTCGCCCTGCGTCTGGCCGACCGGGGCGTACGGATCGGCCAGCGTCCAGGAGTGGTCGAAGACCGCGCACAGGTACGCGACGGCGGACGGGTCCCGGACCACCACCGCGCCGTCGTACGCCTCGTGGTGCGGGATGATCACGGTCTCCCGGTCGAAGGCGATCATCCGGCCGAACAGCGCGGTCAGCGTCCGCACCTCGGCTCCGGCCGCGCTGATCCGGCGGACGTACTCCTGGGTGGGCGGGTGCCGGCGCGAGGTGTGCTGGTAGAGCGTGCACATCCGGACTCCGCGCCGCGTCATCTCCAGGTCCCGGGTGAAGGCCTGTTCCAGCAGGTGGGGCGCTCTCGGGCCGCCGGGCTGGCAGGTCAGCACCTCGGTGTCGCACCGGGCGGTCAGCGTGTAGATCACGTCGATGACGGTGTCCAGGTCCAGGACCTCGCTCAGCGGTTCGACCGTCCGCGCCGAGCTGACCTGCTCGTACAGCGGTGCCAGCCGGGCCAGTTCGGCCCGGACCCGGCCGGTGTCGGCCAGCTGCCTGCGGAGTTCGGCCTCGGCCGGTGCCAGCAGGCTGGCCGCTGCGAGCTCGGGCGGGACGGCCACCAGCGCGGGCTCCTCGCCGGGGCCGCCGGGCAGCGGGCGCAGCAGGTGAAGTCGCTCCAGCACCACCGCCGAACGCCGCACGTCGCTCTCCGACATGCCGAGCTCACCCGCCGCCTGGGGCGTGAGCCCGCCGTGGCCGGCGACCCACTGGAAGACCCGGAGGTCGCTCTCGGAGAGCGTGGGGAATGAGGTCATGGACGGCTCGGCCATCGGTCACCCCCCAAACGGTTACCCGGACATGATTGCCCAGGGCTGATCATTAACCAGGATAGTAAGACGTTCACACAGCATCCGTGGCAAAACTTCACATACAGAGGACATGGCACCGATCGCCCCGGTTCCGGTCACTCCGCCTGCAGGTGCTCCACCGCACCGCTGCCGATCTGCACCCCGGCCTGCGTCTTCCGCCGGGCCGGCTCCCGCCCCGGCGGCTGCGCGCAGCGCTCGACCGGTTCCACCACGGCCATCGGGCGGCTGACCGGCTCACCGGGGGCGATCACCAGCTCCTCGCCCTCGTGCAGCAGGCGGAGCGGCCCGCCCCGGAGCACCGAGTAGGTCGTCCTCGCGTGGGAGATCTCCAGGTGCAGCAGGCTCTCCCGCACCAGCATCGAGAACGAGAGCCGCGCCAGCCCGCTCGGCAGCCGGGGCCGGAAGAAGAGGTGCCCGCTGTGATCGCGCAGCCCGCCGAAGCCCTGCACCAGCGCGATGCAGGCGCCGGCCAGCGAGGCCATGTGCAGCCCGTCGCTGGTGTTGCCGCCCAGGTCGTGCAGGTCCATCAGCGCGGCCTCGGCGGTGTAGTCGTACGCCAGCTCCAGCTGGCCGACCTCGGCCGCGATGACCGCCTGGGTGCAGGCCGAGAGCGAGGAGTCCCGGACGGTCAGCCGCTCGTAGTAGGCGAAGTTGCGGGCCTTCTGCTCGTCGGTGAAGGCGTCGCCGCGCAACTGCATCGCGAGCACCAGGTCGGCCTGTTTGACCACCTGCTTCCGGTACAGGTCGAAGTACGGGTAGTGCAGGAGCAGCGGGTAATTCTCCGGCGGGGTGGCGTCGAAGTCCCAGGCCTGGTGGTCGGTGAAACCGTCCGCCTGCGGGTGCACGCCGAGCTTCTCGTCGTACGGGATGTACATCGCGGTGGCGGCGTCCCGCCAGGCGGCCGCCTCCTCGGTGTCCACGCCCAGTGCGGCCGACTCCTGTTGGTGCCGGGTGGCGGCCTCGGCGGCGTCCCGCAGGTTGGTCTGCGCCATCAGGTTGGTGAACACGTTGTTGTCCGCGACGGCGCTGTACTCGTCCGGGCCGGTGACGCCCTCGATCCGGAACCGTCCGGCCGCGTCGTGGTGTCCCAGCGAACGCCACATCCGCGCGGTCTCCACCAGCAGTTCGAGCCCGTATTCCCGCTCGAACTCGACGTCCGCCGTCGCCCGGACGTACCGGGCGACGGCCGCCGCGATGTCCGCGCCGATGTGGAAGGCGGCGGTACCGGCCGGCCAGTACCCCGAGCACTCCTCGCCGTGGATCGTCCGCCATGGGAACACCGCACCCGCCAGGCCGAGTTGGGCCGCCCGGTCGCGGGCCATCGGCAGCGTGCCGTGCCGCCAGCGCAGCGCCTGCTTGACCGCGCCGGGCAGGCAGTAGGTGAGCACCGGCAGCACGAATGCCTCGGTGTCCCAGAAGCTGTGGCCGTCGTACCCGGGGCCGGTCAACCCCTTTGCGGGGATGGCCCGTTCCTCGCTGCGAGCACCCGCCTGCAGGACGTGGAACATGGCGAACCGGACGGCCTGCTGGAGTTCGACGTCGCCTTCGATCCGGATGTCGCTGGTTTTCCAGAACTCCGCCAGGTACTTGCGCTGTTCGGCCACCAGCCCGTCCCAGCCGGTGTACCGGGCGGCGGTCAGCGCCGCCTCCACCTGGTCGCGGACGGCGGGCAGCGAGCGGGTCGCCGACCACCCGTACGCGATGTACTTGACCAGCCGTAGTTCCTCGCCGGGCTTCAGTACGGTGGTGACGGTGATCCGCCCCTGGTTCTCGGAGCTCTCCGCGACGGCGTCGAAACCGTCCGAGCCCTCGACGGCGTGGTCCATCCCGGCCGCCACCCGCAGTTCGCTGTAGCGGGTCTGGTGCACCAGCACCGCCTTGGTCCCGCCCGCCTGGTGCGCCTCGGAGACCAACGGCGCCTCCAGCACGGCCGCCGCGCGCGGATCGGCGGCGCCGGTGGGGAGTTGCTCGTTGGCGACCAGCTCGGACTGGACCACGATCCGGACCGGACCGTCCACCGCCGAGACCCGGTAGTCGATCGCCGCGATCGCCCGCTGGGTCAGCGAGACCAGCCGGGCCGAGACCACCTTGACCGTCCGCCCGGCGGGCGAGGTCCACTCGGCCTCACGCCGCAGCAGACCGTCCCGGAAGTCCAGACTCCGCTGGTGGCTGCGGAGTTCGCCGTACCGGAGGTCGAAGGGCTCGTCGTCCACCAGCAGTCGGATGATCTTGCCGTTGGTCACGTTGATGACGCTCTGGCCGGACTCCGGGTACCCGTAGCCGCCCTCCGCGTACGGCAGCGGGCGCAGCTCGAAGACACCGTTCAGGTACGTGCCGGGCAGGCCGTGCGGCTCACCCTCGTCCAGGTTGCCACGCAGGCCGATGTGGCCGTTGGAGAGCGCGAAGAGGGACTCCGCGCGGGCCTGGCCGCTGAGGTCCAGGCCGTGTTCGCCGATCCCCCAGGGGTCGATGGTGAAGGTGCTCTCGCCGGTCACGCGCCGGCCTCCTGCTGGTCGCCCTCGATCAGCTCGGCGAGGTCGGCGACCACCAGGTCGGCGCCGTGCGCGCGCAGCGCGTCGGCCTGCCCCGTCCGGTCGACGCCGACCACCGTCCCGAAGCCGCCCGCCCGGCCGGAGGCGACCCCGGCGAGCGCGTCCTCGAAGACGGCGGCGTGCTCGGGCGCGGTCTTCAACGCCCGTGCGGCGGCCAGGTAGGTGTCCGGGGCGGGTTTGCCCGGCAGGTGGTCGCGTTTGGCCACCTCACCGTCCACGATCACGTCGAACAGCCCGTCGATACCGGCCGCCCGCAGCACGTCCCGGCAGTTGGCGCTGGACGAGACCACGGCACGCGGCAGCCCGAGCACCCGCAGCCGGTGCAGGTACTCCACCGACCCCGGGTACGGCTGGACGCCCTGCTCGCGGATCAGCCTCAGCACGGTGTCGTTCTTCGCGCTGCTCAGCCCCTGCACGCTGCGGCTCCCCGGCGGGTCGGCCGGGGAGCCCTCGGGCAGCACGAGATCCCGGGAGGCCAGGAAGTCCCGGGTGCCGTCCAGCCGGGGCTTGCCGTCCACGTACGTGTCGTAGTCGGCGACCGGGTCGAACGGGACGAACTCCTCGTCCGTGCGCTCGGCCTCGGCTCTCAGGAAGGAGTCGAACATGTCCTTCCAGGCTGCGGCGTGCACCTTGGCGGTCTGCGTGAGCACGCCGTCGAGGTCGAAGAGGAAGGCATGGATGTGGTCCGGAAGTCCCAGCATGCTGCCAGTCTCACCCGAACCACACCTCCGTACCGGCCATTTGCTCCACTTGGCGAGTCGCGGCCCCGCCGTCGGACGGGGCAACCGCTCGGCCGGGCACGGGTGGCCGACCGGTTGCCCCGACTGCCCGCGTCAGTTGCTCCAGTGCGGGTGCAGGGTGACGCTCAGGATGGTGCGGTACTCGGCGGGCTGGGCGGCCGGCACGGTGTACTGCGCGGCCGGGTCGGTGCCGTAGGTGACGCCGGTGCCGGGCAGCGGCTTCGGCGTGGAGTAGCCCGCGAAGAGCATGGTCAGGCTGCCGTTGTCGTTCTGGACCACCGTGGGGTCGTAGACCCGGCCGGCATAGTAGCCGGAGACGCCGAGGGCGCCGCCGGTCGCGGCCTGCTGCGCGAGGGCCGAGAAGGTGTAGTCGGTGCCGATCAGCTTCTGCGGGGCGGTCCAGTTCTGCCCGTCCTTGGAGGAGGAGTAGAAGATCTGGTTGAAGGCGTCGCTGTCGCCGTCCGAGGCGTAGGCGCCGGAGAGGAACAGGCCGTAGCTGCCGTCCGGGTTGGTGACGACGGTGCCGCGCGAGCCGGTCCAGCGCAGCACGCTGTCGCTGGTGCTCGCCGGGTCGGCGAGGCCGTTCACCCGGCCGAGGTCGGTGAAGTTCAGGCCGTCGTAGGTGTAGGCGGCGCGGACGACGGTGTAGTCCTCGTTGTTGCCGAAGAGCGACTTGGGCTTGTTCTTGCCCTCGCCGATCTTCGCCAGCTGCGCGTACGGGGTCACCGCCGCGCCGGGGGCGCCGACGCTGCTGCCCTTGGCCACCGCGCCCGTACCGCCGGAGCAGCCGGTCAGGTCGGTGGCGTCCGCGCCGGTGCAGGTGACCTGGACGATGCCGGCCGCCGTACCGAGGCTGACGGTGACCGTGCCGTTCACCGGCCGGAGCGCGGCGGTGTCGCCGACCGGGAGGGTCGCGGCCGGGAGGGTGAGCGCGGCCGTGGTGGTGGTCGGCGTGAAGTAGTTGAGGATCTTCTCGGTGTAGAGCACCGCGACACTGCCCCGGGGCGCGCCCTGGTAGTGCGGGAGGGTGCTGATGATGCCGTCGGGCGCGACCAGACCGGAGGTCTGCTGCGCGGTCGCCGGGATCACGGCGTCGGCCCGCGCCGCGTCACCGGCCGCGATGGTGGCGCCGCCCGGCGTACGGGTGGTGCAGCCGGTGAAGGTGGTGGCGGTGGCCGAGTCGTCGTTGCAGTCGACGGTGACGCCGCCCACGGTGAAGTGGCCGGGCTGCTCGAAGTTCGCGGTGCTGCCGACGGTGATGGTGACCCCCGCGCCGCCCGGCCCGGCCGGGACGGCGACGGGCGCGGTGGCGGTGGTGGCGCCGCCCTGGCCGACCGGCTCGCTCGCGGGCAGGCCCGCCAGCGGGTTGCCGCCCTTCGGCGCGAGCCGGTGCACGATCAGGTTGGTGCCGAGGTTGTCACCGGACGGTCGGGAGAGGGTGTAGAGCACCTGGCCCCGGTGGCCGGTACCGGCGTAGTCCGGCACCGTGAGCACGAAGGCGTGGCCCTGGCCGTCGTCGTTGGTGTTGCCGTTCGGGCAGAGGCCGGCGTTCTGCTCCAGCGCCTCGCCCTGGTACTTCCAGGTCTTCCCGTGGTCGGTCGAGGTGGCCGCGACCACCGCCTCGTCACCGTCCTTGGGGCGGTAGTCGAAGAGCCCGTCGAGCGTCTCGCCGCCGTCCTGGCTGGTGACGAAGGGGAAGTAGTACGGCTGCATCGGCAGCGTGGTCCCCTTCGGCTGGCGGGTCACCGTGCCGGTCTCGGGGGTGGCGCCGCCGCTGGAGCAGTAGCCGGTGAGCGGGCCCGGGCTGCCGGTGACGCCGCTGGCGGCCGGGACGGCGCCGGAGCCGGCCGGGTCCACCGCCAGGTTCGGGTACGTCACGCCGCCGACGGTGATCGTCCCGGTGCCGCCGCCGGAGTAGACCGGCAGGCTCCGGTCGTACGAGGCGCCGAGCGTCGGGTCGCCCTGCGCGAGCGTCCAGGGTCCGCCCTTGACCCGGTCGACCATGGGAGTGCCGACGGTGTAGCCCACCGAGCCGTGCCGGTGCCGGTGGTTGGCGGTGCTCAGGCCGTTGTCCTCCCCTGCTGCCGTCGCGGGGCCGACGGTGGCGGCGAGTGCGGCGAGCGTGGTCACTGCGATGGCGGCTGTTGTCGCGATGCGGCGACGAGGCATGGATCTCCTCCGAATACCCGGCCGTGCCTTCGGAGTTGCACGGTCCAGGCCAGATCCTGACGACCGGAGCGGGCGTCCGGGGCCCCGGGCCACAGTGTTCACCGACCGTTCGCCAGGGGGTGACGGCCCGGCCGCCGCCACAGCGCCGAAGTACCGCTGAACGGACATATAAGTCCGCTCAGCGGTACAGGTGGAGTTACCGGACCACCTCAGCCCGCCTGGCTGACGGCCGTCCCGTAGAGGTTGCCGATCGTCTGGTCGAAGTAGGCGCTGTAGGAGATGTCGTCGGTGTCGCCGCCCTGCTGGTAGCCGCCGATGATCCCGATCACCTGTCCCGTGTCGATGGAGATGAACGGGCCGCCGCTGGTACCGCCCGAGTAGGCCGGGCAGGCGATCTCACGCTGGTAACTGCTGAACTTCGTGGTGGCGTTGGAGCAGAGCAGCGGGACGTCGCTGCTGCTCGGGTAGCCGTACAGCCGGACGGTCGCGGTGAAGCTCGCGTCCAGGCCGAGCGGGTTGGCGCCGACCACGTCCTCGATCTGCTTGCCGTTCAGCGGCGCGACGGTGAGGAACGCGAAGTCCTGGTCGGTGTCGCCGTTCTGGCTCCAGCCGGTGGTGTTGAACACCTGGGTGACCTGCCAGGCGCCGTACGGGGCCGAGCCGTTCCGGTAACCGGGCACGAACACCGCGCCGCCGGGGCTGCTCAGGCAGTGGGCGGCGGTGAGCAGCAGGTTCCGGGTCGGGCTGTGCACCACGCTGGCGGTGCAGAAGTGGTTGCCGGCCGAGACGGTGTTCGAGAACAGCGCGCCGACCCGGGCCGACTCCGGGTTCGCCGGGGCCGTTCCCGTGCTGCCGAGGTTCACCACGCTCTCCGACGGCTGCGCCGCCGGGGTGGGGCTGGGAGCGAGGGTCGGCGTCGGGGTGGGAGTGGGCGACGGAGTCGGGGCCGGGGTGCTGGAGGGCTCGGCGGCGCTCGGCATCGGGGTCGGGGTCGGGGTGGACTCGGGGGACGGCGTCGCCGTGGGTGACTGCGCCTGACCCGTGGCCGGCGTGCTGCCGTGGGCCGGGGTCTGCACCGCCGCCGGGTGCACGTTGTACGCGGTCGCCTGGGCGGCCAGCGTGGTGGTGCCGCCGGCCAGCGCCATGACTGCGGCGATCAGCAGGACGGACCGACCCCGGAACGGGGTGCGGCGCGGGTGGCGATTCTGGTCTCTCATCCGGTACGTCACTCCTGCCCAGCGGTCGGTGGTCCGCGTGTACCTACCGCGCACATCACGACCATGAGCCGCCCAACTGGAAACTCGGTTACCCCCCGCTGAGAGACCCGTGAGAAAACGCATGCCCAGGCTCCTGCATCGATCGGACGTTCGACTCCGGCGCCCCTGAGACACCACCAGGAACGCGACTCCGGAAAGTACCAGCAGGATTCCCGATCTGAATTGATACCGCCGCGTTGGTTTTGTCTCATGAGACGTGGCACTCAGCCCACGCCCTTACCGGGTGCTCCGTTTACCTAACTGGAGTGCACGCCCATGACCCAACCCAGCAGCACCGCCACCGAGGCAGCTGACAATCAACCGTCACCTGCTGCAAGACAGTTGCTCAGGACCAGTGCGACGCCGCTGGCTGACGCCGTACTGAAGGTCGCCCGCCGGGACATCGCCTCGTTCCACGCCCTGCCGCTGTCCCACGGCCGCTCGATCAGCAACTCCCCTACGCGCGAGGCGTACGAGGCCTTGTTCGGTACGGCCCAGCTCGCGGCGGACGTCTCCTACAGCGGCACCATGCTCGACTCGTTCTTCCGACCCCGGGGCCCGCTCCGCGACGCCCAGCGGCTCGCCGCCGAGACCTTCGGCGCCGACATGACGCTGTTCCTCTCGGCAGGCACCAGCACGGCCAACCGGGTCGCGCTGGCGGCGCTGACCCGTCCCGGCAGCCGGGTGCTGGCCGACCGCAGCTGCCACCAGTCGGTGCACTTCGCCCTCGGGTCGCTCGCCGTCGACGTGGACTACACCCGGATGCGCCGCTGCTGCGACGACTGCCCCCGGACCTTCGCCGACCTGCCGTGCCTGCTCGACGCGTTCGCCAAGGCGGCGGCGTCCGGGCGGCCGTACGACACCGTCGTACTCTCGGCCGTCTCGTACGACGGCGTCCGGTACGACCTGCCGACCCTGTTCCGCGCGATGGCCGAGATCCACCCGACCGTCTCGGTCCTGGTGGACGAGGCCTGGGGGGCGATCCACCGGTTCCACCCCACTCTGCGGCCGCTCACCGCGCTGCACGCCGTGCGGGAGCTGAAGCTGACCGACCCGCACCTGCCGATGACCGTCGCGGTGACGCACTCCGCGCACAAGTCCATGTCAGCCCTGCGACAGGGCTCCTACCTGCACCTGGTGGGCGACCGGGAGACCCAGGAGCGGACCGCTCAGGCGCTCTTCCAGCACCACACCACCTCCCCGAGCTTCCCCGTCCTGGCCAGCCTGGACCTGGCACGGGCGCAGGCCGAAACCGAGGGGGAGGCCCTGCTGGACCGCTCGCTCTTCCTGGCCCGGACGTTGAGCACCGAGATCGAGACCGATCCCCGGCTCTCGGCGTACCGCCTGCTCGGCCCCAAGAACCACCTGACCGACCCGTCGCTGCTGGTGGCCGACGACCCGACCCGGGTCCTCGTCGACATCGCGGGCCTCGGGGTCACCACCGCCGACTTCCGCCGGCTGCTCTTCGACGACTACGGCCTGTACGTCGCCCGTGAGAGCGGCAGCGCGGTGCTCTTCCACGTCCACATCGGCGTCGACGAGGCCACCATGCTCCGTCTGCTCGATGCCCTGCGCACCATCCAGCGCACCTACCGAACGGCTTCCGCGGCCCTGACCCAGGGCACCGCAGACCACTTCATCATCGCCTACCCGCCCGGGATCCCCATCACCGTTCCCGGCGAGCGGATGTGCGACCGCACCCTCGACGAACTCAACGCCCTCCGCACGAGCGGCAGCGAGATCTACACGCTGTACCAACCGCAGACCGCCCAACTCAGCACCGCCGGACTGGAGTAGAACCCGTGATCAAGCTCGATGACATCCGTAGGCACGCCGCCCGGCGCCCCGACCACACCGCGATCGTCGACCGCGACGTCAGACTGAGCTGGGCCCAACTGGCCGAGCAGGTGAGCCGGGTGGCTTCCGGTCTGGCCCAGCACCTGCCGGAGGTGAGACCGGCTCGGGCCGCCTTCATCTCCTGCAACAGCTGGGAGTTGGTCGTCGTCACCGCAGCCTGCGCCACGCTCGGCGTGCCCTGCATAGGTCTGGACTACACCAACACCCCCGAGGCGACCATCGGGACGCTGGAGCAGCTCCAGCCCACCGTGATCATCACCACCCCGCTGCGCCGCCCGCTGCTGGAGGCGACCGGCTGGCCGGGCGACCGCGACATCCTGAGCATCCACCTGGCGGGCCCGCAGGAGGGCGACTTCGACGCCCCCGGCGCGCCGACCCCGCCGGGCACGGTCACCTACGACGAGCTGGCCGCCTTCGAGCCGGCCTACGTGGAGCCGGTCGAGCAGCCCTTCACCGCGTTCTCCTTCACCTCCGGCACCAGCGGCATCCCCAAGCTGGTGGTGCGCAAGACCTCGTTCGAGGCGCGCCGGCTCTCCGACCTGGTGGACCAGTTCTCCTTCGACGAGGACGACGTCCACCTGGTCACCGTCCCGCTCTACCACTCCTCGGGCCCGGGCTGGGCGCGGATCTTCCTCTCCCTGGGCGGCACCGTGGTGCTCAGCCCGTACGAGGACGCGGCCGAGATGGCCCGGCTGATCCTGGACGAGGGCGTCTCCACCACGCTGATGGTCCCGCCGGTGCTCAACCGCCTGATCTCGCACCCGGCTTCGGAGCACCTGCACAAGACCTCCCGGCTGCGCTTCCTGCTCTCCGGCGGCCGGCACCTCAACCGCTGGGTCATCAACACCACCTGGGACCGCCTCGGGCCCGTACTGCACCTGTACTACGGCACCACCGAGACCGGCCTCAACACCATGATCGGACCGGAGGAGCTGCACGTCGCCCCCGCCCGCTCCGGCCGGCCGATGCCGGGCAACACCCTGGTCGCGCTCGACCCGGAGAACCGTCCGCTGCCCAAGGGGCGGCTCGGCCGGATCGCCATCGCCAGCTACCAGTTGATGGACAGCTACGCGACCTCGGAGCCCGACTTCCTGGTCCTCGACCACGGCGGCCGCACCCAGCGGTACCTGCTCACCGGTGACAGCGGCGTGATCGACGAGGGCGGCCGGCTCGAGCTCAGCGCGCGCAACGACGGCGTCTCCACGGCCGAGGGCGGCCGCGCCCTCGACGTCAACATCTTCGCCCTCGAGGACGACCTGACCGGCCTGCCGTGCGTCCGCGAGACCGCCGTGCTGCGGGTCAGCCGTCCCGACCTGGGCGACGCGCTGATCGTGGCCTTCAGCCCGATCTCCCCCGAGCGCGAGGAGAGCGGCGAGCGGGCCATCCGCGCCACCTGCGCCCGGATGGCCCCGAACCTGCCCACCCACGTGGTCTCCATCCCGGCCGTCCCGTACAGCCCCACGGGCAAGGTGCGGGCCGGAGTGCTGCTGGAGACCGTCCTTCCCCTGATCTCGCAAGAGGCCGAGTCCGCCAAGCAGTTGGCCGGAGCTCGATGACCGGTTCCACCACCACCCGTCCTGACAGCCCGAACAGTCAGAACAGTCAGAACAGTCCGACAGGAGAGTTATGAACGACCAGAAGAACTACGTCCGAGGGGTACTGCTGTGCCTCACGGCCACCCTTTCATGGGGCGCGATGTTCCCCATCATGGATGTCACGCTCAAGCACATCGACCCCTTCACCTTCACCTGCATGCGCTACGGCATCGCCGGGCTGATCTTCCTGGCCGTGCTGTTCTTCCGCGAGGGCCGCTCCGCTCTCAACCTCAAGGGTGAGCGGGTCGGTCTGGCCTGGCTGTTCGGCACGGCCGGCTTCGCCGGCTTCCAGTTCCTGGTCTTCTACGGCCAGGACCTGATCGGCAAGCAGGGCGCGCTGATCGCCTCGATCATGATGGCGACCATGCCGATGATGGGCTTCCTCGTCAACTGGGTGCTGCGCAAGGTCGTTCCGCCCAAGTGGTCGTTCGCCTTCATCGGGCTGTCCTTCGTCGGCATCCTGCTCGTCGTGACGAAGGGTGACCTGTCCTCCCTGGTCAACCAGCCGCAGAACTTCGGCGCCGACGCGCTGCTGCTCTTCGCCGCCCTGTGCTGGGTGATCTACACCTCCGGTGCCACCTACTTCCCGAAGTGGTCCCCGATCAAGTACACGACCATCACCACCGGGCTCGGCCTGGCCAGCGCCGTCGTGATCACCGCGGTGATCCTGGCGGTCGGCGGCGAGCCCGTCCCGACCGGCAGCGCCATCGTCACCATCCTCCCCGAGCTCGCCTACATGAGCATCGTGGCCGGATTCGTCGGCGTGCTCGCCTGGAACATCGGCAACAAGAACCTCGGCCCGCTCAACGGCGTGCTGTTCATGGACGTCGTCCCGGTCACCGCGTTCACCATCTCGGCGCTGACCGGCGTCATCCCGGCCGCGATGCAGATCGTCGGCGCCCTCTTCACCGCGTCCGCGCTGGTCCTGAACAACCTCTACCTGAGGCGTCGGGCCGCCGCCGCAGCTCAGGCCGCACCGGCCGCCGCCGCTGCGCCGGTGAAGGCGAAGCTCTCCACCGGAGCGGCTGCCGCCGAGAAGAAGCAGACCGTATCGGCGGGCCGCTGACGGGCGTCGCAGTCACCGCAGTTCGCTGACGCACGCGGGCACTCCTCCACCCCGTCCGGGAGGAGGAGTGCCCGCCGCTCCCGATACACCCGCGCACCGTAGAGCACCCAGCCGGAAAGCGCCTCAACTCGGAGGAGTTACCTCGTGTCCGACTTCATTCCGGGTCTCGAAGGAGTCGTCGCCTTCGAAACCGAGATCGCCGAACCCGACCAGGAGGGCGGTGCGCTGCGCTACCGAGGCGTCAGCATCGAGGACCTCGTCGGCCACCTCCCGTTCGAGGAGGTCTGGGGCCTGCTGGTCGACGGCCGGCCCGGCCCGGGGCTCGGCCCGCACGAGCCGCTGCCCCTGCCCATGCGCTTCGGGGACGTACGGGTGGACACCCAGAGCGCGCTGGCCGCCCTCGCCCCCGCCTGGGGGCTGCGGCCGTTGCACGACATCAGCGATGACCAAGCCCGCGAGGACGTCGAGCGGGCCGCCGCCGCCACCCTGTCCTTCGTCGCCCAGTCGGCCCGTGGCCTGGGCGTACCGATCGTCCCGGAGTGGGAGGTGGACACCGCCGCCACCACCGCCGAACGATTCCTGCTCCGCTGGCGCGGCGAGGTCGACCCGCGCCACGCACAGGCCGTCGACGCCTACTGGACCTCCGCCGCCGAACACGGCCTGAACGCCTCGACCTTCACCGCCCGGGTCATCGCCAGCACCGGCGCCGACGTGGCGGCCTGCCTGTCCGGCGCGGTCGGCGCGATGTCCGGCCCCCTGCACGGCGGCGCGCCCTCCCGGGTACTGCACATGGTCGAAGAGGTCGAACGGACCGGGGACGCCGAAGGCTACGTACGCCGCCTCCTCGACCGGGGCGAACGCCTGATGGGCTTCGGACACCGCGTGTACCGCGCCGAGGACCCCCGCGCCCGGGTCCTGCGAAGAACCGCCGAACAGCTGGGCGCGGACCGCTTCGAGGTGGCCGCCGCACTCGAACAGGCCGCCCTGGCCGCCCTGCGCCAACGCCGACCGGACCGGGTCCTGGCCACCAACGTCGAGTTCTGGGCCGCGATCGTGCTGGACTTCGCCCAGATCCCGCCCACCCTCTTCACCGCCATGTTCGCCTGCGCCCGGACGGCCGGCTGGTCCGCCCACATCCTCGAACAGAAGCGCACCGGGCGCCTGATCCGGCCCTCCGCCCACTACGTCGGCCCCGCACCCCGCGCCCTGCCCGTCCGGCCCACCACGCCGGCGTACGAGGGCCGCCTCCAGGCCGCCTGACGGCCGGGCACCCTGGTGGTCACCGATCCCCCGAGGTCGCCTAGAGTTCGGCCGACGGAGAGCGCTGGGGGAAGAGTGGCAAGTGTGGGCGGCGGCCAGAACGGCAGCGGCGGCTGGGGCGGCAACAGCACCTGGGGCGCACCGGGTTACCAGCCCGGTTACCAGCCCGGGACGACCGAAATCGGTCCGGACTGGGCTGCGCTGGCCGAAGCCAACGCAACGGAAGCCCGCAGGAAGCGGCTGATACGCGTCGGCATCGGCGTGCTGAGTGCCCTCGCGGTGGCCGGCATCGTGGTCGTCGCGGTGGCCGTACAGGGCCCCGGCGGCAAGAAGCCGTCGGCCGACCGCCTGTCGGCGGCGTCGGTCCCGGCGGGTGCGGGCTCCACAGCGCCGTCCGCCACACCATCCGCCGCAGCGTCCGCCTCGCCGTCGACCGTGCCGTCGACCGCGCCGCCCACAGGCAACAGCGACGTACGGCTCGGCACCGCCACCCAGGTCGGCTCCGTCGACGGCCACAGCGGACCGGCCCTGACCCTGCACGCCGCCTCCGAGGGCTACGCCGAGGTCAACTCGACCGTCATCGACACCAGCACCAGCTTCACCGTGTCCGCCATGGTCGACAACAGCGCTACGGCGGAGCCCAAGGCCGCCGTCTCCCAGGGCAGCGACAAGTTCTTCTCCCTCTACCTGGGCCGGGACGACTCCTCGAGCGCCACCCACAACAAGTGGGTGTTCAAGGTGCAGACGGCCGCAGCAACCGGCAAGAGCATCATGGCCCTGTCCACCGGCCCGGCCACCACCGGCCGGTGGACGACACTGACCGGTGTGTACGACGCCAAGGCCAGGACGATCGCCCTGTACGTCGACGGAGCGCTCGCGCAGACCACCCCGGCGCCGGGCATCCTGTCGACCACCGGCCCGATCGAGATCGGCCGAGCACGGTACAAGTCCCACTGGGCCGACCTCTGGGACGGCTCGATCGCCGACGTCCAGGTCTGGGCGCAACCACTGCCCCCCGACAAGGTCGCCCAACTGGCCACCACCCGCTCGACGGACATCCCCGCCCGCGCGACCTGGTTCAGGTTCTGACACCACGACACTCACGCATTCACAGCCCGGCCAACGGACAGCAATGGCGCGGGCCAGGCCTTCAAGGGCCCGACCCGCGCCAAATCTCAGCGGCTACTGCAGTTCACACGGACACTGCGAAGGGTCCGAATGCGACTCGATCCTCCGGCAGAACTCCCGCAAGGAAGCCATACGACGGGCTCAGCGGTCCGGGTGAATCTGGACCGGTGAACCCGTCAAACGACAGGTTTCAGCTTCCGCAGGCAACGCCCGCTAGCACGGATCACCGATGGACTCAGATGAACGGGCCGCCGAGCACCTCGTATTCACACCAGAGTCCGATGGCGTACTGCTTTGAGTACTCCCCTTGCTGTGCCACCTGGTCCGGCGACCACTCATCCGGCCCCGGATCGAGATCCAGAACGCACTGCTCGGGTGTGCACTCCAGGTTCAGGCCGTCCGACAGCACCGAGTACGAGTACTGCCTACTGGAGCGGAACTGATATTCGTGGACGCCTCCGACCGTGACTCGGACGAGGCGCCATTCCTTGTTGGCCGTCACGTCCATCGCCTGGATATCGAAGGTTACGGTCCGGTCGGCCATGGGAACTCTCGGCAAGTGCAGACGAATTCCTGTGAGCACTCCGTCTTCGAACCCCATGAACCTTTCAAGGAACGCCTTAGAATTACTCTCGGAAAGGCGCACAATGGTCATCTTGATTCCCTTCCGCAGCGGCCTATGGGTTCGGATTCCAGCCGGGCGGAAGATCCGCTGCCGGAATGTGGGGTGCTTTGCTACCATGTCCGCCACCGGGCGTCCCAGGCGGGTCGATCACGTGTCCGTGCGGCCCTCCGGTTCCGTGATCCTTGAAATCGAAGTGCCCGGCGGCATCGCCGTTCCCATCGAAGATGGTGTTCTGAACCGGCGTGCCGTCCTTCCCAGTTCGGGTGTAGACGGAATTCGGCGTCCCACCGGTCCACGGCGGCCTGGCAGTTCCCGACGTGTGGCCGCCGACCGGTAGCCCGTTCTCATCAAGTGGAATCTGATACGGATCGCACCCAGCGTTGTGCACGAGGACCGGCGTGGTACCCGCGAGTACATAGTACGTGTGGAGGTCCGCGACGGTCAGGTTGTAGGCCGCCGTCGGGACAGTGGTGTAGCTGTGCGAGCTGGTGATGACCGCAGTGGTGCCATCAGCCAGCGCGAGTTCGTCGCCGACCTTCAGGCCGGCGGCTTCGGTCCAGCGGTGGGTGGTGGCGTCCCAGTACGGGTGGTGGGCTGTGGAGGTGATGGACTGCGGCCGACCTGTCCCGCCGGTGGACAGGTGGGTGGTGAGGGTGAGGTCGGTGAAGTCCTTGTCGTCGGGGGTGACGATGGTCTGGGTGATCGGTTCGGCGGTGGTGGTGCCGGTCTGAGGGTCGGTCGCGAGGACCTGGTCGCCTTCGGCGAGCTGGTCGATCGGCTTCGCCTGACCATTCGCGAGCTGGACAAGAGTGCCTGTGAGGAAGCTGTTCAGTCGGCACCCGCCGCCACCTCCGCCGCCGAGAAGGTCTCCGACGGCATTCAAGAGGTTCTTGCCGACCCCACTTGAGATGCTCGCTGCGGCACCCTGCGCGACTTCACCGGCGCCGACGGTGGCCCCTCCGATGACTGCTCCGGCGGCGACGTCCTTGAGCTGGCCCGTAAAGGAATGGTCCGCGCCCTCGGTCAATGCGTTGTCGACCAGGGAGCTTGCCGCGCCGGCCAGCGCACCGCAGCCGATGCCCGCCGCGACGAGGGTCGCTCCGCCGCTGACGCTCGCGCCGGCGGTGGCCGCGCCCCAGCAGCTGGTGAATGTGACGCCATAGGTGACCGTGGTCGCGATGATCTTGACGACCGGGTTCTGGGTCACGAAGTGCTGCGTGCGGTGGACACCGTTGCTCACGTGGCAGCTGAAGCCGCCGCCGCTGAGCCAGCCGCCGCACTTCTTCGTCTTGGCGCCGCCACCGCCGCCGTTGCCGCCGCCACCACCGTGGCCGCCGTTACCGGGGCCGTCGTCGGTACGGTCACCGGTGGTGGGGTCGACGATGATGACACCGTCGTCCGTGGCGACCACGGTCCCGTTGTCGCCACCACCCTGGTTCGCCTCGGCCATCATGCCGGACGGGTCGCTCTTGCTGATCGGGCTGTTGTCGCTGTAGGCGTACCCGTTCCACTGCTGGGGGTTGGTCGCGTCCAACAGCGGGTCCGGATTGAGGAACCGTCCGTGGACAGGGTCGTACTCGCGCGCGCCGAGGTTGGTGAGGCCGGTCGTGTCGTCCTTGGTGCCGCCGACGAAGCCCTTGTCACCCACCCAGGAGCCGGGCGTCGGCTGCGTGCCGCGAGGGTTGCCGAACGGGTCGGTGGGCCGGCGGGACTCGGCGGAGGTGGTGAGGTCGATCGAGAGGCTGTCGGTGCCCTGGTGGTCGGCGATCTGGGCGACCAGCCCGCCGCCACCGACCCGGACGTCGGTGATGCCGTTGGGCATCGCGTAGTAGCGGGTGCCGATGGGCGGCGTCTTGGCGTTGGTGTCGTAGGTGAGTTCGTCGCTGCCCAGGTTGACGGTGGTCTTGCCGGGGTCGTGGCGGATGAGCTGGTTGCCGTCGGCGTCGTAGATGTAGGTCGTGCCCGGGGACTGACCGGTCTTCGCGACGGAGGCGAGCTTGTCCTCGCCGTCCCAGGTGAGGTTGACGGTGCCGCTGGTGTCGGTGACCGACGTGGTGTTGCCCGCCTCGTCGAACTGCGAGGTACTGACGGTGGGCGTACCCGCGCCGACCACGGTGCTGGCGCTCAGCAGCGCGTGCGGACCGCCGGTGCCACCACCGGTGTTGCGGGCTGTGGTCTTCGTGTTCGGGGTGGTCGGGAAGGTCTGGGTGGTGGTGACGTCCTTGCTGGTGTCACCGCCGGGGTTGTGCTGGACGAGGGTCTTGCGGTTGCCGGTGACGTCGTACTGGTAGTCCTGCCAGTACGGGCTGCCACCACCGACGGTGGTCTTGGACGGTGCGACTACACCGGAGGTGGGGGTGCTGTTGGTACAGGCCCCCTGGGACATGACCATGTGCTGCGCCGGATCGGGCGTGCTGACGGTGCCGGTGTCGGTCCATGCCGTGGAGAGGCGGCCGAGACTGTCGTAGGTGAAGCACTGCCGGTCGGTGGCGGACGGGGTGTTGTCCGGGATGCCGGTGATGGAGGTGAGCTGACCGGCGGGGTTGTAGGTGTAGTTGGTGATCTGGGTCTGGCCGGTCTGCGCGGTCTGCTTGTCGACGTAGTCGTGCAGGACCTGTCCGGTGGCCTGGTCGTAGACGGTGCTGGAGACAACCTGCTTGCCCCAGGGGTTGACCGTGGTCCGCTGCGGGCGGCCGAAGGCGTCGTAGCCGGTGTTCAGGTCGTAGGTGACCTTGCCCGCCGTCTGGATCAGCAGGCCGTACGCGTCGTAGGTGTTGCTGGCCGTCTCGGCGGGCAGGCCGCCGACAGCGGGGAGAAGGGTGTAGTTGAGATTCCCCGTGAACCTGTCGTAGCCGGAGCTCGTGGTGTACGAGAACGAGCCGGTCTGGCCGATCTCCGAGCCGGGGATCGTGACGGTGCTACTGGTGGCGCGGTACGAGTTGTCGTACTTCGTGACGGCGGTGGTGTAGGTCGAGCCCGAGGCACCGCCGACGTACCGGGTGGAGGAGCTGGGGTGCCCCTTGGCCACCGTGTCGTAGGCCCAGCCGGCGAGCTGGTTGGCCGGGCTGACGGAACCGGCGTACTCGCCGATCTTACGGCCGATCAGGTCGTAGGTGTACGCGAGCGTCTTGCTACGGGCGTCCGTCGTGGTGGCGAGGTTCCCGGCGTTGTCGTAGGTCTGAAGAGTGGTACCGGTGTCGGGGTCGGTCGCCGAGGTCTGGCGGCCGAGCAGGTCGTAGCCGTAGCTCCAGGTGTTACCGGCGGCGTCCACCCGGGTGTCGGGCTTGCCGTCGGGCTGGTAGGTGTACCGGGTGACGGTGGCGTCGGCCGGATTCCCGGTCGGGGTCGGCTTGCTGTACTGCCACAGCTCGGTCGTACGGCCACGGGCGTCGGTGACGGTGCTGGTGGGCCAGGCGCCACTGGGCGGGGTGACATCGGTCCGGTCGGCGCCCGGGTAGGCGGTGAAGGTGCTCCACTGCGGAACGCCCATCGACACGAACGTCGAGCTGAGAGCGCGGCTCTGGCCGTCGAAGGTGCTGACGGTCTGGGCGGGGATCTGGTCGTCAGTCGCCTGGGGCGTCGTGTTGGGCACCACCAGGGTGCCGCCGGGACCGGCGTCGGCGTTGTACCAGGGCGCGTTGGTCTTGAAGGCGCGGCCGTGGGAGTCGTAGAAGGTGTCGGAGATCAGCCGGCCGGTGATTCCCGAGAACGCCGTGTTCGCCTGGCCCTGCCGGGGCCGGCCGAGGCCGTCGGAGATCTGGACGCTGGTGGTGTAGAGCGGGTCGGGGTCGGCGACCAGGCTTCGGCTGGTCACGTACCCGGGCAGAGCCCGGTTCAGGTCGAGGGTGTACGCGAAGGTCCGGTTCGGGCTCTGCGCCGTCGTCCGGCCAGCGCTCCAGACCGAGGTGAGGCGACCCAGGGCGTCGTACGCCTCCGAGACGGTCTTCAGGTTCGGGTCGGTGACCGTCAGTGCCACACCGCGACGCACGTCGTAGGTGCTGACGGTGTCCCAGGTCGCGGTGGTGCTCGACCCGGGAATCGGAGCGGAGACCGTGACCGTGGCGGGTTGCTCACCGGCGGCAGCCGGGGTGTAGGTGGTCCTGGTCGTCGCACCGCCCGGGTGCTGGCGGTCCGTGTTGGTCAGGACCGTGGTGGACGTGGTCCGGCCGTACTTGTCGAAGCCGGCGCTGTGCTGCGGGATGTAGTGCGGCTTGCCCGAGCCGTCGTAGGAGTCAAGCAGCTGCGAACTCGTCGCGTCCGCCGTGCTCGCCGCCTGGCCGAACGGCTGGTTGTCGTACAGGATCTGGCTGTCCGAGACCGTGTTGGCGGACGTCGCCGTCGCCGTGCACGGCGAGGAGCCGCTGACGGCCGTGACGTGGTCCACCAGATCCGTGCGCTGCGGGTCGGGCCCGGTGGCGTAGCCGGTGATGTTGCACAGGTCGGGTAGGCCGTCGGCCTGTTCGAGCGAGGTGGTCTGCCGGTTGTTGTGGGTGGAGTCCGACTGCGTGGTCCTGGTCGTGGTGCGCCAGGTCTTGTCGGCCTTCAGGGAGCGGGTCGTGGTGGCCGTGGTGGTACCGGCGTAACGCGCGACGAGCGGCACCGCGAGGGTGGTGTCGCCGGTCCGGGCGTGGGTGGCTGTGGTGACGGGGCTGGTGGTGCGGTTGGTGATCGTCGCGGTGATCGTGCCGTCGGCCTGGTCGTAGGTGTCGGTCTGCAGTACCTCCCCGGCGAGCCAGTCGTCGTCGGTGACCTTCTCACCGAGGGCGTCCGGGACAGTCACCGAGCGGTCCGCGCCCGTCGTCCTGTCCCCGTCCATGCCCTGGAGGTACGTGGTGACGGTCTGGCTCATCGGCCCGTCCGCGCCGTTGCCGGTCACGGTCGTGACGCTGCTGTAGCCCCGGAAGTCGCTCCAGGTACGGGTCTTGCTGTCGGTGTACTCGCTGTCGTCGTGGTGCCAGGCGGGCTTGCCGTACGCGTAGGCGGTCTGCTGCGTGATCTGGAGACCGGAGACCGTGGTCGGGTCGTTGAGCGCGATGGAGTGGACCGTGTAGTGGTTGAACCAGTCCACGATCGGGTCGGAGTCCACGATCGCGCCGGGCGGGGTCCACTTCACCGGGAAGCAGGACATCTGGTTGTTGTCCTCGGCGGCGGGCATCACGTTCTTCAGACGCGAGCAGCCGGGGAGGTTGTAGTCGATGTTGAGGATCGCGCCGGTCTCGTTGCGGATCTGCTGGATACGCGGCCGGTTGATGTCGGGGAAGCCGGCGCCGTTGGTGGCGGTGGTGATGCCGTCGACCCGGTTGGGGAGCATCACGGGGACGAAACTCACCGGCGGGAGCGGGACGGTCGTCGCCGCGGTCATACCGGTGCGCTGGATCTGGTCGAGCCAGAGGGCGCGCTGGCTGCTGCCGTCACCGGGCGGCGGGAAGGACTGCGAGAGCACGTAGGAGTCGACGTCGGCCCACGCGTTGTTGGCGCGGACCTGGGTGGAGATCTTCGTCAGACGCCTGGTGGTGAAGTACGTCGGGCTGTAGTTGGTACAGGTTCCGCTCGCCGGGCACTCCTGGTCGACGGGGACGTCGTACCAGCGCCAGGCGTTGGCGGCACGCAGCGACGGGTCACAGCTGAAGGTCTTGTCGGCTATGCAGCGCTCGTCGGTGCCGAAGGTGACATGGGCGGCGGGCTGGAGGGCGCCGCCGGCCGCGAGCTGCTCGTCCTGCCGCTGACCGTAGGAGATCTGGTACAGCAGGTTGGCGCGGGTGTACGGGGTGAGCGCGCCGTTGCCGTTGTTCTGGCCGCCACCGCGGGCGTAGTTGCCCTGTTCCGGCTTGTAGGTGTAGCTACTCAGGTTGCCGTGCGGGTCGATGACGTAGTCGAGCGCCCAGCGGGAGGCCATCTGGCACCAGGACGCCGCGCCCTGGGCCGCGTTGTAACAGGGGTCGGTCGTGTTGGGCGAGTACACCGGGACGTTGGAGACGGACTGGCTGGCCGTCCCCATGGTCTGCATGGTGCCGTCGGCCTTCGGGAGGTAGTTCGCCCCGAAGAAGTAGACCGTGCCGGAGGTGTCGGTGACCTTCACGTACTCGCCGTTGTTGACACCGTTGTTGGCGCCGGCGAGGAACTCGATCTTGGTGCCGTCGTCGCTCTTGAGATGCCAGGCATGACTGACGTCGTCCCGGACCAGCTGTCCGGAGTGCGATCCGAGTGACAGCGTCGCGTTGTCCCCCGCCCAGCACTCGTCGCCGGAGCCCGGGATGCCGTGCTTGTCGCAGGACTGGTAGGTCCGCTCGATGAACCCGGGGTTGTAGTCCCAGCCGTCACCGATCCAGGACGCCTGCGCGTTGGTCGCCGAGGTCTTGCCGTCGACGGAGGAGGAGCTGTACGAGAGCGCCACACCGGGGGTACTGCCCCCTACGGAGGCGGGCAGCTGGATGTCGTAGCCGTAGGACATGCCGCCACCGGCGCTGCCGGCCGCCCAGCCCGAGGACGGGTTGAGACTCGACGCCGTGTAGTCCCCGCCGCCGCCGGACGCTGTACTCGTCAGCGCCAGCACCAGCGGCGCCGAGGCCGCCTGAACCGCCCGGGGCGAGGCCATCGAGGAGCGGCCGACCGCCGCGACCGCCGCCCCGCTGGGCACCGTGACATCGGCGACCACCCGGCCGGTGGCCGGGTCGGAGTGCGTGGCGACCGGAGTCGGGGTGGTGCAGGCCGCCAGCTGAGGCATGGTCAGCGCACAGGCCGGCATGGAGACGAGGCGGCCACGCTGGGAGAACACCCCACCGGTCGCGTCATCCAGCGCCTTGGCGTCGAACGCCACCTGCGCCGAGCCACCGGCCGTACCGGCGGTAGGGGTGAGCTGGAACAGCAGACCGTTCACGCCGGCCGCCTTCGCGGCCCTGGAGGAAGACTGACGTACTGTCAATTCACCGTTCAACGCCGAGCGTTTCGGACCGGTTCCGGCCGCCGGGGAAATCCACACCGGAAGATTTCCGGCATGCGCGGGAGACCCCGGGCCGGCCTTGCCGAGATCGACAGTGCCGCCGGCCTCCGCGACCGGCTTGGGAGCGGGCGCCGCCGCCGCGCCGGGCACCGCGTAGTGCGGCTTCACCACTGTCCCCCGCACCGCCTTCTTGACGGCGATCGACCGGGTCGCAGGGAGCGGCGTACCGGGAGGGGACCACAGCTGATCCGGGTCGACCGCCGCTGCGGCGAACCCCACCGGACTGACCAGCGCCGTCAGGACCGCCAGGACGCCAACCATCGCCGTACGCGAACGCATACTTCGCTGACGAAATGGCAGGAATGGATGGGACGTTCGAACTTGCACCAATAACCCCCGGGCTGATGAAGCAACAGCTGCTCGCCCGAGGAATTCGTCACATCGGGCCGCTCGGACTCTAGGGGCTGTTTTCCATACATACCTAGGATATTTATCAACACTTTATCTAGTGATTTATGTCACATTAACCAGAGAAGCTACCTAACCCCCACAAGCCGGACACAGGCCCTCCAAAGCGTTTCGGCGGCGGCAACCACGTCTGTAAGCATGCGTTTCGCTCGTGCTGCAACACCGCTCATGCGTACAACTCCGGGGGCTCCCTGACATGTCTTCACCATCTCGCTCGTTTCGTCGGCGGCCCGGTCCGCCCCGACTGGCCGCTGCCGTCGCCTTCCTCGGCCTGACGGCAGCCCTGGCCACGCCTGTTGCCGCCCACGCCGACAGCAGCCCCACCGCTGCCACGATCGCCGCACGCGACGCGGCTCACGCCACCCTGCCGCCGGCCTCCGAGGTCGACAAGGCCATCGCACAGGCCAAGTCCAGCGGCCGGAACATCCCTGTCCCCTCCCTGACCACGGAGTACTCCGAAACCGTCGCAACTCCGGCCGGCCACCTCCAGGAGAGTCGGCAGGTCGAGGCCCAGCGCGTGAAGCGAAACGGCGTCTGGGCAGGGCTCGACGCGACGCTCGCGGCCAACGCCGACGGCACCCTCTCGCCGAAGGCCGCGTCCTCCGACCTCACCCTGTCGGGTGGCGGCTCGGGCCCGCTGGCCACCATGACCGGCTCCAACGGTCAGCAGATCGCCATCGCCGCGCCGTTCGCACTGCCCAAGCCCACGACGAGCGGGAACGGCGCCCTCTACCCGAACGTAGCACCAGGCGTCGACCTCAAGGTCACCGCGACGAAGGGCGGCGGATTCTCCACCGTACTCATCGTCAAAAACGCTGCTGCAGCGGCCAATCCGGCGTTCAAGACCCTGCACTGGGCCACCACCGCCAAGGGCGTGAAGCTCAGCGCCGACAGTAAGGGCAACATCAGCGCTCTCGATGACAGGACCGGCAAGCGGGTGTTCTCCGCCCCCACGCCGATCATGTGGGATTCGAGCAACGCCGCCGAGGCACCGGCGGCGGCACCGGCCGGGGCCCCCGCCCGGACTCCGCGCTCGACGGCCAACCGGAGTGCCACCCCGCCCCCGGCACCCGACGCCGTCAGCAGCACCAGCGGCCCCGGGGCCAACGCCAAGGTCGCCGCCATGCCGACGACCGCCGACAACAACGCGGTCGACCTCGTCCCGAGTCAGGCCATCCTGACCGACCCGGGGACCAGGTACCCCGTCTACATCGACCCGAGCTGGCTCAGCGACACCCCCAGCCTGCAGAACTGGGCCTGGGTCCGTTCCGACGACGGCCCCGACACCCACCACAACGGCAACACCCCGAATATCGACACCAACCACCTGGGCGTCGGGCTGTGCGGCGACTACGGCGCGGCAGGCGACAGCTGCATCCCTCAGGTGGCCGAACGGGTCTACTACCAGTTCAACGTCCAGGCGTGGCACGGCGCCCTCATCAACAACGCCACTCTGACCATCAACGAGTACTCGACCGCCAGCTGGGACTGCGGGGGGAACGACACCGTCAGCGCATACGTCTTCAGCGGGATCGACGACAACACCTACTGGGGCAACCAGCCGGACGGCGGCACCTTCCAGTCCAGCGCGCAGGCCGGTGCCGCCGGGCAGACGGGCTGCTACGGCAACGTCCCCGTGCCGCTGAACGTCACCAACGCAATGACCAGCGCCGCAGCCCAGTCCTGGAACATCATGGACATCGGCATCCGGGGCAGCGAGAGCAACCAGAACGCCCTCAAGTACTTCAACGCCAGCCCCACCCTCGTGGTCACCTACGACCGGTACCCCAAGGTTCCGAGCGTGCCGCACACCGGCCCCGTGGAGCCCCGGCTCGTCAGTGTCAACAACACGGTCACCACGGACGAGTCCTGTGACGAACGTTCGCCGTCCGGCTACAGCTGGATCACCGGCAACAGCACCCAACTCCAGGCCACCGTCAACTCCGACGCCCAGGGCCAGCTGAACATCTGGGCGCACATCTGGGACAACGCCGTGCCGACCTCTCCGGACAAGAGCGGCTGGAGCAGCCTCGTCTCCAACGGCAGCGTGGCAAGCTACCAGCTACCCGCCAACTACCTCCAGGACGGCCACTTCTACGGCTGGGAGGCCTTCGCCAACGACGGCATCGCCTACAGCGCCAAGACCGCAGTCTGCCACTTCGCCGTGGACAACTCCCCGCCCACCGTCCACCTCCCCGGCGTCAACAAGACGTCCGACAAGGTCACGGTCGGGGGCACCTATCCCCAGCTCCCCCCGAGTGGCAACGGTCAGGTGACCGGTATCAGCGCGGGCCAGGTCGGGTACATCCCCTTCTCCGTCACCGACACCGCCCCCGGCGCCGGTCTGCTCGCCTCCGGCGTGGCGGCCATTCGCGTGAGCTACGCCCCGAACCCGGCTGCTAACTGGGGCTGGGTCGCGCCTGACTACGTGTCCGGCGCCTCCGGGAAGCCGGTCAGCATCGCGACCACCGGGATCCCGGTGAAGGCGGCCCACTGGGGCACCAACACCGTCTACGTCCAGGCCAAGGACCGCGCGGGGAACCAGACCCAGGAAATCCCGTATACCTTCTGGGTTCCGTGGGTCCCGACCCCACTCGCCTACGGCGATGTCACCGGTGACGGGCACCCCGACGTCCTCGCTCCCGACGTCAACACCGGCGACCTCCTCGACTACAACCAGGCCATCACCTTCAACGCCCCCAGCGCCGGTGGCCCTGCCCCCAGTTGCTCCGCACAGGTCAGTCTGCGGTTCGCCGCCTGCGCCGCCAACGCGCCCGGCACCGGACACACCTGGAAGGACTACCGCATCTCCCACCGGGGTTCGACCTCGCCCGAGAACCCGGTCGACGGTCTGTTCGCCCATATCGACCCGACTCCCGCAGCCCCCAGCGGTGGCGGCGGCGCGCTCTGGTACATCGACAACAACCCTGACGTCCCTGGTACCTTCTACGGCGGTTCCGCCGGTCCCACCCAGCTCTACCGCCCCGACTGTGCCGCCACAGCAGCCGCTCCGAAGCAGTGCGACGACTACGGCGACATCGACAGCTGGGCCACCATCCGGCAGATCACACCCATCGGGTCCGGCAAGTCGCAGCTCTCGCCGAGTGACAAGAGCGGAGACGCCACCGGCATCCTCGTGGTCCAGCAGGACAACCTCTGGTACTACCCGGCGGGCAGCGGCTCCACCCCGCCCAACGCCAGCGGCAATCCTGTGAAGTTCGGCGCCCCGGTCGAGCTCGCCAAAGGCGGCTGGAACGACTACGACCTGATGATCCCCGGCGACACGCTGGCAACCGGCCACCCCGCGCTCTGGGTCCGGGCCAACAAGGGCAACGGCAGTACCGTCGCATCCGGTGACATCCTCCAGTTCGCGCTCAACTTCGACGCCGGCAACACCGTCGTCACCGGTATCACCCAGTCGCCGACGACCCGCATCGGCAGCGGCATGACGCCCCAGAACTGGCCGCTCATCGGCTCCGACGGCGACCTGACCGGCGACAACGTGCCCGACCTCTGGGCCCGGGCCGCAGGCACCAACCAGATCACCACCTGGGGCGGTGTCGCCGCAGTCACCGGATTCGACTCCAACAACAAGCCCGTCCGTGGCCCGGTCACCGGCTTCACCAGGCGCACGAACCAGTGGCTGCTCAGCGGCTCGACCCCGACGGACGACGCGGGCCACGCCAGCCCGGTCAACCCCACCGGCAACGTCTCGTGGAGCACGGCCCCGGTCACCGGCACCGCCCTCCCCGGCTCCGCCCGCCTCGACGGTGGCATCCTTCCCACCGGCAACGCCGCCTTCAACACCGGCAGCACCTTCAGCGTCAGCGCCTGGGTCAAGGTCGACAACTTCAACTCGTACCAGACCTTCGTCTCCCAGTCCGGCGCCAACATGGGCGGCTTCTACCTCCAGTACAACAAGGGCCTGAACGCCTGGGCCTTCCTCACCACCGCGTCCGACAGCACCGGCGCGGCCCAGTACATCGCCCACAGCGACTCCAGCAAACTGAGCACACAGTGGACGCACCTGGTCGGCACCTACGACCCCGGCGTCGGCATCGGTAACGGCCTCCTCACCCTCTACGTCAACGGAGTCGCGGTCGGGACCGCCAACGTCCCCACCACCACTTGGAGTGCTCCCGGCTCGCTGACGATCGGCGGGGCCAGGACCACGACCGGCGCCATCAGCAACCAGACCACCGGCAACATCGCCGGTGTCGCCACCTACCCGTACACGCTCTCCAAGGAGCAGGTCAGCACGATCTTCCAGAACCAGTGACCTGACACCAGCACACCATCCGGACGGCTCGCCCCTCATGCGCAAGCAAGGGGGGCGAGCCGTCTACGTCTCACCCCGGTGGGGTCTTCGTGACCACCGTTCGCGCAGCAATACGGCCCGCATCCTGTCGACTCACCCGAGTCCCGGCCGCAGAGCCGAACGTGACGAAGGGCGTCCTCCCCACAGGGGAGAACGCCCTTCGTCACGCGAGAGTTGATCTGGTGGGCCGCCAGGGGCTCGAACCCTGAACCTACGGATTAAAAGTCCGCAAATCGGACAATCATCCTAACGGGCTGTCATGATGGCCCCTGCCGTCGCGTGCCGCTGAATCCAACGTTCGCGCAGATCAGAAGCGCTTTCAAACCTCCGTCACAGCATGGCGCCTTGGACGCGGCGACTACTGTGACGGACTATGTCGGATCGTCCGAAGGTGTCCGGTCACCCCTTGGACACCCCTAGCGGCTGACGGCTTCTCAGAACAGGGCCTCTCTCGCACCCCGTGCGCCCATCAGGGCCCTCCTCGCCGCCCACCCAAAGGCTTCCCTCTACTGGAGAGTAGCCACAACCCGGTTCCCCAAGCTGGCGAACACCCCCACCAGGCATTCCGGGCACGCGAGCTGCCACCGGGGTGTCGGTGGGGTCGTCCAGGAACCTCCCTCCGCACAGCATTCTGCCCCGCTGGGAAGCTCCAACGGGGCAGAATGGGAGTGTCAGGTTTTCGGACAGTCCCGGCAGAATGCCAGGGCTCAGAACTGCCAGCAGCGTCCTTTTTCTATGGGTATCGTCCCCTGGATGTTGGCTGGTTGAGCGTGTGTCTGTGGCCGGTGTTACGGCTGCGCCGGTGGGGTCACTCGTTGTTGTAGATGGTGGTGACCTGGTCCTTGGTGAGGGTGTAGGGGTAGACGCGGACGTCGGCGATGTGGCCGGTGGTCTGGTTGTTGACGGCTCCGCCGGTGGTCTGGACGCCGCCGATGGTCAGTGGTCCGGTGGCGGCCCAGGTGTTGGCGGTGGGGTTGGAGACGCCTGCCGAGCCTGCGAACTGACCGTTGACGTAGAGGGTGACGGTGCCGGTGGCGATGTTGTTGCTGTCGTAGCTGAGGTCGTAGGTGCCGGTCAGGTGGGTCCACTGCCCTGGAGTGACGGGCAGCGTCTTGGGGTCGCTGTGGGCGATGTACTGGGCGGCGCCGGCCTTGTCGGAGGCGGTGGTGAGGAAGGTCCAGGCGTCCAGGGTCTTGTTGTACTGGAGGTAGAAGTTGCCCATGGTGGTGCCGGCTTGGGACACGAAGGTCTGCCAGGTGTTCTTGTTGTCGAGCTTGGCCCAGGCACTGACGCTGTAGCTGGTGGTGGTGTTGAGGGCTGGTCCGGTGGCGGCGAGGATGCCGGTGCCGGTGAGGGCGGCGGAGCCTGTGACGGCTGTTCCGGCCGGTGCGTCGGGGCTCCAGGCCGTGGTTCCGCCGACGGGGGTCACCGGGTTGCCTGAGCTGTTGCCGGTGGTGTCGTTGGCTTTGGTGTTGGGGTTGAGGAGCCACTGGTTGGTCCGGTGGGTGAAGCCGGTGAGCTTGGTCTTGTTGGTGGGGTCGGTGGCGGTGCCGGCCCAGGTGGTGATCTGGCCGGTCGGCCCGGTGCCCCAGAGGTCGGGGATGTTGTCGCCGGTCAGGTCGCCGACGGCGCCGACGACGGGCCAGTTCTGCGTGGTGATGTTCGTGTCGATGGGAGTCGCGGGCTTCTGGGTGATGCCGGTCACGACGAAGCCGGTGCTGTCGAAGGTGAGGGCGTACTGAAGGATGTCGCCGGCCGTGACGCCGGTGGCGTTGTTGCGGGCCCGGACCCAGAGGGCGGGTTGGCCGGTGGAGAGCGTGTCTCCGGGGATCATGAGGTCGAAGTTGTCCCAGCCGCCCTTGGCCAGTTCGACCGGCTGACCGAAGAACGTGAGGTTGCCGCTCGAGTTGGCCGCGGCACCGTTACCGGCCGGGTAGTACCAGAGGTTGCCCTTCTCGACGGCGAGGACGCCCGTCGCGTCCCCCGGCTTGTCGGTGGGGGTCAGCTTGGCGTTGCTCGAACCGATGGGCGTGATCTGGCTGACGGTCGACCAACTGTCGACGCTGCCGTAGTCCAGGCACTCGGGATGCGGGTTGGCGGTGGTGTTGGCGCAGGTGGGCCGGAAGAGCTGGCTGGCGCTGCTGGCACCGCCGTAGAACGTGCCGGGTGTCTGGGTGCTGTTGGTCAGGTTCCAGAGGGCGTCGCCGCCGGCCGGTGCCGAGGGGGTGGGGTCGATGTGGGCGAAGAGGTCGTCCAGCTGGTTCTGTGGTGAGACCGAGCCGCGGTGGGTGAGGTGGTAGTCCTTCCAGGTGTGTCCGCTGTCGGGCGCGTTCGCGGCGGGGGCCGCCACCTGGAGGCCGGGTAGCGTGGATCCGCCGGCGGTGGGGACGCCGGTCCTGGGCGCGGTGAAGGTGATGCCCTGGCCGTAGTCGAGGAGGTCGCCCGTGTTGGGGTCGGCCGCGAGGATGTCGGGGTGGCCGTCGCCGGAAACGTCGCCATAGGCAAGGGGTGAGGGTGTCCAGGGGACGTAGAAGGAGTACGGGTACGGCTGGCTGATGTTGCCGGCGTTGTCCTCGGCCTGGATGTAGACGACGTTGGTGCCCCAGTGTTTCGGACTGACCATCAGTCCGGCGGGGGTGACCCACTTGGAGTTGTTCGGGGTCACCCATCCCACGTTGGCGGCCGGGTGCGGGTCGTAGGTCCAGCGCAGGTAGGCGAGCCCGGAGGACACGAGACCCGCGCCGGGAGCCGGGTCGTCGGCGGTGACGGGGAGGTAGCCGGTGCCGCCGACGGGGACGTTGGTGGTCTGGCCGTTCCCGGACGGCGGGAGCTGACCGGTCGTGACATCTATCGTGGGGCGGACCGTGAGGGTGGGTGCGGACAGGTCGACGCTGAAGTGGCAGACCCCGGTTTTCGGGCTGAAGAGGATGCCGTCGTTGGCGAAGGCCTCCCAGCCGTAGACGTGGCCGTTCTGGAGCGATTTGGCGGGGAGCTGGTAGCTCGCCGTACCCCCGCTGGGGACCGTGCCGCTCCAGCCGGTGGTGACCTGCTTTCCGCCGTTGGTGTTGTCCCAGATGTTCACCCACTCGTTCAGCACGTTCGGGCCGGGCGAGGTGAGGGTGGACTGCAGTTGGACGCTGTCGCTGGTGATCCACCCGTAGCTGGAGACCGGGCCGTTGCCGCAGGACTCGATGTCGGGGTTGGACAGGGTCCTGGGTGTGATCGGACCGGTGTGCAGGCCGGTGGGGACCGCAGGGTACCTGTCGTACTGGATGCTCAGGCTGGGCTGGTAGGTGAGGCGTTTGAAGGCGTAGGGGTTCGACTCGTCGTCGGCACGGAGGCCGAAGGTGACCGAGCCCCCGGCCTGTGAGGAGACCGCGCCGGTGACGTTGAACTGGAACGGCACGTTGTCGTGACAGGCAGAGCCGGTGGCGCCCGAGCCGCCCACGTTGTCGGTCCCCTGGGACTCACGCCAGGTGGGTTCGTTCGACCAGGTGGTGCCGTTGGCGACGGAGTCGGTGCGGTAGGCATCGATGCCGTAGGTGGTGTCGCACGACCAGTCGGCGGAGACGTACTCCTGCAGGTTCAGGGTGGCCGAGTTGATGACGGCTCCGCCGAGGCCGGACAGGTCGAAACGGTAGTAGGTGTGGTACGTCGACTGGGTTGAGCAGCTGCCGCCGTTCGGGTAGGAGGTTCCGCAGGTGCCGATGCCCGGGTGGTCGCTGTCGGCATCGCCCTGCCGGTTGTCGTTGTTCTCGTCAGGGTGCGCGGACTGCACCCAGTTCCAGAGGTTGACGCCGCGTGAGTCGGCGATCCAGGCCGGGTCGATGAACCAGGGCCCGGTGCCCTTGCTGAGGATGTCCTGGTCGGTGCTCAGGTTGATGCCGGTGGCGTCCGTCTGGACGGGCATGACGGCGACGCGGGCGCCGGTACCGGGGCCGTCGGCGGTGCTTTCGGCGTGCGGGCTGCTGCCGGAGTCGGCTGCGGAGGACCTCGAGAGCCGCGAGGACTTCGCAGCGGCCTTGGCCGTGCGCGGTGCCGAGCGTGCCTGCGCCTGGACCGGCGACGTGGTGGAAGGGGTGCTGTCCCACATCTGCGGCGCGGGCGCGTGCCACAGCGTCGTTCCGTCTGCCGCTGCGGCAGTGATGTTGTTGGCCGCGTCCGCCTTGACGGTGACACCGTTGGTGGTCGTACCGAAGTGAAGCTTCTTCAGGGCGGGATTCGCGGCGGCGGCAGCGGTCTTCAGGATGATGACGGTCGACAGGCCGCCGAACTTCGTGGCGGTGACCTTCAACGTGGTGTCGGGCGCCACGTCGTAGAGCAGCGAGTTACCGCTGGCCGTCGGGGCCGGCAGCGGGAACGGCGAGGTCAGTCCGAGTTGCTGGCCGTTCGGTCCGGTCAGTGTGGCGAGTTGGTCGCTGCCGCCGTTGGAGAGGGCGAGTCCGCTCGGAGCTGCGCGGGGGAGTAGGAACCGTCCGGGTTCGCCACCAGCGTCGCGTCGAGGGCGGCCCACGCGCCGTTCTTCTTGATCCGCTGCTGGTCCGGGTGCAGGGTCTGCGACACGTGCCCGTCGGTCGTCGCGTAGGTCTCGCTGTACTCGGTGGCGAGCGAGTCGATGGCGACCTTGGTGCCGGTCGACTTCGCGGTAGCGATGGCCTGCTGGACGGCGGTGGGAGGCGGAAGCTCGCCGGCGTGGGCGGCGTCCTGCGCCGCGATGGTCTCCGCGCTCGGCACGTCATCGGCGAACGCGAGCGGGGTGTTCAGGGAGGCCGCCAGGCCGAGGACAACGACGGCCGCAGCCAGACGGAGTCGTGTACGGCAGCGTCTATGACCGGATATGTACGGCCGTGCAGGCATGCGAAGATCCCCCAGAGTGCGTGCTGATGAACGGTAAGAAAGCAGAGTCCAGACGCATGCTGACAGAACAAATGGTTGGTCCGGAAAGGCATTTACCGCGACAGCGTCCGAGTTGTGGAGAATGCCTGGATTCCTACACTGCGTGACATGCATCACCAGCCAAGGATTCTTAAAAAGTCCTTTCTTTCGAGTTAAACCAGCCCTAGAATCCCAGCGACCCGTCCGGCTGTCTGTCGGACGGGTTTCTTGCGTTTCCGTCAACCCGGGGGGTTCTTGGTGCCTGATCGCGCTACCCGTCCTGTTTCACCCATACGTGCCAGAGGTGTTCGCTCCCGCGCCGCGGTGGTGGCCACCCTGGCGATCTTGACGTCCTTGCTCGGGCCCGTCGGCCTCGCAGCCGCAGCCGTCGACCCGGAGCAGTTGTGGTCTCCGCCCAATACTCCGCTGTCCCAGACCCCGTCGGTGGCCGTCGTGGCGGTGGGTCACGGGGCAGCGGTGACGCCACGCCATTCCACGCGGTCCGCCGTATCCGCACCATCACGCAAGCCGGTTGTCGCGGCGACCGGCACAGCAGATCTGTCAGCAGCGGGGCCGGAGTCACCGGCGCACGCCGGAGACCTCCCCGTTTGGCTGGCACCGGCAGCATTTGGTCCGCAAAAGTCCTCACTGGGCGGAAAGCTGACGGTCAAGCAGTCCGATTCCAAGGCGGCACAAGCCGCTGGAATCGACGGCCTGCTGCTCCAGTTCAGCCCCACCGCTGACACGAAGGGCGGTCCCGCGCAGATCGCCCTCGACCCGAAGGCGCTGGACGCCGCCACCGGCGGGACCTTTTCCCAGCGGGGCCATCTGGTGACTTTGCCGGCCTGTGCGCTGACCACGCCCCGGATTCCGGCGTGCACCGTGCAGACCCTGGTCGCCACCCACGTCGACGCGGCCACCAAACGGGTGATCGCCGACATCACCGTCCCCACCAGTGCAAGCACCGCTGCAACCGGGCGCTCGACGATGGCCTCACCGCAGGCCGTCCAAGCGGCATCCGCGCCCATGCTGCTCGGCGCGACGACCACGTCCTCCGGCGGCGGCGGCGACTACAAGGCCTCCAGCCTGAACCCGTCCTCGGGGTGGACCGCAGGTAGCTCAAGCGGCGGTCTTACCTACAGCTACGGCATCCAGGTGCCTCCCACTCTGGGCGGGAGCGTCCCCGGTGTGTCGCTGGCCTACGACTCCTCCTCGGTGGACGGGAAGACGTCGGCGACGAACGCCCAGTCGTCATGGATCGGCGATGGGTGGGACTACAACCCCGGTTTCATCGAACGGACCTACCAGACCTGCGACAAGCACGGCATCGATGGCTCCGGCGACCGGTGCTGGGCGGGCGAGAACGCCACCATGTCGTTCGGTTCGCACTCGGGCTCGTTGGTCCACGACGACGCCTCCGGTGTCTGGCGTATCAAGGGTGACGACGGCACCAAGGTCGAGTTCCTGACCGGTGCCAACAACGGTGCCAACAACGGCGAGTACGTCAAGGTCACCGACAGCGCCGGCATCATCTACTACTTCGGGGCGAACTACCTCCCCAAGGCCGACGGCACCATGCAGACCATTGGCACGGCCAGCCAGTCCGTCTCCACCGTCCCCGTCTACTCACCCACGAGCGGCGACCCCTGCTACGACGCCGGCCAGGGTGCGGCGTCCTGGTGCCAGATGGCATCGCGCTGGGCCCTGGACTACATCGTCGACCCGCACGGCAACCTCACCACCTACACCTACAACCCGGAGACCGGCTACTACGCGCGCGGCGGCGGCCAGAACAACGGCACCGGCACCACCACCGCCTACACCCGCGCCAACCTCCTCCACCAGATCGCCTACGGCCAGCGCCAGGACGAGCAGCTCAAGGCGGGCGGAACGCTCCAGCCCGCCGCCCGCATCACGTTCACAGCCGACGCCGAGCGCTGCACCACCGACACCGGCACCGACAAGAACTTCAGCTGCGCGGCCGCCCTGCGCAGCACCGACAACTCCTCGTACTGGCCCGACGTCCCTGTCGACCAGGAGTGCCCGGACCCCGCTACCACCACTACTCCCTGCGCCCACTACGGGCCGACCTTCTTCAGCACCAAGAAACTAACGTCCATCACCACGGCGGTCCGCTCCAACAACGCCTGGAACGACGTCGACTCCTACGCGCTGTCCCAGTCGTTTCCCCCGCCCGGTGACAGCACCAGCCAGCGCACCCTGTGGCTGGATTCCATCGTGCGCACCGGCAAAACAGCTACACCCAACATCCAGCTGCCGCCGGTCAGCTTCGAGTACCAGATGCTGCCCAACCGCGTCGACGGCGTCGCCACCTCCGCCAACGGCGCCACCTTCCCCGACATCAACCGGCCCCGCATCCATGTCATCCACAACGAGACCGGCGCCGTCCTCACCGCCGACTACAACCTCCCCGGCTGCTCACGCCTCAAGAACGTGATGCCCACCGCCGAGGACAACAACAACATGTCCTGCTTCCCCGTGAAGTGGACACCACCAGGCGCCATCGCCGGCTCCGACCCCATCCTTGACTGGTTCAACCACTACACCGTCGCCTCCCTCACCACCGACGACCCCACCACCATCAACGGCGGCGGATACACCCCCCAGCAGACCGCCTACACCTACACCAACCCCGGCTGGCACCGCGACGACAGCGAGTACACCGACGCCAACTCCCGTACCTGGGGCGACTTCCGCGGCTACGCCACCGTCACCACCATCACCGGAAGCGGCACCGACGGCCCCAAGGGCCGCAGCACCACCACCTACCTGCAGGGCATGAACGGCGACAAGACCACCGGTACCGACCGCACCTCCCAGTTCACCGACGCCCTCGGCGAAACCGTCACCGACGACGACTGGCTCTCCGGCCAAGCCGTCCAGACCGACACCTACGCCCAGGACGAGAGCGACTCCAGCAAGCTCAAGATCGTCGCCACCACCGTCAACCGCACCACCAACCCCGTCACCACCGCCACCCACACCATGACCGGCAGCACCACCATCCCCGTACCGGTCGTGGCCCGCTACGCCGGTACCAGCATGGTCACCACCACCCGGTCCCTCAAGACCGACACCACCTGGCGCACCACCACCAAGACCACCAGCACGGACCCGGACCACAACAACCGCCCCAGCACGGTCCTCGACCAGGCCGACGGCCTGCCCGACCTGTGCACCCGCACCGGCTACGCCACCGGACCCGATCCGCAGCGCACCGACCTCGTCGACCGCACCACCGTCGTCAGCGGCAACAACGCCTGCACGGCTACTCCCGCCCAGGCGAACACGGTCTCCGACGGTGAGATCCTGTACGACACCCTGCCCTGGGGACAGGCCGGAACGGTGGCGAACGCCACCGGATCACAGGTCCTGGACTCCTACGACGGTTCGGGCAAAGCGCACTACACACCGAAGAACAGTGCCAGCTTCGACTCCTACGGCCGACTGCTGACCGCAACGGCCCTGACCAGCACCGATGCCCAGCATCTGGGCGGGGCGACCACGAGCTCCAGCTACGCCCCGGCGGCGGCCGGTGAACTGCCCGCGACCGTCACGGTCTCGGCACCGGTTCCGGGAGCGCCCACCACCACGTGGGACACCACGACCACGTTCGACGTGCGCCGCAGCACCGCACTGACGGTCAAGGACCCCAACAGCAAGGTCACCACGGAGGCGTACGACGCCCTCGGGCGACCGGTCTCCGTCTGGCAGGCCGGGCGGACCACCAGCCAGAACCCGAACCGGACCTTCACGTACACCCTTGACAGCGGCCGGGCGCTGCCCGCGGCCGTGACCACCGCCAGCCTCAAGGTCGACCAGACCACCAGCCCGACCTACACCAACAGCGTCCAGATCATGGACGGCCTCGGCCGCGTCCGCCAGGTCCAGACGAACACGGCGGTCAAGGGCATCACCGGGCGCCTGATCTCCGACTCCTTCCGCGACTCCCAGGGACGCGTCTACAAGACCAACGCCCCCTGGTACAACGCGGACTCGGGGCCCAACGGCACCCTGGTCGTCCCCAACAGCACACCAGCGGCCGGCGACAACCAGATCCCCTCCCAGACCTTGAACACGTTCGACGGCCGGGGGCGCACCACCACGTCGAGCTTCGTCTCGCTCGGTACCACACAGTGGACCACCACCACCGCATACCCCGGTGCCGACCGCACCGACGTCACCCCGCCCAGCGGCGGATGGCCCACCACCACGGTCACCGACTCCCGCGGGCACACCGCCGAGCTGTGGCAGTACAACAAGCTGACCCCGACCGGGAACCCGGCCGACGCCACCGTCACCCGCTACACCTACACCCCCGACGGAAAGCCCAGCACCCGCACCGACGCGGCCGGGAACGCCTGGAGTTACGGTTACGACCTCCTCGGCCGGCAGAACACCGCCACCGACCCCGACACCGGCACCACCGCCCAGACCTACGACGCCGCCGGAAACCTCAACTCCGTCACCGACGCCCGCAACAAGACGCTCGTCTACACCTACGACCTGATCGGCCGTAAGACCGGCGAGTACACCGGCAGTGCCAGCTCGGCCAACCAGCAGGCGGCCTGGACCTACGACAGCGTCACCGGTGGCAAGGGCCGGCCCGCCTCCTCCACCCGTTACACGAACGGCGCGTCCGGCCCGGCGTACAGCACCACCGTCAACGGCTACGACGACGCCTACCGCCCCACCGGCGGCACGGTCAGCATCCCCGGCTCCGAGGTCGGCCAGGCCACCCCGTTCATCTACACCACCAGCGGTACCTACGACAGGGTCACCGGAAACCTCAACACCACCGCCCTCCCCGGAATCGGCGGACTCCCCGCCGAGACCGTCGGCAACTCCTACGACGCGTACGGCCTCCTGACCAAGACCGTGGGCAAGGTCACCTACGACCTGAACACGGCGTACGACGCCTTCGGCCGCCCGCAGCGCACCACGGTCAACCCCTGGGCCACCCAGGTCGTCGCCACCACCGTCTACGACCAGTCCACCGGGCAGGCTACGGCTGACTACGTCGACAAGCAGACGTCCCAGAACGGCCAGGCCCAGATCACCAACTACACCTACAACCCCGCCGGACAGCTCACCTCGATCACCGGCATCCCCGACAACACCCCCGCCGCGACAGACCGGCAGTGCTTCAGCTACGACAGCCTCGGCCGCCTCACCACCGCCTGGAGCGACACCGGCGGCATCACCAGCCCCGACCCGCTCCAGCACAAGGTCCGCTCCCTGGGCGCCTGCACCAACACCACCCCCACCAGTGGCGTCCAGGCACCGCTGAAGACCACCGTCGGCGGCGGAAGCCCCTACTGGCAGGACTACACCTACGACCTGACCGGCAACCGCCGCACCCTCGTTCAGCACAACCCCGGCGGTGACTCCACCAAGGACACCACCACCACCCAGACCTTCTCCACCACCCCCAACACTCCCACCAAAGCCGCCAACACCGGTGGCGGCACCGGCGGTCCGCACGCGCTCCTGAGCGCCAGTACCACGGTCGGCACAGGTACGCCCACCGTCAGCACCTCGCAGTTCGACGAGGCGGGCAACACCACGTCGGTCACCGACACCAGCGGCACCGTCAACCTCACCTGGGACGGCGAGGACAAGCTCGCCTCCGTCGCAAAGACCGGTCAGTCCCCGGGCACGACCTACATCTACGACGCCGACGGCAACCAGCTCATCCGCCACGACCCCGGCAAGACCACCGTCAACCTCGGCAGCGACGAACTCACCTACGACACCACCGCCAAACCCCCCACCCTCACGGGCACCCGCTACTACCCCATGCCCAACGGCATGACCGACGTCCGCGTCGGCACCGCCGGACTCGTCGTCCAACTTTCCGACCATCACGGCACCAACAGCCTCGCCGTCAACCTCACCACCCTCGCCGAAACTCGCCGCCCCACCGACCCCTTCGGCAACCCCCGCGGCACCCAGCCCGCACCCAGCGCTTGGGCAGGCGACAAGGGCTTCGTCGGCGGTACCAAGGACGACACCACCGGCCTCACCAACCTCGGCGCCCGCGAATACCAGCCCACCACCGGCCGCTTCCTCAACCCCGACCCCCTCCTCGACGCCGCCGACCCCCAGCAGTGGAACGGCTACGCCTACAGCAACAACAACCCCGTCAACGCCTCCGACCCCACCGGCCTGAAGCTCAACTGCGGCGGCGACCAGGCCGACTGCCCCACCGACAACAAAGCCGGAGGCGTCGCGCCAGGTGGCAGCGACGACAACCTTCCATCGGACGGCACGACACATGTCGACACCAATCTCGTCCTGCCGGCAGACTTCTCCAACCCGGACAAGTTCGTCGAGGATTACTGGGCAAAGCGCGCACATCACGTCGATAAGTATGACCCGGAACTGACCCCCACCGCGCAGTACTCGTTGGCCAATGACGTCTGCGCCTCGACAAAGGGAATCTGCACAAGCTCCGAATCCATCCAGATTGCTATTCTCTGGGGAACCGCAGTCGATGCGGTTGCCCTTTTGGTAGGGGGAGGCGAGCACCCTGACAGTGAAGAGCATTCCGGGGGTCGATTTGGCGAAAAGCCGATAAAAGATCCTTACTGGAAATTCATAGAACAGGACGATACTCCGGACGCGGTGAAGCGTTATGCGATAGCGCCAAGCCTGTGCGGAGGG
Source organism: Kitasatospora sp. MAP5-34 (assembly GCF_029894335.1). GTDB lineage: Bacteria > Actinomycetota > Actinomycetes > Streptomycetales > Streptomycetaceae > Kitasatospora. The sequence goes on along the minus strand of NZ_JARXZC010000028.1, from coordinate 2,399 downwards.
AATAGTTTCGAAGGCAGCACCCGTGTCCTCCTGGAGGACGGATCCACCAAACAGATAGCCGATGTCAAGATCGGCGATGATGTCGAATCAGCTGACCCTGAAACTGGGAAAATGGTCGGCGGACGCCTGGTAACGGCTCTCCATCTGAACCATGACAACGACCTTGTCGACCTCACCGTCATGACATCGGACGGTCGACTCTCGCTCATCCACACGACAGCGAATCACCCCTTCTGGGACGACACCCTGAAGAGCTGGGCCCCAGCCGTTGGCCTCACCCCTGGACACGACCTCGCCACCACCGGTGGCGGAAGCGCCACGATTCATTCAGTACTGGTCGTTCCAGGCGCAGCCAACATGTACAACCTGACTATCAGCGACCTCCACACGTACTATGTACTCGCTGGCGCCACGCCGGTACTCGTTCACAATTCTGGGCCATGCCCGGAGATCTCGACACGTTACGAGAAGGCTGGCGATCTCGGTAAATACACAGAGGGGCAGAAGACTCGGGATCCAGCGTCGCAGTGGTACCACGAGTACCTGAGCGACAAGGAACTTCTGGACGGGGTCAACAAGGCCGCACCGGGAGAAGGAATTCTCGTCTCACGTGACGGCACGATTCTTGGAGGTCATCACCGCTGGGACGAAATCCAAACAAGGATCGACGACGGTCGCATCGACCCGAACACGCAAATCCGTATCGACGTCTACGGCGGGGAGTAGTGCTCTGATGCCTATGATTCATTCGACTGACCCCGACTTCCGTGTGTGTCAGATCAGTTTCGATACGCTGCTCGAGATGCAGTTGGAGGCGGAGGATCGAGGCTGGGCGACTCGGTGGACCTCCGTGGACGCACTCCGCAGTCAGGTCAAAGAAGAATTCGTCGTCCTCCAGTCGCTGATGCGCGAGGAGCGAGGAGGGGCTGTGCGGGCCTACCGATGCCTCCTGCTGTTCTCGACCGTGGGTGGCGGGGATACTGGCGGAATTGCCACCATCGATATTGATCCGGCGAGGTTTGAATCGCTGGAGCGACTCGATCGAGACCCGGATGTTCGGAAGTCGCTTGCCCGGATATTCTCCCTTGCATCGGGTGGGATTTCGATGATCTCGAAGAAGTAGCGGGCTCTGGTGCATTCCGTGGGGTAGGCATCGAATCAGCGACTCAACTTCTTCTGGCAGTCCGCTGATGGTTTCTCGCCGACGAGATGTCGCAGTTCATGACCGGATATAAAAAGTGTGCATCCGCCGCCAATCGTGGTCAATGATCTAATAGTGAGTGCGTTTAGTCAGAAGCCCTGCCGCGGTTCTTCGGCAGGGCTTCTGGTTGTCTTGACGGCAACGCTGACGGCAACGTCAAAGCGTACTCCAGGAACGGACATGTGTCGATCAAGCCCCGGGATCCGGCTGAAATGGAGGGCTGGATAGCGTCAAGGGCGACAGCCGAAACCGTAGAGCACCCATTGACCGCAGAGCTCCTGGCGGCTTTTGTGAAGTTTCTGAAGGATATCAAATGACCGAGATCGACATCACCCCGACGGTACTTTCCCATCTTGAGGGAATCCGGGCGCGCATCGCCGACGAGCTTGCCGTCCGGGAGCCGGAGCTGAAGACCCGGGCGGAGTCGCGGTCCACGGCCGGTTCTCTGCTGAGTGCCTATATCTCGATCGTCCGGATCGACGATACCGAGGACCCCGTCGACATCTCGCTGGAGTTCATTCGCTCAGGGGATGACTTCGTGGCCACGATGGACGCCTGTCGTGAATCCGGAGAGGTCCTTCTCTCTCCGCCGGACATCCCGATCGGTGCCATGGCTCTTCCGTCGGCTCTGCGGGAAGTCTTGAGCGGTTTTGACGAAATGACTCAGGATGTGACAGATATCGCCGTCTCGCAGTTGTGTTCGTGAAAACGGCTCGCTCTGCCACTCCCTTCCTTGTGCCGGCCGGCCGGCACAAGGAAGGGAGTGGGCAGTCTCCGGCCGACAGCGCTCGGGACCAGTGCCGGGTGTTTGCCCGAGTATGAACGGTTGGCCGGGGCTTGCACCGGCTCTTTGAGTAGGGTCGGGGACTGGCGCGGTAGCCTATAAGGGCTCCGTTTCCAGCCCCCGCCCGTCAAACCGTGCAGGCTCTTCTCGCGCACACGGCTTACCGACATCGTTCACCGGCTGGCATGCACTGCCACCCTGCGCACGTTCCCAGACAGGCACATTTCGATGCGTAGACCACCAGTGCCCGATTAGCCCGAATTCCAAGGCCAGCCAGACAAGAAACCCCAGGTCAGAGGACTGACCTGGGATTCATCATTGAGGTGACCCCCGCGATGTGGACACACCTGACAATGGATCTTGTTGATCCAGGAAGGTGAAGATCCGCGTGGCAAGGCCATCGAAGTACAGTCC